>JBFMCC010000019.1:0-322632 GCA_040754535.1 Chloroflexota bacterium
CAAAAGCCTCCGTCATTGCGAGGAAGGCGCAGCCCGACGAAGCAATCTCCTCGCCGATTCGGAGATTGCTTCGCCCTATCGGGCTCGCAATGACAGGTTATGTGCTCTTTGTTGGACACTCCCCGACTCTCAAAGTTTTAGTCGAATAACTGCTTTCATGTTATAAGTAGTGATTTCAGAGAATACAGGTAGACATTCATGAAAAGGTCAACCCACGCCGGCTCCCAATCTCATACTCCCCGTACCCTGGTCGATCTATTGCGTCAGAGAGCGGAACAGTATCCGGTCAATCTGGCTTACAGATTCCTGGAGGATGACGGCTCTGACATTCTCGCCGTCACCTATGGCGAACTGGACCAACGCGCACGTGCCGTCGCCGCGTGGCTCGAAACGCACGGCGCGCGCGGAGAACGTGTGCTGCTCCTGTACCCTGCAGGCTTGGATTACATCGCCGCGTTCTTCGGGTGTCTGTATGCCGGCGCGGCGGCGGTGCCAGCCTACCCGCCGCGTTTGAACCGTCCCGTCCCGCGCATCCAGGCCATCGTGGCGGACTCGCAGGCGAAGTTCGCTTTGACCACGTCCGCCATCCTTCACAATATCGAACAACGCTTCGAGCAATCGCCCGACCTGAAAGCATTAAGCTGGCTGGATACCGAGCATGTGCCATCGGGGTCTGAAGCGGAATGGCGCGACCCGAATATCAACGCGGACACGCTCGCGTTCCTCCAATACACGTCGGGTTCGACGAGTCAACCCAAGGGCGTCATGCTCACGCACGGCAACCTGATGCACAACCTCAAAGCGATTCGTCACGGATTTCAACTTGACGAAACCGATTCAGGCGCATTCTGGCTTCCGAGTTATCACGACATGGGGCTCATCGGCGGCATCCTTGAGCCGATGTACATCGGTGGAACATCCACGTTGATATCGCCCGTTTCGTTTTTGCAAAAACCCTTCCGCTGGCTCGACGCCATCAGCAAATACAAAGCCACAACCAGCGGCGCGCCGAACTTCGCCTACGACCTGTGCGTGGACAAGATCACGCCCGAACAGGTCGAATCGCTGGACTTGCACGCGTGGAAACTCGCCTTCTGTGGCGCCGAACCGATTCGCCCCGAGACTCTCGAACGCTTCGCGCGGACCTTCGGGCTGGTCGGCTTTCGTGCGAGTTCCTTCTACCCCTGCTTCGGCATGGCAGAAAGCACGCTCATCGTCTCCGGCGGAGACGGTCCAGCCGCGCCGCGCACGTTGACGATTGACCGCAAAGCGTTGGAGCGCGATGAAGTCGTCACTGCCTCTCCCGACGATGCGAATTCTTTGACCATGGTCAACTGCGGCAAATCCATCATTGATCAGAAGATCGTGATGGTGAATCCAATCACATTGACGCGTTGCACTGAAAACGAAGTGGGCGAGATTTGGGTTACCGGTCCCAGCGTGGCAAAAGGATATTGGGGATTGGAAGAGGAAACGCGCAGCACGTTCGGCGCGTACACGGCAGATAATGAAGGTCCCTTCATGCGGACAGGTGACCTGGGTTTTCTGCAAAACGACGAGTTGTTTGTCACGGGTCGTTTGAAGGACTTGATCATCATTCACGGAAGCAACCATTACCCGCAAGATATTGAATTGACCGTTGAAGCCAGTCACTCTGCGTTGCAAGCGAGCGCGGGCGCGGCGTTCTCGGTGGCCGAAAATGGAAAAGAACAACTCGTCATCGTGCAGGAAGTTACGCGGCAAGGTCGTCAAGCCGACGTGAACGAAGTCGCCTCCGCGATTCGGCAGGCGGTTGCAGAGAAACATGACCTGCAAGCCTTCGCCATCGCGCTCGTCAAGCCGATGAGCATCCCCAAAACCTCCAGCGGAAAGATCCAGCGCCGCGCCACCAAATCCGCGTTCCTGAATGGCAAGTTGGAATTAGTTGGGGAGTGGCGGCGCGGTTCCCCTCTCCCTGAGGGAGAGGGGTTAGGGGTGAGGGAGAATTACGCTCCAGCCATCTCACAACCCGCGCATTCATTTCAAGCCGTTCAATCCTTCCTCCTGACGCGCATCGCCGCAGTGCTCGAAATGGACGCGTCCGCAATTGACCCGCGCCAGCCCTTCACGTATTACGGACTTGGATCGGTTCAAGCCGTCAGTCTTACAGGTGACCTTGAAGTTTTTCTTAATCGCAAACTTTCGCCCACCCTCGCATGGGATTACCCGACGATTGAATCGCTGGCAAATTTTCTCGCGAGTGATTCACAACCAGCAAGAATTTCAACCCCTGCAACTCCGCAACCGACTTTCAAGGATATCAACGAACCGATCGCGATCATCGGCTTGAGTTGCCGCTTTCCACAGGCAGACGACCCCGACGCATTTTGGAACCTGCTCCGTAACGGCGTGGACGCGATCACCGAGGTCCCGCCTGACCGCTGGGATGTGGACCAATTCCACGCAGATGAACCAGCCAGAGGGAAGACCCTGACGCGCTTTGGAGGGTTCCTCGACAACATCGATCGGTTCGACCCCGCCTTCTTTGGGATTTCTCCTCGCGAGGCGGCGCGCATGGACCCGCAGCAACGCCTCCTTCTTGAAGTGAGCTGGGAGGCGCTGGAGAGCGCGTTCATTCCCCCGCACTCCCTCACAGGGACGCGCACGGGCGTGTTCGTCGGCATCAGCAGTTACGATTATTCGCGCCTTCAGTTCGACGATCCGGAAATGATCGACGCCTATGCCGGCACGGGGAACGCGCATAGCATTGCGGCGAATCGATTGTCCTATGTGTTTGATCTGCGCGGTCCAAGCATGGCGGTGGATACGGCATGTTCTTCATCGCTCGTGTCTGTGCACCTCGCGTGTCAGAGTCTCAGAAGCGGCGAATCGGATTTGGCGTTGGCGGGAGGCGTGAACTTAATCCTCACGCCTGAATTGACCATTACATTTTCACAAGCGCGGATGCTTGCTCCCGATGGTCATTGCAAAACGTTCGATGCCAGCGCGGACGGGTACGTGCGCGGTGAAGGCTGCGGCGTTGTCATTCTCAAACGTTTGTCAGACGCACAGCGAGACGGCGACAACATCCTCGCTTTGATTCGCGGTTCTGCGGTGAATCAGGACGGGCGCAGCAACGGTCTCACCGCGCCGAACGGGCTCGCGCAACAGGATGTGATTCGCACGGCATTGAATCAAGCGCAGGTAGCGCCGAATCAGGTCGGGTATGTCGAAGCGCACGGAACGGGAACGCCGCTTGGCGACCCGATCGAGATGGCGTCGTTGAACGCGGTGTTGGGAGACAAGTCGAGTCAACGCGTGGTCGTCGGTTCGGTGAAGACGAACATCGGTCACCTTGAGTCGGCGGCGGGGATCGCAGGCTTGATCAAAGTTGTGCTTGCGATGCAGAACGAAGCCATCCCGCCACATTTGCACTTAAAAGAAATCAACCCATATCTCTCGCTGGAAAACTCACGCATCGAAATTGGCACCTATCTCCGCCCGTGGAAGCGGCGCGAAGCACCCCGTTTTGCAGGCGTGAGTTCGTTCGGCTTCGGCGGGACGAATGCGCATATCGTCCTGTCCGATGCGCCGCTGGTTGTCGAAAACAAAAAGTTAAATAACATCGAACGCCCGCGCCATTTGTTGACATTAACAGCCAAATCTGAAAACGCTCTTCGGGAACTGGCTCGGTCTTTCAGTGACTCAATACTCGGTTCGCAATATGCAATACCTGATCTTGCCTTCACCTCCAACACTACCCGCTCGCATTTCGAGCATCGTTTGGTGGTGCAAGCCGGTTCAAAAGATGAATTGCTGAAAGGGTTGGATGATTATCTACATTCGTCCGAGTCATCCTTCCTTTCAACAGGTCAAACCAGGCCGGGGGCGCAACCAAGAATCGCTTTCCTCTTCACGGGTCAGGGATCGCAATACGCAGGTATGGGTAAAGAACTATACGAGACTCAGCCTGTCTTCCGCGCTGCGCTGGACGAGTGCGCGTCGATTCTTGACCCGATTCTGAATCGTTCCCTGCTTGAAATCATCTTCGCCGACAAAAACGATTCGACTATCAATCAAACCCAATACACACAGCCCGCACTCTTCGCTTTTGAATATGCTCTCGCGCAGACGTGGCTTTCGTGGGGCATCGAGCCTCATGCCTTGCTGGGACACAGCGTCGGCGAATACGTCGCGGCGTGCATCGCGGGCGTGTTCACTCTCGAAGATGGACTGCGCCTCATCGCCGAACGCGCACGTCTCATGGGCGGACTTCCACAAGACGGGACGATGGTCGCGGTCTTCGCGGAGGTCACCCGCATCTCGGATATTTTGAAGCCGTATCAAGATAGAGTTTCCATCGCCGCCTCGAATGGGCCCGACAACACGGTCATCTCCGGTGAAAAAACCGCTGTACAACATGTAGTTGATGAACTGACCAAACTTGGCATCTCGTCCAAGCCGCTCGTCGTTTCACATGCCTTCCATTCTCCGTTGATGGATTCGATCCTCGATGAGTTTGAAACGTTTGCCCAGCGCGTTGAATACTCCAATTCTCAAGTTCTCTTAATTTCAAACGTCACTGGCGAATCTGTCACCCAACCCCTCCATGCCAGATATTGGCGCGACCACATCCGCGCGGAAGTGAAATTCTCCGCAGGGATGCAGTCGCTTGCCAACTTGGGGATTGATGCGTTCATCGAAATGGGTCCCGCGCCTGTGTTATTGGGAATGGGAAAACGCTGCCTGCCTGAGTCAAAATCCGCGTGGCTACCGTCGTTGAGGCAAAATCAAGACGAGTGGCAAACGATCCTCAGCAGTCTCAGTCAACTCTACGTGCAAGGCGCGGAAGTGGATTGGAGAGGATTCGATGCAGGGTATACGCGCGAGAAAGTTGCGTTACCGAACTATCCGTTTGATCGGCAGAGATATTGGCTGGATGTTGAGAAGAAAACAGAGGAACAAACAAACAGGGTTCCAGCGCCGCGCTCAAATGGAAAGTCTCAACCAAAAGAAGAAAAAGTTGTCGAGAGAAAGAATGGAAAAGCAAAACAGAATCCCGCTCTCCCATTGGGAGAGGGA
The DNA here is from genome assembly GCA_040754535.1 of Chloroflexota bacterium. Taxonomy (GTDB): domain Bacteria; phylum Chloroflexota; class Anaerolineae; order Anaerolineales; family Villigracilaceae; genus JBFMCC01. The sequence goes on from JBFMCC010000019.1 coordinate 5,062, forward strand.
TTAGGGGTGAGGGAAAATCGGGATCAACAACCCGCAAAATCTGACATCGAAAATTTAATTCGCCACCAAACCGCGCGCATCCTCAGCATGGACGTCTCGCGTCTCAGCCTCGATACTCCGCTCGACACGCTCGGCCTTGATTCGCTCATGGCAATGGAACTGAAGAACTCGCTTGAGACGAAACTTGGTGCGCAAATTTCGGTGGCGAGTCTCCTGCAGGGACCGACCATTGCGTCCCTGGCCGCGGAAGCACGGAAGAATTTGGAATCAGCCAACACAGAGGATGAAGCGCCATTCGTGATCGCACAACACGCGTCCAGCGAGAGTCCGCTTTCGGTGGGTCAACAGGCATTGTGGTTCCTCCATCAACTCATGCCCGATGAACTTTCGTTCAATGTGGCGGGCGCGATCCGCATCCACGGCGATCTCGATGTGAACGCGTTGCAGCGCGCTTTCGATCAACTCGTTGCGCGGCACGAATCGCTGCGAAGCACATTCCACGTTGTGAACGGCGAACCGATGCGGCGTGTGCATGACTCGATGGATGGGATCTTCCGCGTGGTGGATTCATCTGCATTGGATGATGAGATGCTTCGCGGACAACTTGCCAGGGACGCGCACGCCTCCTTCGACCTTGAGGCGGGCCCGGTCATCCGAGCCGCGCTTCACCTGACGCGGGATTCGTCGCACATCTTTCTTCTGGCAATGGATCACATCGTCACGGACTTCTGGTCGATGACCGTGTTGGCGCGCGAGTTGTTGATGCTGTATGAAGCGAACAAAAACAACTCACCAGTGGAAATGCCCGCCCTGCCCGCGCGTTACTCCGATTATGTGCGCTGGGAAGCGGCGATGCTCGAAAGCGAACGCGGCGAAAAGTTATGGAACTACTGGCAAACGCAACTTGGCGCGCAGCTCCCTGCGTTGAACCTGCCCACCGATCGACCGCGCGCGCCGATGCAGACCTATCGCGGCGATTCGGAGCATCTCTTCATGGATGCCGAACTTTACGAGAAGTTGAAAGCCCTTGCGCAGGAACATGGCGCGACGATGTTCATGACCTTGCTCGCCGCGTTCCAGACGCTGTTGCATCGTTATTCAAATCAAAGTGAATTTTTGGTCGGCTCGGTGACCGCGGGACGAAGCCATGCTGACTTGTCAAACCTCGTCGGTTATTTCATCAACCCGATTGCATTGAAAGCAGATTTTTCGGGCAATCCATCATTCAATGAAATTCTCCAGCGCGTAAAGCAGACCGCGCTCGGCGCGTTCGAACATCAGGACTATCCGCCCGCGCTGTTGGCGAAGAAACTCGGCATCCAGCGCGATTCATCCCGCCCGCCGTTGTTCGAGACCATGTTCATCCTGCAAAAAGCCCATGAAGCGGATGTGCAAATGCTCAGTCCATTCGCCCTAGGGCTGGACGGCGCGCGCATGGAATTAAGCGGTCTCCTCCTCGAATCCATCGCGCTCGGCGGCGAACCCGCCCAGTTCGACCTGACCATGATGATGGCAGAAATGGAGGAAGGTCTTGCCGCCGCGCTGCAATACAACGTGGACCTGTTCGATACCGAAACCATCCAGCGCATGTTGAAGCATTTCCACTCGTTGTTGCGTGAGATTGCCGCTGACCCGACAAGGCCTGTCTCGAAGTATTCGCTCCTGGACGAATTGGAAAAACAAAAAATTCTGGTTGATTGGAATCAAACACAAACCGATTACCCGCGTGACCTTTGCATTCACGAGTTGATCGAAGCGCAAGCAAAACGATCTCCCGATGCCATCGCAATTCAGTTTGAACAACGTCCCGAAGGTTCGGGTGACTCGGCGCAGTGGTCTGAAAGAAACCTTCGGGACGTTACCTACAAGGAATTGAACAAGCGCGCGGACGAAGTCGCCAAAGTGTTGACCGCGCAAGGTGTCGGGCCGGGGACTCTCGTTGGCTTGTTCGTGAACCGTTCAGTTGATATGCTGGTTGGTTTGCTCGGCGTGTTGAAGGCGGGAGGCGCGTACCTGCCGCTCGATCCGTCCTTCCCGGCGGAGCGGCTCGCGTTCATGCTGGCGGATTCCAACGCTTCGATTCTCCTCACACTGTCAACCTTGTTGCCTGAAATCCCCAAGACGGATGCGCAGGTTATTTGCCTCGACGCGTTGGGTGAAGTGAAGGGGAAGCGCGGCAAAAAATCGAAAGCCTCCGCCGATGATCTTGCTTACGTCATCTACACATCTGGCTCGACGGGCAAACCGAAGGGCGTGCAGATCCATCACCGCGCGGTGGTGAACTTCCTGTGTTCGATGCAAAAGGATCTGGAGATCACAGCGGACGACTCCTTGCTGGCGGTGACGACGCTTTCATTCGATATTGCCGTGCTTGAATTGTTGTTGCCGCTCACCGTAGGCGCGAAAGTTGTGATCGCAAACTCTGAGGTCGTTGCGGATGGTGCATTGCTGGCGCACTCTCTGGAAGATTCTAAAATCACGTTCATGCAAGCCACGCCCGCAAGTTGGCGTCTGTTGCTCGAAGCGGGCTGGAACGGAAAACCCGATCTGAAGATCCTGTGCGGCGGCGAAGCACTGACGAACGACTTAGCCGAGGCATTGCTCCAGCGCGGCGCGCGGCTGTGGAATGTATACGGTCCCACCGAAACGACGATCTGGTCCACGATTTACAAAGTGGATTCGATCCACTCAGGAATTTCCAACACTGTTTCGATTGGGAGACCGATTGCCAATACGCAGATGTACATTCTCGATTCGAATCTGCAACCTGTCCCTGTGGGCGTGATCGGCGACCTGTATATCGGCGGGGACGGCGTCAGCCGCGGGTATTTGAATCGCGCTGAGTTGACGGCAGAGAGATTTATCCCAGATCCATTTGCTCCGAGGCGGTCTGAGACCGCCGTATCAGCGGGCAACTCTGTGGGGTCACAGACCCCGCAAGAGCAAACGATTTATAAAACTGGCGATCTGGCGCGTTATCTCGCGGATGGAAACATCGAATTCTTCGGTAGAAGCGATCAACAAGTGAAGGTGCGAGGCTATCGCATCGAGACGGGCGAGATCGAGGTTGCGTTGATGGGACACCCGTCAGTCAAGCAGGCGGTGATCGTGGCGTGGAAGGAGCGCTCGTCGGAGGCGAGTCTCGTTGCTTACGTAGTGCCCGCCGAACCGGGGAAAGAAGCGGAGCACGTCCATCTCAGAGATCATCTGCGGACGAAACTTCCCGAGTACATGGTTCCATCCATTTTCCTGAATCTTGACTCGTTGCCGCTCACGCCGAACGGCAAAGTGGATCGCAAAGCACTGCCCGCGCCGACGCAATCGCGGCCGGATCTGCGCGCGCAGTATGTCGCGCCGCGCACACCGTTGGAAGCGGAACTCGCCGAAGTCTGCGCGCAGGTGTTGGGCTTGAGCGTGGAGCAGGTGGGTGTGAACGATAACTTCTTTGACCTCGGCGGACATTCACTGCTCGGTACGCGTCTTGTATTTTTGCTGCGCGAGAAATTCGGCTTGCAAGCCGCCGACCTGCCGCTGCGTGCGTTGTTCGAGAACCCGACGGTGGCGAATCTTGCTCGGACCATCGAGCGTGCAAAACGCGGCGAACGCATGACGCGCACGCGCAGTGACTTCATCCAGCGCGGGCAGTTGAGTTTGGAGGCGTTGAACGCCGAAGCGCAACTCGATGCAGACATCGCGGCGGGCGATCTTGTGTATCACCATGCCGATCCGAAAAAGATCCTGTTGACCGGTGCGACGGGTTTCGTCGGCGCGTTCCTGTTAAACGATCTGCTCACAATGACCTCGGCGGAAATTTATTGCCTGTTGCGCGCCGACGACCTTGAGCAGGGATTGAAACGCTTGAAGCGCAACCTCGATTCATACCAGTTGTGGGATGAATCGCTCGCGCATCGCATCAAACCTGTGCTCGGCGATCTCGGTTCTCCGCAGCTTGGACTGAGCGAAGAATCGTTCGATGAACTTGCGAAACAAATCGACGTGATCATTCACAACGGCGCGATGGTCAATTTTGTGTATCCGTATCACGCGCACAAAGCCGCGAATGTGTTGGGCACGCAGGAGATTTTACGGCTGGCGAGCCGCGTGAAATTGAAGCCCGTACATCACGTATCCACGCTTTCGATCCTTTACTCGCGCGGCGTCAACGATGGTCGCGTGTTCCGCGAAGATTCGAATCTCGATGAAGTCGGCGCGCCGTTCGGCGGTTACGCTCAAAGCAAATGGGTCGCTGAAAAACTCATCATGCAGGCGATGGTGCGCGGCATCCCGTGCGCGATCTATCGCCCGGGTCTTGTGTCGGGTCACAGCGTGACCGGCGCGTGGAACACCGACAACCTCATCTCCAGCATGACGCGCGCCTGCGTGCTGCTCGGCAGTGTGCCGAACCTCGACGTGATGGTCAACATCGTGCCGGTGGATTTTGTCAGCGCGGCGATCGTGCAACTTTCAAAGGATGAGAAAAACTTCGGAAGCATCTTCCACCTCGACAACCCCGAACCGCTTCACTTCAAACATCTGGCTGGGTGGCTCGCCTCGCAGGGACTCCAAGCCCGGACCGTTTCGTTCGACGAATGGCGCGAGGAACTCTTCAGCCAAATCCCGCACATGCCCTCCGACGATTGGGCGCCGTACCTGCCGTTGCTCGAAGAGGTGGACGAGGCGCAGGTCTTCATGCCGGAGTTCGACCTCACGAACACCCTCACCCGCCTGAACGGGAGCGGCATCGTCTGCCACCCCGTGAATGACGCACTGTTCTCCGCGTATTTGAATTATTTCATCCCGCGCGGATTCCTCGAAAAATCAAAGCCATCGTGACTTCAGTAAAGTGGTTTGTTTGCCCACAACCGAACCCTGCGGCTGGGACGCGGTTGTTCATTTTCCCGTACGCGGGCGGAGTTCCCGCCGCGTTCAACAAGTGGACAGCAAAAGACATTGAAACGTACATCGCCCACTACCCGGGGCGGGGATCGAGGTTCAACGAACCGCCGATGAAAAGAATTGACACTCTCGTTGAAAATATCTTGCAAGCCATTCAACCATTGCTGGATAAGCCGTTCGCGTTGTTCGGTCACAGCATGGGAGGGTTGATCGCCTTCGAACTCGCACGGAAGTTGCGCCAGCAGAAACAACCTCAACCGAAATTATTTTTTGTCTCAGCGAGCGTCGCGCCGCAATTTCCTGATCCAAATCCGCCGATTCACGCTTTGCCTGACGATGAATTTTTATATGCACTGAAAAAACTCAACGGCATTCCTGCCGAAATTTTGAATCAACCCGAGGCGTTGAAACTCTTTCTCCCCATCCTTCGCGCGGACTTTGAAGCCGTCGAAACGTATCGCTTTGATTCAAGCCAACCGCTGCTGGATATTCCGATCATCGCCATCGGCGGGCTTGACGATCCCCGCGTCACTCGCGAACAACTCGAAGGCTGGGCAGACCAGACCTCATCACGTTTTGAGGCGGAGCAGTTCCCCGGCGGACATTTCTTCATCACCTCGACGATCGCGCCGGTTTTGCGGCTCGTCGCTGGAGCATCCCATGCGCATGAAAAATGAACGGTTTTTCGTCTGGTTCAACAGACTTTTTTTCTCGCTCTCCTATCTGTTGCACCAGGGAAAGTCAGAAGTGGTGGTGAACGCGGGAGGAGGGGCAAAATTCTGGGTGCGCGTCAACACGCCAGACCGGCTCATGATCTGGGAGATTTGGAGGGCAAAAGTGTATGATGACAGGCGCCTCTCTATCGGCGAAACGGACACGATCGTGGATATTGGCGCGCATATCGGTGCGTTTTCGGTGCGCGCCGCGAAGCTGGCACCACGCGGGCAGGTCTACGCGTATGAACCGTCCGGTAAAAATCACGACATGCTCTTGAGAAACCGTCGATTGAACGATGTAAAGAATCTGCACATTGAAAATAGTGCGGTTTCCGGCATGAGTGGGCAGATGACACTGTTCACACCGGCGGGCAATGCCATCATGGGTTCTTTGCTGCAGAGTGCGAGCAGTTTTACCGAGTCAGTGGCGGTGACGACCCTGCACGACATTCTGGTGGGTCACAAGATCCTGAGACTCGATCTGTTGAAGATGGATGTGGAAGGGGCGGAATATGACATCCTCTTCGGCTGTCCGAATGAATCCATGGCGAAGATCCAACGAGTGGTGATGGAATTCCATGAGTTCGATTCGGAAAAACGCACGCATCGAGATCTGGTCTCCTTGTTGGAAGGGCACGGATTCACCGTTGTCGTGGAGAATGGATATTTCCCACAGCCGCAGTGGTTTGGAACAGGCTTCAGCAGGATCGGCATCCTCAAGGCGTGGCGGGATTGACCTCCAGCGCGCAGAAACACCATGACTCGAAGCAATTGGCAGATCCCTCCCGCCGATATTCAGATGGAACGTCATCAAGTGGATATCTGGCGCGTCGCCCCAACTGTTCAGGCTGATTCAGCCCATTTAATTGAATCCGCCCTTTCAGCAGATGAAACCCGGCGCGCCGCGCGTTTTCACTTCGACACGGACCGACTTCGCTTCATCACAGCCCATGTCAGCCTGCGCCGCATTTTGGCGCGCTATCTGCAATGTGACCTTCGCGATCTGAATTTTTCTGCGAATGCGTATGGCAAACCGTTCCTCCCCGATCATGAGATTGACTTCAACCTTTCCCACTCAGGCGAGTACGCGCTGATCGCCGTCACACGCGGCAGGAAGGTCGGCGTAGATGTTGAATTCATCCGCGACGACATCGAACTTGAAAGTCTCGCCGCCCGTTATTTTTCCCCGCATGAAGTTTCCGAGTTGATGGCGCTGCCTCTCGAACAGCGCGTTGCAGGATTTTTCAACTGCTGGACGCGCAAGGAGGCGTACATCAAAGCGCAGGGATTGGGTTTGTCGCTGCCCCTGGATTCATTCGATGTATCGCTTGGGGAACCAGCCCGCCTGCGCGGCACGCGACCCGACGCAAAGGAAGCCTCCCGTTGGTCTTTGCATTCGTTGGATGTTGGGTCAAATTACGCCGCCGCGTTGGCTGTTGAAGGGGATGGCTTTGAAATACGATGTTGGGATGGGAACATCAATCGGTGACCGAGTCTGGACTCAGGCACGACAGGGCGGCATTGCTTCTTTCATACAGGCGATACAGGTTATTTTCAGGGACGATGCAATAGTCCGAAATCAATTTCGAGGCGGCGTAGTATTGGTCACTGAGCGACGCCAGATAGACGGGACGTGCGGGGAACGAGTCTGCGATCACATCCAACACAAGTTGGGAATCGAAACTGAACGGGTCTTCGGTGTGCCAGCCGAGGATGGTTACATCCGGGCGCATCTTTTCCACTTTGTAAAAGTAGCGCAGGATGAAGTATTCGTCTGTGTCTGCATACCACTCGGCGATGACAATGGAGTCTGGAGCCAGACCGCGCATGGTCTGGCTTCCAAAGTTATAAGCATCGAAGTCGCCCCGTTTGTTGGGGTCAATGTAATAGGCGAACCCGTCGCGGAGGCCGGTGCCGATCTGCGGGATGCCGAGGAGCGAGTCACCGATGCCGTTTTGCCGGGCAAGCGCAGGGACGAGCCGGTAGAAGGGCGGGGTCAGCAAAATGGTGAGAAACAGGATGAAGGTCAGAAGGAAGCGCGGCGTGGTCCGCAGAGCCGTGAGCGCATGGCTTGTTCCGATTGCCATCAGGATCGCGAAGAATATGTACGAGGTCAGAAAAAAAGCGAATTGGTCGGTGACTCGATAGAAAACCCCGAAGATCATGAACACGATAAAAAATGCGAAGGCTTTGCGCGTCGAGGGTTCTGTGTCGGCAAAGACTCGGCGAACGCCGAGGAGGCCCAGAATGATACCGATTGGGCCGAATTGAAATGCAAGGAAAGACGCGTACGTTAGAAGGCTGCTGCCCAAAATGACCGGCGAAAAGAAATCGAGTCGGCTGAGGAAGGTGGAGCCGAGGGCGGGACCCACCGTTTCGTTGACGGAAAAATTTCCTGAGGCGCGTATGAATTGGACGATGTATAACGAAAAGCCAGCCAGAAAACCCGCCGCGCCGATGAGCGCCTTTTTCGCCGCCTTCGAATCGAAGCGCGGTATTTTTTTTGCGATGAGGAAATACAGGACGAATGCCGGTATCGCCAGAAAGGCGAGGATGTGATTGGACGCCGCCAGTCCGAGAACGAGCGCTCCGGCGAATAGGAAAGCAGCGCGCCCGGTTTTTTCGTATCCGTCGAGCAGAATGTAACCGGCGAGAAGCAGGAAGACGAACAGCGTGTACACTTCAGGCGTGGAGGAATGCCACCAAAACGTGTGCGAAACCGCCAGCGCGAACGCGGCGAAACACGATGCGGCGATGGAATCGGTCAGCCGGTGAGCGACGATGAATAGCAGGGCGGCGCTCGCGGCTCCGAAAACCGCCGAGAGGAGGTTGACCAGCCACAAGGAATTCACGGACGGCAAGGCGTTTACCAGTCCGTACCCCAGCATGATGTACAACGGATGATCCCACGCCGCCACGCCGACCTTCGAAAAGATAAAAGGGTCCGGCGAAAACTCTTCGAGAGTCATCTCGGAAAGCACGAAGGATTCCCCGGTGATGGCTTCGGTTTGAAGTTTAACCCCATCGCCCCAGGCGAGGGAGGGTGACAGGGTAAAAACATAGAAACTGGTCGTCAGCAGGAAGACCAGTGCGGCGGTCGGGTTCCTTCGGTTCATGAATGGTAAAGGGTCAGTGCGAGGTCGCCGGTTCGTATTTCCCCACGATCAACACGGCATTGCTTCCACCGAAGGCAAAGGAATTGCTCATGATGGTTTTCAACGGCAGGCTGCGCTTGCCTTCGGTGACGTAATCGAGGTCGCATTCGGGGTCTTTTTCTTTGTAATTGATCGTCGGCGGCACGACCTGATCGCGCAGGGACAGGATACAACCGATCAACTCCAATGCGCCGCTGCCTGCGATGGAATGTCCGAACGCGGCTTTGTTCCCGACCACTGGAATCTGATAGGCGCGCTCGCCGAACACTTCCTTGATGGCTTTCGTCTCGTTCTTATCGTTCCATTCCGTTCCCGTTGCGTGCGCGTTGATGTAATCAATATCCTCGATGGTCATGCCTGCATCGTCCAATGCGCGGCGCATGGCAAGAGCGGGTCCCTTCTGGGAGGGCTGGGTGAGATGATGACTGTCCGCGGACGCGCCACAGCCTCTGAGTTCGGCAAGGATGGGAACCCCCCGCTTCAACGCGTGACGTTCGGATTCGAGCACCAGAATCCCCGCGCCTTCGCCCAGCACCATGCCGTCGCGGTCCGCGCTGAACGGACGGCATGCCTCTGCGGGATTATCTTCACGGGAGGACACGGCGCGCAACGCCACCCACGCCGCGACGACCGCCGGCGAGAACGGGCAGTCCGCTGCGCCGGTGACGACGATCTCCAGACTCCCATTGCGGATCATGTTAAAGGCGTTGCCGATGCTGTGCGCGGCGGTGGCGCACGCCGCATCCACATTCACCAGCGGACCCTGGAACCCATGCTTGATCGAAATGTTCGCGCCGGGACCGATGTTCATCGAAATCGGAATGGTGAAAGGGCTTACCTTTTGGTTGACAAAAAAGGATTTGAAGAACGGCTCCGAGCCGCTGTAGCCGCCGATCGAACTGCCGACGATCACCCCCACTTCCTCGCGGTTGAAACCATTATCGCCAAGTCCGGCCTGGGAAATCGCCCCCTCCGCAGCGATCAGTCCCAACTGAGATGAACGGCTCATGCGCCGCGCTTCCTTGCCGTCGAAATACTTGTTTTCGTCGTAGTGCACGACGGCTCCGATCTTCGCCTGCATACCGGAGAAGATACCGCCCTCCAGAGACGTTACCCCTGACCTGCCTGCCAGCAACCCATCCCAGAACTCATCCACGTTGCAGCCCAGCGGGCTGGCGACGCCCATTCCGGTGACTACGACTCGTTCCGTATTCCCAACCATCCGCGCATCCTCCAAGTCATCAGGAATCAACCATTAAGAAAATCAGGTACAACGCTGGTATCCATGGTAATCATTCGGGAAATTCTAACATAACTTTGTCCGAACACTCCCCCAACATCACGGCCCTCATGTCTTCATCACCCCGGCGTCAATTTCAGGCAATGCAGCAACGCCTCTGCAACATGCGCGGCAGGGTGCGCGAGGCTTCACGTTCGAGACCGAACGATTCCAGCGCAGCTACTTTTCCCGAAAGGCCTGTTGGGCAAGGGCGATTGCTCCCGCAACGCCGGAGCGATTCCCCAGGCCGGGATTGACGATGTAGGATTCGATCTTTTCAAGAACGGCGGGCGATTGAACATATCCGTTGACCAGCGCCACGGTCCTTTGTTGTACGCGTTTCAGCAGGTGTTGGTTCTGACCCACGCCGCCGCCGACGATGATGCGTTGTGGTGACAATGTGTAAATGTAACTCGTGAGCGCGTGCGCGATGTAGTGCGCTTCGAGATCCCAGGCAGGGTGGCCGGGCGGGAGGGACGCGGCAGGCTGTCCCCAGCGTTTCTCCATCGCAACCCCCGAGGCGAGTCCTTCGAAACAATCCTTGTGAAACGGGCAGGTTCCCTCGAACGGGTCGCGCGTAAAATCGTGCGGCAGGGGGATGTGTCCCATTTCGGGATGGAGCAGGCCGTGGAGCAGTTTCCCGTTGACGTACGCGCCGCCGCCGATGCCGGTGCCAACGGTGAGGTAGATAAAAGTGTCCAGCGTCTGCGCCGCGCCCCAGCGGGACTCGCCGAGGGCCGCGCCGTTCACATCCGTGTCGAAGCCGATGGGGACGTCGAACGCGGCGCGCAGTGCCCCGACGATGTCAGCGCCGGTCCAGTCGGGTTTGGGCGTCGGGAGGATCTGACCAAAGGTAACGGAATCAGGATTCGGGTCGAGAGGCCCGAAGCAGGCGACGCCGATCGCGGCCAGTCCTTTATGTCCCTTGAAGAACGCGATGGCCCGGTCGAGCGTCTCTTCGGGCGTGGTGGTCGGGAAGCGCGCCTCCGCCCGGATGTCGTATGGCCCGGCGCCGACGGCGCAAACGAACTTCGTCCCGCCGCCTTCGATGCCGCCGAAGAGAGGGGAATTATTCACGCTGGAACCTCGCAGAGTGAGGCGGATTTTTGTATAGTCCGCAACGATGACGGCCTTCCATCCAATCGATCATAAACGACCATAGCCCATTTTGGGGAAAATGCAAGGGGGAATCTTGAGCATCAAAAAGACGTTCGACCGCGAACGTCTTTCGAGCGGTTTTTCTATCACCCCATCATCAACTTCGGACGATATTGCAATGCCTCCGCCAGATGCGCGGACTGGATGTCTTCACTCCCTGCCAGGTCTGCAATCGTTCGCGCCAGTTTCAACACGCGATGGTAGGCTCGCGCGGATAATTGCATCTGGCTCATGGCCGTTCGTACCAGACTCTCCCCCACCTCGTCCAGTTTGCAGAACTGGCGGATTTGCGCCGGGCGCATGTCCGCATTGGCAACGACCGAGTCGCTTTTGGCAGATCGTTCCCGTTGACGCTGGCGCGCCACAGGATATCCATTGCAGGGCGGGTTCTTGAAAGTAGAGAGATGAGCTTTGTGATGTCAGAATTCTTCCCGTTATATGTCGTTGCGAGCGACTGCAACGAGCAAAGCAATTTCCAACTAACCGGGGATTGCTTCGTCGCTCATTTCGTTGCTCCTCGCAACGACATGGATTTTTGAATTTTTTCCACAGCCACTTCACCTGAATGAATGCAGTCAGGGATGCCGATGCCGCGGTAGCCGTTGCCAGCCAATGCAAGACTCGGATGTTTTTCGAGGGCGGCGTCAATGCGTTTGAGAATTTCGGGATGACCGAGGTTGTATTGCGGCATGGCTTTATCCCACAAGAATACGCGGGAGAGAAGCGGCTCGGCGGTGATGCCAAGCGTTAATTTCATTTCTTCTTTGGATAATTCCAGCAACTCGCCCTCACCCCTAGCCCCTCTCCCCAAGGGAGAGGGGGACTCGCCTGCGCGGCCGATGAAGACGCGGATCAACGCGTAGCCTTCGGGCGCGCGGTGCGGGAATTTGGTGGACGTCCATGTGCAGGCGAGGGCTTTGCGTCCTTCACGGCGCGGGATAACGTAGCCGTAACCGTCCAACTCGCGGGGTAGGTCGCTTTGTCGGTAGGCGAGGGAGACGGTGGCGGTCGAGACGTAGGGAATGTTTCCGAGGGCAGAAGCCAGCGCGAGGTCGAATGAGGCGAGGAGTTGGGCGGAGGCGAAGGCGGGGGTGGCGAGGATCAGCGAATCGGTGTCAAGTGTTTCGGTGTCAAGTGTCACGTTCCAGGTTTCACGTTCCAAGTTGCGAGTCACCGAAATTGCGCGGGTGTTGAGGCGAAGGTCAACGTTGTGAGATGAAAGATGTTCGACCAGCGCTTCGACAATTTCGGCGAGACCCGTTGTGGGTGTGAGAAATGCGGAACGCGAACCTTGTACTTTGCCATTGGATTGCTGCCGCATTTTCAGCGCGCCGCGCGCGAGACTTCCGTGCTTGAGTTCGAGGTCGCGCAGATAGGGGAACGTGGAGGCGAGACTCAGTTGATCGCCGTCGCCCGCGTAAATACCAGACATGAGCGGCTCGATGAGATTCTCGTACGCCTCACGCCCCAGCCGACGACTGACAAATGACCCCAGGCTTTCATCGCCGTTGACGCGTTTCGCGGGGAGCAGAAAATCAAATCCCATGCGCGTTTTGCCAACCCATGAAATAAGTCGCGAACGCAGGATGGATGGCATATCCGAGGGGATCATCATGGCGAGACCATCGGGCAGGGGAAGCAAGCGACCTTTGTTGAGGACGTAGGTGTTTTTCTTGTTTGGGTTCGTGCCATGCAATCGCTCGCCGAGACCGAGTTCCTTGCACAGCGCCACGCCCCAGGGTTTGGAGGCGAGGAAGGTATCGGGTCCGCCTTCGATGATGAACGCGCCATCCTCAAAGACAACGCGATCTGTGGAGATTTTCCCGCCCCAACGAGAGTCGGATTCGAGGAGGGTGATTTGATCGTATTGCGTCCCTTCGGCTTCGCTCAGGGCAAGGCTGCGTACTGCGTAATAGGCGGCTGATAAACCTGCGATGCCGCCGCCGATGATGGTTAGTCTCATAGTCGGATAGTCTCGTAGTCCGATGGTCGGATAGTCTGGTGGTCGCATGGTCTGATAGTTGATGGACTGGCTATTTGACTATCAGACCATGCGACTATTCGACTAAAGATGCGGCGCTTTCCATTTTTTGATGATGTCCGCGAATGGGAGTTTCACTTTGTTTGCGTTGAAAGGGAACCATCCCAACTCTGCACGGACGGCTTGTTCCTTAAGTTCGGTACTACCCCACACAAAGGTCGCGCCGATGACGCCGACGATGACCGAAGCCCAGTCATTTTGAATGAAGAGGGATGCGATGATGATGAGGAAGCCGATGCTCATAATGTATACCCATAACCAGTAACCGAAATAACGTTCCCCGCGAATCACGAGCGGGAAGCCGAGTCCGATGATGGCGAAGGTGACAAGTCCGATGAGGATGCCGAAGGGGTTCATAAGTTTCAGGTTCCAGGTTTCAAGTTTTAGGTGTCAGGTCAGTGTGTGATGAGTTTGGGCGCTTCTTCGGGAGAGACGGATCGCCCGATGGGATCGCGTTTGAGGAGATCAAGGGTGGTGGCAGAGGGATGTTCCGCGAGGATTTTCGCATGGCGCGGATTATTCGGGTTGGCGGGGGCGTGTCCGTGTTTGACGCGGTTTTGCTGGCGATAGATTTCGAAGGCGTCCCAAAGCAGGGTGATGCCGAGAATGCCGAGAGCGGTTTTGAGTGACAAGTTATCAGTGATCAGTGAACAGTATTCAGTGATCAGTCCGAGCGCGATGGCGATGAACATGGGCGGGCGAATATCACGCGCTTCCGCTTCCACTTTGCGGACGGCAACATGACCGAGCCAGATGGTGAGGAAGGCTGTGACAGCAGCGACGAGACCGAGGGTGTTAATTGCCATATTCATGCACCATATCGACAACAGCCTTTACATTGTCCACGGGGGTATGCTGAAGAATGCCGTGACCGAGATTGAAGATGTGACCAGGCTTTCCGTCCGCGCGGCGCAGAATATCGTGGACGCGCTTTTTGATTTCAGGCAACGGAGCAAAGAGAATCGTTGGGTCGAGATTGCCTTGCACGGCGACATCGTCTCCGAGCAGTTTCCAACCATCATCGAGCGGGATGCGCCAGTCGAGTCCAATCACATCGCCGCCTGCGCGTTTCATCAGCGGGAGGAGAGTCGTGGTGTTCGTCCCGAAGTGGATGACAGGGACGTTTTCTTTTTTCGCTTCCTGCAAGATTTTTTGCGAGTAGGGCAAAACAAAATTTTCGTAATCAGATGGACTGAGCGCGCCGACCCACGAGTCGAAGACCGGCACCGCCTGCGCCCCCGCGCGGATCTGCGCGACGAGGTAGTCGCGCAAAACGACGGAGAGTTTGTCCATCAGCGCGTGCCAGGTCTGCGGATCGGAGTACATCATCGTTTTGGTTTTGAGGAACTCGCGCGACGAGCCGCCTTCGATGAGATAGGAGGCGACTGTGAACGGGGCGCCACAAAAGCCGATGAGGGGCACGCCGCCCAAACGTCCGCGCAAGAGGCGAATGGCGTCCATCACGTAGCCCAAATCGGTTTCGGGATTCACGGGGTGCAGATTCTTCACGTCGTCCATCGTGCAGACGGGATTCTGCAAAACGGGTCCCTCACCTTTCGCGAATTCCAATCCCACGCCGAGCGGAATGGCTGGGAGCAGAATATCCGCGAAGAGAATCGCCGCGTCCACGCCGAGCGCGCGGACAGGTTGAAGCGTCACTTCGGCGGCGATTTCGGGATGATGGCAAATTTCGATCAGCGAATATTTCTCACGGATGGCGCGATACTCTGCCATGTAGCGTCCCGCCTGACGCATGAACCAGATGGGGGTGGTGTCGGTCGGGAGGCGGTGGCAGGCGCGGAGGAAGGGAGAGGCGGTTGTAGAAAGTGGAAAGTGGGCGGTGGGTTGCGCAGTCGTCATTGGATTATCCACTTTCTACTTTCCACTCACTAATACACACGCAGGATCGCTTTCCAAATAATCCCCCGTGATTCCATACGCCCGCCCGCGTTGACCGCCGCAGACATCGTTGTAGGTGCAGGTTCCGCACACGCCTTTGAGTTTGGACGGGTCGCGCAGGTATTTGAAAATTTGCGAGTTGCGATACACGTCCACGACATCGTTTTCGCGCACCATGCCCGCGGTGACGGGGAGGAATCCACTTGGCTGGATTTCGCCGATATGCGAGATGAAGAGGAAGCCGTTGCCATCGTTCACGCCTTTGGTGGGACGATTGAGTCCGTCCGCGTATTGGAA
The DNA here is from genome assembly GCA_040754535.1 of Chloroflexota bacterium. GTDB lineage: Bacteria > Chloroflexota > Anaerolineae > Anaerolineales > Villigracilaceae > JBFMCC01. The sequence goes on from JBFMCC010000019.1 coordinate 20,503, forward strand.
GCCCGCGCTTTGGAAGGTGACAGGTTTGCCCGTGTTCTCGGCGCGTTTGCGTTCGATTGCTACACGGCGATACATCGGCGCGGCAGTGGACTTAATATCGAACGGCGCGTTCTGCGACAAGTCATACAGCCAGTTGAAAACTTTTTCGTGCTGCTCGGCGCTGACCATCTGCTCCGCCATCGCCCGTCCCGTGGGGACAAGGAAGAAGACCGACCACTGCACCGCGCCGACTTCCTGAATGAACGGAACCATCTCGTGCAGGATGTCCACGTTATGTTTGGCAACTGTCGTGTTGACTTGCACGCTCATGCCAACATCGTGCGCGCGGTGGAGCGTGTCCATCGTCCGCTGCCACGAGCCTTGCACCTTGCGAAACTCGTCGTGGATTTCGGGACGCGGCGCGTCGAGCGATAACGCCACGCGCTTGATCCCCGCTTCACGTGCTTTCTCCAATCGTTCGCGGGTCGGCAGGGCGGTTGCAGTTGGCGTGAGCGAACAGCGCAGTCCGCGCTCGGAAGCGTAGGCGATCAACTCAAACAGGTCGGGACGCATCATCGGGTCGCCGCCCGTGAAGATCAAAATGGGATTGTTGCCAAACGCCGCGAGCCGTTCGATCAACGCTTTGGCTTCGTCCGTCGAAAGTTCGCGCGGGTCACGCTGATGTTGCGCGTCGGCGCGGCAGTGGACGCAGGCATAGGCGCAGGCGCGCGTCACCTCCCAGGCGATGGTAAATGGCGCCTGGTCAAAATCCACGTGGGTCATGCGCTCGTTTTGGTAAGAACGTTCGGCAAATGCTCGTTCGCTTAAATTTGTTACTGTCATTGGCATCTCCGTAATCTCGTTTGAAGGTTTGAAGGTTGGAAGTTTGAAAGTCAAAACTTGTAAACTTTCCAACCTTCTAACCTGCTAACCAATGGGCGGCATCCACGGCATGATAGGTGATGATGACATCCGCCCCTGCCCGCTTGATGGACGTAAGCGTTTCGAGCGTGACCTTCGCTTCATCCACCCAGCCATTCTGCGCGGCGGCTTTGATCATCGCATACTCGCCGCTGACGTTGTATGCCGCCATCGGCAGTTCAGGGAAGGCGTCCTTCACGACGCGAATGACATCAAGATATGCCAATGCAGGTTTCACCATCAACATGTCCGCGCCTTCGCCCACATCCAAGGCGGCTTCACGCAAGGCTTCGCGCACATTGGCAGGATCCATCTGATGAGATTTTCTGTCGCCAAATTTCGGCGCGCCCTCCGCCGCATCGCGGAATGGTCCATAAAATGACGACGCATATTTCACGGCATACGACAGGATCGGCAGATTCTCATACTCCGCGCCATCCAGCCCCTCACGAATGGACGCGACCATTCCATCCATCATGCCGCTCGGCGCAACGATGTCTGCGCCGCACTCGGCGTGCGAGACCGCAACCTTCGCCAGCACATCCAGCGTCGGGTCGTTAAGCACGTATCCCTCAGGCAAGCCCGCCTGAAAATGTTCGCCCGTATTCAAAATTCCGCAGTGACCGTGGTCCGTGTATTCGCACAGGCACACATCTGTTACAACGATCATCTCAGGGATTTCCTTCTTGATCGCCCGAATCGCCTGCTGGACAATCCCATCCTCCGCGAAATTCTCCAGCCCGATCGGATCCTTCTCATTGGGGATCCCAAACAGGATGACCGCGTTCACACCCGACCTTGCGGCTGATTCCGCCTCCCGAACTGCCTCCTCCACTGACAGTTGATGCACGCCTGGCATCGAGCCGATGGCAGTCCGTCCAGTTCCATGCCTCACAAAAAGCGGATAAATAAAGTCGCGCGCGTTGAGCTCTGTCTCCCGTACCATCGCGCGGATGGCAGGGTTGGCGCGCAATCTTCGCGGACGATTTACGATTTTCGATTTACGATTTTCGATTGCGGATCGGCGAGTTTCAAGTTCAAGTAGAGTCATGGTGTCTCCATTTTTGTGAGGGCTTCGATCAATCCATCGGTGGTGTATTCTTTAGCAACAACGGTATTCTCAAACCCTGCCTCTTGCGCGGCTTGTGCGGTGATCGGTCCAATGCACGCGAAGAGCGGATTGTTTGGCAGGTGTAGTGGGTCGAGGTGATTCTTTTGTGCAATTGCAACAAAATTTTTAACGGTTGACGCGCTGGTGAAGGTGATCACATCCACGCCCGACTTCAACGCAGCAATTCCATCAGGGTCAGGTAGAGCAGGCAAGGTTTTATAAACGACGATCTCGTGAACAATTCCCCCCGCTTTGGCAATCGCTTCGGGTAATTCTTTGCGGGCGATCTCGGCGCGTGGGAGCAGAATCCATTTGTCTTTCACATCGCCCAATCCCGATAGGATCGCTTCGCCGATAAATTCATCGGGGATGAAGTCAGGTTCAATGCCATTCTTGCGGAGGGCGGCGGCGGTTTTCGGTCCGATGGCAGCGATGCGGAGTCCCTCACCCCCGTTCCCTCTCCCGAAGTGAGAGGGGGGAATGCCCTCACCCTGCCCTCTCCCAAAGGGAGAGGGAGAACGCTCGTGCAAAGAGTCCCCCTCTCCCCGTGGGAGAGGGGTTAGGGGTGAGGGCGAGAACACCGCCTCCACCGCATTGACCGACGTAAACACCGCCCACGCGTACCGATCCAAATTCTTCAACGCCTCATCGAGCGCCGTGTTATTTTCAACGGGACGAATCTCGATGACAGGAAAGAAGACCAGTTCAAAGCCCGCAGAGCGCAGTTTGCCTGCGAAGTCGTCGGCTTGGGCGCGGGGGCGGGTTATCAGTACTTTCATAGTGATCAGTTATCAGTGGACAGTGATCAGTTTTAGGATTTCGTCCGCGCCGTTTTGAATGGCTTGTTGAGCGAGTGATTTACCAAGCGCCAGCGCGTCAATCCCTTCGCTTGTCACTTTTACAACCTTCCTTCCATCTTCCGAAATCACCAATCCCGTCAGACTGATTACCGATGACTGATGACTGTTCACTTCGGCGAACGCCGCCACAGGCACCGCGCACCCACCACCCAACCCCTGCAAAAAGGCGCGTTCGGCGGTCACACACTTTCGCGTCGCTTCGTCTTCGAGCGCGGACAGGAGTTCGAGCGTCGTCGCATCATCCGCGCGGCATTGGACGGCGAGCGCGCCCTGTCCTGGCGCGGGGAGCATGACATTGAGCGGGAGCCATTCGGTGACGTGCGAGTCCAGACCCAACCGAGTCAACCCCGCGCCGGCAAGGATGATCGCGTCATATTGACCGTCAAGGGCTTTGCGTAAACGCGTGTCCACGTTGCCGCGCAGGGATTGGGTCTTAATGTCTGGGCGGAGGGAAAGGATCTGGGCAGCACGGCGCAGGCTCGAGGTCCCGATGGAGGCGTTGGGTGGCAGTTCCGCAAGTCTCAGACTTGCCCTGCTAATCAGCGCGTCACGAACTTCCGCGCGGGCGGGGATACATCCAACGGTTAATCCAGCAGGGTTTTCGACGGGCAAATCCTTGAGCGAGTGAACCGCGCAATGGACGTTGCCTGCAAGTAATTCCGATTCGAGTTCCTGCGTGAAGAGTCCCTTGCCGCCGATTTCGGGCAGGGGTTTATCGAGAATTTTGTCGCCCTGCGTGGCGATGACCTTTTCTTCGCATTCGAGATTCGGATGAAGCGCTTGCAAAGCATTGATGACCCACTGGGTTTGCCAGCGGGCGAGTGCGGATGGACGGGTGGCGAAGATCAGTTTCATGGTTGTCAGTGATCAGTTATCAGTCTGCCGCGATGGATGTCGGACGACCATCGCCCAGGTTGAACAGCGCACGCGTAATTTGTGCATATTCAGGCGCGTGAGGCGATCCCGCTTCGGCGCGTAGACGATTGGTGGGCGCGTGCAAAATCTGCTTGACCAGCGCCTGGGTCATGGCTTCAACGCGGGCGCGTTCGGATTCGGTCAGGTCGGGCAGGCGGCGCAGGGTTTTGTCGAGCATGTTCTGTCGGATGCTTTCCGCCTGTTGGCGAATGTCGGCGATGAGGGGGAGCATCTCCAGCGATTTCATGTACTCAGCAAATTCCACGATCTCTTCATCGAGAATGGATTTCACCTGCGGCACTTCTGACATGCGTTCGGCAAGCGCGCCTTCAAGTTTCTCATTCAGGTTATCGATGTCATACAATTTGACGTGCGGGATATTCGCCGCGTCGGGGTCAATGTCGCGCGGCACGGCGATGTCTATCAACACCAGTGGACGCTGCGGACGCGCTTGCATGGCATGTTTGACCATTTCGGCAGACAGGATCGTATGCGGTGCGCCTGTGGAGGAGATCAAGATGTCGGCAGATGCCAGCGCAGAGTCAAGATTTTCAAAGGTCGTGATTTGCGCGTCCCAGCGGTCTGCAATCGTATGAGCGCGTTCCAAGGTGCGGTTGACGACGAGGATTTTTTGCGCGCCGCGTTTGCGCAGGGCTTCGACGGCAAGTTCCGCCATTTCGCCCGCGCCGAGGATGACCACCTGCGCCTCCGCAATCGGATGCACGACTCGTTCCGCCAGCGACGCGGCCAGCGACGACACCGACGCGGGATTGCGGCTGATGTTCGTCTCGGTGCGGGCGCGCTTCCCCGCGTGGATGGCGGCCTGGAAGAGGCGGTTGAGAACGGGTCCCGCCATGTTCTGTCCGCGGGCGAGTTCCAGCGCGCGGACGATCTGCCCCAGAATTTGCGGCTCGCCGATGACGAGCGAGTCGAGTCCCGCCGCGACGTCAAAGAGGTGGCGGGCGGCGTCCACGTCGTTATAGCGTTGGAGATGTGGAAGGAATTCATTCCGCTTCACGCCGCGCGTCTCGGACAAAAAAATCTCCAACTCGGAAAAAATTTCCTGGCTGGAGACCACATAAATCTCGGTACGGTTGCAGGTGGAGAGGATGACCATCTCTACGATGGCGCTGGAGAGATGTCCACATGCGAGGCGGGAGAGCGTGACGCGAATCTGTTCTTCGCCATAGGCAAGACGCTCGCGCAATTGAATGGGGGCGGTGTTGTGGTTGATGCCGATGCAATGAATACGCATGATTGTGTTTTCCGCCCCAACTATAACGATCACGTTCACAATGTAGTACTGAGATTTTGTTAGATTTTGGTTAGGAATGGATAAAACTGAATAAGAGTTTGCTGAATTTAAAAACGAATGTCATTGGCGGTGCAGATGATTGTCATATCATCAACTTCGGACGATATTGCAATGCCTCCGCCAGATGCGCGGACTGGATGTCTTCACTCCCTGCCAGGTCTGCAATCGTTCGCGCCAGTTTCAACACGCGATGATACGCTCGCGCGGATAACTGCATCTGGCTCATGGCCGTTCGTACCAGACTCTCCCCCACCTCGTCCAGTTTGCAGAACTGGCGGATTTGTGCCGGGCGCATGTCCGCATTGGCGACGACCGAGTCGCTTTTGGCAAATCGTTCCCGTTGACGCTGGCGCGCCGCCTCGATCCGCGCCCGAATCGCGTCAGACGACTCCCCCAGCCGGTCGCTGCTCAACTTTTCGTAATCCACGCGCGGCACTTCGATGTGAATGTCAATGCGGTCGAGCAGGGGGCCTGAGATACGCTTTTGGTATTTCGTCACCGTCGAGGGCGCGCAGGTGCACGGCTTGACCGGGTCTCCGTAGTAGCCGCAGGGGCAGGGATTCATCGCCGCCACCAGCATGAAGTTCGCCGGGAAGGTCAGCGATCCCTGCGCGCGCGAAATGGTCACGACCTTATCTTCGATGGGCTGGCGCAACACCTCCAGCACGCGCATGCCGAACTCGGGCAATTCGTCCAAAAATAAAACGCCCCTGTGCGCCAGCGAGATTTCACCGGGATGCGGCCAGTTGCCCCCGCCCACCAGGCCCGCGTGCGAGATCGTGTGATGCGGCGCGCGGAACGGACGGGCGCGCATCAGCGGCGTCTCGGGCGGCAGGGCGTCGGCCACGGAATAGATGCGCGTCACGTCGAGCGCCTCGTCAATGGACATTTCGGGCAGGATGCCCGGCAGGGCGCGCGCCAAAAGCGTCTTTCCCGCGCCGGGACTCCCCACCATCAGGACGTTGTGCCCGCCGGCCGCGGCGACCTCGAGGGCGCGCTTGACGTGTTCCTGTCCCTTGATCTCGCGGAAATCGGTCAGCACGGACGGGGGAACGGATTCCGCTACGAGGGGAGGATGCGGCTCGATTAAACGGCGCCCGGCCAGATGGTCGATGAGAGCCGGGAGCGTGTCGACCGGGAGAACTTCCAGGTCCGGGATGAGCGCGGCTTCGGCCGCGTCGGCTTCGGGGACGAAAATCCGCTTGAAGCCCTGGGCGCGCGCCGTGGCCGCCATCGGCAGGACGCCGCGCGAGTGGCGCACGATTCCGTCGAGCGAGAGTTCGCCAATTACGAGCGCGTCGCGCGCGGCGTCGGGCGGGAGCGCGCCCTGCATGAGCACCACGCCGAGGGCGATGGGCAGATCGTAGGTGGGGCCTTCCTTGCGGACGGAGGCGGGCGCGAGGTTGACGACCACGCGGCGGCGCGGGTAGGGCAGGCCCGCGTTCTTGACCGCGGCCTGCACGCGCTGGCTGCTCTCGCGCACGGCCGCGTCGGGCAGGCCGACGATGTCCATGCCGGGAAAGCCCGTGGTGGTATCCACTTCGACTTCGACGATGACGCCTTCGAGTCCCACGACGGCGCAGGAATAGACGCGGGCCAACATGCAGAAAGTTTAGACGAGGAGGGAGGAAAAGTCAATCAAAGCAACACGGGCTTCGCGGTGCGCGCAGACTCAAGCAGAGCCAGGATTGCGGCCACATTGCCGCGGCTGTCAGCCAGGGTGACACGCGGCGGTTTGCCGAGCAGGATGGCATCGGCCATGTCCTCCACTTCGCCGAGGTAAAGTTCCTGCCCGGGGATTTTGATCGTCTCGGTCTTGTCCTCGCGGGTGAGGAAGATTTTCTCATTGCGGCCCGGCTTGAACGGTTTTGGCACCACCAAACTCCCCTGCGAACCAACGATTTCCATGAAGGAACGCAACGGGGATTGAAAGCCGCAGTCAAACTGAGCATGGACATCTTCCGCGAATCGCATCTGCCCGACGAAGGTCATATCGGCTCCGCCCGGACCGAGGACCTGCCAGCCAAAGACCTCGAGCGGTTCCGTCCCGACGAGCATGCGCGCGTAACTGATGGGATAACAACCAACGTCCCAGATACTGCCTCCACCCATTTCCTTCTGAAAGCGGAAATTCCCCTCGCGCGTAAGGTTGAAAGTAAACGACCCCTTGATCAATTGCAGTCTGCCAAGCGCGCCGCTGTCCACGATTTCCTTGACTTTGAGAGTCTGCGGGTGATGGCGATACATGAAAGCCTCGGCCAGCACTTTACCCGTCTCGCGCGCCGCGGCGGACATGGCGTCCACTTCGGCGAGGGTCAGAGCGAGGGGCTTCTCGCACAGGACATGCCTGCCCGCTCGCAGGGCTTTGATCGTCCATTCGGCGTGCAGGTGATTCGGAAGCGGATTGTAGATGATGTCTATGTCGGGATCGGCCAGCAGGGCCTCGTAACTGCCGTGTGCGCGGGGGATCTTCCACTCGCGCGCGTAGGCGTCAGCGGAGGACTGGCTCCTCGAAGCGACGGCCAGCAGGCGGGTCCGTTTGGAGGCGTCGAGCGGCGGGATGAGGGCGCGGTTGATACGCGCGGTCGAGAGCAGTCCCCAGTCGAGGACGCGATCGGTCATCCTATCCCTTGAGCGAACCGGCCAACAGTCCGCGCAGGAAGTAACGGCCGAGGAAGACGTAGACGAGCAGGGTGGGCAGCGCGGCCAGCAGGGAACCGGCCATCTGCACGTTCCAGGCGATAATCTGACTGCCTGCCATGTTGTTGAGCGCCACAGTGATGGGCCACTGGGTATTGCCGGTCAGCACCACAGCGAAGAGGAAATCGTTCCAGGCGGAGGTGAACTGCCAGATGAGCACGACGACGAAACTGGGGATGGAGATGGGCAGGAGAATGTGACGATAGATGCCGAGCATGTCCGCGCCGTCTATCTTGGCGGCTTCGAGCAGTTCCTGCGGCAGGCCGGCGTAATAGTTGCGGAAGGTGAGCGTGGTGATCGGGATGCCGTAGATGATATGCGCCAGCGCCAGGCCGGGCAGACCGGTGATGCCCACTGCGTGCATGAATTGCACCAGCGGGATGAGGATGCTCTGGTACGGGATGAACATGCCGAACAGGATGAACGGGAAGATGAAGTCGGCTCCGCGGAATTTCCATTTGGCGAGGATGAAGCCGTTCAACGAACCCAGGGCCGAGGAAAGCAGGGTGGCCGGGATGACCATGGCAAAACTGTTCCCCAATGAGGGCGCCAATTTGGCAAAGGCCTCGACGTAATTATCGAAGGCAATACCGCTTGGCAGGTTCCACATGGTCTTCAGGTCCACTTCCGCAAAGCTCTTGAATCCCGTCACCAGCATGACGTACATCGGGATGAGGTAGAAGACCGCCATGAAGACGAGAGGAATGTATAGCCAGTTTTTACCAAGACGGAATTTGGCGATCATTGCTGCACCTCCGTCTTAAGGGTGTAGCGGATATATGGAATGATGAGCAGGGCGACGCTGATCAGAAGGAGAATGCCGATGGCGGCGCCGCGTCCGTAGAAATGGCCGTCGAAGGTGGTTTGCCACATATAAATGGCGGGGACATCCAGAGGGTATTGCTTGCCCGCGATGGCGATGATCAGGTCGAACACCTTGAGCGACATGTGGCCGAGGATGATGAGTGCGCTGAGGGTCACCGGCGAGAGCAGGGGCAGGATGATGTGGCGGTAAATTTCGAGTTCATTGGCGCCGTCAATCTGGGCGGCCTCGCGCAGTTCGGCCGGGATGGAGCGCAAACCCGCAAGATACAACGCCATGGTATATCCCGACATCTGCCAGACGGCCGCCAGCGCGATAGCGGCCATCCCCCAATAGGGAGTTGTGTGCCAGGCGTTTTGGAGAAAATCAAGATGAAGGTAGGAAAATAGCAAGTTCAAGCCGCTGGTGCGCGTACCCTCCGCAGGGTTCATCAGCCAGCGCCAGACAACCCCGGTCACAATGTAGGAGATCGCCATCGGGAAGAGAAACAGACTGCGGAAGAAGCCCTCCCCCTTCAAGCCCTGGTCAAGCATCACTGCCAGCAGGAACCCAACCACGATACTGCCGACCACGAACACACCGGTAAAGATGAGCGTATTGCGGACATCCACATGGAAGCGAGGATCTTTGAAGAGTTCGATGTAATTGTTCAGCGCATTCCAGGTATAGTCTGGATTGAGGCCCTTCCATTTGCTAAGAGAAACACGCACCGACCAGCTAATAAAACCATAGATAAAAATCAAGACCGCCAGGATGGAGGGCGAGATTAAAAGAACGGACAAATAACGGTCCTTGTCTCTAAACATGGCAGGCCTCGCTGAATAAGAAGGGTTGAGGCTCCGCGTTTGCGGAGCCTCAATGATTCTACACTGATTTCTTACTCACAGGGGCCGGAGTTCTGACAGGCCGCAACCAGCGCGGACTGGAAGGCGTCCACGTTGCCATCGGCAATGAACGCGCCCAGCGCCGTGTCGATCTCGGACTTCCAGGAGTCGTTGGCCACCACACCGTGGGTCAGCGAGCCGACGACGATGTCGGTGGACCAATCCTCCATGGCCGACTGCAGATACTCGCCGAACAGCGACTTGTCGCAGTCCGTGCGGGCGCAGATCGAGCCCTTGACCGGGTTGAAGGCTTCCTGTCCAGCCTTGGAACCGGCAATCTTCAACCAGGCGGTGGCGGCTTCGGGATGAGGAGCGCCAACGGCGAGGACGAACGAGTCGGACAGGAACTGGAAGACGCCCACACTGCCGGGCACGGGAGCCCAGCCATAGTCAACGTTGGGAGCCTTGCCGATTTCGCGGAAGTAGCCTTCGGCCCAGTCGCCCATCACGTTGAAGGCGGCATCACCATTGACGACCAGCTGCGAGGCGTCCTGCCAGGAGAGCGAGGCCGAATCGGTGTTGGCGTAGCTGAGAACCTTGACGTAGTTATCGAGCGCGGCCTTGACCTCGGCAGAGCCCCAGTCAGTGGAACCATCCCACAGGCCGTTGTAAGCATCCGGGCCGAGCGTGCCAAGCAGGACGGTCTCGAGCAAGTGCATCTTGGTCCATTGCTCGCCCAGCGCCAGCGGCTGGACGCCGGCGGCCTTGAGGGTCTCCATCGCGGCAAGCCACTCATCCATCGTGGTGGGCACAGCGATATTGTTGGCCTCGAGAATGCCAGGGTTGTACCACAACACGTTGGCGCGGTGGATGTTGACCGGCACGGAGTAGATGTTGCCATCCTGCGAGATAAGCGGGATGAGCGTCTCGGGCATGACAGCGAGCCAGCCCTCGGCCTCGTAGAGATCGTTCAGCGGCTCGATCTGTCCGCCGGCAACGTAGGTGCCGATCAATTCCTGACCCGCGTGGCCCTGCCAGCTATCGGGCGGTTCACCGGCCTGCAGGCGGGTGGCCAGCACGGCGCGCGCATTGGTCCCCGCGCCGCCGGCGACTGCGGAGTTGACGAATTCGATGTTGGGGTTGGCCGCGTTAAAGACCACGATCATGGCGTCGAGACCGGCTGCTTCGCCGCCGCCCGTCCACCACGAGAACACTTCCACCTGGTCACCAGCCGCAGGCGGCTCAGTGGCGGCGGGCGGTTGGGTGGCGGGCGCGCAGGCTGAAAGGACGGTTGCAGTAATCATCAGTACAGCCAGCAAGCTGTACCACAGTTTCTTGGACATGGTGTTTCTTCTCCTTTTCTACGATTCAATTCTTGAATTGGGATCAACTAAAATTCACGCGGCTTTTTTCCCTAATCATCACCTCCTCTCCATATGCGTAGGATTGGAAAGAACGTTGTCGGCAACGATGGCAATGGCGCCGATCAGGCTGGCGTCTGCACCAAACTGCGACAGTTCCACACTGACCCTTTTCCCGATCTCCGGCAGGCAGTGTTTCGCGACCGCCTCCTGCACCGCAGGGAGCATGTATTGGGCGGCAATGCTCAACGGCCCGCCAAGGATGATCTTCTCTGGATTCAGGAAATTGATGATGGCGGCCAGTCCCTGTCCCATGGCCGTGCCCGCCTCGGCGAAGGAACTCATCGCCTCGGCGTCACCGGCGTCGGCAGCCTGCTTGATCAGGGGAATCGAGAGCGGAGCCTTCTGTTCCGCCATCAGGTTCGGAATGATACTGCTCCGCTTCACTTCCAGTCGCGCCTGCACACGCTGAATGATCGAGTATTGATTGGCATAAGTTTCCCAGCAACCGCGGTTCCCGCAATGACAGGGCGACTGGAGAGGATCCGCCATGATCGGTGAATGACCGATCTCTCCGGCGTAGCCGTTCTTGCCGCGATACAGTTCGCCGTTCAGGAAGAACCCGCCGCCGATCCCCACACCGGCAAAGACAAAGACAAAGTCGGTGCATTGGCGGGCGATGCCAAACAAGTGCTCCGCAACTGCGGCGGCGTTGGCGTCGTTCTCCACGAAGACCTTCAGGCCGGTATGCTCCGAAAAGCGCTGACGAAATGGAACGTTGTGCCAGTGCAGATTCGGGGCGAAGACCAGAATCCCCTCGTTCAGGTCAACCGTCCCGGGCGTCGCGAGACCGAGTCCGAGCAATGGCAGGGACATCCCGCGGCAGACTTCCACCGCCTCGTCCACCAACTGGAATGTGTGGGCAATGACCCGGTCCTGCGCGTCGCTCGGATCCGTGCCGGCGATCTTATGCCACAGGATTCTGCCGAGAAAATCGGTCAAGGCCACCGATACAAAGTCAACCCCCAATTCCACGCCCACAATACAGCCCGCTTGTGGATTGATCTCCAGCAGGGTGGCAGGACGCCCGGCCCCGACAGAGTTGAGCCCGGTCTCATGGATCAAACCCAGCGCGATCAGTTCTTCTACCAGGCTCGAAACTGTGGATTTATTCAACCCCGTCTCGGTCGCCAGCTGGGCACGCGAGACCCGCGCCTCGTTTTGAATCCGCCTCAGAACGAGCGACAAATTGAGTTCCCGAACAAAAGCCTGGTCAGCGGTAGGTTTACTTTCCATAGGGATTAGTATGTTGAGGCAACAAACTAAACTCATTATATAACAACAGAGACGTTTGTCAACCCCCTATCATGTGAATTTCGCTTTTTCAGGGCTTATTTTCTACGGGAGGGCCAACAAATTCCGCCTGATATAATCGGGCTATGCCAAACCGCCTCCCCTCTTTGTGGACCCGCCACAGCAGTATCCTGCTGGGTGGATTTTTCCTTGTCATCTTCCTTATTGTCTATATCTGGTGGCCGCTTGCCGAGGAGTATCTGGCCTACGTGGACTGGGACGGCCCCTGGTGGTTGTACATGGACTGGCTCCTGCTCGGGATCTTCGGTTTCACGTCGTTGACCATCGTCGCCCGCGCGGACTTGAAGGCGGACGCACTGATCGTCTTTGTAGGAACGTGCGGGGGGCTCGCCATCGAGAGTTGGGGCACGCAGACGAACCTGTGGCACTATTACACCGCCGAACGTCCGCCACTGTGGATCATTCCCGCCTGGCCCATTGCAAGCCTGTCCATTGATCGGATTACCAGATTTATAAACTTCGGACTCAAAAGTCTTCGCGAAGCACTCTGGAAGAGCCAGACTTTTGAGCGCGCGCCTGTCCAAAGTCTGGAGACCCTTCGACAGGCTCAGGACAACGCTTTGGACTCCGTGTTCAGGATTCTTTACTGGTTCACCTTCGTTTCTTTCCTGGCTTTGATGCTCGTCTTCGTCGCGCCGACCTCCGACAAATCCTACACCTGGCTGGCGACGATTTTGTGCGTACTGCTCATCCTCACGCCGACGGATTATCGCTACGCTTTCCTGACCTTCGCGGCGGGCACGGGACTGGGTTACTTCCTCGAATTGTGGGGGACGACGCGCGAGTGCTGGACATATTACACCTATCAGACTCCGCCGTTGTTCGCGGTGCTGGCGCACGGGATGGCCGCGGTCACGTTTTGGCGCGCAGGATTGGTGGTGAATGTGATCGGGGGACGATTCCGCGCAGGGTGGACGCGGCAGGCGAAGGCTCGCCCTGAGCGAAGTCGAAGGGTCAGTGAAGAAGCGTAGGGTGGTTGTGGAGCGGAGCGGTACTCCGCTCAGTCAGGCATCCCGCACCACGATGGAATCCGTTACATTCGTCACCATTGACAGGCGGGGAAATCGGCCTATAATGTGACCTGCTGGTCATATGACCAGCAGGTCATTTATGCCCAAGCCAACCTTTTTCAACCTCCCCGAAGAGAAACGCGAAAAGATCGTCAACGCCGCAGTGGAAGAATTTGCCGAATATGGTTTGGAAAATGCGTCCACCAACCGTATCGTGAAAAACAGCGGTATTGCGAAAGGAAGTTTCTATCAATACTTCGAAGATAAGCAGGACGTTTTCATGCACCTGCTCAAGGTGCTCGAGCGCGAAAAGGTGGAATTCTTCAAGGACAAACACCCGTCGAGCACGAACATGGACACATTTCAATATTTCCGCTGGATCATCAAGACCGGCATGGAGCTCAACACTTCCCACCCACTGTTGACACAAGCCGTCAGCCGCGTGATGTTCGGCGAAGGCATGTATTACGGACACACTTTTGCCGACATTCGCGAAAGGACATCGCAGGGACTCCGCGCCATGATCGAGCAGGCCATCGAGCGCGGCGAAGTGGACCCGAGCGTGGACGTGGACCTGGCTGTGATGATCATGGAAACCTGGAGCAACGCCATCAGTACCTACATCATCAACGAAGGCATGAAGCAGAAGGATATCATGAAGTGGGTGCGCTCCGCGAAGACACAGGAAAAAATCGACAAGTTGCTGTACGTGATGGAGTACGGTCTGCGCAAGACAGAGTCACAATTTATAAGCAATGCAGAAAGGACGTCGACATGACTTTGTATCTGCGCCTCGCATGGCGCAACATCTGGCGGCATAAACGCCGCACCGTCAACATCATCCTCGCCATGAGTTTGAGCCTCGGCTTGATGATGTGGTACGACGGTCTGATTGACGGCTTCAACAACGCCATCTACGGAAATGCCATCCGCGTACTGGGCGGCAACATCCAGATCCACGCCGCGGGCTACCGCGCCAGAGTGGACAGCAACCCGCTCATCCCGCTGGCGAACGACGCGGCCGTCGTGGAAGCCGCGCTCGCGCACCCCGGCGTCATCTCGGCCACGCGTCGCATCCAGACGGGCGGGTTGCTCAGCAACCGCGAGGGCGCCTTCGGCGTCAGCATCATCGGCATTGACCCCGAGGCGGAGGCCGCGCCCATCCAGGATGGAGTCGACGCGGGCAAGCCCCTCAGCCTGATCGCGCAGAACATCGCCGAGGGCGAATGGCTGACCGCGGACGGCGGCGACGTGATCCTGATCGGCCGCGGCATGGCGGACGTGATGAACGTGAAAGTCGGCGACCGCATCACGATGGTCGGAAGCGACATCCACAAGCAGAACCGCCAGCGCACGATGACCGTGATCGGGATCTACGACATCGGCATTCCCAGCCTCGAACGGCAGACCGTCTACATACCGCTGGCCGAAGCGCAATTGTTGTTTGGGTTGGACGGACAATCCACCGAGATCCAAGTCAACATCGAGCGGCTTGGTGAGGAGGATATTGTCGTGTCCGCGCTGGCGCCCGCGTTGCCCGGCTACGAGGTCGAATCGTGGAACAAGAATTATCCCGAACTCGAGACTGCCATCAACAGCAAGAGCGGCGCGATGAACATCTTTGGCATTATCATCATCTCCATCGCGGCGATCGGCATCCTGAACCTGTTGCTGATGGCCGTTTACGAGCGGACGCGTGAGATCGGCCTGCTCGGCGCGATGGGATTGAAGCCGCGCGAGATCGGCGCGTTGTTCGTCCTCGAAGGCGCGCTGATCGGAATAGTCGGCGCGGCCGCGGGGATCGTAGTCGGGTTGCTGATCAACGGCATCACTGCCCAAGTGGGGTTGGACTATACCAGTTATGCGTCCATGAGCGATTACATGGCGTTGATCAACAGCCGCGTCTATCCCTCGCTTGGCTTGAATAACCTGGCGTGGCGCGCAGGGACTGTGGTCATCATCTCCACACTGGCCGCTTTCGTCCCTGCCCGCGAAGCCTCGCACCGCGAACCCGCGGAGGCGTTGCATTACGTTTAGTTGCATTCGTCATTGCGAGGAGGTTTGGCGGTCGAGTAGCGAAGCGTATCGAGACCACCGAACCGACGAAGCAATCCCCATGTTGAAGGAGGAGATTGCTTCGCTCGCTTAGTCTCGGTACGCCCGAAGAACACGGGCTACTCGACCAGCGCTCGCAATGACGGATGATGAAAGAGACACACTATGTTCCAACTCTTCAAAATGGCCTTCCGTGATCTGGGACGCAACAAACGCCGCACGATCCTTTCCGCGCTGGCGGTGTCGATAGGGATGGGCTTGCTGCTCCTGATGTCCTCCGTCCTTGTCGGCGAAATGCAAGGCGCGCTCAAGAACACCATACAACTGTTCAGCGGACATCTCCAGATTCGCAGTCTCGCTTACGATGAAAACAAGATCAGCCTGAAATGGGAGGACCTGATCGAAAACCCGCAGGCACTGGCAGACACGGTCAAGGGACAGTATCCGCAAATCGTGGACGCGACCCCGCGCCTCGTCGCGAGTGGAATCGTGACGCGCGGCGAAAATTCCCGCGGAGTCCAGGTCATCGGCATTGATCCCGACGCGGCGGCGAACCAAGTCTACCGCGAAGGTTTGCTCAAGGGCGAATTCCTCACCGCCGACGACCGCGAGGGCATCCTCATCGGCCAGCCGCTGGCCGAGAAGTTGGGTCTCACGGTCGGCGAACAGGTCAACCTGCTGGTCAACACGTCCAACGGCGATGTGGTCGAGCAACTGTTCACCATCCGCGGCATTTACACCACCAACACGTTCGGCTACGACGAAAGCACGGTCTTCCTGCCCCTCGCCAAAGCGCAGACCATCACGGGCGCGGAGGATCGCGCCAGCCTGATCTTTATCATGCTCCAGGATCGCGAACAATCGGACGCGGTCGCGGCTGCCCTGCAATCGCCAAACTACACCGTCGTCACCTGGCGCGAGATGAACGAACTGATCGTCCAGACCGAGGATTTCGCCAACGCTTACATGACCATCTTCTACCTGATCGTGCTGGGCATCACCGCCACGGTCGTTTCGAACACGCTGGTCATGTCGGTCTTCGAGCGGACGCGCGAGATCGGCATCCTGGCCGCCATCGGCATGAAGGGACGCCGCATTTTGGCGCAATTCCTGGCCGAGGCCGCGTTGATCGCCACGGGCGGAGTCATCGGCGGGCTTATCCTCGGCGGCTCGATTGCAACTTACTTCAGTTACTACGGTTTCCCGATAGACATCAGCAAGTTTGGTCTCACGGGCATTCTGATTAACAACGTGATCTACACCCAACTGACCCCTGACAACATCATCTACCTGAGCGTGCTTACCTACGTCGTCACGATCGTCGCCTCATTCGCCCCCGCCCGCCTGGCCTCCCGCATGGAGCCAGTGGACGCGTTGCACGGAAAATAGCAGAGTCGCTTTCTTTCTTCTTTCCTCTTTCGTCTCGATTTGGAAAGAAGAAAGAGGAAAGAAGACTCTCCCTCAAAGGAGTTCACTATGGAAGTCGCAAACATCTCGAACGTCACACGCACCTTCACCATCGGCAAAGTGGAGACACGCGCCCTGCGCGGCGTGGATCTCAAAATCGAATCGGGCGAATTCACTGCCCTGGTCGGGCCGTCGGGTTCGGGCAAGACCACCCTCCTGCAAATCATCGGCTGTCTCGACCTGCCCACGACGGGCGCTGTCCACATCAACGGGCAGGATGTGACCAAACTCAACCGCAACCAGCGCGCTGACCTGCGCAAAGGCACGCTTGGGTTCGTGTTCCAGTTCTTCGCGCTCATCCCCACCCTCAACGCCTACGAGAACGTGGAAATGCCCCTGCTCCTCAGCGGAGGGAAAAACGGCGCGCGCAGGCAACGCGTCATGGAATTGCTCGACGCTGTCGGACTCTCCGACCGCGCGCATCATCGCCCCGACCAACTCAGCGGCGGCGAACAACAACGCGTCGCGGTCGCCCGCGCCCTTGTCACGCGGCCCCTCATCATTCTTGCCGACGAGCCGACCGCCAACCTCGACACCGAGAACGGTAAGCAGGTGATGGAAATTATGCAGCGCCTCAACAGGGAAACGGGCGTCACCTTCCTGTTTGCCACGCACGATCCGCGCGTCATCGGCTACGCCCAGCGCGTCGTCACCCTCAAAGACGGTGTGATAGAAAAAGACAGCCGCAACAATGGAAAATAGCGCCCCTACACAGGAGATAACATGAAACGACTGATCATCACGATATTCCTGGTTCTGACCCTCACCGCCTGCTCGGGCGCGGTCTCCTCCCCCACGCCTCTTCCGACCGTTTCGCTGGATGCCGTTTCCCCGGGCGGCCCCTCGGCTGGGACCGTCACCGCGTCGGGCGAAGTTGTACCCCTCCAACACGTGCGCCTGAGTTTCCCATTGACGGGCATCGTCAAATCGGTTGAAGTTCAAGAAGGCGACCGGGTAACGGCGGGCCAGCCCCTCGTCGCGCTCGATACGACCATCCTCGAGGCAAAGGTCGCGGAGGCCGAGGCCGCGGTCGCGACCGCCGAGACCCAGGTCCGTTACCTGCGGCGCGTCGGCTCCGGCCAGGAGCAACTCGATTCGGCCCAGGCCAGCGTGGACCGCGCCGTGGCCCTGCTCGCATCCGCCAAAGCCACCCTCGCGCAGGCGACCCTCACCGCGCCCATGGATGGCATGGTCGCCGCGCTCGACATCGCACCAGGCGAAGTGGTCACGCCGGGGCAGATCGTGGTGCAGATCGGCGACCTGTCCGCGTTCCAAATCGAGACCACCGACTTGAGCGAACTCGACGCGCCCAGAGTGAAGCCGGGACAGGCGGTCGAGGTCTACGTGGAAGCGCTCGACGCCAGGATTGCAGGAAAGGTTGCCGACATTGCTCGCGTCTCATCCACCGTTGGCGGCGACGTGGTTTACAAAGTCACCGTCGCGCTCGATGAGCAGGTGGAAGGCCTGATGTGGGGCATGAGCGCAGACGTCACCATCACGACCGAGTAGGCAGAGGCCGCCATGAAACAAATCGCCTGGACCGCGCTTCTCACCCTCTCCATTCTTCTCTCGGCGTGCGCGCCCTCCGCGACGCCCCCACCCACCCTCGCGGCCCCGCCCACACCCTTCGCGGGTGTCTCAACGCCGGGCAAAGTTGTTGCATCGGCCGTCATCGTCCCGGCACAATCGGCGCAGGCGGCATTTGTCCTGCCGGGGGCTGTTAAGGAAATCCTCGTCAAGGAAGGCGATCAGGTGACCGCAGGGCAGGCGCTTGCCGCGCTCGACTCCCCCGCCCTGCAGGGCGCGCTGGACGCGGCCGAAGCCGCGTTGCGCGCCGCCGAATTCGACTACGAGTACTGGATTCCCCCGCGCTTCAACCGTCCGCCCGAGCGGCGCGAACTGGCGAAGGCCGAACTGGTCAAGGCCCAACTGGCTTTCGCAACGGCCCAGGCCGAATTCGCGCAGACCATTCTCACCGCTCCGTTCGATGCCACCGTGGTCGAGGTGCGCGTTCAGGCGGGAGAGTATGTCCAGCCCGGGCAGGTCGTCGTCACACTCGGCGGTCTCAGTCAGTTGCAAATCGAGACCACCGACTTGAGCGAACGCGACGTGCATCGCGTCAAAATCGGCCAGCCTGCCGCGATCTTCGTGGACGCGTTGGATGCCGAATACTCCGGGAAAGTTACTGCCGTCACTCCCAAAGCAAGCACTGTCGGCGGCGACGTGGTCTACAAAGTGACCCTCGCGCTCGATGAGCAGGTCGAAGGCCTGTTGTGGGGCATGAGCGCGGAAGTGGAAATCGCGACCGAGTAAACAGACAGGGCGGATTTGAAGTCCGCTCTGTTTTTATTTAACCAGACTCGCCCCCTCGCTCGCCTGACAAACGTAGATCTTCGCCTCCAGCCCCGACCCTTCGACTTCGCTCAGTGCAAGCCTGTGCCTGTACGCCGCGCCGACCGCGTCCGCGAACGCCTCGGCCGAATCCCGCCGCACCAAAGCGACGGCGCAACCGCCGAAGCCCGCGCCGGTCATGCGCGCGCCGAAGCATTCGGGCCGCGCCTGCGCGATCTCCACGATCCAATTCAAGGCGTCGTTCGTCACCTCGAAGTCGTCGCGCAGGCTGGCGTGGCTTTCGTTAAACAGCCTCCCCAGGGCCGCAGGATCGTCGCGGTGCATGGACTCCACGGCCTGCAACACGCGTTCGTTTTCTGTGACAATATGCCGCGCCCGCCGACGAACCACCTCCTCCAAATTCCCGCCTTCAGCCTTCAAGCGTTCTTTACTCACATCCCTCAACGCCTTCACCCCGAAAAAACGCGCCGCGGCCTCACACTGGGCGCGCCGCTCGTTATAGGCCGAATCCACCAGGCCGCGCCGCGTGGACGTATCCAAAATGACCACAGCCGCCTCACGGGGCAGAGGCACATGCGCAATCTCCAGCGAACGGCAATCGAGGAATAGCGCGTGCCCGGCGCGTGCGGCGGCGCTGGCGGTCTGGTCCATGATGCCGCACTTCACACCGATCCAGTTGTTTTCCGCCCTTTGCCCTATCCTGGCTATACGCAACGCGTCCCACTCAAAACCGGAGACCGCGGCAAAGGCGCGCGCCGCGGCCATCTCCACCGCCGCGGATGAGGACAGGCCCGCGCCGCGCGGCACGTCGCCCGCCATCACCCCCTCCCAACCCTGCAACTTGAATCCGTCAACCTGCAACTCATGCGCCACACCTTTGAGATATTCGATCCAACTGCTTTCCCCGCGCGAGAGGGAATCCAGTTCGAAATCGGCGGACAGGCCCAGGTCGAGGGAATGAACCGATACGCGGCGGTCCGCGCGCGAGCGCAGGGCGATCCACACCGCGCGGTCAATGGCCATCGGCAGGACGAAGCCATCGTTGTAGTCCGTATGCTCGCCGATCAGGTTGACCCGTCCCGGCGCGCGCACGAGGAAATCAGGTTTGGCATTAAAATGGGACGCGAAGACTTGCATAACGCGTTGCGAGATTTCCATAAATCCCATTGTAACGTAGAGGCCGCGTGACCGACGAGGAACTGCTGGAACAATACGAGCCCGTTCTGCGCTTCGCCCACAGCGAACGCTTCTTCCCAATGGATGCGACGCGGTACCTGGAACGCTGCGTCCTTTTTCCGAGCGGTCCGCAGGGCGTGCTGGAACTGGTAACGCACCTCGACAAACCGCTGACCGAGCGGATCGGCAAATTGAAGAGCGGACAGTTCTTCCTGCGTTATGTGAACGATCCGCTGGCCGATGCGGATGCCTGGGTATGGTGGGGCGCGCTTTCGCTCATCGGCCTGGCGGCGGGCTGGTTGTTCGATGGGCTGACCGGGGTGGGAATCGCATTCGGGCTGGCCGCGCTGGCAGCAGTCGTCGTCTTTTTGAGCGCCTCGCCCATCCGCCTGCGCTTTGTCCCGGCCGCGCTGGCCGCGCTGATCTTCATCGTTCTCGAAATCCTTCCCGTCTGGTTCTTTCTTAAGACCTACGACGGCTTGAGCATCGCCGTCGAATACGCCGTGTTGTTACCGGTGTATCTGCTGGCGCTGTTCTACCTCTCGGTGCGGACGATGAAGTTCATCTTCGATCACATCATCCCCGAGGCGCCCGGCGTGGTCATGGACATGCTTTCACTCGCAACCGAGAAGATCGCCCGCGAAGCATATCAGCAATACGCCCGGGCGCTGGCCGAAGACTCGAGCCCGGTGTATTACGGCCGCGTGGTGCGCGAGACCGACGCGGAAGGCCGTCGCTGGACCATCCTGCAATATCACTATTTTTACGCGTTCAACGACTGGCGGTTGGCCGCCAACGGCATCAACCACCACGAAGGCGATTGGGAATTGATCGCAGTCTATTTAAGAGACGAGACCCCGTACGCGATGCTCCTTTCCCAGCATGGCGTGGGCGCTCTCGAACTGTGGGAGGACGTCCGCAGGGCTGCTGATAAAAAGGGACAGGCCACCATGCACCCGGTCGTCTACGTGGCGCTCGGCTCGCACGCCAACTACAGCCGCCCGGAGGTCATCCGCTCGCCCGCGCTCTATAAGCCGGGGTTGTTGCAACGCCTCCTCTACTGGCTTGACGGCCTGATCCATTACATATTCCTTCTCATCAACCCGAGCCAGAAAGCGCGCCAGATCGCGCTCAAGGAACTGGCGCATTCGGGAAACGTCCTCGCCGGAGATGCATTCATCCACCTGCGCGACGAGGCCGACCATTACGTCGTGAGCCTGCCGATGGAAATTGCCACCGGCGACGGTCTCCGCGTGGGCTGTCAAGGTGACAATCCGCGCGAGGGCGTGCTCAAATCGAGCAGTTATCTCAAACGGGATAAATCGGATCGTCCGGTGACGCGGCCCTCGGTCCGCGAGTGGCGGCGCGTCATGCTGGACCCCGAGCCGGAGTGGGTCCAATATAAGGGGCTGTGGGGCGTCAAGAGTCCGCTGGGAGACGAGTCCGGCCCGCCTGGCCCCAAATGGGACCGCCCCCTCGAGCATCAGCCAACCCGGCCGCGAAAACGCTGGGCGCGTCCGCTGGAGTGGCTGGCAGAACTGGAGGCATTGAAGAATCACAAAGCCTGAAAGCCGGTATCGTTTCGATTTGGATTTTCGCAAAAGGAGAATATCATGTCATTCCCACAGATCCTGGAGGTCGCCATCGGCCTCATCGTTGTCTACTACATCCTCGGCTCGTTCGTTTCCCTGATCACCAAACTGATCAACGAGGCCGCAGAGACGCGCGGCAAGTCGCTCGAAAAACACCTGTTCCGAATCGCCGGAGACAAAACCGCGGACCTGAAGAACCTTCCGCAGATCCAGGCCCTGCGGCCGGTGCGCTATAAACACCTGTGGAGCATCTTCGGCTCCGTCACGGAACAAAAGATGGTCGAGAAGATTCCCGCCGCCACGCTGGTGGACGCCTTCTTCGACATCAGCGGCCTGACCGGCAGGCCGGGCGTCGACGCGAATGGACTGCTCGACACCATCAACCAGCTGCCCGAGTCGGAGGGGAAGCAGGCCATGCTGAATTGGATCAAACAGGGCGTGACCGACATCAACGATCTGCGCTCCCGCGCCCATGCTTATTTCAGCGGCGTGCTGAACCAGGCCGCGGCCACATTCAAGGCCAATGCCCGATCGCTGGTCATCATCCTGTCCATCCTGATCACCATCCTCTTCGGCACTGACAGCATCCAACTGGCGCAGGGTTTGTGGAACAACGCCGAGTTGCGCGCCATCGCGGCCGCCCAGGCCAACGCCATCGTCCAGGCTGAAGGCGCGCAGGCCGACCTGTCTCAGTTGATCGAAGACCTGAGCGCGCTGACCATCAAGATCGGCTGGTGGCAGGCGCAGAACATTCCCCAGCAGCCCAGCGCCATGGCCTGGGTCCAGTTCTTCCTGCTCAAGTTCATTGGGCTGGGCGTCACCGCCGCGGCCGTGTCGCAGGGATCATCCTTCTGGTATGACCTGCTCAAAAAACTGACCACTCCTGCAAGCAGCAGCGGAAGCGGCGAGAGCGGCGAGGCGAAAGGTTAAACAAAATCTCCGAGGTCAAAAGCCTCGGAGATTTTTTATCCCGCGCTCCAGCGGCTGAATACCGCCTGCGACAATAACCGCCCGGCGGACCTTTCACGCGTGACCAGTTCGCCGCTTTCTACTTTCCCGCCAAACCCTTGCATCATCTCATCCATCACCTGGCCGATGTGAATGGCAGAGGCCTTGACCGCGTACACGGTCGTCACGACGAAGAGGGGCCGCTCCGACAACACTGCCCTGCAGGCGGATAACAGATCGGGCAACGACTTGTAAACTTCCCAGACCTCGCCCTTCGGTCCGCGCCCGAACTTGGGCGGATCCAGCAAAATGCCGTCGTACTTCACGCCGCGCCGCCCCTCGCGCTGGACGAATTTCAACGCGTCGTCCACGATCCAGCGGATGGGCTTGTCGCTCAACCCGGACAAGATTTGATTCTCGCGCGCCCAGGCCACAGACTTCTTCGACGCGTCCACATGCGTGACCTGCGCGCCGGCCGCGGCCGCGGCCAGGGACGCAAGCCCAGTGTAACCGAAAAGGTTGAGCACCTTCACAGGCCGATTCGCATTTTGTGTCAGACCCGCTATAAAGTCCCAATTGGCAGCGACCTCGGGGAAGACTCCCAAGTGGCGTCCCGGTGTGGTCATGACCCAGAACCTTAATTCCCCTCTCCTTACGGGAGAGGGGTTAGGGGTGAGAGGATAAGTCATCTCCCACTTCTTCGACACCTGCTTCTTGAACATCCAATGCCCGCCGCTTTCCTCCGCAGTGGATTCAAAGACTGCATGTGCGTTTCGCCAGTCCTTCTCGGGCAACGCGCGCGGCCACATGGCCTGCACCTCCGGGCGGACGAATGTGTATGGACCAAACCGCTCCAGCTTCAAGCCAGCGCCGGAATCCAGCAACTCATAGTCAACCCAGTTGGGCGAGTCGAGCAGAGTGATTGAGATTTCCTTTGCCAACGATTTATCTCTTTTGTAAGTGGGAGAGTCCTAAAGTACCACTTGAAAATACTCCCTTTTTCATGTACAATGTGGGAGAAAGTGGTAAAAAGTGGTAGGACGCCGGGTTTCCCGGCGTTCGTCACATTAAAGGCAGATTAGCACATATGTTCTTAGGTCAATATCAGCACTCACTCGACGACAAAGGCCGCTTGATGATCCCGGCGCGCTTCCGTGAAATGCTGGACAGCGGCGCCTACATCACGCAAGGCTTCGATAAGTGCCTGATGGTCATGACCGAGGCCTACTTCAAAGAGGTGTATGACCGGCTCAACGCCATGAACCTGACCGATCCCACCGCCCGTCTGTTGCGCCGACTCATCCTCTCCAACGCATATCCTGTCGAGGTGGACAAGGTCGGGCGCATTCTCGTGCCGGGCAACCTCCGTCAGGTCATCAACCTGCAAAGCGATGCGACCATTGCCGGTCAGGGCGAGTACTTCGAAGTCTGGACGCCCGATGACTGGGCCGCGCAGGTCACGCAACTCAACGACACCGAGGCCAACATCCAGCGCTTCGCCACGCTCGATCTCTCGAAACATGATTCGTAGCAGCGACTTCCGTCGCACACTATGAACAGCGCTCCGCACGAACCCGTACTTTACAAAGAGATTATACACGCGTTGCAGCCCAAAAGTCCCGGGCGATACGTGGACGGAACGGTAGGCGCGGGCGGTCATGCCCGCGGGATTTTGGAGGCCTGCGCGCCAGACGGGTGTCTGCTTGGGTTCGATCTCGACCCGCAGGCGCTGGCGCTTGCCCGTGAGACCTTGGCTCCTTACGGTCGGCGCGTCCGGCTGGTCCAGGCCTCCTATGAATCTCTCGCCGCGACTCTCCGCGAAATCGGCTGGGAGTCGGTGGACGGCATCCTGCTCGACCTGGGCGTCTCGTCCATGCAATTGGACACGCCCGAGCGCGGCTTCTCTTTCCAGCACGACGCGCCGCTGGACATGCGCTTCAGCCCGGAGAATCACGTCACCGCCGCGAGCCTGGTCAACGGCCTCGACGTGGACGAACTGGCCGACCTGCTCTACCGCTACGGCGAGGAACGAAACGGACGCCGCATCGCACGCGCCATCGTCAAGGCGAGGCCGCTTCACACGACCCGCGAACTGGCCGCCGTTATCGAATCCGTTTCGCCCCGCAAGCGCGGCATCCACCCCGCCACGCGGACCTTCCAGGCCCTGCGCATCGCGGTCAACGCGGAACTGGCGGCGGTGGCGAACGTGCTCCCGCAGGCGGCGGCAAGCCTGAGGTCCGGCGGGAGGCTGGCGGTGATTTCCTTCCACTCGCTGGAGGACCGTATCGTCAAGGACTTCTTCCGCGAACAGAGCCGCGACCTGGTCAACCCGCCGCACGAACCGATTTACGAAGTGGAACGCAAGGCAACGCTGAAGGAAATCTCTCGAAAACCGATCACGGCAAGCGAAGAGGAGACCCGCCGCAATCCCCGCGCACGCAGCGCCAAATTGCGCGTGGCCGAAAAATTACCGAGCGAAGAGAAGAGACCATGACCACGATCCAGAACGTCGCCCACTTTGTGCACGCCTACCGGCAGGCGCCCTGGCGCGTCCAGCGCCAGTGGACCGGAGCCTTCCTGCTGGCGCTCCTTGCCGTGTCCATGGTCTCCGCCCTGTATCTGGAAATCAACGCCCGCGCCGCGCTGATCGGGCGTGAGATTCAAGCCCTGGAATTCGAGATTGCCTCCGTTCAACGCGCCAACGCGGATCTATCCACTCGACTCGCCATCCTGCAATCCAAGAGCAATATGGAAGCCCGCGCCGGCGCACTGGGATTCCGCTTGGCGGAAAGGGGGGAGATCCATTATCTCGTGGTGCCCGGCTACAGCGCGCCTCAGGCCGTGCAACTGGCCGAGACCCAACCGCCGCTCAGCCCGCCGAGCATCCCGCCCGAATACACCCAGTCCCTGCTTGAATGGCTGGCGGAGAAAATGCGCGCCTCATCGGGAGCAGGCCAATAATGATGAGACACCAATATCACTGGCGCTCGTTGACATTGGCAGGCTTTCTGGCCTTTTTTGCTTTAACGATACTGGTGCAGATCATCCGTATTCAGACCAGCCCGGACGCGGCCGTCTTCAAAGCCCAGGCCGAAAATTTCTCCGGGACGTACCGCACGATCTACCCGGAACGCGGCGAGATCTACGACCGCAACGGCCACCTGCTGGCGGGCAACCAGACCGTGTACGCCGTGAGCGTCAACCTGGACGAGGTGACCGATCCCTATGCGATGGCGTTGACGCTCAGCACTTATCTCGCCCTCGATTACAACGAGACTCTCGGCTACCTGCTCGATCCGCCCGAAGGCAAACACAACCTGACCTTCAAGGATTTCGTCCCGGCCGACCAGGCCGCCGCCCTGCAGGAACTCCAGAGGCAGATGGCTGTGCAGGCCGCCGGGACAGGCGTCCCGTCCCGCTTGAGCGGGCTGGAATTCCAGGCCCACCTGCAACGCAGTTATCCCGAGAACGCGCTGGCCTCCAACGTGATCGGTTTCGTCAGCCGCGAGGGACGCGGCTACTTCGGCGTCGAAGAGAAATACAATGACCTGCTGGCCGGTGTCCCCACACAAGTCTGGGTGCCCGAGGACCCGAACCGCGCCCTCGAAATTCCCAAAGTGCCCGACGGGACCACCCTCATCCTGACCATCAACCGCGACCTGCAGGCCGCGACCGAGCAAATCCTGGACGATGCGCTCAACCAGTACGGCGCGCAGAACGGCGCCATCATCGTCATGGACCCGAAGACCGGCGAAATCCTGGCCATGGCTGTCACCCCGCGCATGGACCTGAATCAGTTCTGGAATTACGACTCGATCTACAACACCGCCGCGGATTACAACCGCGCCGTATCCATGCCCTATGAACCCGGGTCGGTCGTCAAGATATTGACCATGGCCGCCGCGCTGGACAGCGGCACCATTCAACCGAACACCTCTTACTTCGACACCGGCGTGTTCGAGGTGGGCGGGATCAAGATCCAAAACTGGGACGGCCGTCCGTGGGGCACGCAGGACATGCTCGGGTGCCTGCAACATTCGCTCAACGTCTGCCTGGCGTGGATTTCCACCTCCATGGGCCGGGATAACTTCTACGGTTACATGGAACGCTTCGGCCTTGGACGCCCGACCGGCGTGGACCTGGCCGGGGAAGCCGCGGGCCGCCTCAAGGTCCCGGGCGACAGCGACTGGTCCGAAGCGGACCTCGGCACGAACTCCTTCGGCCAGGGCCTCACCGCCACCCCTCTCCAGATGATCGCCGCCGCATCCGCCATCGCCAACGACGGGCGCATGGTCGTTCCGCATGTGCTGTATGCCATGGTGCGAAACGAACAACAGGTCAACATCCCTCCCGCGCTGGGCGGTTCGCCCATCACCCAGCAGACCGCGGATACCCTCAACGAAATGCTGGCGCTTTCGCTGGAGCAGGAAGCCTCTCTCGCTTTATTGCCCGGCTACCGTCTGGCAGGCAAGACCGGCACGGGCCAGATCCCCACGCCGGGCCTGGGCTACATCAGCGACCAGACCAACGCCTCGTTCATCGGCTGGGGACCGGTGGACGACCCGCAATTCATGATCTACGTCTGGCTCGAACGGCCGAGCGCCTCCATCTGGGGCTCCGACACGGCCGCGCCCGTTTTCTCGCAGGTGGCCGAACGCACCGTCATCCTGCTCGACATCCCGCCCGACAGCGTTCGCCAGCAACTGGCAAACAAATAAGATGCTGACTCTCGCCGACGCAATCGAAGCCCTCACCGCTTCCCGCCCCGAGACGACCCACGTCATCACCGAGGCGGCGGTCGATTCGCGCCAGGTCATCCCCGGCGCGCTGTTCGTCGCCATCCCCGGCGAAAACGCGGACGGCCACGACTTCGTCGGCGAGGCCTTTCGACGCGGCGCGTCCTTCGCGCTCGTCCAGAAGGACCTGCCCGATTCCTTCGCGACCCTCGACCTGCGCGGCGGTCTAAAAGCCGAACCCCGGCCCGCGGCGCTGACTCCTCCCCTCTGCCTGCGCGTGGACAACACCCTCACCGCCCTCCAGCAGATCGCCCGCTTCTGGCGCCGCAAACTGGACCTGCGCGTGATCGGCATCACCGGCAGCGTGGGCAAATCCACGACGAAAGAGATCGCGGCCGAAGTCCTCAACCAGCGCTACCGCACGCTCAAGAACGTCGGCAACCTGAACAACGAGATCGGCCTGCCGCTCACCATCCTGAAATTATCGTCGGGTCACGAGCGCGCCGTCCTGGAAATGGGCTTCTACGTGCCCGGCGAGATCGCCTTCCTGTGCGACATCGCTCTCCCCTCCGTCGGCGTCGTGACCAACATCGGCACCGTCCACGCCGAACGGGCGGGTTCCCAGGAGGCCATCTTCGTCGGAAAATCCGAACTCGTGCAGGCCCTTCCGCCCGGCCCGGACGGAATCGCCATCCTGAACTTCGACGATCCGTGGGTGCGCAAGATGGAAGAAAAGACCCGCGCCCAGGTGCTGTTCTACGGCCTCTCCCCCGAAGCCGACCTGTGGGCCGACGACATCCGCGGCCTCGGCCTGGACGGAATCCGCTTCCGCATCCATTATCGTTCCGAAATACTGCACGCCCGCGTGCCGCTCATCGGGCGGCATTCCGTGCATACCGCATTGCGCGCCGCGGCCGTCGGTCTGGTGGAGGGACTCACCTGGCAGGAGATCTTCGAAGGCCTCAGCCAGGGACACACCCAGTTGCGCCTGGTTGCCGTCCGCAGTCAAAACGGCGCGCTGCTGATTGACGATACCTACAACGCCTCGCCCGAATCCATGCTGGCCGCCTTGAACCTGCTGGACGAACTCGATGGCCGCAAGGTCGCCGTGCTGGGCGACATGCTCGAACTCGGGCCCTACGAGAAGCAGGGACACGAAATGGTCGGCCTGCGCGCTTCGCAGGTGGCGGACGTCCTGGTCACACTTGGGACGCGCGGCCGCATCATCGCCGAGGCCGCGCGGCGGTCAGGCATGAAGCCGTCCGCCGTCCATGAATTCGAGAACATCCAGCCCGTCGTCAGCTGGCTGGAACAAAATCTGTCCGCCAGCGACGCGGCGCTCATCAAAGGCTCGCACGGCCTGCGCATGGACCGTATCGTCTCCGCCCTGGAGGTGCAGTCGTGACGCAATCCACGTTGTCGCTCAGCCTGGCCGGGCTGTCGTTCATCCTGACCGTCATCTGGGGCGGCCCGCTCCTGCGCATCCTGCGGCATTTCAAGATCGGCAAACTCATCCGCGTGGAGGAGCCGGGGCATCATGCGGTCAAGATGGGCACGCCCACCATGGGCGGGGTCTTATTCATTGCCCCGGTGGCCCTGCTCACCATTCTGCTCAACGCCTCCCCCCTGCTGGGCGTGACCGGCATCGGACGTTCGATCCTCGTCCCACTCCTCGTGCTGATCGCTTACGCCGCGCTCGGCGCCGTGGACGACTGGCAGGGGATCCGCGGCGCGCGCCGCGGCGAAGGGATGCGCGCCCGCACCAAATTCATCTTCCAGGTCATTCTCGCTCTCGGCACGGCATACGTGCTCAAATATGTTTTACAGGCGCCCGATCTGTATCTGCCCGGCGTGCAATTCGAAATTTCGCTCGGCATCTGGTACGTGCCCATCGCGGCCTTCGTGATCGTCGCCATGTCCAACGCGGTCAATTTCACGGACGGCCTCGACGGATTGGCGGGGCTGATCGCCGCCACCGCCTTCGCGGTCTACGGCGGCATCGCCCTCATGCAGGGACAAACCTACGTGGCGCGCTTCTGCTTCCTGCTGGTCGGCGCGCTGTTCGGCTTCCTGTGGTTCAACGTCCATCCCGCCGAACTGTTTATGGGCGACACCGGCTCGCTGGCCCTCGGCGCGACCCTCACCACCGTCGCATTGATGACCGGACAATGGGGCGTCCTGCCGCTCGTCGCCATCATCCCGGTCAGCGAGATGGTCAGCGTCGTGATTCAAATCCTGTATTTCAAGGCCACCAAAGGCAAGCGCTTTTTCAAGATGGCGCCCATTCACCTGCATTTCGAACTGCTCGGCTGGAGCGAGATCCAGGTCGTTCAACGATTCTGGCTCATCGGCCTGCTGGCCGGGCTGGTGGGCATCGGACTGGCATTGGTGTAACCATGCGTGATTGGACCGGTACGCGCGTTCTCATCCTCGGAGCGGCCCGACAGGGGCAGGCTTTGGCGCGCTGGCTGGCGCGTCACGCGGCGCGCGTGACCCTGAGCGACTCACGCGGCGAGGAGCATTTCGCCTCCGCCCGTACGGCCCTCGCCGACCTGCCCATCCAGTGGACGCTCGGCGGTCATCCCCTCGAACTGCTCGATGGGACCGATGTGCTGTGCCTCTCCGGCGGCGTGCCGACCAACATTCCCATCGTCGAAGAGGCCGTCCGCCGAGGCATCCCGCTTTCGAACGACACGCAGGTTTTCATGGAAGCCGTCCCCTGTACGACCATCGGCATCACCGGCTCGGCAGGCAAGACGACCACCACTGCTTTGGTCGGCGCCATGGCAAAGGAAGCCTTTGGGCAAAAGGCTTACGTCGGCGGGAACATCGGCGACCCGCTCATCAATTACGTGGACGAGATGAAGCCGGACGACCTCGCCATTCTGGAAATCTCCAGTTTCCAGTTGGAGCAAATGACGCGTTCGCCCAACGTGGCCGCGATTTTGAATGTCACTCCCAACCACCTCGACCGGCATGGCACGATGGAAGCCTACACCGCCGCCAAGGCGCGCATCCTCGACTTTCAAGCCGCGGGCGACACGGCCATCCTCGGCCGCGACGACGAGGGCGCGTGGAATCTGCGCGGCCGCGTCAAGGGCAGGCTGTTCACGTTCAGCATCGCGCCGCTCGAGGAGGGACTGAACGGCGCGTACCACGACGGCGGCCTGCTGGCCCTGCGCGACGGATTTGCCTACGTGCCGCTCCTGTTGCGCGAGAAAATCCAACTGCGCGGCGACCATAATCTCGCCAACGTACTGGCCGCCTGCGCCATTGCCCACGCGGCGGGCATCCCACTGGATTCCATGCTGGCCGCCATCGAGGAATTTCGCGGCGTGCCGCATCGCCTGGAACTGGTCCGCGAATTGCGCGGTGTGCGCTGGTACAACGATTCGATTGCCACCGCCCCCGAACGGACCATGGCCGACATCCGTTCGTTCGACGAACCCATCGTGCTCCTGCTCGGCGGCCGTGACAAGAATCTGCCCTGGGACTCTCTGGCCGAACTCGTCCATCGCCGCGTGAAGCACGTGGTGCTGTTCGGGGAGGCCGCGAAGAAAATCGAAACGGCGCTCAAGCCCGGGTCCCGAAAAGGAGGCGCCGTCGTCGTCCGCTGCGGCGGCCTGAAAGAGGCGGTCGCCAAAGCCGCGGAAGCCGCTAGCGCCGGGGATGTCGTCCTGTTTTCGCCGGGCGGTACGAGTTTCGATGCGTTTACCGATTTTGCCGAACGAGGAGAAGCGTTTAAAAAATGGGTACAGGAACTTTCGTAAGCACGAACACACAGACGCGCTTCAATGGAAGCCGCGCCGCGGACAGGCCCCTGCTCCTGACGATGCTGGCGTTGCTCGTCTTCGGGCTGATCATGCTGTTCTCGGCTTCGTACGATTTTTCGGCGGCCGTCTTCGACTCGGCCACGCACATGTTCAACCGCCAGTTGCTCTGGCTGGCCCTGGGAATCGCGGCTGCGTTCGTTCTGGCGCGATTCGATTATCACCACTGGCGTAAACTGGCTGTGCCGATCATGCTCGTGACCATGGTGCTCCTGATCGGCGTGTTGCTGATGAACGAGATCCGCCTCGGCGCGAAGCGCTCGTATTTCGAGGGCTCGATTCAGCCTTCGGAATTGGCGAAACTTGTGACTGTGATCTACCTCTCGGTGTGGCTGTACGCCAAGCGCGAACTCCTGCACGACATTCAATGGGGATTGATTCCGCTGGGCGTGATTCTGGGGCTGGTCGGCGGACTCATTTACATACAGCCCGATTTGAGCGCGGCCGGGACGGTCCTGATACTCGGCGGACTGCTGTTCTTCCTCGCGGGCGGCGACTTGAAACAGATCGGCCTGTTGCTGATCGCGGCATTAGCCGTGGGCTGGCTAGTGGTCCAGGTCAGCCCGACCGGGCAGGAACGCATCGGGCCGTACCTCGCGGGCTTGAAGGACCCGACCCAGGCTTCGTATCACGTCCTGCGCTCGTTCGAGGCCATCGTGCACGGCGGCTTCTTCGGCGTTGGACTCGGCAACGCCATCACCAAACACACCGGCCTGCCGGTCCCGCCGACCGACAGCATCTTCGCGGTGGTGGTCGAGGAACTCGGACTGTTCGGCGCGCTGATCCTGATGGGATTCTACGCGCTCCTGGTCTGGCGCGGACTTGTGATTGCGCGCCGCGCCCCGGACATGCTCGGCACCCTGCTGGCTACCGGGCTGGTATTATGGATCGGTATCGAGGCCTTGATCAACATGGCCGTGATGGTGGGACTGATGCCCTTCGCGGGCAACGCCCTGCCCTTCGTGAGCGCGGGCGGCTCGAACCTGGTCGCTTCGCTCGCGGCCATCGGGATTTTGTTGAACGTCTCGCGCCAGCGCGGCGCGGCGACGCAAACGGACGAGACCTGGAGGTCATTCGGTGAGACTGCTGATTTGCGCAGGCGGAACGGGCGGCGGGGTCTACCCCGCGCTCGCCGTACTCGAACAGTTGAAGGTTGAAGGTCAAAG
Organism: Chloroflexota bacterium; assembly: GCA_040754535.1. Lineage (GTDB taxonomy): Bacteria > Chloroflexota > Anaerolineae > Anaerolineales > Villigracilaceae > JBFMCC01. Next base: position 53,018 of record JBFMCC010000019.1, read on the forward strand.
GTTGAAGGATGAAAACCTGCAACCTGAAACCTGGAACCTGGAACTGCTCTGGGTTGGCGGAGAAGGCGGCATGGAAGAGGCGCTCGTGAAACGCGCCGGCGTTCCATTTACCGCCATCCCGGCCGCAGGCGTCCACGGAGTCGGCTTGCGCGCCCTGCCGCGCAACCTGACCCTGCTGGCGCGCGGCGTGTTCGCCTCCCGCCGCATCCTGCGCGAGTTCCGCCCGGACGTGTTGTTCTTCACCGGCGGATACGTGGCCGCGCCGATGGCCGTGGCGGGACGCCGCGTCCCCACCCTGTTGTACGTGCCCGACATCGAGCCGGGACTGGCGCTCAAAACCCTCGCGCGCTTCGCGGACCGCATCACCGTGACCAGCATAGACTCCAAAGCCTTCTTCCCGCGCAACGCGAGGATCATCGAAACGGGCTACCCCACGCGTCCCGAACTTGCCCGTTGGGATCGCAAGTCCGCCCGCGAGAAACTCGGACTCGACGAGAAGCAACCTGTTCTACTGGTCTTCGGCGGGAGCAAGGGCGCGCGCTCGATCAACATGGCCGTGCTGGCGCACCTCCCCGCCCTGCTGAAACTGGCGCAGGTCGTACACGTCAGCGGCGAACTGGACTGGCCAACGGTCGAATCGGCGCGCGCCTCATTGACGGAAGAACAAGCCATTCGGTATCATGCTTTTCCTTATTTGCACGAAGAAATGGGCGCGGCGCTGGCCTGCGCGGACCTGGCCGTCTCGCGGGCGGGCGCTTCCTCCCTCGGCGAGCTGCCGCTGTTCGGTCTGCCCGCCGTGCTCGTGCCGTATCCGCACGCGTGGCGCTATCAGAAGGTCAACGCCGAAAGTCTGGTCAAACACGGCGCGGCGGTCCTGCTCGAGGACGCGCGCCTGCAAACGGAACTGCTCGCGGTGGTGGAGTCGCTGCTTACAAACGGGACCCGCCTCGGGTCCATGCGCGCCGCGATGCGCACCCTGGCGCGTCCGCAGGCCGCGGCAGACATCGCCCGGCAACTGGCCGAAATGGCAGGAGAGTCATCATGATCAGTCTCGTCTACGTCTTCTGGATGTACGTCATACTGTTCGCCATCATCGGCGGACTGCGCGGCTGGGCCAAGGAATTGCTGGTGGCCTTTGCCGCCATCCTGGCGCTGGCCGTCAATTACGTGCTATTCAAATATATCCCGGTCATCAAGACCCTGCCCGGCAACAGCGACGCGCTCTTCTGGGTGCGCGTCTTCATCATCGTTGCACTGATCTATTTCGGGTACCAGACCGTCATCAGCGTGGCGCATCTGGCCGCCAAAGGCCGCAGTGAGAAATTACAGGATTCGCTGTTCGGTATCTTCCTGGGCGCCATTAACGGCTATTTGATCGCAGGCTCGATCTTCTTCTACCTGCACGCCACAGAATATCAATATTTCCAAAAGATCATCGCACCGCCGACCGGCGGCCTGCTCACAACCATCCAGGAGATGATGAACTACATGCCGCCTCACCTGCTGGGCGAGCCCGGCATCTACTTCGCCATCATCATCGCCTTCATTTTCGTACTGGTCGTGTATATCTAACAGCCAACAGCCACCAGCCAGCAGCCGCTATGACACACGTCCACTTCATCGGTATCGGGGGCACGGGACTCTCCGCCATCGCGCGTGTCCTGCTGGAGAACGGGAATACCGTCTCCGGCTCGGACCGCGTGCTGTCCCCGTTTGCCGAGCAGTTGCGGGCCGACGGCGCCACCGTTTACGTCGGCCACGACGCGGGTCACATCAAAGGCGCGGACTGGATTGTCCGCTCCTCGGCCGTCGCGGACGACAATCCCGAAGTGGCCGCGGCGCTCGCGGCGGGCGTCCCCGTCTACAAGCGCGCCGATTTCCTCGGTCAAATGATGGAAGACAGGACCGGCATCGCGGTGGCGGGCACACACGGCAAGACCACCACCACCGCCATGATCGCCTGGACGCTGTTCGTGCTGGGGCGCGACCCGTCCTTCATCATCGGCAGTACGCTCAACAATTTGAAGACCAACGCCCGCGCCGGCAAAGGCAAGCCCTTCGTCATCGAAGCAGACGAGTACGACCGCATGTTCCTCGGGCTGAAACCGCACATCGCGGTGGTGACCAACGTGGAACACGACCATCCCGATTGCTACCCGACCTTCGATGACATGTACGCGGCCTTCGAGCAGTTCGTGGACCTGCTTCCCGAAGACGGCGCGCTGGTGGCCTGCATTGACGACCCGGCTGCAACCACCCTGTTGCATCGCGTCCGCCGTGTGGGACGGAGCGTCGTCGCCTACGGCAACCAGGGCGACCAGACCCTCGCCAGTCCGCAGTGGATGCTGTCCCGCAATCTCCAGCCGAACCGGCACGGCGGTTTCGACTTCGAGGCCGTGTCCAATTTCTTTCCAACCGGGCAGGCCCTGCGCGTCTCGTTGCAGGTTCCCGGGGCGCACAACGTCCAGAATGCGCTGGCGGCGCTGGCCGTCACCAGCCTGCTGGGATTACCAGCCCACCGGGCGGCCGAGGCCCTGCGCGAGTTCCGCGGCGCGGGCCGCCGCTTCGAGGTCCTGGGCGAGGCGGGCGGCGTGACGATTGTCAACGATTACGCCCATCATCCGACCGAGATCCGAGCCACGCTGGCCGCGGCGCGGGCGCGCTGGCCCGAAAAACGCATCTGGGCCGTGTGGCAGCCGCACACCTACTCGCGCACGCAGACGCTCTTCGAGCATTACGTTGCGTCGTTCGACGACGCGGACGAGGTGATCGTCACCGAAATCTACGCGGCCCGCGAACTGAAACAGGATTTCACCGCGGCCTTCGTGGTGAGTTCCATGCATCATCCTTCGGCGAAATTCGTGGCCGAATTGAAGGACATTACGAAGCATTTGGTGAAAAACGTGAAGCCCGGCGACGCGGTGATCGTGATGTCGGCCGGGGACGCCGACCGTGTCAGCGCGGAACTGCTGGCGCGTTTACTGAAGAAGTGAGGTGCTGAACATGGCAGAAAAAGAAAAGCCCCGCAGATATGAATCCGAAGTCATCGTCCTGCCGCCGTTGAAGATGGTGCTGGTGGAGAAAGCCGCCGGCGGCCAGCCCAGGAAGCGGAAGGCGAGGAAGGCCAGTGAGGCGCTGACCGCCCTCAAGAAGCAGGAAGCCGTCCGCCGCATCATCGAACACCTGATAGAGAATTGACCTTGATCGTCATGTCCCCTGCCCTGCCCCTCGACCTGTTGCGCGCCGCCTTCGGCCCGCGGATGCAAGAGAACATCCCCCTTGCGCCATACACGTCCGCGCGCATCGGCGGGCCGGCGGACGCGCTCGTCACGGCCAAATCTGCGGACGAACTGGCCGGGACGGTCTCGCGCCTGTGGGAGTTGGATGTACCTTATCTAATCCTGGGCGGCGGCTCGAACGTGCTGGTCAGCGACCGCGGCGTGCGCGGGGTCGTCGTGCTGAACAAGGCAAAGGGCGTCCACTTCGATAGCGGCGACCAGCCCCGGGTCCGCGCGGAATCGGGCGTGGTTTTCAGCAATCTCGCCAACCGCGCCGCGGAGAAAGGTCTCGGCGGACTCGAATGGGCCGCGACCGTCCCGGGCACGGTCGGCGGCGCGGTGTACGGCAACGCCGGCGCGTTCGGCGGCGACATGGCCGGTAATCTGATTTCAGCGGAACTGTTGACCGAATCGGGCCGTGAAGCCTGGCCGGTCGAAAAGATGGAATACGGTTATCGCACCAGCATTCTGAAACGGTCCACCTTAAAATTTGTGATTTTAGCGGCCAATATCCGTTTGGAGCATGGCGCAAAAGAGGCCGTCCGGTTTAAAATCAGCGAATTCGTGGAACGGCGCAAGAGCACCCAACCGCCCGGGGCGAGCATGGGTTCGATGTTCAAGAACCCGCCGGGCGATCATGCCGGGCGGTTGATCGAAGCCGCAGGCTTGAAAGGGGCGCGCCTCGGCAACGCCGAGATCAGCCCGGTGCATGGAAATTTTTTCGTAAACCATGGCGATACGAAGGCTGGTGACATCCGCGCGCTGATCGAACTCGCGCAGAAAACGGTCGAGGAGAAGTTTGGCGTGAAGTTGGAACTGGAGATCGAATTGATCGGCGACTGGGAGGGACGCGCATAACACGAGCGGACGAATGATGCGAATCGACTCCATTCGCGCCATTCGTTCATTCGCGAAATTCGCGTTGAAAAAGATGACGACAAAAACCTCCTCCCAAAAACTGCGCGTGGCCGTTTTATTCGGCGGACGCTCCGGCGAGCACGAAGTCTCGCTCATGTCGGCGCGCTCGGTACTGGCGGCGCTCGATCCCGCCAAATATGAGGTCTTCCCCGTCGGCATCACGCACGCGGGGAACTGGTTCGTCGGAGAAAATGTGCTGGACCTGCTCGGACAGGGCAGGACCGAATCCCTGGATCACGCCTTTATATTCCCCGAACCCGACTATCCGGGTCTTTACGTTCTGCGCAACAAGAAACACGAAAAACTCACCGACCTGGATGTCATCTTCCCCGTCCTGCACGGCACGTTCGGCGAAGACGGGACCATGCAGGGACTATTCGAATTGGCCGATGTTGCCTACGTGGGCGCGGGCGTGGTCGGTTCGGCGGTCGGCATGGACAAAGGCATCTTCAAGGATGTGATGCACGCCCACAACATCCCTGTCGTCGAGTCTGTGCTCCTGCTTCGTTCCGAGGTCGAAACAGACATCGAAGCCGCCATACACAAGGCCGAGTCCGTGAGCAAGTATCCGCTGTTTACCAAACCCGCCAACCTGGGCTCCTCAGTCGGCATCACCAAATGCAACAGCCGTGCCGACCTGGGCGAGGGGCTGATGGAGGCCGCGGCCTTCGACCGCCGAATCCTCGTCGAGCGCGGCGTGACCAACGCGCGCGAGATCGAGGTCAGCGTGCTGGGCAACGACCAACCCATCGCCTCCGTGCCCGGCGAAGTCCTGCCGAGCCGCGAGTTCTACTCGTACGAGTCCAAGTACGTTGACGGCACGAGCGGGCTGGTCATCCCGGCCGACCTGCCGCCCGAAACCGCCGAACACATCCGCGACCTGGCCGTGCGCGCCTACAAGGCCATTGACTGCGCCGGCATGGCGCGCGCGGACTTCTTCCTCGAAAAAGATTCGGGGCGCGTCATCCTCAACGAACTCAACACGCTCCCGGGCTTTACCAGCATCAGCATGTACCCGAAACTCTGGAACGCCACCGGCATCTCGTATCCCGAACTGGTGGACCGCCTGATTCAACTGGCGCTGGAGCGCAAAGCCGAGCGCGACCGCACCGCGCACGAATACCGGAGGGACGCGTGAGCGACAGGCCCACCCGCGCCGAACTCGTGCGCCGACGACGCGTCCGCCAGGCCGCCCGGGACGACGGGCAGACCTCGCTTCAGGCCACCCGGCCCCTGCCCCCGGTTACGACGCGTAACGCGGGGGCCGACGCGGTCGTCCCGCTGGCGCGCAAGCCGAAGCCGAAAACGACGCGGCGGTATGAGGCCGCCCTAGCCGCGCCGCGGACGCGGCTCCACGCCCCCGCCCTGCCAGAGATCCGCTTCGGCTGGCGATGGGTTTCGTTCTTCCTCGTTCTGTTGCTTGGTACAGCCTTGTACCTGGCCTGGACATTGCCCATGTTCCGCGTGAACGGCTTGCAAATGAAGGATAACCTGTACATGAGCGCGGATGAATTAAATGCGGCGCTCGGCTTGAACAATCGCCCCATCTTCACAGTAATTCCGTCCGAGGCGGAGGCTATCCTGCGGATGAACTTCCCCGAATTGAAGACGGTCGCGGTGCAGGTGAGCCTGCCCAACGTGGTGACCGTCACGGTCACCGAACGATTGCCGCTCATCCGCTGGGAGCAGGGCGGTTCGTACACGTGGGTGGACGACGAAGGCGTGGCCTTCCGCCCGCGCGGCGAAGTACAGGGACTCATCAGCGTGACGGCGCTCGGGGCGCCGCCGCCCGGCCAGAGGTCCGCGCAAGACGCGCTGGCCCCGATCCCGTTCCTCTCGGCGGATATCGTCCAGTCGGCGCGGGCGCTGGCGCCGTTCGTCCCGCCCGGCTCAACGCTGATGTATGATCCAAAATACGGATTGGGCTGGAGCGACCCGCGCGGCTGGCAGATCTATTTTGGAACCAAAGCCGCGGATGTGAACATGAAGATCACAGTGTATCTGGCGTTGGCCGACTCACTGACACAACGCGGAATCGCACCGGTCTTCATTGACATGCGATATCCGAACGCACCCTACTATCGGTTAGGTCAATAACATGGATGAAATCGTCGTTGGGATAGATGTCGGTACGACCAAGGTGTGCACGCTGGTCGGGCGCGTGGAAGGCGACCGAAAGATGCGCGTGCTCGGCGTGGGCATCGAGCCGTCCGACGGAATCCGCAAGGGAAACATCGTGGACGTGGGGGCCGCCTCGCAGGCCATCAAACGCTCGGTAGAGAAGGCGGAAGGCACATCGGGGCTGGAGATCACCACCGCGCTGGTCAGCCTGGCGGGCGCGCACGTGGCCTCGATGAACAGCCGCGGCGCTTCGGCCATCCCCGGCGGCGTGATCGATGCGAGCGATGTGGCGCGCGCGTTGGATCAGGCCCGCGCCATCGCCATTCCCAGCGACCGCGAGATCGTGCACGTCATCCAGCGCGGCTTCACCGTGGACGGGCAGGACGGCATCCGCCACCCGGTGGGACTGCACGGATACCGAATGGAAGTCGAGGCGCATATCATCACGGCCGCCGCCGCGACCGCGGAGAACCTGCGCAAGTGCGTGGCCGCGGCCGGTGTGGACGTGCAACAGTTCGTGCTCAATCCACTGGCCTCGGCGGAAGTGGTGCTGACCGAACAGGAGCGCGAGATGGGCGTGGCCGTGTGCGACATCGGCGGCGGCACGACCGACCTGGCGATCTACATCAACGGCGAAGTGTGGCACACAATGGTGCTGGCCGTGGGCGGCAATCACATCACGCAGGACATCGCGCACGGTCTGCGACTGCCGGTCCAGCAGGCCGAGGAAGTCAAACTCCAGCAGGGACACGCCCTGCGTTCGGAGATCGGCCCGGAGGAATATTTCTCGATTCGCCCGTTTGGAGAGGATCACCCGGTGCAGATCAGCCGTCACGACCTGGCGCACATCATCGAGGCGCGCGTCGAGGAGATTTTCAAACTGACGTTGCAGGAGATCAAGCGCTCCGGTTACGACGGCCTGCTCCCGGCTGGAATTGTATTGACCGGCGGCGTGAGCGCATTGCCCGGCATCAAGCGCGTGGCAGGCCGCGTGCTCGAAATGCCGGTGCGCGCCGCACAGCCTGAGAATTTGACCGGGCTGGTTGACAAATTGAATTCCCCCGCATATTCCACCAGTGTGGGATTACTGCACTGGGCATTGACCATGCACGAACACGACTTCGGTTCGAAGCGCGGCCGCAAGCCGCATCCGCATCGCCCAAAAGGAGAGACCAATATGACCATTTCCAAAATCAAAGACTGGTTAACGAGGTTACTACCGTAGTAACGACTTTTAGTCGTACTACAAAATAGTTCATCAACCCTACCGGCATTCCACATTTCCCGGTATAATCCAGAGAGGAGAAGCCCCATGGACTCGACCAAATCACACAAACCCGCTCAATCGGAAACCTTTGCACGCATTAAAGTTATCGGCGTCGGCGGAGGCGGTTCCAACGCCGTCAACCGTATGATCGAGGAAGGCATTCAGGGCGTGGAGTTCATCGCCGTCAACACCGACGCGCAGGCCTTGATGCTTTCGCGCGCGCCGATGCGCGTCCGCCTCGGCGATAAATTGACGCGCGGCCTCGGCGCGGGCGGCGATCCAGAGATCGGACGCAAAGCCGCCGAAGAAACCGCCGATGAACTCTACAACGTCCTGAAAGGCTCGGACATGGTCTTCGTCACCGCGGGCATGGGCGGCGGGACGGGTACCGGCGCGGCGCCCGTCGTCGGGCAGATCGCCAAGGAATGCGGCGCGCTGACCATCGGCGTCGTCACGCGGCCATTCACCTTCGAGGGCATGCGCCGCATGCAGTCCGCGGAGACCGGCATCGGTAAATTCAAGGAACACGCCGACACGCTCATCGTCATCCCCAATGACCGGCTCCTGCAACTGGCCGACAAGCGCGCCAGCCTGCAGGACTCGTTCCGCATGGCCGATGACGTTCTGCATCAGGGCATCCAGGGCATCTCCGAACTGATCACCACGCCCGGCCTCATCAACCTCGATTTCGCCGACGTGCGCGCCATCATGTCCGAAGGCGGCGCGGCGCTCATGGCCGTCGGCCATGGGGCGGGCGACGAGCGCGCCCGCAAAGCCGCCGAGGCCGCCATCTCCAGCCAGTTGCTGGACATCACCATTGACGGCGCGCGCGGCGTCCTGTTCAACGTCACGGGCGGCCCGAACCTGACCCTGTTCGAGGTCAACCAGGCCGCGGCCATCATCCGCGAGACGGCGCACCCCGACGTGAACCTGATCTTCGGCGCGGTGATCGATCCCGACATGGGCGACGAGGTGCGCATCACGGTCATCGCCACCGGCTTCGAGCGCAGCGGCGTGGCCCGCCGCACACTGGAACGCCCCGCGGCGCGTCGCGTCGAGTCCCAGGAACCCGCACATTACATCCGCCCCTCCGAGAACGTCAGCGTCGGCGCGGTGCTGGACCCGGGTTCCAGCGAAGCCAGATCGTCCACGCCGCCGAGCACTCCCAATTATGGCAACGACGATCTCGATATTCCAACCTTCCTGAGAAATCGAAGATAATCACCGATTCGCAACAAACCGGAAACCAGGTTTCTTTGAGAAACCTGGTTTCTCTGTTAAAATACAGCCAATGGAAAAGGCGCACCTCCCCTCCCCTGTCGAGCACGAATCATTCAAAGCCCATCGCCGAGACCTGGTGCGCCAGATTCTGCTTCCGATTCTGCTGGCAACGGCCGCTATTATCGCCGTCGCAGTGCTGACAGGCATCGCCACGTTCCGCGAGGATGGAGATGTGGCGCGCTGGGCGGCCATCTCCACCATCTGGATCGTCCTCCCCGTCATGGCCGCGGGCCTGATCCTCCTGGTCGTCTTTATCGGCCTGATCTACCTCATGGCCCGCCTGCTCCAACTGATTCCACCATACACCGACAAGGCGCAGAAATTCGCCTGGCGCGTGGAAGGCTACGTCCGCCAGGGCGCGGACATGGCCGCCAAACCCATATTGGCCGTGGAAGAACTGGTCGCCATGTTCAAAAAATTATTCGGCCTGAAATAGGCCAAAAGGATTCACCCCATGGAAAACAAAGGAAGGACTCTACTGATGGGCGCGCTGATCGGCGCTTTCACCGGCCTGGTCGCCGCCATGCTGCTCACCCGCCGCGCCGAACGCGACGAACGCTCCACGGCCCTCACCACCGGCGAGGGACTCAAGATCGGCGTATTGCTCTTCGGCCTCCTGCGCGCCATCGCCTCACTGGGCGACGAGAAATAGACCGCAGACAACGGGCCACAGACCGAGGACGAAACATCCTCGGTCGTTTTTTATGGACACGATTTCCAGACTCACCCACCGCCGCTTCATCCTCGGTCAGCAGGGACTTTGGCCGGGCCGCCGCTTCAAGGGCCTGCGCGGCGCCGCCGCGGCCATCCGCCAGATGCAGGGACTGCAACTGGATCCACTGAACATCGCCGCCCGCAGTCAGGATATTGCTCTCTACGGCCGCGTGCTGGACTACAAACTGGATTACCTGTACCGAGCGGCCTACGGCCAGCGTCAATTCTTCGATTACGGCGGGACGTTATTTCTGTATCCGATGGAAGAACTACCCTGCTGGCGCGTGATCATGGCGCGTACCGTCCATTATTCGCGCATGGTGCAATTCAGGAAAAATCATCCAAAAGCCATGGACGAGGTGCTGGCCGCCCTGCGCGCCAACGGCCCCATGAGCAACCGCGACTTCTCAGGCAACGGGCTTCAGCAATGGAGTTACCGCGGCCGCAAGGACAGCGCCGTGGCCCTGTATTATCTCTGGCTGTTGGGCGAGGTGATGATCACGGACCGCCGCGGCTTCGACCGCATCTACGACCTGCGCGAGCGCGTCGCCCCGCCCGAATTCGATTTCGTCGCATCCGAGGCCGAAGCGGAGGATTTCTTTGGCCGCAAGGCGATCGCCTTTCTGGGAATCATGCGCGAGAAACGCTGGCATGCCAACTGGGTAAACGCCATCGAAAGGGCCGTCCCCGCGAAAGAAGCCGAACGCAAACTCGCTGAGCTATACGAACGAAATGCCATCGCTTCTTTCCACATCGAAGGCTCCAAAGAAAAATGGATCACACTCGCCGAGAACCTGCCCCTCCTTGAAGACCTTGAATCGGGCCGCGTCCCCAAAGCCTGGAAGCCGCTGGGACCGAGCACGCAGGACGAGGTCACGTTGCTGGCTCCGCTGGAAATGGCCAGCGCGCGCGGGCGGGCAAAACAACTATTCGATTTCGATTACATCTGGGAAGTGTACAAGCCGGTCCATCAGCGCCGCTGGGGCTACTACACCCTGCCCATCCTCTACGGCGACGACCTCGTTGCCCGCCTGGACCCCAAACTGGACCGCAAGACCATGACCCTGCACCTTCTCGGCTTCTGGCTGGAAGACGACGCGCCAAAAGACGAGGCCTTCGCCAACGCCCTCGGCCGAGGACTGGCAAGATTTGCGAAGATGGTCGGCGCGAAGAAGGTGGATGTAAGAGGTATTAAATCCGGCCGCTTACGAACTCAGGTAAGAAAATTTACTGGATAGTCTAGAAACATCAGGTTCCTGAATTGTGTTTTTGTAAATGCGGTTTGACGCAAACATTTGAAACCATTATACTTTTCGAGTGGAGCGAGTTAAATTGTGAAGGACAATTCCAATGAAAAAACTGCCCAGCCGTCAAGAAGTGCTAAACAATTTCATCTCAACGTCTCATGGGTCGTTTATGCTGGAGGGAGACAAAACCAAACCGATATTTCTGTTCATCCATGGATTTGCAACTTATATTGACGACTTAATACCTCTGGCCTTTGCTTTTCATAACGAGGGATACACCTGTGATTTGTTGGCGTTAAAGGGGCATGGAGGCAGCCAGGATGACCTGATCAATTCTTCTTATGCAGAGTGGTATGAGCAGGTTAAGGTAGCATATTTCCACCACAAAGAACAAAGTGAAAAAGTGTATATCATAGGATTTTCTCTGGGCGCCCTGCTCGCCATCGACCTTGCCAGAGAACAAAACGTGGACGGTATCATTGGTATCAGCACATTTTTGGCGCCTCCTGCAAATTCAAAAACGTTGTATCGTTTATTAGGCAATCTTCCATTGCTAAGATTTACCAGAATGTTGCAGGTTTCGGCCAAGTCCACAAAAAAAGAATTGTCCTTCAACAGGCACCTGCCATTACAGCTTGTCGGAACCATATTGGAACAAGCGAAGCGCGTCCAAAGAAATGCCTATGCAATCGAGGCCCCTATCCTTCTACTGCATTCCCTTGATGACAAGGCTGCGGACTACAACGCCATTGCAGAAATGTACTATACCTTACAGCAACAATCGAGGCTGGTCACGTTCAGATCGCTGAATCACTTTATCCAATTTGACATTCCAGCGGCCCGCATAGTGGATTTGGGATTATATTTCTTCAAATTGAAACAGGTGCCCGAAGATGAAGTTTCAGGTGAGGAAACATTGAGAAACATGTATTTACAGGTAAGCGAAGAAGCCAAACAATGGGCAAGTCACATCTTCAACCTGATTGTGGGATTCTTTTCCCTGTTCGGCGCATTAGTGTACTTTTCCTTCGAATCCGTCGCAAATGTGGATTCTCGGGCCCCCTACTTTGCCCTGTTGTATTCGTTTTCTGCAAATATCTATTTGACTTTAATAATCCTATATTTCTTTTATCTTAATCGCAATTTAGCTTACACGAAGCATCATCTTGAACCATTGATGACGTTCGTGACCTGGGTATCCTATAAATCCTATAAATGGATAGCAGGCTTTGAGTCGGTCGTGATGACAGGCGCAGTGAGTGTACTTCTCTTTCTACTGCCTATTTCCATCTCGATTGGGTCAATCTGGTACTGTCTCTACTACTTTCCTTCCCGGTTCATTTCTTTTGCGCCAGAAAACATCTTTCTGCAAATAATGGCGCTTTTGTCAATTAGCATGTTGCTCTTCAACATAGCCCTGGGCGCCTTAATTAGAAAAACGTCCGAAAGTGAATTACATGGTGGGATAGTACGAGCAAGATATACGAATATGTTATTTGAAAAGCTGTTGATCGAACTATATTCCAGCATAAAACCCGGTATAGTGAAACAACCCTGGGAGCAATCGAAAAATGTCGCCGTCCCCAATGATTTATGGGTATTCATCATAAACATTTTCGCGGTCTTGTCCGCCCTTTTCAATGCACCTTTTCGCCTGATTATGAAGAGGCGTAACAAGAAAAGTTAAACGGCCAACTCAATTCTGTTCACACACACCAGCCCTTTCAAGTACGTGCCCTCGGGGAAATGGAGCGCGACGGGATGATCCGCCGCCTGTGACAGGCGCTCCACGATTTGAGCGTCCGCGCCCGCATCGAGGGCCGCGCCCGCCACGATCTTCTGGAACAGGGCCGCATCCACGCCGCCTGAACACGAGAACGTGACCAGAATCCCGCCCGGCCTCAACAACTTGAATGACAGCAGGTTGATATCCTTGTAGCCGCGCGAGGCCTTCTCAGCCTGCGCGGCCGTGGGCGCGAATTTGGGCGGATCGAGGATGACCATGTCGAAGGAGCGGCCCTCGTCGCGGAATTTACGAAGGAGATGAAAAACGTCGCCTTCGAGAGTCGTGTGCCGTTCGTCAGGCAGGTCATTGAGCGCGACATTTTCTTTGCACAGGCCCAAAGCCTCGGCCGAGGCGTCCACCGATAAGACAGACTTCGCTCCCCCGCTCAATGCATTGACCGTAAACCCACCCGTGTAACAAAAGCAATCCAGCACATCGCGGTCCCTCGCCAGTTCGCGCACGCGCAGGCGGTTGGCGCGCTGGTCGAGGTAGAAGCCGGTCTTGTGGCCGCTGGCAATGTCAACGAGGAATTTCAGGTTGTGTTCGTGAATTATGAGGCGGGAATCGGGAATTGCGCCGCGCAGGATGCCATTTTTCGGTTGCAAGCCCTCGAGTTCGCGCACATCGGCGTCGGAGCGCTCGTAGATGGTTTGCAGGCCCGTCTCTTCGAGGAGAATATCGGCTATCGTCTCCTTCCAGAATTCGGAGCCAGCCGTCAGCGATTGCAGGACGAGCACCTCGCCGTAACGATCAACAATCAATCCAGGCAGGCCATCCGATTCGGCGTAGATCAGGCGGTAAGCATCCGACGCACTTGAAACCTGAAACGTGGAACGCGAAACGATTGCCGCGCGAATCTTCCTCCGAAAGAAATCCGCATCCACCGATTCGTCCAAAAAAGTCCACACCCGTGCGCGGATCTGGGAGGCGGGCGAGTACGCCGCACGGGCGAGGAAGTCGCCATTAAACGAGAGCAGGTCCACGGTCGCGCCGGAGGCGGGCTCTTCATCCAAACGATGCACCGCCCCGGAGAAGATCCACGGATGGCGGCGCAGGAGCGATTTCTCGCGTCCGGGCTTGAGGATGAGGGACATTAATCGCGCCCCTCGCCGGGGAACGGGCGGAACATCTCCATCCAACTTTCTGGTTTGGTCAGCGCATCGAAACCGAATTGGCGATACAAGCCGTGCGCATCGGATGTGGCCAGCGTCCAGCGGCGTAGACCCTGCAGATCAGGATGGCTCATAACCGTTTCCATCAACCACTTGCCGAGACCGCGCCCGCGGTAATCCTCGTGGATGAAAACGTCGCAGAGGTAGGCGAAGACGGCGTAGTCGCTGACGACACGCGCGCCAGGCCGATTTGACGGGAGCCGTCGTAAAGTCCGAACACAAGCGAGTTTTTCAGCGCGCGTTCGGTGCGTTCGCGCGGACGTCCCGTCGCCCAGTAGGCGCGCGTCAGGAAGTCGCAAATGGCGTCCAGGTTGAGGCGGGTGGGATTGGTCGAGATGGTAAAGTTGTCGCGGTGGGCTTCGAGGAAAGCGGTCATGCGCCGAGTCTATCACGAATGCCGCGCGGCTTGACGGGTGTGTGCAAATCAGAGAGAATATACCCATGAAACGCTGGCAAAGACTCACCCTGGCATTCCTCATCAGCGTCCTGCTGGTCGGGATCAGCGCGTTACTGACGATCACGCGCAACGAGGCGCACGACCTGATCACCGCGCCGATGTCCACGCGCAACCTGCCCGAGCAAACGCCCGCGGATTATGGCCTCGAATATGAGGACGTAACCGTGATCACGCCCGACGGATTGAAATTGGTTGGCTGGTACATTCAATCCGAGAACGGCGCGGCAGTGATCGTGCAACACGGCTATAAAGCCGACCGCGAGGAACTGCTCAATGAGGCCGAGATGCTGGCGCGTCACGGCTACGGCGTGTTGCTCACCACCGTCCGCGCGCACGATTACAGCGAGGGCGAGCAGATTTATTTCGGGCTGAAGGAAATGCAGGACCTCGAAGCCTGGTATCAATATCTGCTCACGCGCAGTGACGCGAACCCTGAACGCATCGGTATTCTCGGCAACTCGTACGGCGGAATGCTATCCATTCAGTACGCGGCGCAGAATCGGCAAATCAAGGCCGTAGTGGCGAACAGCGCCTTCTCGTCGCTGAACGATACGGTCGAGACCAGCGTGGCCTATTTCACAGGACTGCCGCCCTTCCCCTTCGTCCCGCTGATCGTCTTCTGGGCCGAACAGGAATCGGGATTCAGGTCCGAGGATGTGGACGCGACGAAGTGGATCGGTGAGATCAGCCCGCGTCCCGTCTTCCTGATGCAGGGCGGCGCGGACATCATCATCTCGGATACCAGCGGACAGCGTCTGTACGACGCGGCGGGCGAGCCGCGCGAACTGTGGTTCGAGCCCGATCTCGGTCACGTGGACTTCGATACTGTCATGGCTGAGGAGTACGAGGCGCGCGTCATCGCGTTTTTTGATCAGTATTTGCTTGGCAGGTGATTTTATAGGCCTGGCCATCATCGCTCACCACAGAGCTCACAGAGAGCACAGAGTCTTCCTATTGATTTTCTCTTTGATCTCCGTGATAAAGGATTCTCTTTCTTATCCTTTTAGTCGCCCCGGTGAGTTTTAGAAGTGTAGTATCATCAGCCCCTATGCTCAAACCAATCCGCTGGCAGACATTCCCGCGAGACTTTCTCAGGATTCAAATCGGCTTCCTGCTCTTCGGCATCGCCATCGCGCTGATGATCCGCGGCAACATCGGGACGAGCGCGTGGGCCGTGCTCGAAGTGGCGCTTTCCAAAATCCTGCGCGTCACGCCCGGCACGATGACCGTGGCCATGGGCTTTCTCGTCCTTTCGGGCGCGCTCATCCTGCGCGAACGAATCGGCTGGGGCACTCTCGCCAACATCCTGTCCATCGGGCCGTGGGAGGACCGCGCCCTGGCGATCATCCCGTCCGTGACCGACAACCTGCCCGTGCAAATCGTCATGCTCCTCACGGCCATCGTCCTGATGGGACTGGCCAGCGCCATCTACATCGGCGTGGACGCGGGCGCGGGTCCGCGCGACAGCATGATGCTTGCCATCCGCCGCACGACCGGCGTGAGCATCCGCGTGGCGCGCGGCCTCATCGAAGTGACCGTCGTCACGCTTGGTTGGCTGTTGGGAGGTCCCGCGGGAATCGGCACGCTGGTCTATGCGTTGCTGGTGGGTCCGTCGGTGCAGTGGGGCTTCAAGTTGTTGAAGGTCGAGCCGCACAAACCGATTGAGGTGCAGGCGGTTGTGGAGGATTAGCGTCCCCAGCCTCGCGGCGACGGGGGATTCCCGGCCTGAACAGGCAAAATGGGGTGTTCGTTTTCGGCTTGTTTTGTTGTAGAATACCTGTATCCACCACCTCGCGGGGAGTCCCGTTATGCCTTTGCTTCGTCTGACACAACATATCGTCAAAGAAGACCAATACCGCGTAGAAATCGCGCTGGAGGATGACGACGGCTCCCGTCAGACCGCCGACGCAACCTTCGACTTTCAGATCGCAGACCAGGACCGCATTGACCTGCGCTGGTATCTGGAAGATTACCTGCAATATCCCTTCGACCCTGCGCCGAAGATCGCCGAACGGATCGAAAAACGGATGGTGGAACTTGGTACTGAATTGTTCCGCCTCGTGTTTTCCAACGAAGATACAAAAGACCTCTGGGCTACTTTCAGGCAAAAACTGGACGACTCGCGCGTCGAGATCGTCACCGACGTCCAAGGCGCGACCGCCCTGCCCTGGGAATTGTTGCGCGACCCGAAGACGGACGTTCCCCTGGCACTGTGCGCCAAAGCGTTTGTGCGGGCTTATTCCAAAGCCGCGCAAAAAGCCGAACGCGCCAAGACCGCGGAGAAGGTATGCATCCTCCTGGTCATCTGCCGCCCGGGCGGCAGGGACGATGTTCCTTTCCGTTCGGTGGCCAGCCGCCTGCTCAAGGGCTTGACCGGCGAAGCGCGTGAACGGTTCGAATTAACCGTTTTGCGTCCGCCCACCTTCGAGCAATTGAGCCGCGAACTGCGGGATGCGAAAACGAAGGGACAGCCTTATCACATCGTCCATTTTGACGGGCATGGGGCGTATCTGAAATCCGATCCAGATGCCCTTGCCCAAATTTTGGCCCAGTTGGGCGCGTTGACCTTCGCCGCCCCGCGTAATGGCAGGCACGGATACTTGTTATTCGAAAATCCCAAAGCCGATCAAAACGCCGAATTGATTGACGGTCCCACGCTCGGCAAATTACTGGTCGAAGCGGACGTGCCCGTGCTGGTGCTGAATGCCTGTCGTTCGGCGCACGCCGACATTCAGGAAACGCCCGAGACGAGCATAGATGATACCCACGTACAGGTGCGCGCTTTTGGCTCGCTGGCACAGGAATTGATGGACACAGGCGTCGCGGGCGTGGTCGCCATGCGCTACAACGTCTTCGTGGTCACTGCGGCGCAATTTGTCGCCGACTTGTACACTGCTCTCGCCAGTGGTCAATCGCTCGGCGAGGCCGTCAGCATGGGGCGCAAGCAACTCGCCGCCCAGCCGATGCGCGAGATCGCTTTCAAGCCTGTCGCGATGCAGGATTGGGTCGTGCCTGTGGTGTACGAGGCCGCGCCGATTCAATTGTTCCCACGCGCAGGGGCGAGTCATGACTCGGCCCTGCATATTGATTTATCGAAGACGGCCAAAGCCGAAGACAACCTCCCCCGCCCCGATGTGGGCTTCTTCGGTCGTGACGAGACCCTGCTGGCCCTCGACCGCGCCTTCGACACCCAGAAAGTCGTGCTATTGCACGCCTACGCAGGCAGTGGCAAGACGATGACCGTGGCCGAGTTCGCCCGCTGGTACGCTCAAACGGGCGGATTGCAAGGTCCAATTCTGTTCACCTCCTTCGAGCAATATAAGCCGCTGGCACAGGTTTTATCGGCCGTGGAAGAAACGTTCCGTCCTGTGTTGGAACAAAATAACATTCAATGGCTGGCGATGAGCGAGGAAGAACGGCTCAATTTAACGCTCCAAATCTTCAAACAGATTCCCGTTTTGTGGATTTGGGACAACATGGAGCCGATCAACGGTTTCCCTGCTGGTACACAATCCGCCTGGAGCGAAGCAGAGCAAAAAGAACTCAAAAACTTCCTGCAAAACATTACAGCACGCACCAAATCCAAATTCCTGCTCACCTCGCGCCGCGATGAACGCGCCTGGCTGGGCGACCTGCCTGCGCGCATCTCCCTGCCGCCCATGCCGATGCAAGAATGTGTGCAACTGGCGCGAGCATTGGCCGAAAAACAAGGCCGCCGCCTGACCGAAATCGAAGATTGGATGCCCTTGCTCAAATTCACCAAAGGCAATCCGATGACCCTGACGGTGCTGGTCGGCCAGGCCCTGCGCGACGGCTTGAAGACAAAAAAGGAAATCTATGAGTACGTGCACAAATTGGAAAACGGCGAAGCCACTTTTGAAGACGAGGCCAGCGAAGGCCGCTCGAAATCGCTGGGAGCTTCGCTCAGTTATGGCTTCGAGCAGGCCTTTACTGAGGATGAACGTAAAGTACTGGCACTCTTGCACTTCTTTCAGGGTTTTGTTGGAGAATTGAGTTTGCGCTTAATGGGAGAATTTGATTGGAGTCTAGAAGAGGTACGCTCCTACGCTCACGACGCCCAAAAAATGATTAACCTCCTTGACCGCGCTGCTGAAATAGGCCTATTGACTGGTCTTGGCAATGGTTACTATACAATCCATCCTGCACTACCATGGTTTTTCAACTCACTCTTTGAGCAATATTACCCAAATGAATTACCTACCAAATATCTCCAGCCGTCAATCGAGAACTGGCGTGCCACGCGAGCATACGTCGAATCAACAGGTGCTTTGATCAACTTCATCATATTGGAATACAACGATGACAGCGTTGCCTCCCATTTACGTGCTGAAGAGCCTAATCTTTTGCATGCCCGTTCCTTGGCTCGGCAACATGATTGGTGGACTGCAATCCTCGAAATTATGCAGGGCTTGCATAAACTTTACGAACACGATGGTCGTCAAGCAGACTGGAGGCGACTGGTAGATGAAATTAAAACAAACTTCGTCGATCCTTCCACAAGTGAACCACTGCCAGGTAAGGAAGAAGGCTGGATTATAGTAACTGATTATTGTGTGCGTCTGCTCATGGAGGAACGCCGCTGGGGCGACGCCGAACGATTGCAATATTTGGTGGTAAAGAAAGCCCGTCAACGTATTGAGGCATCAATATCAAAACCGTTAAAACAGTTGAACGATATTGAGAAGATTTACATTGATCAATTAGCTGTTGCACTACATGTTTTTGCTTCCATCCAAATGGAACAGGGATTGCCAGTTTGTGTTGAGTCACATTTTGAGGCTTTTTCCCTGCAAGAGCATATTGGTAACAAGGCAGGCGCAGCCATAATAGCCTTCAACTTAGGTCACGCGTATAAGGACCTATCATCTTTGCAGGATCTCGATAAGGCCGAATATTGGTATCGCCGTAGCTTAGAAATGATGGATGAGAATGACTTGTTAGGCCAATCAGGTGCAATCAATCAGATTGGCAGGGTCTTGCATGATAAATTCATGAAGGCAAGAGATGGTGGTGCATCCGAAGAAGAATGGATGAATTTGGCTATTGAAGCGACTAAAATGTACGAACGATCCTTGGAGTTGGCACCATCTCATGCAATAGAGAACTTGGCAACTTCACATTCAAATATTGCTAGCATATTTTACGATGTAGGTGATCTTGACGATGCTAGGACCCATTACTACGAGGCAATTCGGTATCTTGAGACAGCTGGCGATTTTTTTCGTACCGGCCTAGTCCAGTGTAATCTTTCAAACGCCCTTATAAAAAATGGCCATCTCTCCGACGCCCTACTCTATGCCCGCGCCGCCCTGCGCAATTTCGAGTCTTACGGCGGAAGGGCAAAGGAAGATGAAGACAAAACAAAGCAGTTGATTGGAATGATCGAACAGGCGATGAAAGAACAAAAATAATGCAACGCGTAAGGGTGACTCTGGAAGTCGCCCCTACAAATCATTTCCGAAACGTTGGGGGTTGATATTCAGGCCAGTTGCCGCGCCTCGGCCAGCCTTCGATGGCGCAGGAATGCCGTCCGAAACATGCGGTCCAACAGGCCGTCGTAGCCATCGGGATCGAGAGCGATGATGCTGTTGGCTATGTCCTGCTCTTCGGGCGGATAGAACAGGGCGCAATTGGAATTGAGTTCGAGCATGAACAGGCCGCCGTCTTCCGCCATGCGGATGTCGGCGCGGCCGTAGCCCACGCCATTCAATCCCAGGTACATCTTGCGGACCATGTCCTGCAAGCGTGAGGCCAGCGCCTCGTCTTCCACGCCGACGATTTGCATGTCGGGGATATACTCCCATTTGATGATCTCGTGTTTGAAGGATTCACCGGGCGGGAAGACGGTCTCCGCGGGAGGGTAGACATATGGGTCCGATAGATCGTCGGGATTATCCACGATGAGCACCGAGAACTCGCGGCCCTCGATGAACTCCTCGACGCGCGCCGCGCCGTAGCGGTCGAGGTTGCGCTGAACCTGTTCGCGCAACTGCGCTTCGTCCTCGACCCGCGACTGGCGCGTCAACCCGACGCTGGCATAACTGTTCGGGTGCTTGACGATGAGCGGATAGCGAAATCCCGCCACTTTCCGATCCAGGTTTTTGAGACTCTTCACGTGGACGCCGCGCGCGAAACCGACACCTTGTCTTTTAGCCACGACCTCCATCTGCTCGCGGGTCGGCTCGTAGAAGTCGCTGCTGGAGCCGGTGAAGGGCAGGTTCAATTGTTCGAGGGCCTGGATCACGTCCACGCCGGGGCGGTCCTCGTCCGCGCAGGCATCGCATTGGTTGAGATACAGGTCGTAATGCTCGCGCGCCTCGAGCGCCTGGATGAAGTCCAGTGCGGGACGCTCGACGTTCCGCACTTCCCATTGGTGGCCAGAGAGGTAAGGGCTGTAATCAATGTCCCCGAAGATTTCATCTGAAAGAATACAAATGCGCATTCGACCTCGTCCAGTAAGATTGGGAAGTATTATTCCATAATATGAAATAAATGCAATATTTGCGAACTTATCAATTACCTTAAAATATCGAATCAAAAAAACAGCCCGCCAAAATCGGCAGGCCATCTACTGTTCTCTCTTCTCTGCTCTCTGTTCTCTACTTGACAATCCCCAGTTTCTTTCCCGCTTCGCCGATCACATCCATGGCGCGTTCGATCTCGCTGGGATCGTGCGCGGCCGTGACGGTGGCGCGCAGCCGCGCCAGTCCTTCGGGGACGGCGGGCGAAACGACGGGCAGGACGAACACATCGTTGTGCTGGGCTTCGCGCGTCATGGCAAAGGCGGCATCGTCTGCGCCGCACAACACGGGGACGATGGCCGTCTCGGTCAGCATGGTATCGAAGCCCAGGCTTTTCAGTCCGCCGATGAACTGCTTCGTGTTCTCGTTCAATCGCTGGATGCGCCAGGGCTCATCAAGAATGACCTTGAAGGCCTCATTGGCGGCCGCGGCCTGCGCGGGCGGAAGCGCGGCGGAGAAGATATACGCGCGGCTGGCATGGCGCAGGTACGTAACGATTTCTTTTTTCGCGGCGACGTAGCCGCCCACCGAGGGAATGGTCTTGCTCAACGTGCCCATCTTGATATCGATCACATCGCCGAGGCCGAAGTGTTCTTCAATGCCCGTGCCCTTTTCGCCAAGCACACCCAGCGAATGCGCCTCGTCAATCATCAGCCACGCGCCGTATTTCCCGCACAACTCCACCGTCTTCGGCAGGTCAATGATGTCGCCGTCCATCGAGAAGACCGAGTCGGCGATGACCATCTTCGACACGCCCTCGGGCACGTTCTTCAGGCGGTTTTCGAGGTCCGCCATGTCGTTGTGCTTGAAGCGGCGGAATTCCGCGCCCGACATCAGACAGCCGTCCACGATGGAGGCGTGGTTCAGTTTGTCGGACAGGACGTAATCGCCGCGTCCCATCAACGTGGAGATGACGCTCAGATTCGTGGCATAGCCCGACGAATACGTGACCGCCGCCTCGGAATGTTTGAAGTGGGCGATGGTCTCTTCGAGTTCGTTGTGGAGGGTGAGCGTCCCCGCCAGCGTGCGGACTCCGTTCGTGCCCGTGCCGAATTTGTCCACCGCTTTCTTGGCCGCTTCGTTGATCCGAGGGTGACCCACCAAGCCGAGATAACTGTACGAGGCGTACATGCCCATCTCGCGGCCGCGCACCAGCACCTTCGCACCCCCGCGGATTTCCTCCACGGCCTGATTGTAGAAATAAAGGTCGTTTTCCTTGAGGCGCTCGACGCGGTCCGTAAAGGCGCGGATACGTCGGGTCACAGAATCATCGGTGTTGTGGAAATCCATGCAGGGCTCCTTGATCGCTTCGATCCGCCCGTTGGGGCTGGCTCATTATACTCCAACCAGTTTTTTGACGCTTCAACACACTTACGCCTTGATGTTCAATAATTGCAGAAAGTCAGATTCCGTCAATATACGAATATTTTGACCCTCCCTCAATAATTCTTCAGCTTTTCTGTGCTTGGAACTTTTCTCATGCCCAGCAAGCCTCCGCACATCTTGATTCCCCACAACAAGAATCGATGTTGATTGTGTAACCGAGGAGTCGACCTGGCAACCGGCCTGGGCTGCTTCATCTGCCGCCTGCCTACGAGGCATTGACAATGTTCCAGTAAAAACTATCACTTCACCAAAAAGTGGGCCGTTGGGATCGCCATTACGAGTAATCTTTTCTGAATAGCCGCGGCTCTTCTCAAAGATGGGTTTATTTACTCTATCCAACCAATCTGTAATTTCCAGCCCTGATTTCTCAATGGCTCTGATAAGGATTTCACCTGCCACACGAGCATCTTCCAAGGCATCATGATGCCGAAAAGAGATCCCCAATTCCCCTGCTAAGTTTACAAGGCCGTATCCAGAATAGGCAAACTGTGTCCAAGTTCTACGAGCAACTTTGGCAGTATCCAACCAAGTGCATTGAATGCCCTGCAAACAATATCTTTCAGCAGCCCGACTTATAGCCACTCTATCAAAAGGCATATGACTCACAACAATTTCGCCCTCGGTTCGGGAACGAAGAGCGTCATAAACATCTAAGAATGTCGGTGCCCCTATTACCATTTCTTCGTCAATACCATGTATCGAAATGTTCACAAGATCAAATTCATCTTCTGGATCAACGAGCGAATGCCATGCTGTTAAGAGCTGATTATTTTGAAATGTGACAATACCAATTTGACAAATACTCGCCAAATCGGCATTTGCAGTCTCCACATCGATGGCTACAAATTTCATAAACTACCCCTATGAAACCAGTTTCCTTAGTTGCTCCTCGTTGATTATCTTGACGCCCAAAGATTTTGCTTTTTCTAGTTTTGAACCTGGGTTTTCACCAAGAACAAGGTAGCTGGTATTCTTACTAACACTATCAGTTACCTTACCTCCATTGTTCTCGATTAATTCCTTTACGCCCACACGAGTGAAATCAGTTAATGTGCCTGTGACAACAAAAGTTAACCCGCTCAGGGCGCCTTCTTTCTTTTCACTGCCTCTCTTACCTGTTGGCCAAACTCCAGAAGATTTAAGTTTCCTCAAAACTTGCCTATTGAAGGGACGCGAGAACCAATCAACAATGGATTCGGCAATACTAGGGCCAATTCCTTCGATCAACATTAAATCATCAACTTTTGCTTTTGCGATTTCATCCAAATCAGCAAAATTCTGTGACAGGTCATTTGCCATTACTTCACCTACGCCATGAATACCAAGCGCGGTAATGATGCGGGAAAGTGAGCGAGTCTTGGATGCGGAAATAGCACTAAACAACTTTTCAGGTCTTTTAGGAGGTTCTTTTGGAGGAGACTTCTTCTTGCCTGAATTTGCGCTTGCCTTTTTAGGCCGCCTTTTGTTCAACTCCTCATTTACAACAAGTAAATCCTTAGCCGTTAGGCCATACAGATCAGCTACATCTCTAACCAAACCAGTTTCAACCAGAATACCAACGATTTCTGAACCTAGTCCTTCTATATCCATCGCGCCGCGCGAGACGAAGTGCTCCACGTTGCGCACGAGTTGCGCGGGACAGGCAGCATTCACACAGTACCACGCCACCTCGCCCTCGAAATGCTCCACAGGCTGATTGCAGGTGGGACAATTCTTCGGCGGGACGTATTTTTTCTCCTTGCCCGTGCGCGCGTCCACGACGGGGCCGATGATGTATGGAATCACCTCCCCGGCGCGTTTGACCAGCACGCGGTCGCCGACGCGGATGTCCTTCTCGGCGATGTAGTCGAAGTTGTGCAGGGTGGCGCGCTCCACGATCACGCCGCCGATCTCAACGGGCTCGAGCACGGCATAGGGGGTCAACACACCCGTGCGCCCCACATTAACGCGAATGTCCTGCAAAGTCGTCGTCACCTCGCGGGCAGGGAACTTGAAGGCGACCGCGCCGCGCGGGTCCTTGCCCACGAAGCCCAATTCCGCGGCCAGAGTCAAATCGTCAATCTTGATGACCATGCCGTCCGCTTCGTAGGGTAGTTCGTCGCGGCGCGTATCCCAAGTCTCGGCATAGGCAATGGCATCTTCGAGATTATTGAAACGTCTCGCAACATCCGTGACAGGGAACCCAAGAGCCTTGAGATATTCCAGAATTTCCCATTGCGAAGTTGGGACCTTCCCGCCCTCGGAATGAATCACCTGATATACGAGCAACGTAAGTGGGCGCGAGGCGGTCAGCGCGGGATCGAGTTGGCGCAAAGAACCCGCGGCGGTATTGCGCGGATTGAGATAGGTCTTCTCGCCTGCTTCTTCGAGTCTGCGATTGAGTTCCTCGAATTCCTTAATGGGCAGGAAGGCCTCACCGCGCACAACCAGATGCGACGGCGGACGACGGACGACGGACGACTCATTGCTCGTCGTCCGCGGTCTGTTGTCCGTGGTCTGAACTGGAATTTTCAACGGGATGGCCCGCACCGTCCGCAGATTGCTGGTGATGTCCTCCCCCACCTCCCCGTCGCCGCGCGTCGCGCCCTGCACGAAGACTCCGTCGCGGTAATGAAGCACGACGCTCAAGCCGTCAATCTTCGGCTCGACGACGAACTTCGCCTTCTCCACGCGGTCGTCCAGTTTGCGGATGCGCTCGAACCAGGCGCGGGCGTCGTCCGCGCCGAAGGCGTTGGCGAGACTCAGGACGGGCGCGGGGTGGCGCACCTTCTCGAAACGGTCGGCAGGCCCGGCTCCCGCGCGCTGCGTGGGCGAGTCGGGCGTGACCCAGTCGGGATGCTCCGTCTCGATCCGCTTGAGTTCGTCCAGCAGGCGGTCGAATTCGCGGTCACTGATGACGGGCGCGTCGAGGACGTGATAACGGTAATTGTGAAAGTGGATCTGCGATTTGAATTCTTCGTAACGGGCGCGTGTATCCATGCCCGAATTATACCTTGCCCCCGTTTTCAGATCATCAGCCGTGCGAACGGATCGCCGAGCACAACGTAGTTACGGGCGTCGTTGTTGGCAGTCCATTTGCCAGCCAGGTCGGCGGGGTCTATCTTTTTACCGAATTCCTTCTCTTCGAGGGTCGAGGAGAGGTCGGCGGAAAGTTCCGCGTAGCGGCCATTGAAATATTCAAAGGCGTAGCCGATGGGATAGCCGTCGAAGAGACGCTTGAGCGCGGATTCGAACACGGTCAATTGCGCGCCGGCCGCGCCCCACATAAAGGAGTAACCCCAGGCGCGCTCCACGTGACCGACGACGGCCAGCGCGCCGCCTTTGGGATGGGAGAGCAACCGCTGAGGCAGGCGGGCGAGGAAGTTCTTCGGAGCGACCTCGGCGCGGGCCTTGAAGGCCTGTTTGGAGAAGTCGTCCATTTTGGGCGTGCCCGCGCCGTAGCAGGCAAAGAAGAAGGCCAGCATACCGTGCACGTTGGCCTCGTCGGTGAGGTCGTCGGCCGCGAAGTAGAAGTCCTTGCCGATGGGCTTGCGCCAGTTCTTCGGCCCGGGCCAATCCTGGCACAGCAGGGCGCCCTGGTCGGCCAGTTGTTGCGGATGCCCGTTGGGAAAACCCATGCCGTGACTGGCGGTGAAGAGCATGGCGGGCGGCTCCTTGCCGGTGAACAGACCGCCCAGCGCGGGTTTCGTGGCGTCGTCTTTCAATGTGGCAGGGAATTTCCAACCCTTTTGCCCTTTGGTGAACGTCTCTGCCAGCGGCCTGACGAGTTGCTCGGAACTCATGTTCGTGGCGGGGTCATCGGGATTCGAGACGCCGAAGAACGCGGCGGTTTTGGCAAGCGCCAATTTCTTCTTCTCGGCTTCGACCACACTTTTGGCGTAATTGGCGTAATCTTCGGGCTTGTCGAAGTGGATGCGCCCAACTGCATATTGGACATCCAGCAGGGTCTGGAAACGGTAGGGAATCTGGTCCGGGTCGCCGACGAGGAGGAGATAGTACGGGACGATCTCCGGGTCCACCGGACCCGGGCCTGCGCCGTGCCGTGTGCACCATTCGTCCTTTGACTCGTACATCTCGCCCGGCTTGAAGCGATAGCCTTCCGGGCCGGTGTATTCCTTGTATAACTTCCCCGCCTGCGACTTGCGCCAGTCGAGCAGGGGCCGCAGGGCGTCGACGACCGCCGCGTCCGCGTTGTAGGGAAAGATCACGCCCCAACCGGCAGAGGACAGGTCGTTGTAATCCGTGCCTTCCTTGGCGATGTACTTGTTCGCTATGTTCGTATTGGTCTCGGCGTATTTATTCCACCACGCGGCAAGCGCCGCCTGCTCTTCGGGGTTGCGCGGCTCCCCGGTGATGGCGGCCGCCATCACGTCCGGCGCGACCGGCGGGAGGAGGTAATCGCCCGTGGCGGCGTCAATGCCGTTGAAAGTCAACTGGTCGGTCATGGGTTCTCCTCAAGCGCTACGGGGGGAATTGATTCGCATCCTGGGACGCGCCACCGCCCACGGGACAGATGCCCACCTCGAAGCCGGTCGGCTCGAAACCGATCCAGCCGCGGCAGGTGTTGTCCAGCGCGGCGATGGCGTTGATGGGATAGTTGGCAATGTCGGACTTGTCCGGCGAACCGGCCTGGGACTGAGTGAAGTGGTCGTTGTAATCGAACCAGGCGGGCTTGAACAGGTCGCGGCTGGCCCACGCGGTCCACATGAAGACCGGGTCGCGGCGGCCGAGCAGGTCGAACTTGAAGGCGATCTGCACCTCTTTTGGGTCGTCGGGATTGATACGCGCCCAGGCCAGGTCCGGTTTTTCGCCCTTGCCCTGGTCGAAGACAAGGGTCTCGTACCCGTTGCCGACCTGGGGCGGGTCGCTTTCCAGCGCGGCGCCGTTGCCCACATCGGTGTCGCCGTCGGTCCAGGCGCGCACGCTGTCGAACGCCCATTCCGTGGACGGGGCGGCGGTGTAAATCAGGTAATCGCCGCGGCCGTCGGCGTTCAGGTCCAGTTCGAGGCCGTAGTTCCCAAGCAAGCGGCTGGCGTTCTGCGCCCCGACCAGTTCGATGTTCACAAAGACCCAGTCCGCAGTGATCGCAAGTTCGGCGCGCCGGATGTCGACGTCGGGGTAGTATTCTTCCATCGTGACGGCCGTGAAGGGCCGCTCGTAGAGATTACGGAAGTAATCGTCCCCGCCGCCGACGGTCCTTGCCGCGGCAGAGGCGGCGGAGGTTTCGTCGTCCATCTGGCTGTCAATGAAACCCGGCGCAGCGGGAGGCCGTTCCAGCTGGGAGGTGTCGGGCTGGGTGACCACAGGCAGGGCTGCCTCTTCCGGGCATGAGTCGTTCAGGAAGGCCAAGCATTCCTCCTCGGTAAAGTTGCGCGTCAGGCGTTTGCTGGCAAGCGCCACCAGGTCCTCGAAGGAAAGCAGGTAGGCGCGGATCGAGCCGTCCAGGCCGACCGTGAACATGCGCGTGCCGTTCGGACTGAAGGTGGCGCCATAGATGCGGTCATCGTGACCGTAGAGGCGGAAGTCGGCCTCGGCCGTCTGCAAATCCCAGACCACGCCCACGCCGTCCGCGCCGCCGGTGATGAGGTACCTGCCGTCCGGGCTGAAGGCTGTCGTGAACAACGCATCGCCGCGGCCGGACAGGGTTTGGACGATCTCGCCCAGCGCGTCCGCCTGCATGTTCCAGATGATGACCGTCGCGTCGTCGCTGACCGAGGCCATGCGCGTCCCGTCCGGGCTGAAGGCCAGGTCCTCGACGATATCCGAATGGGTGCCGCCTTCGGAACGGTACACTCCCATCAAGAGCGAACCTGACGGAAATTCCCAAACCGCAATGCTTCCATCGTGATACCCGGCCGCCAGCAGGGAACCGTCGGGGCTGAAGGCGACTGCGTACGCCCCGGAATGGTCGGCCTCGGCCTTGAAATCTGCGACGAATTCGCCGCTGTCGGCCTTCCAGACCTTGACCAGTCCATCGGCCCCGGCTGTGGCAATGTAGGCCCCGTCCGGGCTAATGTCTGCCTCCCACACTTCGCCGGTATGGCCGGAGAGGACGTGCAATTCCGCGCCGCTGGCCGCGTCCCAGATTCGGGCCGTCCCGTCGCGGCTGGCGGTGACGATGAAACTGTCGTCCGGGCTGTATTGGGCGGCCTCCACAATCTGTGTATGACCCGTGAGAGTCAATCGCAGGCGGCCATTCGTCGCGCTCCAGACGCGCGCAACGTTATCGCCCCCGGCCACCACCAGCCTCGTTCCGTCGGCATTAAAACCGATATCGAAGGCCGGTGCAAGATTGGAAATGGTGAACAGTTCGCGGCTGCCTTCCGCCGAGACATTCCAAACGCGGACCGTACGGTCCTCGCTGGCCGTGGCAATCCGCTTGCCGTCCGGGCTGAACGAAACGCCGAAGACCCGGTTGGTATGGCCGTACAGCACCAGCCCCGGGCGGCCATACGTCGTGTCGAAGAAGCGGATGGTCCGGTCGGCGCCCACGGAGACAATCGAGGCGCCGTCCGCGCTGAAGGCGATCCCGTACACCCGGTCGCGGTGACCGGGGATGATGATCTGCAACGTGCCCGTCCCGACGTCCCACAGACGGATGGTGCGATCCTCGCCGGAGGTGGCCACCCGCTCCCCGTCTGGACTGAAAGCGACCGCGTTGACATAACCGTCGTGCCCCTCCAGGCGGAGGAGTTCCGTCCCGGTGATTGCATCCCAGATTCGGGCGTTGCCATCGCTGCCGGCGGTGGCAACGCGCGTCCCGTCCGGGCTGACCGCGATGGATTGGACTTCCCCTTCGTGGCCGGCCAGGGTCGTCAGAAGATCGCCCGTCTGGACGTCCCAAATCGTCGCGGTCTTGTCCGCGCTGGCCGCGGCGATGTGCAGCCCGTCCGGGCTGTAGGCCAGCCACCAGATTCTTTCCTTGTGGGCGGGAATGGTCGTTAATTCCTGCCCGGTGGTTGAGTCGAAAAACAGGATACGCCCGTCGCCGCTGGCGGCCGCAATCTGCGTCCCATCCGGGCTGTAGATTGCAAAGGTCGCGCCGTAGCCTGCGGGGTCCGGGACAGACTCGCTCACCGCCATGGAAAGCAATTCCCTGCCGCTTTGCACCTCCCAGACCTTGACCGTCCCATCGCCGCAGGCCGTGACCAGCCGCGTTCCATCCGGGCTGAAATAGGCGCTGAACACCGGCGCCTGGAAGGCCTGCGGCGCGGCGGGGTCCGAACCGCCGCCGAGCACGCGCTCCACGCGCATGGCCGGCAGAGCGCGGCGCAGGGCGTCCTCGGCTTCGGCCACGGGAGGCGTATGCGCCTGAACGGCCTGCAGGGCCAGCAGGACGCTGAGTTCGGTATCCACGATCAGGTTGCTGACCGAATCGGCCGCCAGTTTACGAGCGTTGGCGATCTCCTCTTGAAGCTGGGCCTTCTGCTTCTCGATTTGCTCGCCCTGCTCGGATCTCTCCGCCCTGATCTGCGCCTTGCGCGCCTCGTCCGCCCGGAGGATGGATTGATAAGCGAAATAGACCGCGCCGATCATCAGCAGGACGGCCAGAATGCCCACATAACGGATCACCAGGTTCAACTTGCGTTCGCGCTCGTTCACGGCGAACGATTTCTCGCAGGCCGCCAGGAAATCCTTCTCCGCATCCGTCAGCGACTCGCGGTTGGCAACCGCCCACACGCGCGCATCCTTGAACGCGGAACTGCGCATGAGCATCCCGTCCGGGCGGCCCTGCGAGTTCCAGGCGTCGGCTTGGCGCTGGAACGCGTTCAGGTTGTCCTTGAACCAGGACTCGTTGCTGAGGCGGATCGGGCGGATGAGGCGGTCGTGCGCCAGCTCGAACCAGGTGGATCCGCCGCGCTGTTCGCCGCGCACCAGGTAGGCTTCCTGCAATTTCTGAATGACTTCGTTCGGAAGTCCCTCGCTGGCCCCGGGCGCCATCTGCACCTGCCCGCGGATTCCCTGCTGGGTGATGAGTTTGCGGTCTATCCATTCCCGGATCTTGCGTTCGGGATACTGCGCATCCGCCGCCACCGACTCGACCTGGAAATCGTAGTAATCGCCCAGGGCCGTATCCACGCTCCCGGCTTCTTCCACCTCTTTGAGGGTGATTTCCTTGTCCCCGACGATTCTCATCGTCCACAAGCGGCGGCAGACCACCTGCAATTGCACGGGCTCCACGTAAATGCCCAGTTGCTCCGCCGTCGTGCCGTCCGGCTGTTGAACGCGCACGCGGCGCAACTCGTCCACCAGGCGCCGGGCGGCGGTTTCGTCGAATCCCACGCCCGCATCCAGCGAGGGCTGTCGGATGGCCTGGATGGCGGCCTGCGCGTCGAGCAGGTCGAGGCGGTATCGGTTGGATAAACGCGTCGGCACCGGACGCAGGAACGGGTCCAGCCCCGCCAGGTAGTCCTCACGGATGATGAACAACGCCCAAAGGTTCCGGTCGCGCAGGGCCTCGCCGATCTGCGCGAAGAAGTCCATCTTGCCGGCGCGGTCGGTGGGGTTGCTGGTAACGATCTCTTCCAACTGGTCGAAGACCAGGACAAAGGGCGCGTAGGAATCGAATTCCTGATTCAGGCTGGGTGCGCGCTTGCGATATTTTCCGAGGTAATCCGCCAGCCGCATCGAGACGAGTTCGCCTGCTGAAAATTCATTTTCGTCGGAAATCTCCGACTCCATGGACATCACTGCACTATAGGTGTAGGGATTGAACGACGAACCGGTGTCCGTTCCAGCGGGCGCGGCTTGATTGACGCGGATGGTGGGCAATACGATGAAACCCTGTTCCTCGAGTTCTGGAACGACGGCGGCATTGACCAGCGAACTCTTGCCCGCGCCGGACGGCGAATACAACAGGACAATGCGCTCGGCAATGAGCAGGTCCACCAGTTCGGTCCGTTCGCGGTCACGGCCGTAAAGTTTTTCACCCTTCTGGAACGAACGCGGGCCGACGTATGGATTGGCGGAGACAGGCGCAGGATTGGACATTGGGTCTGCTCTCTAGGCGGGCTTGGACTTCTTCTGCTGGGCGATCTCGCGCAGGAAGTCGTCGGAACGGCCCCAGTAAATGCTGATGGCCGCGTTCTGGAAATAGGTCTGGAGGTAATCGCGCGCCCGTTTCGGATCGAGGTTGCGGTTTTCGTCCGGATCCACCTGGACGGCGATGTGGGTATAACGCGCCCGCCGGCCGCCGCCCTGCTGTCCCATCATGGAGCGGAAGAAGACGCGGAAGGACCAGTCGTCCAGCTGGAAGCCGAGGAACATGAGCGCGGTGTCGGTCATGGCGCGGCGCACGACCGGGGGAATCAGGTCCTTGTTGCTGGTCACGCCAATCAGATATTCAAAATAGTCATCTTCTGTCAACACGAGTGAATCAGGCACGCTGAAATGACCGAACAGGTGATAGACTAGCGGCTTCTCCGGCGTGGGGCGATAGTCTCGATCCATATCGAAGATGGATTCGACCGTGAAGCGATCGTTCCATGGACAGATGACCATCTGCGGATCCTTCTTCGCCTCGCGGAGTGCATCCACCATTAAATTATCGAAATTGGTCGTAAGGTAAATGGGCAGGTCGAGCGCGGCCAGCACCTCGTGCTGTTCGAACTCCAGGCGGTGGCGCAGTTTCTGTCCCGCAAACGAAATCACGTCCGCCAGGTTGGATTTCGGGTCCTCCAATTCCTTCGGAGGCTCGCCGCCCAGCCGTTCCCTCACACTCACGCGCACCGAGGTCTCGAACTCGGTCAGCAGGGTGTTGATGTCCTGATTCACTGCCAGATACTGGGTCACCTGCGGCAGGGCGTCGCGGAAAAAATAAGCCAGCGGATAACGATACTTCTCGGCCATACCCAGCGCCAGGTCGCGCCAGTTGCCGATCAACGGCTCGTACAGGCCGGGCCCGAGAATCGGGGTGCACTGTCCTTTCTCGATACTGCTGAGCAGGGCGGGCCACTTCTTGAACTCGCCTTCCTCGCCGAAGCCCGGCACGTACCAGATGCGCCCGGTCTTCAAACGCATGAAGAGCACCGGCATCCAGAAATCGTCGCGCCCGCTGACCGCGTCGCGCGCCGCCGAGAGGGCGCGGTCGATCAGGCCGTCCTTTTGCAACTCATCGAAGAAGACCGGCATGAATTTGGCGACCGTGTCCATCGTGACGCTTCCCTGCATGGCGATCACAGCCGGGACCCCGGCCTCGGTCAAACGCGGACCCAGGGCTTGAAGCGCCTGGCCCGCGCCTTTGCCCGCGCTCTGGCAGGAGGCCAGCACCACCAGCCGCGGCGGATTCTCCAGTTTCTTGACGCGCGTCACCAGGTCCGCGCCGGAGACGCGCACAACTTTTCCGTTTTCATCCTCCAGCCACAGCCACGCCCCGCCCTTGACGAACGCGCCGTGCGCGACGAGATAGAGGATGTCACAGCCCTCCGCGAGGCGGGAGAGGACGGCGTCCAGCGTGCAGTGCTTGTCCTTCTCGTCGGGGATGGTCACGACCGGGATCTTCTCTCCCAGCGCGGCCCTGGCGCGGTCCGTCTCACCCGCCACATCCACCGCGG
Source organism: Chloroflexota bacterium (assembly GCA_040754535.1). Taxonomy (GTDB): domain Bacteria; phylum Chloroflexota; class Anaerolineae; order Anaerolineales; family Villigracilaceae; genus JBFMCC01. The sequence continues at coordinate 85,740 of JBFMCC010000019.1, forward strand.
CCAGATCGTAATCCTTCAAATCGGACGGGTTGGAGACGGCGACCAGCGTCTTCAGGTCGCCGCGCGAAGTCTGCCGCACGGGCCGCCAGTCGAGACTGCTCAGGTAACGGGAAAAAAAGATCTGTGTGCCGGTGAATAGTGGGGATTTCGGGTCTTCGGGATCGCGCAGGGTTTCCCAGAAGAGGTCGTTCAACTCCAGCGCGGTCGGGCCGATGATCAGCCGTACGCGCAAGCCCGCCTTCAAGGCTGCGGCGCTGGCGCGGGCCTTCGAGAAGGCCGCCAGCAAATCCTTATCGGCGAACAGGCTTTCGGTCAGGAGTGAACCGTAGGCCGCGCCGTCGGTGGATTTGGCCGTGAGCGCCGCGAAGTCGAACTGGACACTGATCTCCTGCGCCTGACCGAGGCGGATGTCCGCGTCACTGCCGGGCTGGGTGAAGCGCATCTCCACCGTGTAATTCCCCGTCTCACGACGGTGCAGGCTGAACTCGAGATCGGCGATTTCAGGCAAACCAACGCCTCCTTTTATCTGGGGAAAAAGCACGCGGCCATCGTACCGGTAGGGGCGATTGGATTATACAACAAATCCCAGATATTCACCCCCATCGTGTCCAAATTCATCCGGTCAACTGCCGTCCGCGCCATGCGTTATACTTCTACCCATGACGGAACGCATCGGCATCTTCGGCGGCACCTTCGACCCGCCCCACCTCGGCCACCTGATCCTCGCCAGCGAGGCCTGCTCGCAACTCGACCTCTCGCGCCTGCTGTGGGTGCTCACTCCCAATCCGCCGCACAAATTAAGCCAGGTGGTCACCTCAGTGGAACACCGATTGGAAATGCTCCAGCGCGCCATTTCCGACAATCCCGCCTTCGAACTCTCGCGCCTCGAACTCGAACGTCCCGGGCCGCACTACACGCTGGACACCGTGCGCATCATCCAGAACCGATTCCCTTCGGCGGACATCATCCTCGTCATTGGCGGCGACTCGTTGCGCGACCTGCCCGCCTGGCGCCTCGCCGCGGACCTCGTGTCTGCGTGCCGCGAAATCGGCGTGATGCGCCGCCCGGGCGACTCGGCCGACCTGGCCGCGCTGGAGAGTCTCCTGCCGGGCCTGCGCGCCAAACTCCGCTTCGTGGACGCGCCCCTGCTGGAGATCGCCTCCTCCGAAATCCGCCGCCGCGTAGCCGAGGGGCGCAGTGTGCGATATTATCTGCCGCCTCTCGTTCACGAATACATCCAAAGTCAGCATCTCTATCAAAGCCCGTGAAGGATGGTGGTGGATAAGCTGAAGCGATGGCCTCTTAACGCGAATTGCGCAAATGTAGCGAATGCCGCGAAAGACCCCTAAAAATATTCGCGAAATTCGCCGAATTCGTGGCATTCGCGTTGAGAGTTTGAGAATCCACGGCCAATTCACGCGTCCAAATGGAACGTGTGATAGACATTTTTGCACGGATTGCCCCAGGCCAGATGCATCTCGCGCGCCGTCAGGTCAATGATGAGGGCGTTGATGGTCTTCTCGCGGTCGAGCGGATCGTTTGCGTCAATGGCGTGGTTGCAGATCGAATTCGAGAAATTGACGTGGTCGCGCTGGATGGCCTGCAAAGTTTTGATCGTATGGCTGGTCTCATGCTTCACCAGCCGCAGGGCGCGGAAATAACGCACGCGTGAGGAGATCAACTCCTCGGGGTCGCTCTCGATCTGCTTCATGTTCTCGGAGAGGAAGTGGTTGGTATGCACCATGTAGCCGTCCTCGCCATATAGAATTGCAAACCGCCGCGCAGAGACTTCCACACTGTAGATCTCTCCGCTTTCGTGAATGAGCAGGTGATTGTACCCTGCGGCGCGATGCGGAATGAGCGTGGCGCGGATGGCCTCGCCCGGCGTCCTGGCGGCCAACACCGCGCGCGAGACGAAGATGCGCGGCACGCCGATGCGCGAATCGTTCGGGTAGACCGAGTCGCACAACTGGGCAATGCCGTAAGCGTTGAATCCGATATTGGGCAGGAGCCCGCCGTAAGTCATGGCAAGGAACGGGGGCTCGTCCTTCGGCGAGGCGTGAATGACGAAAACGTCGTCTTCATCTTCGGGAAGCCAGTCCTCGTTGTGCGCCACCAGCACGTGACCGTCGGCCGTGCGCTGTTCGTTCACGGCCAGGCTCGTGCAACGCGTGAGGTGCAGGGCGTCCATCGTCACCGCTTCCATGGCGTTGGCCACCGCCAGGTCGTCGTACGAAACGCCCGCGCCCTCGGCAATGCCCTGCACTTCCTCCACGTACTTTGGATAACGCTCCTGTGAAAAGGGCATGTACTTGCGGGCCTGGATTTGCGCGCCCTCCCAGGTGAGCGCGATCTGGTCGTACGCGCCGGCCAGCAGGACGCGCGCATTTTCGATACTGCGTTGCACCTGCGTTTTGCACGCCTCGCCGATCTGGCGTCCCATTTCGCGGTGCGTGCCCGAGACGCGCACCAGCGGCGGCGGATTGGGGTGAATGGATGTGTTGGTCGAATCTTTCTTGGGAGACATAAGAAACCTTTACGTTGGGCTGATCGCGGGTCGAGCAGGCCGGGCATATTGCAAGCCATGTCGAGACCCCCGCGGGAAAAGAAAACCTGCTTCAGATTGCTCCGAAGCAGGTGAATTCTATCATATCGCCCTGTGACTACGAGGCGGGCGGGACCTCGACGACGGGCGCGGGCGGCGGGTAGACGCGCGACCCGAACAGGGTCAGCGTGACCGCGCCGATGCCGGTCAACCCGACGAGGAACGGGGCCAGCCATCCGACGCAGGGCACGAACCCCACACCGCCGACCACCAGCATCAGCAGGAAGGTGCCGAAACCCGCCTTGAGCACCGGCGCCCAGTCCTGATGAATGGCCTGGGTGAAGCGTTCACCAACTTCCATGCCGATGGCGATCACACCAAACAGCCAGGCCAGGACGAGCAGCAGGGCCGCGAGGAGGGCAACTGGAATAAGCAGGATGGTCACGACCATCAGCAACAATGCCAGCGGGGCGAGGAAGACTACCAGCATCCCCACACTGCCGGGGATCAACGGATTGGCCACCACCGCGCGCGACACCCGTTCCAACTGCGGCTGCATGAACAGCACCAACAGCATCGCGAGCGCCGCCACGCCAATGGCCTGAAAGACCAGTTGAAAGACGCTGGCAAACGGATTGACACTCACCCGAACCGGCGAGACATTGGGCACGTTGGGTCCATTCGGCACATCGGGAATCTGAATGGACGGGCCGTTGTTCTCGACGATGTCGCCTTCCACCACGGCCCCGTCGGCGCGGCTGATCACCCCGCCCACCGAGACCACGTCGCCTTTGACGATGGCGGTCTCGTTCAGGGAGATCGTCCCGCCGATGATGACCATGTCGCTTTCGACCGTGCCATCCACCGTGATGTTGCCGCCGATGACCACCAGACTGCCGTCCAACAGCGCGTCCTCTTCCACGGTCACGTTGCCGCCGAAGACCACCAGGTCGCCATTCAGAGTCTCGCCGCTTTTCAGTGTGAAGTTCTCGCCGAAGATCACCTGTCCGTCGAGCATGCCTTTGGCCGCCGCGGGCTGTGCGGGAATCAAAAGGAGAGTCAGCAACAAAACAATCGCAAGGATTTTCTTCATAGGTTTCATGGGTTATGCTCCTCGTGTGACTCGCGTGAACCGCCAGAGCGATACCGACCACAGCAATCCCAGCCCGGCGGAACCTGAGATCAGCACCATCCACGCGAAGGGGGGAATCAGCCCCGGGATGACGCGAAACAAGACAGAACCCGCCTCGCCCAGGGCGCGCATCGCCTCAAGAATGCCCAGCAACGCCCCCACCCAGGTTGTGATCCACGCCGCGGGCGAACTGAAAAATTCGAGCAGGTAGGGACCGGTCAACCAGACGACCAGCCCGAGTCCCGCCAGGACCAGCAGCAGGCCGCCGATCACCTGGCTTCGTCTTTGGCGGACGCGTTGCGCCGCCAGCCGCGCCTGGAAGCGGACCGTGAATCCGGGCGCCGGTGCGAAACTCTTCGCCGAACGCAGGGCCAGGTTGGCCTCCCACAGCGCCGCGCAATGACGGCAGGCCTGCAGGTGCAGTTGGAGTTCCCGGTCCTCTTCGGGTTTGAGTAATTTATCGTCCAGCAACCAGTCTTCAAAAGGCCGGTGATTCATAGCGTTTCCTTTCTGCGCGGGGCTGGGGCGTGCTCCGTTCCCAGAGGCTGCCCAAAGCCCGGCGCGCCCGGTGCAGGCGGCTCTTCACCGCGCTGACCGTCAGGGAGAGCGTATCGGCGATCTCCTGCTCCGAATAGTCGTGCCAGTAACGCAGGACGATGGCCGCCCGGTCGGTGGCCTCGAGCGAGGACAACAGGCGATGCAGATGGTCGCGTTCCTCGCGGCGCACCGATTCGTGCTCCGGGTTGAGGGCCGAGGCGTCGGGCAGTTCGTAGTCCGATTCCTCGTCCTCGTCAATCGAAAAGACGTTCAACTTGCGGCGGCGCAGGCGGTCAATGCAATAGTGGGCCGCAATGGAAAGGAGCCAGGTCGCAAAGGATCGCCCCGTATCGTAACGGGCGAGATGCTGAAACGCCCGCAGGAAGGTCTCCTGGGCGGCGTCTTCCGCCGCCTCGGGCTCGCCTAACATGCGATAGCACAGGTTATAGACCGGTTTCTGATACGTCTCCACCAGCATGGTGAAGGCATCCTGGTCGCCGCGTTGGGCCCGGATGACCCAGGCCTGTTCCTCGTTCACGCATTCTCCTTGATTTTCTACCTTTGCTTACGCCGGGAGGCGGGCAAAGTTGCACTTCTTCACGCCGTAACCACCTTGCAGATGGTTAAGGAATTTTAATGATGATGCCCCTCGCCGCCGCTTTGCGGGCCCAAAACCGCGCCCCACGCCCCCAGCCTGTGACCGTTCAACGCCAGCCCGGCCGCGATGGTCGTGGTCAACGGGACGGCCGCGATCAGGCCGAGCGAACCGACCAGCGTCCGCACGATCTCCTCGGCCACGAAGGCAAAATTGACCAGGTTCCCATAGTCGCCGCGGGCGAGGGAAAACAGCAGGAGCATCGGGAGCGCCGCGCCGGCGTAGGCCAGCACCAGCGTATTGACGGTGGCCGCCACGTGGTCCTGCCCGATGCGCATGGCGGAGCGGAACAGCCCGCGCAGGCCGAGGTCCGGGTTGGCGGCGTGGAGTTCGAACACGGCGGAGGCCTGGGTCGTCACCAGGTCGTCGAGCACGCCCAGCGCGCCGATGATCATCCCGCCCAGCAGGAGCCCGCGCAGGTTGATGGACGCGGCCAGCGACTGCACCAGGAACATGCTGTTCTCGTCGCCCGAACCGTTCAGGCGCGCAAACACGACGAACACCGCGGCCAGCGCGCCGGTCAGCAGCAGCGACAGGATCATGCTCGCCACCGCCGCGTGCGTTTTGAGATTCCAGCCATAGGTGAGATAGAGCGTGACCGCCAGCAGGATGGCCGAGCCGATGATACTGACCGTGAGCGGGTCTTCCCCTGCCAGGATGTGCGGGATGATGTAGCCAATGATCACGAAGAGACTGAAGGCCATGCTGAGGAGCGAGCGCAATCCCTTCCAGCGGCTGATGAGCAGGATGGCCGCGGCAAAGATTCCCAGCAGCCAGAGCAATGACGCACTGCGCACGTGGTCCACAAAATAGGCATTGACGACGTTCTCCGGCGTCTTGCTCACGGTGACCAGCACGCGGTCGCCGGGCCTCAGGAGATAATCGTCCTGGCGCACCTGCCGGCGGCCATAATCGATTTCCATTTGAATGCTCTCATACTCCCCCTCCAGCAATTTCACGCGGACGACCTGATACGGCTGGACGTGACCGCCGAGGTCAATCGTCCCCTCTTCGATGACGGCCACCACCTCCGCCCGCGCCGTCTCGGACCCGAAGGCGATCGCGTTGGATTCGGGCAATTGCACGCCCGAAAAGTACGGCCAGAGGAGCACCGCGAGGGTTGCCAGAAGAATGACGGGAACAATCCATATTTTGTTGGGTTTCATAGAAATCTCGAATTTGATCAGGCCTGTACCGCAAGATTCACCTTGTGCTCTGGGAAATGCGCTGGAGAGTCGCAAATTGAACTTTGCGGTACGCTTGCGAGATCAATCTCGCGGTACCTCACTCGCGCAGATCGGCGACGGCCTCATCCATTTGGCGCAGGATGACGGGCACCTGTCCGCTGGGCGTGCCGACGCGGAACATGAAGTTGAAGCCGTCGCCCAGAATCAACTTGACGGTACGCCACTCGGTCAGTTGCGGATAGGTCTGTCCGAGCGGAATCAATTTAACGGCCTCGGCCCATTGCGGATGAGTCGCTTCGTAATCGGCGGCCAGGTCGAAGGTCGAGGGACGAAGCGGAAAGAGCCCGGTGGATTTCACCCAGCGCGCCTGGTTCGCGTCCGAAAGCATCCAGCGGACGAAAATCCACGCGGCCAGTTGTTCCTCGTCGGTCGAGGGGATGAGCACGAAGGAGGAACCATAGATCACAAGCGTCTCATCGGGAAATGGAATGACCGTCCACTCGTCGTCACTGCCGAGCGCGGTGAAGGCGCGGCTCTGCGCGGGCAGGTCTTCGAGACTCCCAGTTGCAAACAAGGCGCGGCGCGCGGCGAATTCGTCGAACGGATCGGCCTCCGCCGATTGCCAGGCGCAGCCGTCCTCGGCCAGCGTTTTGACGAACCGCATGGCTTCGAGGTTATCGGGTTTCAGGAAACGGAACCCGCTCTCCTGCAACGGACCGTCGCCAAAGGCCAGCATCCACGAAAGCGCGGTCATCGTCTGCGTGTCCACGTACCAGCCGCCGAAACCGTCGTCGGACGGCTCCTCATTTTTGCGAAATGATTGATTCGCGGCGCAAGCCTGCTCGCGGAATTTGTCGGGCGCGGCGGGCGGCGCATCGAAACCGAGTTCGCGCGCCCAGGTCTGGTTGTAGAAAAGGAAGCGGGCGGAACGCTGCGCGGGCGCGCCGAGAATCACCCCATTCACTTTGTCCTGCGCCCACAGCGCGGGCGAGATGGATTCGGATTCGGCCAGCCCCCAGAGCGGGTCATTCACATAAGGGGTCAAATCCACCACGCCGTCCTGCTCGCGCCAAAACAACGCGTGCTCGGGCAGGGCGATCACCAGGTCGGGTTGTTCCACGCCCACCAGCGCGGCGGTCACGTTATTGAACAACTCGGTGTAATTCCCCTGCCCCGCGGTCAGGACCGTGATGCCCCATTCGTTGGTCGTGTTGAACTCGGCAGCCTGTGTTTCGAGGAGCGACGCCTCGGGCCCGAACCACGGATGCCAGACCGTGACCGTGACTCCGTCTAGCGCGTCCGCCTCGACGCCCAGACTGCTGACCGGGTCCGCGGTGGGACTCGGCCCTGCATCCGCTTCGGGCGTGGACGTGGGGCTGGTCGCCGTTTCGACGACGGGCGCGCAGGCTGAAAGGAAAAGAAAGATGAAAGAGGAAAGATGAAGGATGAAGGAAGAACGAGAAGGTTTATCCAAGCATCACCATCGGGACGGGAGTGAAAACGAGGATGAACAGAACGATGGCAAAGACCGCCACCGCGCGGCGCGGCGGATCGAGCGGGGTGATCTGGTCGAGCGGCTCGGCATGGACGCGTCCCAGCCAGAAGAGCAGGAAGGCCCACAGCCACCAACCGGACCACACAAGGCCCAGCAGAATCAGCAACCCCATCACATATGGATAGATCCTACGCGTCTCCTTGCCGAACAAGGCGTACATCACGTGCCCGCCATCGAGAGTTCCAACTGGCAGAAGGTTCAACCCCGTAACCAGCAGTCCCGCCCACCCCGCGAACGCGACGGGATGGATGAACACGTCCGTGCCGCCGAAGGGGACGGGTGTGCCGGTGAAGAAATATCTCAGCCAGTAAAGCAGGGGGGAGAGTCCGTTCAGGCTGGCCGGAGTGGGTAGTAATTGACCGAAAACCATGAACTTCGAGAAAAGATAGAAGATGGAATTGCCTTCGATAAATCCGCCGGGCGAGGGCTCCACCGGGCCAATCGTCGAGAGAAACAGGCCGAGGAACAGGACGGGAATGGCAATCACCATCCCTGCCAGTGGACCCGCGACGCCGATATCGAAGAGCGTGCGTTTGTTTTTTGGAATGCCCTGCATCCGGATGAACGCGCCCAGCGTCCCCAGCGGGCTGAATGGCAGGGGCAGGAAGTATGGCAGAGTGGCAGGCGTCTTGTGATAGCGGCTGACCAAGTAATGACCGAACTCGTGCGCCAACAGGATTCCCAGCAGGCTGAGCGCGAACGGCCAGCCGCTAAAAATGCTTCGCACTAAAAGCAGTATCTGCCCCCAGGTATCCGAAGGGATTGGGCCTTCGGGTTGCGCACCTGCGAGCATCACGCTGATGACCGTCAACGCAAATAGAATGATGTTCACCCTGACATTGTTCGGCTTAGGCGTCGGCAGGCTGTGCACCAGGTAAACGACGTGCTGTCCGTTTTCTTCGCGGAACAGGGGCGTAAGGTTATATCCTTTAACGGATTCAGCCAGCTGGTCGTATGCTGCGGCGGAATCGTCGCTCAGCAGGCGGCCGCGATAGCGGACGAGGTGTCCCTTTTGGGCGTCGCCCAGGGTCACATCGTCAATGCGAAAGACGCGTGAGACGAGGCTGTTCAGGATTTCGGATTCGGGAATTGACATAGATCACCATTTGGACCACAGACCACGGACGATGGACGATGGACGACGAGAGCGGTCTGCGGTCGGTCGTCCGTCGTCCAAACAATAGGCGGGAGTGGATGGGGGTCGAACCCACCGCGGCCCGCAACGCGACCCGCCGCCGGTTTTGAAGACCGGGAAGCCCTCCGGGACTTAACCACTCCCGGCGCAAGGATAATCGAATGAGAGGCGCTTGGCAAGTAAAATAAGAAGTAGCAACGACTCCTTAAAAAACAACAGTTATATTTGACTTAGCATCGCGTCGAGCGGAGGCTTTCGTGCTCCTGGACACTTGCACCTGACGCAAGTGCAGGTGAAGCCGCAGACGAGACGCAGGTTTACTGGCAGTGTGCGCTTCGTCTACGGGACGGAACCCCACCGTCCCTCCGCTCAGCGCGATCATCTTTTGTCGGATTAATTTGCAAACTTCAAAAGTCGTTACCACAATACAAAATCGCCCGTCCGGTGGGCGATTCTTCACACTCTCTGTCGGGGCGAGAGGATGCGCACCGTCCCCTCAATGGGGAAACCAACGCCTTAATCAAAAACATCCCTCCGGCGGGACGTTTTCTTCGTACTCTCTGTCGGGGCGAGAGGATTTGAACCTCCGACCTCTTGCACCCCATGCAAGCGCGCTAGCCGGACTGCGCCACGCCCCGATTGAGCAGGGCGGATTATAGCCGCGTTTGAGTTTTCTGGCAACATGGGACAAATTGAGAGAATGTCGAAAGATGGGTCGCGGATTCCTCACCACGGAGATCACAGAGTCCACGGGGAAAACCAGAAAAGGCTCTGTGGTCTCCGTGCGCTCTGTGGTGAAATTGATAGCAGCCCGCGAAACCAGCCACTCCCAGTGGGACAAATTGGCAATTTGTCCCACACCTCTTTATGCTAAAATAAGATACCAACTCGATGGAGTCCAAAATGATAGAAGTACTGATTGACAGTGTCCGCGTCAGCCTGATGTCTCCGCAACGACTGGTTATCCTGCGGCAGGCGGACGGTGAACGATACCTGCCCATCTGGGTCGGTCCGTACGAGGCGGAAGCCATCACCGTGGCGCTGCAGGAGGTGGAGGTCGCCCGCCCGCTCACCCACGACCTGCTCAAGAATGTGTTCGGCACCTTTTCCGCCAGGATGAAACGGGTGGAGATCGTCTCCCTGCGCGATGATATTTTCTACGGCAACATCGTCGTCGAACAGAACGGCAAAGAGGTCAACATCGACTCGCGCCCGTCGGACGCCATCGCGCTGGCCGTACGCGCTCACGTGCCCATCCTGGTGCACCCGTCCGTGATGGACGGCGCGGGCATCGTCCCCGAAAAGGACATGCAGGACGCGGCCTCCCCATCCGCTTCGGAAACGCGCAGTGTGACGCCCCCGCCCGGCGAAGAAAGCCCGGGCCGCCTGGACGTCTTCGAAGATTTCTTAAACAAACTCGACCGGGGCAAGCCCGACGACAAGCCCGGAAGCAAGCCCGACAGCGGCCCGAAGAAGAAGACATAACCCGATGATGACAGAACCACTTCCGCTCGAAGGAACCACCGCCCCCGCAGGCCCAACCATTCCGCACAGCCGGGAAGCCGAAGAAGCCGTCGTTGGGGCGGTGCTCATTAACCCCGAAGTCTATTACGATGTGGCCCAGTTCCTGCAGGCCGAGGACTTCTACATCCACCGTCACCGCTGGATCTGGGAGGCGTTCACGCGCCTGCACGAAAGCCGCGCCCCCATCGATCCGCTGACCGTGGCCGAATCGCTCGAACAAGCCGGGCAACTGGCCGAGATCGGCGGCCCGGCCTACCTGACCGCGCTGGTCAACCAGGTGCCCACCTCGCTCAACGCCGAGGCCTACGGCCGCATCGTGGAGGCGCATTCCGTCCGCCGCAAGATGATCAACGCCGCCAACCGCATCGCCTCGCTCTCGTACAACACCGAGACCAGCGTGGACGAAGTAATGAACGAGTCCGAGAAGGCGGTCTTCAACGTCAGCGAACGGCGTCTGCGCCACGACCTGCAACCCATCCGCCAGGTGCTCTCGGACTACTACGACCGCGTGGACGACCTCTCCAAGCGTCCCGGCGATATCTTCGGCGTGCCGACCGGCTTCATTGACCTGGACCGGATGCTTTCGGGCCTGCAACCCTCCGACCTGCTCATCATCGCGGGGCGTCCCGGTCAAGGTAAAACGGGCTTCCTGCTCTCGGTGGCGAAGAATGCCGCACTGACTCACAAGAAACACGTCGCCATCTTCTCGCTGGAAATGTCCAACGAACAGGTGGTACAACGCCTGCTGGCGCAGGAGACGGGCATTGACTCGCAACGCATGCGGACGGGAAAACTGAACGACGACGAATGGCCGCTGTTCACTCACGCCATCGAAGTGATGTCGGACACGAAAATCTTCCTCGACGACACGCCTGCCATCACTCCGCTACAATTACGCACCAAATGTAGACGCCTGCACCTAGAGTTTGGTCTCGACCTCATCATCCTCGATTACCTGCAACTGATGGGTGGCGACACTCGCAATGAAAACCGTGTACAGGAAGTCTCGTATATTTCGCGGAATCTCAAGGTGCTGGCACGCGAATTGAATGTCCCTGTGCTGGCCGCGGCGCAGTTATCGCGCGCCGTGGAGCAGAGAACGGATAAGCGGCCTGTGCTTTCGGACTTGAGGGAATCGGGCTCGCTCGAGCAGGACGCCGATATCGTGATGTTCATCTATCGTCCCGACCAGTACGAGAAGGACACGGCCAAGCAGAACATCGCCGAGATCATCGTCTCGAAACATCGCAATGGACCTGTAGGCAGCGTGGAGTTGATCTTCCGCAGCGCGCTGGCGAAGTTCGAGAACGCGGCGACGAAGCATGTGCAGTTCAATGAGTAGGATAACAACGGTGGTCGAGTAGCCCCGTGCAGTTCGGGGCGTATCGAGACCACCGATTCTCGCAACAAAAAAACAATTGTTTACTTGTTACCTGCTGGTCTCGGTACGGCCTCGGAGTACCTCGGCCTACTCGACCAGCGATTGCTTCTAAAACATGCCCACCTTCAACGGCTTTACCTCCTCCGAGACATTCACCGCCATCCCCGATACGTTCTTCCGCGAGTTGTTGAGTCAGATTGACGACGCGGACGAGTTGCGGGCGACGTTGTTTGCTATATGGCGGATCGAGCATACGGAGGGACACATCCGCTTCCTCCGCCGCGCGGACTTTGGCGAGTTCGCTTCGGGCGTGGATAAGGCCGTGGCGCGCGGGAGCCTCATCCAAGTCGGGAAGGAAGCGGAGGAGTTTTTCTTCCTGAATAGCCCGCGCGGACGCGCCTCGGTGGAAGCCATCCAGAATGGGAAGTTCGATCCGTCGCAGGTGACGTCGGCGCCGCCCGTGGAACGGTCGAATGTGTTCACGTTGTACGAGCAAAATATCGGCGCGCTGACCCCGCTGATCGCGGACATGCTGCGCGAGGCCGAGAAGGAATATCCGAGCGCGTGGTTCGAAGAGGCCTTTGAGATCGCGGTGGCGAAGAACGTACGCAATTGGAAATATGTGGAAGCGGTTTTAAAACGGTGGAAGGAAAAAGGCTATGAAGGAAAAAATCGGCAAAACGCTGGAAAAGATTTCAAACGATACACCGAAGGCGAGTTCGCCGAATACCTCCGCGATTAACCCTTCGACATCGCTCAGGGCAGGAATGTTGGGCGACCCGAACTGCCCGCATTGCGGCGGCGCGGGCTACGTGCGATTCGAGGTGCCGATGGGCGACCCGCGCTTCGGTCGGTTGGAGGCGTGCGTCTGCCGCGCGGCGGATATCGCCGAGGGCGCGCGCACGCGTCTGTTCGAGTTGAGTCGGCTGGATCGACTCAGCCATCTGACTTTTGAGAATTTCGAGTCGCGGGGGAATAAAAACGCCAAGTTCATGACCCCGCAGGACGCGCACACTTTGCAGGGCGCGAAAGAGATGGCCGAAAATTTTGCGCGCAACCCGCAAGGCTGGCTGTTGATCGAGGGCGGATACGGTTGCGGCAAAACACATCTCGCGGCGGCCATCGCCAACTTCGCGGTGAACATGGGCACGCCAACGCTGTTCATCACCGTCCCCGACCTGCTGGACACGTTGCGCTTCGCCTTCAGCGATCCCGAGACGACCTTCGAGGCGCGCTTCGAGGAAGTCCGCAACGCCGACCTGCTCGTGCTGGACGACTTCGGCACGCAGAACGCCACGGGCTGGGCGCAGGAAAAATTGTTCCAGATCATCAACTTCCGTTACATCAACAAACTGCCGACGGTCATCACCACCAATCTCATGCTCGACGAGATCGAGAGCCGCATTCGCTCGCGCCTGCAAGACGAGGAGTTCGTGGCGCATATACGAATCACCGCGCCCGATTACCGCCGTCCCACCGAGACGAGCAACCCTGGCATTTCGATGTTGTCCCTGCCCGAGATGAAGGTGATGACGTTCCGCAATTTCGAGACGCGCGAGGACGAACTCGGCAAGGAAGCGGTGACCACCACCACCACCGAGAAACAGGATCGCTTCGGCAACAAGGTCAAGGACAAGGAGATCACGCGCGTCAAGGTGACGCAGGAGGATCTCAAGACGTTGCGGAAAGCCGTCACTGCGGCGATCGCGTTCGCGGAGGAACCCGAGGGCTGGTTCGTGTTGCTGGGAAGTTCGTTCAGCGGCAAGACCCATCTCGCGGCGGCCATCGGCAACTATCGGATTGACCTGGGCGGACAGGCCATCCTTGTGGAAGTAGCCGACCTGCTCGACTACATGCGCCAAACCTTCCGCCCCACCTCGGACGTTTCGTTTGATCGCCGCTTCAACGAGATCAAGACGACCCCCATGCTGATCCTCGACGACCTGAAAGAGAGCGGCACCAGTTCCGTCTGGGCGGAGGACAAACTCTACCAACTTTTGAACCACCGCTACTACGCCCACCTGCCGACCGTCATCACGTCCACGCTCAAGCCCGACTCGTTCGCGGTCAATTACCCTGGGCTGTGGAATAAGATCCTCGACGCGACGAAGAGTCAGATTCATGTCATTGATATGCCGCCGTATCGGAGGATGTCGAAGGGGAAAACTGGACATAGAAAAGGGAAGTAGCCTCCTCTGTATTGTATAATTGAGACTATGAAAGTGCCGCACCCCATTCCCTATCAAGGAAGCAAGCGAAATCTTGCTAAATATATCCTGCCGTTTTTCCCACAGGACATTGATATTTTGTTCGAGCCGTTCGCGGGTTCGGCGGCAATCTCCATCGCGGCGGCTTTGCACGGAAAAGCCGCGCGCTTCCATCTCAACGATATCAACGCGCCGTTGATTGCCTTGTGGGAAGAGATCATTGTTCACCCGAAGAGAATTTCCGAGCGATATAAACGTCTCTGGCTGGAACAGCAGGGGAATGAGCGGAAATATTACGACTTTGTCCGCGACGAATTCAATAAAACCAAGCGGACGGACTACCTGCTTTATCTTTTGGCGCGCTGCGTGAAAGCCTCAGTCCGTTACAACGCGTACGGGGAATTCAACCAGAGTCCAGACAACCGCCGCTTGGGTCGCAATCCCGCGCAAATGACCGAGGATATTCTGGCCGTCTCGAAGCTTTTCGCTGGCAAGACTACCGCCACAAGCGAGGATTACAAAAAAACTTTGACTCTTGCGAAGCCGACCGACCTGGTCTACATGGACCCGCCCTATCAGGGCGTCTGCGCTGCAGGTGATCCGCGCTATTTCAGCGGAATTGATTTCGAGGAGTTCATGCAGGAATTAAAACAGCTCAATGAACGGAATGTGCCGTTTATTCTCAGTTATGACGGACGAACTGGGCAAAAATCCTACGGTCAAAGTCTGCCCGACGAACTTGGCATGTGCCGTCTCGAAGTGGATGCAGGACGTTCTACGCAAGCCACATTGTTAGGTAGAGACGATGTAACTTACGAGTCGGTATACCTGTCAGGAAATTTGGCGAAAAAATTGGATATCGAACCCATCCAGGTATTGGCCAATCATACAATCCGCCAGCCTGCGCTTTTTGAATTTTGAGTTTACATGGGGCCTCAATGACGCGTACATCAAAACAACACAAGGAAATCGAACAATTATTGAAAGGCATAGCAAATAAGCGCGCCCGAATTGTGATCGAGCACATTTTGAAACATGGCTTCATCACAACGGAAGAACTCGAAACAAAATACGGCTACAACCACCCGCCGAGAGCGGCGCGTGATGTGCGCGAAGCGGGAATCCCTTTGGAGACATTTCGGGTAAAAGATACAGAAGGCAGAACGATTGCCGCCTATCGTTTTGGCGACCTGACCCAAGTCCGCAAAGGAAGATTGCAAGGCAGGCAAACTTTCCCCAAACAATTCAAAGACGCTCTCTACGAAAAGCAAAATGGCAAGTGCGCGGTTTGCTCTGGAAAATTTGAGTCGCGTTATTTACAGGTTGACCATCGCGTTCCTTATGAAGTCGCTGGCGAGATTCAAGGCGAGTTAAGTTCCGAACATTTCATGCTCGTTTGCGGCTCATGCAATCGCGCCAAGTCATGGTCGTGCGAACATTGCGAAAACGGGCTGAACGCAAAATCTTCAAGCGTCTGCTTGAAATGCTATTGGGCAAATCCCGAAAACTACGTTCACATTGCCCTGCGCGAAATCCGAAGGGCGGATATTGTGTGGGAAGAAAATGAAGTTCAAGTTTACGAAAAGCTGAAACAACAAGCGGAAGAGAATTCTTCTCCACTCCCAGAGTTTGTCAAAAAAGTTGTGAAGCGCTTTTTGGATTGATAAACCTTGCCAGAGAAGGGTGGGGAAGTTGGGCGCTTCAAACCAAAAGGCGGCTGTCACGCCGCTTTTTTGATTCTTCCCTCGCGGCCACCTCATCCAACGTTACCTGCAACGCCTTCGCCAGCGCGGACAGGATGTCAGCGCTTCCTTTGCGCTTGCCTGTCTCGATCTGCGAGAGATAGGGCTTGCTGATTCCCGCCGCGTCCGCGAGTTGCTGTTGGGTCAGTCCTCGGAACTCGCGCCAGGCTTTAACGGGGTTTTCTCCGTCAAGGATGGCAAAGACAACTTCCGCGGGAATGAGTTCATCCTCGCCGCGTTCCAGTTCGGCCTTTGCCGCGTCGTAGTCGCGAATATCTTCCAGTTCTTCTTCATCCATGTTCAGATTTTACACCTTCCGCGTCCATCCGCGCTCGTCCGCGTCCCCTCAAATTCGAGACACCCCGTCCCAAATCTGTGATGACAAATATTTATGAAAAATGTGATAAATATCTTGTCGCTTTCCCAGCCTGCATGATACAATTTTCACGACAAATCAGCCTGAAATAGGTTGATTTTTATTCCCCAACTTTATCGAGGTGTCCATGCTCGCCAGTTACCTGCTCTCCCTCCGTGAAGGCATCGAAGCCGCGCTCATTATCGGTATCGTGCTCGGCGCGCTTCGGCAAATGCGCCGCACGGAGTTGATACCCGCCGTCTGGCTGGGAACATTGTCCGCGTCCGCGCTCAGCATTCTGGGCGGCATCCTGCTCACCAACCTCGGCCTGTCGTTCGAAGGCCCGGCCGAACAGGTCTTCGAGGGAGTCACCATGCTCCTCGCCGCCGCGCTGCTCACCTGGATGATCTTCTGGATGAACCGCGTCGGACGCACTCTCAAAGGCGAGATCGAATCCGACGTTCACCGCGCCGCCTCCACCACAGGCAAGCGCGCCATCTTCCTCGTCGCTTTCCTCGCCATCCTGCGCGAGGGCATCGAACTGGCCCTGTTCCTCACCGCGGCGGTCTTTGCCACCGACGCGGTGCAGACCATCCTCGGCGCAATCCTCGGACTCGGGACAGCGATCCTTCTGGGCTGGTCCATCTTTGCCGCAACCGTTCGCCTCGACCTGCGCCGCTTCTTCAAGGTGACAGGAATCCTCCTCGTCCTGTTCGCCGCAGGCCTCGTCGCGCATGGCGTACATGAGTTCAACGAGGTCGGCTGGATTCCCGCGGTCGTTGAGCACGTTTGGGACATCAACGCCATCGTGAACGAAGACACCACATTCGGGCAGCTGCTCAAAGCCCTGTTCGGCTATAATGGCAACCCGTCACTGACCGAGATGCTGGCCTATGGCGCATACTTCGTTGCCATCTTCCTCGGATTGAAATTTGCGGATCGCCCGAAACGTGTCCCGGCGCAGGGACAGGCATAAGGTCCAGGAATCGAAACGGCCCGAGGATGACGCATCGGGCCGTTTTTGATCTATCCGAACTTGCGCTAGGGCAATCGCACCACGAAATTGTCGAAGTTGATGTCCGCGCCGGGCGTACCGAACGTGCCCGCCAGCAGGCCGACATCGCCGCTGGTGTAGGTCGAGTCGGTAGCGCTGGCGACCAGTTGGCCGTTGACGTACAGGCTCAGGTTCGGGCCGATGCAGTCCGCGCGGATGCGATTGGTGGCATTGCCGGTGCGGATCACACTGCTCTGCTGCATCTGCTCGGATGAAATGCCGGTCTGCTGGCCGTTGTCCACGCGGGCGATGATGTAGTAGCCGTCCGCGCCGATCAGGAACATGTAGAACGTGAATCCGCCGGAATCATTGTAGCGGCAGATGATACCTTCCAGGTTCTCGTCCGGGCCGCCGACCTTGGTCGCGTCCACTTCCACCGAAACGTCGGTGAAGTTCCTGCCGGGGTTGGCCCAGATGTCCAACTGAGGTTCGGCGACGTACATGTGATAGACGCCGTCACCGTAATCGGTCACGTTGCCGCCCTCAGACACACGATCCCAGCCGCTGGAGGGGTTCGAGAAATCATCCTGGAAAAGGATGTTGGTGTTCTGAGGGGGCGTGTCTTCCCCCCCTCCTCCCCCGCCGGGCACCGAAAGCGTCGAACACGCCAGGCTGGCGAGCAACAATAGTGAAAGGGCAATCAAAGGCTTTTTCATGGATTCTCCTCTTAGGTAGTCAATGGCGCAATTTTACCAAACAGTGCCCAAACCACAAGCCCAAACGGGCGGGACGCCGGCATCAGGAATGCCCGGCAAGTAACTGGGGAATTTTCCCGACTATCTCGTCTCGTACTTGACGAAAAGCCTGCATCCGTTCCTCGTCCGTTCCCTCCGCTTTGGCGGGATCGCGAAAACCGAGGTGGACGCGCCGGCCGCGTCCCAGCCAGACCGGGCAGGATTCATTGGCGTCGTCGCAGACGGTCACGACCAGGTCGAAACCCGCGCCGCGAAATTCGTCGGCAGACTTCGAGCGGCCTTCATGCCGAATCCCGATTTCAGCCAGGGCCTGCACCGCCTTCGGATGGACATAGCTCGCAGGTTGTGTCCCGGCGCTGTACGCCCGCCACTCTTCCGAGAGGCGGGCGTTGACAATCGCTTCGGCCATCTGCGAACGGCAGGAGTTGCCCGTGCAGAGGAAGAGCACTTTACGAGGCGGACTTGTCGCCATCCATGCGCTCGATTTCGTCGTAGGTGGTCTGCAATTCCTTGATCTCGCCGGTGGCGACGAAGATGGTGCGTTCGCAGATATTGGTCACTCGGTCAGCCATGCGCTCCATGTTGTGAGCGGCCCACAGGAGCATGTTGGCGCGCTCGATGGTCTTCGGGTCGCGGATCACGAACGTCATCAGTTCGCGATAGATCTGCACGTAGAGGGCGTCCACCTCGTCGTCCTCTTTGGGAATTTCGCGCGCCGAGTCCGCGTCTCCGGTGACGAAGGCGGTCAGTGCGCGATGCAGCATATCGGAGGACTTGACCGCCATGCGCGGCAGGTCGATCAACGGCTTGAGCAGGGGCTGGTCGCCCAGGCGGATGTTGATGGTGGCGATGCCCTTGGCGTAGTCGCCCATGCGTTCCAGTTCGGAGGCCACATCCAGGATGGACGCCAGCAGGCGCAGGTCGCGCGCCATCGGCTGTTGCGTGGCGATGAGGATCATGCACTGGTTCTCGATCTCGAAGCGCTTTTCGTTGATCTTGTGATCCTGTGCATAGATTCTTTTGGAGGCTTCCACATCGCGCTTCTTCAGCGCCTCCATCGAATCCATCACGATCTGCTCGACCATGCTGCCCAGCACGAGGATGTCGTCCTTCGTCTGCTGCAGTTCGTTGTCAAAAGTCTTTCGGAGCATACCGGCCTCTTTTCTCTCGCGATTCATGGATTATAAACCCTTCTTCCCATTACCCGAACCGACCGGTGACGTAGTCTTCGGTGCGTTTGTCCTGCGGGCGGGTGAAGATGATATTGGTGTCGTTGAATTCGATGACCGTGCCGGAGCGCTCGCCTTCCTGCGAGAGCATCATCATGGCGGTATAGTCGGAAGCGCGGGCGGCCTGCTGCATGTTGTGCGTCACGATGACGATGGTGTACTGCTTTTTGAGCTCCTGCATCAACTCTTCGATCTTGAGCGTGGCAATCGGGTCGAGCGCGGAGGCGGGTTCATCCATCAGGATCACCTCCGGCCTGATCGAAATGGCGCGTGCGATGCACAGGCGCTGCTGCTGGCCGCCGGACAGGGACAGACCGGACTGATGCAGTTTATCCTTCACCTCGTCCCATAACGCGGCCTGTTGCAGGGAATTTTCGACCAACTCATCCATGTTGCCCCTGTAACCGTGAATGCGGGCAGTCCAGGCGATGTTTTCGTAAATGCTCTTGGGAAAGGGATTGGGCTTCTGGAACACCATGCCGATGCGGTAGCGGACCTCGACGGGGTCCACCTCTTTGGCGTAAATGTCCTGACCGTTGAAGATCACCTCGCCCTTGATGGAGGTGCCTGCATACAGTTCGTTCATACGGTTGAAGGCGCGTAACAATGTGGATTTCCCGCAGCCAGAGGGGCCGATGATCGCGGTGATGGCATTCCTCTCCACTTTCATGTTGACCCCGGTCACAGCCTTGAAACTGCCGTAAAAAATATCGAGGTCGCGGGTTTCGATGGCGTATTTGTGATTAGAGTTGTTATTCATGGCTATGCTCAGAATCTCCTGCTGAAGCGGTTGCGTAGTAGGACGGCGGAGGCATTCAGGCTCAGCAACAATACCAGAAGTACAAGAATGGACGCCGCGGCGAGACTTCGGAATTCATCCTGGGGACGCGAGGTCCACTGGTAGATTTGAATGGGAAGCGTGGTGAACTTCGAGAAGGGGGAACTCGGGTCGAAACTGATCGCCGTGGACGCTCCGACCACAACCAGCGGGGCCGTTTCACCGATGGCGCGTGAGATGGCGAGGATCGTCCCGGTGAGAATGCCCGGCAAGGCATTGGGGAGCACGTGCGACCAGACCGTCTGCCATTTGGTCGCGCCCACCCCGTAACTTGCATTGCGGAGCGACCTTGGCACCGCGCGGATCGCCTCCTGGGCGTTGATGATAATGATCGGAAGCACGAGCAGGCCCAGGGTGAGTCCGGCCGAGAGAACGGTCCTTCCATTGGCCGTGGTTGGGTCCACCAACCCGAACACTTCGCCGCTCGTGAGCGGTTCGAGCGTGCGGACAAAAATGGCCAGTCCTAAAATTCCGTAAATAATGGATGGCACACCGGCCAGATTGTTGATGTTGGTCTGGATGATTCGATTGAGCCAGTTGTCCGACGCGTATTCTTCCAGGTAGATCGCGGCGCCCACACCGATCGGAAAGGCGAGCAGAATCGTAAACAGGATGGTCCAGAGCGACCCGAGAATGGCGGTGCGGACCCCGGCGGTGAGGGGCTCGCTGGTCTGAGGTCGTGTGACGAAGTCATACGTGAGCCAGGAGACAAATTCCAATTCCGCCTGCGGGTGCTCCTGCTCGACGACCGCGCGGATCTCACCTGCCTGTGTCAGGGAAGGCCACAAATTCCAGACGCCGACGACTTGAGGGCGGATAATCCGTTCGACAACCAGCTGATACACCTCTTCGCGGGAACGGTCTGCAAAGGGTTTTTCATTCTCCAGTTTGTTGTACGCCCCGCTCGAAAGCGTGGATTGAAGAAGTGCCACCAATTGTTCCTTGCTCTGGTCCTGAACGGATACGCCTTCCGCAGCCAGCGTATCCGGGTCCACCCTGGCTTCGTAGGCGACGTATCCGAAAGCGCCGTTGATGATATTGAGCATGAGCGCGACCAGCGCAATAATGCCGACGATGGTGGACGCCTGAAAGAGCACATGCCAGATCACGCCTTTGCGGTTGCGCGCGCCGAGATTATTGGAAAATCCCTGAACGACTGCTTTCTCCTTCATTCATACACCTCGCGGAAACGACGCACAACCGCCTGGCTGACGATGTTGAGAGCAAGTGTGATAAAGAACAGGAACAACCCCAGGACGAAAATACTGTTGTAGTCTATGGAGTCGTAACTTAAGTCGCCGCCCGAAATCCTCACGATGTGCCCGGTGATGGTCTCTGCGCCGACGAATGGACTGAAGGTGAAGTTAGGTCCCGCACCGGCGGCAACCGCAACGATCATGGTCTCGCCGATGGCGCGCGAGATACCGATGATGATGGCGGCGGCAATGCCGGAAAGGGCCGCGGGCACCACGACCTGCAACGCAACTTCCAGTTTGGTCCCCCCCACGCCATAAGCGGCCTCACGCAGGGAGCGCGGCACCGCGCTCAGGGCGTCCTCGGTCATGGAAGTAATGAGAGGCAGGATCAGAATCCCCATCACCAGACCGGCTGATCCCGTATTGTAAATCTGGACGATATCTTTCCCGAAGACGGCGCGCAGGACGGGCGTCATGAACGTAAGAGCGAAGTATCCATAGACAATGGTAGGAATTCCCGCCAGGACTTCCAGAATCGGTTTCAGAGTGCTGCGAACCCTCGTGCTGGCATACTCGCTCAAATATATAGCCACACTCATCCCCAACGGGATGGCAATTGCCATTGCAATGAGGGTCGTCATCATTGTGGAATTGAGCAGGGGCCAGATGCCGAACTTGAAGATATGAGGCTTCCACTCCACAGTGGTGAACATATCAAGAATATTCACTTCGGGCATCTGAAAAAAAAGCAGGGCCTCCTTTCCAAGTTCATAGACGATGCCGAGGGTTGTGAATATGGAGAAAAAACCACTAAGGAATAATAATGCCTGAATGATGCTCTCGCTCCAACGCGGTTTGCGGCGCAGGTTGATTGCGGTTCCCTCCTTATCCGTCTTTTTTAAAGTCGGCTCGGCCATGAGCGCGCCTCCTTCCAAATCAAAAGTTCTACGTTCCCAATTTTACAGCAAATTACCTTCCCTCCCCAGATGGAGAGGGAAGGTACACTGCTGGTACAGATTATCGGGTGATTACATTCCCAGCGCGGATTTCCAGGCGTCAATGCCTTCCTGGAGTCTGGCGTCGCTTGCGGGGAAGTAACCCACATCCGAGATCTCGTTGTTCACATTGTTGAGGTAGAACCAGATGAACGCGGCCACCTGGGGCTTTTCCTGCAGGATCTCGGTGCTGGAGTAGAGGAACAACGGGCGGGAGATCGGATACTCGCCGGATTCGGCGGTTTCGGCGTTTGGCTCAACGCCGTTCAGTGAGACTGCCTTCAGAGTGGCAGCATTCTCCTGATAGTAAGCGTAGCCAAAGAAGCCAATGGCGTACGGACTGCCCTGAATACCCTGGACCAGTACGTTGTCATCTTCCGAGAGTTGCGTGTTGGCGGCATCCAGGATGGCGGCTTCGCCCGCATCGGCATCGTCGCCGTTGGCAGGGGTCATCACGACCTCGACAAAGAAATCGAAGGTGCCGGAGTCGGTGCCGGGGATGAAGCGCTGGATGGGCTCAGCGGGCCATTCGGGGCGGACATCCGACCAATTTGTAGCGGTCGAGAAGATCAGCGCCAATTCCTCGAGGGTGACGTCGGTCACGAAATCGTTCTCGGCGCTGACGGCAACGGTCAATGCATCAATTCCTACCAGGAATTCGACCACAGTGCGGCCGTTCCCGGCGCAGGCCTCGACTTCGGAATCTTTGATCGCGCGCGAGGCGTTGGCAACGTCGGTCTCGGCATTGACGCAGAAGCGCTCGATACCGGCGCCGGAACCGATGGAGTCAACGGTCAAGTTGCCGGTGAAGCCTTCTTCCTCGAAGCGCTGCTTCATGCGCTCAGACAGAGGGAATACTGTGGAGGAACCGGCCGTGATGATGTCGCCGGATACGGCGTCGGGCATGTACATCGCCATTGGATCTTCGACGGGGGGAACCTCGGTGGGCTGAGGCGGAACCGCGGTCGCGGCCGGGGCCTCCGGCGTGGGGGTCTCGGCCGGGGCGCAGGCCGCCAGCACCATGGTCAGGGCGACCAGCACGAACAGAACGGGACGAACGATTTTGGTCATTTCTTTTCTCCTTTTGGTTTTTATACTCCGCAAGGATACCAACCCACGTTTAAGGGCAATGGAAGGGCGGGTTAACAACTGGTAAACATTTCCACACACGCGACAGGATTAAAGCCAACGTCCTGCCGGAAGGGGGGACGGCAGGACGTTGACGCAAAAAGGAGGAGAAGAGGCGCTAATCCGTTTGCCGGGCGCCGACTGTGAATACAGGTAAATCCACCTCGGAAATTTTGCGAGGCGACTCGGTCCAGTTCCAGTGGTTGAGGTCGCTCAGGACGCGGTAGGCGGTCAGGTCCAGTTGCAGGGGCGTGATGGAGACGTAGCCTTCGGCCAGCGCGCCGACGTCCGTGCCGCGTTCCGCCACGCCGGTCGGCGCGTCGCCGCCGATCCAGTAATACGGGCGGCCGCGCGGGTCGATGCGTTCGTCGAGGCGGCTGTGGTACACGCGCAGGCCCTGACGGGTGAGCAGGAAGCCGCGCAGTTCCTCATCCTCAAGATACGGCACGTTGACGTTGAGAAGTATTTCGGCCGGCAGGCCATTGGCCAGCACGTGTTCCACCACGCGGCGCGCCACACGCGCCGCCGGGTAATAATTCAATTCTCCGACTTGATTCTCGGGCAGGTCGAGCGAGACGGCGATGCCGGGCAGACCGGCAATGACCGCCTCCATGGCCGCGGTGACCGTCCCCGAATACGTGACATCGTGGCCGAGGTTGGCCCCGGCGTTGATGCCGGAGACCACCAGGTCCACCGGGTCTTTCAGGAAACCGAGGGTGGCCAGCGCCACACAATCGGACGGCGCGCCGTCGCTGGCGAATGCGGGCGTACCGTCGGCGAGACGGGTTTCCTTTACGCGCAGGGCGCGGTCGAGAGTCTTGACGTGCCCGCTGCCAGACCAGTTGCGGTCCGGGGCCAGCACGCTCACCCGTCCCAGTTTGCGCATTTCCTGCGTCAGCGCCAGCAGGCCGGGCGCGGTGACCGAATCGTCGTTGGTGACGAGAATGTGAATCGGGCGCGTCATCGCGTTTCCCTGGTCCTCAAATACTCGCGTCGCTTCTGGCTGGCGTCAACGCCAAACACGACCAGCATGGCAATTGTTGTAATGGTCAAAAAAGTGATCATGGCACATGGTACTCCTTGCATTTCACTGGTCACAGGATACCAGCCGCCGATTAACTTCAGGAGAAGAATACGTTAATGAGTGGTAAAGGTTTCGGCGCTTTCATCATACCCCCGGCGCGTCCATCCACCCTTAACATTTCAGCAAGACGGCTTCACAAGTTTGAAAAGCCGCGTTTTATTTTTTGATCGGGATGGAAAAGAAAAACGTACTGCCCTCGCTCTCGCGGCTCTCGGCCCAGATCTTCCCGCCGTGCGCCTCCACGATGTGCCGCGCAATCGAAAGCCCCAGCCCGGTCCCGCCGCCGGAGCGGGCGCGGTCGGCTTTGTAGAATCGCTCGAAGATTCGCGACAGGTCATCCTGCGGAATCCCCACGCCGCTGTCTTTCACCGAGAAGATAACGCCCTCCCCCTCCTCGCGCACAGACAGGACAATGCTTCCGCCGGGCGGCGTGAACTTGACCGCGTTGTGGATCAGGTTGACCAGCACCTGTTCCAGCCGCCCCGCGTCCACGCGGACCCGGGGGATGTCCCCCGTTCCTTCGAGCGTGAGATTCAGCCCGGCGCGTTCCGCCTGCAGGTGCATCCGTTCCGCAGACGCGGCCAGCAGGGCGCGCGGCTCGACAGGCGTCAGTTCCAGTCCTACCTGCCCCGATTCGATCCGGGAGAGGTCGAGCAGTTCCTGCGCCATCTGGGTCAGCGCGTCCACCTCGGTTTGGATGCGGCCCAGGAAACGGTGCGCGGCCGGGGGGTCCGAGAGCGCGCCGCCCTGCAGGGTTTCGGTCAGGGCTTTGAGGGAGGCCAGCGGAGTCCGCAGTTCGTGCGAGAGATTGCTGATGAAGTCGCGCCGCACCGTTTCGAGGCGGCGGACGCGCGTCAGGTCCTGCACCATGAGCAGGCTGCCGCCCGGCGCGTTGCGGTCGGGGATGGCGATCAGTTGCAGGAACTGGCGGCTGGCAGGCAGTTCCACCGACTCGGTCTGCAACTCGCCGCTCTCGCAACAGCGCCGCCAGGCTTCGACGAGGGCGTGATGCCGCACCGCCTCCGCCACCGAATGTCCCGCGAGGCGCGAACCGAAGAGGCGCTCCGCGGCGGGGTTGGCGAACTGGACGCGTCCCTCCGCGTCTGCGATCAGGACGCCGTCGGTCAGTTGGTCGAGGATGGCGGAGAGGCGGGCGCGTTCGGCGTTTGCGGTTGAAAGTTCAAGGTTGAACGTGGAACGTTGATGATTGAATGCCGATGACAATTCACCGAGTTCATGGGACGCCTCGGAAATATCCCCATCCTGCTTCAGTTGATGAGTCAACTTCTGCACGGCAATTCGTAAGCGGAGATACCGCCAGGCGAACCACCCTGTCGCGAGCAAGACCGCCACAAAGCCTGTCAGAAGTGCGCTATCCACTTCAACCTTCCAACCTGCCAACCTTCAAACCCAACAACCTGCTAGCCTTCAAACCGATACCCGCCTCCGCGCACGGTGACGATGCGTTTCGGTTTGGCGGGATCGGCCTCGATCTTCTGCCTCAGCCAGCGCACGTGGACGTCGACGGTGCGGCTGTCGCCGATGAAGTCCCAGCCCCAGACGCGCTCCAGCACGAACTCGCGCGAGAGCATCTGGCCGCGATGCTGGGCGAGGAAGAGCAACAGTTCGTATTCCTTGGGCTTCATCCCCAGCGGTTCGCCGTTCAAGGTGACCTCGCGGCGCGTGAGGTTGATGGTGAGATTCTCGAAGGTCAGCGTTTCCTGCGGCGCGGCGACCAGACCCGCCGCGCCGAGTTCCTCGCGCAACAGCCGCGCCCGCCGCAACTGGGCTTTGACGCGCGCCATCAACTCGCGCATCGAGAATGGCTTGGTCAGGTAATCGTCCGCGCCGACTTCCAGGCCAACGACGCGGTCGATCTCGTCGTCGCGGGCGGTGAGCATCAGCACCGGCGTGGTCATCTCCTGGCGCAGGCGGCGGCAGACCTCGAAGCCGTCCATGCCGGGCAGCATGATGTCGAGGATCACCAGGTCGGGCTTGAGGCGGCGGGCGGATTCGAGTGCGGCGCGCCCGTCGCCGGTCGACTCGACCGTGTAGCCTTCCTTCTCGAGGTTATAGGCCAGCGTTTCCTGTAATGAGGGTTCGTCTTCCACGACGAGGATGGTCTCTGCCATAACTTTGTTAATAACTATACCAGCAAAATAATGGAACGTAAACGAGGCGTCATTTAACGCTTGATTAACACATGCGGGTATAATTTCCGCATCGGTACAAGTCATACCATGTAGAATCGCGTAAAACGAGAGACGCGAGGCAATATGATATTTTCACCCGAAGACCTGACCCGCATCCTGATGGCGATCGCGGCCGGAGGACTGATCGGGCTCGAACGCGAATTCCGCGACAAATCGGCGGGCTTTCGCACACTCATCTTCATCGCCAGCGGCGCGGCGCTGTTCACGATTCTGTCGAACCGCCTGGCGTTCGACAAGGATCCCACCCGCATCGCGGCCAACATCGTGACCGGCATCGGCTTTCTCGGCGCAGGCGCCATCCTGCGCGAGGGAATGCGCATCACCGGTCTGACCACGGCCGCCAGCATCTGGCTGACCGCGGCGGTGGGCATGGCCATGGGCGGCGGCGAGTTCGCCCTCGGCTGGCTGGTGACGCTCCTTTCGCTGATCGTTCTCTGGCTGTTCCCGTCGCTCGAACACGCAGTTGATCTGATTCGCGAGGAACGCAGCTACGAAGTGATCCTGGCAAACGACCTGGAAAAACGGACAGCCGTGGAAACCGCCCTGCTCGAGGCCGGGCTTAAGATTATGACCCATCACCATATCAGGAAGGGCGGGGACATGATCTGCCGCTGGGGGACCGTCGGCGGGCCGAAGAAGCACGAGAAATTCATTCGGTATTTGTTGACCGATCCTGACATAAAAGAGTTCACCTATTGATAATCAAGCGGCGGCCAATTCTGGTCGCCGCTTTGTCGTCTGCCATTACGCGCCGCTCTTCGGTTTGCGCCGCGTAAATCTCCAGATCAGCCAGAGGATCAGCGCCGGGGGAGCGAGAAGCGGCACGATCACCACGAAGAACCAGATCAGGAACTCGGTGATGCCCTGATAGGCCGAGACCACGGTCTTCCTGGCGCTGTCGAAGGTCTCGCCGGGCTTCCACGGTTCGGGCGTGGCTGTGGGTGTGGGGGTGATCGTAGGCGTGGGCGTGATTTCGGGGAACTCGGGTTCGAGGTTGATCGTGATGGTCGAGAACGAGGAACGGTCGTTCAGGTAGTTCATCCGCCCCTTGATCTCCTCGATCTGGCGCTCGATCTCGGACAACTGCTGGTTGATGCGCAGGGCCTCGTCCACCGTCTTGGCGTCCTCGAGGAAGGACTTGATGCGGTCGCGCGTGGCCTCCAGGTTGACCAACTGCGATTCCAGGTCAACGTATTGATCCGTCACGTCTTCGCCGGAGGCGTTCTCGTCCACCACGCGCACGGCCAGTCCGCGCAGGCGGCGCAAGGCGGTCTCGAACTGGTCCACGGGCACGCCAATCGTAATCGTGGCATATTTCAGGTTTTGCCCGTAATAGTCCGCGTACCAGATGCGGGAACTGATGATATACCCGCCCACGTCGCCCACCACCTGGGTGGCGCGGTCAATCGCCGCGTCGGTGTCGGCCACGAGCAGACGCACCTCGGCGTTCTTGATGACCATGCGCGGCGCGGCCAGCGCCTGAACGTCCGCGCCGGTATCGTAGACCGCGACCTCGGGCAGGGTGGACTTTTCCGCTTCGGGCGCGCCGGAGGCTGATTCCGCGGCCGGGGCCTGATCGAACCCCATGGCGGGCGGCTCGGTCGCGGCCGGCACCTCGAAATTGAGGACCTCCGTCATAGCCGGCGCGGACGGCCCGCAGGCGGCCATGAAAATCACGAGCAACAACAGGAGAGAGGCGAGCAGGGGAATCGGCTTTTTCATATTCTTCTCCTCTTCCGCGGCCGGGGGATTTTCGGCGTTGACCGCGGATTTTGAATTGTGGACGGCAACGAGGAGAGAATTGTTCCCCCTGGCAAAACTTCTTACAATTTCAACAGGTCTTCGATCTGCTTCACGTGTTCCGCCTCATGTTTGGCCATGCGCCGCGACTGCGTGAAGACCGTGTGCCTGCGCCCTAAAATCACCGCGCCGCGCTCCCAGGATTCGGGAGGCAGGTCGTGCAACACGCGCAGGAGGGTCCCGCGTTGCAGGCGAAACGCCTCGAACGACTCGGCGAATGGCAAATCGGCATAGCGCGCGGCCTTGGCCCACTTGCGTTCGTTGATATCTGGCAAAGTGGGATTCTCCTCGGCCAGCATGGCGTAGATGCTGTGAGTCCACAAGTCGGCGCAGGCGCGCAGATGGGCGAGGATGTCGCAGGCGGACCAGGATTTCTTATCGGGGCGGAAACTTAATTTGGCGGGAGGCAGGCTCAACGTCCGCGCGAGGCGGCGCGGGGTCTCCTCCAGACCGGTCAATGCCTTTTGTATTTCGGTCGGCGTGCTTTTCATAAATTCTGGCTTCGCAGTTTATTTCGGTTCTTCAAAGATGACCAGCGGTTCCCGCGGCCAGCCTTCCTGTTCGGATTTCACCGCCAGCGCGGCAACTTCCGCAGGCAGGACAGGATGTGCAGGTACGTCTTTCAGCGGCATCCACATCGGGTGGTAGGTGCCCACGTTCGGATCGTCCGGCTGAGGGTCGGTATATTCCTCGCCCGCGCCGGTGCCAAAAACGCCACCCGTTTGTTCGGTAAGGTAGTAGAGTTGGCGATTGCCGCGAAACCAGACTTCAGCAACCAGGCCGAGGATGCGGACCCGCAGGCCCAGTTCTTCTTCGATCTCGCGGACGACGGCCTGCTCGGGCGTCTCGCCGGGATCCACGCCACCGCCGGGGAAGGTGAAGTAATGCTTCCCGTCGCGGTGACGTTCGATGAGGGCAAGGGCGTGATTCTGAATGAGGATGGCGGCGGCGCGGGTTCTCAATGTTGACTCCGTTTCATGATTTTTCGACGATGACCCAGGCGTTTCGATCCTCGGACTCGATTCGGGTGCGCGCTTCGGGCGGGAAGAGCGCGGCGATCTGCGCGGGCGCGAGGAAATGACTGCGCATGAGCGCCAGTTTTTCGGCGATGGCAATCAACTTAACGGGGAACGTCCGCAGGTCGGGTTCTTCGATGACCAGCCGCCCGCCCGGCTTGAGGACGCGGTAGAGTTCGCGGACGGTCTCGGCCTGGTGGACGACGTGATGCAAAGCATCCACCATCAGGATGCGGTCGAAGGTCCCGTCGGGAAAGGGCAAATGCTCGGTCTCCGCGGAAGCCGCCGCGAGGTCCTTTTGACGCGCCTGTGCGAGCATCCCGCGCGAAACGTCCGCGACGACGACCGAGCCAACGTGCGGGCGAAGCGCATGAGCCACGCGCCCCGTCCCGCCGCCCGCGTCGAGCAGACAGCCCGCGTGAGGCAGATCCAGAACTTTGAGCATTTGTTCCAGCCGCGCAAACGGAATGACGCGGTCGTAGATCGGGGCAATGAGGTTGAAGTGGGAGTTCATGGGATGGGAATCGCCTCACCCGAACGAATGGACTCCACCGCCGCGAATGCGGCGCGGGTCACACCGACGAGTTGTTTGTAGGGGATCGGCGGCTCGCCGCCTTCGCGGATGGATTTGGAAAAAGCCAGCCATTCATCCCGCCAACCCTTGTCCTGCGCGGATCGGGTCGTTTTGCGGTTGCCATCACTGACCAATTCGAGCGCGCGGAAATCATCCAGCACCGCGATCCTGCCGCCGCAGAACACCTCGACGCGCTCTTTCGGGAAGGATTTGTCGCCGTTGGCAAGGTAATCAATGACGCCAACCGAGCCGTCGGGAAAAGTGAAGGTCATCGAAACGTTATCCTCGCGGTATTTGCCTCCGTCGGGAAGCGCGTGCGCAGTCACGTTGACGGGAGGCGCACCGACGAGAAAGGTGAGGAAATCAATGAAATGACAGCCCTCGCCGATGATCCGCCCGCCGCCGAGGTTCGGATCCTGGGTCCAGTGGTTGAGAGGGATGTAGCCCGCATTGACGCGGTAATGGGCATAGAGCGGTTCGCCGCGAGGAAAGAGAAAAGAGGAAAGAGATTGGGCGAGGGGGGCAAAGCGGCGGTTGAAGCCGACGGTCAGCAAGCCGACAACGGACGACGGACGATGGACGGCGGTCCGTGGTCTGTTGTCTGTGGTCAAAACAGAAATGATTTTTTTCAATTCCTGTTCATCGAGCGCAAGGGGTTTTTCGACAAACACATTCTTCCCGGCTTTCAATGCCCTGACCACCAACTCGGCGTGCGAATCGTGGCGGGTGAGGATGGCAACCGTGTTGACGTTCGGGTCGCTGAGGATTTCCTCGTCGCTGGAGGCGGCATAGGCGAAGCCGAATTTCTTCGCGGCGTGCTGGGCGTGCAGTCCGCCCGAGGAGGCGATGCCAATCAATTCAATGCCTGGAATCTTCCTGATGACAGGCAAAAGAGTGGCATTGGCGTAGAGACCAGCACCCAATACGCCGAGTGCGAGGTGCGAGGCGCGAGGTGCAACAGGTTTACGGAACTCGATACGCGCACGCCGCACGTCGGACGCCGCACTTTCGTATGTTAGCAACACCCCCAAAAAATTCTCTCTCTTTTTTCCAGTGATTACATCGTAAGCAGTGATCGCCTCCTCGATGGGGAAACGATGCGTGATGAGCGGCTGGACGCGCAACTTCCCTTCCGCCATCAAATCCAGGACGGCCGCGAAGTTCCTCCCCTCCGTCCAGCGGACGTAGCCGATGGGATAGTCCACGCCGTCTTCCTCGTAGGAGGGATCGTATCGCCCGGGGCCGTAGGAACGCGAGTTGACGAACGACAGTTCCTTTTCAAAGTAAACCTTGCGCGGGAGGTTCAGCCCCACCGCGCCAGTGGCGACGACGCGCGCTTTGTCTCGTGCAATGACTCCCGCCAGTTCGACGGGATCGTTGGAGGACGCGTCCGCGCAGATGACGACCATGTCGAAGCCGCGGCTGGCGGTGAACGCTTGGGCGGCGGACTCGGCGCTTTTGCGCGCGACCGCCTCCAGTCCGAGGGAGGAGGCGAGCCGGACCCGGCGCGGGTCGAGGTCAATGCCGAGGACGCGGCATCCCGCGGCGGCCGCCATCTGCGCCGTCAATAATCCCAGAAGCCCCATGCCGATGACCGCGACGGTCTCGCCCAATTGCGGCTCGGCGAGACGAAATCCGTGCAGGGCAATCGCGCCGAGGGTGGTAAACGCGGCGGATTCGAAATCCACATTTTGGGGAATCGGCGTGAGCAGGTTACGCGGCACGAGGTTGTACTCGGCGTGGACGGCATAGCCCGCGCCCGCGCAGGCCACGTGCTGGCCGACCTTGAATCCGTGCATGTTCTTCCCCAGCGCGGCGATGACGCCTGCTGACGAATACCCAAGAGTCATCGGCTGGTCGAGGCGGTTGAACGCGGCCTGGAGAGTGGGAAGGATGCCTTCGCGCTTCGCCTTGTCGAGCACCTGCCGCGCCAGGTCGGGGCGCGAGCGCGCCTTGCCGACGAGGCTCTTTTCAGCGAATTCGACGATCATGCGTTCGGTCCCCGCGGAGACGAGCGAGGCGGCAACCTTGACCAGGGCCTGCCCTTCGCGCGGCGTCGGTACAGGCACATCCTCGACGGTGGTTTTTCCGTTTTTGATGTTCTGCAGAAGTTGTTTCATGGGAGGGAGTATACCGCATGATATAATCCACAAGGTTTTGATTTTTTTCCCAGGAGCAGCCCCGTGGCCGATTCCCGAATCGTCAATTTTGCAAAAGTATTGGTGGAACATTCCGCCCGCATCGTCGCCGGCGACCGCGTCCTGCTGGAGGCGACCCCGGCGGCCCTCCCGCTGGTGCGCGAACTCTACGCCCAGATCCTCGAAAAGGGCGCGTATCCCCTGCCGATGGTCTGGGACTGGTCGAGCATGATGGGCAACGACGAGTTGTTCTTCCGACATGCAAAGAACGAAGAGCAACTCGATTTCATTCATCCATTCATGAAGATGGCCTACGACCAGTTCGAGAGCCGCATCCGCATCCATTCTGCGACGAATACGCGCGCCCTCAGCAGTGTGGATCCCGCCCGCATCCAGCGGCGCGGCAAGGCGCTGGCCACCATGACCGAGGCCCAGTTCCGCCGCGGCGCGGAGGGAAAATTCAAGTGGGTCACCACGCTGTATCCCACCGAGGGCTACGCCATGGAAGCCAAAATGAGCCTCAAGGAATACGAGGACTTCGTCTTCGGCGCGGTGCACGCCAACGAGGCCGACCCCATCGCTCACTGGAAGAAGATCGAAAAAGAGCAGGAGAAAGCCATCAAGTGGATCGAGGGGAAAAACCAGGTCGTCCTGCGCGGCCCGAACGTGGACCTGACCCTCTCGGTCAAGGGCCGCAAGTTCATGAACTCGACAGGCATGTACAACATGCCCGACGGCGAAATCTACACCGGCCCCGTCGAGGACTCGGTCAACGGCTGGG
Source organism: Chloroflexota bacterium (assembly GCA_040754535.1). GTDB lineage: Bacteria > Chloroflexota > Anaerolineae > Anaerolineales > Villigracilaceae > JBFMCC01. Next base: position 118,436 of record JBFMCC010000019.1, read on the forward strand.
TGCGCTTCACCTATCCCGCCATCTACGGCGGCAGTGTGGTGGACGGCGTGGAACTCACGTTCAGCCAGGGCCGCGTCACGCAGGCCTCGGCCAAAGAGAACCAGGACTTTCTGCTCAAGATGCTCGAATCCGACGCGGGCGCGCGTTACCTCGGCGAGTTCGCCATCGGCACCAACTTCGAGATCAACCGCTTCACCAGCCAGATCCTCTTCGACGAAAAGATCGGAGGCACCTTCCACATGGCGCTCGGCGCGGGGTATCCCGAAACAGGCTCGAAGAACAAGTCCGCCATCCACTGGGACATGATCTGCGACCTGCGCACCGACAGCGAGATCACCGTGGACGGACAGCCCTTCTACAAAAACGGCAAGTTTGTATTCAAATAGACGGCAATAAGAAACCGGGCTTCTTCGAGAAGCCTGGTTTCTTAATAGAACCCCACCCTCGGATCGATTTCATGCGCGTACTGGTCGATGCCGCCGTGTACGTTGAAGACATTCGTCCAGCCGTTGCGAATCAACCAATCGGTTACCTGTGCACTGCGGACGCCGTGATGGCACAGGACGTACACGCTTCGTTCGGGACTTTGACCCGGCCCCGGCAAAGCGGCCGTCCCCTGCGCTGACAGTTGACTCATCGGCGCGTGGACCAGGCGCGCGTCCATGATTCTTGCCTTGACCAGTTCCCATTCTTCGCGTACATCCAACAACACAAAGTCCTCGCTCGAGGCGAGTTTGGCGGCCAGGTCGTGCACTTGGATTTCAGGAATACGACGGGGATCGAACATCAAGATTTTTTCTTGCGAACAGGCTTCTTCCTGGATGCAGATTTTTTCTTCGCTTCTGGATTTGGCAGGGCGGGCAGATACAATCGCTCGATGTATTCCTTGAGCATGCGCCGCGTGCTGAACTGCGGCGTGATCGTCCGCACGGCCTCCCTGGCGCGGGAAACCCATTCGAGCGGCACATTGTGCGCGTCGCGCGCATAGAAGAGCGGGATGATCTCGTTTTCCAGTATGGTGTACAGGCTTTCAGCATCCGCCTCGTCCTGCGCCTCCCCATCCAGACTTTGCCCTGAGCCCGTCGAAGGGTCGCCGTCGTCGCCGATGGCCCAGCCGTTCCTGCCATTGTAGGCTTCGCGCCACCAGCCATCCAGCACGGAAAAGTTGAGCACACCGTTCAATCCCGCCTTCATGCCGGACGTACCGGAGGCCTCCATCGGGCGGCGCGGCGTGTTCATCCACACGTCCACTCCCTGGACAAGGTAATGCGCCAGGTTCATGTCGTAATCTTCGAGGAACACGAGGCGCCCGCCGGTCTCCGCCCGCTTGACCGTGCGATAGATGTGCTGGATGATCTGTTTGCCGGGATCGTCGGCGGGATGCGACTTGCCCGCGAAGATGATCTGCACCGGCATGTTGGGACGGTTGATGATTTCGAGCAGGCGGTCCACGTCGCTCATCACCAGTCCCGCGCGCTTGTAGGTGGCGAAGCGGCGCGCAAAGCCAATGGTCAGCGAATACGGATTGATCAGCACGCCCGAGGCCACCACCTGCACGGGATGCACACCGTCGCTCAGCCACTGTTCGCGGGCGCGCTCCCGCAGATAGAAAGCCAGCCTGCGTTTGAGGTGGATGCGCACCTCCCAGAACTCCTCCGCAGGGATGGAGTCCACCTTATCCCACAGGTCGGGTTCATCGAGATGGTCGAGCCAGTCCTCGCCCAGGTATTTATCCAATAAGAGGCGCAGGCGGCGCGCCATCCAGTTGGCGGTGTGGACCCCGTTCGTCACGTGGGTGATCGGGACCTCATCCTCGTCGCGGTCGGGCCACAGCGATTTCCACATGCGGCGCGAGACGCGTCCGTGCAATTCGGAGACCGCGTTATGCCCCGACGAGAACCGCAGGGCCAGCACGCCCATGCTGAACGTCTCGCCCCATGATTGCTGGTGACGCGCCAGGTCCATGAACTCGTCGCGCTCCAGGCCGAGTTCGGGCCAGATGGCCGCCAGGTGCTTCTCCACCAGCCAGAGCGGGAACTCGTCGTTGCCCGCAGGGACGGGTGTGTGGGTCGTGAAGATGTTGCCGGCGCGCGTCTTTTCGGCGGCCTCCGCGAAGGTGTAGCCCGAGGCCACGAGTTCGCGCGCCCGCTCCAGCGTCAGGAACGAAGCGTGACCCTCGTTCATGTGCCAGACGCCGGGGTTGTATCCCAGGGCGCGCAGGGCGCGCACGCCGCCCACGCCCAGCAGGACTTCCTGCCCGACGCGGAAGTTCAGGTCGCTCCAGTACAGCCGCGCCGACAGACTGCGGTCCGCGGCGGAATTGGAATCCACGTCCGAATCGAGCAGATACAGCGGCACGCGTCCGACGCGCACCTCCCAGATTCGCAGCGTCACAGCGCGGTCGGGGAACTCGACCTGGACCGTCAACGGCTCCCCCTGCTCGTCCATGACGGGCAGGAAGGGCAGGTCGTCAATCGGGATGGGATTGTTGTGGGCCTCCTGCCAGCCGTCCTCGGTGATGTGCTGGGAGAAGTAACCCTGCTTGTAAAGAAAACTCACGCCCACCAGCGGCAGGCCGAGGTCGCTGGCTTCTTTCAGGTGATCGCCGGCCAGCACGCCGAGGCCGCCCGAATAGATGGGCAGGGTCTCGTGCAGGCCGAACTCCATCGAGAAATAGGCTATCGGATGATGCGCCAGTTGGGGATAAGTGCGCGCCGCCCACGCATCGGTCTGCGCGAGATACGCATCGAAGGCGGCGAAGACCTGATTGTACGATGCCAGGTATTCCTTATTCTGCGTGGCGGCGTTCAACGCCGAGCGCTCGACGGCGCGCAGGAACGTGATCGGATTGTGCGCCAGCCGTTCCCACAGGTCGGAATCGATGCGGGAGAACAGGCGCGTGGCCTCGGGCTGCCACGTCCACCACAGGTTGTAGGCCAGTTCGCCCAGGCGTGCGATGCGGCGCGGCAGGTCAAAGTGATTGGGAAGTTTCGTGTGAAATTCGGCCATAGCGCCGCAATCATACCACAAGCCAGTTGACACCTGACGCGCGTCGCGATTTTGCAATACAATGGACGCATGACCGTCGTCCAACTGTTCGTGACCTGCCTCGTCGATTCGTTCTACCCCCAGGTTGGCGAGGCCGTCGTGGACGTGCTCCGCCGCCTCGGCGTGACCGTGGACTTCCCGCGCGGCCAGACCTGTTGCGGACAGCCGAACTTCAACGCGGGCCTGCGCGACGAGGCGCGTCCCCTCGCCCAGCAAACCATCCGTGTTTTTGAATCAACTGAAGGCGATATAGTTATTCCTTCAGGCTCATGCGCCCACATGCTGAGGCACAACTACGCGGAGTTGTTCGCCGACGATCCCATCTGGCTGCCGCGCGCGCGGGCGCTGGCGGCGCGGACGTTCGAATTCACCGAATATCTCGTGGACAAACTGGGCGTGACCGACCTCGGCGCGCGCTGGGACGGGGGGCCGCTGGCGTATCATCCCGCCTGTCACCTGCATCGCAGTTTGGGAATAGATCGCCAGCCGAGGGAATTGCTGTCCAAGGTGCGCGGCGCGGAGATCCGCGAATTGCCCGAGGCCGAGGATTGCTGCGGCTTCGGCGGAATCTTTTCGATTGAACATCCCGAACTCTCGGCGGAATTTTTGAAACGCAAGATCAATAATCTCGAAAAGACGGAATCGCCTGTGCTGGTCGTGGCCGATTCGGGTTGCCTCATGCACATCGCGGGGGGACTGCACCGGCAGAAAAAAACGCAGAGGGTGATGCACATTGTGGAAATTCTGAACCACAGATAAACGCAGATCGAGAATTAAATCAGACGCGGACGAGCGCAGAAAACGCGGAGAAAAGCCAAAACAATCCGTGCAAATCCGCGTCCATCCGCGTTTTCCGCGTCCTATTTCTCGAAATGCACGGTAGCGAGTCCGTGGCTGATAATTCAGAAAACTGCCAATTGACTTGCCTCCTCAAGTTAAGGTATAGTGTTTGTGCTTATTCGCGCCAATCGGAGGAGAGTGCCGATGAAGGGAACGTCGGGTCGTTTCTTTTTGCCGTCCCTGATTCTGGGGGTGCTGTTGTTTCCCCTGCTGGCAGGTCTCGTCGCAGGAGGGCCCGCCGGGGGCGAAGAACGGACCGCGGTCATCGGGCTGAATTTTCAGAGAGGGACACAGTCCGGCGAACCCGACCGACTGATCGGCCAGGCGCCGCCCGGCATGGAACTGGCCGTTTATCTGAACGATGAACTGCTCGACGTAACCGACTCCGACGCAACGGGGGGATTTTCATTGGACATGCCCGTCCTGCCCCAGCGAAGGAACGATATCGCCGTCCTGCCGACCGAACTCGACTCGTCCACGCTGGCGTTATTGTACGATCCGCGCGGATTTGATGCACTACACATCCCACCGGCAAAAACAATTCCTGCTGCACCTTTTCTGGCCGCGGCCATCCGTCAGCCCGATGGATTGCAACTCTACGGCTCGGTTGTCCCGTTTACACAAGTCGAAATCTTTGCAGAGTCCTGTCTCGCCTCCAAACCAAACGTAACCGTTGAGCCTGACGATGAGGGCAGTTTCATCGCCCTGCTTCCGCTGAACGCGGAGGCGCGCGCCCCGGACGAATACTGCATCCGCGTCACGCCGGAGGATGGGCTGTCAGAGGCGGAGACGTATCAGGTGGCCGCGCCGGGCCCGGGTCCCGCGCGAGGCGAGAGCGTCTGGACGCGCGGCGTCCAGTTGAAGTTCACGCCCACCGAAGTCAGCCTCACGTTCTCCGTCGAAATGCCCGACGGCTATCTGGTCTATCAAAATCTCGCCAGCGGCAGGATGAGCGAATTGCAGTTCATCGAGTACGTCTTCGGCGAGGTCAGCCTGAACGCGTATCTCGATCCGCGCAAACTGGCGTGGCGGCAGGAGAAGGAGCCCGGCAGCCACCGCGTGCGCGTGCTCGTCGAAAGCCAGCCGCTGACGTATCTGATTCCAGACGACACGGCGACGACGTTTCAACTGAACGCGAGCCGACTCGATGACAACGTGCCGCCATATTCGGATGGCGACACGATCACCGCCGCGCTGGAGGGCGTGCACGTGCTGGAGAGCACGCCGCCCGCCACGAGCAGCACCGCGTCGGAGGCGACCTGGCGCGGGACTCTGTCCGAAAAGCCGACTCTTACGCTGTGGGCCAGCCGCAGTCCGCTCCCGCCCGCGGACCCCATCGCCCGGGCGCGCCTGCTGGATACGCTCTCGTCCATCGTGACGGACTTGAAGATCAATCCCCCCGCCCTGCTCGACAAAACACTCGAAGGACAGATCGTGGGCATTCTCCCGGCGCGCGTGCCGGCTGCGGTGGAGGCGCAGGTGTACGATTACTTCAGCAGTCTGGATCGCGGCGGCGACTTCACCGTCCAGTCTGCGGAGCCGCGCACGTTTCAATCCTTTTTGCGCGACCTGCCCGCCCGCGTCCCGACCTGGCTGGCGGACCTGCTGTTCGGCGCCATCTGGCTGATTCCCGCCGCGCTGGCGCTGGTCACGCTGCAGGCGGATGATTCCGCCTCCGCCAAAGATGTGCGCGACAATTTGACGCGCCTCGCCGCGGGAGTAGTCGTGCTGACCCTGCTGGGAATGAGTTGGTTCCCGGTGTTTGCGCGTTTGGGGCTGGATCGCGAGGCGTACATCAATTGGCTCCTGGCGAGTCACCTTGTCTTTCTGATTCTCTTCCTCCCTCTTCCGCGGCTCGATAAGTTATACGGCAACTATGGCGTGCTGTTCGGAGTCGCAATCGTTTTCGCGCTGTTGGCCGCATTCGCGGGAAATTGGCTGCAAGTCGTTTTGCCCGATGGCTGGTTGAGCGCGCTGTTGACCGGCCTGCCCCTGCTCGGATGCGCCTTCCTGTTTTGGCGCGCCGCGGGGAATACGCGTCCGCCATCGTGGGGTGTCTCCATTTTCGCGCTGGCGGTCATCTTCGGCTTGAGTCTGCCCATCCAGGCGCTTCCGCTGACAACACAACTGGGCGGCAGTCTCGGTGTCACGACGCTGGGCGTCAATCTCATCCGACCGCTGATTTCCATTTCGCTTCTGCTGGGCATCGTCATGGCATTGCGTTTGAAGTTCGACCGTACCCTCGGCGGGAGGATGAGTCCGCTCGAGCGCGGACTCGGGCGCGTGCTCCTGGTTGGATTCGCCGTGGGCTTGAGTCCGGCCTGGGGCTTCGTGCCGGTCTCGGTCATCGGCGCCCTGCTCCTGTTCGAGTGGCTGCTGCCGGTCAAATTGCTCCAGCCCGAAAAGACGGTCGCGGAGTTCGCCAAAGTTCATCACGAGGCGGGCGTCAGGCAGATGCTCGGCCTCAACCGCCAGAACCGCTTGTGGCGTTCTTTTGAGTCCAGCGCGCCGAAGAACATACGCGAGAACAAACTCAGTGAAGAGGAATACCACAGAAAGCGGCAGGAACACGACGAGCAGAAGCGCGTCATGGAACAGCCCGAATACCTGAGAACGGATAAACTTGCCCTGCGCGATCTGGCCTTCAACTTCGGCGCGGGGCCGCGTCACCGCGACAACCTGCGGCACGCGCTGGCCTGGGGCCTGATCCTGGCCGCGCCGCTGGTCATCTTCCAGGGCTGGCCGCTGGTGATGAGCGAAACCGAAACGGCCGGGCCGCTCCCGTTCCTGAGCGTCGGCGTCCGCCTGCTTGCGCTGACCGCGCAATATCTCGCGGCTGCGGCCCTGCTGGGTTATTTCTTCCCTTACCTGCGCGGCCGCAACGGACTCGAAAAGGGCGGCTGGCTGGCCGGGACGATCATCCTGTCTTTCCTGCCCTATCACCTGATCTTCGATACCACCGCGCTCGAATGGATGGTGGCGGGCATCTGGGCCGGGTCCGTTCTGGCTTTCAATCTCATCATCAGCCTGCTGGCCTTCGACATCCGCACCCTCCTGCATTTCAAACTCGGCTGGTTCCGCCTGCCCGACCTGTACGACTTCGGCGAACTGGCCGCATATTTGACCGGCTCCGGCGCGCCGCTGATCGCCACCATCTACACCACCTTCACCAGCAAACTGGACGAATGGGTGCCGGCGCTGTTGAATGTCGTCTTTCCCTCGTTCACGTTCACGAGCACACATTCCGAACTGCTTCAAGTCCTGCTCGATCTCGCCAACCGAATCGCTTCGGGCCTGTTCAATTAGGAGGTTCCCATGAACCGCAGACTTGCCCTCGCGCTGACCGCGCTTGCATTCGCGGCGGTCGTCTGTTCCTGCTGGCCGCTTGCGCCCACTCCCACCCAGGCCCCGCCGGTCGAAGACAACACCAATGACGACGGAGGCGGCGAAACCACCGACGCGCCCGGCACGAACACGGAGACCGTGAGAGGCGAGGACGGCGTCTCCAGCATGCCCGTGAATTGCGGGAGTGCATATGGCGACGTGTACATGCCAGAGAACAGCTTCGACGGCGAAGAGACCTTTACCATCTCGTGCATTGACAACAATGAAGCGGAAGACCTGGACGATCTGGTCAAACAGGAAACCAACGAGACCAACAATGTGCTCGGCGCCATTTCGTTCGAGCCGTCCCCCTTCTATTTCGACAAGGATGTGACCATCACGATTCCCCTGCTCTACCCGCGCCCCGACCTGGCCGGGCAGGATCACGATCTGTATTATTACAACGAGGCCAGCAACACGTTTGAGTATGTCAAAAAAGCCAGGATAGATGACTTTGGCCTGACGGCCTCCGCCACGGTCGATCACTTCTCGACCTTTATCCTGGTCGGCCCGCCCGAGACACCGGCCGCGGAACCGGAAACTGTCTTCGTCTGCTCCGATACACTCGGCTGTCTGGACCTGGCGCCCGGCGAACCTATCCGCATCGCGGCCCTCATGGATTTTGACTCTTCGGCCGGCGAGGCGTCCAAACTCATCTCTGAGGCGGTCCAAAGCGCCGCAGCCGATTACGGTGGGATCGGCGACCACCCGTTCGAGGTCGTCCTGCTGGACGGAGGCTGTAACGAGGAAGTGGGCGCGGCGAGAGCGTATCAAATCGTCGAGGAGGGAGACTTCGCCGGCGTCATCGGCACGATCTGTTCCGCCTCGGCAGGGTCAGCGATTCCCATTCTGTCCGATGCGGGTTTTACGATGATCTCTCCGGCCAATGCGAGGACCTCCCTGACCCAGCCCGGCTCGCGCTATCCCGGCTACTTCCGCATTTCGATGTCAAACGCCTCCGAGGCACAGGCCGCGGCGGACTTCATGTACTACAAACTCGACGCCGGTAGTGTGGGCATCTATTACGCGAGCGGCATATACGGTTCGGAAATGGCGGAAACCTTTGCCAGCAGGTTCATGGAGTTGGGGGGAAGCATCGTTGATACGAATGAAATTCCGTCCGGGACGACTGATATGAATCCCTATATGGATTCACTGATAGGAAGCTACGCGGACGCAGTTTACCTGCCGCTCTTCTCTACAGAAGGCATCTACTTCGTGCAATACATGGGAGAGTATGAACTCGGAATTCCAGCCGTGGGAGCATCCAGCCTGGCGGAGCCCTCGTTCTTCGACGGCGCGGGATATTATTCGTACGGCGTATATTACGTCGGCCCTCCTTCGTCGTATTATGACTTCGGATACGACACGGCAATCCTGCTGATCGAAGCCCTGAACCGCATTGCGTACGTCGAGGACAACGGCACCCTTCACATCGGCCGCCAGGGACTGCGCGACGCGCTGTATTCCATCTCATTCGAAGGAAAGACGGGATACGTCTCCTGCAACGAATTCGGCGATTGCGGCCACGCGGGCATCCCCGTCTACCAGATCGAGTTCGGCCAGCCGACGGAGGTATATCGGTTCAATCCGTAACTGCGAAAACGGTCACAGGGCGGATGAATTCATGAAAAAGAATGCCCCATCCATACCTGGATGAGGCGAGGAGATAATTGGCATGGACAGAAGACGCTCCATTCTCTTCGCCGCGGCCGCGTTGCTCACCGTGATGTGCATCTGCCCGTCGAGCGGGCCCCAGATCCCGGATACAGGCGGCGGGGATTCGCCCACGGAAGGGATCGTTCCAACCTCGACCCCCTTCGTTGTTTCTCCCACATTGCCTCCACAACAGGCGGGCATTGACGGCAAGGTCGGCGGCGACATCCCCGTGGAATGCAACAACGTGAAAGGGGATGTAAACTTTCCACCCGGCAGTTTCGACGAGATCGTGGAATTCAAAGTGCAGTGTCTGAGCGAACAGGAAATGAAAGACCTCGATCAATTGGTCAAGGACGCCACTGGCCAGACCGGCGAGGTGCTGGGAGCCATGCGCGTCGAGCCGTCCCCATACTATTTCAAAACCGACGTGACCCTGGATATTCCCCTCATCGTTCAGCGCCCCGACCTGGCCGGTCGATTCGTGGATCTGTATCTTGCCGCGCCCGACCTGCCCGGCGGTATCCAGCGAATCTCGCAGGCGCCCGTCGCCAGCGACGGCTGGAGCGCCCGCGCCCGCGTGGATCATTTCTCCACGTTTGTGCTGGTGGAGATCATCCAGCCAACGGTCATCCCCACGGATACTCCTCAACAAATCGCTTGTTCTGACCCGCTAGGTTGCGTTGTGTATCCGCCGGACGAGCCGATCCACATCGCCGCCCTGCTCAGTCCCAGCGGGCCTTCCAATACCAAGACCATCTCAAAGGATATTCTCTCCGGGATGGAGACCGCTCGCAGTGAACACCCCTCCATCGCGGGGCACAGCATTGCAATTGACGTGCACGATGATGTCTGCGACCCAAAACTGGCAGAAGAGCAGGCCTACAAAATCATTGATGATGGACAGGCCGCCGCGGTCATCGGCACGACCTGTCCCGGCACCGCACAGGCCGCCGTCCCGATTCTGGCCAAATCGAATTACGCGATTCTCTCGCCGTTCAACACCGATCCGGCATCGGCCCAGCTCGGGCTTTACTACTCCGGTTTCTATCGAATCGCCCCGGTCGAGACCATCGAGGCGCTGGCCCTCGCCCGATACGCGCGCGAAAAAGAAGGGATGGTCTACGTCACCATCATTCGCGACGACCGTGCAGACTCGGCCAACCTGTCGAATGCATTCTCAACCGAATTCGAGAATTCGGGAGGTGGCATCCTGTCTGTCAGACAAGTCCCCGGCAATTTACTGGATTTCTCTACCCTCATCGGCTCCCTGAAGTACTCCAAGCGGCCGGATGCCTACTATCTTGTGCTCCTACCCGAACAAGCCCTGGCGTTTGTGTCCCAGGCGCGCAAAGCAGGTCTCAATGAAACCATACTCGGCGCCAGTTCCCTTAACGATGATTTCTACATCCGTGATTTACGCGTCAACGGGACATTGATCGCGGAAATTGACCTGCCCGTGGACAAGTTCACCGTCGAATACGCGCGCGATGCGACCGCGTTCCTGTTGACCGCGCTCGACAAGGCCGCCATCCTGTATCCCGACGGCAGTCTGGTCATTGGGCGAAGCGATCTCCGGGCGATCCTCTCCGCCCTCAAGGAAGATGGAAAGACCGGGACAATCGAATGCGGCCCATCGGGCGGTTGCGCGCACCCCCTCATTAGAATCCTCATCGCCAAAGACCGGGAACTGATTAAAATAGACGAGGTCATCCCCTGACCTCATTCATGGACTTCCACGCCCGCATCAGAGAATCCCTCGCTAACGCGTCCCTGCAAGCCGCGCTGGACGCCAACGCCGCGCGCCGCGCAAAGGGACGCGCCGCCGCGTTCGCTTCATTACCCGACTGGAAGGAACGCCGCCAGCGCGCCCACGCCGTCCGCGCCGAGGTCATCGCGCATCTCGATTCCTATCTCGATCAATTCGTCCAAAATGCACAGGCTAATGGAGTCATCGTCCACCGCGCAAAAGATGCGAACGAGGCGAATAGGATTATCCTCGAGGTTGCAGAAAATCAAAAAGCGGAAAACAAAAATCTGCGTCCATCAGCGAAATCTGCGGACGGTTTGCTCTTCGCCAAATCCAAATCCATGGTCTCGGAGGAGATCGAACTCAACCACGCCCTCGAAGCCGCGGGGCATCGCGTCGTCGAGACCGACCTGGGCGAATACATCGTACAACTGCGCGGCGAGCGTCCCGCGCACATCATCACGCCCGCCGTCCATCTGCGCCGCGGAGACGTAGGCCGACTCTTCCACGAAAAACTTGGCATTCCCTATACTGAGGACATTCCCACCCTCACGGACACCGCCCGAAAAGTCCTGCGCGAGGTCTTCCTCACCGCGGACGTGGGCATCAGCGGAGTCAACTTCGGTATCGCGGAAACGGGCGGCATCTGCATCGTCACCAACGAGGGCAACGGGCGCATGGTCACAACCCTGCCGCGCATCCACATCGCCCTGATAGGCGTGGAACGCCTCGTCCGCGACCTCGATGACCTCGCCCTCATGCTTTCGCTCCTGCCGCGTTCCGCTACGGGTCAAAAACTCAGCGTCTACACCCAACTCATTCACCGCCCGCTTCTGCATCAACAGCGTCACATTGTCATTCTCGATAACGGGCGCTCGAAACTACGCGAATCGCCTCTGCGCGAGTCGCTGTACTGCATCCGTTGCGGCGCGTGCCTCAACGCCTGTCCCGTGTTTCGCGAACTCGGCGGCCACGCGTATGGAAGCATGTATCCCGGCCCCATCGGCTCGGTCATTTCGGCAGGACTCTTCGGCTCGGACTTCGCTCCCCTCGCGCAGGCCTCGTCCCTGTGCGGCGCGTGCAGGGATGCCTGCCCGGTGGATATTGATTTACCCAAATTGCTGACAAGAGTCAGGGCAGGATACGCCTCCCTCTCTTCCTCTCGCGTCGAGCGGAGCGCAGCGGAGACGAGACGGGCCAGAAGTGAGGGGCTCACTCTACTATCCAGATTCGGACTCGGCCTCTACGCCCGCCTCGCGCGCAACCCGCGCCTGTTCGCCGCTTCCCAGCGGCTGGCCGCGCTGACGACGCGCCTCGTCTCCCCTTTCAGCGACTGGCTGCGCCTGCCGGCGGTCACAGGCTGGGGTTATAGCAAGGACTTTCCGCGCTTCGCCTCGCGCCCGTTTCGGGCAAGATTTCACCGCGAAGAGGCGAAGAACGCGAAGGGTTTCGAGAAAAAGGAAGATGAAGAACTTCGCGATCTTCACACCTTCGCGGTTCAAAGAAACATGATCGAACAATTCACCGAAGAACTGACCGCGTTGGGCGGACAGGTTATTTCAACTGATGACCCTGCTCAATCTATCATTGATTTATTGAAGTCACGCCAGATTGATCATATTCATCTTGAACCGGGCACAGTGGATGAGTCCGCGTTACGGCAGGCGGGAATCGCGGTCACCGCCGCGCCCGACGCCGCGCTCCGTGTCGGCGTGACCAAAGCCCGGTGCGGGCTGGCAGACACGGGGTCCGTTTTGATCGCGGACGGGGAGGGGAGTCCGCTTCAGGCCTCGCTCCTGCCCGAAGTCCACATCGCGGTCCTGCGCGCCTCTCAAATCCTGCCTGCGTTGGAAAACGCGATAGACATGGTGAAAGAAGCCCGCGCGGCGGTTTTCATCACGGGCCCGTCGCGCACCGCGGACATCGAAATGACGCTGACCATCGGCGTGCACGGCCCGAAGGAATTGATCGTCCTGCTCGTTGACGATTCCACAGGCGGATGATACAATCCCGCCCGCTTGGTTAAGGCGGCTTCACGCCGCCGCACATCACAAATGCCCCCATCGTCTAGAGGCCCAGGACGGGGCCCTCTCAAGGCCCAAACTGGGGTTCGAATCCCCATGGGGGCACACTCAAATCCGCCGACCGGCGGGTTTTTGTTTTCCCTCTCTCAACCAAATCTCAAGCGCGCCTGAACCAAATCCAAACATCCTTGGGGTAAATATGGAGCAACAACGCCAAAGGAGAATCCCATGAAAACAAGAATTGCAATCCATATCTTCGTCACTGCCCTGCTGGCAGCCGGATGCGCGCCCGCCGTCAGCGCAACACAGACCGTGCCGCTTGCCGCGGAGCAAGCCAGCGCGTCTGCACCGACCCCGACCACGGCCAACACCGCCGCCTCGTCTGCGTTGACTTATCCAATCGTGGACACAGCCCAGACCATTTGCTACGCCAACGACAGCGTCATCCCCTGCCCCCAAGACGGGGCCGCTTTCTTCGGGCAGGATGGGAACCATCAGGGCCGTTCTCCCGCCTACCAGGACAACGGCGATGGCACGGTCACCGACCTGGTCACCAGCCTGATGTGGACCCAATCCCCCGACCTGAACGGCGATGGGACAATTAACATTCAGGATAAACTGGGATTCGATGCCGCGCAGGCTTACGCCGGATCGCTCGACTTCGCCGGGCACGATGACTGGCGCGTGCCGACCATCAAGGAACTCTATTCGCTGATGGACTTCAACGGTTACACCGGGGTGAGCGACGAAAGCTTCAGCAGTGTCCCGGCCAATGCCGTCCCCTACATCGACACGCGCTATTTCGCCTTTGGATACGGCGACACATCCGCCGGGGAGCGTTACATCGACGCGCAGTTTGCCACCAGCACAAAATACGTCAGCACGACGATGAACGGCAATGAGACCATGTTCGGCGTCAATTTTGCCGACGGCCGCATCAAAGGGTACGGACTCACGGATCCCCGCGGCAACGGAGAAAAGACCTTTTACGTCCTGTTCGTGCGCGGCAATCCCGATTACGGACAGAACGCCTTTGTGGACAACGGCAACGGGACCGTCACCGATAACGCCACCGGCCTGACCTGGCTCCAACCCGACAGCGGTGCATTCAACGCCGGTCCCTTCGGCGACGGCAGTCTCAACTGGGAGCAGGCGCTCGACTGGTGCGAATCGCTCGATTACGCCGGAGCCAGCGACTGGCGTCTGCCCGACATCAAGGAATTGCAAAGCATTGTGGATTACACCCGTTCGCCCGACACCACCAACTCGGCCGCCATCGACCCTCTCTTCCAAACCACCTTCCTGACAGACGGCATCAACAACAATGGTTATCCCAACTATCCCCACACCTGGAGCAGTACCACGCATCTCGACGGCGTGATCCCCGAAGCCCGCGCGGCGTACATTGCGTTTGGCGAAGCCCAGGGACTGATGAACGGCACAATGTTGGATGTCCACGGCGCGGGCGCACAGCGCAGTGACCTGAAAAGCGGCGATCCCGCCAGCCTCCCGATTGGGCAGGGTCCGCAGGGAGACGTGCAAAGCATCTACAACTATGCCCGCTGTGTGCGCGGCGGTGTGACATCCTCATCGAACGGCGATCCCATCACTGCGCCCCTGACGATTCAGGTCGAGTCAACGGGCGTGCCCATGCCAACCGGACAGGGGCCGCAAGGCGGGCTGCCTCCACAGGTAGCCATTGACGCCTGCGCGGCCAGCACCGTAGGCGCGGCCTGCTCATTCGCCGCCCCAAATGGAATGGTCAGCGGGACATGCCAATTGATTCAAAGTCAACTTGCCTGCGTGCCCGCCAATCACCCGTGACATAAAACGGCGTCTCCTTCACGAGACGCCGTTTCGTTTGTCCAAATTTACCTCAAGGATCCTCGAATCACGGTCGCCGCACCGTTGTTTTCTTTGTCGCGGCAGGCTTTTGCTGTATCCGCGAATTTACGCTAATCTGCACCAATCCACTAAATTCGTGGAAATCCGCGAGGATTAGCGGACGACCAACCCAGGTTGAATAAAAGCAGGAGTTTAATTCAAACGTTTCTACGATAGAATCACCCCATGCCCCCATCACAGTCCTCCACCTTCTCGCGCGGCTACCTCATCGCCCTGACCGCAACCGTCCTGTGGTCGTTCACGGGCATCATCATCAGTTACCTGAGCAAAACCTACGCCCTGCCCTCGCTCGTGCTGGCCTTCTGGCGCGACCTGTTCGTCTCGTTCGGCATGATCGTGGGATTGACGCTTTTCAGCCGCGCCCGCTTTCACCTGGATCGCGCCCACTGGATATTCATGCTCCTCTACGGCCTGACGCTGGCTGTCTTCAACTCCATGTGGACCTTTTCCGTAGAATACAACGGCGCGGCGGTGGCAACGGTGCTGGCGTTCAGCTCCCCCGCGATGACGGCCATCCTGAGCCGCGTCCTCTTCAAAGAGCAATTCAGCCTCATCAAGATCATATCCATCATCCTGAGCCTCGCGGGGACAATCTTCGTCTCTGGTGCGCACGACCCCGCGGCCTGGGAACTCAACGCGGCGGGCATCGTCTTCGGCCTGCTCACGGGCTTGTTCTTCGCGTTCTACAACCTCGAAGGCAAGGCCGCCTCGGACAAGTCCATTGACGCGTGGACCGCCCTGCTCTATAGTTTCGCGAGCGCCACAGTCTTTCTATTCCTCTTCAACCTCGGCTTCGACCTGTCCAACGACAAAGCGCCTCTCACCGACATGTTCTGGCTCGGCAAAGCGTGGAGCGGCTGGGCGCTTCTCTTCTTCCTCGGCGTCGCGCCCACACTGGGCGGCTTCGGGCTGTACACCCTCAGCCTGCGATTCCTCCCGCCCACCGTCGCCAACCTCATCGCCACCCTCGAACCTGCTCTCACCGCCGTCTGGGCCTATTTTCTCCTCAGCGAAATGCTCACGGGCAACCAACTGCTCGGCGGCCTGATGATTCTGATGGGCGTCCTCCTCCTGCGCCTCGGCGAGGGAAGTCACAAATGACTTCGCCGCGCGACTTCCATATTCAGATCGCGCATCGTGTGGACGAGATTGGTCAGCCCGCCTGGGACGCGCTCAGCGCGGCGCGTCCCTTCGCGAGTTACGACTGGCACCGCTTCGGCGAGACGGTCATGGCTGACAGCCCGCCGACGTATTTGATTCTGTCAGTGGATGAAAAGCCCGCGGCGCGCGCGACCCTCTACCGGGTCCCGGACGAACCGCTGCCCCTGCCCCCGCTCGTGCGCGGACCGATTCGATCCCTGCTCAGGCGGCGTCCGCCCCTGATCTGTCGTTCGCCTCTCGCCAACTGGAACGGACTGCTCCTGCCCGAGAACGCCTCCCTGCGCGGCGCGGCGCGGACTGCCCTGCTCGACGCCGCGAAAGAACAACTGGCGGAACAAAATGGCTCCCTCCTGCTGTTCGACTTCCTCGACGAAAACCAGCGCGCGGACTGGCCCGCCGATTTCATATTAACCGAAGTCTCCGACGCGGGCACGCGGCTCGAAATCAAATGGAAATCGCTCGACGAGTATCTCGCCAGCACCGACAAGCGCGGGCGGCAGCATTACAAGCGCGTCCAGCGCGAGGCGGAAAAACTTGGGCTTGAATTGAGTCATCAGTCGTCCGTTGCGGATGTCGAAGAGGCGCTCGCGCTCATCCGCCGCGTGGAGCGCAAGTTCCGCGCCGCGCCCAACCCGTGGATGCGCGGCCTGCTCGAAAACGCGCCGATGATTCGCGGCGTCTGGCAGGAAGTGCGCCAGCGCGGACGGTTGGTGGGCTGCGGCCTCCTGCTCGAAGATAACGGCGTGATGCTCGCCACCGCGCTTGGTCTCGCAGAGGGCGTTTCTTATGCATATTTCCTGCTCATTTATGCCTGTTTGCAGGAGGCCGTCGCGCGGCGGGTGAAAACCCTGCGCCTCGGCTCCGGCGCGTACGACGTGAAGCGCCGTCTCGGCTTTGTGCTGGAAGATAACAATCACACGGCTGTCCGCGCGCGCACACCCTTCCTGCACAGGCTGGTAAAACTGGCCGCATGACGATCCTGGAGAGGGGCGCACAAAGCGGACAGATTGGCATAAAATGGAGAACACATGGTCACCGGCATTGCACTCTCTCTTCTTCTGTTCATAGCGTTGTTCATCTTCTATTGGATCGACTTTGCCTTCCTTACGCGCTACGACCGAGAGCGGAAGCAGGGTCAGGGCTGGGCGTGGGATTACACCCTGCTCACGCTGGCCGCGGCCGCGTTGGTGGTCGTCCAGCCGTGGCTGTGGCCGCGGCTGGGATTCTCCACGCGCGCGGGCTGGGGTCTGGGGATTCAGGTACTTGGCCTCGCGTGCCTCATTCTTTCATTCAGTCTGCACATCTGGGCGCGCCGCCATCTGCAAAAGTTCTACGCCGAACGCGTCGAGATCCAACCCGACCACCAGGTCGTTCAAAGCGGACCGTACGCGCTGATGCGGCATCCCCTCATCACTTCGTTCTTCCTGCTCGCGGGGGGACTTTTTTTGCTTAATCCAGCCTTGACAACTTTGCTGGGTTTGTTCTACACTATCTATGATTTCACCCGCGCCGCCCGGCAGGAGGAGGACCTCCTCAGCAGGAACCTGCCCGGCTACACCGAATACATGAAGCGCGTGCCGCGTTTCATCCCAACACTGCCCAGGGGGCGAAAATGAGTTTCACCCTCGAACAATTTCTCGAAATGCCAGTCGAACAAGCCGCCGCTCTCGTCCGCGCGGGCGGGCCGAAAGTCGCCGTCTTCCCCATCAACGGGACGCGCCGCTGGTTCGCGCTCGAACATGCCGCGGCCGCGCAGGCCTCGTCCGATCCGATGGCAGCCTACATGGATATTGCCCAGCGCCGTCACATCGAACTGTATCGCCTCTTCTTCGATCACGGCGTGGACACGCTGCTCACGCCCGTTTACGGCGCGGAACTGCTCTCGCGCGGCGATGAATACGTGCACCGCGTCCAGCGCGAAGGCCTGGCGCGCCTGGCGGATCACGCCGAGTTCCTGGAATTCTACGACGGGTATCAAGTGCGTGTTCGATTCTACGGAGACTACCGCAAGCGTTTTTACGGGACGCCGTACGAGCCGCTGACCGACCTGTTCGACGAAGTCACGCGTCGCACGCGGACCTACGAGCGGGCGCGGCTGTTCTTCGGCGTGTTCGCCTCCGACGCGACGGAAGCGGTTGCAGAGGCGTCCGCGGCTTTTTACCGGGAACAGGCCCGCGTCCCGACGCGACGCGAGTTGATCGAATCCTATTACGGCGAATACGTCGAACCCGTCAGTTTCTTCCTCGGTTTCGACAAGTTGTCCGCCTTCGATTATCCCCTGCTGGCAACCGGTGAAGAGGATCTATATTTCACGGTCGCGCCGTCTCCGTACCTGACCGAGAGACAACTGCGCGAGATCCTCTACGACCATCTTTACACCCGCCGCGCGCCCGAACCCGATTACGCCGAACTCGGACGCGAAGCGTGGGGCTGGATGAAATCGTTTTACGGCGCCAATTCCGAACGCACGCTGGGCGTGGGTACATTGAAGGACGGAATCTGGTATCCGCTTTTCCCTGTGGAACGGCCGGGCGAAAGGGGGCAATGATGTACGACGTAAGGGGACTGCTCACGGTCATGGGCCCCGGCCGCATGGGCACCACGGCGTACGACACGGCCTGGGTGGCGCGGCTGGCCGACCTCGCGCCCACCCTCTCCAATCATGCCCTGGAGTGGATCAGCGAACATCAACTGGCCGACGGCAGTTGGGGCGCGGAACAGCCGCTGTATTATCACGACCGCATCGTGTCCACGCTGGCGGCCATGCTGGTGTTGGCGCGCCGCGGCCGCCGCGTTCACGACCGCGTCCGCATCGAGAACGGATTGAAGGCGCTCGACCGCCTGACTTCGGACGCAACCCGCCGCCTGGCTTCGGACGCCAACGGCGCCCCGGCCGGGTTCGAGATGATCGTGCCCACGTTGGTGGCGGAAGCGGAAAAACTGGGCATCATCAAACAGCAGGGGGACCGAATCCTGGGACGGCTTGGCCAGATGCGGCGCGCCAAACTGGCGAAACTCAAAGGCATCAAGATCAACCGCTACGTAACCACAGCGCTCTCCGCCGAACTGGCCGGGGAAGACGCGCTGGATATGCTCGACATTGACAACCTGCAGGAGTCCAACGGCTCGGTGGGAAACAGTCCTTCCGCCACGGCGCACTTTGCAATGTACGCGCGCCCCGGCGACCGGGAAGCCCTGTTGTATTTGCGCGACGTGCTGGTGGACGGCGGCGCGCCGTTCGTCTCGCCGTTCGAAAATTTCGAGCGCATCTGGATCCTGTGGAACCTGCACATCGGCGGCCTGCTGACCAGGGACATCATGCCGCTTGCCCAGCCGCACATTGACAGCCTCGAGGCGCAATGGAAGCCCGGGCAGGGGCTCGGCTTTTCCTCCACCTACTCGCTGATGGACGGCGACGATACCAGCCTCGGCTACGACCTGCTGACCGACCTCGGCCATCCCGTCGACCTGGAGGCGGTGCTCGGTTTCGAGGAGAAGGATCACTTCCGCTGTTTCAACCTGGAGGTCAACGCCTCGATTGACGTGAACATCCACGTGCTGGGCGCGCTCCGGCGGGCGGGCTGCGGCGTGGATCACCCGTCCGTGCAAAAGGCGCTGGGCTTCATCCGAAAGCGCCGCCTGACGGGGAAATACTGGATCGATAAATGGAATGCATCGCCGTTCTACACCACCGCCCATGCCATCATCTTTTGCCAGGGCTACGACGATGAAATGTGCCAGACCGCCGTGGACTGGATATTAAAAATGCAAAACTCCAACGGCGCCTGGGGCTTCTATCGCGCCGCCACCGCCGAAGAGACCGCCTACTGCCTGCAGGCTTTGTCCCTCTGGCGAAAGGCCGGGGGCAAGGTACCCGGCGGGCGCATCGAACTGGGCGCGCGCTGGCTACGCGATCACACCGAGCCGCCCTACCCGCCCCTGTGGATCGGAAAGTCGTTGTATTGTCCCGACCTGCTCGTCCAGTCCACCATTCTGAGCGCGTTGGCTTTGGCGCAGGGTTGAGACGGAATTCAATCGCAACTCGGGAATGCGTAAGAATATCCCCTCCTCATACCGGTAACGAAAGAGTTTAAGTCGAGGGCGAACTTGCTTTAGCCAAACCGGTCTTTGCTCAAGGTAAGAACGCCAGCCCAAATCCATCCACCATAAATGCAACTTCTTTAAAAGCGATAAGTTCATGAACACGGATATCAAGGAAGAAATCATTTCTTTACTTTCCAGACTTGGCCCCGGGAAAATGTCGCCCTCGGCCTACGATACCGCATGGGTCGCGCGTCTGGGCGACATTGATCCCGAACTGAGCGGTCGGGCTTTGGAGTGGCTTTGCCAGCATCAATTGCCCGACGGCAGTTGGGGCGCGGAGCAGCCGTTCTACTATCACGACCGGGTGATCAGCACGCTGTCTGCGATGATCGCGCTCGCGAGCCAGAAGAATCGGAGAAGTCTCCGACGGCAGATCGAAAAGGGATTGGTGGCGCTGGAATGGATTACGGAGAGAGCGACGAAGGGCCTGCTTGCCGATCCCAATGGCGCGACCGTCGGTTTCGAGATGATCGTCCCGACGTTGGTCGCGGAGGCCGAAAAACTCGGCCTCATCAAGCAACAGGGAGAAAGGATTTTAGGCAGAATAGCCAGATTGAGGCAGGAAAAACTGGCGAAAATAGAAGACCAGAAGATCAATCGCTATGTGACCATGGCTTTCTCTGCAGAAATGGCAGGGGTGGATGGACAGCGAATCCTCGAAGTGGATGATCTGCAGGACCCCGATGGGTCGGTGGCATGTAGCCCATCGGCTACTGCGTATTTTATCCATTATCTAAGGCCCGGCGATTCGAAAGCTCTGGACTACCTCCGTACCTGGGTGTCCAAAGACGGCGGCACACCGACATTTGCTCCAATCGATGTATTCGAGACAGCCTGGACACTGTCCAACCTCGCCCTGATTCCCAAACTCCCTGCAACGGTCCGGACCGTGATACAGACACATTTGGAAAAACTAATCAGGCATTGGAGCCCGACTAAGGGAATCGGCACAGCCTACGCGGGCACCCTCAAGGACTGTGATGATACAGCAATGGTCTTCGATGTTTTGACACGGTTTGGTTATGCAGCAGACCTCCAGGCTATATTACACTATGAAGAAGAGGAGCGTTTTCGGTGCTTTTCCCACGAGGTCGATCCGTCTGTCAGTGCCAATATCCACGCTTTAGCAGCTTTACGTCAAGTCAAGTTTGATGAGATGCATCCCACTGTACAGAAGGTGCTTGGTTTCCTGCAAAAGTCGCGTATGCCTCAAGGATTCTGGTTCGATAAATGGCATGCGTCGCCTTATTATGCGACTTCGCACGCCATCCTTGCCTGTGCAGGACTGGTGGATGCACATTGCCAGGATGCTGTAAGATGGATACTGGACACACAGAACCCGGACGGTTCCTGGGGGTTCTACGATTTTCCAACCGCTGAGGAAACCGCCTATAGCCTCCAGGCACTCATGTCATACATCATGAGCGGAAAACAAGTACCGAAGAACAGCATTGCCCGCGGCGTAGACTGGCTGGAACATCACCGAAGGGAGGCTCACCCGACCCTCTGGATCGGCAAGGCTCTTTATCGTCCCGATTCGGTCGTTGAGTCCGCCGTTCTCAGTGCATTGGCTTCATCGAAAGCGATTTTATAGATGATTATTCTCCGCCGGCTGTTTAGTCTCATTACAGGATTATTGGAGGTTAAATCGAGTGACCCGGACGACGCTCGACGGCGCAAATTGCTCAATATCATCATAGCGGGCGTCGCCTTCCTGACCCTGCTCACCCTGCCGATCACGTGGCTAACAAGCCTGCTCGAGCCTACGGTGGATCCTCAGGAAATAACGATTATTTACCTTGCGTCTCTGGCTTTTCTGGGTGGTTCACTGGTTTTCTATACACTAAACCGCTTCGTAAAGGGATGGCTGGCCAGCGGTCTTTTCCTGGTCTTTCTGACAATTGTTATCAGCCTGACCGATTCTCCCCGCGAACTGGCCAACGGTAGAAGCCTCTTTCTATTTGCAGTTCCAATTACACTGGCAAGCATCCTTTTAACTCCTGCCTCCAGTTTTCTTTTCTTCATCTTGACATCCATCAACCTGACCATTTTGGCTGGAATTGCAGAAGTCCCGCCCAATACTTTTGCGATGGTCGGATTCTTCATGCTCGCCATTGTTTCCTGGCTTTCCTCTCGCAGTCTGGAGCAGACCCTGAAGGAGTTACGCGCCGTCAACCGCGAACTCGATCAGCGCGTCGAACAACGGACCAGCGAACTGACCGCGGCGCTGGCGCGCGAACTCGCCGAGGCGGGCAGGACGGAGGCCATCCTGCAGGGCATTGCCGACGGCGTGGCCGTATTCGACCTGAACGGCCGCACCATCGTGGTCAACCCCGCGTTGAGCCGCTTCCTCGACCGTTCACAACCATCCCTCATGGGGGTCGAAATGGACAAACTCCTGCCGCGGTATGACGTCAATGAGCGGGAGCGGCAGGCCGTCATCGAATTATTGCATCATCCCAGCGTCAATGCTCCCAGCCTGCGCTTTACCATTCACCAGCACACCCTGTCCGTCAACGCCGCGCCGGTGGACACCGGCATGGGCGAGCGGATCGGCACCGTGGCCGTCTTCCGAGATGTCACCCGCGAGGCGGAAGTCGAACAGATGAAGAACGATTTCGTCGCCATGGTCTCGCACGAACTGCGCACCCCGCTGAACGCCATCCTCGGTTATACGGAAATGCTGCGCGAATCGGTCTACGGCCAGATCAGTGAGCAACAGACCGGCGTGGTGAAACGCATCGAGAGCAACAGCCAGCGCCTCCTGCGCATCGTCAGCGACCTGCTCGACCAGGCGCGCATCGAGGCCGGTCAGTTGATCTTTCACTACGGCGAATTCAGTCCCGCCGCCCTGCTCGAGGCCGTACACGGTGTGATGGACAAGCCCGCGCAGGATAAGGGCCTGCGCCTGACCAGCGAGGTCTCCCCCGCCCTGCCCGCCAGGCTGCGCGGCGATTCCCAACGCCTGCAACAGGTGTTGATCAACCTGGTCAACAATGCAGTAAAATTCACACAACAGGGAGAGATCAGCATCCGGCTGGAGCCGCGCGACGAAAAATCCTGGGCCTGCATCGTGCGTGATACCGGCCCGGGCATCCCGCCGGAGATCCAGCCCCATGTATTCGACCCCTTCCGCCAGGTGGACGAGATCGCCACCCGCGAACACGGCGGCATCGGATTGGGGCTTTCGATTGTAAAACGCCTCGTTACCCTCATGGGCGGCGAGGTAAGCCTGGAAAGCGAAACAGGCCGCGGCAGTACGTTCACGGTCATCCTGCCCTACGAACCGCCGGAGGAGAAGAAATGAGCACCCCTGTAGCCCTGATCATAGAAGACGACGAAGACCTGTCCCAAATCTTTACACAGGCCATGAGCGCGGCGGGTTTCGTCACCGAAACCATCCGCGACGGACGCATAGCCCTGCAGCGACTGGCGGAGATCAACCCCTCGGTCGTCCTCCTGGACCTGCACCTGCCCCACATCCCGGGCGAAAACCTGCTCAAGTTGATTCGCTCCGAAAAGCGCATGCAGGATACGCGCGTGGTCATCACCACCGCCGACACCATCGCGGCCGAACTCCTGAACGAACAGGCCGACTTCGTGCTCGTCAAGCCGATCAGTTACGCCCAACTGCGCGACCTGGCGCGCCGCCTCAACCCGGACCTGCAGACCGGGCAACTCCCCCCATTGCCCTCCTGAAATAAAAAGGCCGCTCAAACGGCCTTTTTGTTTTAACGCCTGCGAGTCTGCACCCACGACGCCGCGCCGATCAGCCCCAAAAAGAGTCCGCTGACCGAGGCGGCGAAGCTCAGGAACCCCAGCACGAAACCGGGCGGGATGACCCGCATCACCATCAACAGCGGAACGACGAACCCGCTGAACACGAGGATAAATCCAAGCAGAAGGACTCTCTGAGGCTTCATTTGTAAAGCCAGCACGCCGCGAGATGATCGGATGCGATCTCAAAATCTGGAGGGGATTCCACCTCGCATTGTCCCCGGACGACATGAGCACAGCGCGGATGAAAGCGGCATCCATTGGGCGGCTTGACCAGGCTGGGCGGCTCGCCCGGCGGCACTTCACGGAAGGCCGAGGCGTTCTTCGCATCGGGATCGGACGTGGCGGCCAGCAGCGCGTGAGTGTATGGATGACGCGCATCGCGCAGAAGATCGTCCACGCGCGCCCGTTCGACCACGTTGCCTGCATACATCACGAAGATACGCTCCGAGAAATAGCGCACCGTCGAAAGGTCGTGCGTGATGTAAATCACGGCCAGATTGTGCGAGGCCTGCAGGCCGCGCAGTAATTTCAGAATCTCCACGCGTACCGACGCATCCAGCATGGACACGGGCTCGTCAGCCACGATCAGCCTGGGGTTCAGGATCATGGCGCGGGCGATGACGATGCGCTGTTGCTGTCCGCCGCTGAGCATGTGCGGGAATTTGGTCAGGTAGTCCTCTACTGGTTTTAGTTTCACTTCCTCCAGCGCGCGGCGGATGCGCGCCTCGCGTTCGCCGCGGTCTTTTACGCCGTTGATGACCAGCGGCTCTTCCAGAATCTGCTGGATGTCCATGAACGGCGCCAGCGCGCCGAACGGGTCCTGTTGCACATACCCGACCTGCGAACGATACCAGCGCAATTCCTTCGAGTCGAATGTGCTCAAATCCCTGCCCTCGAAAACGATACTGCCGCCGGTGGGCCTGTTGAGACCCAGGATGGTCTTCATCAGGCTGGACTTTCCGCATCCGCTCTCCCCGACGACCGCGATGGCCTCGCCCTGGCGCAGGTCAAAACTGACGCCGTCCACGGCCTTCACGTAGCCCGCGTGGCCGAAACCGAAACGGCGCAATTCGAACCAGACGCGCAGGTCGCGGATCGAAAGCAGGGGAGCGGTTTGAATCGTCTGCGCTTCTTTCATCTGGAATCCCATTTGAACCATTCTCTTCTCCTCACGCCGACAGCCAGCATTTGACCAGGCGGCCATCCACCTCGACGGCAGGCGGTTTTTCGTCGCATTTCGCGAACCGCAGCGGACAGCGCGGCGCGAAGCGGCAGCCTCTTGGCAGGTCCAGCAGGCTCGGAGGCGAACCCGTGATGAAATCGGGCTCCTGGTCGCCGCGCAGGCGCGGGACGGAGGCCATCAATTTCTGCGAATAGGGATGCAGCGGCGCGTCGAAGAAGCGCGCCGCATCGCTCACTTCCACGATCTGCCCGGCATACATGACCGCCACGCGGTCGGCCAGTTCGCTGGAGGTGGCGATGTCGTGCGTGATGAGGATGTAACTGACGCCCAGTTCGTGCTTGATGCGCTTGAGCACGTTCATGATGTTGGCCTGGGTCAGCACATCCAGCGCGGAGGTCGGTTCGTCGAGAATGATCAGGTCGGGCGCGGTGACCAGCGCCATGGCAATCGCCACGCGCTGACGCATCCCGCCGCTGAGTTCGAAGGCATAACGGCCGAGGAAATCCTCCGGCACGCCCACGTGACGGAACATCCTGCGCGCGTTTTCGAGCGCGTCCTCTTTTTTCACGCCGCCGTGAATCATCATCGGCTCGGCCACCTGGTCGCCCACCTTCAGAACAGGGTTGAGCGCGTTCATGGCCGCCTGCGGGACGAGCGAGATGCGCACCCAGCGGATGTTCTGGCGAAAGTCTTCATCCGTCAATTCCATCAACTCCCGTCCCTCCAGAAAAACTTTTCCAGTATAAGCATGGACATTGCGCGGCAGGAGGCGCAGGATGGCCCTGGCCAGCGAACTCTTTCCGCAACCCGATTCGCCCAGCACCACCACCGCTTCGCCGTGCTTCAGGCTGAAATCCACGCCGTCCACGGCCTGCATCACGCCGCGCGTGGTGCGGAAGTGCAACACCAGGTTTTCGACTTCGAGAAGTCCGGTCGTCGGTTGCATGGTCACACATCCCTTAAGCGAGGATTGAAGACGCGGTCCAGTGCAAAGCCCAGCATGGCGAAAGCCAGCCCGGTCAACATCAACAGGAACGAAGGTTCCAGCACCCAGTAGAACTGTCCCTGGAACGGCGCACCGTTGGCGCGCGCATCGTCAATGACCTTGCCCCAGGTCGGCAGGACGGGATCGCCCAATCCGAGCACGGCCAGCGAGGCTTCCAAAAACACAAAGGTCGGGATGATGGTCACCAGTTGCGGCACGAGCACAGGCACGATGCGCGGAATCAAATAACGGAATATGATCCGCCAGCGCCCCGCGCCATAGGCGCGCGCCGCCTCGATATAAGGCGCTTCCTTGACCTGCAAAAAGATGGCGCGGTAGCCCTTGATCGCTCCGCTGAAAATGCTCAGCAGGATGGTCACGGTCAGGATGGTCCAGATACTGCGCGAGTAGAACGTGCCCACCATGATCAGGATCGGCAGGAACGGCAGGACCAGGTTGATCTCGGTCACCCGTTGAATGAGTTCGTCCACCCAGCCGCCGAACCACGTCCCCACTGCGGCGATGATCATCGTGAAGACCGTCGTGCCCAGCGCGGCCAGCAGGCCGAACGCCAGCGCGACCGGCGTGCCCCACAACAATGCGACCGTCAGGTCGCGGCGCATGTGATCCGTCCCGGCCGGTCCGTGGACGCGGCCATAGAGGACGAACTCCGCGTCCAAATCGGAATCCGCCTCGAAGGTCAGGGCCGAGACGTGCAGTTCGTATCGCCCCGGGACCGCGGCCTGTCCGCCGTCATCGGGAGCGAGGAACAAGCCCTCGGCCGGACGTTCCCCGCCGAGGCGGCGTTCCAGTTTCGGGTCCTGCGAGAACCAGTAGGTGTCCGTCGCGCCGACCGAGGAGTCCATCACGCGCAATTCGCGGCCGTCGGGAGTCAGCCACGTCACCGAGACATAAGGCTGTTTCTCGGCATAAGTCGCCGTGAAAAACAACGCCAGTTCCTGCGGAAAGTCGGTGTACAGATAATCGAATGTGTAGGTGATGTCTATCTGCCTGAGACCGTCGGCCTTCTCGGTGACGGTACGCGTGGCTGTGCCGCCCGCAACGCTGAGGACCAGGCTCTCGGGTAGTTTCTCGCGGCGGAAGAAATTGGTCCAGGCGGGCTGGGCGTTGATCGGGTTGGTATGCCAAACGCCCTCCCCGCCGCGCCACAACCGAATGGCCTCGGTATAGGGAATGGCCGTCATGGCATAGGCCGAAACGGCCAGCAGACCCAAAACGATGACCAGCCCGGCCACGGCGGACGGATACCGCAACAGGTCGCGGACGGATTTTTGAACGGCCTTCATGCTTTTGCCTCCGAGCCCCCGATCTTGACGCGCGGGTCGATCAGGGCATAGATAAAATCGAGCAGGAAGACCGTGATGGCAAGCAGGTACGCAAAGATGACCGCCGAACCGACGATGACCGGGATGTCGAACAGGCCGACGGCTTGATAGAGCGTGCGACCCAGCCCGGGCCAGTTGAAGACCGTTTCGAGGATCGGCGCGCCGGTCCACAGGCCGATGAGGGTCAGGGCGAAGTTGGTGATGATGGTCGGCAGGGTCGGGCGCAGGATGTAGCGGCGTTCCACATCGCGGGCGGAGAGTCCCTTGGCTTTTGCCATCTCCACGTAATCCTCGCTGGAGTAAATGAGGAAGAATGTGCGCCACGAATACGCGCTGAGGAAAAGCGTACTGAGTGTGATTGCAATCGTTGGCAGGATGAGATGTTCCATCAGGCTGAGGAAATATTCGACGGGCGACTCGGGCGGCGGCGCGGAGACCATGCCGCCGAAGGGCAGGAGCCGCAACGCGCCCGCGAAAATGACGATGAGAAAAAGTCCATAGAACCAGCCCGGCGCGGAGGAGGTGGGCGCGAGGGCCACGATCAATTTGTCCAAGAAACTGCCGTAGCGGCGCGAGAGCGAGAGCGCCATGAAGATGCTCAGGAAGAATAAGAAGATGTTCGAAGCGCCGAACAACAACAGGGTCGGCGCGAGGCGTTCGAGGATGATGAGCCGCACCGTGCGCGAGCCGCTGTCGCTGGACATCTTCTGGGCGCGGCCGAGGTTCAGGGTCAGCGCCTTTTGCAGGAAATCGAAACTGCGCGCGATGAAGGGCTTGTCCAGTCCCAGGCGTTTCTCCTCGAGGCGGATCATCTCGTCCATGCGCGCCAGGCGCGCTTCGGCGGAAAGGCTTCTGAAAGCGGGGCTCGTGTTGACGAGCATCGTAACGTTTTCGCGAATCTCGGCGCGGCGGATGTCGTCCACATAGCCGCCCATATTGGCGATCAGAATGGTCAGGTACATTCCAATGACCACGGTCACGAACAGCGAGACCAGACGGACTGCCGTGTATTTGGCCAGACGCGGGAACGCGCCCGGCGCGGGCCCGGTTTTTTCGGCCGGCGCGGTTTCGGGCGAAAGGAATTGGGTTTCGGCGCTCATGGCTCATTCCATAGGTAGGGTTGGACAGAGGCGGGCCGACCCGCCCCTGTCCATTGACACTCGACTCGTACTACTGGGAGGTGACGAACTCGAAGGAACCGAAGGACGGGATGCTGACCACGGAGGGCACCACCACGACCTCGAGTTTGTTCGAGCCCGTTTCCAGTTGCGACGTTAGTTCGGCCGACAGGACAACCTGGAAATGGCCGTCCTCGAGCGCGGCCGCCTCGCCGCTGCTGACCAGTTCCCCTTTGCTGTTGAACAACAGGTATTTGACCTCGCTGATGTCCGCGTTGGCGTACGGTTCGCCCTTGAACGTAACGAAGGCGTCGAAGGTCGCCTCGGCGCCAATCGTAACCTGGCCCGCGCCGTCCACTTCGACCACCGCGATCCTGGGCTCGCCGAAGCGCGACCACTTGTCGGCCGCGTCGGAGTAGCCTTCGAAGCGCGTCATGGTGAGCGAGCCTTCCACCGGGAACACCTGATCGAGCAGGAACGGTCCGGTGTTGACCCAGAAGTGGTTATGCTCGCCGTAGAAAGCGTCCAGGTTGGTATAACGGGCGGCGGCCTCTTCAGCCGTGACGTACTCACCCATCGTCGGCTCGTAGGGGATGTAGGATTCCGCAGCGGCCTGGTCAAGATACTTCTTCAGGATGTCGAGGCTTGGACCGCTGATCATGCTGTTCCATTCCACTTCGAGCGCGGTGGCCTTGTCGGTTGAGAAAGCCAGTTCCTGGTTGGCTTCGGCCAGTACACCCGGCGTCAGGGAATGCCAGGCGCCCTCGCCATAAGCATATTGCGGCCACCAGGTGGGATTCGGATAAACCTGGTTCTGCGAGATGATCAATTCGGCGTCCAGCAGGTACGCGTCGTCGTAGGTCTCGATCACCAGCGGGTCGGTCGAGACGATGCGCACGCCTTTGAAGTGCGAGAGGTAGCCTTCCAGGCTTCCGACCGAGGCTTCGTCGTAGATGGCGCTTTCGAGTTTGGCCGTATCGAAGAGCATGATCATGCTCATCACGAAGTCGGCCGCGGAAAGCGGACTGCCGTCGTGCCATTCGGTCGTCGAGAACATGTCGGCCGGGTAGTAAACGGTCGCCTTGACGTTGGCGGTCAGGCCGTCGGGATATTTCTCACCGGCGGTGATGAATCTCTGCGCGGCGGCGTCCCAGTCCACCCACGCGTCCTCGGGGACGATGATCTCCGGCTCGAAACTGAGATCCACCCAGTCGAGGGTCTTTGTGATCGGCAGTCCCTCCTTTGCCACGACCTCGGCGCGTTCGAGGCGCTGGGGCCAGGCAAGCCCGGTGAACGGATCGGCGATGACACCGTTGTCGCTCAGGCCGCGCTGGGGCATCGAGTCATAGATCCAGTTGGTGCCCGCGATCGGGTTCCACGGTTCCACCATGATGCCGGGCTGGGCAATGCGAACCGTACCGCCGACCTGGTCGTTAAGGCGCAGGGTCTGGCCCCAAATGGTGGAGCCCTGCGACCCGCCTGCGAGATCGGAGGCAACGCTCAAGTTGCTGACGCGCGGCGAGATGGAGGCCTCATCCACAACCCACACGTGGTAAGACTCTTCCATTGACAATCGCAAAGCGGTCGCGAACAGTTCACGGCGTTCCTCCAGGCTTTGGAAGTTGTTGCCTTCCAATGCCAACGCGGCCGCGTCGAATTCAGGGACGGGGGCATAAGCCTGCCACAACGGACCGGCGCTGCCGCGATTGGTAAAGTAAGCGCTGAACAGGTCGCCTTCGTCGCGGTCAATCGAAGGCGAGATCCATCCGCCGGTATAGAGGTTCCACAGCCCTTCGGCCGGGTCGCTCTGATTCCAGATGGGCGAAGCCTCGGTGCGATTCTTATATTGCAGGTCCACCGTGAAGCCGATGGATTCCAATTGCGCGCCGAAGTAATCGCCGATCGGGCGGCGGTTATCCTCCGTGCGGATGAGGAAGATCAGTGTTACAGGCTGGCCGTTGAAGGACCACCTGCCGTCCACCAGTTCGGCCCCCATGGCCTCCATTTCCGCAGAGACCACGTCCCTGGCCTTCTCGGGGTTATAGGCATATTTTGCTTCCAGTTCGCGCATCATGTCGGCGTAGCGCGCATAGTCGGGGAAGACCGTGGTCAACACGGTGAAGCGCGGCAGGGCCAGGCCTTTATAGATCTCCTGCACCACGTAATCGCGGTCCAACAGCCAGTGCATGGCCTCGCGGATCTTGCGGTTGGAGAACGGGTTCAGGCGGCCGTCGGTGAATTCGGCGGGGTTGAACATCAGGTCCACGCTCGAGCCGACCAACTGCGAGTACGTCAGGCCGTCGCTGGCGTTGACGGTTTCAAAGACCGGGGCCTCGGCAACCGTATACGCATACAGGTCCAGTTCGCCGGCGTTCAACTGGGCCACGGCCGCCTCGGCCGAATTTTCCTCGGTGAATACGACCGTATCCACCCAGGCGCCGGTCCGCTCAGTGGCCGGGGCGGCGGGTGCCTCGGTGGCGGCCGGGGACTCGGTCATGGCCGGGGGTTCGGTGGCAGTTTCAGTTGCGGCCGGCGCGCAGGCTCCCAGTAACAGGCTGAAGACCACCAGCAGTCCAAGCATGGTCAGGATTGGTTTTCGGGACATCTCTTTTTCTCCTTGGTTGGAATGATTGGAAAAAACGGCGTAGAGGAACTGAACGAGCACTACCGGCTAACCACCTCCTTTTTGTAGAAGCCATCCCCGGCCCAACTTCCGGGGATGGCTTCCTGGAGTTGCTTTCCGTGAGGAGAAGGAAGGTTTGGAAAGCATTGCAATTGGAATATAGCGGCAAGCGCCCCCGCAGGCACGAGCCGCCAGCCGGGTTTGTGTTCCCGCGCCGGAAGGATTTACGACTCCCTCCCTGCGGGCGCAATGCCCGTCTGCATGGGGCGATCCGAGGCGAACAGCCGTACTTCCGGGGAGGGAGGCGGGGCTCTCAATTAACCCCTCGTGAGAGGGAGGGAAAAATCGTCCCACGCGTCAGGTTATCCGCTATACTTATGGAGAAAAAGTCAAACGCGCCCTTCCAGAGTTATAATTTTCGATCCGCCATGAAGAATCGAGCGCCGCGTCTCGTGCTTCTGATCGCATTGTTCAGCCTGTCCCTGACCGGCTGGCGCTCGTTCCACGTGCCCTCCCCCTCCCCGGTCGGGCAGGAAGTCCACACCTGGCCGCGCCAGACTTTGCGTTTCGAGAACATTAACCTCGAAGATGGGCTTTCCCAGAGTTCCGTCATGCATATCCTGCAGGATGCACAGGGCTTCCTGTGGTTCGGAACCGAAGACGGTCTCAACCGCTACGACGGATACAACTTCAAGGTCTTCAGACCGAACCCGGACGATCCTTACAGCCTGACCGACCGCTGGATCTCTGCCCTGTACGAATCAAGCGACGGATCCTTATGGGTTGGCACACGTCTCGGCGGATTGAATCGTTACGATTCCCAAAGCGGCCGCTTTACTCATTACATGCACGATCCCAACGATCCCGACAGCCTGGCCTCCAACGACGTGCGCGCCATCTATGAGGACGAGGATGGAATCCTCTGGGTCGGGACACAGGCGGGACTGGACTGGCTGGACCCGGTCGACGGAAGCATCACTCACATCCAGGGCAAGGCAGGCGCCCCGGGCAGTCTCAGCGACAATCAGGTCACGGTTCTGTATGGAATGGATAACGGCGACGTCTGGATCGGCACCGCGGAGGGAGGCCTGAGTCTCTATCACCGCGCCACCGGCCAGTTCAGGCACTACCCGTACCAGTCCTCCCAGAGCGAGAGCGGGCTGTGCGCCCCGCACGTCAAGGCCATCGCGGAGGACACGCGCGGCCGCTTGTGGATCGCCACCACCAATGGACTGGCCCTCTTCTACCCTGCCGCGGGATATTTCCTTTGTTACCGTTACGACGCCGGCCAGCCCGGCAATCTATCGGCCAATCTCGTCCACGATGTATTTGTAGATTCAACAGGTCAGTTATGGGCGGGGACCAGCCGCGGCCTCGACCGTTTCGACTTCGACGCCGAGGCCTTCGTCCATTATCGTCACGATCCCGCCTTCCCCGACAGCCTGAGCACGGATACCGTCTACAGCATCTATCAGGACCGCGGCGGCGTCCTGTGGATCGGCACCTACGGCGGCGGCGTCAACAAACACAACAAGGACCAGGAGCGCTTTGCCTACTTCCGCCACGACCCGGACGATTCCACCAGCCTGAGCAACGACTTTATCTTTCCCATTCATGTGGATTACGAAGGCAAGGTTTGGGTCGGCACATACGGCGGCGGGTTGAACCTGTTCAACCCGCTCAACGGCACATTCACCCACTACACCAACGATCCAAACCAGCCCTCCGGCTTGAGCAGCAATTACATCTGGTCGCTCTATCGGGACCGGGAGGGCAATCTCTGGATCGGCACCAACAAAGGCATGGAACGCCTGAAACCGGCGACCGGTGAATTCACCAATTACGCCAAAGAGCCCGATAATCCCGACGCGCCGCAGCCGGGAAGCGTCTATGCCATGCTGGAAGACGGGCAGGGAATTTTGTGGGTCGGAACCAGCCACGGAGTGGGCCGTTTCGACCGCGTCACCGGGCTTTTCACGCCCGAGATATTCCGTTCGCCGGTCGCGCCCGCGCCGGACGAGAAGATCTCGACTCTCATCCAGGATTCCGACGGCGTCCTCTGGTTCGGTTCGCATGAAAACGGCCTGTATCGTTACAACCCGGCCACGCAGGAACTCGAGCGCTTCCGCAGTGAACTTGAGAATCCGTACAGCCTGAGCCACGACTCGATCCTGGTCATCTTTCAGGACAGCCGCGCCCGCCTCTGGGTCGGGACGGGAGGCGGGGGCCTGAACCTGTTCGACCCTCAAACCGAAACCTTTCGCGCTTACACAGAAAAAGACGGCCTGCCCAACAACGTGGTCTACGGCATCCTCGAAGACGCAGACGGGCGTCTGTGGTTGAGCACCAATCACGGGATTTCGCGTTTCGACCCGGAGACGGAAACGTTCCGCAACTATTCGGTCAGCGACGGGCTGGGCAGTATGGAGTTCAACCAGTTCGCCTTCGCCGAGGCGCCCAACGGGGCCATGTATTTCGGCAGTATCAACGGACTGAATGTGTTCTTCCCGGAAGAAATTCGCGATAATCCCTACAGGCCCCCCATCACGCTGACCTCGCTGACCCATCTGGGCGGTCCACTCGAGACCGGGCAGACCCCCGAGTCGCTGGACGAAATCGTACTCACCTGGCCGCAGAACTCCTTCGAGTTCGAGTTCACCGCCCTGGGTTTCTCGAACCCGGCACAGAATCAGTACGCCTACAAACTGGAAAACTTCGACAAAGACTGGTACGAACTGGGAAGCAGGCGCAACGGACGTTATACCAACCTGCCCGGCGGGACGTACGTCCTGCGCCTGAAAGCCGCTAACAGCGATGGGGTGTGGGACGAACAAGGCAAATCCATCCGGGTCACCGTCATCCCGCCCTTCTGGCAGACCTGGTGGTTCCGCATCAGCGCGGCTTTGTTCCTCGTGGTTTCGGTGGTGGTCGGCTATCGCCTGCGCGTGCGCCAGGTCGAGAGTCACAATCGCGAACTGGAAGCCCTTGTCAGGAAACGCACGGCGGAGATCGAGGAACTCTTCGAGCAGACCAAGGAACTGGCGGTGATGGAGGAACGCAACCGCCTGGCGCGCGACCTGCACGACAGCGCCAAGCAGAAAGCCTTCGCCGCGCTGGCGCAACTTGGGACCGTCAACGGAATGATCAAATCCAATCCCTCCGTGTGGAAACACCTGACCGAAGCCGAGAACCTGGTCTACGAAGTCATCCAGGAACTTACGTTCCTCATCCAGGAAATGTACCCGGTGGCGTTGATGGAAAAGGGCCTGCCGACCACCGTGCGCGAATACCTCTTCGAATGGGAGAATCGCAACGAGATTCTGGTGGAACTGGCAATGTCGGGCGAACACCCGCTGGACCTGAAGGTCGAGCAGGCCGTCTACCGCGTCATCCAGGAATCGCTGGCGAACGTGGCGCGCCACAGCCGCGCCAGCCAAGTGGTCGTGTCGCTCCAATACTCGCCCGACCTGCTGGAAGTGGTCATTGCCGACAATGGCTGCGGCTTCGATATTACGAAAAGGATGAGCGGCCTGGGCCTGCGTTCGATCCGTGAACGCGTCGAAAGCGTCGGCGGCGAAGTACAATTCGAAAGCGGCAACGGCCACGGGACGCGCGTCTCCCTGCACGTTCCATTGCAATCGTATGAAATATCAGGAGGCATTCATGCCCAAAACGATTTCCATATTGATCGCCGATGATCACGAAGTGGTGCGCAACGGCATCCGTTCGTACCTAGAGACTCTGTCCGATTTTCACGTTGTGGGCGAAGCCGCCTCGGGCGAGGAGGCCATCGAACTGGTTTCCGAACTCATCCCCGACATCGTGCTGATGGACCTGATCATGCCGGGGCTGGACGGCATCGAGACCACGCGGCGCATCAAGCAGATCAGCCCGCGCACGCAGGTGGTGGTGCTCACCTCCTATCACGAGGACGCGCACATCTTCCCCGCGCTCAAGGCCGGCGCGATTTCTTACATCCTGAAAGATATGAAAATGGAGAAACTGGTCGAGGCCCTGCACCGCGCCCTGCAGGGCGAAGTGACCCTGCACCCGCGCGTGGCGGCGCGCGTGCTCCAGAACATCCGCGGCGAAAGCGACGAGGAACCGCAGCTGCTGGCCGACCTGACCGAGCGCGAACTGGACGTGCTGAAACTCATCGCCAGCGGCCTCTCCAACAGCCAGATCGCCGAGAAACTGGTCATCAGCGAGAACACGGTCAAGGGACACGTCAGCAACATCCTCAGCAAACTGCACCTGGCCGACCGCACGCAGGTGGCCGTCTACGCGTGGCAGCGCGGCATCGTGGACCGCAGTACAACCTGAAATTTGCCTGACTCAAAAACGGCGCCCCGATGAGGACGCCGTTTTTGTTATCTCAATACGCATCCGCCTGCTCCCAGCGCGGACGGCGGCGGAAGCCGGCCCGCACCTGGGCCAGTTCGGGCATGGGGGTATGCAGGACGCGGCGGCAGATATTGGCGATCCGCTGGGAGGATGCGCCGCCGTTCTGGACCGGCATAAGGCGCAGTAATTCTTTCGCGTTCAAATTCGTGTGGACTTCCTTCCCCAGCGCCAGGCCTACGAACGTGCAGGTGGATTGCTGGGTGATCACCACGCGCGCGTTGGCAATCATCTGATTCACGTCGCCGTGCGCGAACACCAACGCGCCCGGCGCGTAACGATGGATCTCGCGCGCGGCCCGCTCGACATTCTCGGTGGGATGCAGTTTGAAGATCAACAGGCGGCGCCCGGCGATTTGCACGCATTTCTTGATGAACGCGCGGCGGTCGTCGTAACGAAAGGTTTCGCGCAAAGGAGATGTGGCCGCCAGCACAAAGTCGCGGTAGGGGAAGTCGTTGTCCCGCGCCTCGTCCGCGAAATCGAAGTTCGGGATGCCCGTTACGGCCACCTTATCGGGCTTGACGCCTTTGCGAACGAACAGATCGCGGTAGCCGTGCGACGCCACGCAGAAGATATCGTAGGCGTCGGAAAACCCGCTGGTCGCCGTGTTCGCCAGGTAGCGCGGCAGGCGAAATGTTTTCACCAGATGGTAGATCAAGCCTTCGGGTTCGGTAATGCCTTCCTGCACCAGCACCAGCCGCCTGCCCTTGATATTTCGCTGGACCAGCAGATCACTGCCCGTGATGACCAGGTCGTACTCGCGAGCCTCGCCGCGCCAGTCCACGGGCAGGCTGTTCTGGGCAAGGTATTCCTCCGTCTCCCGGCGATGACGTCCGCTGAGGACGGTGAAGTCGAGCCAGCGCGTATGGGCGGCGATCCAGCCGAGCAGGCCGTCGGCGTAATACGGCGTGAAGTAACAATTGTATTCGGTGAGATGACGCGCGATCTTGTGCATCATCGTGGTCTGGTTGAGCGAGCCGCAGATGAACAGGATATTTTCCCGCATGGAGACGCCTCGAAGTGGAATTGTGAACTTGAGAAATTCTAGCCTGTGATGATTAACTCCACTGCAACATCCAGTTAAGATTCGTTAAACGTAAACGGAACCGGGCCGGGGGTCTGGGAGGACGCGGACATTGTCCATAACGCGCGTTGCAATCTATGGGATAATCCACACATGCCAAACGATCCGATTCCCGAAGGCCGGGTAAAAGCGTTCATTGACATCGGCACGAACTCCATCCGCATCCTGGTGGTGCGGATCACGCCAAATCATTCGTATGCGATCCTGAACGACGAGAAGGAAACCGTGCGCCTGGGAGAAAATGAATTCGAGGGCGGCGTCCTGCAGCGGGAAGCGATGCAGCGCGCCGCCACGGTCTGCCGCCACTTCGTGGAGATGGCGCGCGCATATGAGGCCAAAGAAATCCTGGCGGTGGCCACCTCGGCCACCCGCGAGGCCAGGAACAAGGAGGAATTCCTCGACCTTGTCAAACAGCAGGCGGGGCTCGACGTGCACACGATCTCGGGCAAGGAGGAGGCGCGCCTGATCTATCTGGGCGTCTCCAGCGGTATCAACCTGAAAGGCAGGCGAACGCTTTTTATAGACATCGGCGGCGGCAGTACGGAGTTGATCGTGGGCGGGCAGACGGAGTACGAGTACCTCGATTCGCTCAAACTCGGCGCCATCCGCCTGACCACCCAGTTTTTCCTGCCGCAGGAAAGCAGCCCGGTATCGGACGAGCGTTACGCGTTGATTGAACGATTCGTGCGCAGTACGTCGGTGCGCGCCGTGCAGCAAATCGAGCAGTTCCACATCGAGCAGGTTTATGGCAGTTCCGGGACAATCGAAAACCTGGCGGATATCGCCATGCAACATTTCCACGGGCGAAAGCGCGAACGCGACGACCGCCTGACGCGCGCGCAGTTGGATGAAGTGGTGGACGTGCTCCGCTCGCTTCCCCTCGAGAAGCGGCGCCAGTTACCCGGCATCAACCCCGCCCGCGCCGACATCATCATTGGCGGCGCGGCCATCCTGCAAACGCTGATGCACGACCTGAACCTGAACGAGATCGCGGTGACCGACCGCGGCCTGCGCGACGGCCTGCTGATTGACAGCCTGCTGAAAAGTGAGGACGCCGGCCTGGTCAGCGGCCTCTCGGTCCGCGAACGAAGCGTCCTGCAACTGGGACGCGCCTGCCGCTTCGAGGAGGCCCACGCCCGCCACGTGGCGCGCCTTGCCCTGCAACTGTTCGACAGCGCGGGGCGCGCCAAACTCCACAGCCTGGGCGCGCGCGAGCGTGAACTCTTCCAGTACGCCGCGCTCCTGCACGACATCGGCACGTTTCTCAACCACGTCAACCACAACGCCCACACGTATTACCTGATAAAAAACGCCGACCTGCTGGGGTTCGATGAAGAAGAGATCAACATCATGGCAACCGTGGGATTCTTTCATCGCAAGATCTATCCCGATAAGGGCCATCCCGAATTTGCCGCCCTCGGCCGCAAGTCCCGCGAGACCGTGCGCACGCTGGCGCTCTTCCTGCAACTGGCCGAAAGTCTCGACCGCCGCCACACGGGTATCGTGCAAAATGTCAGCCTGAGGATGCCCAACCGCGAGAGCGCGCTCTTGAAGATACAGGCCACGCAGGACTGCCAGATGGAAGTGTGGGGCGTGCAGAATCAAAAAAAGGCCTTCCGCAAAGCCTTTGGACGGCGACTCGAAGTGCGGGCGATCACACCCGACGATTAGCCTGAATCCGCGCCCCGAGGCGGATTTCACCCCCGATCTTACGATTCGCCGCTCGCGCGCTTCAGCAGCGCCGCCTGAACGCTAAAAGCCGTCTTCCTCCCCTTACCTTTATCAGGCTCCAACCGTTCGTATGTCCCGTCGGACTTCATGCGGCGGGCGCTCAGGTTATCCTTGAAATAGAGGTCCAGAATCTGCCTGCGGATGCGGCGGATGAGTCGCTGATCCTCGATTGGAAACAGGACCTCCACGCGGCGGTCGAGGTTGCGCGGCATCAGGTCGGCGCTGCCGAGATAGACCTGCGGCTCGCCAGCGTTCTCGAAGTAGTACACGCGGCTGTGTTCGAGGAAACGGCCCAATATGCTGACCACGCGGATGTGGTCGCTCACGCCGCTTATGCCCGGGCGCAGACAGCACATCCCGCGCACAATCAGATCCACCTTCACACCCGCCTGGGACGCCCGATACAATTTCTGAATGATGGATTTGTCCACCAGCGAGTTGAGTTTGAAAATCAGATGGGCGGGTTTGCCCGCCAGTTTATGCTCGATCTCGCGCTCGATCAGCGCCTCGAATCGTTCACGCAAATTAAGCGGGGCGACCAGCAACTTGCGATAATCCTTCTTGGCCGAATAACCCGTCAAATAGTTGAACAGGTCGGTCACGTCCGAGCCGATCTGCGGGTCGCAGGTGAACAGGCCGAGGTCCTCGTACACGTGGGACGTCCCCAGGTTGTAATTGCCTGTGCCGAGATGGATATAACGGCGAATGTGCTCCCCTTCCTTGCGGACCACCATCACCACCTTGGCATGTGTCTTCAGTCCAAGCAGGCCGTAAACCACGTGCAGGCCTTCCTGCTCAAGCAGTTTGGCCCAACCGATATTGCTTTCCTCATCGAAGCGCGCCTTCAGCTCGACCAGCGCCGAAACCTGCTTGCCGTAGTCGCGGCGGGCTTCGAGCAGCGCCTGGACGACCGGAGCGTTCTGCCCAACGCGATAGAGGGTCTGTTTGATGGCCAGCACGGACGGGTCGCTGGCCGCTTCGCGCAGGAAATTGATGACCGGCACGAACGAATTGTACGGATGATGCAGGAGCATGTCGCCGTTGCGAATTGCTTCCAGGACATTCGGCTCGCTCCCGTTTTTCGACTGCAGTTCGGCCGGAACGGACGGGAGGAACGGCATATCCTTCAGGTCGCCGCGGTCGATCGTCAGCAATTCGCGGATGTCGCCTATCCCCAGCGGCGTCTCCAGCGAGTAGACGTCCTTCTCGTCCATCTCGAGTTGTTCCACCAGCATGGCGCGAATCATGGCAGGCATATCAGGATTGACTTCGAGACAGATGACCGACCCGAAGCGGCGTTCACGTACGCTCTCCTGCATCATCTCCAGAAGGTCGCCGCCCTCGAGTTCCTGCAGGATCATATCGGCGTTGCGGATGATGCGAAACGGGTAAGCCTGCACGATCTCCATGCCCGGGAAGAGCGCGGCAAGGTTGGCAACGATCACCTGCTCGAGCCAGACGAAGTAATGATGGTAGGGGACGGTCCCATCGCGGCGCGTGGCCCCCGAGGAGCGTTTGAGCGGGATCAAGCGCGGCAATGAGTCGGGCACTTTGATGCGCGCAAACCGTTCCTCGCCCTTGTCGTCGCGGATGAGCACGGCGAGGTTCAGGCTGAGATTCGAAATGTGCGGGAAGGGGTGGCCGGGGTCGAAGGCAAGAGGCGTGAGCACGGGAAAGGCGACTTCGTCAAAATAAGCCTGCGCGGCCTCGAGGTGTTTCTCGTCCATCTGGCCGATATCGAGAACGTGGATTCCCGCCTCGGCCAAACGGGGTAGAAGGTCTTTGTGCCAGAGGCCGCGGCTCTCCTCCATCAGCCTGGAAATGATCCTGCGGATGGCGGCCAGTTGTTCCGCAGGTGTCAGGCCGTCCGGTGAAAACTCGATCACGCCTGCCTGCGCCTGCATCTGCAATCCCCCGACGCGCACCATGAAAAATTCGTCCAGATTCGTACTGAGTATCGAAAGGAACTTGACGCGTTCCAGCAACGGCCAACGCTTATCCCTGGCCTCTTCGAGCACCCGGTTTTGGAACTCGAGCAGGCTCAATTCCCGGTTGATATAGTACTTCGGATCATTCAGGTCGTGCATGTCTGCCGGTGAATCCTGCGGCGAAGGCATGAGCACCTCTAAAATTGGCGGGGGAACTTAGAATCAACCCGGTTAACTCGCCACCGCAATTATAACAGCCGCGGCCGCGGCAGATTGGATTTCCTCAAGGGTCCTTGCAATCGCCTCGCCGAACGTTTCACCCCGTGCAAGTTCGTTGATGCGTTTTGCGGCCATCTTGCGCTCATCCTTCGTAAAGATTAGGTTGAGCATCTGGCAGGCCTTGCACAGACTGAGCAGGATCACACGGCGCGTCTCGCCCGTTTGACTGGTCAGGGCGATGGACCGCAGGTTTTCCTTGATCCAGTATTTCGCAGTTGCATCCTTCTGGGGATAGGCTGCGTATGGAAAGACCCAGAGGAACTGTTTATCCTCTTTGTATAAAATCCCTTTGGCGATCAGGCTTTCCGGGACGCGCTTCCAGAACCGTTTCTCCGCCAGTGTGTTCACCCAGTCCAGCAATTTGGCCGGGCGCCCGGCCTCGAGAATTTCCGCAAATACCAGGTCGAGCAAAGGATCTCCCGTGGGTGTTTCGTCAATGACCGCCAGTTTGCGCTTCTCCCCAAGGCGGACCTTTCCCAACAGGGTGAGGTCGGCCAGCATCGCCCCGGCCAGACCATAGTTAAGGTACGTGGAGGCAAGCCGCCCATTCTCCTCATTGATCGCCAGGAGAAACAGTTCTTCGGCGAGGCTCAGCGTCGGGGTCTCCATTTTCTCTACTATTCCTTGCACGATTTTAGCAAGCGACCGTTATCGGCTGATTATGGGTATGTTAAGAATTGTTAAAGAAAAAAGCCGCCGAACCCGCGGCGGCTGAGTGGGCGCGACTTCAAAAAGGAAGGCCGTTACCCCGCCTCTTTCAAGTACTCGCGGATCGCCAAGGCGGCGCTGGCGCCCTCTCCCGTCGCGGAGGCGGCCTGCTTCGTCGAGCCGGAGCGGACATCGCCCGCCGCGAACAGGCCGGGCAGACTGCTCATCATCCCCTCCGTGCGGACGAATCCGTTCGCGTCCAGGTCGGCCAGGTCGCGCACCAGGTCGCTGTTGGGCGAGACGCCGATGAAAACGAACACGCCGTCGTATTTCCATTCCTTGATTTTGCCCGTGTCGCGGTCCTCGACGAGGATGGCGTCCAGTTTCTTTTCGCCGCGCAGTTCCCTGACGGCATGATTCAGCAAGACCGACATGTTCTTTTTCTCGGCCACCTTATCCTGCAAGATCCGGCTGGCCTTGGGCTTCGGCCCGTTGACGGCAATATCCACCTGCGAGGCAAACCTGGTCAGGAACAGGCCCTCCTCGAAGCCGCTGTTCCCCCCGCCGATGACCAGCACCTTTTTATCTTTGTAGAATGCGCCATCGCACGTGGCGCAGAAATGCACGTTGATGCCGATGAGTTCCTCCTCGCCGGGGACGCCCAGGCGGCGATAGCGCGCGCCGGTGGTGAGCAGGATCGCCTTCGCCCCATACGACGCGCCGTCGCCGGTGGTCGCACAGAAATAGCGCCCCTCGCGCGTGACCTCGGTCACTTCCTGCGCCTGGAGGATCTCCACGCCGAAGCGTTTCGCCTGCCGCCCCAGCCGTTCGGCAAACTCGCCGCCGGAGATGCCCTCGTCGAAGCCGGGGAAATTGTCGAGCGTTTGCGTGATGCCAGCCTGGCCGCCCAGTCCCGCCTTTTCGATGACCAGTGTGTCAATACCCTCGCGCGCCAGGTACAGCGAAGCGGTCAAGCCTGCCGGACCGCCGCCGATGACGATCACGTCGTAGAACGCGCGCTCGGCCTTCGTGCGGATGCCGAGTTTTTCGGCCAGTTGCGCGTCACTCGGCTCGCTCAGAATCGTCCCATCGGGAAAAACGATGGTCGGGATGATGCGCATCCCGTTGTTGACCTTCTCCACGAAGGCCACGGCTTCCGGCTTCTGCTCGATGTCAATGTTTTCGTATTGGATGCGATGCTCGCCGAAGAACTTCTTGGCGCGCTTGCAATCGGGGCACCAGACCGTGCTGTAAACCAGAATGGGACTCTCGGCCATGATCGATCCTTCCTTTGGCAGATAAGATGACCGAGAGGGAATGATTCTTACATAAAAGCAGGAACCAGGTTTCCCGCGAAGCGCTCCTGTGGGGTTAAAGAAACCTGGTTCCTCGCGAACTACATCAATCAAACCAATATCCGTAACAGGGATATTCTTCTCCTCCCGGCGTGATGATAGTATGCCCCCTTTCGTCGGCGTTACCCACTTGATAGCGCGCCAGGTCCTCTTCAAGGGATTTCAGAATCGCCGCCTCGTTCCGGCGCGAGACGTGGAAGGACTGCCACGAGGAGTCCGCGTCCTCCCGGGCGCGGTCACGCGCGATGCAGGCCAGGGCCGCGCCCACGCCCTCTTTGACGGAATCAGGCAGGGCCGGGGAACGAAACGCCGCGGCCAGCGCGGGGGTCGCGTCGGCGGAGAGATTCTGCAAATAGGTCACATCCAATTCATCACCGTCCACCGCCCTCTGCACGTTCTGGCGGACGATGAAGTCGTCCACGTTCAGCAGTGGGAGCGAGGCCGCGAATCCAATCGAGGCGATCAGCGCGGCGAAGGCGAAGAAACGTTCGCGGCGCAGGATTTCCAGCACGACGACCGCGACGAGCAGGGCCGCCAGCCAGATGAGAAAGACGTGCGTGTACGTTCGCAATCCCGAAAAGCCGTACGCCGCTTCGTACAGGACCAGGCGCTGATACGCCGAAACCAGCATGACCAGCACGAGGGCCACGATCCCGACCGACAGCCCGGAGAAGGCGCGCCGCTGGGATTCGCTCTCGCGGCGCGTCACCGCGCCCAGGCCGAGGATCATCAACAGGCTGAAGAAGGCCACCGCCACCAGTTCGCCGAAGCCGCGGCGGGCGTATTCAGAATAGGTGTAACCGTCAATGTGGATGTTGGCCTGCCCGCCGAAGAAGTATTGAAACTGGATGACGACGAAGATGGCGAACAAGACCAGCACACTGCCCAGCACGATGCTCGTCTCGATGAAGCCGAGGAAGGGAGGCACAGTCGGCTTGTCCTCGCCGATCAGTTTCTCGTCGCGGCTGTGCAAAGCGGCGTAGAGCAGGACGCCCGCGAGCAGGTACGCGCCGAAGAGAATATACCCGCCGCGGAAGATGTATTCGGGCAGTTTCTCGAGGCGGAAGATTTCGATGAATTGTTCGAGGCGGTCGGCAAAGACCGCGTCCGCGGAGGCAAGCAGGGAGGCGAAGATGGCGACGACGGGCAGGGCGATCAACAGTCCGCGAAAGATCGGCCAGAAGGAACGCCGGGGCCGGTCGCCGCGTTCCAGCCGTTCGCGGCGCACCTCGACGGAATGAGACAACGGCAGGGCAAACATATTGCCCACCAGGCGGAAGGAACCCGCGATGTAGTCTGACAGGTTGTACCGGGGCCAGCGTCCGCCGAGATAGGTGAGGGCAAGCAAGGCCATCAGGAACAGGGTCAGCGCGTGGGCGAGGAAGGAGGTCATTGGCTCGGCGCGCAGGAAGGTGATCGCCGCAAAGAATAAAATGGGGATCAGGAGCAGAAACGTGTTGCGGGCCGGAGGGTACTTTTCGCGTGTGAGCAGGAAGAATCCGCCCCCCAGACACAACACAACATAGATGGCAAAGTTAATTCCCGGCGCGTGCTTCCAAAACAGAAAGTCGAAGCCCCAGCCGAGCAGAATGGCAACCAGCCATAGGCGATTCGGATTGGATTTCATGGTCGTCTCCTCAATGGATTTGCCACAGGATAGTCCCGGCGGTCTTGCGGAGTCTCTCAAAAGGTATCACTTTTTGATTGTACCTCTCGCAAGCACCGAATTTCACACAAAAGTTACAATTTGATTAGAAATCAGACTGCCACATTGACAGACAAATTCTTTTGTGCGATACTGCCGTCACAACGCAGGCATGGCCTGCCTCAAACTGCCATCCCAATAGAAGAGGAGGTGGTGTCCAACATGGATAGTAAGAGTATCGAACGCGGCGCTGTGGCATCCCTCCTCATCGGTCTCCGATAAGGAGCCACAGCGCCCAGAGAGCGCCGTCCGCAAGGGCGGCGCTCTTGTTTTCCTACGGTATAATCCTCGCATTATGCAAACCTCCCTGCGCGTTTCACTGGTAAAGGTCACACAATGGATCGTCCCCCTCGCGGCGTTCCTGGCCCTGGCCGCGTGGATGTACATCGCCCCGCCCGGCACCCTCGGCAAGATGGACGCGGTCGGCTACGCGGTCTGCCACCGCATTGACGAACGCTCCTTCCACATCGGCGAACGACAACTTCCCCTGTGCGCCCGCTGTTCCGGGACCTTCACCGCGGCCTTCGTTGGGC
Source organism: Chloroflexota bacterium (assembly GCA_040754535.1). Taxonomy (GTDB): domain Bacteria; phylum Chloroflexota; class Anaerolineae; order Anaerolineales; family Villigracilaceae; genus JBFMCC01. Next base: position 163,007 of record JBFMCC010000019.1, read on the forward strand.
TGGCTTTTCAGGCCGTCGTCGCGCGGCGACGCGCCGGCCTGCCACCCAAAAGAATCGTCGTTCCCCTTGCCCTCTTCTTCCTGGCTTTTGCCGTTGACGGCGCGAACTCCTACCTGTACCTGCTCAAAGAGACCACCGGCGAACTGGCAAACATCCCCAACTTGTATATCCCTAACAACACCCTGCGCCTGTTCACCGGCTCTGGCATGGGGCTAGCCATGTCGTTGTTCGTCTACCCGGCCTTCAATCAGTCCGTGTGGCGGGACACGGACTTCACCGCCGCCATCGGGACCTGGAAGCCGCTCGCCGCGCTGGCGGGCATCATGCTCGCTCTCGACCTCGCCATCCTGACCGAAAGCCCGCTCGTGCTTTACCCCATCGCCATCATCAGTCCGCTGGGGACACTGGCCCTGCTGGTCATGGTGTTCACGACTGCGTGGGTCATGGTGATGAGACAGGAAAACTCCTTCGTCTCGTTCAATCAATTGTGGCTGCCGCTCGCGGCGGGATTCACCCTGGCGATGATCCTCGTGCTCGGCATTGACCTGTTCCGCCTGCAACTTACCGACACCTGGGGCGGCTTCCCGCTCGGTTAATCGTTCGGAGGAAAAATGGAACTTCTCACCGGCATCTTCTCGGCCTTCGGCCTCTCGGCCAGCGCCGGGCTGAACGCTTACATTCCCATGCTGGTGGTGGGCGTGATGGCCCACTACACGGACTGGATCAAACTGCAATCACCCTGGGACCTGCTCGCCAACCCGTGGATCCTGATCCTGCTCGGCGTCCTGCTTATCATCGAAATGCTGGCCGATAAAGTGCCTGCGATCAATCACGTCAACGACGCCATTCAGACCGTCGTCCGCCCGGCGGCCGGGGCGATTGCCTTCGCCGCCAGCGCCAACGTCATCACGGACATTAACCCGGTCCTCGCCCTCGCCTGCGGACTGCTGGTGGCCGGGGGCGTGCACGCGGTCAAGGCGGGAGTCGTCCGCCCGGCAGTCACCGCCACGACTGGGGGCACGGCCAACGTCCCGGTCAGCGTGGCGGAGGACATCGCCTCCACAACGGTATCCTTCCTGGCCGTCGTCCTGCCCATGGTGGTCGGAATCCTGCTCATCATTGCGCTGGCATTCTTCCTGTGGTGGCTTTGGCGGCGCTCCGACCGTTCCCAAACTGCCTGAGAAAACTCGTGCTTCTTGAGCCTGTTTGGCTTATAATTGGTGCAAATTATCCGCCCAAAATTTCGATTCGTCACAAAGGAGAGAAATCATGAACGAACCCATGGGAACCCCCGCTCCCGCCCCCGAAGCGCCGAAGAAGAGCAACACGGGCCTGATCATCGCCATTGTGGTCGTGGTTGTGTTGTGCTGTTGCTGTGCCCTCGGTGTCGCCCTGTGGCAATACGGCGATCAACTCATCCAGATGCTCGGATAATATTCAAAACCGAATAGTAAAAAAAAACGACCTCTCAGAGCGGAGGTCGTTTTGCATTAAACCATTCCCGCAATTCGGCCAGGCCTGCGCGCGCCGAGGCGCGGGTGGCCTCATCCAGTTCCGCCGCAAGGAATTCGTCCTCGTCCAGCACGGTCTGCGCGCCGTCGGCGGAAACCCACAGATCCAAATACAGATCCACGTACTCCACGCGTCCGTCCACAAAGCGCGCGGGGCGCGTGATGTTGCAATACCAGCCTTTCAACGCGCCGTCGTCGCGGTCGTGGATTTCGAAGATGTTATACCAGCGGTCGGCGTAATAGGTTTCCCGAAAGTGGTCGCCGCGTTTGAGAAATGTATCCATAAAGGGCATGTCGTCGTTGTTGAAGAACGCCTCCAGCACCAGCCATCCATCGCCGCGCGCCGTCAGCTCGCCTTCGTAGCGCCAGGTCTCTTCGCCTTTTGGATTCAATTTGACGACGACGATTTTCTCAGTCATGGCCGAGACATTCTACCGCGAACGCGACCGAAATCTCCTCGCCGATCTTCGGCGCCTCGGTCAAATAGACGACGAGCCCGCCTCGCAGCGTGACTTTGAACCGCTCCCGTTGAAAGAGAACGTCCTCCACCCGCGCGCGGACCTCACCCCCGGCCCCTCCCCGAAGCGGGAAGGGGTGTTGTTTAAGCAACAACGCAACGCGCTCCCTATCCGCATGATGATGCTCACAACACGGCTCGAAGATCCCACACTCTGTCTCGACCTGAAACCTTCCAACTTGGATCTTTCCAACCCCGATCACAACATTTCCCACTCCCAGGAACCGCGCCGCCCACGCGGAGCCGGGACTCGACCAGACTTCCGCGGGCGTTCCCTGGCGCACAATCCGACCGTCGTGCAGCAGGAGCACGCGGTCTGCGATGGCGATGGCCTCCTCCTGGTCGTGTGTGACGTAAATGGCGGGAATTTGCGTTCGATGCAAAATGGCGCGCAGTTCGTTCAACAACTCGTCCTTTAACGCGCGGTCGAGCGCGCCGAGGGGTTCATCGAACATCAGCAGGCGCGGACGGGGCGCGAGGGCGCGCGCCAGCGCCACGCGTTGCTGCTCGCCGCCGGAGAGGTCGGTCACTTTTCTTTTTTCAAAGCCGCTTAGATTCACCAATTCCAACACTTCGGCGACACGCAGATTGATTTTATCTTTTGGCAGATTTCGCATCCGCAAGCCGAAGGCCGCGTTCTCGAAAACGGTCAGGTGAGGGAACAGCGCGTAGTCCTGAAAGACCAGGCCGAAGTCCCGCGCGTGAGGCGGCGTGGAGGCCAGGTCTGCCCCATTCCACAGCACCTGTCCCGCGTCGGGCAGTTCGAGTCCCGCGATGATCCGCAGCAGCGTGGACTTTCCGCTCCCCGACGCGCCCAGCAGGCAGACCGTCTCATCTGCCGCGACGGTGAAGGAAACATCCGCGAGCAGGGGCTTGCCCTCGTAATCTTTGGATATCCCGGCGAGTTCGAGCATCTAAAATTCTCCCGCGCCGGGCAGGCGCAGCTTTTCGATGAGCAGGATTCCGATCAATGTGACCAGCATCAAAATCGTGGACATGGCCATGGCCTGCCCGTAGTTCAATCCACCGGGCTGGGAGAGGAAGCGCGAGATGGCGACGGGCAGGGTGGGATTATCGGGACGAGTGAGCAAAGTTGCCGCGCCGAACTCGCCAAGCGAGACCGTGAACGCGAACGTGGCCGCGGCGAGGATGGCCCGCGAGAGAATCGGCCAGTCCACGGTCCGCCAGACGCGGAAGTGCGAGGCGCCCAGGGTGGCGGCGGCGTGACGCAGGCGGTCGGGGATGGAGGCGATGGCAGGCTGGAGGGCGCGGATGACGAAAGGCAACGCAATGATGGTGTGCGCCAACGGGACCAGCCAGGGTGAGGCGAGCAGGCGGTTGAACGCGACGATGAAACCGAGGCCGAGGGTCACGGCGGACGCGCCCAGCGGAAGCATGAGCAATGGATCGAGGATTCTTTCGAGACGTCCCGGGCGAGCCAGCGTGGAGGCGACGGGGAATCCCAGCACGAGCGATAACCCAACTGTCGCGGCGGCATAGACGAGGGAGTTGCGCGCCGCCTCGATAGGCGGGACATAGAAGATCGAGCCGCGGCGGTTGATGAAAAGTTCTGTGTAATAGTCACCGGTCAGGCCGTATTGCATGGCGCCGCGCTCGCCGCGGTCGGCTTCGAGGCGCGCGAGGGAACGAAGGGGCAGGGAGAGAAGCGGAAGGATGAAGAAAGAGGAAAGAAGAAAGAGGAGAGAGGCAACGAAAACTTTTTCGCGGAGGGATTCGGGACGGCGGGCGATGGATGGTTTGGGTGTGATGGGCACGGAAGCGCGGGTGACAACGCGGCTATAGAGAACCGAGAAGATCAACGTGCAAGACAATTGAATTAGCGAAAGCAACGCCGCCATGGGCAGGTCGAGGAATTGCAGAGCCTGAATGTAGATTTCCACTTCGAGGGTGGAGAACTGCGGTCCGCCCAGCAGGAGGATGACCCCGAAACTGGCGAAGTCAAAGAGAAAGACCAGTAAACCCGCGGCCAGCATCGGACCGCGCAACAGCGGAAGCGTCACCTCACGCCAGACTCGCCGCGAGTCCGCGCCGAGGACGCGGGCGGCCTGCTCGAGGCGCGGGTCGAGGTGGGTCAGCGCGTTGCCTACGATGCGGATGACGATGGTGGTGTTGTAGAAGACGTGGGCAATGAGGATGGCGGTGAGGGTTCCAACAAAGGGAACTGGGGATGAGGGGAAAAGGGTGAGGTTTAACCAGCCGCGCGGACCGAGCAGGGCGTTGAATCCCGCCGCGACCACGACGGTCGGAAGCATGAACGGGATGGCGGTCAACGCGCGCAGGAGGGATTTGCCGCGAAAGTCGAAGCGGGCAAAGAGGACAGCGGCGGGGAATCCGAGAAGGAAGGTGAGGAGGGTGGAGAGGAGGGCTTGATAAAGTGTAAAACGCAAAACGTAAAGGGCGCGGTTGAGGTTTTCCGATGTAAGGACGGACGCGTCCAGGCTGAGAGCGAGGATGCGGAGGAGAGGGTAGAAAAAGAAGATGCCGAGGAAGAGAAGGGCTGGAAGAAGAAATGAACCGCGAAGAAACAAAGAACGCGAAGCGGGAAACGGGGACGCGAAGCCGCCCCCTTCGGCTTCTTTTACAACAACCTTCGCGGACTTCGCCTCTTCGCGGTGAATCATCGTGTTACCGAAGCACTGCCTGAGTCCATTCCTCGATCCAGCGTTCACGGTTGGCGGCGATGTCGTCCGGGGAAAGCGTCGCGGGCTGGGAGGGGAATTCGATGAATTGGTAGAACGAATCGGGCAGGATGGCCTGCTCGTCCACGGGAAGGACGAACATCTGCAACGGGACATCCTCCTGGAAGGGCAGGCTCAGCATGAAGTCCACGAACTTCTCGGCCGCGGCGCGGTTGCCGGTCCCGGCCAGGATGCCGACGAACTCGATTTGGCGGAAGCAGGTATCGGGTCCGAGAATGGACGCGGTGGGGGCTTCGTCCAACGGATGATCGGCATAGATCACTTCCGCGGCGGGACTGGTCGCGTACGAAACGACCATCGGCTGGGGTCCGTGCCCGGACGAGGCGCTGAAGTTGGTGTAGTAGGCCGTCTCCCAATCGTTGACCACGACGAGGCCGTTGGCGCGCAGTTCCTTCCAGTAGCCGATGTAATTTTCGGGACCGAAGTGCGCCACGGTGGCGAGCAGGAAGGCCAGCCCGGGCGAAGACGTGGCGGGATTCTCGACTGCCAGCAGGCCGTAGTATTCAGGACGAATCAGATCGCCGAGCGTAGTCGGGATGGGGATGTCGTTCTTGGCGAAGAAGGCTTTGTCGTAGTTGATGCACACGTCGCCGTAGTCCACGGGCAGGGCGCGGTTCTGCGGATCGAGGCGGAATTCGGCCGAGACGTTGGCGAGCATGGGCGACTCGTACGGCTCGAAGATGCCTGCTTCGAGGGCGCGCGAGAGGAAGGTGTTGTCCACGCCGTAGAACACGTCGGCCAGCGGCGCGTCCTTGGAGAGGATGGCCTTGTTGAGCGCCGAGCCTGTATCGCCGCCGGCGAGGAAGGTCACATCAATGTTGTTGGCCTGTTCGAACGCGGCCAGCACCGATTCGCTGATGGCGAACGAGTCGTGCGTCATCACGGTCAGCGTGGCGGGCGTCGAAACCGGCGCGGCCGCGGCGACGGTAGGCGTTGCATCTGGAACGACGACGGCTTCGAGCGTGGGCGTCTGCGGCGCGCAGGCCGCGAGCAGGACAAGAGCGAGAAGCAAAATGCGTTTCATGGAACCTCCAGTTCAATTTACGATTGACGGCGATGGATGACGAGCAAGAGACCTGATGCGATTTCGATGTGCGCGGTCGCGCCGAGCATTTCGTTGCTGATGCCGCGCGTCTTTTCGGGAAACAGCGTTTCGCCGGACAGCGGCCATTTGAGTCCGTCCGTGCGGACGCCGGTCGCCGCGCCGCCCCACGGGATGAGTGAGACGAGGTCGCCGCCTCGCCCGCGGACTTCGGCCCGGTCCCGGCAAAAGAAGGCTTCCTCCACCCCGTCGTCGAGTTTAAGGTCGAAAGTCGAGAGTCGAAGGTCTGTGAGCAGGGCGATGTTGGCGAGGGTTTGATCGAGGCGGTCGCCCAGCGCGGCGACGATGACGATTTCACGATGGTTTTGTTCAATTGCGAATTGAAGCGCGAGTTCGAGGTCAGTCTCGTTTTTATCGCGCGGGTGTTGAATCAATCGGACGCCAGCCTCTTCCATTTTTTGTCTTTCTTCCCGCGAGATGGAATCGAGATCGCCGATGACAACAGAGGGGATCAGTCCCAGCGCGAGGGCGCGGCGCGTCCCGCCGTCCGCGGCAAGGAGGATGTCGTCGGCGCGGATAAGTGTCCGCACGGCGGCGAGGTCGGGCAGGTGTCCGTTGGCGAAGATAATCGTTCGTGACAAGTTTAACCCTCATCCCTTCTCCTCTCCCGCGCTTCGTCTTCGCTGGCGCTCCGCTCAGCGCGATGAGGAGGAATGGGGAAAGAAAAACCATCCTCGGCGGAGGATGGTTGATGCAGGTGACGATCCCTCCGCTGGCATGATCCAGATCAGGTGTTGCGGGTCGAGCGCGTGACGCTCCTCTCAGCCTGTCCGTTCACAGGCTCCCCGTTCGGTTTGCAAAACGGAGTATATGCCGCGCGCCGGGGGCTGTCAAGATAAAAATGCCGCCGGGGACGGCGGCTGGAGCAGGAGGCGCGCGTCTATCTCACCCTGCGTTTCCACTCTTCCTTCAACTGCAATTCCTGCGGGCTGACGCCCGAATCGAGGGCGAGAAAGTCGGTGAGCAGGCGGTTGAACCTGGTCGTTTCGTCAATCATCGGGAAGTGCCCCGAATTTTCGAGCACGATCTGGTGCATCATGGTGGGCATGGGATTCAGGGTCGGCGCCGGGATAGCGGGATCGTTCTGCCCGTAGACGAGCAGGCAGGGAATGCCGGCCTGACGCACCGCGCCGAAGAGATTATTGGACTGAAGGCCGGTCATGGAGGCGGCAATCGCCTTCGGGTCGGCCTTGACCGCGTCGGAGAGAGCCGCGGCGGCTTCGGGCGCGCGGCTGGCCAGCCATTCCAGCAGGTCCGCAGGCTGGCCGTTCCGCAGGCGGGTATGCACCGCGTCGTAATCAATCGGGCAGTTGACGGCCATGATGCGGTCCACGTTCTGCTGAAAGCGGCGGGCAAAGTTGAAGCCGACCAGTCCGCCCAGGCCGTGACCCACGATTGCGATCTTGCCGATGCCGAGACTGTCCATGAACTGGCGCAACATGTCGGCCTGCTGGTCGAGCGGGTACCGGTCGACACTGCGGGCGGTTTCGCCGAAGCCCCACAGGTCGAGTGCGTAGGCGCGGAAGGAGACCGAGGCCACCTGCATGGAGGGAATCCAGTATTTCCACGAACCCACCCAGCCGTGCAGAAAGAAGATGGGACGTCCCCTCCCCAGTACCTCGTAGTGGACGATTGCGCCGTCTAGAAAAGTGACACTCATGACAAATCGGCAAATCAGCAAATGAACAATTCAGCAAATCGGTAAATCGGCAAATGATCCGACCTGCGATACCTTTTTCTCATTTTCCAAATTTCGCCAGAATGGCGCGCACACGGTCGGTCAACTGATCGGGGGCGAAGGGCTTGAGCAGGTACTCCTCCGCGCCCGCCTCGAGCCCGGTCTGAATCTCGGATTCCTGTCCCTTGGCGGAGAGAAACACGATGGGAATATGTTTCAAATCAGGGTCGGCCTTCATCACGCGGCAGGCGTCGTAGCCGGTCATGCGCGGCATACGCACGTCCATCAGGATGAGATCGGGATTTTCCCTGGGCGCCAGTTCCACGGCCTCCTCGCCGTTGGAGGCCGCGACCACTTCATATCCGGCGAAACGCAGGGTGAAGGCCACCAAATCACGGATATCGGGTTCGTCTTCAGCGATCAGTATTTTTGCCATTCTTTCCCTTTCCAGATTCATAGATCGGCAACGTAAACGAGAATGTGCTGCCTTCGCCCGGTATACCTTTACTATCCATCCAGATGCGGCCCTGGTGCATTTCGATCAATTGCTTGACAATCGGCAGGCCGAGACCGGTACCCGGCGTGGCCAGCACCAGCGGATGCTCGCCGCGATAGAATCGCTCGAAGACGCGCGGCTGGTCTTCCGGGATAATCCCGACGCCGTTATCCTTCACGTCCACCTGCACCTCTTCGCCGCCGTTCGGCGTATGGATGCGGACGAGGATCTGTCCGTTTTCCGGCGTGTAGTGGTAGGCGTTGTCCACCAGGTTGTCGAGAATCTGGCGCACGCGCTCGGTATCGCCGTACACACGCGGCAGGTCCCTGGGCGCTTCGAGCGAAAGCGCCATCGGTTTGTTCTCCTCCTGCGAACGGCGCAGAATGTCCGCGAGCACGTCTTCGGCCACCTCGCGCAGGTCGAGCGGCTGAGGCGAGAGGGTCACGCGTCCCGCCTCGATGCGCGAGATGTCGAGCAGGTCGTTGACGAGGATGTTCAGCCGTTCGGTGTTGTTGCGGATGATCTGCAGGAAGTGCGCCTGGTTCTCGTTCAACGCGCCGGCCGCGCCCATCAGCAGGATGTCGGCGTAGCCGCGGATGGACGTCATCGGCGTGCGCAATTCGTGACTGACGGTCGCCACGAACTCGGACTTCAGGCGATCCACCTCGACCTCGTGCGTGATGTCGCGGAAGATGGACACCGTGCCGAGGAATTCGTTATGCAACATGACCGGCGCCAGGTGAACGAGGATGATGCGGTTGTCTTCGAGTTCCACCTGCTCCGCGTACGTATCCCCGGCCTGATAGGAGGCAGGCTGGTCGGACCAGCGGCTGATGGTTTGCATCCACGTCCCGGCCGCCTTGCCAAACAGCCCGCCAAACGTCTCGAGCGGCTGGTGGAGCACACGACCGGCCTGCAATTTGAGGATGCGTTCGGCCGAGGTATTGAGGAACGAAATGCGATTGTCCACGCCGGTGACCAGCACCCCGTCCGCCACCGCTTCGAGGATGGCCTGCGAGCGGCTGGCCTCCTCCTGCTCCTTGCGCAGCATCGTGCCGAGACGTTCGGCCTGGTCGCGGATCAATTCGTACAGGTGCGCGTTGTTGATGGCAACCGCCACCTGACCGGCAATGGCTTTGACCAGGTTGAGCAGTTCGGCGCTGAAATAGGACTCTTCGCGATGGAAGGCCATCAGCACGCCGATCACGTCCTCGCCGACCAGCAGGGGCGTGACGATGGCGCTGCGATGGTCGCGCGAACTCTGCGTGTTGCGCACCCAGCGCGGGTCCTTGTGCAGGTCGTCAATCAACGCGGACTGGCGGTTCTCGACCACCCAACCGGCCAGCCCTTCACCCACTTTGAGAGTCACACTGCGGCCATCGGCGGTGGCCTTGGCCGTCAGGTAACCGTAACCGGCTCGGTAGTGCAGGAGGTTATCCTCGGCGTGCAACAGCATGATGGTCCCCTGTTCCGCGCCGATGGCGTCGTTGAGCAGGGCCAATGTGCGATTCAACGCGCGATCCAGGTCGAGGCTGGAGGATACTTCCGTAAGAATGCGTAACAGGGTCTCGGTATTCTGTTGCTCGCGCTGTAACTGGGCGGTGCGTTCGACCACGCGTTGTTCGAGTTCTTCCGCCAGCCGCTGGGTTTCGGCAAACAGGCGGGCGTTTTGGATGGCGACGATGGCCTGGTTGGCGAGCGTGCTGAGGATCTGCTGGTCCTCCGCAGTATAGACGCCGGGCTGATAACTCTGCACCGAGAGCATACCGACCGTTTCGCTGCCGAGAGTCATCGGCACAGCCAGGATGGACATCGGCGCGCGCTCGTCGCCGTAGGCTACAGCGCCGAGGGCGTCCGCCTGTTCGGCGGTATTTACGATGAGAGGTTCGCCGGTCTTGATGACCTTTCCGCTCAAGCCTTTGCCGAGAGGCAGGCGCTGGTTCGGCGAACGTTTGTCGCCGTCCACCAGATAAACGCCTTCGATGTCCCCTTGTTCCTTATCCAGCAGGGCGATCACAAACGATTCCACCGGCATCAGCCGTTTGGCCGCATTATGGACGGCTATGTAAATCTCCTGCGGATCCAGGCTGGCGCCGATCTGGCTGGAAGCCCGGTTCAGGATGGAGAAGCGCTCCGCGGTCCGCACACTGGATTGATACAAACGGGCGTTCTCCAATGCAATGGAGGCCTGATTGCCGATTGTGCGCGCCAGTTCGATCTCGGTCAGGCCGAAATGGCTGTCACCGCCGCCATGCACGAAGACCAGCGCGCGTGGTTCGGGGGGGGCGCCCAGCGGAAGGATCATCAGACAGCGCGTTTGATTGCCCAGAAAATCCAGCAAGGGAGCCAGTTCTGGTTCGACGCGTACATCATCCGCCGTAAACACGCCCCCCGATTCGCGCAGCCGGTCGAAAAGCAGCGCATTCGGCACGCTCCTAGGCGCGGCGCGTTTGGGAACCGGCAGGATCGTTTTGATCGCAGGTTGTCCGCGCTCGAAGGCAACGACCGAGACGCGCAGGGCGCCGAGCGCGCTGAACATCTCGCTGGCCGTCAGTTCCTGGATCTGCCCCTCGTCCAGCAGCCCGCTCAGGGCGGACGAGAAGCGATTCAGCAGAGCCAGACGCTGGGAACGCTGGTCCAGTTCCGCGGCGCGGCCGACGCTTTCCTCGAACAGGCGGGCGTTTTCGAGCGCCACGGCCGCCTGGCTGGCAAAGGTGGTCGCCACCTGCACCGATTCGTTCGTGAACGAGTTGGCCTGCCAGCGTTCGAGGGCGATCAGCCCGATCAGTTCGCCCTTGGCCAGAAGCGGAATGCCCATCCAGGAAAGACGCGGCGCCTCCAGCGGCGGGAAGCGCGGATCGTGGCGCACGTCGCCCACGGCAATCGCCTGACTCGTCCGAATCATCTCCTTGAACAACGCGCTGTCGGCCACGTCCACGCTCAGGCCGAGGCGCTGCTCGGTATCGGGAAAGCCGCGCGCCGCCGAGACGTATAAGCGGTCCTTCTCGCGCAGCCAGAGGGTGGCGGTATCGTACGGCAGCACCGGGCTTAACTGGTCGAGCAGGCCGGCCACCAGTTCACTGCTCTTCAGGCTGGAGGTAATGATCGCGGCCACGTCGGTGAGTGCCTGCAATTGACCGGCGCGTTCCTGCGTGGTCTGAACCAGGCGGACATTTTCAAGCGAAAGCGCCACCTGCTGCGAAAGCGAGACCAGCAGGGTTTCGTCTTCCGGCTTGAAGGCGGCGGGCGTATTGAAATTATCCAGCACCAGCACACCCAAACCCTGCTCTCCGACCAAAATGGGAATCAGGAGGCTCGAAACCGGCAGGCGTCCGCCGGTTGCCTGGCGATATAGGTTGAGTTGCGCGGCTTCCAGCGGATAATCACGCGTAAAGTTGACCTCGTCCACGCGGCGCGGCCGTCCGCTGGCAAAGACGGAGCCCGGCAGGGCCTCGCCCGGCGCGTACGAAATCTGCATCATCCCTGCGTTATCGGCATAACCTGAAACGGCGCGCGGCAGGAGGCGCAGGTCCTGCGGGTTCCATACCAGCACGACACCCGCGTGGGCCGCGGGCAGGACGCGGCGGGCGCTGTCCAACAGCGATTTCACCACCGCGTTCGGGTCCACGCCGCTCAACTGGCGGCTGAAATCCAACAGCAGGTTCACTTCTTGCAGGCGGCGGCGCGTCTCGTTCAGCAGGGCAATATTCTGCAACACCACCGAAGTCTGCCGCGCGATCTGGTAATACACCTGGCGGTCCTCGTCGGTCAGGGCGGGCATGGGTTCCGGCGTGACGGCCAGCATGGCCGCCATGGGGCGGCCCTCGATCGCGATCGGCAGGCAGATAAATCCTTTTGCGCGCAAGCCGGTCAGCAGCGGCACGTCGCGCCATTCATCGCTCTCGTCTATGTTCGCCACCAGGATCGCCTCCCCGGACGCCAGGCAGGCGCGCAGCGGATTGCGCTGGCCGAAGAGGGCTTCGACGTTGGTGGCCTTCGGCACACTGCCCAGGACGTGGAGGAGATGCGGCCCATCCGGAGTCTCCTCTGCGACGAGGGCCACCGACATGCCCAGCTGGGTGAGCACTTCCCGCCCGAGCGCCTGCAAGGCGGAGGAGGCATCCAACTGGCGGCTGACGGATTCGGTGATGGCCAGCCCGGCGCGGATGCGCTGGCCGCGCTGATCCAGGTTCTGGATCGAGATGGTCTGCTCGAGGTCCTTGCGCAGGAGCACCGGCAGGTCGTTCTGGGTCACCGAGAGCAGGCGCTGTTGACGCTGTAAGCCGGAGGAGAGCGACTCGATGCGGCTGTTCAAATCGTTCAGGCGATAAAAGTTACTGATTGTCAACGAGGCCTGCGCGGCGAACGCTTCCAGCGCTTCGATGGAGGCGCGGTCCGGGCGGAGACCGTCGCGGGGCGCGTCCACACTCAACAGGCCGAGCGGGCCGCCGTTCGCATCCTCGAGCAGGGTCAACATGAAATCGTCCGGGTCCCAGGCGTTCGGGGAGTTTTCCGTTTTCGAGCCGACGACCACGGAATACACGTCGGCCGGGATGACCGGCGTCTGGTCCGCCGGGATGAAGTAGGACCGGCTGACCCTGAACTCCGGCTTGAGCAGCTGCTGGATGCTTTGCAAAGGCTGTTTGCGCGAGAGCAGGTCGGTCAGCGTGTCGGGCGGCAGTCCCACACCGGCAACGCGGCGAAGCAGGCCGGTATCCGGTTCGAGCACGCTGAAAAGCACCACTTGGAACTGAGTCGCTTCCTGGATGCCCCCGGCAACGGCCTGCAACGACTGTTCCAGAGGCTGTTCGAAATTGATGGAATATTGCGTGTCGGTAAAGCGCGCCAGGGTCTCGGCGCGGCGGCGGAGGTTTTCGGCGCGCTGGCGTTCCTCCTGGTAGCGGCGCGCGTTGGCGAGCGCCAGCGCGGCCTGCGCGGCCAGAGTCTGCGCGGTCTCGAGCGACAATTGATCGAAGAAGTTCGGCTGCTCGGCGTGCAAATGGAGCAGGCCGACCGTCCTGCCCTGCTGGGTGACCGGGACCACCAACGCCGACCCAACGCCGTCGTGCGGGGGCGGGTACTGCCAGTTGCCGGTGTCGGCGACCAGCAGGGGCTGGCCGGTGGCGAGCACCTGCCGTGTCAGCGGCGAAAGCGGACTCTCCTTACAGCCGAGGGAGTACACGACGCGCGGGTCGTGCGGACCCGACGCGGGGTCCAGAAGCAGGAGCGTCCCGCAACCGGCGCGGGTAGTGCGCAAACTCTCGGTATGGATTACTTCCAGCAGGCGGTCCAGGTCGAGGGTCGAATTGAGTTCGCGCGTGACGCGCGCCACGGCCATCAACTGGTCGACGCGGCGGCGGAGGTTCTCATCGGTCTGGTCGAGCAGGCTCGATCCCTCCACGGCCGCGGCGATCAAGCCCGCGGCGGTGGTCAGCACCTGGAGATCGCTGACTTTGAAAAAATCCGCCTGGCGACTGCCAAGCATGAACTCGCCCACACTACGGTCCCGCGCCACCAGCGGGAGAACGACGACGGATTCCATGCCGAGCGCGCCGAAGTTGCGGATGTAGAGGGAGTTGACGCGTTCGTCCACGCTCAGGCGGCCGGCAAGGAACAATTGGCGGGTGCTCGAAGCGGAGCCGAGAAATTCGTCCTCGTGAAATTCGATGCGGCGGAGCGGTTTGGCCTGTTCGGGCGAAACGCCCAACAACGAGGCGGGCACCAATTGCAGGCCGGGTTGATCGTCGTCCAGCAGAAAGACGGCGGCCGCGTCCATTTGCAGGAGGGCGGCAAGTTCCTGCACGGCGGATTGCAGGATCACGTCCAGTTGAGCCGGAGAGATGACCAGGCGGGCGATGCGATCCAGCGTTTCCGAACGGCGGGAATGCTCGCGCGAGTCCTGCACGAGCACCGCGTTCTCGATGGCCGAAGCGGACTGCCCGGCCACGATCCGCGCCAGACGCAGTTCGTCGGCGGTAAACGCGGCCGACGCGCCGCGATGATTGGCAAGTTGGAGGTATCCCAGCAGGCGTTGATCGGAAAGCAGAGGGATGAAAGCCACCTCGCGCAGGCTGGCCAACAGGGCCAGGTCGTGCAGACCCAGTTCGTGCATGGTCAGGTCGCGCGCCGCGTCCGCCATGAGGATGGGTTCGCGCTTTGCCAGCAGGCGGTCCGCCGGACTGCCGGGCTTGATCACGGCGCGATAAATGTTGACGACGTTCGGCGGCAGGCCCTTGAAAGGCATCAGGCCTTCGAGCGCGTGTTCGGTCTCGTCGTAGAGCAGGAACCCGATGATCTCGACGTTGAAAAGCGGCGCGATGCTTTCCACCAGCCGCGTGAAGAGTTCCTTCGAGTCCTGAATCAGGCCGGAGGACTGCGCCAGGTTGGAAAGGCCGCGCAGTTCGGCTATGCGTTTCTGTTCGGCTTCGAAAAGCCGCGCGTTGCGGATCGCAACCGCCGCCTGCCCGGCCAGCAGGGTCACCAATTCCAGGTCGCGCTCGCCGAGCGTGGCATGGGTTGTCTGGCCGATCTCCAGCGTGCCGACCAGTTCATTGCCGACCTGAAGCGGGACCCCGAGATAGGATGACAGGCCCAGGCGTTCGATCTCTTCGCCGGCAGGGACAGACTTGATATCCGGGAGAAACAACGCCTGACGGCCGGACGCCAGCGAATCGGCCAGGCCGCCGAACTGGGTGCGCGCCGCCTTGACCACGCGCGGCAACCCGCTCTCCGCCTCGAATCGGTACGGGATGAATACCTGGGCGGCCGCGTCCCAGACCTTGATCTCCATCCTATCCGCCGCGACGAGGCGTCCCACGTTTTGAAAGACGGCCAGCAGGGTATCGTTGAATTCCAGGCTGGCGAAAATGGACTGGGCAAAATCGGCTACGACCTTCAGAATCGTATTGGAAGCGCCCTCCCCCCCTTCCAATAACGGCGCCAGGTCCAGGCCGCGCAGGGAGACCAGCATCAGCGGATACGGTCCCGGCACCTGGTAGGAAGAAGCCTCCATCAACCGTCCATTGACCGAAAATCGCTTCTGGCCGGGGGCCACGCACAGGTCCAGGAATTCCTCCGAGGGCCGCACGCGGCGCATCAGACGCTCGAGGTCGGGAACCTCTTCATCGGCCATGCCGAACGCCTGGCGGGCCGGTGTGTTGACGAAGTCCACCCGTCCGCCCGGTTCGATGACCAACACGGCTTCGCTGGATTGTGATACAGGGGGAAGAAAGGACGGCTGGGCGGCCTGCCCGTCGAGGGGAATCCGCGAGGACAGTTTGAGCAAAGCCCAGACCAGCAGGACGAACACCAGTCCGGCTAGGATCAATCCGACGCCCAGGCCCAACCCGGCAAACATGGCAGGCGCAACCCTCGAGCGCTAGGCGCTCATCGCATCCTGCCGGCGCGCCTCTGCAGCCAGTTCGGTGATTTCGCGGATGTCGGCAAACGACTGTCGGCTCGGAGACACAATACCCACCGCCAGGGTCATGAACGGCGTCTGCACCGTGGCCCCATCCCGGGGAACCTGGATGAATCCCTGCTGGCGGTCCATAAAGTTATAGTGGGACTGGACCTCCTCGGCGAAACGCTGTTTCATGCGTTCGCGGATCGCTTCCGCTGAGGTTTCCGCGGTAACGACAATGAAATTATCGCCCCCCGCGTGACCGATGAAATCGCTGGGCGTGCCGAGTTCGTCCACCACTTCGTTCAACAGCATGGCGGTGAAGCGCATCACGTCGTCACCGGCCACGAAACCGTACACATCCCGAAAGGCATCAAAGTGATTGACGCGGAAATCGAGCAGGGCCCAACCCGTCTCGCGGATGATGCGCCGCAATTGCTCCTCGATCAAACGCCCGGCTGGGAGACCCGAGCGGGGATCGGTGAGGCTCTCGCGCTCCGAACGGCGGATGGCCCCGGTCACGCGCAGCTTCAGTTCCTCGATGTCGAACGGCTTGGTGATGTAATCGTCCGCGCCGAGTTCGAGACCCTGCAGTTTGTCGCTGCGCTCGTCCTTCTGCGTCAGGAAGATGACCGGGATGTGGCTGGTGCGCGTGTTCGTCCGCAGGGTGCGGCAGACCTCGTACCCGTCAATATCCGGCAGCATGATGTCGAGCACGATCAAATGCGGGAGCACCGAGCGCGTCTTTTCCAGCGCGTCGGCGCCGCGTGAGGCGGTATCCACCTCAAAGTCCAGTCCGCCGAAGTAGATCTTCAGCATGTTCTGGATGTCGGCGTCGTCTTCGACGACCAAAAGGCGGGGTTTTCCCATGCGAGCCTCCCAGTTCTAGTGGCGCCTCGAAAGTTTTGCGTTACGGCGCACGGCTTCGATTTGCTCCTGTGTAACTACCTTTTCAAATGAACGGAATCCGCTCAAGCGGAACCCGTGCCTGGCGGCCATGGCAGAGATCTCTTCCACCCGCTCGCGGGTGATTTCTTTACCCAGCGTGTAATCCTCGAAGCGGCCTTCGAGCGCCAGGGCAATCGTCTCGGCCATGCAGGCATACGCCTTGCCGGGCGGGAACCCGAAGTTAAAGTGGAAATCAACGGGGCCTGGCACGTCAACCATTCCGCCGTCAATCACTAATATATCATTTCTGACCCGCGCGACCATTGCAGAAACGTCGCGGGGGCGGGCCACATCGCAGACAACGCTGCCCGGCTTGAGATCCTCCGGGCGGATGACGTCGTGGACGGCGCTGGTGACGGTCAGGATCAGGTCAGCCTCGGCCAGCACATCCATGCTCGTGCTGACGAGCACTTCGCTTCCTGTCCGGACTTTCAGCCGGTCGCGCGTTACCTCGAGCGCATCCTGCCTGCGGCCGATCAGAATCAAGCGGGCTACATCGTCCACCAACAGTTCGGCGCAGACCTGGCCGATCTTGCCGGTCGCGCCGACCACCGCGAGCGTGGCGTCCTCCAGCGGGATGTCCATCACCCTGGCCGCCTCGCGGATGGATTCCACGGCAACGGCCACCGTGTAGGAATCGCCCGTCGTTACGGGGACCGCCAGGGCGTCCGCGATGGAAACGCCGGCGTCGCCCACCACCGAGGTGAACGCGCCCAGTCCCAGGATCTGCGCGCCGAGGCATTCGGCCATGCGTCCCGTCTGGATAATCTTACGATAAACGCGCGCTTCCGGCAACTCCAACATTTGTCGTGGCGTAAGCGGACAGGCGACCAGCCAGCCCTTCACCTGCCGGCCGGTGGCGGCGGAGGTGACGCCTTCGATTTCGGAAAGATAAACGGGGGGGAAGCGCTGGGAAAAGAATTCGATGACCGGCTCGCTCAGCACGCGGCCGAGGAACGGATATTTGCGGCTGACATCGCGCTTGACGTTGATCGGGTGAATGATAAAAGCGAAACTATCCATCGGGTTACCATGATTCCGCCTCCGACTGCCGCTCCGGGCGGTACAGGGCCCGGTGCAGGCTGGCATTCTTCAGCAGATGATGATCGCTGTCCTCGAAGCGGACGTCGTGATCGATGACGCGTCTGTCCTTCGAGGCGATCAGCACCACGTCCGATTCGATCATGCGGGACGGGTAGACGATCAGCCCGGAGCCGAGGCGGCAGTTGTGTCCCACGCAGCTGCCCATGACGGGACGGTTCGAAATGTGCAACTGCTGGTTGCCGTCCAGGGCGCGCAGGGGTACGGGGATCAAATTATAATCGGTGAACGTGGTGCCGGCGCCGATAAAGGTGTTGCGGCCGACCACGCACATTTGCAGGCAGGTGTTCTGCGCGATCATGGAATTCTCCATGACGGTGGTCATGAACAGGGCGGCGCGGAACGGCAGGAAGGCCCCGTCTCCCACCACGGAAAGCATCAATTGCACATCCTGCGAGATGTTGACGTTGTTTCCGATGATGCAGTTCTCGATCACGGCCCCGGCGTTGATGGTGACGTTATCGCCGATGGTCGTCGGGCCGTGGATGACAGCGCGCGGATCGATGACGCAGTTCTTCCCCACCTTCACCAATTCCGAACACTCCAGCACCTGGCGGCCTTCGTAGAGGGCCTTGCCGAGAATCCTGAGTTTGAAACCGAGGTCGCGGCCGAGACGGGTCTCGAAGCGCAGGCCGCGCCCGAAGAGACCGAAGACCACGTCGGCGATGTAGATGTGAATCCAGCAGTCAATGGCCATGAGCGAACGGTGCGGCACCTGGAAGACCAGGTCGCCGCGGTCATCGGCCATGTAGGTTGGGACGTGATAATAACCGACTTCCTTCGCGCCGAGGTCGATTACCAGCGGTTCGGCGTCTGCCACCGGGCCGCGCGGGTAATACCACAGGTCGGCCAGAAAAAGATTGCCCGCCGCCGTATAGGAGTTGGAAAGCGGCAGGGCGTGTTCGCGGAAAGCCGGGTCGTCGGAGCGGAAGGCGGCGCGCACCGCCCGTCCGCGTTTACGCGCCTCGGCCAGGAACATGCGGATATAGTCCTCGTCGAAGAACAGGTTGTCGCGGTAGACCAGTGTGGCCTCCCGCACCTGCGGCAGGCGCTCACCGGGACGCAGTTCCTGTTCGCGCGTCACATAGGGCGCCAGCATCGTTCTCTGCCACAGCCAGAGCGGATGATTCTGGACGCGCAAATCCCGCGCCGGTTCGTTGAAGGGCGGGATCAGTTTGGGGGCGGGGAGAATGACTTTCAGCATATCTGCCGGGAACCGTCGAATAATGCCCTGGCCGCCGGGAGGCGGTCGACCGGATGGGCTCTAAGCCACGGGTGTCTTGTCTATTTCAATCGTACAGACCGGGTCGCCCTCGGCGACGCACTGGGTCTCTTCGACGTTGAATATCTTACCACCGCTCACCCAGTACAAACATTCCTGCAACAGTCCTACGGCCATGTGGCACGACGGTTCGCCCGTACGACGCCCCCAGCAGAGCGGACAACGCTCGATGTGCCAGAGCAACTTCGGCCCGGCGTCTTCGAGACGGACTCGCTGATCGGTCAGGCGGTTGAACAGGTCGGCAAAGGCCTGGCCGCCAGTCTTCAGTTTTGCGTTCAGCGGCAGGAGGCGAAAGGCGGTCTCGGTAAGTCCCATCATCGGACCGAACTCGCGCATCCCGTATTTGAAGCACACGCGCCCGGCTCGCAACGCCAGGCCGCGTCCGCCGCGCGGACCGTAGGCCTGTTCCAGCATGGCCTGCAGGGCGCTGATGGTCTCGAAGGAAAACCCGCGCTCCAGATCGGCAGGAGGGTAATTACCGATCAGTTCGGGCCGGCCCGCCAGGTTGAGCACCGCATTGATGCCGTTGCGTCCGATCACCTCTTCCAGCGACGCGAGCATGATCCGCCCCATCAGGTTGGGATAGAAGAATTGCGGCGAATCGTTCATGGGGCGGGCGCCTCTTCGTCGAGGAAGGTTTTCAACTTTTGCGTGAAGGGAATCGGCTCTTCCAGCATGGGAAAATGACCGGCCTTTTCGAAGCGGACGATCTGCGCATCGGCAATCCCGGCCTGCATCGGCCGCCATTGAAGCGGATGAACGACTTTATCCCTGTCGCCGTAGATGCCGAGCGCGGGGACCTTGACCTGGTCGAGCATGGGGCGCAGGTCCGTGCGGCGCAGGGAGGCGATGCTCAACAGGAAGGATTCGAGGGTGGTGCGCGAGAGGTCGCGGTCCATCATCTCCGGGAAGCGCGGGTCACTGCAGATGACGCGGGAATAAAAGTATTTCATCCAGGCGCGGAAGGGGCCCATCATGTTGAACAAGAGAAAAGCGGAGGCACGGTACCCGGCCATTTTCAACAGGGGCGCCAGGGACGATCCGACGATGGGGGAACCCACCACGACCACCTTGCTGACGCGGTGCGGGTAACGGATCGCCACCGAAAGGCTGACCGTCCCGCCCATGCTGTGACCGACCAGCGGCGCGCGGACGATGCCCAACTGCTCCATGAACTGGTCCACCAGGCTGACGAAATCCTGAACGGCGTAGGTCTCGCGCTTCTTGCCCGATTCGCCGAACCCCCAGAAATCCAGCGCGTAGGTGCGATAGCCCTGCCCCAGGATGGACATCGTCTCCTGCCAGAGTCCCCAGGAGCCGAGCCAGCCGTGCAACAGGATGACAGGCCGCCCGCGACCGTAAACTTCGTAGTGGACGATACCCTGATCGGTGGTGATCGAGGACACGGGTAATCAAACGCCGGAAGGCCCCTATCCCCCCGACTCCATTTCTGCGAGAATGCTGTACAGCAATTCCAGAAGCACCGCCTTGACCGACTTGCGGTTCGTGGCCGTGCAAGACAGCAACTTCACTTTCGAGTCGAGGCGCAGGGCGTGGCGCATGTCTTCGAGTTCCCAGGCGTCCTTCTTATCCTGCTTGTTGGCGGCGACCACGTACGGCGTCGGCGCGTAGGCGCGGAAGGTCTCGAGGATGCTGCGCGCCTCGCGGAAGGTCTCGGGGCGGGTGCTGTCCACCATGACGATAAATCCAAGCATGCCCTCCGAAAGGATCTCCCACATGAAGTCGAAGCGCTTCTGGCCGGGCGTCCCGAACAGGTACAGGACCAGGTCCTCGTCCACGGTGATGCGCCCGAAGTCCATCGCGACCGTGGTGGCGTCCTTCACGGCGCGTTCCTCCGAGGAGGAGATCTTTCGCTCGGTCGAGACCACGTCGATCTCGCTGACCGATTGAATGAACTGCGTCTTCCCGGCGCTAAACGGCCCGGTGACCACCATTTTGACTGTCTGCATAAGCGCGATTCCTTCCGGCGATAATGGCTACAACGAACGGATCCGCCCGATCAGGCGGTTGACCAGCGACTTCTGCTCTTCCTTGTCCTCGGTCGGGAACATGCGGCTCGGGATTGGCACCATGCCCTCGGGACGGGTCACTTCCACCAGCCCGGCCTGCAGCAAACCGTACACGATGCGGCGGATGTCCATCTCGTTCAATTTGTTGGCCGCGGCAATCTGCTTCATCGTGTTCTTCGGGTTGATGTACGAGACCACCCGCCATTCCTCCACGCTCAGGTTCACGTTCTTGAGCGGGCGCTCGGTGAACTTGAGCGCCATGTCCAGGCTGGGGATCTCGTCCTGTAACTGTTCCCACTCGCGCAACTGCCGCGAGCCTTCGATGATGATGTTTTCCAGGTCGAGCCGCACGTTGATGCGGTCCTCGGGCGGAAGCACCTCCGCCTCGAAGCGGAAGAAGCCTTCCACCCAGGTGAACAGGCGGCGGACGATCTCCGTAAAATACTGTTGCAAGTTGAGCAGGATATCTTCCTGCGAGACGTACCCGGCGTTGATCAGCAACAGGCCCAGTTCCTTGTCCGTCATCTGGCCCGCCCGCTCCACCAGCGCGCGGTACTGGTTGACGGTCAGTTTGTTCGCCTTGTGCAGGACGGTCGCCAGGCGGTTATCCTCGTGCCCGATGCGCGCGTAGGCAAGTTTTCCCTCGCGGAAAGCCACCGATGCCTGATCCGTCGGTCCGTCCACAATTAATGTCCCCGTCTTGCCCGCCAGGTTGATCAGGTTGAGCAGTTGGGTGATTGTAAAATCTCGCAGGTTACCGCGTAGCGCCATTCGTCCTCAATAAGTCCCCTTCGCGGGGATGATTGGAAAGATTATACTTGCAAGGGGAGGATGAGTCAATTAAGCGGATTTTCAGTATTGTTAGACTCATCGCCGGTATAATATACCCATCCCATTACTGCTGACCAAGGAGGTTTCCATGCAGGTCAAGAGAATCGCAACTTCCCTGTTTTTCCTGTTACTGCTTACTTCTTTCCGCCCGGCAGGGGCAGCCTCGCCGGCGGCCTCCGTCAGCGTAGACGAGGCGGAGGTTCAATTTCCAGACACCATCACTTTTCGCGCGCAGATCGCGAACAGCGCGCCCATCGTCTCGGTCACGCTCGAATACGGCGCGGACCAGTTGACGTGCGGGACGGTCATCGCCAAGGCATTCCCGCAGTTCGAGCCTGCGAAGGAGGTCTCCGTCGAATGGACGTGGGACATGCGCCAGTCTGGATCCCTGCCGCCGGGCGAAACCGTCTGGTGGCGCTGGCGCATCGTGGATGCAGACGGCCAGGAGACCCTCACAGAAGAGAAGACCGTCACCTGGCTCGACGCCGAACACGACTGGGAAACCATCAGCGAGGGCGACCTGCGCCTGCACTGGTATTCGGGCGACCAGGCCTTCGCGCAGACCCTGCTCGACTCCGCGGCCGACGGGCTGGAACTTCTGCAAAAAGACGCGGGATTGAGTCTCGACGCCCCGGTGGATTTCTATATCTACGCCGACACAACTGACATGAAGGACGCCGTCCTATACGAGCCGTCCTGGACGGGCGGACAGGCCTACCCGATCAACGACATCGTCATCCTCGGCGTTTCGGAGCAGGACCTGGATTGGGGCAAGGATTCCATCGTCCACGAACTGACGCACGTCCTCGTCGGCCACCTCACCTTCTCGTGCCTCGGCGAAGTCCCCACATGGCTCAACGAGGGACTGGCTGTCTACAGCGAGGGCGAACTCGATCCCTTCTCGCAGGCCCAGCTCGACGACGCCATCGAGAACGACACCCTGCTCACCCTCCGTTCCCTCAGCGGCGGCTTTTCGGAAATCCGCGATAAGGCCACACTTTCCTACAGCCAGTCATACAGCGTGGTCAAATATCTGATCGAAGCGCACGGGCAGGAAAAAATGAACTCGCTCCTCGCCGCCCTGCGCGACGGGGCGACGATTGACGACGGACTCCAGGACATTTACGGATTCGACGTGGAGGGACTCGAAGCCGAATGGAGGCAGGCGATCGGGGCCCGACCGACGACCGTCGCCGCGCAACCGACCGCGCTTCCCACTCCCACCATCGTCCCGACCATCGTCCCCATTGGAGGCGACTCACCCGCGGCGGTATCCACCCCGATGACCATCCCCACCTCCTCGTTCTCCTCCCCGACCGAATCCGCGCCCACGCGCGCGCTGGAAGGGATACCCATCGTGCTGACGCTCGTCCTGCTCAGCCTCTGCTGTCTCATCCTGGTCATCCTCGGCGGGATCGCAATCGGCCTGGTGATTCGCAGTCAGAAAAAGAAAAACGGAGGTTCGCAATGAAACGCGTCTTCGCCCTCTTATTGCTCGCGGCAGTGATGATGGTCGCCGCGCGCCCCAACGCGTCGGCGGGGCAAATTCAGGTTCCGCTGGAGCAGGCCCTCGTCCTCGCGGGAGGCGAAAGCACCAACCCGCGCACGTACGATCCCGCCACCACGTACGGCTCGGGCGACAAGCGCGTCTTCAGCGGACTCGTCTCGTTCGATACGCGCCTCAACCTGACTCCCGACCTGGCCGAAAACTGGGAGGTGAGCGCGGACGGGACGGTGTACACCTTCCACCTGCGCCTCAACGCCAGGTTCCACGATGGACGCGCCGTCACCGCGCAGGATTTCATCTACTCGTGGGAGCGCGCCGCCGACCCCGAGATGCAATCGGACACGGTACTGACCTATCTGGGCGATATCGTCGGCGTGAAGGAAATGAACGCGGGCCAGGCCGACCACATCAGCGGATTGAAGGCGCTCGACGAACACACCCTGCAGGTGACAATCGACGCGCCCAAGCCCTACTTCCTGATGAAACTCACCTACGCCACCGCCTTCGTGGTGGACAGGGCCAACGTGGAATCGGGCGAAGACTGGTATCGCCGTCCCAACGGAACGGGGCCGTACAAACTGGTGGAATGGATTCCCTTCGAGCGCAAGGTCTACGAGCGCAACATGGATTTCTACCTCGGCCCGCCTTCAATTCCCTACGTGGTGCTCAACCTGTATTCGGGCGTGGGCTTCCGCCTCTACGAAGCGGGCGACATTGACATCACCGGCCTGCCGCTGTACGCGGTGGACCGCTTCACCGACCCGTATGAGCCGATGCACAACGAGGTGGTCAGCGGCGTGGACCTTTGCACCGGCTACGTGGTGTTCGACGTCGAGAAACCGCCCTTCGACGACCTGAACGTGCGCAAGGCTTTCAGCATGGCGTTCGACCGGCAAAAATACATCGAAGTGGTCCTGCGAGGCCGCGCCCTGCCGGCCAGCGGTCCCTATCCGCCGGGCCTGCCGGGCTTCAACGTGAATCTCAAAGGCCTGCCCTACGATCCCGAGGCGGCGCGCAAATTACTGGCCGAATCGAAATACGGCGACGACCTGCCCCCCATCGTCTTCACCGATGCGGGCATCGGCAGCGACGTGAGCGCGGACGTGGCCGCGATGGTGCAAATGTGGCAACAGAACCTGGGCGTGGAGATCACCATCGAAAACCTCGAGCCGAACTATTATCTCGAACAGGTCTACGCGGGCAATCACGGCCAGTTGCTCAGCACAGGCTGGTGCGCGGACTATCCCGATCCCGAAAACTTTGCGGATGTCCTTTTCCACACCGGCTCGGCGCAGAACAACGGTCACTACTCCAACCCCGCGCTGGATGCCCTGCTCGAACAGGCGCGCACCGAACGCGATGTCTCCAAACGCATCGCACTCTACCAGCAGGCCGAGCAGATGATCGTGGACGACGCGGCCGTG
Organism: Chloroflexota bacterium; assembly: GCA_040754535.1. Taxonomy (GTDB): domain Bacteria; phylum Chloroflexota; class Anaerolineae; order Anaerolineales; family Villigracilaceae; genus JBFMCC01. The sequence continues at coordinate 187,556 of JBFMCC010000019.1, forward strand.
CTGTTTACGGTTCACTCGTTGAGTTATGCGCTTGTCAAACCGTACGTGAAAGGCTACGTGTTCACCCCAATTGATATTCCGATTGAACGTTACATGTGGCTGGAAGGAAAGTGACCTCTCCTCATCGCACCCCTCCCTCATTTCCATTTTGAAAATGGGGGAGGGTCGAGGAGGGGGTCATGGCCGCGCCTCGACGTAAAACGCCACGCGGTCTATCGCGGACCCGAGGCTGGCTACCGTAAAATCGAACGTGAGACTCCCCCCGGGCGCCAGTTCCGCGCCCGCCTCCCAGCGGCGGACCCCGCTCACGCGTCCCGCCTCATCGTAGACCACCGCCAGCACCCACACCTGCTTCGCGGGCAGACTACCCTCCGGCAGAATCACCTGCCCACTGACCCGCGCCGTGCGCCCGTTTCCATCCACAATGACCAGCGTGTTTTGAAGCAGGACGGGCAGGTAACGCGTATCGCCGTTCGGAACGCCAATCGCAGTCAGGATGCGCGCCTGCGCGCGCCCATCGGACGGCGCATCGGGGAAATAAACCGCCATCGGCATCTCCCCGCCCGGCGGCAGGGGATCGAGCGGCAGGACCGCGGTCCGGCTGGCAAGCGTCTCCCCCTCCGCGCCAATCAGCATCACCTGCGCGGTGATATTCTCCAACGCATCTGCCGTATCGTTGCGCGCCAGTACGAAACACCACATGCCGCCGTCCGCGGTGGGATAACACTCGATCTGCGGCACCGCGAACGGGACAGGCGTGAGCGTGGACTCGCCGGTCGGGTTGGCAGGGTCGCTTGGAATGAACAGCGTCTGTCCCACAGACATGGCGCTGGGCGAGACCTGCGGGTTGGCAGCCATCAACGCGTCCAGTGAGACGCCAAACTGCTCGGCAATCTCGCTCATCGTATCCCCCGTTTTGACAACATAGGTGAACGGCGTCGCTGTTGGCAGGGGCGTCTCGAACGATTCAACCAGCCCCTCGGCCCGCGCCGCGGTCGGGCTGGGCGTGGTGGTGAGATAAGGCTGAAGGTCCAATTGGGGAAGCGCGCCGTCCGCGGTTGGAGGCGCGCAGGCGGAAAAGAGAATCACACCCGCAAGGCAGGCGGGCCAGATTTTTCGGAAGGCCATGCAGGGATTATACCCTTGCGAAATGATCCTCTTCGATGCCCTGCCACGTCGCCTCGGGCAGGTGCATGAACTTCGTAAACAATGGATGCACGCGCGCCATTTCCTCATACATCCGAAACGCGACGCGCCGAATCGAAAAATGCGCGTTGGCCGCGCCGCGCAATTGACAGAAATGGTAGGCCTCCCGCAGATTGAACTGCGCCAGCACGCGGCGGTTGAATCCATTCGGGACGATGTATTGCGCGACCTGCGGATCGAATGCATATAACTTCTCGTAGGTATCCGCTGCGGCCCGCATGGCCGTCTCATAACGGGACCCGAATCCCGCGTCCGCGATAAGACGCGGGGTGGCGTATCCCAGCCGCGTGGTCAGGAGTTGCGACGTCTGCGTCATCATGCGGTGACGTTTGAACTCGGCGTACGCGCCCTGATCCATCATAAGATCGAAGGTGTAATTGCAATATTCCAGTTCACGCAGGGGTATGTCATGCTGGCCGAGGCGGCGCAAAAGCGTATCCGCCAGCTTCGCCCGCTCGGCCTTCTTGAGCGACCCGACGTAAACAAGTGCATCCTCGAAAGCCATTTCGCCAAAGCGATACAACGCCGCGGCCATTATTTTCTTTTCGCCGTCTTTATCATAATCAATGAGTTGACACCACCCATCCGATTTACGATTTTCGATCTTCGATTTACGATTTCCACTTTCCGATTCCCAATTTGCCAATTCCGAACTCGTTTCACTCAGATACGGCACCGCATCCGCATACTTCACCAGTGTCGGCGTCTCGGCTTTCGCCACCTCCCTCACCCTCTCGCCGATGGCGCGCACCTCCGCCAGCGGATGCGACAGCATCTTGCGGATGGCATTCTCCAGCACGCGCGCGTTGGCGGTCATGCCCACGTTCGCCAGCGACGCGGCGGGCAGGATGAAACGGCAGACATCCACATAACGAGAGCGGATGCGCCGATCCCAGGCTTCCTCGCTCTCGTTCTCGCGGCGCGGGGCCTTGGCTTCCACCAAAGCGCGCACGGGCGCGAGCGAATCGGCATAGGTTTGGAAAAGCAGGCGCACGGTCCTGACGTATTCCTCGCGAAGCGGGTGGTCTTCCAGTTCGGGCGGGATGGCAAAATCATCGGGCCCCCATTTTTGGTAACGCGTGGACTTCTCCGTGTAAGAGGCAAGGCGATTGGACTCAATAGACTCAATCGCCACGCGCGAGACATTCTCGAAGGCCATGTGCAGGATGGCATGTTCGGCCACCGAAGCATGCCCATAACCCACCACCCACTTCTCGTGGAACTGCGCGGACTTCTCGTCGCTCAACTCCGCGGCGATGTCACGGAAGGATTCGGGCGAGCGTGAGGTCTTGGCGAAGGCCACCGCGATGGTTTCGGGTGAGAGGTGCTTGGGGGAAAGCAAATAAATTTGTCGTTCGGGCATGGGAGTCTCCTCTGGCGAAGTCGGTGGGATTATAACAATGAAAACGCCCCGTCAATCAAACGGGGCGTGAAAAATCCGCGTCAATCCACAAAATCCGCGGCTAGGAGAGAATTTTCCTCGTTCGTTCCACATCCCGCCAAATCTGTTCCACCAACGCCTCGACGCTCGGAAATTTCATTTCATCGCGCAGGCGCGCGATGAATTCCAGGTGCAACTCCTGGCCGTAAATGTCGCCGTCGAAATCGAGCAGGTAGGCCTCCACCAGCGCCTCCTCCAGATGAGGGGTAAACATCGGGCGGATGCCCACGTTGGTCGCGGCGCGGTAACGCGCCTCGCCCAGCCGCGCCCAGCAGGCATAGATTCCATTGGCGGGGATGACCTTGCCGCGCGGAGGGTCAATGTTGGCGGTGGGGACGTCGATCCTGCGCCCGCGCCCGTCGCCGTGGACGACCGGGCCGCGCAGGCTGTACGGGTGGCCGAGCAGTTGGGCGGCCTCGCCCACGTCGCCGACCGAGACCAGTTTGCGGATGGCAGTGGACGAAACCACGCCGCTTTCGTCGCCCACGGCTGGCACCACTTCGACGCCGTATCCAAGTTCCCGGCCGATCTCCGTCAAGCGCGCAGCATTGCCCTCGCGTCCGCGGCCGAGGGCGAAATCGTAGCCGATCAGCAGGTGACGCAGTCCGAGGCGGCGCGTCAGCCGCGCCATGAAGTCGTAAGCGGAAACAGTCGAAAGGTCGCGCGTGAAGCGCTCGGTGACGAGGATGTCCACGCCGTGCGCGGCGAGCAGGTCGGCGCGTTCGTCGGGCGTGGTCAGGCACTTGATGTCGCGTCCCCCAAGCACGGCCGCGGGATGGGGATGAAACGTAAGCACAACGGCAGGCGCGCCGTTTTCGTGTGCGCCTGCCGTGAGTTGACTCAGGATGGCCTGGTGACCGCGATGCACGCCGTCGAAGACGCCGACGGTCAGCCAGGAGGATTCGATGGAAACGTCGTCGAGGGAACGAAAATGTTGCACGAGTTTCTGCTTTGGAGGGGCACGGCGAAACGGTTTATCGCCAGCGCCCTTTGCCGCATCGCTGTGCCCCTACTTGTTGGGTTCGCTGGAGAAGAAGACCTTCTTCGGCTGCCATTCTTTCGAACCGTCTTCGCCGGTGGCGAGTTCCATCAAGGCCACCAGTTCGCCCGCCATGCTCACGCCGCGCACGCGGCCCTCTTTTGCATCCTCCGCGGCTTTGACGCGGTGTCCGTGGCGGACTTCCTCGACTTCGTCGGGGTTGAGTTCGACCGCGGGCCAGTCGCCGAGCGCCTCGGCGGCGGGGATCAGGTACTGGTACCAGTTGCCCGCCTGGAAGGCCTCCTGCAACTTGCGCAGGGGCGTGGCATCGCGCAGGCTGAAGCGTCCGCTCTTGGTGCGGCGCAGGCCGACCAGGTACGCGCCGCATCCGAGGGCGTTGCCCATGTCGTTTGCCAGCGAACGGACATAGGTGCCGCTGGAGCAGTGCACGTCCACGACCACTTCGGGCGGCGCCCATTCGAGCACCTCGAGGTGGTAGACGTTGATCTTGCGCGGGGTCAGGTCCACGTCCTCGCCCTGACGCGCCATGTCGTAGGCGCGGCGTCCCTGCACCTTCACGGCCGAATACGGCGGCGGCGTCTGTTCGATCTCGCCGATGAACTGCTTGAGCGTCTTCTCGAACTGTTCTTCCGTCACATTGATCGGCGCATCCGAACGCGTAAAGCGCCCGTCGGCGTCGAAGGTATCGGTGCTCGAGCCGAGGCGGATGATGGCCTGGTAGCGTTTATCCGAGGCGGACACGTATTCGCTCAGGCGAACGGCGGGTCCGATCAGGATGACCAGCACGCCGGAGGCGCGCGGGTCGAGGGTGCCGGTGTGCCCGGCGCGGCGGATTCCCGTTCCGCGGCGGATGGCTTCGACAACATCGTGAGATGTCATGCCAACGGGTTTGTCCACAACCAGGACACCGGAGATGGCATTCTTTACATCTTGACTGTTCACTTGGATTCCTCCACAAACTCTTTGACGGCATGGCCGTCACTTATTCTACCAAATCTATCCTATTAATGCTCGTTCAAAAGCATTCGGTGGGTAGTCTCAAGTACCATCTTCTGCACTTCGTCCAGCGCGCCGGGAATGTCGGCCCCGGCTGCGGCCGCGTGACCGCCGCCGTTGAAATGCTTGGCAATGGGCGACACGTCCACGCCGGGCATGAGCGCGCGCCACGAAATCTTGACGTGATGATCGGCCTGCTCGACGAAGATCATGCCCACCTTCGCATCGTCAATCGAAGAGATGACGTTGATGAGGTCGGCGTCGTCGTTACCAGTGTAACCGGATTTACGCCGGTCGGCTAGAGTAAGCGTGCCCCATACGATTCCATTCTTGCGCTCGAGGCTGGAGAGGCCCGCCCCCCAGTAACGCGAGGCTTCGAACGAACGGCGGACGAGGGCGCGCGCATATAATTCGGGCAGGTCCACGCCGATCTCCATCAGCGCGGCCACGTCGCGCAACGCCTGCGGGGACGTATTCGATGTGCGAAAGCCGAGCGTGTCGGTGACGATGCCGGTCACGAGCGCGGCGGCAATCGGTTTGGTGATGGCAAAGCCCCACTCCGGCAGATGCTCGGTCAGGATGGCGGCGGTGGCGACCGCCTCCGCCTCGATCAGGTTCAATTTCCCAAACTTCTCGTTCGTGACGTGATGGTCTATGTTGACGTCGGGTTTATCGAACGACTCGAACACCCTGCCCAGCCGTTTGAAATCGGCGCAGTCCACGGAGATGAACGTATCGAACGCGCCCTCGGGCTTGTTCCTGACCCGGTCACTGCCCTCCAGGTGACGGAACGAGGCCGGGACCCCGTCCTGCAAGACCATCTGGACGGATTTGCCCGCGTCCTGCAGAGCCAGGCCGAGGGCCAGCAGTGACCCGATGGCGTCGCCGTCCGGGCGGACGTGCGAAGCGATGACGATGTTTTGCGCCGCCGCGAGGCGGTCTTTGATTTTTGCGACGATCCCGCTTTTCATATCCAAATCTCGATCCTTTATTTCTCGATTCTTTTCTCGCGCAGTTCGGCGAGCACCTTTTCGATGTGGTCGGCGTTCTCCGGGGTCGGGTCCCAGTGGAAGCGCAGGCGGGGAAACACGCGCAGTTCGACGCGCCCGGCCAAAGTCCGGCGCATGAAGCCGCTGGCGCTCCCGAGTCCCGCAAGGACTTCCGCGCTGCGCGCCGTCCCCTCCACCGCGGAGACGTAGATGTCCGCGTAGGCAAGTTCCCTGTCTACTCTTACGTCCGTGACATAAATCAGTTCCAGGCGCGGGTCGCTGATCTCGCGGATGAGCATTTCCGAGAGTTCCTGGCGGATGCGGTCCGCAATGCGTTGAAGACGGATACCAGACGGCATTTTAGGTGTCGCTTATTTCGGACTGGTGAAGAAACAATGTGTTTCCTGTGTGGTTATTCGGTCTTTTCCATGACATAACACTGGAGCACATCGCCTTCCTCGATGTCGTGGAAGTTCTTCAAGCCCACGCCGCATTCGAAACCGGCGCGGACTTCGCGCACGTCGTCCTTCTCGTGCTTGAGCGAGGACATGTCGCCCTCGAAGACGATATCCTTGCCGCGCATCAGGCGGACTTTGGCGTTGCGGCGCAGTTCGCCATCCAGCACGCGGCAGCCCGCGATCTTGCCGACCTTCGAGATCGGGAAGACCTTGAGCACCTGGGCGCGCCCGACGACCTTCTCGGTGAATTCGGGCGCGAGCATGCCCTTGACCGCCAGTTCGATGTCTTCGGTAAGACGGTAAATGATGTCGTACAGGCGGATGTCCACGCCCTCCGCTTCTGCGAGTCTTCGGGCCGCGACCTCGGCCTGCACATTGAAACCGACGATGATGGCCTTCGAGGCCGATGCCAGCAGGACGTCGTTCTCGCCGATGTTGCCCGTTTCGGCGTACAGCACCTTGATGGCGATCTCGTCCTTGCCCAGTTTGTCCAATTCGCCGATGATCGGTTCGAGCGAACCCTGCACGTCGGCTTTCAGCACCAGGTTGAGTTCTTTCGTCTCGCCTTCTTGATATGAGGAGAACAAGTCTTCGAGCGAGACTTTCTTGCGGGCCTGCGCGGCGGACTTGGCCGCCTCGACGCGCTCGGTGACAAGGTCGCGCGCCTCGCGCTCCGATTCAAGGACCTGGAACAGGTCGCCGGCCGCGGGCACTTCCGAGAATCCCATCACGCGGACGGGGGTGGACGGCCCGGCCTTCTGGATCGGCTTGCCGCGAAAATCCGTGATGGCTTTCAGCCGCCCGTAGGTCGGGCCCGCCACGACGATGTCGCTGGCTTTGAGCGTGCCATTCTGAATAAGCAGTGTAGCGACCACGCCTTTCGATTTATCCAGTTCGGCCTCTACAACCGTTCCAATCACCTTGCCGTCCGGGTTGGCGCGGATGTCGGCGTTATCGGCGACCAGCAGGATGGCTTCCAGCAAGTCGTCAATGCCCTGCTTCTGCTTGGCAGAGACCGGCACGACCAGCGTGGACCCACCCCAGTCGTCCGGGACGAGTCCCTGCTCGGCCAGTTGCTGTTTGACGCGGTCGGGGTTGGCGTTGGCTTTGTCTATCTTATTGAGCGCGACGACCATGGGCACGCGCGCGGCCTTGGCATGGGCGATGGCCTCCTTCGTCTGCGGCATGACTCCGTCGTCGGCCGCCACGACCAGGATGACAATGTCCGCGCCCTGCGCCCCGCGCGCCCGCATGGCGGTGAACGCGGCGTGACCGGGCGTATCCAGGAACGTGATCGTGCGTCCCTTTTGCTCCACCTGGTACGCGCCGATGTGCTGGGTGATGCCTCCCGCCTCGCCCTCGGCCACATGCTCGGACCGGATCACATCCAGCAGGCTGGTCTTGCCGTGGTCCACGTGACCGAGGATGGTCACGACCGGCGGGCGGGCGGCAAGCGCCCCCGCGTCTTCCCCGGCGATCATCTGCCGCCAGAGCGGCACCTCGCCGACTTCCTTTTCTTCGGCGACCGCGACCTGTTCGGGGGCGGCGTCGAATCCGTATTCAGCAACCACGATGGCGGCCGTATCGAAATCCACCGACTGGCTGATGGAAGCCATCACGCCGTTGGTCATCAGTTTCTTAATGACGTCAATGGGGCTTTGTCCGATCTTTTGCGCCAGGTCGCGCACCACGATGCTGGCGGGCAGTTCGATCCTCTTCCCGTTTTCGCTCATAGGCCACCTCCAGAAAAACACAGGTGCTCTGTGCATCTCGGAATCCACACAGGATTCACAGAGACAGAACATACAATATCGGCGGAGCGCGCCTGTGAGCGGGAAAGCGTCAGCCGTTACATGGGCTAATCACTCACAGGGTCTCCGGGGAGCGAGAGGGCAAAGGCTTCCAGCCGCTCCCGCTCGTCCTGGGTCAATTCGGTTTTCAAGGCATGCGCCAGCGCGCCTTTCAGGCCGCGCTCCCAGCAGGCACGGTTGTCGTGCAGGTACGCTCCCCGCCCGGCCGCCTTGCCGGTTGGGTCCACCCGCACCCCCTCCGGGGTCCGCACGATGCGAATCAGCGACCGTTTCGCCATCACTGTGCGGCAGCCCACGCAGGTCCGCTGGGGAATGTGTTTCACGCGCTGGACAGGTTTCTTGGACACCTTGGTTCAGCACCTCACCCTGCCCCACAGGGACTGGAGGGGATGGGTGAGGTAATCACTATTATTCCTCGGCCCACCCGTCGTCGGCGCGCTTGTGCTTCTTGCGCCCCACGACCTCGCCGAGTTCCTCGTCGAACGTCAATTCGACGGCCTTTTTCTTCTTCTTTTTACCTTTTTTGTCAGCCGCGGATTCATCCTCGGCCCCACCGGCCTGGAAGATCTCCGGCTTCAGGGCAAAGATTTCATCCAGCGAGACGCCGTCCTTGGTCGAATCGTCCTCTTCGACTTCCTCGACCTTGACCGGCTTTTTCTCTTCGACCGCCACCGTCTCGACAACTTCCGCGGCCACTTCGACAACCGCTTCCGGCGCGACCTCCGGCTGGGCCGCCGCTTCGACGGGTTTCTCCGGCTCGGGGAAGTTCAACGCCGCCAGCGACTCTTCGATGTTCTGCATGGCTTTCGGACCCACGCCCGGCAGGCCAAGCACCCGGTTCGGGTCCACTTTGAGCGCCAGCATCAAACTGCCGACGGTCTCGAATCCCGCCTCGACCAGGATGTTGAAGACGTGCTCCTTGATACCCGCCTGATCCAGCGGCATTTCGAAGGCCGCGGCCGGGACCTCGGCGCGCGCCGCGGAGGTCTTCTCTTCCTCCACGCGCTGGGCCTCTTCCTTGATTTGAATGGTGCGCCGTTCGACGCGGTCCACGAACTGGTTCAATTGTGTGAATTCCTCCGGCGTGACCGGGCGGTTCTCGGCCTTCTTGGCCAGGATGGCCTCGATGGCGGGGATGGCCTCCACCGCGTTCGGCAGGAGCGCGGCCAGTTCGGTATCGGTTTGCAATTTCTGCAGGGAATCGGACGCGGCTTCCACCAGGCTCTTGATGTCAATGCGCCAGCCGGTCAGTTTGGCGGCAAGACGCGCGTTCTGTCCATCGCGGCCGATGGCCAGACTCAACTGGTCCTCACCGACCACGACTGTGGCGGTCTTGTGTCCCTCGGCGTTCTCGGAGAGATACACCCCATTGACGCGCGCCGGGCTGATGGCTTTGGAAATGTAAACGACTGGATCGTTATCCCATTGAATGATGTCAATCTTCTCGTCGTGCAGTTCCTTGACGATGGCCTGAATGCGCACGCCCTTGATGCCCACGCACGCGCCGACCGCGTCCACGCCGGGCTGGGTGGCGAGGACAGCCACCTTGGCGCGCGCGCCGGGTTCGCGGGCGATGGCGCGGATCTCCACGATGCCGTGATAGATTTCGGGGACTTCGTTCTCCAGCAAGCGCCGCAGGAAGTTGCGATGGGCGCGCGACAGGATGATCTGCGGGCCGCGCGAACCGTCTTTCACTTCCAGCACCACGGCGCGCAGGCGGTCGTGCACTTTGAAACGTTCGCCGGGAATCTTCTGGTTGTTGGGCATGATGCCCTCGGCCTTCATGTCCAGGCCGAGTGTGGCGCCCTGTACGTTGTTGACAGCCTGCACCACGCCGCTGACGATCTCGCCCGTCTGGCGCTGGAAGTATTCCATCTGCGCGCCGCGTTCGGCCTCGCGGATTCGCTGTTGAATGACCTGGCGCGCGGTTTGCGCGGCGACCCGCCCAAAGTCACGCGGGGTCGTTTCCACAATCGCCATGTCGCCCAACTGCACGTCGGGGTTGACCTTGCGGGCGTTCTCCAGGGTCACTTCGGTGCGGTCATCCAGAACGTCTTCGACCACTTCCTTTTCAGCGTAGATCGAGACGACGCCGGTCTCGGGGTCCACCCTGGCTTCGACGTGCTGTGCGGTGGACGCGTTGACAGCCCGCCGATAGGCCGAGACCATGGCGGACTCGATCGCTCCGAGGATGATCTCCTTGGAGAGTTGTTTTTCTTCCAGCACTTCGTTGAAGGCCAGGGCGAATTCGTTCTTGGTCGTCATGCGACTTGCTCCGTTACTCCTATTTACAAGCAGAAAAGTGGGGGTTGCCCACTTCTCGGTGCCGTCCGTATTGCGATGGCGGGATTCTAGCATAATATCCATTGTGCCGCAAGGTTTTATTCATCACAGACGGTGGCTTTCTTGAAGTCGCGGATTCTTCAACGCGAATGCCGCGAAAAGGCGAATTACACGAATAGCATTACAAAAAATTCGCGCCATTTGCTCATTTGCGCTATTCGCGTTCCAACCGCACCGCAAAAGGAAAGTGTTCCCCCTGCGCGCCGCGTAGTGAAAACTCTCTTATAATTGCGCCGATGAATCAAAGAGACCTTGACAAAGCCGCCCTGCGCGGTGAACCCTCCTACGTCTGGCGGGCGGGACAGGAACGCCGCCTCGACATGATCCTGCGCGCCGCGGGTGAGCGCGCCAAGGGACGCGTGCTGGAGAACGGCTGTGGCGTGGGGATGTATGTGGAAAAACTCGCGGCCTTCGGCGGGACCGTGATCGGGCTGGAATACGACCGCGAGCGCGCCGCCGAAGCACGGACGCGTTCCGCGCATATCGTCAACGCCGCGGGCGAAGGCCTGCCGTTTCCATCCTCCACTTTCAACTTAATCCTCAGCCACGAGGTGATCGAGCACGTGCAGGATGACAAGGCCGCGGTCCGTGAGATGGTGCGCGTCCTGACGCCCGGCGGGCGGATCGCCCTCTTCTGCCCGAACCGCGGCTATCCGTTCGAGACGCACGGCGTCTACTGGCGCGGGAAATATTATTTCGGCAACAAACCTTTCGTGAACTACCTCCCCCGCCCCTGGCGTGACCGTCTCGCGCCGCACGTGCGTGTCTATTCGCGCCGCGATTTGGAAAAACTATTTACTGATTTGCCTGTCCGCTTTATCGAAAGGACCATCATCTTCGGAGCGTATGACAATCTCATCGCCCGCTTCGGCGCGGGGGGGAAACTCTTGCGCGCCATTTTGCAATTTCTTGAAAAGACGCCCCTGCGCGGTCTGGGCCTGTCCCATTTTTGGGTGGTGGAGAAGACAGGGACTTGACAGGGGTGATATACTAAATTGAAATTCTTTAGCATCAAATCGTTAAACCATATTTTCGAGACGGTACGGAGTTAATTATGACTAGCGGCAATAGAGCAAATTCAAGATTAAATCAAATTATCGAAGCGGATTGTTTGGAGGAATTGTCTTCCTTTCCAGACAATTCCATAGACCTTACTGTCTTCTCACCGCCTTACGATGGTATTAGGGATTATAAAAATAACTGGTCTTTTGACTTTGTGACATTGGGAAGGCATCTTTTCCGCGTGACCAAGGATGGCGGTACAGCGATTGTCGTTATTGGCGATGGAACAAAAAACTTCGCTAAATCGCTCACTTCGTTCCGCTTGGCGGTTAGTTGGGTCGACGACCTCGGTTGGAAGCTTTTTGAAAGCGTGATTTACAAGAGAGACGGCAACCCTGGGGCATGGTGGAACCAGAGATTTAGGGTTGACCATGAGTATGTCTTGATATTCTTCAAGGGAGCTCGTCCAAAGACTTTTCATAAAGAACACTTAATGGTTCCGAGCAAACACGCGGGAAAAATTTATTCAGGCACGGATCGGCTTACGAACGGCGGTTTTAAAGCCATTGAGCCAAAGGCTGTCAATCCAATGAAATGTCGCGGAACCGTGTGGCAATATTCAACCAGCAACACAGAAGGTAATCGGTTGAAGCTTCAACACCCTGCAACTTTTCCCGATAAGTTAGCGGAGGATCTTATTCTCTGCTTTTCGGAGCCTAATGAGGTTGTCCTTGATCCTATGTGTGGAAGTGGAACAACATGTGTGATGGCACGTAATAATCGCCGCCATTATATTGGAATCGAGATAAGTGAGGAGTATTGTGAAATCGCCAGAAAGCGCGTCGAAGGTGAGTACCAACCTGAACAACAGCGTATGTTTTAGGATTTCCCGATGACGCCCAAACAAGATATTCAAACCGCCAAAGGCCTTCTTGCGGATTTGCCCCTTAATTGGGATGGCAGGGAAAGCGTCTTGACATTGAAAGACGCCAAATTCAACTGGCGACAAATGGAATGGTGGGCGTTTTATTTTGAGTTCTTATGCTATCAGAGAATGGAAGGACACTTCTCGATTCCAGGTGATAGATATGGAAAATCTAGAACGGCTTGTTTTGACGCAAAGCGCTCAATCAATTGGGATTTGAAGGCAAAAGCCATAAAATCCGACGATCATCGTTCTATATTGAATGATACGAAAGCAATGGATTGGAGTATCAAAAAGTATGGGGCACACGGGTTGATAGTTGCTTTATGCGATGTTGAATACAATGATGATGACAGGACTTTTCAAAAGTGGCATGAAGAATTGAAGGGTGGGAAATCAAAGTATGAAATTGACCGCATACAGAGAACGGGCATCTCCCGTTACAGAAAGACCCATGCAAAGTTACAGGAACTTTTGTTTCTTGTTGTGAATCCAAAGAATGTTTCGTTTCTCGACGTTCATCATCAGGGTCGCAACAGTAATGGGAAACCGCGCCCGCCCAAATATATGCTTAACTACGAGACTATAAAGAAATTCTTGGTTGACAGGATCGTGTTTGAAAATTCATAATGGAGATGGCATAGGTAATTCATTCCCAAATTCCCATTAACTTCTGTTAAGGACTCTCCATATCCTCTTCTGTGTGCACTGCACGCCAGTGCTGATCTAATCGCAATTCGGGACACCCAGAAAACAGGGCATCTGATCAATCAGGATGCCTACCCACATCCGCGCGATGAAAGCCAGGAAAACGACCCTGAGTAAAAGGGAAACGGGATTCGCCATGAGGTCCTTTCCCACGCGCACATTCCGCACGATGGGCACCAGGATGAGGACGAACGCCGCGGCCGAGAGCCACATCATGCCAAATAAATTGACGGGGAATCCTTCATGGTAATTCCATCTGTTTACCAATTCCATCACCATAAACGGAAGCACGAACGGCAGGCCAATGAGCGCAGGTGACCTGAGGTTTGTGAGCGTAGTTTTCATGGCATCTCCTTAAACATCCACTTCTTCCTCCGCCAGAATCTCCCCCGCCAACTTTTGCAGGGACTCGATGTCCGCTTCCTCGGTGTGCACCGCGCGCCAGTATTGATCCAGCAAATCCAGCGGGCTGAGGCTGCTCACCGTCTGGTCCGCGGCGAGGCGGATGCGCGCTTCCATGCGCGGCCGCTTCACGAGATGAAATTCGAATGCCTTCTCGGCGTGCTTTCGCAAGGCAGGTTCGTCAATCAACGCGTCCCACTCGCGCGGATAATCCACGGTCAGGCGCACGATCGCGCCATCAATGTCTTTCGGCTTCGGCAGTGCGGACTTGAGCGCCTCGGTCACGTTCTGGTCCGATTCGAGGGTCACGCGCCGGTCGATGAACGGACGCGCGCCGGTCAGTTTGCGCCAGTCCACTTTCGCCTTCCCCTTTTTCACGTCTGCGACCACGAAATACTTCTCGTCGCCCGCCTCTCCGAAGTCCACGCGCTCAATGGAGCCGGGATAGATCACGGGCGGATGCGCGCCCTCGTTCAAGTCCTGCGGTTTGTGGATGTGGCCGAGCGCCACGTAGTCCAACCGCGGGTTCTTGACCATCGAGGGACTCAGCACCAGATCGGCGCCCAGCATCACGGTCCGTTCGGACCCGTAGACCGCGCCCTGCACCGACGCGTGCGCGGTCAGCACCAGCGGCAGGGACTCGTCCGCTTCCACGATCCAATCCTCCACCAGATCGTTCAGTCGCTTCTCCACCTCGGCATAGACTTCCGAGGGCAACATGCCTTCGGTGTCGGTGGCGGCCATCAGCCCGGAGCGCGAGACCCACGGCAGCGCGATGACCTGCAACGGCAGATCCCACAGATCGCTGGGGCGAAGAAATTCGGGCCGGTCGAGCACGCGCACAAACGGGACCTGCAGCGTGTCGAACTCCTGCACCGCGTGGGCGCGTCCCGCCGCGGGCGAGAGATCGTGGTTGCCAACTAAAAGCAGAGTCGGGATGTTCGCCTGCGAGAGGCGCATGATGCGTTTGCCCCACTCGCGCTGGAAGGTGGGCGCGGGCGCGCGGTCTTTGTAGGCGTCGCCTGCAAAGATGACCAAATCCACTTTCTCGTCAATCGCCGCGTCCACGATGGTGTCGAGCGATTTCAGAAAGTCAAGCACGCGCAGAGGCAGGCCCGAGGCCGGGTCGTGGCGGCCATAATTGGCCATGTCTATGTGAGCGTCAGCAAAGTGAAGTAGTTTCATATGCAAATATCGTTGGTTGAGTAGGCGGCGGGTCTCGACACCTGCACTTGCGCCAGGTGCAAGTGTACGCCCTGCGGGCTACTCGACCAGCGCCGCCGTACCGAGACCAACATTATGGTTCCACTCCTAGATCTTGTAAAGCCTGCAGCGCCGGCAGCCACTTGGGATGCACCTTCAACGCGGCGCGGTAATCGGCAATCGCCGCGCCGGTCTGCCCGGCCATGTACTCGGCCTGCCCGCGCCAGTACAGGCTCTCCTCCAGCACCGGCTCGCTGATCGTGTCGTGGAGCGTCGTGTTCGCCAGGCTGATCACGTCCGCGTAACGCCCGCTGTAGAAATATGCCTTGTAGGGCCCGGTCTGATACCACATCGTGCGATACGGACGGATGCTGTTATCCACATCGAGATCGGCGTAAAGTTGGAAGGCGTAATCGTAGGCGATGGACGCGTCCGCGTACTGGAGCAGGTCCACGTGACTCGTGCCCGCGTTGAACCAGGCGAAGAACTGGTCAATGCCGGTCAGGCTTTGACCCTCGGCCTGCGCCCGTTCGAGCGCGTGACGCGTGGCCCAAGCCTCGTCTGCCCAATTTCCCAGCGCGGACAGCACCTCCGCCTCGCGCTCGACGGGATACACCACCACGAACACGAAATTGAACGAACGCCAGCCTTCGGTGAAATCGTCGTAACTGATTCTGCGATTCGGCCCGGCTGGCGCGCCCGGGGGCTGATAAGTATCCTGATAGATGAGTTCTTGTTTCGTTTCGTCATAGCCGGTGACGAAGGCATAATGTCCCATCCAGCCGAACTTGCCGTTCAGGTCCAACTCGTAGATGCCCTTTTCCACCACCACCGGGAATCCCGCCGCGACCAGTCGTTTGATCATTTCGATCTCGCCGCCGTAACGCAGGACGGAGGTCATGCCGGGCACATTGTCCGTGATGTAGTCCTGCAACTCGTAGGGCATTACATTCTTGTCCTTGTCGCTCGGCTTGACCGCCTGGCCGATCACATCGCGGTCGCCGTCCCAGCCCCAGAAGGTCAGCGACATGGAGAAGTTGGCCGGGCCGCAATAGTTCAACCGTCCGTGCTGGTGCTCGTAGGTCACGCCTTCAAGCATAACGACATCGGGCAATGGTGTTGTCGTAACCGTCGGCGTGAGGCTCGGCCCGGGACGCGGAGTCGCGGTCCGTGTGGGCGTGGCGAGGAAGGCCTGCATCGTCGCCGAGACGATGGCCTCCACCTGTTGCTGTTCCGAAGGCTGGAAGACCGCCTCGTCCGGCGGGTTAAAGAAATATTTGACCTGCGTGCGCAGTCCCTCCACGCGCCAGGCCAGCCGCTCATGGACGGGCGGGATGTAGTAGACACCGATCGCCAACAGGATCACAGCGCCAATGATGACAGGCACTCGCATTCGCGGGTTGCGCATGCGAGGGATTATAAAGCAAAAAGAGAGACGGCCTGCGCGGCCGTCTCTACACTCATGTGCTCCTAAACTTTGGTCAGAACGTCCCGAAGGATTCTCGAAATGAGTCCCGTTCGGCTGTCCACCCTTCGGGACGTTCACGAATCATTCTTTGACCTCGCCATCTATGACGTCGCCCTCGGAGGGCGGCGGCGTGGACGGACCCGCGCCCGGCGCGCCGGGCTGTGGCTGGCCCTGCGCGTACAACTGCTGGCTCAGCGCGTGGAAGGCCTGCTGGACCTCCTCGGTCGCCTTGCGGATGCGGTTCAGGTCCTCACTTTGCGCGGCGGACTTCAAGTCGTTGATCTTGGCTTCGATGTTGCCGCGCTCGTTGGACGGAACCTTATCGCCCAGGTCGCGCAGGGCCTTCTCGGTCTGATAGACCAGGCTGTCGGCCATGTTGCGCGCCTCGATCAGTTCACGGCGCTTCTTGTCCTCGGCCTCGTGCGAGCGCGCCTCCTGCACCATGCGCTCGATATCCTGCTTGTTCAGGTTGGTCGAGGCGGTGACGGTCACCTTCTGCTCCTTGCCGGTGGCCTTGTCGCGCGCGGTGACGTGCAAAATTCCATTGGCGTCGATGTCGAAGGTCACTTCGACCTGCGGGATGCCGCGCGGCGCGGGCGGAATGCCGTCGAGGCGGAATCGTCCCAGCGACATGTTGTCCGCGGCCATTGGGCGCTCACCCTGCAGGATGTGGATGTCCACCGCGGTCTGGTTGTCGGCCGCGGTCGAGTACGTCTCGGTCTTCTTGACCGGGATGGTGGTGTTGCGTTCGATCATCACCGTCATCACACTGCCGAGAGTCTCGACGCCCAGCGAGAGCGGGGTCACATCGAGAAGCAGAATGTCCTTGACCTCGCCGCCGAGCACGCCGCCCTGAATGGCCGCGCCGACCGCGACCACCTCATCGGGATTGACGCCCTTGTTCGGCTCCTTGCCGGTCAGACTGCGCACCAAATCCTGGACCATGGGCATGCGCGTCGAACCGCCGACGAGTACCACCTCGTTCAGGCTGCCCGACGACATGCCCGCGTCCTTCAACGCCGACTCGAACGGCTTGCGGCAGCGCGCCAAAAGGTCTTCGGTCATCTGCTCGAATTTGGCGCGCGACAGTTTCAATTGCAAATGTTTCGGGCCGCTTGCGTCCGCGGTGATGTACGGCAGGTTGATCTCGGTCTCCATCACGGACGAAAGTTCGATCTTGGCTTTCTCGGCCGCTTCTCTCAGGCGTTGGAGAGCCTGGCGGTCCGCGCGCAGGTCAATGCCCTGATCCTTTTTGAACTCGTCCGCGGCCCAGTTGACGATGCGCTGGTCCCAGTCGTCGCCGCCGAGGTGTGTGTCACCGTTGGTAGCCTTGACTTCGATCACGCCCTCGCCCACCTCCAGCACCGACACGTCGAACGTGCCGCCGCCGAGATCGAAGACAAGAATCGTTTCGTCTTTCTTTTTATCGAGTCCGTACGCAAGCGCAGACGCAGTCGGCTCGTTGATGATGCGCATCACTTCGAGACCCGCAATACGGCCCGCGTCCTTCGTCGCCTGTCGCTGGCTGTCGTTGAAATACGCGGGGACGGTGATGACCGCCTGTGTAACAGACTGTCCCAAATACGCTTCCGCGTCGGACTTCAATTTGGCCAGCACCATCGCGGAAATTTCCTGCGGGCTGTACTCGCGGTTCGTGATGGGAATCTTGACGCGCACGTCGTCCGACGGTCCGCGCACGACCTCGAACGGGACCATGCCGCGCTCCACGCTGGTCTCGTCGTAGTGGCGTCCGATGAAGCGCTTGATGGAATAGACGGTGTTCTCCGAGTTGATCACCGCCTGCCGCTTCGCGGTCTGACCGACGAGCCGCTCGCCGTTTTTATTGAACGCCACCACCGACGGGCAGAGCCGTCCTCCCTCCGCGGTGGAGATAACGGTCGGCTGTCCGCCTTCCATGACGGAGACGACCGAGTTGGTGGTGCCCAGGTCAATGCCGATGATTTTTCCCATAACGTTGCTCCTTGCTTGATAAATTCAACGGCTAAAGAATACCCGAAGGATGCAAGAATCACGTTAACGCTGCATAGAAATTTAATAGAACGAAAAGAGGCGGCCTGCTCAGGCCGCCTCCGATGGGAGACACAAAATCTACGGCTGGCTGACTTTCACCCAGTCATAGTCCACAATGACGGGGAAGCGATCGAACGATGAAACGCCTATGCCAATCTGGCCGCTGCGCAGGACGCGTTGATTGTCGTCCACACTGCGCACCTGCTTCCCATTGATAAACAGAATCAGAGTGCGACCCTTGCAAATCGCCGTGTATTCATTGACATCTTTACCGGAGCGAATGGCGTTGGATCCTCCATCGGCAATTTTGGCGTAGCTGGCGCCCCGCATGTCATCGTTCCACTTGCCATACAGAATGTTGTACAAACCTGTATTTTCGATATTGAATTCATACCAGCCATCTTCTTCATCATATCGGCAGATCAGACTGATATTATTCTTGTTGTCGCCGCGATTTTCCGCGCGCACGTCAATCCGAACGTCTTCGTACGTGTAGGGATCGTACAGGGTATAAACCCACAGACCCTCGGCTGGCAGATCGAAGGTCAGATAACCTCCATCGACCGTGAGGCTCATGGCATTCTCATCGCCATGCGTCAGGAAGTAGGACCAGTTGTCAACGCTCTGGTCGAACTCTTCGGTAAAGAACTGCTCGGCCTGGTCCAAGGGCTGAACGGGCGGTTCCGTGGGTTGCGGCTGGGACGGCTGCTGAGGTTGCGGCTGTTGAGGCTGTTGAACCGGTGGCTCGGTCGTGCTCGTCCCCCAGTCGATTCCGCAGGCCAGGCTGACCAATGCAACGATCACGAAAAGAAAAATAAACGGGCGAAACGATTTTGTAAACATGTGTCCTCCGAAACACAAAGAGTTGGTCGGTGCGAGTATAGCATATGGCCGTCGTGCCATACAGGTTATTGGCCGCGGCTCGGCAGCCCATTGGGCTTTCCGGGCAAGAAATGTTCGTTCCAAGGAGCCGCCGGAGCGCTCACAAAGATGTGAGATGGCGGGAATCGAATACCATCCCCTTTGGGGACCTGCGTCCGAAAAACGAGAGTGTCCAAAAGAATGAACTAGAGAATATCTCACCACAGAGAACACGAAGCTCACAGAGATTCTTCAAAGGTTTTCTCTGTGGTCTCAGTGCGCTCTGTGGTGAAGTCCTTCACTGGCCCACGAGATTAGACACCCTCCGAAAAAAACAAACACCGCCCCCGAAGAAGAGACGGTGTAGTGGAGATGGCGGGAATCGAACCCGCGTCCGAAAGAATCGACCCTCGGAACTCTACGAGCGTAGCCGGTCGAAGTAGGTCACTGCAGGCATCTCGTCCGGCGGGAACCGCCTGCAGCCAGCCGTTGGGTCTTTCACACGGTTAACGGCGTCGCGTGCGGCACTCCGCGTTTGTCTCGCCCGGGCCGGTCCCTGGCGGAGCTCGGGGCCGGTGGACGCGGTCTTACGTTGAAGACCGTACTGTTACGCGCCCGCCTTAGGCGGCGAGGGGCATAGCAGCATAGGAAGTGCGGTTGGCACTTATTGGGTTGCGCTGAGTTTACGAGTTCGGCGCCTCTCGGCTCGCATTCCGGGACCAGCCTCCTCCGTCGAAGCCTGTCATCCCCGGGACGGCCTTCATTATAGCACTTCCGTATTAATAAACTATTGGAATCTTGCCCGATAGCCGTCTTTATGCTAGACTTTGTTTCACAATCCCTAGGGATGCATTTATGCCAGAGAAAATCCTGATTGTGGACGACGATGTGGATACCCTGCGGCTGGTGGGGCTCATGCTCCAGCGCCAGGGATATCAGATCAGCGCGGCCGCCAACGGTCAACAGGGCCTGCAGAAAGCCATTGACGAAAAGCCGGACCTGATCCTGTTGGACATCATGATGCCGGATATGGACGGCTTCGAGGTCACGCGCCGCCTGCGGGGCAACGAGTCCACGGCGGGCATCCCGATCCTGATGTTCACCGCCAAAACCCAGCTGGACGACAAGGTGACCGGCTTCGAGGTGGGCGCGGACGACTACCTGACCAAACCCACGCATCCATCCGAACTTCAGGCGCACGTAAAAGCCCTGCTGGCGCGGGCCGGTCAGCGCACCGAGGAACATCCGACAACCGCCCCCCAGGAGACTCACGGGCACGTCATCGGCGTCCTGGCGGCGCGCGGCGGGCTGGGCGTTTCCACCGTCGCGGTCAACGTGGCGGCAGGATTGTTCACGCGCACGAAGGCCGAGGTCATCCTGGCCGAGATGGTGCCCGGTAAAGGCACGCTCGGCATGGACCTGGGAGTCGCCAACCAGAAAGCGCTGGTGAAATTTCTCGAAGGCACACCTAAAGACATCACCCGCGAGCGCGTGAGCGGCGCCCTGATGCCCCACATCTCCGGCACAAAACTCCTGCTGGCCTCCGACCACCCCAGCGACATGCACCTGATCAACCAAGTCAGCCAATACGAAGCGCTGGTTGGGCGGCTGGCCTCACTGGCGCGCTTCATTGTGCTCGACCTAGGCAGCGGCCTCCCGCCTTTCGTCCAGAAACTTGTGCCGCTCTGCAAGAACGTGGTAGTGGTGCTGGAGGGAATTCCGAATACGATCCAGCACACCAGGGCTTTGATCGGGGAAATCACCGGCCTGGGACTCAAGAGCCAGCAGATCATGCCGGTGCTCAACAACCGCATCCGCTCGGACACGCAACTGCCGTGGACGGTGGTGCAGGACAAACTCGGCCATCCGCTCAGCGTCACCCTCACCCCCGCGCCCGAACTGTTGACGCAGGCCACGCGTATGCAGACGGCCGCCATCCTGTGCCAGCCGGACGGCATCACCTCCCAGCAAATCCTGAAACTGGTGGACCAGATCATCAAACAAGAGACCGGCGGGTAGATGTCCTCCATTCCCAGTCAAACGCAGACGGCCATCGAGTTCGCGGCGGACTTGTTCCGCCAGGCGGAACGGGCCGTCGTGTTGACTGGCGCGGGGTTCTCCACCCCCTCGGGCATCCCGGACTTCCGTTCCGAGGGCACCGGCCTGTGGTCCCGCGATGAACCGATGGAAGTCGCTTCTCTCAGCACGTTTCGCACACATCCCGAAAGCTTCTTTGCCTGGTTCCGCCCCCTTGTCGGACAGATCTTCAACGCCAAACCCAACGCGGCGCACCTGGCGCTGGCCGCGCTGGAAAACGCCGGGCGGGTGAAGACCGTCATCACCCAGAACATAGACCGCCTGCACCAGAAGGCCGGGTCACAGCACGTGGTGGAGATGCACGGTACGCTGGGAACTCTCTCCTGCACGAGGTGTTATACGCAGGTGGATTCGCAGGATTACCTGGCCCCGTTCATCGATTCGGGCGAAATCCCGCACTGCCCGAAATGCGGAAGCACCCTGAAGCCCGACGTGATCCTGTTCGGGGAACAACTGCCGCAGAAAGCCTGGTTCGAGGCCCAGCGCGAAGCGCGTCGGTGCGACCTGATGCTGGTGGCCGGGTCCTCCCTCGAGGTCCTGCCCGTGGCGGGACTGCCGATGCAGGCGCTCGACCGAGGCGCGCACCTCGTCATCATCAACAACACGCCCACCTATCTGAACGTCCGCGCCGACATCGCGATCCTGGACGATGTGGCTGAAGCTCTGCCTGCCATTGCGGAGCAAGTCATTCATGGCTGAAATCAATACCCAAAGACTGGACGGATACAAACGGCTGATCGAGATCGCACGCGACCTCGCCTCCACCCTCGACCTGGACGTGCTCCTGGCCCGAATCGTGGAAGCGGCGGCCGAGATCACCAGCGCGCACGCAGGCTCGATCCTGCTCTACGACGGCGCGGCGCGGCGGCTGTATTTCCAGGCCGCCACCAACATCGACCGTCCCACCATGCGCGGGCTGGTCGTCCCGCTGGAGGGCAGTATCGCCGGTTGGATCGTCGCCAACCGCAAGCCGGTGCGCACCGAAAACGTCCACGAGGACCCGCGCTTCTTCAGCGACATCGAAGAGTCGACCGGCTACTCGACCAAGTCCCTGCTGGGCGTGCCGCTGATCACCAAACAAAAGGTGGTCGGCGTGCTGGAGGTGCTCAACAAGAAACGCGGCAAGTTCACCGACGCCGACGAGAGCCTGCTGCTGGTGCTGGGCGCGCAGGCCGCCGTTGCCATCGAGAACGCGCGGCTCTTCCAGCAATCGGACCTGATCTCGGAATTCGTCCACGAATTGCGTACACCGCTGGCCTCGCTCAGCACGGCCACCTACCTGCTCCTGCGTCCGGAGATCTCACAGGAACAGCGCGAGCAGATTATCGGCAACATTCACAACGAGACCCTGCGCCTGAACTCGCTGGCCTCTTCGTTCCTCGACCTGGCCCGCCTCGAATCGGGACGCGTGCATTTCCGCAAGACGAAGTTCAGCCTCGCCGACCTGCTCTACGAATGCAAGGACATCATGCAGTCCAAGGCGGATGAGGAAAAAATCCAAGTGCGCGTGGAAGCGGGCGAGGAACTGCCCCTGCTGGAGGCCGACCGCGACAAGGTCAAACAAGTTCTGCTTAATCTGTTGAGCAACGCCATTAAATATAATCGCTCGAACGGCTCGGTCATCATCCGCGCCGAGGCCGGCGAGACCGAGATGTGCATCACGGTGCAGGATACGGGCATGGGCATCCCGGAGGACGCACTGCCGCACCTCTTCGAGAAGTTCTACCGCGTGCGCGAGCACGAACACCGCGCCAGCGGCACCGGGCTGGGACTGTCCATCTGCAAGCAGATCGTGCAGGGACACGGCGGTTCCATCGAGGCCAAGAGCAAGGTCGGTGTGGGCACTGTTTTCACGATGCGGATTCCGCGCTCATCGAAGACCGTACCGCGGCAGGAGACGGTGGAATAAACAAGACCAAAAAATCCTGTCCATGAGAACAGGATTTTTTGTCATCTAGCGGGGGCCTCGGCGGCCAAACTGTTTCTCCAACATATCCACAGACAGATGAATCATCGTCGGCCTGCCATGCGGACAGGTGCGCGGCGACTCGCAGGATTCGAGATCGTCGAGCAGGGCGCGCTGTTCGTCGGGCGAGAGCGTTTGTCCCGCCTTGACCGCGAGCCGTTTGCAGACGCGTCCCGCGAGTTTCGCTTCGATCTCGTTTTGGAGCGGTGACTCGTCCTCCTCGAAATCCTCCACCAGCGCCCACAGCGCGGACGCGGGGTCGGCCCCGGCAAAGAGAGCGGGAATGGCGCGCACCTGGAACGAGTTGCCGCCAAACTCCTCTACGTCGAAACCGAAATGTTGCAACACGGACAACTGTCCCTCCAGCAGTTTGGCCTGCGCAGGCGGGAGTTGCACAACGGCGGGAGTGAGCAACGCCTGCGAGGGAATCTTCTTCTGGTCGTGTTGCGCCATCAACTTCTCGAACAGGACGCGTTCGTGCGCGGCGTGCTGGTCGATAAGGTAAAGCCCATCGGGGCCCTCGGCGACGAGATAGGTTTGGCCGATCTGGCCGATGAGTCTTAACAGTGGCAGGTTGAAGGTTGAAGGTTGAAGGTTCGTTGCACCAGACTCGGCCCCCCCCGCAGGTGTTTGGCTTTCAACTTGCAACTTTTCACCTTCAACTTGCGAAGCCATCGTCCAATCCAACCCCACCTGTTTCGATTCAACGGGACGCGCCGCCCCGCCCCACAGCATCGGCGCGACGGACGGGACGGGCGCGTAGGCCAGCAACGCGCGGCGGGTCGCGCGCTGGACGAAACTGAACACGCGGTCCTGACTCTTGAATCGCACCTCGGCCTTGGCTGGATGCACGTTCACATCCACTTCGTCAGGCTTGATTTCCAGGAATAGCGCCGCCAGCGGATAGCGTCCCACCATCAACAATGTGTGATAGGCCTGGATGAGCGCGGTGGTCAATGGCGCATCCGAGACCCAGCGGCCATTGACGAAGAAGGTGATCTCGCGGCGGTTGGAACGCGTCAATGCGGTGGGACTGATGAAGCCCGTCAGTTTCAGCCCCTCTTCCTCGGCGGCGACTTCGAGCATCTGCTTCGCCACTTCCACGCCGTAGAGCGCGGCCAGAATGGCGCGGCGGTCGCCGTCGCCGCTGGTCTGCAATGTGACGGAAGCATCTTCTGCCAACCTGAAGCGCACGCTGGGATAGGCCAGCGCGTAACGGGTCAACAGGCCGTCAATGGCGCGGCGCTCGGTCACATCGGTTTTCAGGAATTTCAAACGGGCGGGGACGTTGTAAAACAAGTCTTCCACGCGCACCACCGTACCGACCGGCGCGCCGACCTGTTCCAGCTTGCCGCTGATTCCACCCTCCACCTTCAAGCGCGCGCCCGCAGGAGAGTCCGCGGCGCGCGAGGTGACGGTCAACCGCGAGACGGAGCCAATCGAGGCCAGCGCCTCGCCGCGGAATCCAAGCGTGGAGATGGAAAAAAGTTCCTCGGCGCGGAACAGCTTCGAGGTCGCGTGACGCGAGACGGCCAGCGCCAGTTCGGGCGCGGGAATCCCCGTCCCGTCGTCCGCGACTTCGATGAGTCTGCGTCCCGCCTCCGCGACGGTCACAGTCACGGCGCGCGCCTTCGCGTCCAGGGAATTTTCCACCAGTTCCTTGACCACCGACGCCGGGCGTTCGATCACCTCGCCTGCCGCGATCTGCGAGGCCACTTCGGGGGAAAGCAGGCGGATGGACATGGCTCGATTATAATCTCCCCGTGCCCATCACCACGATTTTCTTCGACCTCGACGATACGCTCTATCCCGCCTCCACGGGTTTGTGGCTCGCCATCAAGGAGCGCATGAACCTCTACATGCGCGAGCGCATGGGCATCGCCCCCGACGATGTGCCGCGCCTGCGCGAAAAGTATTTTCGCGAGTACGGCACCACCCTGCGCGGCCTGCAGGCGAATCACGAGATAGACGTGGAGGACTTCCTCGCTTTTGTGCACGACCTGCCCCTGCGCGAGTACCTGTCCCCCGACCCGATTCAGCGCGCGGTCATCGCTTCGCTTCTGACCCGCAAACTGATCTTCACCAACGCGGATTCCGCCCACGCCCGGCGCGTCCTGGCCGCGCTCGAACTGGAAGGGCTGTTCGACGCCATCGTGGACGTGAACGCGGTCGCGCCGTACTGCAAGCCGATGCCCGAGTCGTTCGGGATCGCCATGAAAGCCGCTGGCGAAACCGACCCGGCGCGCTGCGCCATGATAGACGACCTGCCGCGCACGACACGCGCCGCGCGGGACTTCGGCCTGTTCGCCGTTCTATTCGGCCGCGGCCCCTCCCCCGACGCCGACGCGGCCTTCAGCGATTGGCGCGACCTGTCCGCCCTGTTGAACGGGAGGCTCAAATGAATTCGACCGCCGCGCTCGTCATCGCCCTGGTCATATCCGTCGTATGGATCGTCATGAACACCATGATCGCGATTGCCGTCATGCGGCAAAAAAAGGACCAGTATAAGAGCACGTTCGGCCGCGAGGAAAGGTCAATGAGTGAACTTCACCGCCGCGTGGAGGAGTTGAAGCAACTGCGGGATCAGCAGAAAAAAGACGGCGGCGATTCGTAACCGCCGCCGCACATCTTATAGGCCACGCTATTCATTGCGTAACTCTTCCAGCCGCCGGGCCAGTTCCGCCTGCATCTCGGCGTAGGCGCTTTTTCCCGCCAGGTTATTCAACTCGAAAGGGTCGTTCTGCAAGTCGTACAATTCGCACTCGCCTGTGACATATTCGACGTACTTCCACTCCAGGGTGCGGACAGCGTAAAACTCGGGGATGATCGCACCCACACCTTCCTCCGTTGGCCAATGTTCGATCAGCAATGCGTCCCGCCAGTCAACCGATTCATTCACCAGCAGAGGCACGAGGCTGGTTCCGTTGACGCTGTCGGGAACCTTCGCGTTAGCCAGGTCAGCAAAGGTCGGGGCAAGGTCAATGTTAGCGACGAGGTGCATGTCGGTGCGCGCGGGATACAGGCCGGGCGCGTAGACGATGAAGGGCACGTGCGCGCACTCATCGTAGGGACAGTTCTTCGTCACGCCGAAGCGATGCTCGCCCATCGTCATCCCGTTGTCGGAGAGATAGACGATCACTGTGTTTTGGTCCAGGCCCGTTTGTTCGAGCGCGCGCAAAATGGACGCCACGCCATCGTCCACGGAAAGCAGTGAACGCAGGATCTGCACATTGGCAATCCTGAGTTCATCTTCGGAAAGAGGGCTCAATTCAGAGAGATATTCTGGCTTGTCGCTGATGTCCTTCTCATTCAGGCTGGGCGGCTCGTGCGGCTCCCAGACCCAGTCCGAACTGCCACGGAATGTATCCTTGTGACGCGGCGCGGAAATGTACGGCGAATGCGGATTGTAGTATCCGACGAACAGGAAGAACGGCTCGTTTCGCGCCGCGTGGATGAAGTCAACCGCCTTGACCGTCACCACGTCCGCGCCGAAGTTGGCTTTCGATTTAGGATATTCGATTTCCTGTCCGTTCTCGGAGAGAGTGAAATCCCAGTAATATTGAAATCCCGATTTGCCAAGAAACGCGCCCCAATCGTCCCAGCCCGGCGGGACCTTGCCTTTCGGCTCCACGAGTTCATAATCGTTCAGGTATTTTCCGAAATAGGCCGTACGGTAGCCCGCCTCCTGCAACCATACTGCGATAGTGGATGTGTCGTCGAATTTGGGCGCGCCGCCCATCGGATAACGATTGGTATACACCTCGTGATTGTGCACATACTGACCGGTCAAAATGCTGGCACGGCTGGGACAGCACAGCGGCGTGGTCACGAATCCGTTCTCGAAGACCGTGCCGCCAGCCATCAATACGTCCGTGACGGTGGGCATGTAATCAACGGTGTAATAGGGCTGGTCGTCGGTGAGGATGAAGATGATGTTCGGGCGCGAATCGGCGAGCCGTTCCGCGGAGGCGTCGGCAACATCGCCTGGATCATAAAGCGTCGGTGCGTAACCTTCGGGCGGGGAAAAATCGAAATGGCCCGGCCGCTCCATCGGCGCGGGCGCGCACGAAGCGAACGTGAGCAACCCGATCAAGGTTGTTAGAACACGTATGAACTTCCTCATGTGGGCTGGATATTCCCCACCAGTCCCAGGTCGGGCGCGATGCGCCGCATGGCCGTGATGACGTTGCCGACGTGTTCCCACTGATCGATTCCGAAATCGGCTGTGGCGGCTTCGATATTGGCGCGCTCCGCGCCTGCGGCAAAAGCCTTGTCCTTCCATTTCTTTTTCACGGAACTGACCTCGAGGTCATACAGCGAACGCGACGGACGCACCAGCGCCACCGCGGTGACAAAGCCCGTGATCTCGTCGCAGGCATAGAGCGCCTTGCGGCGGAGCGTATCGCGCGGGACCCCGGTGTGGTCCGCGTGGCTGAGGATGTCCTGGATCAATTCCTCGGGCACGCCGCGTTCGCGCAGGATGGGCGCGCCTGCCTGCGGGTGCTCCTCCAATGTCGGATGAATCTCCCAGTCGAAATCGTGGATGATACCGAGCAAACCCCATGTTTCGACGTCCTCGCCGAACTTCTCGGCGTAAAAACGCATGCAGGCCTCGACCGCCAGCATATGCCTGACGAGATTTTCATTTTTTACAAATTCACGCACAAGGGCAATGGCTTCGTCGCGGGTCATATTTTCTCCTCGTAGGACAAATTGGCAATTTGTCCTACTTTTCCGCAAAGATCGGTTCGGGTTTGCCCATGATGGCCGCTGGCCTGCCGCGGGACACATCCACGAACGCGCCGAAGGTGGCAAACAACTCACGGGCCTGCCAGTAGGCGCGCGAGAGTTTGCGATAGTAGTAATTGTTTGCCTCCACACCCACTGCGGGAAGCCCTAACGCGTTGCAGGTGAACAGGGCGCGCGGCAGGTGGAATCCCTGTGTGACCAGGACGGCGCGCTCCACGCCGAAAATGGCTTTGGCGCGATAGCAGGTATCGTACGTACGGCGGCCGGCGTAATCGAGGACAATCGCTTCATCAGGGACCCCGAGGCTGAGCGCGTACTGACGCATGGATTCGGGCTCGTTGTAATCGAGAGTCGAGTTGTCGCCGCTCATCAGCAGTTTTTCGACCTTGCCGTCGAAGTAGAGTTGCGCGGCGGTCATCACGCGGTCGCGCAGGATGGCAGTGGGCGTGCCGTCGTAGCGCAGGCCCGCGCCGAAGACGATGGCGACGCGTTCGGGAGGGACGGTCTGCGCGGGGAAGATGCGGGTCGCGGCGAAGAGGCCGGTCACGAGACGGGGGAGAAAAAGCCCAAGAAGGCCGAGCAGGCCCAGGGTCAGGATGAGACGGTGGAGGAATTTGAGAATTCGTTTCCACATAAGCAGGAATTTTACATCAAAAAAATGCGCCGTCCTCGAGGACGGCGCACTCTTACATCGAACGTCCACGCGGCAGGCCTCAAACAAACCGGGCGCGGATCTCGGCGCTTATATAATCGAGGATCGCGACAGTGAACGCAATAAACCAGACCGCGATGCCCGCCGCCTTGTAATCCAGAAGGCGGATCCACTGGATGAGCAGAAAGCCGATTCCGCCGCCGCCGACCATCCCGATCACGGTGGACATGCGCACGTTGATGTCCCAGCGGTAGATGGTGAACGAAACAAAGGGCGGGATGATCTGGGGGATTACCGCATATATGATGGTTTGCAGCCAGTTCGCGCCGGTGGCCTGGATGGCCTCGATGGGACCGGGGTCAATGGATTCGATGGCTTCCGAATACAGTTTGCCAAGCGAGGCAATCGAGTGGACGGTGAGCGCCACGATGCCCGCGAAAGGCCCCAGGCCGACGACGATGATGGCGATGACAGCCCAGATGAGCGGCTCGATGGAGCGGATGATGTTCATGACACCGCGGATCAAGTAGTAGATGGAAAGCGTGACCCACGAGGACGACATCAGATTACGGGCCGCCAGGAAGCTGAGCGGCACCGAGAAGATGATGCCGAAGAGGGTGGACATCATGCCGAGGATGATGGTCTCCACCATTTTTTCGATGGAGAGCAGGAGTTCCTCGCTGGGCCCGGCCTCGCCAAAGCCGGCGATCTGGCGGGCCTGCAACTGCCAGAGGGCGTATTCTCTCGTCCCGCTGGAGGGTATGACGCGGTAAGGCATGACGATCTCAATTGTGAAAGTGCCCTGGTCGTCCGTCGTTACTTTTATGTACTCGCCGCCCTGCCTCTGGCGGAATTCGTTCCCCATGTCGTCCTGCCACCAGATCTCGGTCTCCGCGTTGGGTGCAAAGTTGCGCCCCGCAAAAATAAGAGTCGTTCCCGGGGTACCATCCTGTTGGGAAAGATCGCCGCAAGTCGGGGTGACGGAAACGTACGGTTCTCCGGGCACTTCTTCGGGAAGGCCGGGTACGGGATCAACGCAGGGGGTCTGGACTTCCACATAGGCGGCAAGCAGTTCTTCCGGACGGGAAATCGCCCTGTCCCAGGGCCAGAGGATGCGCATCATAAAAGGACCCGCATCCTGAGCCTCGGTGACCAGGGTTCCCAGTCTGATTTCGCCAATTTGCCACCCCAATGTGAAGAAGACGAACAGAATCAGAGCCCAAAGGAGACCGCCGCTAGCCGACGGGACGCGTTTGGCGGTGACGTACGCATCGTAAGCGATCCAGAAGTAGGTAACCAGGACGCTTACCAGTACCACCAGCAGGATAGGCTGGAGGGTGAATGATTTTTTAACTGCGTCGAAGAATGTTTCTTCCAGCCGAGCCGCGATCCGTACACGCCAGACCCACATGGCGGCCAGGGATATCAAGCTGATGAACAGAACGAATCCCTTGCGGGCAGAACGCGCCAACATATGGCCGAGGCCGGGCACGAAAAGCGAGACCAGCCCAATGGCAACGGGCGGGAGGAGGGCGGACTTCTGGGACTCCGCAGGTTTCGGTGTACGCTCGCTCATCGCTGCTCTCCTGCCGCGCCCTGTATGCTGCCGGTCACTTCCCCTATCCGTTCGGCTTCCTCGCCATAGATGTTCTTGAATTCGGCATCCGTCATTTTCCGGATATCTTCCTTCGAGCCTTCGTAGACCAATTGCCCGGAGCGCAGGCCGATCACCCGCGTACTATAACGCTGGACCAGATCGAGGTAGTGCAAACTGCACAGAACAGTGATCTTGTCCTCCCGGTTCAGGCGCTCAAGGTGTTGCAGGATGGAATGCGCCAGCACGGGGTCCAGGCTGGCGACCGGCTCGTCGGCCAGGATCATTTTGGGCTCCTGCATCAGCGCGCGGGCGATCCCGACCCGCT
Organism: Chloroflexota bacterium; assembly: GCA_040754535.1. GTDB lineage: Bacteria > Chloroflexota > Anaerolineae > Anaerolineales > Villigracilaceae > JBFMCC01. Next base: position 217,786 of record JBFMCC010000019.1, read on the forward strand.
GCTGTTGGCCACCGCTGAGCTCGTCTGCGCGTTTATTGGCCTGGTTGGTGATCCCCATGCGTTCCAGGGCCTGGGCGGCGCGCTGACGATCCTCCGCGGAGAATCGTCCGAGCACACTACGCCAGGTGGGTGAATAGCCGAGCCGCCCGGCCATGATATTGGTTATGACAGTGGAACGTTTTACAAGGTTGAACTGCTGAAAGACCATGCCAATCTGACGGCGTACATTTCGCAACTCCTCGCCCTCTAATTTTGCGAGATCCACGCCGTCCCATAGAATCTCCCCCTCCGTGGGATCGATCAAGCGGTTGATGCATCGCAATAACGTGGATTTGCCCGAGCCGCTCAGGCCGATAATCACCAGAAACTCGCCATCTGGCACCTGAAAATTGACATCACGCAAAGCCACAGTGCCGTCGTTGTATACTTTTGTCAGGTGGCGTATTTCAAGCATGGACGCTGCTCCAGGAAGAAAACAGGGGGACCCGAAGGCCCCCCTGGTTCATATTGCAAGGCGCAACAATGTTGCCTGTTGCCTGCTACAGGTCTTCTGCCGAGACGCCTGCCGCATCGAGCAACTGGCGGAAGGGATCGTAGAAGGTGTTGTCGTGCGCTTCCAAGCCGCCCCACTGATATGCCGCATCCAGCGCGGCCATGCCTTCCTCGGTGCCGGCAATCTTGAGCAGGGCCGCAATGATCTGGGCTTTCAGGTCCTCGGGGAAGGAAGCCGCAAACTGGACGCCGTCGTTGGGGATCGGGATGGAAACTTCCACAACTTTGACCTTGTCCATGACGTCCGGATGATCGCCTTCGATCAGGGTGCGGGCATCAACGAAGGACGCGCCGGCATCGCACTCGCCGTTATACACGCCCAAGACAGACGCATCGTGACCGCCAGCATAGACGACCTCCACATCCGTGTCGAGATTCAGGCCGGCGGCGCGCAACATAACGCTGGGAATGATCCAGCCGCTGGTGCTGCTGGGTTCCACGGCGCAGAAGGTCTTACCTTTGATGTCCGCCAGGGTTTCAATGCCGCTATCGGCGCCGGCAATGATCTGACCGGTATAGGTCGTGCTGCCGCGGCGCACCGAGACCAATTCGGGAAATGCACAGCCGCGATCCGCCGCCGTGATCAGGGCAAAGGTTGCCAGGGAGCCCATGTGAGCCTTGGGCGGGTCACTGCACTCGGCCTCGATGGCAGCCGTGTAGTCAGTGGCGATGAAGGTCTTGAAATACAGGCCGGTCTCCTGGTGGAGCAGGTCGGCTACGCCCTCAGCCGCGGCGGCCACCTCTTCCCCTTCGCGGGACGGAACGAAAACCCACAAAATGGGATTCCCTTCCGTGCCGAGCGCGCCCGGGCCGCAGGCGGATAGCACCAGCGTCAGCGCGACCAGCAGGCCGAGCAAAATGGAAATACGTCTATTCATACGATTTCTCCTCTCGTGGAAATAGTTTTATAGCAGGGAATCGCCCCTGCTTGCAAAAATGATAATAACGCCAAATATTTGATTAGGCAAGTGATAAACCTTAAAAGTTTCGTAAACGTTGGCTGTCCCGGAGGCTTATTGGATCAGACCGTCCAGGTCGGCGCCGGAGGCCTCGAGATACTTGCGGAATTCGATGTAGAAGCCGTCGTCCACGGGCCGAATCCCTTCGACCTCGTAGAGCGCCCCCAGCATGGCCTGACCATCGTCCATGGCCCAGGCGCGTTCGATGGCCCGCTTCAACTCGGAAGCCATCTGTGGCGGGAGGCCGGAGGCGAATACGATCAAGTCGTAGGGAATGATGGGAGGAATCCGCCAGATGACGGCCACTTCGTCGCGAAAGTTCGGGTAGCGGTCGCGCAGGGCCGGGAAGTCCAACGCGTCCACGTAGGTCCCGCCGAATTCGCAGGAGTCCCGGTTGAAAACATTCCGGGCGACGGTAAAGTGGCTGTTCAGAAACGAGCCTACCACGGTCTCTATTCCGTGATATTTCAGGACACCGGACGGAATCAGATAGCCGGAGGGCGAGGTGCGCTCGGTCCAGCAGGGCTTCTTCCCGGCGAACTGGGCCAGGGCTTCGGGCGCGTCGGCTGTGTTTTCGCCGGTGGAGGGATCGAAATACGGCTTGAACGCGTCCACGCGGGCGATAAACTGCGCGCCGTAGGAGGCTTCGTCGTTACGCGTCAGGGCGAAGGCGGCATGCACCGAGCCCTGTTCATATGCGCGGGCGTAGGCAAACGGCGAGAGGACAGCGACGTGGGCGTTGCCGACCTGCAGGGCCGCCAGCAAATCAGTGGTTGTGGACGGGGAAACGGCCGCCACGCTGTAGCCCGTCAGATCCGTAAGCAGGGCCACCAGGGCCTGCCCATTTCCGACGATGTTCGAATCGAGGGCGGGGCTGGGCGACAGGGCCAGAAGGATTGGATTCTCGTAGGAGCCGAGCGGCGGAGGCTCGAAGGTCGCAGTGGGGACCAGGTCCGGGGTCGCGGTGGCAGGCGCGGGCGTGGCGCGAGGCGCCTCCCGCCCGGGCAGGGAACAGGCGGTCAGCAGGAGGATCGTCAGCAAAACGAGTCGGCGCATGAGGCTTCCCGCTTATCATAACGAGAATGGGAACTTCGGGCAAGTGACTTTCGGTGTGGGCGGGTGTTATAATTTTCGCTATGAAACAAAACTGGCTCTCCATCCTCGTTTTGATCGTCCTGGCCGCGGGTGTGTATTTTATCGTGGATACCGTCCGCGATACCGCCCAACAGGCCGCCGCGCCGCTGGAAGGACTCCAACAGGCCAACAGCGCCATGCAGACCCAGGTGTCGGAGCTGATGAACCCGACGCCCACGATCATCCCGGACCCGGTGACGTACATCAACGAGATCCGCGCGCTGGCGCGGCTGGAAACGATCCAGTACAGCGTGGAGAAGGTCATCACCGCCGAGCAGGGGCAGGGCACATTCAGTTTTCTCTTCGGCGACAAACTGCTGTTCGTGGCGCACGGCGTGGTCATTGCGGGCATTGATATGGAGAAAATCGGCCCGGAGGACATGCGCTATGAGAACGGCGTACTGTACGTTGTCCTGCCCCCGGCCGAGGTGTTCATCGCCACGCTCGACAACGAGAAGTCCTACGTCTATGACCGCGAGACCGGCATTCTCACCAACGGTGTGCAGGACCTGGAGACCCTGGCGCGGCAGGCCGCCGAACAGGAGATTCTGAACGCGGCGTTGGAAGACGGGATTCTCGAACAGGCTGAGAGAAACGCCGAACTCTATCTCCTCAGGTTCTTCAATTCACTGGGATTCGATAATGTAATTCTTGCGTTCGACGATCTGTAATCACACCCGTTCCGTCCAGGACGGATGAGCATATTTCTCGCGGACCAGTTCTTCGGCCCGCGAGATTTCTTTTCGAGACATCTCTCCCTCTTCCAGACGCAGACCCAATTCCGCTTCGAACGCGCGGACGAAGGCCTGGGCGGCCGTTTCCCAGGCCACCGCGCGGCCCAAGGCGGATTCGACGGTGGCGGCGCGTTCGAGCAGGCGCGCCGCGGCGTCCTCCCGCGCCGACTCATCGGGAAAGACCAGCGCCTGCACAATGCGCATCAGGTCGCCGGTCAGCGGCAGGGAACCGTGCTGGAGCACACCGCCTTTCCGGCGCGCCTGGGCCGAGCCGATCAACTTCTTTCCGTTGACCGTGATCTCATACGTCGAGGGAACTTCAAAGCAGACCGGGTTGGAGGTTTCAGGCAACACGCCCGCGGCATGTTCTTTCATCTCGACCGGCATGTCCAGCGATTGCACCGCGGCCAGCAGGCCCCTGGCGAGGCGGTTATAACTTTCGAGCACACTGCCCGCCAGGCGCGGCTCGTCCGCCGGGCCGGTGACGGAGTAGGTCAACTCGTCGGTGTGCAAAATGGCGCGCCCCCCGGTCGGCCGGCGGACGATTTCCCAGCCGCGTTCGGCCAGGCGCGGCAGGTCCGCGTCCGCGAAGGGCTGGGCGTATCCGAGCGAGAGACAGGGCGGGGTCCACGCGTACAACCGCAGGGTCGGGAGCGATTCGCCGCGTCCCGTGGATTCGAGCAGGGCCTCGTCCACGGCCATGTTCCAGGCGCCGCGCGCGGGAGGAGTGAGAAGGAGTCGCCAGGTGGTCGAGGTCAATCCACACCTTCGATAAAATCACGCGCGGCCTCTTCAGGCGGTTTGAGTGTCTGCCCTTCCTGCTCCGCCAGATAATGCTGGTGGTCGAGAATCCACAGGTAGAGGTCGCCTTCCGTTTTACCAGGAAAGTCTTTTAGGATTTCACTCTCACGAATTTCTTTGACGATCGGCAGGTAAACCGTATCGTACCAGTGCGTGACGGCCTCCTCCTCCGAAATGTCGCGCTTCCAATCCAGTCCCATGAAATAACGATGCACTGCGATGTGCTCCAACATTCGGTCGAAGCCGTCGGGGACGGTGAGTTTGATGTTGGCGTCTTTCCGTAAACGGTCGAGGGAGGTGCGGTCGAGGAAATGAACCTTTTCGCCGAGAATCTCCAGGTCTTCGGGTTTGATGTCCGCTGTGATGTTGACGCGCGTGGCGCATTCGCGCACCTCGGCCTCGATGAACTCCTGTCCCTGTTCGCGGGCGACCGAGACGCGGTGGTGCCCGTCCACAACGAAGTACACCTGCCCGACCTTATACAGGACGACAGGCGGCAGGCTGACCTCCTGATAGAAGGCGCGATTGACGCGCTGCCAGCGCCCGGCGGTTTCATCCTGCGTGGGCAGAAAGGCGCGGTCGAACTGATGGTAACGGTTGAGACTGCCCGCGATCTGGTCAATGCGCACGGTCTGCATGCCGCGATAAATGGGGCCGCCGATGTGCAATTTTTCCTTGACGTCATCGTAGGAGAGCAAGGTGATGGGCTGGCCCGAAATAACAGCCCAGGCGCGGTTGAGAAAGGCTTTGAAGCGCGCCCGGTTGAAGTCGGCGCGGACGCGAGCGGAAAGTTCGTCACTCATTGGCTGTCTCGATCACTTTATACGGATATACATTGATGATTTTCGTGGAGTCCAGCATGGTTTCGGATGCCACAAGGTTGCGCTGATGAAAATGGACGTGCCCGTGCAAGTGGTAACGCGGCCGCGCCAGGCGGATGAGCCAGTTGAGGGCGCGCAGTCCCTGGTGGGCGTGAGAATTCTCGTCGTGGATTCGGTAGGGGGGCGAATGACTGATGAGAATGTCCACGGCGCGGCCGAAGCGCAGGCGGTTCCACAACAGGGCGGGAAGCAGGCGAAAGGCCTTCCAGCTGGCCTCTGCCTGCGTATACTGGTTGACGCCGTCGGGCCGATAGCGGATGCTGCCGCCCAGGCCGGCCAGGATCAGGCCGCGGCAGGAAAGGACTCTGCCGTCGATATTCTCACAGCCTTCGGCCCGCGTCGCAACGGACCGCAGGTCATACGCCGGGTCATGGTTGCCGGGCACATAACACAGCGGCGCGCCGATCACTGTGACGAGGTATTCCAAATAGGTGTAGGGCAGGTCTCCGCAGGCAAGAATCAGTTCCACGTCCGCGAAATGACCGCTGGAGGCCAGGGAATACAGGCGGTCAACGACCTCGTCGGTTATCGCCAGAATTTTCATCAAATTCCATTGTCCCGCGAAATAGTTTTTCGGGCAAGGGGCTTGCACAGGGCAATCGCATTTGGATTTTTCGTCCGCAAATCTACACCAATCGACGCGAATTTTCGAGGCAAGTTAGCGAAAATTCGCGGAGATTAGCGGATAGATCAACAAGTTCTCTTTCCAACGCGAGCGCCCCGGGGGCTTGCAAGAGTGTAGTTAATGGGACTTGCGAGGTAGTTGCCAATCCAGCCAGTGCACAATATAATTCATTAATAATTGTGACGGAGCAGTCATTTTTTGAATACACATCCTCTCACTGAACCCCTTGGGGACGGAAGGGACGCAACCCCGCGTCGCCAGTTGCAGGCCGGGACAACCCTCGTCGAGCGCTATCACATCCAGGAGGTGATCGGCGTCGGCGGCATGGGCTCGGTGTATCGCGCCCGCGACCTGCACTTCCCCAACGTGGTCAAACTGGTGGCCGTCAAGGAGATGATCAACATGGCGCCCGACGCGCTGGTGCGCCAGACCATCGTCCAGAACTTCGAGCGCGAGGCCAACCTGCTGGCGACGTTGAACCACCCTTCCATCCCGCGCATCTACGATTATTTTTCGCAGGATGACCGCTCCTACCTTGTGCTGGAATTCGTCCACGGCAAGGACCTGGAGGCCATCATCGGCGATACGGACGGGTTCCTGCTGGAGGAGCAGGTGCTGACGTGGGGCATCCAGTTGTGCGACGTGCTGAGTTACCTGCACGGTCATAAGCCCGACCCGATCATCTTCCGCGACATGAAACCGTCCAACGTGATGATCAACCACAACGGCGACGTGATTCTCGTGGACTTCGGCATCGCCAAGACCTTCCAGACCGGCATCAAGGGAACGATGATCGGCACCGAGGGTTATTCTCCGCCCGAACAATACCGCGGCGAGGCAACCCAGCTGGCGGACATCTACGCCCTGGGCGCCACCCTGCATCACGCGCTGACCCGCCGCGACCCGCGCCTCGAACCGCCGTTCTCGTTCGCCGAGCGCCCGGTGCGCAAGATCAACCCGAACGTCTCGCCGGAGATGGAGGCGGTCGTCAACACCTCGCTGCAATACAACCCGGAAGACCGCTTTCCCGGCGCGAGCGAGATGAAGGAAGCCCTGCTTTCCGCCGGGCGCAAGACCGGCATGCTCTCACGCCTGCCGACTTCCAGCCTGCAGGCCTCCACCATCAAACCGCTGTGGTCCTTCCAATGCGAGGACGAGATTCGCGGCACGCCCGCCTATTACCAGAATTCCATCCTGGTCGGCTCCTACGACAACAACCTGTACTCCCTGAGCGCCGCCGACGGTAAGTTCCAGTGGAAGTACGCCGCCGATGGCGGCATTGTCACCCGTCCGGCGGTCTTCGAGGGCAACATCTATGTCGGCTCGGAGGACAAGCGCCTGCACGTGGTCAGTCAGCGCTCCGGCAAGGTGGTCTGGACGTATTATTCGGACGGTCCGGTGCGTTCCTCGCCGCGCATCGCAGAGGGCCACGTCTTCTTCGGATCGGATGACCACTATCTGCACGCAGTCAACCTGAACACCGGCCGCGCCGCCTGGCGGTTCGAATCGGCCGGGCCGGTGCGCTCCTCACCCTTCGTGGGCAACGAACTGGCCTATTTCGGCTGCGAAAGCGGAGACTTCTACTGCGTGGATTTTCGCGGCGTCCTCAAATGGCGCTTCTCCGCCAAGCGCGCCGTCACTTCTTCCCCGGTGGTGATCGGGCAGGCGATCTATTTCTCGTCCATGGACGGGACGCTCTACGCGCTCGACAGCCGCAACGGCTGGATCATCTGGCGCTTCCGCCTGGGCAAGGGCTCGATCGTCTCTCCGGCCGTGGCCGAGGGGCTGGTGTTCACCGGCGCGGCGGACGGATTCCTGTACGGCGTGGAGGCGCAGACCGCTAAGGAAGCCTGGCGATTCCGCACCGATCACCAGGTCAGCGGCTCGCCGGTCGTTTACAAGGATTCCCTCTACTGCGGTTCGGTGGACGGTACGCTCTATTGCCTGGAAGCCAAAACCGGCCGCCTGCGCTGGAAGTTCGCCACCAAAGGCCCCATCACCGGCACGCCTTTGGTGTATGATGATATTGTCTACATCGGGTCCACCGACCATTCCGTGTACGCGCTTCTCGCCTGATCAAGGAGACTGCAGTGCTTGAATTTTTCCGCAAGTTGTTTGGCGCAGAGCCGGCAACAGACAATGTGACCACCGCACCTCTTTCCGAGCAACAGGTTGAGGCGATTGTGCACGGGCAGAACGTCCGCTACGAATTACCGCAACTGGTCTCAGGTACGGGACAATCGGTGGGGAAACAGCGTGAACTGAACGAGGACAGCCTGCTCGCCGTTACGACCACCCTGGCGGGCCACAACAGCAACATCCCCTTCGGCCTGTACGTTGTGGCCGACGGCATGGGCGGGCATCAATACGGCGAAGTGGCCAGCAACGCCGCGGTTCGCACGGTGGCGGGCCACGTGATGAAGAAATTCCACTCTTACCTCTTCAACCTGAAGCCGGAGCCGCTGGACGAGTCGCTTCAGGAGATCATGCTGGCGGCCGTCAACGAATCACAGCGCATCATCCAGCGCGAGGCGCCCGGCTCGGGCACCACTCTCACCGCCGCCCTCGTGCTCGGACAGCAGGTCACGATTGCGCACGTGGGCGACAGCCGCGCCTACATGATCTACGGCGACGGGCGCATCGAACCGATCACGCGCGACCATTCGCTGGTCAAACGCCTCGAGGAACTGGGTCACATCACCCCGAGCGAGGCCGCAAACTATCCGCACAAGAACGTGCTCTACCGCGCTCTGGGGCAGGGCGAACTGCTCGAGCCGGATATCTTTACAATCCCCTTCCCCACCGCGGCCACCCTCATGTTATGCAGTGACGGGTTGTGGGGCGTGCTTTCCGAGCCGGATATCCAACACGCCACCCTCGAAGCTCCCAACCTGCAACGCGCCTGCCAGAACCTGGTCACGGCCGCCAACACCGCAGGCGGCCCGGACAATATCAGCGTGATCCTGGTACAGTTGATCGGGTAGAAAGGCAACATGTCGAACGCGCGGGATTATTACGCTCTCCTCGGTGTTCTGCGGGATGCCTCGCAGGAGGAGATCAAACGCGCCTACTACGAGGCCGCCCGCCGCCTGCATCCCGACACGAACAGGGCGCCCGGCGAAACCGAGTTCTTCCTCGACATCCAGAAGGCTTACGAAGTCCTCTCCAACCCAAAGCGCCGCGCCGAATACGACCAGACCCTCCCCAAAGCCGATACGCCGAGCCTGCCGGTCAATGTCCAGGTCCAATACAGCCGTCCCAACCTGGTTCGAATGAACGAACCGCAACTGGTCTACGTCCAGCTGGACGTGCGCCCGCGCCAGCAGACGGACAAGATCCCCGCACCGCCGTTGAACGTCTGCCTCGTGCTGGACCGCTCCACGTCCATGAAAGACGCGAAGATGGACCTGCTCAAGGCCGCGGCCATCCAGGTGCTCAAGAGCCTGCGGCCCGAAGACATCTTCAGCGTCGTCACCTTCAGCGACCGCGCCGACGTGGTCATCCCGGCCTCCTACCAGGTGGACACCAAACGCATCGAGTCGCAGATCCGCATGATCCAGCCCTCCGGCGCGACGGAACTGTACCAGGGGCTGGAAGCCGGCCTTGAACAGGTGCGCCGCAGCCGGGATCCCTCGCGGCTCAATCACCTCATCCTGCTCACCGACGGTCACACGTATGGGGACGAACAGGCTTGCCTCAACCTGGCGGCCGAGGCCGCCGTCCAGCAGATCGGCATCAGCGGCATGGGCATTGGCGCCGACTGGAACGACACGTTCCTCGACGAACTCGCCGGCCGCACGGGCAATACCAGCCAGTACATCGCGCGCCCGCAGGACATTCAGCGCATCCTCTCCGAAAAGTTCAACGAACTGACCCGCGTCTTCTCGGAAGAAGTCACCCTCGATTACACGCCCACCGCCGGGGCCGACGCCGCCTACGCCTTCCGACTCCAGCCCGAGACCGGCCCGCTCAAGATCGAAAACCCGCTTCGTCTCGGCCCGATCCTGCAAGACACACACCTCAGCATCCTGTTCGAATTCCTGGTCCAGCCCGCCGCGTTGAACACCGACTTGCTGCGGATTCTGGAAGGCCACTTGAAGGTAGCCATTGCCGCGCGTCCCACGCCCCTGCCCCCCATGCGCCTCCAGTTTTCGCGGGACGTGGGGGCCGAAGCCGGCACGGACCCTCCGCCCATCACCATTATCCAGGCGCTCTCACGGCTGACGCTTTATCGCATGCAGGAACGCGCCCGCAACGAAGTTCAGTCCGGCAATTACGAAGGCGCCACCCGTTCCCTGAAGAATCTCGCCTCCCACCTGCTGGCTCAGGGACACCAGGGCCTGGCCCACACTGTGATGCTCGAAATGGAAAACGTCCAGCGCCAGCAGGCCTTTTCGTCGAGCGGCGAAAAGGATATAAAATATGGCACGCGTGCCCTGATAATGACAGAAGGGATGTAACCCATGATCGTATGTACCAATTGCCAGCACAAGAACCCGGACGGTTCGATCTTTTGCAGTGAGTGCGGGGCGCAATTGACCGGCTCCGACCTCACCACCCAAAACATCCGCACCGACCAGGTCAGGGAGATCCTGCGCGACGACGCGCGCGGGGCGCGCCCGCCCGTGGAGGCCGCTCCCACCGTCAACGCCTGGGCCTCCCTCCACCTGATGGAGAGCGGACAGATCCTGCCCCTCACCGACCGCAACGAGTTCACGCTCGGCCGCGTCAGCGAGGGCCAGCCGATCATGCCGGACTTGGACCTCACGCCTTACCAGGCCTACGCCAACGGCGTTTCGCGCCTGCACGCGGTCGTCAAACGCGACAGCAAGCGCATTGTCATCATGGACCTCGGATCGTCCAACGGGACCTACGTCAACGGCAAGCGCCTGACGGCCAACGTGGAGCGTCTGCTGAGTCACGGCGATGTGATCGCCCTCGGCAAACTCAAGATCCAGATCCTGGTCAAGTCTCCTTAACCTTAGAAGGTTCTCATGGCTCATTCGCTTATCCTGCACATCTCGAACGAGGAGGCGGTCCTGGGCGAGGTGGAGGAACTGCCAAAGTCCACGGACACGCTCGTCACCATCAACAACCCGCGCCGCCGCGACGGCAAGGACCTGCATTACATCGAGGCCAACGTGACCACCGTCATCTTCCCGATGAGCCGCATCAGCTTCATCGAGATCGTCAGCGGCGCGGAGGACGAACACATCATCGGCTTCGTACGAGAGTAGGCCATGCCCCAGGAATTCGACCGCCGCAAGATCCTCGTCGTGGATGACGAGGAGCGCATGGTGCGGTTCATCCGCATGAATCTCGAGCACGACGGCTTCATCGTCAGCGAGGCCTTCAACGGCAAACAGGCCATCGGCAAACTGCGCGACGTCACGCCCGACCTGATCCTGCTGGACGTGATGATGCCCGATCTGAACGGCTTCGAGGTGCTCGAAACCATCCGCGAGGTCTCCAATGTGCCCGTCATCATGCTGACCGCCAAGGGCGAGGAGGACGACCGCGTGCGCGGCCTCGAACTGGGCGCGGACGATTACGTCATCAAGCCGTTCAGCCCGCGCGAACTGGTCAGCCGCGTGAAGGCGGTCCTGCGCCGAACGGAGGGCGCGGGCGGGTCCATGCACGAGATCATCGAGGTGGATGAGCGCCTCAAAATCGACTTCGACCGCCGCGAAATCTGGCTGGAGGGCAAACTGGTCCAGTTGCGTCCCACTGAATATCGCCTGCTGTATCACCTCGTGCAGAACGCAGGCTGGGTGGTCTCGCACGATCAGTTGTTACAAAAAGTGTGGGGCTACGAGTACCGCGACGAGCCGCATTACGTTCGGCTTTATATCAATTATTTGCGCCAGAAATTGGAGAAGGACCCCGCCAACCCGAAATACATCCTGACCGAGCGCGGCGTGGGTTATCGCTTTGTGGATTTCAAGAGGCAGAAGCAATAGTCCATCGGGGGGGATGGACACCCCTTCAACTCCTACGATTTTTTTATAAAAGGCTTGCGTTCTTTTAACGCAGGCTTTTTATATTAAGGGCGAAATCCAATCTCTAATCAACACAAGGAGGTTGTTATGTCTAACTTAACTCGTTGGGAGCCCGCGCGTGAAATGATGACCCTGCGCGAGGCAATGGACCGTCTCTTCGATGACGCCTTCACCCGCCCGCTCGGTCTGACCGGCAATCTGGCTCTTCCCGCCATCGACATGTACCAGACTAACGACGAGGTCGTGATCAAGGCCGCCGTCCCGGGTATGAAGGCCGAGGATGTGCAGATCAGCGTCACCGGCGAGGTGCTCACACTCAAAGGTGAGACCAAGCAGAAAGAAGAGAGCAATGACAAGGCCTAGCACATCCGCGAACAGCGTTGGGGCGCGTTCGAACGCAGTCTCATTCTGCCTGTGGATGTTGTCGCCGATAAGGCCAAGGCCGAGTTCGAGAACGGCATCCTGACCATCACCCTGCCGAAGGCCGAACAGGCCCGCCCGAAGACGATCACCGTCAAGGCCAAATAACGGTCCACAAACGGGACCCGCACCGAGGTCCCAAAAGACATCGAAGGACGCGCGGTTCGCCGCGCGTCCTTTTCGTCTGTACTATTCTGGACAAAGTTAGGGTAAAATAGGCAAACCATGCCAAAACAACGCATCATTCTTGTGGACGACCACGAGGTCGTGCGACTGGGACTGAAATCCCTGCTGGAGCGCCATCCGCAGTTCGACATTGTAGGCGAGGCCAACTCCGCACGCGAGGCGCTCGAGCAGGTGAACAACTTGAAACCCGACGTGGTGGTGATGGACATCCGCCTGCCGGGCACCTCGGGCATCGAGGCCTGCGAGCAGATCACAACCGCGTATCCCAACATCAAGGTCATCATGCTCACTTCCTATGCCGAGGATGAGATGCTCTTTTCGGCCATCCGCGCTGGGGCTTCGGGCTATATCCTCAAACAGATCGGCAGCGAGGACCTGGTGAAGGCGCTCGAAGCGGTGGGACGCGGCGAGGCCCTGCTCGATCCAGCAGTGACCCAGCGCGTCTTCCAGGAAGTGCGCCGCGCGGTGAAGGAAGAGGAGGCCTCGGCCTTCGCGCACCTCAGCCAGCAGGAGAAGCACGTGCTGTTGCTGGTCTCCGAAGGCAAGACCAACCGCGAGATCGCCAAGAACCTGTTCCTGGGCGAGGGCACGGTGCGGAACTACGTTTCGAGCATCCTCTCGAAACTGGGAGTCAACAACCGCGCCGAGGCCGCCGCCTACGCTGTGGAGCATAACCTGCGAGAGTACATTACCACCTGAGTTCGTATGAAGTGAAAGCGGGACTGTCCGAAAGCGGACGGTCTAAGCGTTTCACCATTGGTCATGGCGCCAGAGTCATGGCAGACATCAATAACCTTACTTTGGCTTTGATCCAGCAATCTGGCTTTATCAACGCCGCCCAAGCCAGGCGATGGTTCGCGGCTCACATTCTCGACGCTTTTACACTACTCACCACCCCATTCTCCCGACCTTGAAAAAACCATAGTAAGGTCGGGCATTCTTGTTGACTCTTTCCCCTATTGCGGATAAAATACCGTCCGCAAGTTTGGCCCCGTAGCTCAATGGCAGAGCAGTTGACTCTTAATCAATTGGTTGAGCGTTCAAATCGCTCCGGGGTCACTCATCAGACAAGTCCGATTTTTCAATCGGGCTTGTTGTTTTAAGTACCCCGCTGCGAACATTCGGATTTATCCTGCCTGCATCTGCATCAGCAGTTTCTGATACTCCTCCGCGTTGGGCGGATTCATCAACAGGATCTGATTGATGGCCTGGATGGCCCCTTCGCGGTCACCGGCCTGGAGCAGGATCTCACCCACGCTATCCAGCTGGGCGATGGCGTCCTGCACACGCCCCGACTGCTTGTACAGTCCCGCCAGGGCGCGGCGCAGGGAGGCCTGGTTGCCATGTTCGTTCACCAGGTCCTCGAGGAAGGTAATGGCGTCCGCCGTGCGCCCGTTGGTTTCGAGATAGGTGAGGTAGTTCTCCAGTTCGGTCAGCGCCTGGGGGGATTGTCCCAGCCGCAGGTTGAGTTCGATCAGGTTCCTGCGCACCAGGTCATCGTCCGGTTGAAGCGTGCGGATCTGCTCGTAGATACGGATGGCCTGTTTCCAGTCCAGTCTCTGCATGTCAATATCCGCCATGCGGTGCAGGATGTGGACGTTCCACGAACGGTCGGCGTTGGCCTGCTGGACGAAGCGCAGGGCGGTGGTGTAGGTCTTGCGCGCCGAATCGAGCTCGGCCAGCCGATAATAGATGTCGGCCAGTTCGAGGTATTCGTTGATGGCGTCCTCCACCTGGCCGCGCGCCACCAGTTGATCGATGAGACGGGTGCGGGCGGCGAGGTCCATGGGCGCGAGGTGGATGATGCGCCGCAGGACCTTGGTAGCCTGCGTGGGTTCGCCGCGCACGCCATAGGCAGTTGCCACCGTAGCGAATTTGGCAATGGCGTCTTCGGTGCGCCCCTCCTGGACGAGCAGGTCGCCCATCAGGCTGTGCAGGGGCAGGTACGTCGGCGCGTGAGTGAGCGCCGAGAAGGCCTCGTCCATGGCCGAGCGCAGGCGTCCCGCCCGCGCCAGTTGGTTGATGTGGTTGATGGCTTCGAGCACTTGACTGCTCTGCGCCTGGATGACGATCTCGGCCAGCGGCACAGGCAGATCGCCTTCCTGTCCTTTGGGCAGCTGTTCGCGCGCCTTGTGCAGGTGTTCGCGCCAATCGGCGCGGTACAGCATGGCACCGACGTTTTCACACAGACGTTTGAGCGCGCCCTCGTCGCTCTGATTGACCTGGGCCTCGATCAGCGGCTCGTACAACTGGCGGATCTCGTCGGACTGTTCGGGCGGGACCACCGCGGAGTCGGCCAGTTTCAACGCCTCGAGGTATTCCATCGAGGCTTCCGCGAAGCGTCCCATCTTGAGCAGGATCTGTCCCATGAGCAGACGCGAGCCGAGCGCGAAGTCGGCGCGCTTGACCGCATGTTGCAGGTTGCGCAACGCGCTTTCGACGCGGTCGCCTTTGGCGCGCAACATCCCCAAAGCGAAATACAATGCGGGATGTTTGAAGCCTGCCTCGAGGGCCTTCTCCAGTTCCTCAGCGGCCTGCGCGTCCTTGTTCTTCGTCTGCGCGTCGATGGCCTGGCTGAGGTGCAGGACCACCTTGGTCTGTTCGGCCTGCTGGAGCGATAACTGCCCGGTGCCGCGCATGATGGCCTGCAGGCCGCGCCGTTCCTGCGCGCCGGGACTCTCGTCGTTGTAATCGAAGAGCGCTTCGGCCAGGCGTTCCAGCGCTTTTTTGCGCGCCTCCGCCACCGGGTCCAGCCCGCTCGAGGTCACCTGTTCGGGCCTGCTCAACTGCTTGACCTGCGCCATGCGGAGCGGCCCAGTCCCGCCTTTCGGGCGCATCGGCTTTGGCAACAACTGTCCCGATCTCAGCAGAGCCTGGGCCTGACGCGCCTCCTGGCTATCGGGCAGAATCTGAAGCGCCTTGTTGATCAATTCGGCGGTCTTCTCGATATTCCCCGAACGCTGGAGCAGGCTGGCCACGGCCAGGTATTCCACCACGGCCTGCTGGGCATGACCGAGACGCTCGTGCGCCAGCGCCAGCCGCGAGTGCGCCATGGCGTGTTCCGGGTTGAGGGTGGTGATGCGCACCCAGTTCTCGATGGCCTTATCCACCTCGCGCTGGTTGAGATACAAATCCGCGGCCCTCATTGCAAATTCCATGGCGGCTTTCAAATCCCCGAGGCGTTCCGAAAGCTGGGCAACCTTCTCCACCGGGATCGGGTCCTCGGGCGAAAGCCTCGCCACCGTCTTGTAGGTCTGCAGGGCTTCTTCGAACCGCGACAGTTGATACAACGCCAGGCCGAGGCTGTTGAGCGCCTTGGGATTATCGGGGAACTCGTGCAGGGCCGCTCGATACGCGGCGGCCGCCTTCTCCCACTGCTGGTCCCAGGCCGCCGAGTGGCCCTCGTTCATGAACTTCTGGAAAACGTCTTCGCGTCCGGGCATGGCTCTATTTTACCCTGTTGTTCATCCAACCATTGGACTGTGGGACTATCAGACTATCCGACTATTTCCATTTCGCCCCAGTTCTGACCCCAGCGGGCTTCCGTCAAAAGAGGGATGTCAAGAGGATAGGCCGATTCCATCACACCTTTGACGAGGCGCGCGGTTTCCTCCAGTTCGCCGCGCGGACATTCCAATACCAACTCGTCGTGTACCTGCAACAGCATCTGCGCGGACAGCTTCGCGGCTTTCAGCGCGGGTGGAATCTTCAACATGGCGATCTTCATGATGTCCGCCGCGGTGCCTTGAATTGGCGCGTTGATGGCCTCGCGCTCTTCGCGGTTGCGCAGGTTTCTATTCATCTGACTCTTCAATGCAGGGAAGTAGCGGCGGCGTCCGAGCAGGGTCTCCACGTAGCCCGTCTCTGTGGCGGTGCGGCGAATGCCGTCGAGATATTTTTTAATTCCAGGAAATTGCCTGAAATACGCGGCCACGAAGTCCTCGGCCTCGGCCAGGGTCAATTCGGTGGAGCGCGTCAGCCCGAACGCGGACATGCCGTAGATCAGGCCGAAGTTGACGGCCTTGGCGTGACGGCGTTGCTCTTTCGTCACCTTGTCAAGAGGAATGTTGTAAATCGCGGCGGCCGTCGTCGCGTGGATGTCCTGCCCCGCGCGGAAGGCGGCGAGCATCCCCTCATCCTGCGCCATGTGCGCCACGATGCGGAGTTCGATTTGCGAATAGTCAATCGAAAGGAGGACACTGCCCTTCGGCGCGATGAATCCGTTGCGGACGCGGCGGCCCAGTTCGCTGCGGATGGGAATGTTTTGCAGATTTGGGTTGTTCGAGGAGAGCCGCCCGGTCACCGCGCCGATCTGGCTGTATGATGTATGCACGCGCCCCGTTTTTCCGTCCACGGCCAGAGGCAGGGCATCCACATACGTGGACTTCAACTTCGAGAGTTCACGGTGTTCCAGCACCAGGTCTACCACGGCGTGCTCCCCGCGCAAAGACTCGAGCACTTCGGCGTTCGTGGAATAATGCCCGCTGGCGGTCTTCCACGAAGCATCCGCTTTCAAACCGAGTTTGTTGAACAGTATATCCGAAAGTTGTTGCGTCGAGTTGATATTAAAGGTTTTCCCAACGGCAGTGTATACGTCCTTTTCGATCTCCGCAAGGCGCGCCGTCAACTCGCCCGACATCTTTTTGAAGAAGGGCAGGTCGAGCAGGACACCGGTCATCTCCATGTCGGCCAGCACGGGTGTGAGCGGCAGGTCAATTTCATCGAGCAGTTTTTCGCCCTGCACGCGCTTCACTTCCGCCTGCATGATGGGCAGGAGCCGCAACGTGGACTCCGCGTCCGCGGCCGCGTACGGCGCAGCCGCGTCCACCGGGACATCGGCCATGCTGATCTGCTTCTTGCCCTTGCCGATCAAATCTTCGATGTGGGTCATCTCCACGCCCAGGCGCGCAAACGCAAGATTCTTCAATCCCATGTTGCGCGACGACGGGTCAACGATGAACTCGGCCAGCATCGTGTCGTAGGTCAGCGGCTCCACGCGCAGTCCATGCCGCGCCAGTACGATGAAATCATACTTGGCATGATGCGCCGCCTTGCCGATCTTCGGGTTGGTCATCGGCACGCGCAAAGCCTCGATCACCTTTTCGAGCGGCAGGTTCGTCCCAATCCGATGACCAATCGGAATGTAAATCCCCTCGCCGTCTTTGACCGCCAGCGCGATGCCGACGATCTCCGCCTGCGTCTCCTCGGTCGAGGTGGTCTCGGTGTCGAACGAAATCACCTTCGCTTTGTTCAGTTCCTTGACCAGCGCGGCCAGTTTCTCGCGCGTGTCCACGATGTGGACCTCGATGGATGACTCGATCTTCGGACTGGCGACAAACGCCGCGGGCGACTCGAACAGCGACAACTGCCCTGCGCCGCGCGCGGGACTTTGGGCGGGCGCGGCTTCCGACGCGCCGCCCAGCGCTTCGATCTTCTTGACAAGCGATTTGAATTCCAATTCGTTGAAGAAAGCCGTCACAGCCGCCGCGTCGAAGTCGTGGGTGCGCGCCCGCTCGAGGTCCAGTTTGAGCGACAGGTCGGTGCGGATCGTCGCCAGGTCGCGGCTGAGATAGGCCGAGTCGCGCCCCTGTTCCAGTTTGGTGCGCCAGCGGTTTTCCACCTTGTCGAGGTGGGCATAGATTCCGTCGAGCGTGCCGAATTTTTCGAGCAGGTTGAGCGCGGTCTTCTCGCCCACGCCCGGCACGCCGGGGATGTTGTCAGACGCGTCGCCGACGAGGGCCTTATAATCCACCACCTGCTCCGGGCGGACGCCGAACTTGCTGGCCTGCACATCCTTCGGCGTGACGTAGGTCTTGTCGTCGCCCGCCACGTAGACCGCGGTGCGCTCGTTCACCAGTTGCAGGAGGTCGCGGTCGCCGGTGACGATCGTGACTCCCAGCCCCTGTTCCGCCGCGAGTTTTGCCACCGTGCCGAGCACATCATCGGCCTCGTAGCCTTCCATTTCTAAACGCGGGATGTTGAACGCATCCACCATCTGCCGAATGCGCTCGATCTGCACGCGCAGGTCGTCGGGCATCTTTTCGCGCGTGGCTTTGTATTCGGGATAGAGTTCGTCGCGGAAGGTTTTGCCGGTATCGAACGCGACGGCCAGGTATTCGGGCTTTTCCTGCTCGAGGATGCGGACGAGTTCGCGCGCGAAGCCATACGTGCCAGCCGTCGGCTCGCCTTTGGATGTCTGCCAGCGCTGACTGCTGCCGCCTCCCGCGGTGAGGGCGAAGTACATGCGATAAGCGAGGGCATGACCGTCAATTAGATAAAGTGTAGGAGGCATGGGAAAATCCAGTGATCAGTTTTCAGAAATCAGATCGGAGTCCGAAGTCTCCTGACTTCGGCCAACGTCTGGAGACGTTGGAGTCCTAGCAGAAAACAAAAAACGCAGAGCGCTGGGATGCCTTCCTCGCGCCCTGCGCCGCGCACAGGTGGATCGGTCCGCGCTCATTTGCGCGGGCGGGAAACGCCCTGTCGCTGGCGGGTCTGCTTGATGTAATCCTTCACCAGTTGCGGCGGGTGAGGCTGGGTGCCGCCCATGATGAGGTAACCGGGCGCCCAGAAATCGCCGGAGGGATTCTCCTTCTTGAGGCGCGGGAAATCGGTGAAAATCTTTTCGGAAGTCTGCTGACGCATGATACGCATCAGGTAGCCGGGCGAAGTGTTGGGCGGGACGTTCACCACCCACTGGATGTATTCCGGGCGGACCGCCATGAATTCCAGCCGCCAGCCAAAGGCGATGCAGATGTGGGGAAGCCACTCGCCCAGCCGGTCGGCCAGGTCACCGGTGAGATAGTGGGAACTGAAACGCGGCACGAGCAGGCAGGCATAGGTCAGGTTGTAGAGCGCGGGCGAGACGGGTTCGACGATGACGCGCCCCGCCACCTCGGTGATCGAGTGCGGGCGGGTCTCGTCCAACTCGCCGGGCGCGGGCGGGCGGACCGGCGTGACCGGTCGGGATTTGGAAGGCGCGGTGACCTCCAACTCCTCGGCCACGTGTTCGACGGTCTGTTCGAGACTGGGGGCCTGCTGCGCCACGACCAGGTCGTCCAGGCGGATGGCGGGTGAGGACTCGCGGCTGACCGGGTGCAGGTCCGAAAGCGGCGTGGACGGCCGCGTCTCCGCGGCGGACACATCCACCATTTTCTGTTTGACCGGGCGATCCCGCTCGATGGCTTTCATGCGCATGCCGGCCGCCGGGACGGATTCTGCCGGGGTCGGATTGGGCGCGGGGATATCGGAGAGGATCTCTGAGATCGCAGGGAATTCAAGATTCTCCCCTTCGAACTCTGCAATCGAAGACGGTTCGAACGGCTTGACTCTGGGCGGTTCGGCTTTCACCGGCCTGGCCGTTTCAACCGGGCCGGTCTTTTCCACTTCCATCGAACGGGCCAGCGAGTTGGCCTGCGAGCGGATGGTGCTGAAGGGAGTCTCGGCGTCGAAGACCAGGGCCAGCACGGTGACCTCGTCCAGCAGGGTGGCGTAGAGCATGTGCTCCGCCTTGGTGGATTCGAGGCGGGCAAAGCGCAGCAGGTCGCCGCCGCTTTGATCGTCCCAATTGGTGGTGACCAGCTGGACGATCTCCTGTGCGGCGTTCTGCGCCAGTTGACCGGCGTATGCCCACAATTTTCCGGTGCGGGTGATGAGCGCGGCCTGCGCCGAGGACTCAAGAGTGAGGCGGGTAAGACGCTGGGCGGCCTTGTTCACATCCTGCAGCCAGGCGATCTGTCCGCCGCCCGGGGCCACGGGCGCGGGCGGAAGGTTCGCGGCAACTTTGGCCGGTGCTTGTTTCCCGGGGACGGGTTGGACCGCGACAGGAGGCGATTTCGTTTCGCCAAGCATCTTCATCAATTCGGGCAGATAGAAGGGTTTGCGGAGCAGGGTCCACGGGCGGATGGAATCCAGCGCGGGGGGGATGTCCTCGTCGGAAACGATGACCAGTTGCAGGTCCCGCGCGGCCATGCGCAGGGCGCGGCCGATCACGGCCACCGCCTCGGCGCCCAGGTCCATATCCAGGAACGCCAGCGAGCAAGCTTCCGCCTTGAGTTGAAGAATGGCCGAAGGCTCGTCCGCCGCGACCGAGACGCGGTAGTTGTTCGTCTCCTCGAGACTGGCGCGAATCATCTCGCCGAAACTTGTATGAGGCGTGACAACGAGGACAGATGCGGTCATATCCGGGGAAAGTGTATCACTTTACATGCCGAAGGGCAAGTGACACGCACGGGGGATGCCCGTCATGGTTATTGAGGCTCGCCAAATGCAATCACAACGACGTGCTGATTAAGAAATTGAGGCGGAGCCGGTGGCTTGCCGGGCACGATCTGGCCCAAGGTATATCCTCCGGCGAGAGGCACCTCGGCGCCGAGGATATCCTGTATGGCGGTGATCTCGGCGCCGGGCGTGGCGCGCAGGAGCATCTGCCAGGCAACATCCACAAGTACGAGCGCAAAGGCGGGCCTGGAATCGCCCAGTTGCAGGATGGCCTGCTGGGCGGCCTGCTGGGCGGCTTTCTGGCAGGCAGTGCGGCTCCCGACCAGCAGGTACGCGTCCACGCCGTCGCGGATGGGCGCATTCATGCGGAAACTGCCGTCGGCCTCGACGCGCAAGGGCGAACGGACGAGAAGCGATTCGCCCTGGTCCACGCCGAGGGGGTAGAGCCGCGCCAGGTAGTTGAGCGGAGGGAAGGCCCAGTCGCGGGCCGGATGGCCGAAGAGGTCCGCGTATGTTTCGGAGGCCGGACGGCCGTCCAGCGTTCGCAGCCAGAAACCGCGCGAACGCGTCACGCGGAACTGACTGCCGACCGGATCCCAGCCGTGGCTGTAGCCGACGCCGATCTTCACGCCTCCGCGCAGGAGGGCCGCGGCCAGGCCGCCGGTACCGGCCTGGGTCCCGGCGAACTGATACGTGTTACCGGTGTGCAGGTCGCCGCTGGATAAGCCTCCGGCCAGTGGCACGCCGTCGGCGGGAAACGCACTGCACAACTGCTCGGCGTCGCCGTTGAAACCGTCGGCGAAGAAGAGCAGGTTCTGGGCCGGTCGTTCGGGAGGCGTCAATTGGATGAGACGAGCCGCCGTTTCGCGGGCGCTCTGGGCATAGCCCGGCAGCCAGTGGACTTCGGCGCGCAGGTCGCCGCTGAGCAAGGCAACGACAACGGAGTGGGGATGCTGACCGGCGTTCGTCAGCCCGGCCGGGGCGCTGAAGCCCAGCACCGGCATGTCGCCGGTCAGGCTGGTGACCCCGGCGGCCACCTCGCGGGCAGGGTACTGATTCGAGGCAATCACAATCCCCAGGTTCGGCGCGGCCGCGCCCAGCCGGTTGAGGGCCTGGTGCGTGGCCTGCAATCCCGCTTCGCGGCCGTCGAGGGCCTGCGCCTGTCCAACTGCGGCAACGAATGTCATGGGTTATCCTTCGGCCACCGGGATGGTCAGGTGGAACGTGGTTCCCTTGCGGAACTCGCTCTCGAACCAGATGCGCCCGCCCTGCATCTCGACCAGGCTTTTGGTGATGTTCAATCCCAGCCCGGTGCCGGGCACCTCGCGGGCCTTTTGATCCTCGGAGCGGAAGAACTTCTGGAAGATCTTCTGCTGGTCTTCGGGGCTGATGCCAATGCCCGTGTCGCGCACCCACAAATGCACCACGCGCGCCGCGCCCTCGGGATCCCACCGGTTTTTCGTGGACTCGGCGCCGACGAAAATCCTGCCGGATTCCGGCGTGTACTTGTGCGCGTTGCTGACCAGGTTGGTAAGCACCTGTCCTATGCGGGTCGGGTCGGCCCAGACCGGCGGCAGTTTGCCCGGCAGGGTCACCTCGATCACCTGTTTCTTCTCCTCGATCTGGCGGCTGGTGGAACGGACGACTTCTTCCACGACCTCGGGAACCTGGACGGGCTTGAATTCCAGGCGCAACCGGCCCGCCTCGATCTTGGAATTATCGTTCAGGTCCGAGACGAGCGTGGACATGCGCTCCACGTTCGAGCGGATCGTACTCAGAAAGTTCGACTGCATCTCGTTGACCTGTCCGACCGCCCCCTTGGCGAGCAGTTCGGTATAGCCTTTGATCGAAGTCATCGGGTTCTTGAGTTCATGCGCCACGAACGAGACGAATTCGCTCTTGGCATTGTTGGCGGCCTGCACTTCGTTATACAGTTGCGCGTTGGAAATGGCAATGGCCGCGTGATCGCTCAGACGGTTGAGGAACGCCAGGTCCTTTTCCGTGCTGGAGACGCCCTCCAGCATGATCAGCCCGATGACCTGCGCCTCGCGTCGAATCGGGATCACGATCTGTTCGTGCGCCTCGGGCAGGAGACTGCCGCCCATGGCCGGGTCCAGCGCGACCCGTTGGGGCTGTCCGCTTTCGACCGCGGCGCGCAGCACCGGCAGGTCGAGCGGCATGGGCGCCTCGGCATATCCGGCCAGGTAATCGCCGTAACCCTGCTGGGCCATGATACGCAGGTCGCCGCTCCCCTTCTCGAGCATGCCGATCAGCCCGGCTTCCATGCCAGACTGGCGCATGGCCCACTCCAGCGTGATGCGCAGGGCGCGGTCCATTTCGAGGCTGGCGTTGAGTTCGCGGTCGATGCGCTGCATGACCGAGAGTTCCTCCACGCGGGCGGCCAGTTCCTGGTCGGTCAGTGTGTACAGGCGCGAGTTTTCGATGGCGACCGCGGCCTGACCGGCGAAGGCGGTCAACAGGTTCTGGTCGTCGCCGCCGAAGGGCAGGCCGTCGCGGCGGTTGATGACCTCGATGACGCCGATCACGCGATCCTTGGCCTGCAGGGGCACGGCCAGCAGGGTCTTGCTGACAAAGCCGGTCTGCTGGTCCGTCGCGTCGAAGTGGTTGGAGGAACGCTGGGCGTCGTTCTCGATGACCGGGGCGCGCATCTGCACCGCCCGCCCGACGATCCCCGTGCCGGGCGGCAGGCGCTGGCCGAGCAGGTCGCTTGCCACCTGTCCGACCGTCACTTTGAAGATCAACTCATCGGTGTTCTCATCCACGAGAAAGAGACTGCCCGCCTCGCAGTTCAAGATGCCGACCGCGTTTTCGAGGATGTTCTGGAGCAGCGGCTCCGTCTCCAGCGTGGAGGTCAACTGCCGCGCGATCTCGTTCAACGTGGAAAGCTGGATGGCGCGCCGCTGGGTTTCCTGAAGCAGGCGCGCCTTCACGATGGCGCCCGCGGTCTGGTCGGCGATGGCCTGCATCAACTCCATCTGGCCTCGCGTGTAGGCAACGTTCGGGTCGCGCGTCCCCACGCTCAGCGCGCCGATGGTCTCCGCGCCGGCGTTGAGCGGCACGCCCATCCAGGCATACACGCCGTTGTGACCCGGCAGAACGTTGCGCGCCTGGCATTCGCGCCGATAATCCTGCGTGAGGAGCGGGCGGCCCTTGCGGATCACGTCGGGGATCAGCCCCTCGGTGGGCGGGAGCGGATCGTTTTCCAGATCCTGGCGGCGGTCCTTGTTCTCGACGCAGAACCCATAATAAAAATAATCCGCGGGCTTGTTATGTAAAGTAATATGAAAATCGGACGTGGGCAGGATCTGCCCGGTCTGGGCATAGATCAGTTCAAGCACATCGTCGAAGGTCAGCGTGATGTTGACGCCCTGCGAGACGCGCGTCAGCGCGTTCATCTCCGCCACGCGCCGCTCCAGGTTGACCACCGTCTGCACCCGTTCGATCGCGACCGAGGCCTGGTCGCTGAGATTCTCGAGAAAGGTCAAATCCTGGGGCGTGTACGGCTGGCCCGAACGGCGCGGACCGAGCGCCATCCAGCCGAGGACTCGCTCGCCGCTGGGCAGGCCGATGAACAAGCGCGCCGCCAGGAGCGCCAGGCGTGACTCCTCGGCCTCGAAACCGGTCGGCAGGGAGGTTCCGTCCAGGTACAGGGGCAGGTGTTCGCGCCTGAAATACTCCGCCAGCGGGCTGGCGGCCACGAAGCGGATATCGCTGGTGGGACGGCCGTCTTCCCCAGGCACCGCGACATATTGATCGTTGAGGTCGTCGAAGATGTAAATGTGCACGCGCTCGGGCGCAAGCGTGGCTTTGACGTGTCCGTGGATGACCTTCGTAATGGCGGGCAGGTCCAGCGCGGACGTGAGGTTGTGACTGAATTGCTGTAACTGCTGGCTGTAGACGCGCTGGCCGCGGAAAAAGGTCTTGTCGACGATCTCCTGCAGGCGCGTCCGCAACGGGTCGAGCAGGACCGCCACGAGGAAGACCATCAGGCCGATGATGAAAGGATTGTCGGTGGGCATGGTCGTGCGGAAGATCAGGCCCGCGCCCATGACCAGCAGGGCATAAGCGCTCACGACCAGGACCGTCAGCAGGGCATAGGCCAATCCCTGGCGCACCCAGGCGTCGGTCCGCAGGAGGCGGAAGCGCAGGATGGTATATCCGATGGCGGCCGGGAAGAGGACGACCGGCAGTAACAGCCAGGTCGAAAACTCGAACAGGTGATAGGGCGTGGTGAGCATCCACACGATGGTCGGTGTGAGTCCCACCACCGCGCCCAGCAGGATGGTGCGCGATTGCGATTTCACCACCGGCGAGGGCGAGGCCAGCGCGTGATAGATATTGAAGCCAAAATAGACCAGCGCCGCCAGGCCGACATAAATGTAGATGATTCTCCAAGCCAGGAAATACGCGGTCGGCCATGAAAAATTGAAGAGCGTTGTAAACGCGTAGAGGGAGAGCAGGAGCGCGACCAAGTAGCCGACCCAGCGCAGGTAGGGACGGTTGACGACCGGGCGGAATTCCTGCGGAAAGGTCAGCGCCATGTCAATGAATGCGCCGCCTGTCATGGCCAGGCCGAAGGTCCAGAGATGGGTGAGGCGGTGGGTGGTGTACAGGTCGAATAACGCGCCTGTGGCAATGGCAAGCGAGGACGCGAAAACGGTAAAGGCCCGCCCGGCCGACTCGGAGCGGCGCAGACCGAAGATCCATACGCTGATGGCCAGGAACAGCGCGCAGATGATGCCGGGGATGAGCAGATAGGATATGCGGTCGGAGGAGGGGAACGCGTGCAGTGTGACGTCGAACGTCTCGACGTCGCCGTTGGCCGCCCGGACGTTGACCGGAATGGTCTCGCCCGGAGAAAACCGTTCGAGGACCTCGCCCACTTCGGCGGCGCTATTCACCTCCACGCCGTTGACAGCCAGCAATTGGTCGCCCAGCGTTACGCCCTGGTTGTACAAATCCCAGCCTTCCCTAGAACCGCTGGGCGTTCCCCCATTGAAGACCAGCGTATGCTCGAAGAGCCTGCCGAGGAAGGGTCGCGAAAGCCATTGATCGGCCAGGAACAGCCCGGCGGCAAACACGAAGATCGCCGCGGCCTGATAGACCAGGACGATGACCTGCAATGCCCTTCCAAACGTCGCGTTAAAACGCTGAGGCTGGATCATATTCGGAGGGAATTGTACACTTTTTTGGCCGGGCTGAAGATAGTACTTTCATAACAAAGCCTTAAAGCAGGAACCAGGTCTCGGAGAAACCTGGTTCCTGAGAGGCAGGCTATATGTCCAGATTGCGGACGGCCCTGGCGTGGGTCTGGATGAACCGCCGGCGGGGATCGACCGCGTCGCCCATGAGCATGTCGAAGGTCCGGTCCGCTTCGGCCGCGTCATCCACCGTGACGAGCAGGAGGGTGCGGTTCTCCGGGTTCATGGTCGTCTCCCACAACTGTTCGGGATTCATTTCTCCCAGTCCCTTGTAACGCTGGATGGCCGCTTTTTCGCCGCCCAGTTCCTTGAGGGCCTTATCCTTTTCGGAATCGCTGTACACGTATTTGACCTGGTTCTTGTGCGCCACGCGATAGAGCGGCGGCTGGGCGATGTAGAGGTGGCCGTCTTCGATCAGGTCGGGCATGTAGCGGAAGAAGAAGGTCAACAGCAGGGTGCGGATGTGACTGCCGTCCACGTCGGCGTCGGTCATGATGATGACGCGTCCGTAGCGCAGGCCCTCGAGGTCGAATGAATCGCCGATGCCGGTGCCGAGGGCGGAGATGAGCGCCTTGATCTCGTTGCTCGAAAGGATCTTGTCGAGGCGGGCGCGCTCGGTGTTCATGATCTTGCCGCGCAGGGGCAGGATGGCCTGGAAGTGCCGGTCGCGGCCCTGCTTGGCCGAGCCGCCGGCCGAGTCGCCTTCCACGATGTACAACTCGGTCTTGGCCGAGTCGCGCTCGGAGCAGTCGGCCAGCTTGCCGGGCAGGGTGAGACTCTCCAGCGCGGACTTGCGGATGACCAGGTCGCGCGCCTTGCGGGCCGCGTCGCGCGCCCGCGAGGAGGTGAGACATTTCTGCACGATGGCCTTGGCCGCCTGCGGATTCTCCTCGAGGAAGGTGCTGAAGGCCTCGCCCACGATCTGCGTGACGTAGGTCTGCACCTCGGGGTTCATCAACTTCACTTTGGTCTGCGACTCGAATTGCGGGTCCGGGTGTTTGACCGAGACGATGGCGGTCAGGCCCTCGCGCGTGTCGTCGCCGGTGAAGTTGGGGTCGGCATCCTTGAGCAGGCCGTTCTTGCGGGCGTAGTCGTTGATCACGCGCGTCAGCGCGGCGCGCAGACCGGTCATGTGCGTGCCGCCGTCCACGGTGTTGATCGTGTTGGCGAACGAATAGACCGATTCGATGTACGCGTCGGTGTACTGGATGGCGGCCTCGATGCCGATGCCTTCCATTTGCTTTTCGACGTAGACCACGGAATGCAGGGTCTCGCGGTTGCGATTCAGGTAGCGGACGAATGAGGTAATGCCGCCCTCGAAATAGAAGGTCATCTCGCGGTTCGAGCGTTCGTCCACGAAATAGATTGTGACGCCGCGCGTGACGAAGGACATCTCGCGGAATCGCTGGACGAGCGTATCGAATTTGTAAGTGACCTCGTCCTTGAAGATCTTCGGGTCGTACTTGAACGTGACGGATGTGCCGGTCACATCGCCTTTGACCTTGCCGACGACCTTGACCGCGTCCTTTGGGTAGCCGCGTTCGTAGCGCTGGAAATGCACCTGGCCATCGCGCTTGACCTCCACCTCGCACCACTCCGAAAGCGCATTGACCGCGCTCACGCCCACGCCGTGCAAACCGCCCGACACCTTGTATCCGCCGCCGCCGAACTTGCCGCCGGCGTGCAGGGTGGTCATCACCACCTCCAGCGCGGACTTCTTCATCTGCGGGTGAATGCCGACCGGGATGCCGCGCCCGTTATCCACGACCTGCACGCTGTTGTCCGGGCGGATGCGGATCTCGATGCGCGTGCAGGCCCCGGCCAGCGCCTCGTCAATGGCGTTGTCCACCACCTCGTACACGAGATGATGCATGGCCTTGATGTCCGTGCCGCCCACGTACATGCCCGGGCGGCGGCGCACGGCCTCCAGCCCCTCCAGCACCTGGATATTTTCCGCTTCGTATTTTGCACCGTTGGATTTCGCCACAAAGACCTCCAAAAGTCACGCCTGGCGCGGAGCGGTCCCGGCATTCAATCGTTCGAGGACCGTCTGCAACCAGACATTCATATCGCGATAATAAATAAAACTCGCCGCCAGCAAAGCGGTCGTAATGAAGGCGTGCCCGGCCAGTCCCACCGCCGTCATCCATGACGAATCGGGAGGAATGGCCCACAGGAAATTCAATCCCTGGCTGATCAGGAATACCGCCGCCACAAACAGACTGCTGGTCGGCAGGGTGAAGCGCGCCATCTTCAAACTGGCGAGCACGGAACCCAAAACGTTCTGGCCGCGCACGAAGATTCCGTGCGGCAAAAAGAACAGCGGCGCCGCCAGCCACAATCCCAGAAACACCAGCGCCAGCAAAGCCATCTGCGCCAGCGACGGACCGATCAGGTACAAAATGGACAGCACCCCGGCCAGCGGAATCCCCAGCAGGAACAACGCCGCAACACACAGCAACGAAAACATCAATGACTGGAACACGGTCGCCGCGGACCCGCGGCCGGTCGCCGAATAACCGGCCGCCGCGGCCACCCAGCGAAAGTACACGCCCCCGCCCAGCCATCCGAGCAGGGTCAACCCGAATACCAACACGAGCACCTGTTCGACCGAAACAACCTCGACCACCTGCCTCAGTCCCAGCGGCGAATCGACCGGCAATTCACCGGTCATCAGGCTGGTGATCCCGATTGGGAAGGTGCGCAACAGGCTGAGCAGATTGTATCGCTGCAGGAATGTTGTAAATTCCTGCGTGGCAAGTAACTCCTCCGCCGAAAAACCGGTGCCGCCGGTCACGCGCAGCATATCCTGAAAAGCCGCAAGAAAAATCTGTTGCAGGCTCAGGCGCGGACCCAGCCACAACAACGCATCCAGTCCCAGCGGGAGCAGGATGGGCGCAAGGTGGCTGGCGATGGCATCGAACCCGGCTTTAAGCGAGAGGATCACTCCGGGAGGAGGAGGCAGTTCCGTTGGATTGCGGGGTGTTTCCATGGCCGACTGATTTTACCATATCGGTAGAACAGACATTCGCCGCCCTCTCCGCTCTTGGCATCCCTGCCACAGGCAAGTACAATCCCCAGCGTGAAAAGCCCGTCGAGCCTGCCCGATCCGAATCGAGTCGGCGTGATCACCGCCGCAGTCCTGCTTGCCTTTGCGTTGACGCGACTCGTCCCCTCGCCGCAATACGACCTGCGCATGAACCTGGGCGAATTCCTCATCGAGATTCCGCTCAACCTGACGACCGGTCTCGCCCTCCTGGCGGCCGGGTTGACCGCCACCGGCATGGACTGGTTGCTACGCGCCCATCCTGCACTCGGCGATAAAAGCACCGCCGAGCACTGGCTTCTTCCCACATTGACGACCTTCATCCTCGCGGTGCCGCTGGCCGTGCTCCCCGCCGGGCCGGTCTGGTGGGCGGCGTTCACCGTCGGAGGCGTCATCCTCATTGCCGTCTTCTTCGCCGAATACGTTGCGGTGGATCCCTCCGCACCCGCTTACGCCGCCGCCACCGCCGGTCTAACCGCGGTCTCCTTTGCCATTCACCTCATCCTGGTCACTGCATTGCGCTTTGCAGGCGTCCGCATGATCCTGCTCGTACCGGCGATATTCATCGTCGCGGGATTGATCGGCCTGCGCACCCTGCACCTGCGGATGGGCGGCCGCTGGGAATTCGGCTGGGCCGCGGTCATCGGCCTTGTCTCGACCCAACTCGCCGCGGGATTGCACTACTGGCCAGTCTCTCCCCTGCAGTTTGGCCTGATCCTTCTCGGCGCGTTGTACGCGCTGACCTCGCTGGCGGTCCACCTGGGAGAAAGTGTGCCGCTCCGGCGGGCCATGATCGAGCCGTTGGCCGGGCTCCTGCTTGCAACCGTTGCCGCCATTTTCCTGCGCTAGCGCGCATGCCGGCCTCGAGCAACCCTCCGCCCGTTCTCGTGTTAACTTTATCAACTCTATCAATATTTACGTGGAGACCTGGAATGCAAATTCTGACTGACATTGGGATCATCGTACTCGCTTACATTTTCGGCTCGATCCCATTTGGCCTGTTGGTCGTCAAACTCAAGACGGGTAAGGACATTCGCGAGATCGAAAGTGGCCGCACCGGCGGAACGAACGCCATGCGCGCGGCAGGCTTCGGAGCAGGTTTGCTCACCGCCATCCTCGACATTCTCAAAGGCGCCGTCTCCGTGTGGGCGGCGCAGGCCGCCAGCCCCGGCAATCACTTCGTTCATGTGCTCGCGCCGGTCGCGGCCATCCTCGGTCACAACTATTCGATCTTCCTCACCGAGCGGGACGAAAACGGGCGTCTGCGTCTGCGCGGCGGCGCGGGCGGCGCGCCTTCGGTGGGCGGCGCGTTCGGTCTATGGGCGCCTTCGCTTGCCATCATCTTCCCGCTCGGCGCGCTGGTCTACTTTACCGTCGGCTACGCGTCCATCGCCACGATGAGCGTGGCAGTCTTTGCCATTATCGTCTTCGGCATCCGCGCCTGGATGGGCCTCATGCCGTGGATGGATGTCCTGTATGGTCTCTTTGCTTTCATGCTTCTGGTCTGGGCTTTGCGGCCCAACATCCAAAAACTGTTCAGCGGGGACGAACGGCTCATCAAATACAGCCTGCACGCGTGGATCAAGTCCCGCCGCGAGAAAGCCGGAGACGCGGCATAAGCGCATCCGGGAGCGGACAAGAAACGAGACGGACCTTCCATCCGTCTCGTTTTGATTCGCTTCCTTCCCGACCCTCGGCCTGCTCCCGTTTAAGACCTATTTCTTCCCCCCGTCCGTCATCTGCTCGAGCAGGGCAGACAGATTGCGCCGGTGAAGTTGCTCCGCCAGACCGCCAAGGTGGACGCGGCTCTTGCCGCACGATTCGATATCCGCCGCCTCCAGGACATCCTCCGGCGACCGTCGGCGCGCCGCCGCTTTGACCACCCTCTTGATCGCCGCGAGATAATTCAAGTTCTCTTTTACGGCCGCGTCGATCTCGCCGCGCAGGATGATGTCGCCGTGACCCTGGATGATGTTCTCCAAACCCATGCGTCCGATTTTCTTGATGGACGCCGCAATGTCGTCCAGGTTGCCATCCACCAAATAAGGCAGGGGCATGAAGGCGTCCCCCGCAAACAGGACGCGGTCCTCCTCGACCAGCACCGCGATCCCGTCTTCGCTGTGACCGAGGGCGGGCATGATCGTCAGGTTCTTCTTGCCCACGCGCAGGGTCAACTCGCCGGAGGAAAAGGTCATCTGCGGCAGGACGATCTTCACCTGGCGCAGGGTATTGTTCTGGCGGCGCGCGTTTTCCAGCGACGGGACGCCGCGCTCGGCCAGCAGGTCGCGGCAACGCGCGTGCGCGATGATGGTCGCACCGGGGAAGAAACAGTTCCCCCATGTGTGGTCGGCGTGGTAATGAGTATTGATAATATACCGCACAGGCACGCCCAGTTCGCGTTCGACGAAATCGCGCATCCCGAGGGTTTCATCGGGCAGGGCCAGGGTATCGATCACCACCGCCCACTGCGGCCCGGCGATCACGCCCGCCGTCACCTGGGCGTACACGTCGCTCTGGAACCAGAAGACGTTTTCAGAGACTCGTTCTCGTTGCATCGGCAATCCTTGGGAGAATTTCCCCTAAAATAACACAAATGACCCCTTAAAGTCAAATTTTAAGCCCGGCGGGCGACTTTCGCTCTCATCACAAACCGATCCCGCGCTCCGAAGCGGTACTTGTATTCCTCGTTCCCGCGCATGAAATCGAACTCGGACCGGCCATGCTCGACGGCCCATTGCAGGCTGTAGGCCAGCAGGACCCAGCCGGGCGAGAACTCGTTGAAGGCGCGGTCCACGCCGGAGTTGTAGCCCCACAGGCGGTTGTTGTAATCGAAGCAAAAGGACCCGGCCGCCTTCCGCCCGTCCACTTCGAGGAAGGCCAGCCACAGCCACCCGCCGCGCAGGGCCAGGCGCGCCGTCGCCAGCATTTGACGGCGCATCGGCTCCGTCAGAAAAGCGGACTTGGCGGGGTCCTGCAACATCAACCGAAAAAAATCGTCCATGGCCGCGTCGAGCGCGGACTCGTCCTCCACCAGATGCCAGCGCACGGGCTTCTCGGATTCGGCCGCGCGGCGCAGTTTGCGGCGGATCTCGTGACGTTGTTTCTTGTCGATACCTGCCAGATAGGATTCGAAATCCGCAGGCAGGGGGATGTACGGCGTGGGCTGGTAGACCTCCTGCGAATACGTCCAGCCGCGAGCGGACGCACCCGCCTCGAGGGCCGCGAGCGTCGCGGACGCGTCGGGGAGGTTATATAAATCGAGGGCGCGCCAACTCAAATTCCCGCGTGAGGCGAGAAAGTCGAGGAGTCCGTTCACGAAGCGCGGCAGGTCCGCGGGCCGCGCGATCAGGTCGAGATAATCCGAAATCTCGATCGAGCCGAGCAGAAGAAGCGCGGGTTCGCCCTCACGGTTGGACGCAAAAAAAAGCGGCGCAACGCCGGTCAGTTGCCCGTCCTCGGAGGCGGTGACGACGCACAATTCAGCCTGCGGCCATTCCCCGCCGCCGCGCGTTTCCCACCAACTGCGCAGATACTCGAAATGCAAAAACGGGGCGTCGGTGACGCTTTCGCGGAGCAAGGCGTCCCATTCTTTGGCGAGAGACGCGAGCGATTCGAAAGAAGTGTGAAGGGTGTAATCCATCGGGTTTCAAAGGGAGATGCGGGGGAATTTTACCAGTTATAATGATAGTGACCTGCTCAGGGTTCTTACACTGTGACGCTCAACCTGAACCTGCTCTGCCTCTATCGCCTGAACGTACAGGACCGGCCCGCCGCGCCCGGCTTGATGGCCGTCACGCCGCCGCGCAAGACGGCGCGCGGCCGCGAGCAGGATAATCTCATCGTCTATCTTTTGTTGAGCGGCAATGCGCCGTTCTCCACCGCCGAATACACTCAATTGACCGGGCTGGCTGTCAGCCAGTTCTACAACACCCCCGGCGCGGTGACCTCCGCGCTGCGCGCCGCGGCCGAACATCTCAACCGCGCCCTGCTCGACCGCAACCTGGCCTCCACCGGCCGCGGCCAGTACGCCATTGGCTGGCTCATCCTGGGCGCGTTGCGCGGCGACTCGCTGTATCTCCTGCAAAGCGGAACAACGCACGTCTTCTGGCAGGGACAGGACGAGACGCGTCACATCCACGATGAATCCCTTTCGGGGAAAGGCCTCGGCCTCAACCAGGCCATCAGTCCCTATTACTCGCAACTGCCTCTCAAGCCCGGCCAGCGCCTGCTCTTGTGCGGGAAACTCCCCATCGGTTGGGAGGGCATTGTCTTTTCGGATCGCGGCCTGCCCGCGCTCGAATCCACGCGTAAACGATTAATGGCCCTCGCCGAAGGCGACCTGAACGCGGTGCTGGTTCAGACTCAGGGCGGCCCCGGCGACATGACGATTCTGCGTCCCGCCGCGGTGGACCTGGGCGCGCCGCCCCCCGCCACACCCACCCCTCTCGTCTCCCCCTCAGTGGCGGGGACGGAAGGGGGAACCGCACCGGCCGCACAGCCCGCCCCGGCGGATTCCGATCAAGATTTCCGAGGCCTGCTGGACATCAAGGAACCGGGCAGGCCCGCGCACGTGGTGGGACATCCTCCCGCGGACCAGCCCTCGGCGTATGCCATCCCACCCGAGCCTGTCGAGGAGACGCCTCCGCCTCTCGACGATTCGCCCGCGCCTCGCGCAACGCCGGCGGCACGCACCTTCCCGCCGTCCATTCCGCGTTTGCAGCCGACCCCGCCGGAGCCCGAACCGCCCCCGCCCGCCGAGATCGCGGACGAGGCGCCGGTCATCGGCGAAATTGACTTTGCCGAGACGCCCGCGCGGCGCGGCCCCTCGCCGGGGACGCGTCAGGCGGCGCGCCTCGCGGTCAACGGGATGCAAGCCTGGCGTCGCGCGGGCGGGCGTCTGTCCGCGTCTCTGCAAAATTTCCTGCCGCGCCTCCTGCCCGGGTCGAGGCCCGGCCAGCCGTTTTCCCTCCCGTCCTGGATGATGGGATTCATCGCGGTCGCAGTGCCGCTGCTGGTGGTCACCATCGCGGTCGTGATGTATTTCCGCTTCGGGCGCAACACCCAGTACGATACGTACATGGCGCAGGCGGTGGCAATGCAGGCCCAGGCCATCAATGAGACCAACCCTATGCGCCAGCGCGACCTGTGGAAGAACGTGCTGACGCTGGTGGGACAGGCCGAATCGTTCGGCGAGACTCCCGAGTCCGAGGCCCTGCGCGTCGAAGCGCAGAACAACCTGGACGTCCTCGAAGGCGTGCGCCGCCTGGACTTCGCGCCCGCCTTCAGCAACGGCGTGGGCGTGCAGATCAGCCGCATGTCGGCCAGCGAAACCGACCTGTTCATGCTGGACGCGGTCACCGGCAACATCCTGCACGCGCCGCTCGCGCCCGGCGGATTGAACCTGGATACGGCCTTCTCCTGCGCGCCCGGGACGTACGGCAACAACTCGGTCGGGCCGATGGTGGACCTGGTCGTGCTCCCCAAGCAAAACCTGATCGACGCCGCCGTGATGGGCGTGGACGCGGCCGGCAACCTGCTGTATTGCAAGTCGGCGCAGGTGGCGCAGGCCTTTGCACTGCCGCCGCCCAACACCAACTGGGGCCGCGTCACCGCCATGGCTTTCGACAACGGGAATCTTTACATTCTGGACGCGCCGGCGCGCGCGGTGTGGATCTTCCCCGGCAAGAGCGGCACCTTCGTGGACTCACCGCTGTTCTATTTTGGGACGCAGGTGCCGGAGATCCAGAACGCGATTGACATCGCCGTCAGCGGCAGCGAGATGTACCTGCTCCACTCGGACGGAAGCCTGACGCGGTGCACATACAGCAGTCTCGAAGCGAAGCCGACGCGCTGCGACTCGCCCGTTCAACTGGTCAATCCGTTCCCATCCACCGCGCAGGAGGATGTGTTTGCGCAGGCGCATTTCACGCAACTGGCCCTCACCGCGCCGCCCATTTCATCCATTTTCCTGCTGGACGCGGACAGGCAGGGAGTCTACAGCATCGGCTCGCAAGGGCTGGAATTGCAGGGCATCCTGCGGCCGGCCTCGCCGCTCCCGCCCGGCATGCTGGGCGCGATGACCGAAAGCCCGAATCACGTGCTGTATGTGGCGCTCGGCGACCAGGTCTATTTTTCGACGGCCGCGCCGTAATTCGCGGAGGAACCATGTCCAACACCTCTGGCAACTTTCTCACGGCAATCATTGACTTTTTGCTGTCCCTGTTTGGGAAGAAGAAGCCGCAAACGCCCGCGCCTTCGCCCACCCCGGTCCCGGTGAATGACCCGAACGAGCCTGCCCAGCCTGTCGCTTCGCGCGTCCTGCTCGTCGTCTACGATCCGAGCATGGAGGACGGCCAGAAACTCTCGCAGAAACTGGGCTGGTACCGCACCGACGACCTGATCGCAGGCTTCATGGACGACATCCTGCAGAACAGTCACGGCATGGCGCGTTACGAGATCGTCCAGCGCTATGACGTGGATGAGTTCCCCGCCAAAGTGGACGGCTTCCGTTACACGCCGCAGTCGTATATGGATGTGCTGCGCGGCGCGGCTTCCCCGCACATGCCACAGGAAGTGGACTATCAGGCCATCCTGACGCGCTTCAACGTTCTATCGCGCGTCTCGAACAACGAGATTGACGAAGTGTGGGTCTTTGCCTTCCCGCACGCGGGCTTCTACGAATCGACCATGGGCGGCGCGGGCGCGTTCTGGTGCAACGCGCCGCCGTTGAGGGATACAGCCTCCTGCCCGCGCCGATTCGTGTTGATGGGATTCTCGTACGAACGATACATCGGCGAGATGCTCGAATCGTTCGGACACCGCGCCGAGTCGATTCTCGAAAAGACATTCGAAAAATTACAGGGCGACGCGAATCTGTGGCAACGCTTCATCCGTTACGAACAGTCCGCGCCGGGCAAGGCCGCCTGCGGCAACATCCACTTCGCGCCCAACAGCGTGCGGGATTACGACTGGAACAATCCGACCATGGTCAAGAGCGAATGTTACGACTGGTTGTTGAACTTCCCCAATTTCAAAGGCGACGTCCGCAACGTGACCTCGGCCGAGTGGGGCAAGGGCGAGATCCGCGCTCATCATCAGTGGTGGATCAAACACCTCCCGCACGTAGCGGGACGGCAGAATGGAATCCACAACAACTGGTGGCAATACGTGATGGATGTGAATAACGTGAAGGTGTAATAACCGGAGACCAGGTTTCGCAAAGGAGCCTGGTCTTTTTTCATTTCCTGAAAATCAAACTACAACACGTCACCCCGCCCTCGGCTTTGGCGAGTTCACCTGCATCCACAGGCACGATTTGAACGCCCGCCGCTTCGAGGCGTTTCCGCGTCTTTGGATATTCGGATGGATAGATTACTGCGTTGCCAATCAACAACGCGTTGGCCGCGTACGGCTCGGACGGATCCACTTCGATAAAGTCGAATCCCGCGAAATGGGACTTCCCCACCCAGGCAGGATTGATTAACAGAGTCTTCTCGCCCACCTGCGTCACCGCGGATTTCAGATGCAGGCAATCCGTCACAGGGATGCCGAACACGCGGCAGCCGAACGGCCACAGCAGGGACTGTAACTGCTCCACCGCGGCCGCGTTCGAGCGCAGGGTCTGACCGACGTAGACTTGCTTTCCAAGCACCAGCACATCGCCGCCGTCCAGCGTGGCAGGCGGCTGGACGCGAATCAACTGCCGATAGGGTGCGAGCGCCGCGGCGATGGATTCCACTTCGGGCTTGCGCGAGTCCGCGCCGGGGTTGGTCAGCACTGCGGCCTCGTCCAGCACGATGGCTGTATCCTCGACGAAGACCGAATCGGGCAAGTCGGGTTCCTCGGGAAGGCAAAGCACTTCCACGCCCAGGCTGTGCAGGGCATCCACGTACTGCGCGTGTTGTGCGCGGGCGCGCTCCACGTCAATGGGCGTGCGCGCCAGATGGGTCAATTCGCAGTTGACAATCGAGCGGCTGACTTCGCGGGTGATGGCAATCAACATAGTTTTCTCCAGCAATTCATTTCGGACGCGGATGCACGCAGAATTAATCCGCGTTTTCCGCGCTTGCCTGCAGTCGATCTTTGAGTGTCCGCGTCCTATTGACGATTCTCCACACCTGATACAACCCCAGCCTGCCTCCCTCCCCGTCAGAATAAAACGATTCGACCACCTCAAATCCGCTTTCGGCTGCAAGTTGCATCAACTCCTCCTCGTTGAACTGATGCACATACCGCAGGCCTTCCCCGCCGCGGCGCCAGTCGAGCAGATAATCGCCCGCGTCGACATCCTCTGCCGCAAGTCCAATCCGCTCCCAGGGCTGGACGCGGGCGCGCAGGCGCGGACTATTCAGGAATTGCCAGTTGGAGAGGACGAAGCGGCCATCACCCGTGAGCAAGTCACGGACTGTTTTGCAGATGTTCAATCTTGCTCTTTGGCCGGGGATGTGATGCAGGGTGGCAAAGCAGGTAATCAGGGAAAACCTCTGTCCCCTGACCCCTTCACTCCACTCTTTGGAAGCCAGGTCGGCTTGCAGGAAATGTACGGGGAACGCGCCGGACGAAAAATCGGCTTCGCTTAAGAGCGACAGGCTGAAGTCCAGGCCGAGATACGGGCCGCGGTGGCCGCGCCGGGACAGGGTCCGCGCCAGTTCGCCGTTGCCGCATCCCAGGTCGAGGATGGATTCGCCGCCGCGCAGGGTCCCCAGGATACGCGTCACGCCAGGCTGGAGTCGGCGGCGGGTGGACGAAAAGTCCGCGCCGAACCGTTCGTAGAACTCGCGGTTGAGCACCAGCAGGCGCGCCGCGGCCGTCGCTTTCATGCCCCGATTATATCGGGTTATAATCCTCGCCATGTTTAGCGGTGAAGAGATCGTCCGCCTGTCGCAGGAGTTCGAGACGAAGTCGCCACAGGACATCCTGCGCTGGTCTGCCGAGCGGTTCCGCCCCGACCTTGCACTCAGTTCCTCGTTTCAAACGCAAAGCCTGCCGCTCCTGCACATGGCCTCGCAGATCATCCCCGGCCTGCGCGTGCTCTTCCTCGATACGGGCTATCATTTCTGGGAGTCGCTCATTTTCCGCGAGCAGTTGCAGGCGATGTGGAACCTGAACGTGGTGGATCTCTACCGTGACTCTCGCTGGGATGTGTATGTCCGCCAGCATGTGCGCAGTCTGCCGCTCGACGATCCCGACTTGTGCTGTTTCCTGCACAAGGTCCACCCGATGCAGAAGGCGGTCAGCGGGTTGAAGGCCTGGATCAGCGGCATCCGCCGCGACCAGACTCCCACACGCGCCCGCGCACAGATTCTGGAATTGCAGGACGAGGACGTCGTGAAGATCAATCCATTGTTGAATTGGACGCGGGCCGACGTGGAACGATACATCAAAGAGCATGACCTGCCCGTCCACCCGCTGCTGGAAAAAGGCTATCGGAGTATCGGATGCGCGCCCTGCACGCTCCCGGTCGGCGCGGAGGATGCGGAGCGCGCGGGACGCTGGGCCGGGCGCGGCAAAACCGAGTGCGGCCTGCACACCGACATGTTCCGCCAGAAAGATTATGCCGAGACGCATACGAAAGAGTGAATCTGAATTTCACACGGAGTCCGAGGTCTCCAGACTTCGGCGTGGGGCTCGACGACTCCCACCGTCGGAGTCCTTGATTGAGAGTTAGACGTGGCCACAAAGCAAACCTGGACTGCTCTCAAAGAACTGACACCCGCCAAACTGGCGCTGGCGCGGCTTGTGGTGGACGAAGTCCGCCGCGGGCGCGATCTGCACGCCAGCCTGCGCGCTCACGCGCCGGCTGAGGGCGGCGTGCTGGGTAAGTCTTTCCTCGTGGCGGCCTACAATGAAATGGTCGCGGCGGGCGAACTGGCCGCGGACACGTCTCTGCTGGAGCGCATCCGCATGAAACCCGTGCGGACGCTCTCGGGCGTGACCACCATCACCGTGCTGACCAAGCCATATCCCTGCCCGGGCAAGTGCATCTTCTGCCCCACCGACGTGCGCATGCCCAAGAGTTACCTGCCCGACGAGCCCGGCGCGATGCGCGGCCTCGAACACGACTTCGACCCGTACGCGCAGGTCCGCTCGCGGCTGGAGCAGTTGGAGGCGGTGGGACATCCCACCGACAAGATCGAACTGCTCATCCTCGGCGGGACGTGGAGTTCGTATAAAAGGGATTATCAGGAATGGTTCGTGCAGAGATGTTTCGAGGCATTGAATACACCCAACCCCCCAGCCCCCCTTCCCTATAGGGAAGGGGGGGACGGGGGGTTAGGTCAAGCCCACTCCCTCAACGAATCCGCTCCTCATCGCAATGTCGGCCTCGTCATCGAGACGCGGCCCGACGAGATCACACCCGATGAATTGCGCTGGCTTCGTCACCTCGGCGTGACCAAGGTGCAGATGGGCGCGCAGAGTTTCGACGATCACATCCTCGAGATCAACAAGCGCGGCCACGATGTCGAATGTACGCGCAGAGCCACCGCGCTCCTGCGCGCGGCGGGATTCAAGATCGTCCTGCACTGGATGCCCAACCTGCTTGGTGCAACGCCCGAATCCGACCGCGCCGACTTCGCACAATTGTGGAACGGCTTTTGCCCGGACGAAATCAAAATCTACCCGAATCAACTACTCGCCAACGCGGAGTTGTACGAATACTGGCGGCGCGGCGAGTTCACGCCGTACACCACCGAACAATTGATTACCCTGCTCGCGGACATCAAACCGACCATCCCGCGCTATTGCCGCGTCAACCGCGTGATTCGCGATATCCCCTCCACAAATGTAGTCGAGGGCAACAAGCGTACATCGCTGCGACTGGACGTCCACGAAGAGATGAAGCGGCGCGGCGCGCGCTGTCAATGCGTGCGCTGCCGCGAGGTGCGCGGCAAGCCAATCAATCCATCCACCCTGCGGCTCAACGACCTGACCTACACCGCCGACCACGCCGAGGAGCATTTCGTTTCGTTCGTCACGCCGGAGGATAAACTGGCGGGCTTCGTCCGCCTCTCGTTGCCTGATGCAGATTCGCCCGCGACCGGTCTCACGGACCTCGAGGGCGCGGCGTTGATCCGCGAGGTGCACGTTTACGGACAGTCGCTCCCCGTTGGCGGCGAACGCGAGGGCGCAGCGCAGCACGTCGGCCTGGGGAGCAGGCTTCTCGTCGAGGCCGAGGCGATTGCAAAATCACGCGGTTTCGGCAGGATTGCGGTCATCTCGGCAGTGGGGACGCGCGCATATTATCTGGAGCGAGGCTTCGCGCGCGGAGAGTATTATCTGGTGAAATCACTCTAGGCCTTTACCGCGAAGGTGCAAAGCGCGCGAAGGGGAAACAACTTCGCGGGCTTCCTTCGCGGTGAATCGTCTCCGATCATGAACCTCTACTTTGAACTCTTCTGGACCTTCCTCAAGGTCAACCTGCTCAGCACCTCCGGTCCCGCCTCGGTGGGATTGTTGTACGACGAAGCCGTCGGCAGGTTCGTCACCGACGGCGAATTTGTGCAGGCGGTCGGCTTCTCGTCCGTACTGCCCGGCTCGGACGCGCTTCAACTGGCGATGTACGTCGGTTACGCGGCCGGTGGGATTCCCGGAGGGCTGGTTGCACTGCTCGGTTCCATCCTTCCGCCCACCGCGCTCATACTGGGCGTGGTCGCGATCCTGCACCGCATCCGCCGCGAGGCCTGGGTGGGCAGTTTCGTGGAGGGATTGACACCCGCGATTTCCGTCTTAATCCTGTTCACGGCCTGGAAGATTTTCGAAAAGGGCGGCGAGACCGGCTGGGAGGGCTGGGCCATCGGCGTCGTCAGCCTGATCGCGCTATTCCTGAACGCGCCGGCCCGCATCATCGTGGTAGCCGCGGGACTGCTGGGGATATTTCTCTTTCGATGAAGACATCCCGTCTTTCCATCTGGTTCAAACTATTGTGGATGTTCCTGAAAGTGAATCTACTTTCGCCCTCGGGGCCTGCCTCGATTGGCCTGCTCTACAAGGAAGCGGTGGGCAAGATCATGAGCGAGGAACGCTTCGTGGAGGCGGTTGGATTCTCCAACGTACTGCCCGGCAGTGAGGCGCTCAAACTGGCCATGTTCGTCGGCTACGCCGCAGGCGGAATCCCCGGTGTGTTGACCGCCCTGCTGGGCGCCATCCTCCCGCCCACGGTCATGATGCTGGTCCTGGCCGCCGTGCTGGGACAATTTCAGCACGAAGGCTGGCTGGCCGCGTTCGTGGGCGGAATGAGTCCCGCAGTGGCCGCGCTGATGGTCACGGTGGCCTGGGATCTCTCGCGCGCCTCGCGTTCCAGAAAGATCACCCGCCGCGCCCTGTTCATTGGCCTGCTCGCATTCATCGCCCTGCTGTTCGAGGCGCCATCGCCGCTGGTATTGCTCGGCGCGGGAATCCTGGGCGTCATCCTGTTTCGGTAGAAGGTAGGACCTGAACATGAAACCCGACCTGTTGATCTTTACCAACGGACGCGAGACCACCTGGCCCGCCGTCGAATACGGCGCGTGGCTCGGCGCGTCCACGCGGACCCCGGCCACGCTCGTCGGCATAGACGAGGAACCCTCGCCCGCGCAGATTGACGAAGAGAGGCATCCCCTGGAAGGAGTCTTCACCGGCGCGATCCAGGTCTTCCACAAGAACAATGCGGAGTACCGTCTCGAGGTCCTCAAGGGACACGCCGAGGAGGTCATCCCCCGCTTCGTGCGCGGACGGGACGCGCTGACCATCGTCGCCCCGCTCGGGCGTCCGCCCCTGCAACGGCTCCTGCATGGACGCTCGTTCCGTCACATCATGGCCGAGGTGAGCGGACCGATCCTGTACGTGCCGCAGGCGCGCCTGCCGTTGAAGAAAGCCGTCATCTGTCTGGGCGGATTGGGCTACGAGGTGACCGCCGAGAACCTGGCCGTGCAGATGGCCGCGCTGGCCGGCGCGGAACTCGTGCTCTTGACCGTGGTCCCGCCAATAAACCTGGATTATCCCGCAGCGCGCGAAGTACGCGAACACTGGCAGAATCTGGAGGCGACCGACACGCCCGCCGGGCGTGGTCTGCGCCAGGGGCTGGAGATCGCGCGTCGGGCCGGGTTGCAGGCCTCGGTCCGCGTGCGAAACGGGCATGTGGTCGAGGAGATCCTGAGGGAATTGCAGGAGGGGAATTACGACCTGGTCTGCATGGGGTCGCCGTACAGCGCCAATCCCCTGCGGCAGTTGTACTCGCCCAATGTGACGGCCGAGGTGGCCGAGGCGGCGCACTGCCCGGTGCTCACGGCGCGGCGGGAGACGGAAACGGTTTCACTCGTTTAAACGTGAACGGCGCAAAACTTTTGCGCCGTTCGCTTCTTAAGACTACAAGCCGGGGGTAAACTTTTTCTCCCACTCGGCGGTCGCGGCGCGCAGGATGGCCTGCACCTCGGCATCGGGCACTTCGCCCACGCCCAGGTATTCCTTGCCGTCCACCTGCACGATAACACCCTTTTCCGCGGATTCGAGAATCTTGATCCTGCGCCCGGCCAACGGGCTTTTTGCCAGCCTCTCCTGCAGGATGGCGTCGATCTGCTCGACCATCGTCCGCGGCCCGCTGGGCTCCTCCTGCGGCGCAGGCTTGGGCGCGAAGATGGCCTGCAATGTGACCGGCTGTGGCTTGACGCGCGGTTCCTGCACGAACGCGACCGGAGGAATCACGGGCGCAGGCGCGGCAGGCTGGGCCGGAGCCGACGCGGGCGGCGGAGCGGAGACCTCCTCGCCGCGTCCCTCCACCCACGGCCGCATCGTGACCATCAGGTTGATCAGCCGCTTGCGCTGGCGCTCGTCGAGGTTGGAATGGTCCACCGTGCTCCCGTCAAGGTCGAGGCGGACGAATTCGGAATTGTCCATCCATACGCGCAACAGGGTGATGCCCGGCGCGGCGGCGGCCGCGGCGTTGGCGATCTGCGCTTCGGCGGCTTTCTGGACTTCGTCCAGTTTCGTCTGGGCGTCCTTGGCAGTCTCTTCGGCGTCGCGGATCTTCTTGGCCGTGCGCGCATTGGAATCGAAAAAGCCGATCGCCCAGCCGATCAGCAAGCCGATCAGGGCGGCGCCGATGTAGGCAAGATAACCCCAATTCACATTTAGAGTCATACAGACCTCCTCAACGGTTGGCACCGGGGACAGACGTGTGTCCCGCGCTGGCCGACCACCAGCCGTTTGATCTTCGTTCCACAGACGGGACAAGGCTGTCCCTCGCGCCCGTAGACACGGAAATGATTCTGGAACTCGCCGCCTCGATACACCCAGTCAATGCTGGCGCCGTTGCGGCGGATGCCCTCGTTCAGTACGGACCGAATCGCCTCGTGCAGGACCCGCGCCTGCTCCCGTTTCACCGCGTCGGACGCGGCGAGGGGATGCAGTCTCGCCATGTGCAGGGCCTCGTCCGTGTAGATGTTGCCCAGTCCCGCCAGAAAAGTTTGATCCAATAGAAGCGGCTTCAACCGGCGGTGATGGCGGCGCAACATCTCGTAAAACGTGTCCGCCGTGAAAGCGGCGTCGAGGGGCTCCGGGCCGAGGTCGCCGATGACGAGCGCAGGCTGATCGGTCAGCCAGACGCGGCCAAACTTGCGGGCATCGTTGAAGACGAGTTTTTTGCCGCCCGAAAGCGTGAGTATCAGGCGGTCGTGTTTTTCAGGTACAGCGGCTGCCCCCTTTATAAACAAATCGCCGCTCATCCGCAAGTGGACAAACAGGCTATCTTGCGAAAGTGTAAAGTGCAGGAACTTCGCCCGGCGGCCGACGGATTCGATCCCCTGCCCGCGAACCCGCTCTTTGAACTTCCTCGCCGAGGGCATCGCGATCGTGCGCGCCCAGCGGACGTCCGCGTCGAGGATGGTCTTCCCCACCAAGTGGGGACGCAGACTGTGGGCAATGGTTTCGACTTCGGGCAACTCTGGCATGTTCGCTATTCGTTGAACATCTCGCCTACGCTGCGTCCCTCGTGGGCGCGGCGGATGACTTCACCCAGCAGATCGGATACCGAAAGGATGGTGATTTTATCTTTCAATTTTTCCATCTTATCCGCTGGAATCGGCACGGTATCGGTGGTAATGATCTGTTTAATGGGCAGGGTCGCCAGACGATACGCGCCATCGTCCGACAGGACCGCATGAACAAAGACCA
The DNA here is from genome assembly GCA_040754535.1 of Chloroflexota bacterium. Taxonomy (GTDB): domain Bacteria; phylum Chloroflexota; class Anaerolineae; order Anaerolineales; family Villigracilaceae; genus JBFMCC01. The sequence continues at coordinate 261,712 of JBFMCC010000019.1, forward strand.
GGTACACGTCCCGCGCGCCCTTGTCCTTGACCAGATTCACCGCCTGGGCAATGGACCCGCCCGTGTCCACTTCGTCGTCCACGATGATCACATCGCGGTCCTTCACATCGCCGATCAGGGTCAGCGCTTCGGCTTTGGCGTCGTTCCCGGAGCGGCGCTTCTCGATGAACGCAATCGGGATATCCAGGTCGGCGGCATAGTTGCGGCCTTTTTTCGCGAAGCCCAGGTCCACGGCCACCACCACAGGGTCCTTCATGTCGGCGCGAAGGTTGGTGTTGATGTAATCGGTCAACATGTGCGAGGCGGTCAGCACGTCGCCGGGGATGGAGAAGAAGCCCTGGATCTGTCCGGCGTGCGGGTCGAGGGTCATGTAACGATCCGCCCCGGCCACCTCCAGCATATCCGCCACGAGACGGGCGGTGATCGGCACGCGCGGCTGGTCTTTCTTGTCCGAACGTCCGTAACACAGATAGGGCACCACCGCCGTAATGCGCGCCGCGGAATCCAGCCGCAGGGTCTGGATGGTGATGAGCAGTTCCATCAGGTTATTGTGAACGGGCGAAGAGGTGGTCTGAATCACGTACACGTCCTGGCCGCGCACACTTCCGTGCAGTTTGACGAATAAATTCTCGTTGGGGAATTCGATCACGTCGCGGCCGCACGGCGTCACGCTGAGATAATCGGCGATCTTCTGCGAAAGTTCGGGCGAGGCCGTGCCCGCGAACAATTTGATCTCCCCATATACCCTCATTTCATCGTGACGCAAATGACGATTCATGCAGACTCCCGGCGCGCGTCCCATTCCGAACGCAGGACACTCATCATGTGAATATCGCCGAAACGGCCGCGTTTGTAGACCGCCTGGCGCATCGTCCCCTCCAACACAAAGCCCGCCTTCTCGTACGAACGGCGGGCGCGCGGATTGTCGGCGTAGACGCGCAGGGAAACGCGGTTCAGGTTCAGGGTCTCGAAGCCGTGGCGCAACAGCAGAATCACCGCCTCGGTGCCATATCCCTTGTTCCAAAAGGCTTTTTCGCCGATCATGATTCCAAACTCGGCCGAATGTGCGACTGTGTCAATGTCGAAAAACGCGCAGTTCCCGATCAACCTCCAGCCATCTCCCTCTTTCACCTCGATTGCCATGGCCTTCTGTTGAGGCGGGCGCGTGACCATGGTCTCGAACCACGTCTCCTCATCCACCATGGACATCGGCAGGTACAGCGAGAGTCCCGCCGTCACTTCGGGGTCGTTGACCCACTCGTGGAACTTCTTCACGTCGTCGCGCTCCACCGCGCGCAGGCGAATGCGCTCGCCATAAATGATGCTCATTTGACCCTCCCGTTCGTCAACAGTTTCACCGCCTCCCAGGGCGACAGACTGCGCGCGAATACCTGCTCGAGGACGGACTGAAAACGCCCGTCGGGAACGGATTCGCGGAAGCGCACCATCAACGTCTCGCGCAACAGCGCCTCCAGCTCGGACTCGAGGCGGGCGCGCTCACGAGCGGCCCAGTCCCCGCTGAGGCGTAAATGCTCGGCGTGCCGCGTGATGGCCTGCTCCAATTCAGGGACGCCGGCGCCGTCGGTGGCAACCGTCCGCTGGATGGGCGGGAGCCAGAACGGCGCGTCCGTTTTCCCGGCGGGAACCTCCACCGTCATGGTGCGGCCGTGATGGCTGAACACGCGGCGGGTCGGATGCGCCAGTTCCAGCATGGACTTGAGCGCCTTTTCAGTGTTCTCCACGCCGGGCCGGTCGGCCTTGTTGATGACCAGCACATCGGCAATTTCGAGGATGCCCGCCTTGATGGCCTGGATGTCGTCGCCGAGACCGGGTGCTTCGACGACGACCGTCGTATGCGCCAGGCGGGCAATGTCCACCTCGCCCTGTCCCGCGCCGACAGTTTCTATCAGGATCAAATCGAAACCCGCCGCGTCGAATACCTGCACGACGCCCGCGGTGGTCTGCGCCAGCCCGCCCAGCGACCCGCGCGAGGCCATCGAACGGATGAACACGCCCGCGTCGCCGCTCAGGTCGCGCATGCGCACGCGGTCGCCCAGCACCGCCCCGCCCGTGAACGGGCTGGACGGATCCACCGCCACCACCGCCACGCGCTTCTGGTGCTGTTTACGATAATGAAGCACCAGTTGATTGACCAGGGAGGACTTTCCGGTGCCCGGCGCGCCGGTCACGCCCACCAGGTGCGCCCGGCCGGTGTGAGGGAACAGCCCGGCCAGCGCGGCGCGGCCATCGGGCGTGTCGTTTTCCACCTGGGTCAACAGGCGCGCCAGCGCGAGGCGGTCACCGGAAAGGACTTGTTCAGCAAGAGACATTTGTCGGAAAACCCGGGCAAAATCGAACGCGGGCTGTGCGATCTTCGTCCGCGTTCGTCGAATTCATTTCTCCATCACCGCCTGGCGGACCTCGCGGATGATGTCTTCGGTGGATGCGCCCGGTCCGTAAATGCCAGAGACGCCCATTTTCTGTAAATGGGGTACATCCTCATCCGGGATAATGCCGCCGACAAACACGCGTACTTTTTCCTGCCCATTGGCCTTGAGCAGTTCCACGACGCGCGGCACCAGCGCCATGTGCGCGCCCGAAAGGACAGACAAACCCACCACGTCCACATCCTCCTGCAGGGCGGCCTCGGCAATCATCTCCGGCGTCTGGCGCAGGCCGGTGTAGATCACTTCCATGCCCGCGTCGCGCAGGGCGCGTGCCACCACCTTCGCGCCGCGGTCGTGCCCGTCCAGGCCGGGCTTGGCCACCAGAACACGGATCCTTCGTTCGGTCATGTCGCCTCCGAGAGTAAAATCCTTCTCATTATACTATGGGGAGAATCGAAAGCGTTTTTACATCCTCGCCGGATCGAACATGGGCCCTCCGCAATGAGAATGTAATTAATCCCACCTACGTCGCAGTCGCGGGGCAAGTTCTCCTTAAAGAATTATGCTATACTTTGTTCATGCAATCCCCGCGACCGCAATGGTCTGAATGGGCCGAGCAACTCCGCCGACTTGGATTGGATACATTCGCCGCCTGGCTGCTCGAGGCAGGGTCGCCTTTGACCGTGCTGGGGGCGCAGGCGCTTTATTTTGGCGCGCCCTTCCTGGGAATGGAACGAAGCGCATCGCTCGCGCGCCTGCTGGAGAATGAAAACGAAACGCGCGCCTTCACCGCCTTCCTGCGCGAAGGGAGGGATGCATGAGCGCGCTGACCGGCTTCGGCGTCGTCCTGCTGGCAGTGTTCCTCCTGCTGGCAATGACCTTCATCCGGCGCAAATCGCCGCCGGTCTTCCGCGAGATCGCGGCCTTCACGCGTTTGCGCCGCGCCGCGGGACTCGCGGTGGAGGACGGCACGCGCCTGCACGTCTCCCTCGGCCGCGGCGGACTGCAGTCGGCGCGCGGGGCTTCGGCGCTGGCCGGGCTGGCGCTCCTGCGCCGCCTCGCGGAACAGGCCTCCGGCAGTGACCGTCCGCCGGTGGTCACCAGCGGCGACGCGGTTCTGGCTTATCTGTCGCAAGACACGCTCGAATCGGCCTACAAGGCCGCGGGCGCGGTGGAACTCTTTCGGGCGGAGACCGGCCGGTTGTCCGGCCTGACCGCGTTCTCCTACGCGGCCGGGGCCATACCGGTCGTGCGCGACGAGAACGTCTCGGCCAGCGTGTTGATCGGTCATTTCGGACCCGAGGCGGCTCTATTGACCGAGTCCGCGGAACGCGAAAACGCGTTCATCCTCGCCGCCGCCGACGAACCCGCCACGCAATCCATTCTGTTCGCCTCGGTCCAGGACCCATTGATCGGCGAGGAACTGTACGCGGCCGCGGCGTACGCCGGCGCCGAGACGTCCCACGCGGCCAGCCTGCAAGTGCAGGACATCCTGCGCTGGCTGGTCGTCCTGGCTTTGCTGGCCGGCGCGGCCATGAAACTGGCAGGCTTGCTGTGAACCGTCCATTTGCTGCCGCGATCGCCATCGCCATCGGTTTGATCGTTTTGCTCGGCTACTTCCTGCCGATTCCCGTCCTGTCCGTCCTGCGGCTGGAACTGGTGCAATGGGCCATCCTGCTGGCAGGGATCGCCGCGCTGGTCGGCGTTTTCAATTTGATCTCCGTTCACTGGCAGAAAATCCGCCGCCGCGAGAGAGGTAATTTCTACAGCGCGGTGCTGCTCCTGACAATGTTCGTCACACTGGCAATGGGTCTCCTGCTTGGTCCAACCCATTCCTTGATGCAGTCGCTGGTGGAGGCGGTCATCATCCCTGTGGAGGCTTCGCTCATGGCCCTGCTGGCCGTTACGCTCGTGTATGCCAGCATCCGCCTCTTCCGCCGCCGCGTGGATTTGATGACGGTCGTCTTCCTGCTCACCCTGTTATTGGTCCTGTTCCTCTTGACGCCGATTCCCTCCGGCGGCCTGTCCGGCCTCGCCGACCTGGCGCGTTCCATAATCAACGTACCGGCCTCGGGCGGGGCGCGCGGCATCCTGCTGGGGGTCGCGCTCGGCGCGCTCGTCACCGGTCTGCGCGTCCTTCTCGGCATGGACCGTCCGTACGGGGGTAAATGATGGCCGAGATCCAGTGCCGCAACTGCGGCAAACTCAACCCGCCCGAACTGCTCAAGTGCCAGTTCTGCCAACTGCCCCTCGCCGCGATGGACGACGAGGACGAGACCATCCGCCCCGGCCAGGTGCCGACCAGGAAGGTCACAGCGGAGTTGGAACCGATCCTGCCCCAGTGGCTGCGCGAGGCCCGCGAGAAATCCCGCAAGGCCGCCGAGGAAGAGGCCGCCCGCCAGGCCGCGGAGGCCGAACACGCCGCCGCCAACCGCGAGGCGCCTCCCGACCTGCTGGCCGGGCTGGAGGCCCAGACGCGCGGGGAGGACATTGACGAAGTCCCCGACTGGCTGGCCGGAATGCAGGGCGGTCCGCCCAGGGCCTCCGAACGGATGGAGACCTATCCGCGCCGGCAGGAAATCCGCTGGGAGGAAGAGCCCGCCGAAGCGCAGCCTGAAGACGAAATGGGCGGGCTGGTCAGCAGTCCGCAGAGCGAGGTCACGTTCGACGAAAGCGGCCTGCCCTCATGGATCACCGGAGGCGCGGCCGAAAAAGAGGATGCACCCGCCCCCGCCCGGGACGAAAGGCCGATCTCGCCGTTCGACACCGGCTCCTTCCGCCCGAACACCGGCGAACTGGCCGAATTCCTGCCGGAGGAGGCCGCGCCGTCCCCTGCGCCTGCTCCAACCGCCGCATCCGAAGGCGGCTTGCCGGACTGGCTTTCCAAACTGCCGCCCGTATCCGGCGAACCCGCCAGTGGGACGCCGCCCGCATTGGTGGATACCGGCTCGCTCGACCTGGGCCCCAAACCGGCGGAAGGACTGCCGGATTGGATGGCCAACCTGGACGCGGCCTTCGCGCCGCCGGGACCCGAGCCCGAGGCCCCGGGCAAATCGGACGCGTTCGACCTGCCCGCCGACCTGCCGGATTGGATGAAATCAACGGGCAGTGCGAGCGAAAGTAAACCCGCCGAGGAAGATCGAGGCGCGTTTCTCTCGCCCCTGCCCCCGTCCGAAGAAACACCCCAGCCTCCGCCCATCTCGAGTTCCCCCGCGTTCTTCCCCGGCATGGAGCCGGTGAGCGAGGAGGAGGTCGGCGAACTCTTCGCCGCCGAACTGCCGGACTGGCTGTCGAATGTGGCCCCGGCTGAACCGAAACACGAACCGCAGGCCGCGGACGCGCCCATTTCGCCGGGCGACCTGCCCTCCTGGGTACAGGCCATGCGCCCGGTCGAGTCGGTCCTGCCGGAGGCGCAGGCCGCGCCGACCACTCCCGCCGGTCCCGCCGAACAGCAGGGGCCGCTGGCAGGTCTGAGCGGCATCCTGCCCATCGTGCCAGGCGTCGGTCCCTCCAAACGCCCGACCTCTCACTCGAACATGTTGCAGGCCAGCGAAGACCAGCAATCGAACGCCGCCCTGCTGGAAAAACTACTGGCATCCGAAACCGAGCCCAAGCCGCTGACCTCCTCATCGGTGGTCTTCTCGCAGAGAGTCCTGCGCTGGACGATCTCGATCATCCTGCTTTTACTCGTCACAATTATTTCGTTATCCGGCAGTCAGGTCACTCCCCTGCCCATCCTGCCCGGCGAGACGTTCGCCGCCATCAACGCGGTCAATGGGCTATCCAACGACGCGCCGATTTTGATCGTCTTTGACTACGAGCCTTCTCTCTCCGGTGAAGTGGAAGCCGCCGCCGCTTCGCTGATAGACAATTTGATTCTGGTCCACCACCCGCGCCTGACCCTGCTCTCCACTTCGCTGAACGGACCCGCGCTCGCCGAACATTTCATGGCGGCCACGCAGTCTCAACACGCCTACCTGCCGGGGACAAATTACGTCAACCTGGGGTACCTGCCCGGCGGCGCGGCCGGTGTGCTCGGCTTTGCAGAGGCCCCGCGCGTCATGATGCCGCGCACCCTCAACGGAACATCGGTCTGGGCTCTGCCGCCCGGGCTGGATATCAAGACCATCGCGGATTACGCCGCGGTCATCGTATTGACCGACCAGGCCGAGTCGGCGCGCGTCTGGATCGAGCAGGCCGGGCCGCTGATGAACGGCAGGCCCATGCTGATGGTGACCAGCGCGCAGGCCGGTCCGATGATCCAACCCTACGTACTCTCCGGCCAGGTGACGGGAATGGTCTCCGGGCTGGCTGGCGGCGCCTCGGTGGAGCAGGCGGCCGTTCGTCCGGGCCCGAGCCGCCGGTACTGGGACGCATTCGGCCTGACGATGCTGATCGTCGTCCTGATGATCTTCATCGGCTCGGCCTGGAACCTGGTCGTCGGGATTCAAGCCCGCGCGAGGGGTGAGGCTTAACCATGCAACAACTCGTCCCCGCTTTTATCGGCTTCATCCTGACGGTGATGGTGTTGAGTTATCTGATCGGCGATAACCCACTGTTTCGTCTTGCTATTTATATCTTCGTGGGCGCGGCCGCGGGATACGCGGTTTCGGTGATCGCGCATCAGGTGATCTGGCCGAATCTGATCGTCCCGCTTGCCACCGCCAGCATGACCGAGCGCGCCCTGCTGATCGTCCCGATCCTGCTCGGCCTGCTCCTGTTCACGCGCATTTCGCCCCAACTGGCGCGGCTGAGTTCACCGGCCATGGGATACCTGACCGGCGTAGCCGCGGCGGCGGCGGTGGGCGGCGCTGTGCTCGGCACACTCGCGCCGCAAGTGACCGCGTCCGCCCAGCCTTTCGATATGGCTGACGCGGCCGCCCGCGGCCTTAATCCATTGGGGCAGGTCGCCGTCGGCGCGATCATGCTGACCGCCACCATCACCACCCTGGTCTATTTCAACTTCGGGGCGCGCCGCGCCGCCGACGGGTCCGTGCGCCGCAACGGACTGCTCGAACTCGCGGCCCGCGTCGGCCAGCTCTTCATTGCCATCACCTTCGGCGTGTTGTTCGCCGGGGTGTATGCCGCGGCGCTGACCGCGTTGATCGAACGCGTCCACGCGCTCCTGGATTTGTTCGGCCTGTTCTAGCGCGGCCGCAATAACAAAAAACAAGTATGCCTACTTCGCTGGTAGAAACCAATTCCCTCCTCGCCGTGGACGTCGGCGCGTCCGCGACGCGCGCCGTGCTCTTCGACGTGGTCGAGGGCAGGTACCGTTTCATCGCGGTCGGACAGGCGCCGTCCACGGCCGAGGCGCCCTTCAAGGATATCGGCCTCGGCGTGCGCGCCGCCATCGAGCATCTGCAGACCGTGACCGGGCGCAGTTTCCTCGGCGCGGAGCGAAACCTGATCATGCCCACACAGGCGGACGGCAACGGCGTGGACATGTTCGCCGCCACGCTCTCCGCAGGTCCGACTCTCAAGACCGCCGTCGCCGGCCTGCTCTCCGACGTTTCCGTCCAATCCGCACGGCGGCTGGCCGAGACGACCTACGCCCGCGTCGTCGAAACCTTCGGCCTGCACGACCACCGCAAGCCCGAAGAGCAGATAGACAGCCTCCTGCGCGTCCGCCCGGACCTGGTCATTTTGACCGGCGGGACCGACGGCGGCGCCTCGCGCGCCGTGCAGAAAGTCATCGAGGCGGTGGGCCTGGCCTGCTACCTCCTACCGTCCGACAAACGCCCGGCCGTGCTCTTCGCCGGGAACCAGAACATGACCGACGAGGTGCAAAACCTGGTGGGCAAACTGACGCCGGCCCTGCACTTCAGCCCGAACGTCCGCCCCTCGCTCGAAACCGAGGACCTCGACCCGGCCATGCGCGAACTGGCGCAGGTGTTCGCCGTGATTCGCAAGCGCCAGGTAAAAGGCGTGGACGAACTCGAAACCTGGTCGGGCGGACACGTCCTGCCGACCGCCTACGGCCTGGGACGCATGATCCGCTTTCTCGAACGCACCGGCTCGTCCGGCGGCGTGCTCGGCGTGGACCTGGGCGCGTCGGCCGTCACGGTTGCGGCGGCCGTCAACGGGCGCTTCAGGCTGGGCGTCTATCCCCAATTCGGCCAGGGCGAGCACCTCGGCAACCTGCTGCAACTTACCGAACTGGACGACATCCTGGAGTGGCTGTCGCTCGACATTCATCAGAACCTCGTCCGCGATTATCTCTACCAGAAGGCCCTGTATCCCGCCGTCCTGCCGGCCACCCGGGAAGACCAAGCCATTGCCCAGGCCGTTGCGCGGCGGTCGCTTTACCTTGCGATGCGCACCGCGCGGCGTGAGTTTCCACCGCAGGCGCGCGCCGTCCGCGCGGACCTGATGCCTCCCTTCGGGCTCATCCTCGCCGGGGGCGGCCCGCTGGGAGACGCGCCCACGCCGGGCCAGAGCCTGCTCCTGTTGCTGGACGCGGTCCAGCCGGTGGGTATCACACACGTCATGCTGGATCGCAACAGCCTGCTTCCACTGCTGGGCGTGGCCGCCGAAAAGAATAACCTTCTGCCGGTGCACGTCCTGGAATCGGGCGCGTTGCAGAACCTCGGCACGGTCGTGTCGGCTGTCAGCGGCGCGGGCTACGGCACGCCCATCGTACGCGCCCGCATCCAATACGCCGATGGAAACGAGGCGCGGGCGGAGGTAAAACTCGGCGGCCTGGAGATCCTGCCGCTGGGATTGGGCCAGAGCGCGAAATTGTTCCTCCAGCCCCTGCACCGCACCGACGTGGGCAACGGCCCCGGCCGCGCCTGGAACGGCGTGGTCAATGGCGGGGCGCTGGGCGTGGTGATCGACGCGCGCGGCCGACCGCTGACCCTGACCGCGGACCCCGTCCGCCGCCGCGAACTCATGAAGAAGTGGCAGTGGACCCTGGGAGGCTGAACCCGATGCTTGCGCCCGTCCTCCACATCCTGCCGCTTGCCACCATCGTGCGCGAACGCCTCCTGCCGGTGCCGGGCGACGTGAAAGCGCGGCTGAACGCGCGCGTCACCGCCACCGACATCGTGGCCGAGGCCAACTGGGCGCGCGAACACGTCCTGCTGGACGTGGCGCGCACGCTCGGCATCTCGAACGCCGCCGCGGACCGTCTCCTGCGAATCAAGGTCGGCGATCAATTAACGGAAAACACGCTGATCGCCACCGGCAGCGGGTTGATCCCGCGCCAGGTGCGCACGCCGCGCGAAGGACGCGTGGCGGCGGTGGGCGGCGGGCAGGTCCTGCTGGAAGTCGGCGAGGGAACCCTTCAGTTGCGCGCCGGCATTTCGGGCACGGTCATCCAGATCGTCCCGAACCGAGGCGTGGTCATCCAGACCGCCGGGGCGCTGGTCCAGGGTCTGTGGGGCAACGGCCGCACCGAAATGGGCATCATGGAAAACCTGATGGAGAAGCCCGATTCGGTGATCGAGACCGGTCAATTGGACGTGAGCCAGCGCGGCTCGGTCATCCTGGCCGGGCATTGCCGCGACGCCGAAGTCCTGCGCGCGGCCGCGGAGTTGAACCTGCGCGGCCTCATCCTGTCGAGCATGCATCCGTCGCTCATCCCGCAGGCCATGCAGGCGCGCTACCCCATCGTGGCGCTGGACGGCATCGGCAGTCAGCCGATGAACTCGGCCGCCTTTCGACTGCTGAGCACAAACGCCAAGCGCGAGACTGCCGTGAACGCCGAAGTGTTCGACCGCTACGGCGGCGCGCGGCCGGAGGTGATCATTCCCCTGCCAGTCGCGTCGGACCCGCCGCCGGCGCGCGATGTGGAGACTTTCGCGCCCGGCCAGCAGGTGCGCCTGCGCGCCGCGCCGCACGCCGGTGAGATCGCCACGCTGGTGCAGATCCAGCCCGGGCTGACGACCCTGCCCAGCGGCCTGCGCGCCCCCGCGGCCCTGGTGCGCACCGAGGGCGGCGAGCAGACTTTCGTACCTCTGGTAAACTTGGAAGTTGTGGGATAATGTGCTATCATCGAAAAAATTGAGGAGAGTGACCCATGTATGAAGGCGATGATGCCAACCTCGACGAGACTCCACCCGAAGAATCGAGCAATCGCACGTTCTATGTCATAGCCGCGATTCTGGGCGGGTTGATCCTGCTTTCGCTGGCCTGCGTAGCGGGCTATGTGCTCCTGGTCTATCAGCCTCAGGCGAATAGCCGCGCCGAACAGCAGACCGCCGTGGCCGCCCAGAACATCCAGGTGGAACAGGGACTGACCGGCACGGCCGTGTCGGTCGCGGCCACGCAGACCGCCTTCGCCACCCCCACCCTCCCGCCGACCAACACCCCGGTCTTCTCCACCGCCACCGCGACGGTCACCTCCGCCGCCGCTTCGGACCCGGCCACTGCCACCGTCGCCGCCGCGTTGACCCAGGCCGCGCAGGCCCAGTTAACCGTGATTCCCACGTCCACCGCCCTGCCCGGCACCGGCTTTGCAGATGAGGTCGGCGCGCCGGGACTGGTCATCATGGCCGTGGCGTTGATCGTGGTCATCTTCCTGGCGCGGCGCTTGCGGACCGCGCCGGTCAGCAACAAGTGAAATTCCCTTTACCACTTTGACGGGACAGCAGTTGAACTGCTGTCCCGTTTTTGTTTGGCCTGCGATGATCGCCTATCTAATGACACCCCAAATCGAGACCGTCCTCCTCGTGGAAAGGATGGCGAACAGCCTCACGTCCGGGGAATAAGCCATCAGCGTGACCGGCCCGAGGTCAATGACCCCGACCGGCTCGCGTTCCTCGACATCGAAAATCAGCAACTGTCCCTTGTCCTTGTACGAGCCGAGCACGAGTTTCCCGTCGGCGGAAAAGACCAGGTCTTCCAGCGCGTCGGTCAGCGGGATTTTGCGCGCCTGGTTGATCGGCGTGGGGAACGTCCAGACCAGGACGCGCTTGCGCCAGCGCTGGTTCTCCGTGTTGAACCAGTTGCCGCTGGCCGCGAAGGTCTTCCCGTCCGAGGAGAAGGCCACCTCTCCCAGGTCCGCTGTATCGCCTGCCTGATCGTAGAAGCGATCAATCTCCTGCCCCGAGGAGGTATTCAGGACGACGACCACGTTCGCGGAGACCGCCAGGTACCGCCCGTCGGGTGAAAAGGCAATGTCGCGCACGTCCGTCTTGTTCTGGTCGCGGCAGTTGCTTTTGTTAACCGGGTCCCAGAAAAAGCAGGTCGGGATGCGCACGCCGGTGGAGACGCGCCAGAGCAGGACGCGGTTGTCGCTCCCGCCTGTGGCGACCAGGCTCCCGTCCGGGGAGAACGCGACCACGCGCACCGCGTACTGATGCTTCCCCAGCGTCTCGATCAGGCCGCCCGTGGCCGCGTCCCACATCTGCACCGTGCCGTCGTCCATGCCCGTGACGATCAAACTGCCGTCCGGCGAGAACGCGACCGCGGGATAGACCGCCTTCCAATCAAGCGGGACGTTCCAGACCGGCGTCCCGTCCATGCCGCGGACCTCCAGGCTGTATTTTTCCTTGTACCGCTCGGTCAACAACGCGACGCGGTTCGTCGCGTGCGAAAGGGCAATGCCCGTGACGCGAGTGATGTCCGCGTCCACTTCCCACTCCTCGAGTTGGCCGAACTGCTGATAGTTGTCCAGGGTGAGAGGCGGAGGCCCGGACGGCGTGCCGGTGGGAAGCGGCGTTTTGGTCGCGGCAGGCGTGACCGTGACATTTGCAGTGGGAGAAGTAGACGAGCCAGCATTCCCCTCGCCTCGCAAAAGGAAATACACTGCAATCCCGATTGCAGCGAGCACACAGCAGGCCAATAGAAACAAGCCTGCTCCCCCGAACAGCCAGATACGTTTGTTGTCCTCCACGTTTCCCTCCGCCAGATTGGTAACCCGACCCGATCAACTAGACCTTCGGTGGGGATGCTTCACGAAGTCCCACGCCGAGCGAGCTTTTCTAACTTTGTATAACTTGTATCAAAATTGCAAAACCCAACAACAAAAACAATATACCACCAACTAATTGCCCAGACAATTCTTTGAACCTGTTTCGTTCCAAAACCGCTGTTGCTGGTTTTTCAGGATTGTAAAATACATCAACTTCTTTGCCAACGGGGTATTTCTCGATAAACCCACTTGCAAAACTTAGAGGTGAAGGAAATTGTTGTCCAATAAAGATTTGACTGGATTGGAACACTTCTGCATTGGCACGATATTCATACACGACATCGGGAATATATGCTGTGACCAAACGTACTGAACCATCTAAATTATGGCTTTTTCTACCGCCACGAGATACGAATGTGCTTTTTAGCCTGGAGTGAACAACTTTGCCCGGCGTTGTGAGCCAACCCTGACTCCGTTTCCATTCAAAGATCAAAAAGATAAAGCGGGAACTTCTCCTTAATCCTTCAAAGAGGAATAAGAACGCTATTGCTACACCAAAAATCATAAAATGCTCTTTCGCACAATGGTGTAATTCACAGAGATACTATCTCTCATAGAAAAAGTTTTGCGCGTGCCCGCCAACAACTTGCGTTATGCCCTGCGTGGCACAAGCCTGCGCTGGGACTCCTCAGCAGCCTGTCCCGACTGGCGAAGCCGTGTCGAGTGGTCAGGTACAAGTTTTGTTACCCTTGACACTGCTGTTTATCGGTAGCCGCCATTTTGCCTTAACATAGTAATCTATAAAGAAACACCATGCTTATCTACTCTATTTCAATTTCGATGAGTCAACAAGAAATCCAAATAACGAAACATCTGCTCTATTAACTCTGTTTCGTTTTCGGTGGATATTGAGCCTTTATATTCCGATGAAGTTCTGATGATAACTGCTGGGCAAGAAAGTATCCATGCCGCATATAGATTTGCTATGAATTCTAGACCCTGCTCGAAAGGTAATTCATTTATCTGTGTCAGGATTTTACTTGAAAATTCCAGTGATTTTTTCCATTCATTTTTACTAGAAGGTAATTTTTGGCTTCCATTCCATTTTTTGCGTTGAAAACTCCTTTGTCCGACGAAGTTAGTTACAAATTCGTAAAATTTTCCACCAGCTTCTTGCTTCCGTTTTTGTACAGACTCGCCTTGAATATTGTTGTCCAACCATAATGCAAGAGCATGGATTAATCCATTTTGAGTAACACTGACTCCATGTGCTATAAAGTTATCAATTATTTCAGTCACAAATTTATCTGAGGATGAGTCTGCCATAATATTTTCAAGGACACTCTTTAGTAAAGGAAAGCATTACTCGACAAGCGGGCTAACGAGACTGTCGAAAAACCTTTGTCTGGGTTTTCGTTAGGGGCAAGTCCTACATTATCAATCATATCGCTATTTACAGAATGATTTTGCTCCATATTTCTACTTTTTCGACAGTTTCAACGGTTTGCGTTACCTGCGCTGGGGCGGGGACGGCGAAGCCGTCCAACCAGAAAAATGAAAAGGCGTAGAAAACTGCTTGAGATTGCCGCAGAATCCCCAGCGTCAGGTGCACGCTTTGTTGGCTGGCATTCTGGGGTCTCTCTCTAAAAAATATAGCAATCTAATCCTTAATAACATTATCCAATCTGTTTGTCTTCAAAGACTGTCGCAGGAATAGCAAGGTACGAATTGTGCCCCATCCAAAAGTAAACATAAGCAACAGGACGTACATCAATCCAATATCAGGATTGAAGCGCAAAGCAAGGAAAAGGGTGTCTTTGGATTCGGGTAATCTGATAAATAACAGTCCTACTACAAGAGCCAGATCAACGATTGCAAGCAAGGTCATCTGAATCCTAAGTTTTCGTTTCTGCCGAGCGTCGCTTTCGGGCTTCAATGGCAATTGACGAAGTTTGCGTACCGCCCAGACCGCGCCAATGCCAAGCAAAACGATAATGACTGCAAGAAGAACGCGAATATTCTTCCCAATAAAATCCGCAGACTGAGGCGCTAAAGGCTCCAAGCCAACTGCCAGCATAGACAAAGACCAGCCAATGGAAAAATATTCAGGCATTCGGGCTGGATCGTGTTTGTTTATCAACAGTACAATTCCTGTTTCTAGTTCGGGAATAAAAACAAGAAGTGATGTGTAACCCACCCACTCGCCTGCATGTGTCAAACCTGTTGGGACAGAGTTATTTGAGGTTGCTGGCAACATATCAGGAAATGAAAAGACCGACCACCCCATTGCATATCCTGCATTTTCACTGAATTGGATGCCACGTGTATGAAGAGTAGTAATTCCTTCTTCGGAAAGAATCGAGTTACCTTGATATTGCCCTTGATTTAGATGAGCAATCAGAAAATGGGTCAAATCTTCCGCACTGGAAAATAAACCCGCCGAGGGTTTGACTATCCGTGAATATGGCATGAGATGGTCGTAGGCTGTCGTGACTCCAAAGAAGGGATAATACCCGCGAGTCATATTCCCAGCCCGCGCGTCTTCCAAAGATGTAAAAGATTGATCCATATCCAGCGGGGTGAAGATTTTCTCTTCAACATATTGTTCATAGGATTGCCCAGATACGGTTTGTATGAGCAATCCAAGAATATCGTAGTTGGTATTGGAGTACTCAAACGCTTCGCCTGGAGTGAAGTTCAACTCTGCGGTATTCAACGCACGGATACTTTTCTCCAGCGCGTCATCAGATGAATCGGTGTTCAAATTTCGGATATAACTCTCACGTTCATCAAATCCGCTGGTTTGATGGAGGAGATGGCGAACCGTGATCTTGGATGAAACTTCTTCATCAGCGACTCGAAACCACGGTAAATAGGTTTGGATTGGCGCGTCAAGATTAATTTTTCCTTCTTCTACTAACTGCATGATGCCCATCGCGGTGATGGGTTTGCTCAGGGATGCGATCAGGAAAGGCGTATTTGGTGTCATGGCGCGACCTGTGTCGTCTGCCACGCCGTAACCTTGTGTATAAACGATTTGATCTCCACGCACGATGCCAATGGCAACGCCAGGAATATCCAAATTTTTCATTTGCTCCAATACGTAGGAATCAATTTCTTGTAGTTCTTTATTCGATTCAGCCGCAACGAATTGTGAACTCGTAGGTGCAAAAATCAAACCCATTATTGTAAATATACTGGCAACTCTTAAAAGGTAACGATAAAACATGAGACCATTCCTTAAATCGTTGAACAAGAAATAACGATAACGTGAGTTGAATTTCGACTACTATCTTCCTGTAAAGATTTTGCACGAAGCCAGCCAACGGCTTGCGTTACCTGCGTGTGGGCGGGCGTGGACAATGCTTGTGAGCAGGAAAAACCCGAAGCCGCTTTTCCTGAACAAAGAACCACTTCCAATTCGCAGGTGATTTACCCTTGACACTGCTGTTTATCGGTAGCCCACGTTATTTGAGACGGATATACCCGCCCGCAGGTTGGGGTTTCATAGTCACTTTTGCTCCTGGAATCATCTTTAGCATTGAATCCATAACCATCTTGCTGGGCGTTCCATAGACATCAAACCCCACGATTTCCATGAGAGTAAACGCTTTCACGCCAACGTCACCCAGGTTTTGCATGTGTTTCTCCATTGCTTCAATGTCTGGGAAGATGTGGACAACACTCGCCTCTGTGCCATCTTCGCTAACATAGGCAATATGCGCCGCAGTATGGGGCTTGTTCGCCTCCATCCATGCTCCTACTTCTTGGTAAATCTTCTTGTATTCTTCGACTTTGCCTTCCTTAATTCTTTGATGGGCGATGAAGATAATTGGTTCAGACATGGCGACACCTGTTATAACTCAGATTCCATCAATTGCTTTCTGATCTGAGAGACTTGTGCTAATCGGTTGTTCAAAAAAGTCTTGTCTGCGTTTTCATCCATCCAAGGTATATCAATAATGGTGGTGATTTTAGTTTGATTTTCGTTGATCGCTTCAAAGGTTGTCCTTCCGTACATGACAGCGGGACCGTCATGGATTTCCATTGCAACCATACGGTTTGACTCGAATTCCACGACTTTCATTGTTCCTTCAACAGGTGTTCCACTACGTTTATTGCGTCTGCGGATAACCGTCCCAACGTCAATGGGGGTATCGGAATCCAGCCAGAGTTCTATATCTGAATCCCAACGGGGGTGATTTCGAACATGCTCTACTGCGTAGAAGTGAAATACTTTCTCGATTGGTCGATCAATTACTTCTGAGGATTCAAATTGTAAAGCCATTGTTTTCTCCTTTTTTCATTTTGAAATACCAAATAGAATTACTTCTTGAGGAACAGAGGGCTAACTCGCGTTTATGCGGTACGCATAATGCCTTATATACAAACCGCCTAATCGCCTAATAACGGTTCGCCAGTCAGGCGGTCAAAGATTAAAACGCTCATAAACATTATAGCACCCTATCAAGCCCTCACTTCCCCGCCTCCCAGCACGCGGCCAGGTGGGACTGTCCCACCGTCACATACGCGGGGTCTTCCTCCCTGCACCGCTCCACCGCAATGGGACAGCGCGGGTGAAAGCGGCACCCGCTGGGCAGATGGATCGGGTTGGGCGTCTCGCCTTGCAGGATCAGCCGCTGGCGGCGCAGGCGCGGGTTCGGCACGGGCACCACCGAGAGCAGGGCCTTCGTGTACGGATGCTGTGGATTCGACAGCACCTCGTTCGTCGGGCCGATCTCCACGATGCGGCCGAGATACATCACCGCGATGCGGTCCGCGAAATAGCCGCACGTGCCCAGGTCGTGCGTGATCAGGATGATGGAGATCTGCCGCGTCTGGCGCAGGTCCGCCAGCAGGTTCAGGATTTCGGCGCGGATGGACACGTCCAGCATCGAGACCGGCTCGTCCGCGATCAGCAGGTGCGGCTCCAGCACGAGCGCGCCCGCAATGACCACGCGCTGGCGCTGTCCGCCCGAGAGTTGGTGCGGGAAGCGCGGCATGTAGGTGGAGGCGGGCTTCAGCCCCGCGTCCTCCAGCGCCTTGACCACGCGCGCCTCGCGCTCGGCCTTGGTATGCGTCAGCCCGTGCACGTCCAGCGGCTCGGCCACGATCTCCTCGATGCTCTGGGTCGGGTTCAGCGACTCGTACGGGTCCTGAAAGACCATCTGGATCCGCTGGCGCAAGAGTTTGCGGTCGTGCTCGCTGGCGTGCGTGATCTCCCTGGACTCGAAGACGATCCTGCCCTCGGTCGGCTCTTCGAGTCCCATCAGCGTGAGCGCCAGTGTGGACTTGCCGCATCCGCTCTCGCCCACCATGGCCACCACCTCGCCGCGCTTGAGTTGCAGGTCCACCCCGTCCACGGCGTGGATGTGCTCCCGGGCGCGGTTGAAGAAGCCCGGCCGCCCGGCCAGAAAGTATTTCTTCAGTCCCTGCACTTCGAGGAAGTAATCTTGAAGGGTCATAAGGGTGGTTACCTTTCGGCCTTTACCGCGAAGCGCGCGAAGGACGCAAAGGAGGTCCAAAGCACCTCGCGCTCTTTGCGGTCTTCGCGGTTAAAGTTTCTCAACGGGCGGATTCCCTTGCTCATTTTGCTGCCTCCACCAGATGACAACTGGCATAATGCCTCTTGCCTAATTGATGGATCGCGGGCGCCTCGGTGCGACACCGTTCGAACGCAGCGGGACAGCGCGGCGCGAAGCGGCAGCCTGCGGGCAGGTCGTCCAGCCGCGGCGGATAGCCGGGGATGGATGCCAGCCGCTTTTCAGGATGCGTCAGATCGGGAAAGGCCTTGAGCAGTTCCTGCGTGTACGGGTGCTGCGCCGAGTTATACACCGTGTCCACGTCCGAATACTCGGCCGTCACGCCGCCGTACATCACCAGCACCGAGTCGCACATCTCGGCCACCACGCCCAGGTCGTGCGTGACGAAAATGATCGAAAGACCGAGCCTCTTCCTCAGACTATCAAGCAGTTCGAGCACCTGCGCCTGGATCATCACATCCAGCGCGGTGGTCGGCTCGTCCGCGATCACCACCTGCGGATTGCAGGCCAGCGCCATGGCGATCATGGCGCGCTGGCGCATCCCGCCCGAATACTGGTGCGGGAAATGATTCTTGTGCTGCGCGGTGATGCCCACCAGGTCGAGCAACTCCGACACGCGCGCCGCCAGCGCCTCCCCCTTCATCAGCGGGTTATGCTTGACGATGGCCTCCGCGATCTGGTCGCCCACCGTGCGCACGGGATTGAGCGCGTTCATCGCGCCCTGGAAGATGATCGAGATTCCCTTCCAGCGCACGTCTTCCATTTCGGCTTCGGTCAGCGCGGTCAGTTCCTTGTCGCCGAACCAGACCTCGCCGTCCACGATCTGCCCCGCGGCGGGCAGGAGTCTCAGCAGGCCGAGCATCAGCGTGGTCTTGCCGCAGCCCGACTCGCCCACCAGTCCCATCAACTCGCCTTCGCGTAGAGTGAACGAGACGTTTTCGACGGCGCGCGCCGGGGGCTTGCCGTCGCTGATGTAGGAGATGGACAGGTTATCCACCTCGATGAGCACCGGCGCATCGTCCGGGACCCGGTAGCGGGCGTCGCGCAGAAGCGGCTTCCCCTCCGCCTCGTGCCGGACCACGGGACGCGGGCGCATCAGATGATGGGCTTCCAGTCTGGGATTCAACACCTGCTCGAGTCCGTGCCCGAACAGGGTCAGGCCGAGCACCACCCACACGATGCCGAAGCCCGGCGCGACCAGCGCCCACCACGCGCCCGTGGACATGGCGCCGCGGCCGAAGGCATAGTTGAGCATCTGCCCCCACGAGAGCGCGGTCGGGTCGCCGAGGCCGAGGAACGAAAGCGTGCTCTCGTTGAGGATGGCCAGCGAAACGACCAGCACCGCGTTGACCACGAGGATGGGCATGACCAGCGGCAGGATGTGATGGCGGACGATGTGGCCGTTGCCCGCGCCGATGGCGCGCGCCCGCAGGACGAACTTGCGCGACTTGACCGCCAGGGTCTGCGAACGCACGATGCGCGCCGTGGTCGTCCAGCCGAGCAGGCCGATGACGAAGATGATGTTGAGCAGCGAGGGCTTGGTCAGCGCCACGATGACGACCATCAGCGGCAGGTCGGGGATGACCAGCATCACGTCGGTGAAGCGCATCAGGAAGTTTTCGATGCGCCCGCCGTAGAATCCCGCCACGATGCCCATCACGCCGCCGATGAACACCGAGATGAAAGCCGCGAAGAATCCGACGATGAGCGAGACGCGCGCGCCGAAAATAAAATTGGAAAATACGTCCTGGCCCGCGTCGTCGGTGCCCAGCCAGTGGGCCGTGCTGGGCTCCTGGTAGATGTCGCTGATGGTGACGTCCACCGGGGCGGTGGCGTCGTACGGCGCGATGATCTCCGCGAAGACCGCCACGATCACGATCACCACGAGCATCGCCAGGCCGACCAGGCCCATCTTGTTGCGGCGGAAGACCCGCCAGAAGTCGAGAAAGCGCGCCGCCAGTTGGCGCTGGGCTTCGGTGGTTTTGGTGGATGCGGCTTCCATGGGCTACTCCGTCTGCACGCGCGGGTCGAGATAGGAATAGGTCAGTTCCGCGATCAGGTTGGCGAAGATGACCGCCACCGCGATCAACAGGAACGCGCCCTGCAGGACCGGGAAGTCGCGGCGATTGACCGCTTCGTAGATCGCGAGGCCCAGTCCGGGCCATGAGAAAACCGTCTCGATCTGCACCGCCCCGGCCACCGTGAAGCCCAGGTTGATGGCAATCACCGTCACCAGCGGGAGCATGGCGTTCTTCAAGGCGTGGTCCTTCAGCACCTGGAACGTGCTCAAGCCTTTGGCTTTTGCGGTCAGGATGTAATCCTCGGAAAGCACGTCCAGCAGGCTGGAACGCATGATGAGCATGTACTCGCCCATGTAGACGATGGTATAGGTCAGGGTGGGCAGGAACATGTGCCGGGCGATGTCGCCCCATTGTGCGAACCACGGATAACTGCTCATGCCGGGCGTGGCCTTTCCCCCGATGGGCAGGCCGTAACTGGAGCCCCAGAAGAGCAGGATGATTCCCAGCCAGAAGGTCGGCAGGCTCCATGCCACCAGGCTGACGATCAGCGAGCCGTAATCAATGGAAGTACGCGCCTTCCACGCCGCGAACAGACCGAACAGCACTCCGATGATGACCGAGAGAATCTGCCCCGCGCCGATGAGCAGGATGGTATTCCACAGCCGCTCCGCCAGAATCTCCGAAACGGGGCGGTTCGTGTGGTAACTGATTCCCAGTTCGCCCTTGAAGAGGTTGCCGACGTAGATGAAGAACTGCGTCTCCAGCGGGTTGACGTCGCACGATCCCAGTTTGAGCGGATTCAACGACTCGAAGCAGTTGATCACCGGCTTGTCCAGCCCGAAGCGCACGCGGAGAGCCTCGATGGCATCCTTCTTGAGGCGCGGGTCGTGCACGCCCGCGCGCGCCGGGTCGCCGGGCAGGACGCGGAATAAGAAGAAGTTCAGGACAAGTACGAAGAGGATGGTGAACGCGGCCCATCCAAGTTTCCCTGCCAGAAAGCGAAAGCGTTTCACTTTTCGCTCCTTTGCAATAAACGACACAGGGCGGTGGAAGATTCCACCGCCCTGCAAGAATCACCCGCGCCTACTGGACGGGCTCGGCGACCACAAGCGAGGTCGTATCCGCAAGTTCCACTTTGGGCTGGTCGGTGATCCAGCCGGTGAAGCGGTCGGTGCGATAGGCCTGGATGTTCGGATCGTAGTACGGGATGATGTACACCACGTCGTTGTGGACGATCTCCTGCATCCGCCACACCAGTTCGATGCGTTTCGTCTTGTCGAGCTCGGTGGCCTGCTGGGCGAACAGGGCATCGAACTCCGGGTTCGAGTAGCCGGTCTCGCTCGAGCCGGTGGGGATCTGGTCGGTCGTCATGACGCCCAGGAGCAGGTTCGGGTCGGGGTCGGAGCCCCAGCCCCAGATCATGATGTCGAAATCGAAGGCGGGACAGCACTGCGCCGTCAGGGCGTCCGGGTCCACGGCCTGCAATTCGAGGGAGATGCCGATCTCGCCCCACATCTCGCTGAGCAGTTCCGCGGTGCGCGGGGCGTCTATGCTGTCGCTGGGCCAGTTCAGGCGGAAGTTCAGCGGGTTCGTGCCGTCGGGCATTTCGCGCACCCCGTCGCCGTCCGTGTCCGCGTAACCGGCGTCATCGAGCAGTCGGTTGGCCTCCGCCACGTCGTATGCGTAATCGGTCAGGCTGTCGTTGAACCAGACGCCCAGGCCGTCCGGGATCAGGGTCATGCCGGGGCTGGCAAGACCCAGTGTCACCACATCAATGATCTTTTGTTTATCTGTGGCGTGCGCCATCGCAAGGCGGACCGTGCGATCCCGAAGCGCCGGGTGGCCGGAGCAGATGCCGCCTTCATCCACCGGGCAGTTCTCCGGGTCGATCTGGTTGAGGATGATGTCGGTCACCGTCGGGGCGAACGGCGCGCCGACCACCACTTCGATGTTCGCCTCGGCGCGCAGGCTCTCCGCCGCGGTGGCGGGCATTTCCGTGATCATGTCCACCTGGCCGGTCTTGAGGGCCTGCACCAGTGCGTCGTTGCTTTCGAAGGTCTGGAAGATGGCCTCGTCCACCTTGGGCGGGGTCATGAAATGGTCCTTGTTGGCCGCCAGGTGCACGAACTCGTTCTGCTTGTATTCCACCACCTTGAACGGACCTGTGCCAATCATCGCCAGATTCTCGAACTCGATTGGGTTCTCGTTCTCCCAGATGTGCTTGGGAAGCACATACAGGAAGACCAGTTGCGCGTCGATGTTGGGAATGGCTTCCGTCAGTGTGATGACCACCTCGTTACTGGCCGTGGCTTCGATGGTATCGAAGTAGATGGTGTAGCCGTTCATGTACGGGAAGTCGGCGTTGTCGCGGTAGAAGTTGTACGTGAAGGCCACATCCTCCGCCGTCAGCGGCTGGCCGTCGTGGAACTTGATTCCGTCGCGGATCTTGTAGGTGTAGGTGAGACCGTCGTCCGAGACGGCCACGCTCTCCGCCAGGCTAAGCGTGAAGGACCCGTCCAGTTGCAGTTCGTACATCGAATCGTAGACCAGCTCGAAGATGATGTACGCCTCCGATAGTACGGCAGTGCCCGGGTTCAGCGTATCCGGGCTCCCCGCCCAGCCGATGCGCACCACCGAGGCTTGCCCGCCTCCGCCGCAGGCCGTTACCAGAAAGACCAACAGCAGGGCAATCGAAAGAAACTTTTTCATCCGTTCCTCCTTGTCAGGGGTTGGCCGATATATATTTATTATAGTGCAGATAACCGAAATTGATACACCAACCGGGAAATTGGTTTACAATCTTTTCATGCGCCCCATCCGCGCCTCGGACATCGGAACCTACCTGTATTGCCGCCGCGCCTGGTGGTACCGCCTGCAGGGCGTGGAATCCCGGAACAAGACCGAACTCACCGGCGGGACGGCCCTGCACCGCGCGCACGGAAGGAAAGTCCTCGCGGCGGGTCTCTATCGGACCTTCGGCCTGCTCCTGTTTCTCGCGGCGCTGGTTCTTCTGACGGCGTATCTCACAACCGCGTTGCTTCGATAGGCAAATACGCACTTAATAGGACTACTCGACTATCAGACCATCCAACTACGAGACCATATGACCATCCTCAACCGAATCGCCCACTTCCAGAACCGCCGCGACGAGGTTCCCAACCAGGAACTGGCCCGCGACCTGGCCGCGAATAAAGACAAGGCCGGTGTCCGCGAGATCGCCGAACACCTTTGGGACAAGAATGCCAACATTGCCGCGGACTGCATAAAAGTCCTTTACGAGGTCGGTTACATTGACCCGTCGCTCATCGCCGCGTACGTCGAAGACTTCGTCAGACTCCTGAAAAGCAGGAATAACCGCCTCGTCTGGGGCGCGATGACCGCGCTCGCCGAGGCGGCGCGGGTCAATCCAGGTGGCGTCTTCCGGCATCTCCCCGAAATCAAGAAAGCCATGGATGAAGGCTCCGTCATCACGGTGGATAACGCCGTCAAAGCCCTTGCTTTCACTGCTGCCGCGAAAGGCGAATACAACAAGGCCATCTTCCCCATCCTGCTCAAGCATCTGCAAACCTGCCGTCCCAAAGACGTGGCCCAGCATTCCGAAAAGTCACTGCCCGCGGTGGACGCGGCCAACAAGGCCGAGTTCATCAAAGTTCTCGAAAAGCGGATGGATGACCTGTCTGGCTCCGCGCTGGCGCGCGTCAAGAAAATCGTCAAACAAGCCAACAGCCAATAGCCAATAGCCAATGGCTAATAGCCGATATGCTCTCTCTCGCCCTCCTTCTCATCCTCCTCGCCCTCTTCCTCTTCTGGCAATCCAATCGTCAGCAGAGACAGGCTGGCCTGCCCGGCGGACGCGTCATCTACACCGATACGCGCGCCTGGGGTGCGAAGGTCGAACAGCCGCTGTACGACCGCGGACTGCATCTCACCGGCAAGCCCGATTATCTGGTTGAACAAAACGGACAGATCATCCCCGTCGAGGTCAAATCGGGACGCACGCCCGAAGCCCCGTACGACTCGCACATCTACCAGGTCGCGGCGTATTGCCTGCTGGTGGAAAAGAATTACGGCAAACGTCCGCCGTATGGCATCATCCACTACCCCAATCGCGACTTCGCCGTGGATTTCACGCCCGCGCTCGAATCCGCATTGCTGGAGGCGCTGGCTAACATGCGCCGCGACGAGACGCGCTCCAGCGTGGATTGCTCCCACGCCGATCCCGCGCGCTGCCGCGGCTGCGGCTTCCGCCACGTGTGCGATCAGAAGTTGGGTTAGGCTTCGCCAGTTTCCTCGAATGAAAGTTGGTCTCCCTTTTGGGTGCGGTTGTTTTTTCACCGCGAAGGCGTGAAGGCCGCGAAGTCTTGTGAATCTCGCGAAGGTTTTCCTTCGCTTTCTAATCCTTCGCGCACTTCGTCTCTTCGCAGTTCGATATCCCTAGCTGACCGTCGGGAGACTACCCAAATGAGGCCGCGCAACAATTCGCGCAGATGAGCGTGGATTGGCGGATAAAACTAGTATAATTGTTCTATATGCCCGACCCCTTCATCCCAAAACGCCCGGTCGTGGCTGTCCACCCAAAGATGCCCGAGGCGCTGGCCGAAGCCAAAGCCATCGCCGATTTCCTCAAGGAAAAAGGACTGCGGGCTCCCACGGGTTCGCTCTACGACGAAGCCCTGCGCCGCCGCGTCAAGAACGGCGAATTCGACCTGCTCATCGCGGTCGGCGGGGACGGCACCATGCTGAGGGCCGGTCACCTGTGCGCGCCGTCGGGCGTTCCGATTCTGGGAATCAACCTCGGAAGGCTGGGGTTTCTCATCCAGGTCGAACACAAAGACTGCCACAAGATGCTCAACCAATTGCTCAATGGAAAAGCCTGGATCGAGAACCGTATGATGCTGCACGTCGAGCACTGGCGCGCCGGGGAGAGCAAAGGAATCTCGTACGCGCTCAACGAGGCCGCCGTCAGCCGCGGACAGTACCTGCGCCCGGTGCGCATCTCGGTCCACGTGGACGGACACCTGCTGACCAAGTACGTCGCGGACGGCCTGCTGGCCTCGACTCCCACCGGGTCCACGGCCTACGCGCTGGCGGCCGGGGGGCCGATCCTGCCTCCCGAATTGCGGAACATCCTCATCGTCCCGATTGCCGCGCACTTATCCGTGGACCGCGCCGTGGTGCTTTCGGAGGGCGCCTCCGTCCGCATCCTGATCCACGACGAGAACGCCGTCCTGAGCGTGGACGGGCAGGAGCCGATTGTTCTGTCCAGCGACGACCACGTGGACGTGCGCGCCGCCGAGTACACCGCCCAGTTCGTCCGCTTCGGCGACCAGGGATATTTCTATCGCAACCTGACCACCCACATGCACGAAAACGCCATCTAAGCCCATGACTGAATCCACCGACACCCTCTACTGCTACGTACATCCCAACCGCCCCACTGCCTTACGGTGCAATCGCTGCGAGCGTCCGATCTGTTCGCAATGCGCGGTCCGCACGCCGACCGGCTATCGCTGCCGCGAATGCGTGCGCAGCCAGCAGAAGACGTTCGATACGGCCGCCTGGTACGATTACCTGATCGGCTTCGGCGTGACCTTCGTCCTCTCGCTCATCGCCAGCGGACTCATGGCTTTGGTTTCGGCTTTCGCTGGTTTCTTCATGTGGTTCGTCTCATTTGCCATCGCAGGCGGCGCGGGCGCGTTGATCGGCAACATCACCTTGTCCGCCCTGCGCAAGCATCGCTCGAAGGCGTTGTTCTACGTATGCGCAGCCGGAGTCGTTGCGGGAGTAATCCCTGTTGTGCTCGGCCTCCTTTGGATCGGCGACCTGTTCGACCTCATCTGGCAGGGCATCTTCGTTTTCGTCGCGGCGCCGACCGTCTTTGCACGCGTCTCGGGAATCCATTTTACAAGATAGATCATGTTGACCGAATCTCTCCTCCCGCTCGGAGCGCCGTCCTCGGCGCTCATTGGCCGCCGGGGACGGCGGCCGGAGCCAAGCGAATTATGCTGACCGAACTCCGCATCCAGAACTTCGCCATCATTGACAAACTCGACCTGAAGTTTGCCGCGGGCCTGGTCATCCTGACCGGCGAGACCGGCGCGGGCAAGTCCATCATCCTCGACGCCATCACCATGCTCATCGGCGGACGCGCCGAGGCCACCCTCATTCGCACGGACGCGGAGCAGGCTCTCGTCGAGGGTGTGTTCAAACTCAAGGGCGCGGCGCGCGCCGCGGTGCACGAAATTCTCAAACGCGAAGAGTTAATGGACGATCCCGATTACGTGACCCTGACGCGCGAAGTGCGCCGCGAGGGACGTTCCGTGGCCCGCGTCAATGGGCGGACCGTGGGCGTGTCCCTGCTCAAGGAACTGGGCGCGGTTCTCGTGGATATTCACGGCCAGTCCGAGCATTTGTCCCTGCTCGACCCGCGCGCCCACCTCGGCCTGCTCGACCGTTTCGCCGACATCGGCGAGGAATTGAAGGCTTACCGCACGACGTATCATAAGTTGATTGACGTCCGTCGCGAGCTGAACGAACTGCGGCAGGCCCAGGCCGATTCCGACCGCCGTGTGGAGATGCTCACCTTCCAGGCCGAGGAGATCGAAGCCGCGAAATTGAAGAAGGGCGAGGACGAGTCCCTGCGCCACGAACGCGACCGACTCGCCAATGCCGAGTCGCTGGCACAGCACGCGCAGGAGGCATTGACCATCCTGGACGAGTCCACGCCCGATGCCTCCGCCGCGTCGGATCTGGTCGGGCAGGCGGCGCGGGCGCTGGCCGCGCTCGCCAAAACGGACCCGGCCCAGGCGTCCCTCTCGGAGCGGGCTGATCTGCTCCTCGAAAATCTCACCGACCTGACGCGCGACCTGCGCGATTACCTCGACGAGATCGAGTTCAATCCAAAACGATTGGACGAAGTCGAGGAACGACTCAATCTCATTCATAATCTCACGCGCAAATACGGCGGGAGCATCGAGGCGGTCAATGCCTTCGCGGTCGAGGCGCGCAAACAACTGGAGAACATCACCAACGCCGCCGAGCGCATCGGTGCGCTGGAAGCCGAGGAAGAAAGACTGCTGGCGAAACTCTCGCAGCAGGGTAGCGCGCTTTCGAACAAACGCATGCAGGCCGCCGACGAGATGGGCAAGGGCATCGAGATCGAACTGGATGATTTGAAGATGGCCGCCGCCCGCTTCGGCGTGGACTTTCAGACGAGGCCCGACCCGAACGGCGTTTCTCTCGCGGACGGGTCGCGCGCCGCCTTCGACCAGAACGGATTCGACCGCGTGGAATTTTTGGTCGCGCCCAATCCCGGCGAGGGACTCAAACCGCTGGCGAAGATCGCCTCCGGCGGCGAGACCTCGCGCCTGATGCTGGCCTTGAAACACGTCATGGCCCGCGCCGATGAAATCCCCTCGCTCATCTTCGACGAAATTGACCAGGGCATCGGCGGGCGCGTGGGACTGGTTGTCGGCCACAAACTGTGGAACCTGGCGCGCAGTCACCAGGTCTTCTGCGTGACCCACCTCCCGCAACTGGCCGTCTTCGGAGACCAGCACTGGCAGGTGCAGAAACTCATCGAAAAGGGACGCACGCTGACCCGCGTCGAAAAACTGGACGGCGAGCCGCGCCTGCTCGAACTCTCGCAGATGCTCGGTGAGGTCGGCGAGGGGACTCTCCGCTCCGCGCATGAGCTGTTGCAGACCGCGCGGCAGATCATCAAAGAGAGTAAAAAGTAACAGTGACCTGCGGCACGCGGGGCACAGGAGACCCGTGTGAGTCAGCAGTCGGTTGCAAGGGCGGCAGCCGACTGCTGATGATTTAATTCGGAGAGAATTGTCCAAATTGCTTGACGGGGAAAAACGGGCATGATAATATTTATTATTATTGTTACAAATATTAATAAATCACCTTTAGAGAGGAAATGCGAATGTCCACCCCCGCTCCATCCACAACACTTGGCCCCGACCTGACAACCGAAGAACGGACCGCCGCCATCCGCGAGGCCTTCAACCAGAATCGCGGTCAGATGACCCTTCTGCTCGCCCGCCAGTTGGGCGTGCCCGAGGTCGAGGTGATTCGCGCCCTGCCCGATGGTCTCTCCACGGAACTCGACGCCGCCCGCTGGGAGGAGATCATCCGCGCCTTCGAGGCATTGGGAAACGTCCACGTCATCGTTTCCAACGGCGCGGCCACGCTCGAAGCCTTCGGGCAGTTCGGCAAGTTCAGCAATACGGACGGATTCTTCAACGTCCAGACCAAATCGCTGGACATGCACATCCGTTCGTGGGAACTGGCCGCGGTCTTCGCCGTCACCAAGCCCGGTCACACGGACGGGCACAAGACCATTAGTTTTCAATTCTTCGACCGGCGCGGGGACGCGGCCTTCAAGGTGTTCCTCACCTTCGGCGGTCACGATCCGTCTCCTGAATTGATGAATCAGTTCGATGAATTGACCAACCGCTTCAGCAGGAAATGACCATGCACGCAGTCCCCTCCCCCAAGTTCCACGGACCTGGGGGAGGTGTTCGTCAGGGCGGGAGGGGGTCACTATTTCAGATTATTTTCATCTCCATTAAGTAAAATCTACATAAATCTACGTTGACGTCAAATTCCCATTCCATAAAATTGGCCTCATTGCAAAAACAAGCCAAAGGAATCCGCATGCTTCGCAAACGCATCCAACTCGGTCTCATCCACGTCGCCGTCGCCATGACGCTCGTCCCCATCAACAGCACCCTCAACCGCGTCATGATTCACGAACTGGCGCTCTCGGCCACACTGGTCGCCCTGCTTGCCTCGCTCCCCTATCTGTTCTCCCCCATTCAAGTCGCCATCGGTTCCTATTCGGACCGTCACCCGCTTTTCGGTTTGCGCCGCACGCCGTACATCGCGCTCGGCCTGATCCTGTGCGCGGCGGGCGTGATCGTCTCGCCACAAGTCGCATTCATCCTCTCTGAAAACTTCGGCCTCGGGATTCTGGTCAGCGCTCTGGCCTTTGGCGCGTGGGGCATGGGCTACAACCTGTCCAGCGTTTCGTACCTCGCCCTCGCCTCCGAACTCTCGGACGAGAAATCGCGCGGCAAGACCATCGCCACCATGTGGTTCATGATGATCGTGGGCATCATCGTGACCGCCATCGGGATCAGCCGCATGGTCGAGCCGTATTCCGCCGACGCCTTACAGCGTTCCTTCTGGACCGTCGGCCTGTTCGCGCTGACCCTGGGCTTGATCGCACTCCTCGGCCTCGAACCGCGCGCCGCGGACGCGTCCCCGGCCTCCGAGAATTACACCTTCAGGCAAATGGCCGATACCATCCTCTCCAACCGTCCCGCCACCATCTTTTTCTTTTACCTGCTTCTGCTCCTCGCCGCCATCCTCGGGCAGGACGTGTTGCTCGAACCCTTCGCCGCCGAGGCCTTCG
This sequence comes from Chloroflexota bacterium, assembly GCA_040754535.1. Taxonomy (GTDB): domain Bacteria; phylum Chloroflexota; class Anaerolineae; order Anaerolineales; family Villigracilaceae; genus JBFMCC01. The sequence continues at coordinate 290,946 of JBFMCC010000019.1, forward strand.
GCCTGACCGTCCAGCAGACCACGCGCATCACCTCCATTTGGGGAGGATGTGTGTTACTGGCGATCTTGGTCGCGGGCGCGCTGGAGGGGCGCCTCGCCAAGCGGCTGGTCGCGCAGGTGGGCAATCTGGGCGCGTTGGCGGGATTCATCGTCATCGTGTTCAGCGCCTTCGCGGGCGGACTGACGCTCTTCTACACCGGCGTGATGCTGCTGGGTCTCGGCACAGGCTTATCCACCGTTGCCAACCTTTCGCTCATGTTCGACCTGACCGCGCCGGGCAAGGTCGGCCTGTTCATCGGCGCGTGGGGCTTCTCGAATGCCCTCTCGCGCCTGACCGGGTCCGTGCTTGGCGGCGTGGTCCGCGATGTGGCGACTCAAATCACACAAAATGCCGTGATCGGCTACGTGGTGGTCTTTTCTATTGAAGCATTACTGCTGGTCGTCGCGGCTTCGCTCATTTATCGCATTGACGTGTCCGCGTTCAAGGCCAAAGCCGAAGCGCCGTCGGTCGTCGAGCGCGCCGCAATAGCGGATTAATCGCGCTCTCGCCGCCGTCACCGGCGGCAGAAAGCGCCGAGGACGGCGCTTTGAGCAATGAAACAGGAGAACGATGGCATCCAACGAATGGCTCTCCCTCAGCCAGGCCGCCACTCTGATAGGCGTGCACCCCGGCACCGTGCGCGTCTGGTCCGATAAGGGGCTGTTGCCCGTCCACAAAACGGAGGGCGGTCACCGCCGCTATCGCCGCGACGAGGTGGAGTTGTGGCTCAAGGCGGGGAAACAGCCCCACGGCCCGGACCCGGCCGAGGTCATGAGCGCCGCGGTGCGTCAGATCCGCGTCCGCATCGCGGAGGGACGTCTCGAAGCCGAGCCCTGGTACCAGAAACTGGACGAGGAGGCGCGGGCGCAGTATCGCCAGGGCGGGGCGTCGCTCATGCAAAGCCTGATGTCCACGCTTGCCTCGAACGGAGAGAAGGCCGAGGCGGAGGCCTACGCGGTCGGATATGAATACGCCTCGCGCGCCCAGCGATACGGACTGAAATCCGCCGACGCGGCGCGGGCGTTTTTGTTCTTCCGCAATAACCTGATGGATGCCATCGTCGAGACGTATCAAAAGGCGAACGTGCCGTCGGGCCAGGCCTGGGGCGAGATGCTGAGGAAGGTGAATACATTCACCGATTTGATTTTGTTGAACCTGTTGCAGACGTATCAAACGCTGGAGGAGTCCAGGCCATGACCGGGCCATCCAAATCTGTCCGTCGGTATCCACCCGTTTATGAAAAGGCTGTGCCGATTGCGTTGACCATCGTGGTGATTCTCATCATAGCGCTGATCGTCATCATCTTCGGCGTAGCGCTGGGACTCATCCCGGGCGCGGTGTGAGTGAGGCAATTGTCCTAAAAGCAACTCGTTGGTCGAGTAGGCGGTGTTCACCCGCCGTATCGAGACCAACAGGAAACTCCCTAATAACAGTTTCTGGTGGTTTCGATACGCCCTTCGCTATCGCTCAGGGCTACTCAACCGCCGATCAAAAATTTGCGAAAAAAAAAATCCTGGAGGTTCCATGAACAGTATCATTCCCCTGCTTTCGAGCATCATCAGTTTTATCTTTGCTTTCTTCGTATTCAAACGTTACATTGAACGCAAAGGCGCGCACCTGCTTTTATGGGGCGTCGGCATGATCTTCTACGGCATCGGCGGGTTCGCCGAGTTCTACTACGGCGCGTTCGGCTGGAACGAACTGGTCTTTCGTCTGTGGTATTTGTTCGGCGCGATCCTGGTCGCCGCGTGGCTGGGACAGGGCACGGTCTACCTGCTGGCGAAGCCAAAGTGGGCGAATACTTTGCTTGCAATTCTCATCCTCGGCTCGGTCTACGCCGCGTTCAAAATCTTCACTGCCCAACTCGATCCATCCCAGATGATAGACGCCGGTCACACCGGGCGCGAATTGAGCGGACACGCCATCGTCACGCCGGGCGTGCGCGTGCTGACTCCGTTCTTCAATTTGTATGGCACGATTGCATTGGTCGGCGGGGCGGCGTATTCGTCGTTCATCTTCTGGCGCAAACGCGTCCTGCTCCACCGCACGATTGGCAACATCCTGATCGCGGTCGGCGCGATGCTCCCGGCCTTCGGCGGATTCTTCAGCCGCATCAACATCCCTGGGGCATTGTACCTCGGCGAATTCCTGGGCGTGATCCTGCTCTTCCTCGGCTTCCTGCGCGCCACCGCACCGATGCGCGAGGAAGTTCCTGCAACGGTTTCCGCCTGATCAAGATTCTCACCACGGAGAGCACGGAGCGCACAGAGAAAAGTTAATCTCTGTGTTCTCTGTGCGCTCTGTGGTTTAAGGCTATAATCGTTTCATGCAAATCATCGATCTTCCCCTCATCCTCGAAACCCGCCGCAATCACGCGCTCGAACACGCCACCCTGCACGTGCTGGCGCGCAAATACAACCGTCCCATGGCGGGACATTCCAACCCAACCGGCTATTTCATCCTCGGCGACGTGACAACGGACGACCTGCGCCTCGCGGCCGACGAAGCCCGCACGCGGCTCAATGCAGGCGAACGCGAACTGGCGATTCATCCCGGCTGTGGGACGAACTTCGCCTCCGCGGCGCTTCTCGCGGCGACCTTTGCCTGGCTCCCGCTTCGAGGACGAAAGTCTGCGCTCGGGCGGATTGCCGTCCTGCCCCTCGCGTTGCTCCTCGCCGCGCTCGGATTCTCCATCGCGCGTCCGCTGGGACCGAAATTGCAGGAGCGCATCACCACCGAAGCGGACCTCGGCGAGATGCAGATCGTCGAAATCCGCCGCATCCGCAACGGGGTGCATCGAGTGATCACGAGGAATTGAACCGCGAAGAATCAAAGGCCGCGAAGGAAATCGATTCTTCGCGAAGTCAATCTCTCTTCGCGCTCTTCGTATCTTCGCGGTGAAAAAAACTCATGTCCATTCTCTTCCTCTACGGCACGGACGAATTTGCCATCTCGCGTCGGTTGCATGAGATCGCCGCGAAGACCGACAAGGACGGCATGAACACCTCGCGCCTCGAAGCGCGCCTGACCAGCGACGAGGAACTGAACAACGCGGTCAATTCGATGCCGTTTCTCTCGGATAAACGTTTGGTGATTCTGTCCAACCCGTCCGCGAAATACAACTCCCCCGAGGCGCGCAAGAAGTTTTCTGCTTTTCTGGGCAAGGTCCCGCCGACGACGCTGTTGATTCTGCACGAGGCCGTCGAGCCGAAGGAAGCGGACAAACACTGGCTGGTCAAATGGAGCGCGAAAGCCGAGGGCGCGAAGGCCGAGGCCTTCATGGCGCCGCGCGCCCGCGACATGGCGGGCTGGATCGTGAACGAGGCGAAGAGGCAGGATGGGAGCATCGAGCCGCCCGCCGCGGCGCGCCTGGCCGAGATGACCGGCGAGGACACGCGTCAGGCGGCGCAGGAGATCGCCAAACTGCTGGCATACGTCAATTGGGCGCGCCCGGTCAAGGTCACGGACGTGGAGGCGGTCAGTGTGTCCACCGCGCAGGGTGACGTGTTCGCGCTGGTGGACGGTCTCGCGCTGGGAAAAGGGAAGGAAGCCCAGTCCATGCTGAGGCGCTTGCTGGAGGAGCAGGACGCCATGTCGCTGTGGGGCATGGTCATCCGACAGTTCCGCCTGCTGATTCAGGCGCGCGAGGTGATGGACGCGCACGGCATGGTGCCCGACGTGCAGGAGGCGCTGGGCGTGCATCCGTTCGTGGCGGAGAAGGTGTACGCGCAAGCGAAGCGTTTCAGCCTGCCCACGCTCGAATCCATTTACCGCCGCCTGCTCAAAATGGACGAGGCCGCCAAGACCAGCGAGATGCCGCTGGATTTGTCGTTGGAGATGTTTGTGGCGGAGTTGGGAAAGAATTAAGAAATCCCCTTCTTTATAAGATTAAGTTTCCTGCCAAATTTTCCTTTTTCAATTTCACATTCCCAAACCCTAACAACCTTCCACCCATCTTTTCTTAACAACCTATTCACCGATTTGTCACGTTTTTTATTTCGCTCGATCTTCTCTTTCCAAAAGCCCCTCTTTAGGCTATCCCTCGGCTTTAGGCATGTATGCCCATGCCAAAAACAACCATCTACAAATACAACTACCTTTCCCCCAGGGAATACGAAATCTGGTTTACCTTGAAGTTTGTAATTCCTTCTCCAGCCACTAATATGATTTTTCCTAAATACCCTCGCCAATGCAATCTCGGTAGTCACATTCCCCTTTGACCGAATTGCACTCATTATCTTGGAACGTTTTTCTTTTGAAACAAAATCTGTCACGTCACACGGGCTTTCAAGTTACAGCAATAGCTTCATTCTCTTATCATCTCCAAAATACTGGAAAATGCACGCTTGTAACTCAATATCGTTTTACGAAGTTCATTACTGGCTTCATCATTAAAAAAGAACTCTCTACCGCGGTGGCGAAACAAATAACCACCGTCACGAAATTCAGGCTTTCCATGAGCAAGAATATTCCGAATATCCAAGACTTCTGATTTGTAATCCCCAAATTTGTCTTCTTTCTTCAATTTATCATGGTGCTTCCATAGGCGATTAAAGTTTTCCCATCGTTTATTACTGTCACACATGTCAAGCATTTCATCAATACTTGGGTTAGCAATAAATGTAGTGAGGCGGTCACTTGACTCTTGGTTTTGTTTAGCAGCCTCTTTATGAAATTTGTCAAAAATCGTCTTTTGCAATTCGTGTGGCAAACTACCGATACCAACCATTATTATTTCACCAAGTAAGTGATCTATTTCTCCGACCTCCGCCATGACAATGCCCCTCATGTTTTCCAGGTCTAATACCTTTCTGATAGATTGGCGACCCACTTTAGAAATTTTTGAAAGAATGTTACTTCGATTAGAAACAAATACCCCCTCTAACTGTTTTTCTCGAATGGCGTCCCACAAATCATTAGCATTACCCGCTGTGTAAAAAATCACTTCCGTATATATGGCATTGTTTCGCAAATCAGCAATAAAATCCTGACCTTCTCCATATTCCTCTAAGTTACGATCTACGACTATTAGGTCAAATTCCTTGTAAGGGCTATGGCTCAAGAATTTGTCAGGGGTTGTAACCAGCATGATGTCTGGGAAGAATCCCCACGACAAAACTTCTGCCTTTAGCCCATCTGTGTCCAAAGAGCCAAAATAGTCTTCAGTATCATCAAACCAAAGGATTGAAAAAGTAAGTTTCATTTTGTCACCTCAATTCTGATTTCCATTCCCTTAGTTTTATTCGGGATGGCTGAAATCTTGCCCCCCATGCCATTGACAATCTGTTTGGCATGGTAAAGACCAAAACCTGAACCATGAGTTGTGGTGATACCCATTTCAAACACTGAATCAACGCTTGGGAGTTCTTCTGACAATCCCCTGCCATCATCCATGAAAGATATCCTTAACGTATTGGTTGATATTTTTGAAATTCTCACAGCCAACTTGCGTGCCTCCGCCTTATTGGCATTACTAATAATGTTGTCAATCAAAATCGATAACTCAATACGGCTTGCTTTTATTTCAAAAGGTTCTTGCACCTTATTGGACACCTCTAAGTGAAGATCTGCCGCAAGAAAGTCCTTTGCGACTCTCAGTAAGTATTGCTCAAAGTATGCGGGTATGTCGGTGGGTTCTTTCTTTGTGCCAGAGCGAAAATTCGCTTTTGTGGCAAATTGGGCTACGGCGGCAATCCGCCTAATTGCTAGAGCAGCCTTCTGTAAATCGTCAAGAGCACCCCCAGAATTGGGAACACCGCGCAAGGCCTTTATGGCCTTGGCTATATAATTGTCAGCGATAGTAGAGTCAAGGCTGATTTGATGGTGATATGACATCAATTGTTTGACATCAAGTGAAGTTACCTGTTGAAGAAATAACGTTTGGGCTCGATAGGTTTCCTTTTCTCCTTCAAGCTTGCTAATCCTCTCGTCTTTTTCGGCTACTTCCACACGCAAATCAGCAGCAGCCGATTTCGCCGCTTCGACCTCTTGTTCTTTTTCATCTATAAGTTTCTTAAACTTGGAAAGACCTTTTATTAATTTAATGTCAATCTTTTCGGGATCAAAATCATCCAGTTCTTCTAATAGCTTTTTTACCTCTTCCTGCTTGCTTTCATACACACCTTCCAACAAAGCGGGATTGAACCAGAACTTAATAATACGCTCAGGTGACGAACCGATGAATGTCATTATGGAAAGTGCAATTCGTTGTTTTTTACGTTCCCACGACTCTGAATATTGTTCTACGGTTTTCCCCCAGTCAAGACCTTCGCTGTTACTTAATTCTTGGCGTAATGCTTTCGGAACACTATCCCAATCGAGACCTTGCACAACAAATTTTTCCAGTTTCCGAATAACATCTAAGGCAAAGCCCTCTTGGAGTTGAATAACAGCATCGGTTTTCTTTAGGCCCTCGCGACTCGAAATAGCTGTGAATTTGTCTTCCTCACCTGTTATTTCAATACGTCCTACGACTTCGCGGCTACCCAAGTTTTTTGCAGTCCCTTGAGACTTTCTAATATCTAAACGTAGCCAATCATTTCCACTATCTCCATAGGGAGCAATTCGAAAACCATTTAGAAAAAGAAAAATCGAACCAAAATGAACAGAACGAACCCCAGTTTGCCTCTTGAAGTATGCCTTCTTATATGGGTTGAGGTAGTAAATAACTGCATGAGCCCCCGCAAGTAAAGGATACAAAGTATTTTTTTCTACAAGGTCAAACACTTTATCTCCCTCGTGATAAAGGGCGAATCTAACCGTTTTGCTGTCATCAGAAACCTTTGCGTCAATATAAGTGGATTTGAACTTTAATTTGTCAAATATCTGGTTCCGAATCTCGGCATTTATGCGCTCTGGATAGCTTTTGCCCTTATCCCCTTTTCTTAAACCAGGAACAGAAAGATTGATCCTAAACCGTTTTCGCAAAAACAACTGGTTGGGATTTAGGAATTTTTCTAACGATATCTTGGTTTCTTTAAGGCGTTCACGATCCCAAACGCTTCTAAGTTTTGAAATAACCAGAACTGTGCCGCTTTTAGGGAACTTTGGCAAGCCTGATAATCGCGCGGCCTGAGTATCGTCAATTGATTCGATATTTAATGGTATTTCCTGGATTGTAAGGTCTTTATTGTCCTCCACTTCAAATTTAGGCCATTCAATATATAGGCGAAGAAGGTCTCCGCCTTTTTTTCGAGTGAGTAGATCGAGTCTTTCTCCCAACCTATCACAAGAGAACCTACCAATCCCCTTATTTCCAGCAAGATATGCCCCATTCTCTTGCTCTAATAATTTCTTTTCGGAATACGCGATATTAAGCCATTTATCCTTAATATCTGTGATATCCATCCCTATGCCTTCATCTGCGATGATTATTTGACTCGTTTTTGTGGATGTCTCATTCTCAGAAAATTTGGTAAATCTTACAAGAACTGTGTCCGATTCTGCATCGTAACTGTTTTTCACTAGCTCAACAATCGCGATATTATCATCGTTGATCAAGTCTTTCCCAACAAGATTTTTTAACAGGGTATGGGTTTTGAAGTAAAGCGTCGTTTTCATATAAGCCCTATATACTGTTGCTAAGTACCTGGGATTATTTGCCTAAAACTCGTTTTATAGCAAGCCCAACTTGTTCTGCAAACAATGGGGGCACAGCATTACCCACTTGGGTATATCGAGGGGTTTGTTTTGCCCTTCTTTCACCACCAGTAGTATACGGACCTTTAAATTCAAACCAATCAGGAAAAGTCTGCAGGCGCGCACATTCCCGAACAGTCATTACCCTTGGTTCGGAGTAATGGACAAAGTCATCGGGAATTGTCGTGATGGTCAAGGAAGGTTCTTGAGGGTCAATAACAGCCACATTTCGCTTCTTAATGCCGTACTTTTTTCTGTGATCACCATTAATTCGTTTGTTGCGAGGCGCTTTTTGGATCAGCTTTGCAAAAACCTTCTGTGCTCTCAGCGTGTGATTTACAAAACGGTGGCTATCTGGCGTGTAAGCTTCATCACTCACTATTCGCAGGTACCTCTGCAAAGCGCTCTCGGGTTCTGTCGACACAACACCAGCCATGAAGCCTTTCGAATCTAGCGATTGCACTGCGCCATGTTTTTGTTCGATATCTGATAATGCACTTTGGGCCGAATTTTTTGGGTCAATCCCTCGCGATGCAAGAAAGTCTTTGCGCCCATTTCTCAATTCGTCAAAAATCTTGCCAGCCAATCCTTCCCTCGTTGCAATAACAATAAAGCGTTTCCTTCGTTGAGGAACACCAAACTCAGACATGTCAATTATTTCGCCGTGCGCATCAGTGTAACCCAGATCATGCAATTTGCTGATTACAATTTCGGAGTAGGCACGCTTTTTATATCTTCTGGAATCTGAAAATTTTATTGTGAAGCCATAAACATTTTCAAACATAATCACGCGCGGTTGCACAATTTTTACAAATTTCAAATAGGAATGGATCAACCTATTTCGTTTATCAGAAGCACGTCGTTCCCCAACTAGTGAAAATCCCTGGCAAGGAGGCCCACCAACAACAAGGTCAACTTTCCCTTGCAGTGATCTCAGTTCATCTTCCTCGTTTTTGAGTAGGGTATCTATGTTCCAGTTCTTAACTGGCAACCACTCAGGCCATTTGAAGTGCTTATGAGTATCAATAAGGTTATGTTTCAGCGTAAGGAAAGCGTCAGAATTCTTTTCAATAGCGAACAAACCTTGTAACCCCGCTTTGTGCAGGCCAAGGCTGATTCCACCGCATCCAGCGAATAAATCAACATACCTGACTGTCATAAACAATATTTTACCCTAACTGAACACAAATTCTAAGAATTGCCAGGAAGAAACCCGCCTCTACAATGTCGTAACTCTCCAAACGAGAGAACTACATTCACGAGAGTAGTCCGACGCTTCAAAATAAGGTGGCCTGCTTCGGCTGGTCGGACTCATCCAGCCCGCCCCAGCCGTACTTCTTCAAATCCACTTTATCCTTCACGAACACGATTCCCTCCTCTTCGAGAAGAAGCCTCTGTTTCTCCGCGCCCGGGCGTTCGCTGATCTTCCCCTGCGAGTTGATGACCCTCTGCCACGGCACATCGTCGGGGCAGGCGGCCATGGCCCCGCCCACCCAGCGCGGACCGAAGGCCTTGTACGCTTCAAAGTCCACGCCCGCGGGCGGGGGCAGCATCAGCGCGATCTGTCCGTAGGTGGCGACGCGTCCGCGCGGGATGCGGCGGACGAGGTCCCAGACCTGCTGGTGGTAGGCTTGCGGATTGGGGGGAGAGGTGAATGCGGGCATGGGAATCCTTTCGGGCGGCGGACGACAGACGACGGACAGCGGACGACGAAATGCAGTCTGTGGTTTGTGGTCCGCGGTCAGTCATGCACAGTCAAGATTTCAGGATGGCATCAATCTTACCCAACTCCTCATCGCTGAATTTCAAATTCTTCAACGCGGCGAGGTTGTCCTCCAACTGCTGGACACTGCTCGCGCCTATCAGCGCGGAGGTGACGACGGGCCTCCTCAACACCCACGCGATTGCCATCTGCGCGAGGGACTGTCCGCGCTGTTTGGCGATTACATTCAATTTCTTCGCGCGCGGCAGGTTCTTCTGCACCGTGTCCGCGGTCAGCCAGACGCGCTCGGTCTTGGTGGCGCGCGCGCCAGAGGGGATTCCGTCCAGGTAACGCGCGGTCAACTGTCCCTGCGCGAGAGGCGAGAAGGCGATACAGCCGATGCCCTCCTCGGCCAGCACGTCCAGCAATCCGTCTTCGACCCAGCGATTGAACATGTTGTACGCGGGCTGATGGATGAGACAGGGCGTGCCCAGTCCGCGCAGGATTTGCGCCGCGCGCCGCGTCTGCTCTGGATTGTAGTTGGAGATGCCGACATAGAGGGCCTTGCCCTGCCTGACGGCGGAGTCGAGCGCGCCCATGGTCTCTTCGAGCGGCGTGTCGGGGTCGGGACGATGGCTGTAGAAGATGTCCACGTAATCGAGGCCCATGCGCTTGAGGGACGCGTCGAGGCTGGCGAGCAGATATTTGCGCGAGCCCCATTCGCCATACGGACCGGGCCACATGTCGTAGCCCGCTTTGGTGGAGACGATGAGTTCGTCGCGGTACGGATGGAAGTCCTGCTTGAAGAGCAGGCCGAAGGTCTCCTCGGCAGACCCGGGCGGAGGGCCGTAGTTGTTGGCGAGGTCGAAGTGCGTGACGCCGAGGTCGAAGGCGCGACGCGCCATGGCGCGGCCGTTCTCGAGCACGTCGCGCCCGCCGAAGTTGTACCACCAGCCCAGCGAGATGGTGGGGAGTTTCAGTCCGCTGCGCCCGACGCGGTTGTAGGGCATGGAGTCATAGCGGGATTCGGAGGCGAGGTAGGGCATCGTATTTTCCTTGCGGTATTCGTCGGTGGTTGAGTAGGCGGCGTTCGTCCGCCGTATCGAAACCACCGAGTTACAAACAACCGCACGTTTTTAAGTTACCCGTTGGTTTCGATATGCCCCGACAAGCACGGGCTACTCAACCAACGGCTTGTCTTTGGAACGATCATTATTCTTTGTTTATCTCTCTTCCAAACAAGCCAATTTTATCCAGAAGTTTTTTCTCCCGAATGAACGTTTCTAGTACTGGCAGTATTACAAAAATCGCAACTATTAACATGGAAAGAAAATCGCTAGCAGGTATACCTTTGGTAATTACAGCAAAAATCGCGAGCAGTAAGAAGGAAAGCGAAAACACAGCATAGAATAGAGCCATGAAAAGGCTCCAACCTGTGGATGAGCCCGAAAGGGTAATTTCTTTTCCGCTTCTCGAGGACTGAATCTCACAATTATTCAGAAACATTCCTCCAGGAAATAAAAACAAACCCCATTGACCGGGATGATACATAAAAATCGGTCTAAGTTCATGTTTTGTTTTACCCAGGATTTTCTCAACAACCAATACATAAGGAGGGAATGCTTTTTCTCCCAATTCATGGATAAACCGTGAAAAGGAGATTCCCTCACCAAGCGGGAATTGTTTTTTGTAAAGTAACATATATTCCTTGTGCAGGCGGATAACTGTCCGCCCTTACCAATCAAAACTTCCACTTCTTCAACACGTCCATCGCCTTGTAATGCGTCAAGTCCAACTGCAGCGGCGTGATGGACACGTACCCCGCGGCCAGCGCGCCGAAGTCCGTGCCGGGCTCGTCCACGCCGGTAGGCGCCTCGCCGCCGATCCAGTAATACGGCTTGCCGCGCGGGTCGAGGCGGCGGTCGAGTTCGTCGCGGTAGACGCGCAATCCCTGGCGCGTGACCATGTATCCCTTGAGTTCGGACTCCTTTCGATACGGCACGTTGACATTCAACAGCACGCCCTCGGGCAGGCCGTCGGCGATGACCTTCTCCGCCACGCGCCGGCCGACGACCGCCGCAGTGGAGTAATCCAACGCGCCCGCGTGTTTCTCCGGCGAATCGAGCGAAACCGCGATGGCGGGGATGCCGTCAATCACGGCCTCCATCGCCGCGGTGACCGTGCCCGAATAAGTCACGTCGTGACCGATGTTGGCGTTGGGATTGATGCCCGAAATAACCAGGTCTATTTTCTCCTCGACCATCCCAAGCAGGGCCAGCGCCACACAATCCGAGGGCGCGCCGTCCGATGTGAACGCCGTCGTCCCATCCGCGAGCAGGGTTTCCTTCACGCGCAACGGACGATCCATCGTCTTGACGTGTCCCGAAGCCGACCAGTTGCGGTCCGGCGCGAAGACGGTCACTGCGCCGAGTTTGCGCATCTCCTGCGCCAGCGCCAGCAGTCCGGGCGCCTGCACGCCGTCATCGTTGGTGACAAGAATGTGCATGGTGAATTCCGATTTACGATTTTGGATTTGCGATTTACGATTGCAGTGATTATAACGCCTCCATCTGCCTTATAATCCTCCCATGCGCCATCTACTGATCACTGCTCACTGGTTACTGATCACTTTTCTCGCCGCCTGCTCGTCTCCCACCCCTCAACCCGCCATGCCCGAAGCCATTACGTTTTACGTTATTCGCCTCAATCCCCCCGCCCTGCTAGAATACTCCGACGACTTCGCTCTCCAGCGCGAACTCCCGCTCGACCTCCCCTGCGGACTCGCGGCGGTCTTCCCCGCGCCGCGCGGGCCTCGCCTCGCGCTCGAACTGACCTGCATTAACGGGCCCGTCGTGCAGGTGCTGGATACCGAAAGCGGCGGGATGACGACTCCCTTCACCGAATCCGACAGCCATTTCCTGGCGTGGACACCCGACGGCCGCGGCCTGATCCTGCGCGTCGATTCCATCGCGTACCCGCGCCTGATCCGCTTCGATGTAGAAGATGCAAGCCTCGACGAACTCCCGTTAACCGCCTTCACGTATGACCTGTCCTTCCCGCCGGACGGCAAGACTCTCACCTACTCGTTCTCGCGCGGACTTGGGCTGGGCTCCGAACTATGGGCCGCGACTCCCTCCGCGAGCCGCACCTGGCAGGTGCGCGCCGAAGCGAGTCAGATCATCACCTTCGCGCGCTGGTCGCCCGACGGAAAACACATCGCCTTCATCAACCTGCCCGATTCGGCCACGCCGTTCCCGATGGGTGAACTGTGGGTGATGGATTCCGACGGCGGGAACGCGCGTCCACTCGCCGCGGCGGACGCGGGTCACGGTTACGCCGCGGCCTGGAGCCCCGACTCGACGCGCCTCGCCTTCGTGGCGCGCGAGAACCCCGGCGACGCAGCCGTGGAGCAGGCCGCCGGCGCGCTGGTCAGCAATATCTATCTGGTCGAAGTCGGGACGGGGGTCATCGCGCCGATCACAAAGTTCGGGAACACATTGGTCGAGGCGCCCGTCTGGTCACCAGATGGAACGCGCATCGCGTTCAGCGCGGTCACCGATGGTACAATCCAAGTGTGGCTCGCGGACCCGGCATCGGGTGAGGTCACGCCTCTCGAAAGCGGCGGCCCGGCCTGTTGTCCGGGCTGGATGCGCAAATGAGTTCCCGCATGAACAGATTCTTCGTCCTCCTGCTCGTCATCTTCGTCCTCGCCGCGTGCGCGCCGTCCGCGCCGGCCGCGACCGGGGCCTTCCCCGAGTCTCTGCCAACGCCCGCCGCGAGCGGGACCGCGGCCGCGCCGCAGGCCCTGTCCATCCCCGCAGAGACCGAGCCGCCGGAGACGCCGACGCCGCCCGCGTCCGAGACGCCCGCCGTCACACCCACCTTCGGCCCCACACCCACCGAGACCCTGCTCCCCACGCTGGAACTGCCCACCGAAGAGATCGCCTCTCCCGCGCGCGAAGTCTGGGACGGACTGCCGACCTACCTCGGCGATTCCCAGCCGGGCTTTTACTTCCGTGTTTCGTTCGACCCGCGCACATGGGCGGTAACCCAGGATCAATACGGATTCCCCGCGCTCGGCCACCGCGATATCGCTTACTGCGTCATCACGCCCGTGGGCGGACGCGGCATGCCGCCCGGCGTGCAGGTGGAACACGACTTGCGCATCATCGGGGACGTGAACTACGAGGTCAATACGGTGCTGCTGAACGGCGTCAAGCAGTTCGTCACCTACGTGGCCGGGGACGGGACGATCTTCACCGGCTTCCAAGTGAGTTTCGTGGATCAAATCGAAGCCTGCCTCGCGGACGCCGAGACGGTGCTCGGCACGCTGGTCTCTGTGCCCGAATCGCAAGCCACGCCTGTATCGCAATAAGACGTCACGGGGAGGATGAGCGTGCATCGCCTGTTCAACAAAGTTATCATCGCCGCCCTCTTCTGCGGGGGATTGTTGCTCGTCCTCGGCGGCGGGACCCCGCGCCCGGTCGCGGCGCGGCGCGAGGCGCCGCTTCCGCCCCAGGCCGTGACCGCGTTCCTGTATCCGCCTTATCCGGGTTCGGCCTCGCAGGAGTCCATCTTCGACCATACCAGCCCGAACTACACCAGTACCGACAAGCGCGTCGCGGCCTACAGCGGCGACGAGGCGCGCAAGAACTGTCCCTCGCCGGCCCCGCCCGGGACGCCGCCCCCGCAACAGGGCGTGTGCGACGCCGGTTACGGCATCTACTGGAGTTACAGCCTCGGCGACTGGCTGGCCTACAACGGCCACGACGGCGTGGATTATGGAATCAGTTACCGTCCGCTCTACGCCGCGGCGGACGCGGACCAGGTGGTGTACGCCGGTTGGTGGGACCCGCAGAACCACAAATACAACCTCGGCATCTACGTGCGCCTGCATCACCCCAACGGCTATCTGACCTCGTACGGGCACATGAGCGCGGTCTCGGTACAGTCCTGTCCCGCGCCCGGCTGTATCAACCTGCCGCACGGCGAGATGATCGGCATCAGCGGCACGACCGGCAACTCGACCGGCCCGCACCTGCACTTGCAGGTCATCAGCCCGGCCGGCCGTTCCGTGGACCCGTACGGCTGGAAGGGTTCGGGGGCGGACCCCTGGGCTTACAACCAGTCCGAATCGCTGTGGGTGCAGAATCCATCGCTCATCTATTACGGCGCGAAGGTCTATCCCTCGGGCAGCGCGCTTGCCTATCCGCCTGCGGCCGCGACCGGAATCGTCGTGGACGACAACGGCAGTGGATTCACCCAGTCCCCGGCCGGATGCTGGAAGACCGCCAACACATCCTCGGCGACGAACGGCCAGATGCGCTATTCCAATCCGCGCACCACCGCGCCCACCTGCACCGGCACCTGGCAATTCCCAACCGGCCAGACACCCGGTTTGTATTCGGTGTACATCCGCATTCCCGCCATCCGCGCCACCAGCGAGGGCGCGGTCTATACCATCCAGCACGCGGGCGAAGCGGACAGGGTGGTCATCAACCAGGCCGTCTTTCCAAACGGGTTCTACGTCACCGACGGGTGGGTGTACGTCGGCAAATACAACTTCAACAGCGACGGCGCGGAATACATCCGCCTGACCAACCAGACGCAGGATGAATCAGCCGTCGTCGGCACCCTCGACCTCGGCGCGGACGCGGTGCGCTTCGTCCCGGTGACCGGCGGCCCCACCTTCACGCCCTCGCCCACCTCCACGCCCAGCGTTTCTCCCACGCCCTCGGTCACGCGCACCCCCACCGTCACGCCGACGCCCTCGCGCACCCCCACCGCGTCCAAGACGCCCACCTCTTCGCGCACCCCGACCGCCTCGCGTACTCCAACGCCGACGCGTACCGCCACCCCCACGCGCACGCCCTCGAACACACCCACGGCCTCACGTACGCCCACTCCCAGCCAGACGCGGCGGCCCACGTACACGCCGCTTTACTACCGGGTCAACATTTACTTCGCCGTCCGCACGCGGTTGAATGCCAACACGCCGCCCTTCGAGGCCGCGGGCTATCGTTACCTCCCATCCTCATCGAACCTCCCGGCCGGCGTGCTCAATGAATACTTCAAAGGCCCCGGCCACGAGGAAAGATATTCCTACGGCTACATCGCGTTGTACAACGGCTTCACCGGCTACACCAGCCTCGAGGTCCGCGACGGCGTGGCGCACGTGCATCTCAAAGGCGCCTGCGCGCCGGGTCCGTACGAATACAGCATCGCCGACCTGTTGACGCTCAACCTCAAGCAGTTCTCGTACATCACCGCGGTCAAAGTCTACGACGAGAACGGGGCGACTCAGAATCCCGACGGCGCAACCGACTCCTTCCCGCTCTGCCTGGACCCCGCGTTTGCTCCCACCAAAACGCCGACTCCCACGCTGACGCCCACCCGCACGCCCACGCCGACGCGCACGGTCACGCCCACGCGGACGACGCGTCCCAGCGCCACGCCGCAGTGGACTCTGGTCAAGGTCTATTTTGTGGACCGCGCCAGCCTAAACGCAGGGACGCCGCCTTACGAACGGGCCGGTGTGCGCTGGTCGTTGTCGTCAAAGACTGTCGAGACCGTGTTGAACGAGTACTTCAAAGGCCCCGGTCTGCAGGAAAAGCAGTTCGGCTGGATGGCAGTCTACAGCGGATTCACCGGTTACAGCCGGGTCGAGATCCGCGACGGCGGTGCGTTCGTCTACCTCAAGGGCGCGTGCGACAGCGGCGGCTCCGCGTACACCATCGCCCAGCCGCTGACCATGAGCCTCAAGCAATTCGCGTACATCACTTATGTCAAGATTTTCGATGAAAACGGTACGACCCTGGCACCCGACGGCGCGGTGGATTCGATCCCCGCGTGTTTGCAGCCGTGATTTAACCTCTTGCATCAACGCTCCCGCCGCCGTCCCCGGCGGCGAATTGTCCCGAAGGTTCCCGTTCAAACCTTCGGGACGCTGCGTACCCCGCCCCGACTGTCTTAAATCATACAGATACAAATACACTGAAGTGCCCGGCGCGCGGAACTCGCGCGTCAAATCACCCACACTGTCCAGGTATTCCAAAATATAGTCGCGCTCGTTGAACCCGCCTTTCTCATAAACATGAGAAAAGATGAACCACACGCGCTTGTGACCGAGCAGCGGCGCGATCTCGGCGATATTCCCTTCGAGGTTTTCGCTGTGCCGCGTAGAGGCAATGTAATCGCCGGAGTCAAAACCGAACTTGGGCGCGTAGTAGCGGAATGCGGGTTCGGTCCAGAAATAGACGAAAATCTGGTCGCCGTCTTTATAACTGTCGCGTAAATATTCCATCGTGGGACGGATATGTTCGCGATAGACCGGCGAGACGAAATTGGGTATCGAGGTCTGAGCCGCGAGAAGGACCAGAAAAACAGCGGCCAGGCCGCGGGTCACGGCGGAGGCGAGGGGATTCCGAATCGCCCGGCCGAGCAGTTCCACGAATCCGCCGAATGCGAGGAAGACTGCGGGCGTCAGGAACAGGATCATCCGCCCCGCGAACGGATAGGCGCGCGCCGCCGAGGCGAGCAGGACGAGCAGAGTCGGCGTGGTCAACGCGATGGCCAGCGGCAGATTCGTTCGGAAAAGGAAAATCAGGCCGAGCAGGATAAGCAAAAGATTGATGAACAGAGGCGAATTCAAGCCCGCCACGTCGTGAAAGAAATTACTGAACGAGACGGCCAGCCAACTGCCCGCCCGCGCCGAGAGAGGCAGGAACGCGTCACCCCAGAAATCCAGCAGGACGTCGGCGGTGACGGAACGGCCGAGAAACATCACATAGAAAAGCGCGAAACTCGCCAGCCACAGCGCGCCCGTCAAAAGCGGACCGCCCAAAGCAGGCCATGATTTTTTTCGTAATGCCTTGATCAATAATGCAAGGCCAATGCCCGCCAGCGTGAAAATCGCAGGATGCGAAAACCAGATTGCGCCCGCGCCGATCAGGCCGAAGACCAGATTGTCACGCAGGCGTAGACCGCGCTGATCGAAATGCAAAAATAACGCCAACAGTCCCAGGGCGATGGCAACGTCAACGATGTATTGCTTGGCTTCGGATGTGTAATAAACGAGCGGATAGGAAAACGCGAACAACGCCAGCGCGGTCAAACCGATGGAAGCCGGGAGGCGGCGGCCGATGAGGTACATCAGCCACAGCGCGATACATCCTGCAACGAAGGGAACCAGCCGCAACGCATACTCATTGTTCCCAATAATCAGCACGGAAACTTTTTGCAGCCAGAGAAAACCAATGGCCGCCTGCTGGTCGTACTCCAGCCATTCGGTGAGGCTGAGAAACGAACGCTTGACGATGTTGATGGACAGCATGGCCTCGTCCAGCCAGAGGGAGCGCCCCATGAGGTACTGGCGGACGCGGAGAACAAGCCCGGTGAGGACAAGAAGCAAACCAAACGCGTGAGGAGAATTACACAGGCGGCGCATTGCAATTAGATCATTGCGTCGAGCGGAAGTTTTCGGGTTTGTCGAAAGCCGTAGACGAGACGCAAGTTCCCAAGCAAACCGCGCTTCGTCTGCGGGTTTCGACACCTGCACTTGCGTCAGGTGCAAGTGTACGCCCTTCGGCCTACTTGACCCTCCGCTCAGCGCGAAAACAAGAGGAAACCAGGTTTCTATTACTTCTTCGCCAGCGCCTCTTTGAGCGAGACCAGCGCATCCACCGGCGTCGGGTCCACGCCGTAGGCCATGGCGAGGTAATAGGCCATGTAATCCCCGAACAGGATCAACGTCCACATGTGTGCGAGAGGCGAATCGCCGCGCGCGTCGAGGAAGTCCGTATTGAGGCCCTCGACCATGAAGGTCTTCTTCGTAATGTCAATGCGCAGCCGGTTGCGGCGATGGTCGGACGGGGCGCGCAGGAACAGGTTCATCGTGTGCGGCATGAGCACCTGGCTCGGGTTAACCAGCCCGGCCAGCGTGTTGTGGTCCGCTTCGGGCAGGACCTCGAAGTTGGCGCCCGCCTTGGCCACCTCGTTGACCTGTCCCTTCATGCGGCGCGCCACCGGGGCCAGAAGTCCCGCGCCGAAGAACGTCACCCAGCGCCCCACCAGTTGACCGGCGTAACGCTTGGCAGGATTCAGCGCGGCGGGAATTTCGGGCGTCAGTTTTTCCGCGGATTTTTTCACGGCCGCGACTGCCCCGGCGATCAATTCGCTCTGGTCTGCAATAAAGCCAAGGCGGAAGAAGAGCGCCAGCAACAGCCCGAACGAGAATCCGACCGCGGTGCGCGGCTGGCCTGTGTGGACAAACGTCCATACCGGGATGCTTCGACTTCGCTCAGCACGAGCTTCGGCCTGCTTCGCCTCCCCGGCCAGTTTCCCGCCGGTGCAGATCGCCATCACACGACAGTTGTTTTTCAATGCGGCAGCGAAGGAGTCCAACGTCTCTTCTGTGTTGCCCGAATGCGAGGAAGCGACCACCAGCGTCTCGGGGCCGCGCGCCCAGAAGGGCAGACCATAGTCGCGGTGAACGGTGACAGGCACGGGGGAGAACGAAGCGACGTACGCAGCCAGCAGGTCCGCGCCGATGGCGGATCCGCCCATCCCGGCGATGACCACCTGTCGAATGTCCTTCCAATCGGGCAGGGGCTGTTTGAGTCCAAGTTCCCAGGCCGAGGCCAGTTGGTCGGGCAAGCCGTTGATGTGACCGAGCATGTCCTGCCGGTCGAGGCGTTTGAAGAGGTCGAGATCGTCGAGGTTCATGAAAGGATTTACTGGGTCACTGTTTTTCTATCGGCGAAAATGCCGACGAGGATGAGCAGCCAGCCGACAAAGTCGAGCACCAGCGGCGCGCGCTGGAGCCAGAGCAGGAAAGTCAGCACCGACGCCGTCTGCGGGCCGGACAATTCCCGAACGATCTGGTTGAACAGGATCGGCACGGTCAATGCAATGAGCGTGGAAACGAAAAGAACGAACAGGCCGAGGATCGCGCTGATCGAGACGCGCGGGTGCCTCCCAAACCGCAGGATGGCCAGCACAATGCCGACGAGCCAGAGAAGAAACAGAGGCGTACGAAACAACAGGACGGAAAACAGAGTGGACAGATCCATGGTTATTCCTTTCTCATGGAAGGGCTTTGCGAATAAATTCCGCCAGGTCGCGCTTCAACGCGGCGAGCGAGGGGATGTGAATGTACATCATGTGCCCCGCCTCATAGTAGCCCATGCTGACGTTGCCGCGCAGGGACTCGTCGAGTCCGAGATGGTTGAATGTATATTCTGTCGCAAAATATGGCGTGCCGAGATCGTAATAACCGTTGGCGACGAAGACCTTGAGGTGCGGATTGTAGGTCATCGCCTGGCGCAGGGTCTCGGCCACGTAAACGAACCGATTCTCGAACTCGTTGAACGACCACGGCCAGACTTTCCCGTTCAGGATTTCGTAGGGGATGTCGCTCTCGAACTTGAGGTCGGCGCGGACGTAATCGTAGAAGGCCGCGGTGTACGGACCCATCACGTTCGTCAGCAACGGATCGTATTCGGGCGCTTCGGTGACCCCCAGCCGGTCGCGGCCGAGGAAGCGGCTGTCGAGGCGGCCGACGGTCTGTCCGCGCTCGCGCAGTAATTCCTTGAAGAAATGCTGGTCCTTGACGCGCAGGTTCGAACGTTCGATGAAGGCGGGCGAGAGTCCCGTATAGCGCGCCATCTTTTCCACGATCTGCGCCCGCTCGCGGCGCGTCAACAGATCGCCTTTCAACAAGGCCGCGGCGTATTCACCCATCGCGAACTCGCCGACCTCCTCCAGCAGTTTCTGCAACGGACGGCGGATGCGCAGGGCGCGGTGATACCAGGCCGTGGCCGCATAAGCCGGCAGGAACAAAATGAAGGGCAGGTCGTTGCCGGGCGTGAAGTCAATCGTCGAAAAATCGAGAACGGCCGAGATGAGCATGACGCCATTCAGGTACAGGCCGTGCCGCTCCTGCAAATAACCCGAGAGTCCCGCCGCCCGCGTTGTGCCGTACGATTCGCCGATCAGGAACTTGGGCGAGAGCCAGCGTCCGTAGCGGGTGGTATAGAGTCGTATAAAGTCGCCGACCGATTCGATGTCCTTCGTGAAGCCGTGCCATTCCTTCGGCTTCTGTCCTTCCACCGGGCGGCTGTAGCCCGTGCTGACCGGGTCAATGAAAACCAGGTCGGTCTCGTCGAGCAGGGAATATTCGTTGTCGGTCAATTTGAAGGGCGGTTGGGGCAGGTCGCCCTCGAAGGTCAGTTCGACGCGGCGCGGTCCAAGCACGCCGAGATGCAGCCACACAGACGAGGAGCCCGGTCCGCCGTTGAACGAAAAGGTGATCGGGCGCTTCGACTTGCTTGCGCCGTCTTTGGTGTAAGCAACAAAGAACATCTGCGCCCGCGGCTTCTCCCCCTCCGCCTCTTTCTCCCGATCGCCTGTCTCCTCCTTCATGACCATCGTCCCGGCTGTGACGGTGTACTTGATCTCCTTCCCGCCGACGGTCACGGTGTGTTTGGTCTGGACGAGATTATCTTTCGGAGCGGGCTTTTCTTCCTTCTTCTCTTCGGGCTTCTTTTCGTCTTTTTCGGTCATGTCAGGACTCCTCGAGGATTTGATAAATTTTACATCGGTTTTCCTTAAACAGGCTAAATCGCCTGCGCACCTGTGATTTTTGCCGAAGTTCAGACATGAGTTCGGACATTTCCTTTTACGGCTCTCGCCACCGTCCCTCGCGTAGCATCCCTGTGGGACGGCGCTCGGAGCAGTTTTGGGCAACTGTCCGAACTTTTGTCCGAACCTAAATTTTTGCCGGTTGCACAGAAAGACAAAAAAAGGTAATATAAGGCAGGCGGCACGAATGCTATTATCGGCCCTTCTCCTCTTCGGCATCCTTTTGCCATAAGGTCAGCCAGGCCTGACGGGTACGCGTACCTGCCAGGCCTTTTTCATCTCACATCAAAGGAGTATGAATGCAGACACCCTGGGAGTATCGCTACGCCCATCGGACCCAAAGAATGGGAAGTTCGGTCATCCGCGAACTGCTCAAACTGACCGAACAGCCCGACATTATTTCGTTCGGCGGGGGATTGCCCGCGCCCGAAGTGTTCCCCCTGAAAGAGTTCCAGGAGGCATGCAACACCGTCATTCAACAACACGGCGCGCAGGCCCTGCAATACAGCACCACCGAAGGCTACCGTCCACTGCGCGAAATGATCGCCCGCCACACCGGGCGTTACAGCGTGCAGGTCAACGCCGATAACATCCTCATCACCTCCGGCTCGCAGCAGGCGCTGGACTTCATCGGACGGTTGTTCATCAACCGCGGCGACTACATCGTGGTCGAATCCCCCACTTACCTGGGCGCGTTGCAGGCCTGGAATGCCTACGGCGCGCAGTACATTTCCGTCCGCGCGGACGAGAACGGCATGATCGTAGACGAACTGGAGGACGCCCTGCGCGTCGGGCCGAAATTCATCTACGTCCTGCCCAACTTCCAGAACCCGTCCGGCTCGACCCTCAGCCTGGAACGCCGCAAGAAACTGATCGAACTGGCCGACAAGTACGGGGTCCCGATCATCGAGGACGACCCGTACGGTCAACTCCGCTACGAGGGCGAGCACATCCCCGCGGTCGTAACCCTCGACAGCCAGGTCCGCAACGACAACGACGGCGAGTATAGCGGCAACGTGATCTACCTGAGCACTTTCTCGAAATTGCTCGCGCCCGGCCTGCGCCTGGCATGGGTGGTCGCGCCGCCGGAGGTCATCCGCCGCCTCGTCATGGCCAAGCAGGCCGCGGACTTGCACACCTCGTCGTTCAACCAGTACGTGGCCCATGAAGTGGCGAAGGGCGGATTCCTCGACGAACACGTCAAGTACATCCGCCAGGTCTACAAGGAACGCCGCGACGTGATGCTCGAAATGATGGACGAGATGTTCCCGCCCGAAGCGCACTGGTTGCGGCCTCAGGGCGGCATGTTCCTGTGGGGTGTCCTGCCGCAGGGCGTGGACGCGGCCGAGGTCCTGAAAGCGGCGATCGAGCGCAAGGTGGCCTTCGTGCCGGGCACCGCCTTCCATCCGAACGGCGGCGGCGAGAACACCATGCGCCTCAACTTCTCGTACTCCAATCCCGATACGATCCGCGAGGGCATCACGCGGCTGGGATTGACGCTGAAGGAGATCCTGCACAAGAACGGACACAAGTAGACACAAACGACCGACCATAAACGACGGCCTCTTTGCAAAGAGGCCGTCGTTTTTTCGACCGCGGTTTATCGTCCGCCGTCTATTCCTCCACGTACGGCACATACTCGGCGCGGGCAATACCCTGTTTGATGGCCGTCTCGGCCACGGCACGCGCAACCGCATGATGGACTTTCTTATCCAATGGGCTGGGGACCAACTCGCCGGGCGGGGTCATGGCGGCGATGGTCTCGGCCGCGGCCACCAGCATCTCGTGGGTGATGCGCGGGGCGTGCGCGTCCACCGCGCCGCGGAAGATGCCGGGGAAGCCCAGCACGTTGTTCACGGACTTGCCGTCCGCGGCGAAGGCCGCGCCGCGCTCCAGCGCCACATCGGGGTCAATCTCCGCGTTGGGATTGGACAGCGCCAGAATGATCTGTCCCTTGCGCACCATGTCGGGCTTGATCAGGCCGGGCGCGCCGGTGGTGGCAATGACGATGTCGCACTCGGCCATGATCTCTCTGAGATTCGATCTGCGCCCGCCGTCGCGTTCGAAGCGCGCCAAAGCCTCTTCACTCAAATCCGCGCCGAGCACTGGATTCCCGGTCAGGCTCATGAGCATTTTCCCGATGGCGTTGCCCGCCGCGCCGAGTCCGACCTGACCGATGACGGCCTTGCCGAGGTCACGCCCGGTCTCGCGCGCCGCGACGAGCAAGGCCGCGGTGCTGACCACCGCCGTGCCGTGCTGGTCATCGTGCAGGACGGGGATGTCCAGCGCGGCCTGCAGACGTGACTCGATCTCGAAACAGCGCGGCGCGGAAATATCCTCCAGTTGAATGGCGGCGAAGGTCGGCGCGATGGCTTTGACCGCCGCGACGATCTCGTCGGGGTCCTTGGTATCCAGCAGAATCGGCACGCCTGAAAGCCCGACCAGCGTTTCCATCAACATGGCCTTGCCCTCCATGACCGGCATCCCGGCCAGCGCGCCGATGTCGCCCAGACCGAGCACGGCGGTGCCGTCCGTGACGATGGCGACCATGTGGCTGATGCTGGTGTACGTCCACGCCAGCGCGGGGTCGGCCGCGATCCTGCGGCACACGTCCGCCACGCCGGGCGTGTAGACGCGCCGCAGGGTGGTCATGGATTCGATGGGATAACGCGAGCGGATGGCGATCTTCCCCTTCTGATGCAGTTCGAGCACCTCGTCACGTACTTGCAGGACGCGCGTGCCCGGGTTGGCGCGCACTGCCTCCAGCACGGCCTCCAGGTGCGCCTCGTCCTCGGCATAGACCGTGATATCGCGGATGACATTCTGCGAGGTCTCGGTCAGCATTTCGATGCTGCCGATGTTGCCCCCGGCATTGGAAATGGCGGTCAGCAGTTGAGCCAGCGTGCCGAGCGCCTGCGAATTGCGCACGCGTACGGTGCGCATGAGTTTTCGTTCCCAGGCCATGATTTATCTCCTCAACACAAAACCTTGTAAAGGACCGAATCTCTGCAAGGTTTATTCCAGATACAACATAGGAATGAGAGATATTGGTCTATCATGCGGTTTCTACTGATTGTCTACAACAGCACCTCGAAGGGCGGGTGATTTTTCAGTAGCTCAGGAAATCCTCTTTTTCCGTCTTTTTGCTGGTTTTCTTTCATTTTCCAATTCCATCATACTAAACTGAATTTCATTTGTATTCTCATCCACTCTTTTGACGCTCAGACTCATCACAAAACGATATTCCACTGGCTCAATTGGCTTGCCATCAAGTAAACCCCGAAAAGAAATCTTGATTTTATAATCACCTTGGCGGTGTAATCTTTTCTCTTCACCTTTATGAAATAGAAAAGCAAACCACCAATTTTCACTTCTCACTACTTTTGCCACATTCAAAACCGAGTAGTTCTTCCGCTCGATGGTTGTATATCCGTTACCGCCTCCACCGCCAGCCCATGAAATGAAGTAATTGTTTGGGTTAATAGCTTCCAAACCATCATACACTATATCGTTTGGCACATATGCAGTAACAAAGACTTCTTCGAGCTTTACGTAACATCCAGTTAAATCTCTACTTTCGTTGTTGAATATTTTTATACTTGCATAACCTTCGGAGGATCTCGGATAAACTTCGAAATTAACGCTTGCCTTTACTAATTCCCGCTTAATTATTTTGTCTAATTCATCAATTCTTTCTTCCAAAACCTTCGTCCCATTCTGCTGTTCATAGTAAATAAGCCTAGGGGCGCGCAATAAATTGAGAAGGAATAAAACAAACAAAAACATCCCGCCAACCAGAATGCTGTCGACCACCAATTCTGCGAGGAAGTTCATCGCAGAACTCCTCCCCAAAATAAAATATCTTGAGATGGCGACCGTGATAATGAGCGCGACGGCAAGCATAAACTTTCTAACATTGCCGCCAAATTGCCTCTGCGTTTCTCGAACGGCCTTGTTAATAACGGCTCGTAAATATGTTGTTTTCTTTCCCATACCTTATTTTACTCCGACAAATGATAGGAGAACACTTGCCTTAGCTTAACAATTTGGGAAGTTGCTCGAACGACCGAATCACCGAGCACGCGGCGTCGGGGAAGAGTCCGTTCGGGTCGTAGAGCACAGGCCGAAGTCCCGCGCGAAGCGAGCCGACCACGTCCGCGAAGTAATTGTCGCCCACGTACATCGTCTCGTACGCGGACGTCCCCGCTCGTTTCAGGGCCTCGAGGAAGATGCCGGGATCGGGCTTGAACGAATTCACCTCGCCGCCCGCCAGCGAAAACTCGAAATGCGCGTCGAGTCCCATTTCTTCGAGGACGTGAGCATACGGCTCGTCGCGATTCGAGACCACGCCGAGGACGAAGCCCGCATCTTTCCACGACGGGAGCAGGGCGCGCAGTTCGGGCGGAATCCACACTTCGGGTTTGTACGACTCGCGCATGTGAGCGGAAGCCTGCGGCGCGAGCGCCTCGGCCTGCGCGGGCGAACAGCCCATCGCCCTCAGCCGCCGCCTGCCAAAGTTCACCCAGAACCCCCGTTCATCGTTGCCGTATTTCTTCGTATCGGACTGGATTTCGAGCGAGTTCGCAAAATAAAAATGTTCCCAGCGCGCCGCGCGGCGGCGGGCCTCCTCGCCGATGGGAATCCCAAGCCCGACGACATATTCGGTGAAGACTTCGCCGCCCGATGGGACGTGATGACGGAGCGTGCCGTCGAGGTCGAAGAGGATGGATTTGATTCCGTTGGGTGAGATCATGCAGAAAGTTACAGGTTGAAAGTTAAAAGTTGCAGGTGTCATCCACCAATCTCAGACATGACGCGATTGAGCGGAATGACGCCGTCGGCAAGGCCGTGACCCCAGGGTTTGTCCCATACGCCGTCGAGGACGATCTTGCGCAATTCATCGAGGGTCGCGCCAGCGCGCAGAGGCGTCAGCAGGTCCACTTCTTTTTCCCGTAAGAGACACAGGCGCAGGCGGCCGTCGGAAGTGAGGCGGGCGCGCGTGCACGATGCACAGAACGGCATGGTGACCGACGAGATGAAGCCCACACTGCCTTTCGCGCCGGGCAGGCGGAAGAGGCGCGCCTCGCCGTCCAGTTTTCCGCCGTTGGCGATCTCCATTTTGCCGAGAGCCGATTCAATCCGTTCCTGAATCTGCGCGGCGGTCACCACCTGCCGGGTCTGCAAGTCCGTCGCGCCGGCGAAGGGCATCATCTCGATGAAGCGCATCTGCCACGGACGGTCGAGCGTCAGCCGGGCGAGGGCCACCGCATCCTCCTCGTTGTATCCCTTGACGACCACCGCGTTGAGTTTGATGGGGGCCAGGCCCGCGGCCTCGGCGGCCAGGATGCCTTCCCAGACGTCTTCGAGTCTGCCCCAGCGCGTCAGGTTCTTGAATTTTTCGGGGTCGAGCGTGTCAATCGAGACGTTGACGCGGCGGAGTCCCGCGTCCGCCAGGGGCCGCGCCAGTTTGGACAGGAGCACCCCGTTCGTCGTGAGCGAGACCGAGCGAATGCCCTCGGTGTGGGCGATGCCGCGCACCAGGTCCACGATGTTGGCGCGCACGGTCGGCTCGCCGCCGGTCAGACGGATCTTGTCGAAGCCGAGACCGGCGAACAGGCGCGTGAGCAGGAGCACCTCGTCGTCCTGCATCATCTCCGCGTTGGGACGGAAGGTCATGTCCTCGGGCATGCAGTAGATACAGCGCAGGTTGCAGTGATCGGTGAGGCTGATGCGCAGGTAATGGATGTTTCGTCCGAAACGGTCTATGGCCATAGGGATTCCGAGGCTGTAAATTTACCATGCCCGTCCGATTTGCAAAAGGCAAAAATTGACCGTGACCTTTTCGCCATTTGACTAGTCAGGACAGGCGTGCTATCATGCAGGAGATTATTCTTTTATTGCCGGCAGGGGCGGCCTGCGCCGTCGAGCTGGCGCCTCGGATTTATTCCAGGAGGATCGAGTGAGCGTTGAATTTATTTTCCGCTTGATCGGCATGGTCGTGTTGGCGTTCGCAGGCGGCTACTGGGGGGATTTGATCTCGAGATTCAGGCCGGACCAGGAACTTCTCTACATCCTGACATTTGGGCTGGTCGGCGCGCTGGCGGGTCTGGTCCTGACCCCGTTCATCACCACGCGCCCGGCGCGGGCCCTGCGCTCCCTGCTGGGACGCGTGGCCGCGGAAACGCTGTTCGCCGGGCTGACCGGGCTGGTGGTCGGGCTGTTGATCGCGGCGCTGCTGGCCTTTCCGCTTTCGATGCTGCCGCCCCCGTTCGGGGACGTACTTCCCTTCGTCGCCGTGCTGATCTTCGTCTACTTCGGCATTTCGCTGTTCATCATGCGGCAGGGCGACATCATGGGCCTGCTCAGCGCCATCAGCGGACGCGGCGGCGAGGGCGGCTCGGCTTCCTCGTGGACGAACCTCAACCGCAATATCTTACTCGACACGAGCGTCATCATTGACGGGCGCGTGGGCGACATCGCCCGCACAGGCTTCCTGCCGGGCACCCTGCTCATCCCGCGCTTCGTGCTCAACGAACTGCAATACATCGCCGATTCCGCCGACGGGCTGCGCCGCGCCCGCGGCCGCCGCGGCATGGAGACGCTGGCCGAATTGCAGAAACTGCCCAACGTGATGGTCCGCATCAGCGACATCAACGTGGACGGAGTCCGCGAGGTGGACGACAAACTCGTCGTGCTGGCGAAACAGTTGAAATGTCCGATCCTGACCAACGATTACAACCTCAACCGCGTGGCCGAATTGCAGGGCGTCACCATCCTGAACATCAACGAACTGGCGAACGCGGTCAAGTCGGTGGTCCTGCCGGGCGAGACGTTGAAGATCAACGTCATCCAGGAAGGCAAGGAACACAGCCAGGGCGTCGGCTACATGGACGACGGCACGATGGTCGTCGTGGAAAACGGCCACGACGCCATCGGCGAATACAAGGACGTGGTGGTCAGCAAGATCCTGCAGACCGCGGCCGGGCGGATGATCTTCGCCCGCATCGAGGAAGAGAACGGAAAGAAGAAGAAATAGTTCGATAGTTCCATAGTTGTGTAGTTGCATGGTTCAACGTTAAGCACCGAACTACCGAACTGCCCAACCATCAAACTATGATTCGCATCTACAACACCCTCACCCGCAAGACCGAAGAATTCCAGACCCTCGAGCCGGGCGTCGTCAAAATGTACGTCTGCGGCGTCACGGTCTACGACGACGCGCATGTGGGTCACGCCATGTCCGCCCTCGTCTTCGACGTCATCCGCCGCTACCTCGAATATCGCGGCTATAAGTTCAGGCATGTCATGAACTACACCGACGTGGACGACAAGATCATCAACCGCGCCAGACAACTCGGCGAGGACCCGCTCAAGCTGTCCCAGCGCTACGTCGAAGATTACGCGCGCGACCTGCAGAATCTGAATGTCCTGCCTGCCACGTCCTATCCGCAGGTCAGCAAGACCATGCCGCTCATCATCCAATTCATCGAAGGCCTCATCCGAAAAGAGGTCGCGTACGCCGCGCCGAATGGCGACGTGTATTTCAGCGTCACCAGCGACAAGGATTACGGCAAACTCTCCGGCCGCAAACTCGAAGATATGCAGGCGGGAGCGCGCATCGAGGTCGAGGAAGCCAAAGACCACCCAATGGACTTCGCCCTGTGGAAGGCCGCCAAGCCCGGCGAACCTTCGTGGGACTCGCCCTGGGGCAAGGGCCGTCCCGGCTGGCACATCGAGTGCTCCGCCATGAACCTGGCCGAACTCGGCGAACAGATCGACATCCACGGCGGCGGCAACGACCTCATCTTTCCGCACCACGAAAACGAGATCGCACAGACCGAGTCTTACACCGGCAAACAATTCGCGCGTTACTGGATCCACAACGGCATGCTGCAACTCGGCGGCGAGAAGATGTCCAAGTCGCTCGGCAACATCGTCAGCATCAAAGACTTCCTCAAGAGGCGCGATGCGGACGTGATGCGCATGCTGGTCCTGATGGGATCGTACCGCGCACCCCTCATCTTCAGCGACGAGACCCAGGACGCCGCGGAAAAATCCCTCGAGCGCATCAAATCTGGACTTCGACCTGCCGCGCCCTCCGCAATGGGACTCCCCGCCGGGAGCGCCTCCGAACTCGCCTCGCAGGCGGAGACCGTCCGCCAGTCTTTCACCGACGCGATGGACAACGACTTCAACACCCCGCTGGCCCTCGCCGCGCTGTTCGAACTGGTCAAGGCCGTCAACACGGCGCGCGACGGCGGCGCAACCGACGAACAGCTCGCGCCCGCCCAGTCCGTGCTCCGGGAACTGACCGGCGTGCTCGGTCTGCGTCTTCGCGAGAAAACAGGCTCCAGCGACGCGGACCAGTTCATTGACCTGCTCATCCAGGTCCGCGCTGAAGTCCGCAAGCAAAAACTCTGGCCTCTCTCCGACCTGATCCGCGACCGCCTGAAAGAACTGGGCGTGACCATCGAAGACGGCAAGGACGGCACGACATGGCGCTGGTGATTTTCGTTTGACAAATCCATCGCCCCTGTGATAAACTCCCGCCCAACTTAATAGAGCCTGTGGCTCACTCATCCAGAGAGGCTGAGGGACCGACCCTGTGACGCCTCGGCAACCGGCAGTAGTCGGTTGGTCTGAATGGCCTAAATTGTCTCGATGGTCACATGACCAATAGGACCGCTCAGACCAGTAAGACTAATCAGACTAGGAACGGTGCCAACTTCGGCGGACGAACGTCCGGGAGATGAGAGATGATATGCGCCTTGCGTGTCGCCTCTCATTGCGAGAGGCGATTTTGTTGTGAGCATCGTCATTGCGAGGGCCGGTGGTTGAGTAGGGCGAGTGCTTTTCTCGCCCGTATCGAAACCATAGCCCGAAGCAATCCCCAACCCTGACAGGAGATTGCTTCGCCCTCCTTCGACTACGCCGCCAACGAACGGCGGCTCCGCTCAGGATGGCTCGCAATGACGGAGGTGACCTTATGCAAATCGGCGAGACACTTTATGTGATCACCCGCGATGACTTCCGCAAGTGGCTCATCAAGAATCGCAAATTCAAGAAAGAGATTTGGTTGATTCGGTACAAGAAAGCCACCAAGAAACCATCCAGTGACTATGTAGAGGCGGTGGAGGAAGCCATCTGCTTCGGCTGGATCGACAATCTCGAAAAAGGCATGGACGCGGAACGCTACGCCCTGCGCTTCTCGCCGCGCAAGCCAAAATCGAATTGGACGAACACAAATAAGGATCGCGCGAGGAAGATGATCGCCGAAGGCAGGATGACTGATGCAGGACGAGCGACTCTGCCGCCCGATGTGAAATGAGATGCCTCGAATGAATACAAGGTTTGACCTAACACTGGATGAAGCATTAAAAGCAATCGAAGATTATCCCTATCTTCGAGAGTGTTTTTCTTATCATTTAAGATCGTTGTTTGAGCGGTGCGGCGAAGAAAGAAAACATGATCACTTGCATGTCAAGATTGCAAATGGACGAAACAGTTTAGGAGACCTCGAAAGAATTTTTGAAGAAGTAGGGAGAATGTTGGGTTTGGACGAAAGTGGGCTGCACAGAGCTTTTGATTTTGATTCTGCTTGCGACTGCGATGACATCTTCAAATTAGGAGACTATCTAGTCGAGTTACGAATTGCATTTGAACTTGGAAATTTAGGTTTTGTTGAAATCAGAAAGATCAGCAACCAAGAAGGTTGTGTTGATTTCTTGGCGGCTTATCGGGATACAAAATTTGCTATTGAGGTAAAAAATATTCGAGAAAAGGAACTTCTCGAAGCACTTAACAATGGAGTTTATAAGGAGGAGTCTCGATTTCTTGGCGACTTACGCGGTGCATATTTTGGAACATTACCTGATGCAGAAGCCAAGAGTCTCCTAGTAGGGCTAGAACGAAGATTTCGCTCGCCAAAAGATCAAGAAAACATTAGGAAAAAACTAAAAAACACGTTTAAAAAATACCATTACCAATCAGCAATGTTTGTTATCTCTATCGAGTCTATAACTGGCATAGGATTTTCTACTTACTTCATAGAGCAATGCCTTAACCAAGTACAAACCAAATATCCATTCAGTGATTACCTTGCGTGTTTCCTTAGCGGAAACAGTTTGTATACTTACCCAAAGCTATTTTCGGAGACTCCATGACCCCTCGCAAATACACCAACCGCCGTTACCTCGACGCCCTCGAAAAGAAAGTCCTTGTCTTCGACGGTGCAATGGGGACGAGCCTGCAACTGCAAAACCTGACCGCTGAGCATTTCGGCGGCGAGCAATACAACGGATGTAACGACTACCTCGTCATCTCATATCCGCAAGCCGTGGAAAAAGTCCATCGCTCGTTTCTCGAAGTCGGCGTGGACGTGCTCGAAACCGACACCTTCCGGTCCAACCGCATCACGATGAAGGAATACGGCTTGCAGGATCGCGTCATCGAAATCAACGAAACCGCGGCGAGATTGGCGCGTCGCCTCGCGGATGAATATTCGCACGCTCCCTCACCCCTACCCCCTCTCCCGCTGGGTGTGGGGGACTCCCTTCCCCCCGCGGGGGAAGGGCTGGAGAAGAGGGAAAGATTCGTCGCTGGCTCCATCGGACCCTCAGGCAAACTCCCCTCCACCAACGACCCCGAACTCTCCAACGTCACCTTCGA
>JBFMCC010000020.1:0-25169 GCA_040754535.1 Chloroflexota bacterium
TCGACATCGCCGACGCGGAACTGGATGAATGCCTGCGCGCCCTGCTGCATGGAGCGCACAGCGCGTTGAAGGTCATCCTGACCACGCGCGTCGCCCCGCGCGGACTGAACCTGTGCGAGCCTGGCAGACAGCGCGTGTTGACTCTCGACAGCGGTTTGGAGCAGAAATACGCCGTCGAGATGCTGCGCGAAATGGACGTGGACGGGAAGTTGGGGCTGAAATCGGGGACGGATGAAATGCTGGGGCGCGCCTGCGAGCGGACGCTGGGTTTCCCGCGCGCGCTGGAAGCGCTGTTTGCGATCCTGGCTTCTGACCGATATACGACGCTCGATGAACTGCTCGCCATGCCCACGCCCGTCAATGTGGTGGAGGCGCTGGTGGGCGAAGCCTTCAACTGTTTGGACACGAACGCGCAAAAGGTGATGCAGGCGCTGGCGGTCTATAACCGTCCCGTGACGCCCGCCGCCGTGGATTACCTGCTCGCAATGGATAGTGCGCCACGTTGACAATAATAGGGTAAACTTTTATGGAGAATATTATGAGGAAACTCGTTGTTCCTAAATCAATCCCTAATTTTGTTTCTATTTATTCATTAGTTATTGCAGTAGGAATAGGATTATCCACAATTGTAAGTTTAATTGCTCAATACATCTACTTATGGCAGTCAGATCTTATCCTGAGTCAAGTGTTAATTGGAGTATCTACTATCATTGCGCCATTTGTGGTAAAGACTAATGAAATAAAGATTGCACAAATTTTATCTATCGAAGAAAAAATCTCCACAAATGACCGTCAAAGGCGACAATTTGTGGAAAGAATAAAAAATATTGAAAACAGCCAATGGGCAAATATATTTCCGACAGTGATCATGCTATTGGGTTTGTTTTCATTATGGTTTTTCAAAAGCCCATGGTACGGATGGAACACAGTTGCTCACAACGCATTCTCCATTTTTGTAGTGGGATTCTTTTTAGTAGCAGGTTCACTAGGTTGGCAATATATCTTTTTAGCGATGCTTTTGCATCTTACAAGAGACATCAACATAAAAGTTAATATTTTTACTTGGCCATCTAGAGAGATCAAGAAATTCAATAAAATTGTTATCGAAATATATTTAGCGGGTGTATTAATTTATATTGGTGCCATATTGGGGGTATGGGCTCTTCCTTGGGGACAACTTTTGCTGACAAATGACAATTTGTTTACCAGAATGTGGGTGTTTCCAATTGCATTAATTGTAACTGGTTATTTCTTTGTGATTCAATATTTTATGCACTGCTTGTTATCTTCAGCGAAAGAAAGACGTTTGGAGAAATTAGATAAAAAGATTGAATTTCTTTTAGAAGATGCTGACACAGTTTTGAGTGAAAAAATTAAGGCGATTGGTGAATTAGTAAATTTGCGCAAAATTATTGAAGCCGAGTCAGAATGGCCATTAAATATTCCATTATCTTTAGGTGTTATTAGTAGTGTCATAATACCTACTATTGGTAGTGTTTCGGATTTCTTTCTGAAGTATTTTAAACCCGCATCACCATAGTCTAATTATCAAATTGATACGCTAATGATTAACAATCACAATGCCAGCGCCCTGCACGAAATCATCGCCTTGCGGCAGGGGGATGAGGTCGCGGCACGGGGAGCCTTCCTCCGCGCCATTGGGCAGGCGGATGAGATTCTGTCCAAGACGGCGGAGTATTATTCCGCGCTGGATGCGAAGGGAATCGCCCTTTCAGGGCTGGTGGTGAGTGGAAAGTGGGAAGTGGAAAGCGAAAGACAGAAAACGCTTGATGAAGCGGTGGAGACTTTCAGGAAGGCGCGGAAGATTGCGCCGCACGCGGGGGTGGTCAAATCCGTGCTGCGGTTGTTCGATGAGCTGGTCAAGTGTGATAAAGAGGGGATTTTGAAAGAGGTGAGGAGCGCGGCGGAGGGAAAAGAATAATACAGACGGTACCTCCGCACGATACACGCGTCCGCGTCTGCGGCTATAATCCGCAAAAATCTTTTAGAGGAGGCAGAACATGTCAACGGTTGAACAACAGGAAATTGCCGTTCTCAAGCAACGCATTTACCGACTGGAATCTCAGGTGAACCAACTTTATCAACATCTGAATCTCACCTTCGTTGAAAACATCAACGCGAACGACGATCCAAAGATCATCGCGGCATTGAAGTCGAACAACATCATCGAAGCCGTCAAACTCTACCGCGAAAAAACAGGCGTGGGTCTGGAGGCCGCCAAATCCGCCGTGGATGAAATGCGAGGCAGGCTGGGGTTGTAATCTTGACCCCCTTCCCGTCCTTCCCCCATTCGGAAGAACACGAATGGGGGAAGGGGAATATGTTGTTTTCATGAAAACCACCATTCCTTTCCAATATGAGATTATGCCCCTCCCCCATTTCCGCTTTTTGAAATGGGGGAGGCTGGGAGGGGGTCCAAGTGCATAAACGCACCACACCCAAAATCTTCGGGCGCGCAAAACAACTTCATCGCAACATGACTGAAGCCGAAGCCAAACTGTGGTCGCGATTGCGCGCACATCGCATGGGCGGAGTCCATTTCCGCAACCAGCACGCCATTGGAAGTTACGTGGTTGACTTCTGTGCCCCACGCAAAAAACTCATCATTGAACTGGATGGAAGCCAGCATATGGAACAAGAAGAATACGACTCCGAACGAACTACATTTTTACAGTCAAAGGGATACCGAGTTTTGAGATTCTGGAACAGCGATGTCATCAACAATGTCGATTCGATTTTGAAAGTAATCTACAATGCCTTGAATGACCGACAGTGAGCAAACGGGGAAACCCGATTATCTTGTGACTTTCATCAGTGTTTATCTGAGTCCTTCTGTGGTTTAATTCCAATATGGACTCCTCTCTCCTCCCCTTCTTCTCCCCTCGCGGCGTGGTCATTGTCGGCGCATCGGCAGAACCCACCAAACTCGGCTACGGCGTGGCGCGCAACCTCGTCCAAAGTGGATACAAGGGCGCAGTGCATTTGGTCAACCCCAAAAATGGAACTCTGTTCGGGCGGACGATGGTCGCCTCCATCGCCGAAGTCCCCGACCCCGTTGACCTGGCGGTGCTGATCGTCCCTGCCGCGGCGATCCCCAAAGCCATTGCCGATTGCGGCGCGCGCGGCGTCCGCGCGGCCATCATCGCCTCGGGCGGCTTCCGCGAGATCGGCCCGGAGGGCACAGCGCGGGAGGCCGAATGTGTGCGCGTCGCGCGTGAAAACGGAGTCCGCCTCCTCGGTCCGAACTGCATCGGCCTGCTCGACACACATCTCCCGCTCGACACCACCTTCCTGCCCCCGCCTCCGCCCGCGCCCGGCGACATCGCCTTCCTGTCGCATTCGGGCGCGTTCTGCGCGGCCGTCATTGACTGGTCGCGCCAGCAGGGCTTCTCGTTCTCGCGGCTGGTCAGCCTCGGCAACCAGGCCGACATCACCGAGACCGACCTGCTCGAAATCACCGCCGCGGACGAGAACAGTCACGTGCTGGCGTTGTACATCGAGAGCCTGCCCGACGGACGCCGATTCATTGACGAAGCCCGCCGCGTGACGCGGCGCAAGCCGATCGTTGCCCTCAAGGTCGGGCGCTTCGCATCGGGACAAAAGGCGGCCGCGTCGCATACGGGCGCGCTGGCTGGCTCCGAGGCGGCCTACGACGCGGCCTTCGAAAAGGCGGGCGTCCTGCGCGCACAAAACACCGAGGACTTGTTCGAATGGTCGCGCGCTCTCGCGTGGCTCCCGCTTCCCACGGGACGAAGGATGGCCGTGCTGACAAACGCGGGCGGACCCGGCGTGATGGCCGCCGACTCGCTCGAAGCGAACGGCCTGCCTCTCGCGGAGTTATCCCCCGCCACCCTCGCAACCCTGCGCGGACTGCTCCCGCCTGCCGCGTCATTGAACAATCCGATTGACATGCTCTCCTCGGCCTCGCCGAGTCAGTATGCCGCGTGCCTGAGCGCGCTGTTGGCCGACGAAGGCGTGGACGGTGTGATGGTCATCCTGCCGCCGCCGCCCACCTACTCCGCCGAGTCCGTGGCCGACGCGCTCATCCCGCTCATCAAGGCTTCGCCCAAGCCGGTGACGGTCGCGCTGATGGGATCGAATCTCGTGCAGGAGGCCTATCGCCGATTGAACGCGGCGCGCATCCCGACGTATGATTTCCCCGAACGCGCCGCGTCGGCATTGGGCGCGCTGGCTCGACGCGCGGAGTTTCTCACCACGGAGAACACGGAGAATTTTAAGAAGAATTTCTCTGTGGACTCTGTGGTGAATGCCGACGAACTGATTGCAGCCTACGGAATCCCGACCGCGCCGATCAAACTGGCGCGCTCCGCGGATGAAGCCGCATCATTGGCGGAGGAACTTGGATTCCCGGTGGCGCTCAAGATCGCCAGCCCGGACATTTTGCACAAGTCGGATGTCGGCGGCGTGTTGATAAACCAAGGCACAAAGAGCGAAGTCTATACTGGCTACACGCAGATGATGAAGCAAGTCAAAGCCGCGCGGCCAGAAGTAAAAATCGAGGGTGTTCATCTGCAAAAACAAATCCCGCCGGGACAGGAAGTCATCCTCGGCGCGACGCGCGATCCGCAGTTCGGGCCGTTGATGATGTTCGGCTCGGGCGGCGTCGAAGTGGAGGGCCTCAAAGACGTGGCCTTCGCCCTCGCCCCACTCAACGAACGCGAGGCCGACCAGATGATCGTCCGCACCTGGGCGGGACGCAAACTGGCGGGCTTCCGCAACATCCCTCCCGCGGACCGCGAAGCGGTGATAGATGCCCTCGTCCGATTATCCTGGCTGGCTTACGAACACCAGGAAATCGAGGAAATCGAGATCAACCCCCTGCGCGTGCTGGGCCGGGGCGCGGTGGCGGTGGACGTGAGGATGAAACTCGCAAAACAAGGAGAGACAAAATGACCGCTTATGTCGTCGTGGACATCAACGTGACCGATCCCGTCGGTTACGAGGAATACAAGAGACTTGCTCCATCCACCATTGGCATCTATGGCGGAAAGTACGTCGCCCGCGGCGGCCGCACCGAAACGCTCGAGGGCGACTGGGTGCCGAGCCGCCTCGTGATCCTGCAATTCGACAGCATCGAACAGGCAAAAGCATGGCATAACTCGCCAGAATACCGCGAAGCGAGAGAATTGCGCTACAAGACGGCAACATCGAACATGGTCGTGATCGAGGGAGTGTAATCGAATCAGGCGGTACAATTGCGCCCATGATTCAAATCTCATCACTCATCTACTATCCCATCAAGGCCTGCCACGGCTTCGATGTAGACTCGTCTCGCGTTGAACTCATGGGGCTAGAGCACGACCGCCGCATGATGGTGGTCACGCCCGAGGGCGAGTTCCTTACGCAGAGGGAATTCCATAAACTCGCGCTCGTCACACCGACGCTGGCAGACGGCACAGTGACCCTGTCCGCGCCCGATTACGCTTCCATCCGAGTCGCAATTCAAACCGCAGGCGCGCCGCGGCCCGTCAACATCTGGAAGAGCAAAAACGTCCACGCCATTGACCAGGGTGAGGAGGCCGCGCAGTGGTTTTCGGACTGGCTGGGCGCGTCCGTGCGGCTGGTGCACATCGCGGATGGATTCA
This sequence comes from Chloroflexota bacterium, assembly GCA_040754535.1. GTDB lineage: Bacteria > Chloroflexota > Anaerolineae > Anaerolineales > Villigracilaceae > JBFMCC01. Next base: position 5,628 of record JBFMCC010000020.1, read on the forward strand.
AACGCAGACTGAATCCAAAATATGCTGTCAGCGAAAACGACCACACGGGCTTCGCGGACGGTTATCCGATTCTCGTCATCTCGGAAGAATCGCTAGCCGACCTCAACGCGCGGCTCGAAACGCCCGTCCCGATGAATCGCTTCCGCCCGAACCTCGTCGTCAAGGGCTGTGAGCCGTTCGCCGAAGATACGTGGAAGCGAATCCGCATTGGCGAGGTCGAGATGGCAATCGTCAAACCCTGTCCGCGCTGTGTGGTCACGACGATTGACAAGCAAACCCTCGCACAAAGCAAGGAGCCGCTCAAGACGCTTGCCACATTCCGCAAGCAGGCTGGCGGGGCCATGTTCGGGCAGAACGTCATCCCGTTAAACGAGGGCAGGCTGAACGTCGGAATGACCGTGGAAGTCCTCGCATGAACGCCGCGTTGATAGACGTCCTCGGCTGGATCGGCACCGCGTTATATCTCGTCGCCTACGCGCTGGTCTCGGCCAAAAGGGTGGAGGGCGACTCGCTGTTGTATCAGGGGATGAACATCCTGGCCGGGGCGTTGCTGATCGTGAATACGCTGTACTGGAAGGCCTATCCGTCGCTCGGACTGAACGCGGCCTGGATCGCCATCGGCCTGTTCACGCTGGGACGCAAATGGCTTTCGCGGTAAAATGCCCCCGATGGTCACCAGACGGGATTTTCTGAAATTAAGCGGGGCGGCGCTTCTGGCCGCGACCTTTGGCCGGGCTGCCGAGGCCCTGGCCGCTTCATCACCCCCGATCATCTATCGTGGTTCCTCACGCTACCCGCGCATCGCCCTGACCTACGACGATGGCTATCTCGTCACGCGCCTGCGCGATCTGTTGAACCTGCTCGATCGGTTCCCCGATTTTCGGATCACACTCTTTCCCGTCGGCGTCGCACTGCTCAGCAACGAGGGCAAGGACAAGGGCATCTGGAAGCGCTATTTCGAGCGCGGCCACGAGTTCGGCTATCATTCGTGGGACCACACCAACCTGGCCGTGTTCGATCCCGAGGAGGCGGTCACAGACTACGATAAGTGGTACGACGCCCTGAGCACAGTGCTAAGCACAGCCCCCAAAATTCGCTTTGCGCGGCCGCCGTTCGGCGTGCTGAGTCATCCTTTTGAATTCATGTGCAGGGAACGCGGCCTGACCGCGGCCATGTGGTCCACGGGCTGGGGCGGCGGGTACGAAGAGGCCAGTTCCGATGTTGCCAAAGTCCAGAACGGCGAAATCGTCCTGATGCACTTCCGCAAAGACGATATCGAGACCAGCGGAAAGGCTTTTCCCACACTGAAGGAGCGCGGCATTCAGCCCGTGACGATGAGCGCGCTGTACGACGACTGGCTGCGCGAACGGAATCAACCCGCGGGCTGTGAGGCCAGCGCCGCGCCGTCGTTGACGCGCACGTGCATCGAGTGAATCAAAAGGGCGGACACGCGGGTCCGCCCCAACACAGGGAGCACTTCGCTCACAACAAACCGGCCGCGTATTTTTCCGCGAACAGCGCGGGCTGTCCGCCCGTGTGCCAGAAGAGCACGGTCTCGTCTTTCTTGAAGAACCCCTTGCGAATCAAATCCATCATCCCCGCCGCGGCGCGCCCGGTGTAGACCGGGTCCACGAGCAGGCCCTCGGTACGCGCGAACAGCTTGACCGCTTCGCGCTCCGCGTCGGTCAGGACCCCGTAGCCGGCGCGGCAATACTGATCGTTCGCGAGCACGTCGGCGGGAGTGAACTCAATCCGCTCGCCGAGTTTTTCACTCGCATCCGAGGCCAGTTTGGAGACGTGCTCTTTCAACCACGCCTCGGACTCGTCAATGCTGATTCCCAGCACTTTGCCCCTGAATCCAAACAAACGCTGACCCAGGGCCAGCCCGGCGTGCGTCCCGCCGGAGGAGGTGCCGAAGACGATCCAATCGGCCTCTATTTTTTGTTCGATGAGTTCCTGCACGGCGAAGGCGTACCCCAGCGCGCCGGTGGGACTGGAGCCTCCATAAGGAACAAGATAAGGCTTCTTCCCTTCGTCCGTGGCTCTATCGAATGTTTCCTTCAAAATACGGTCGCGGTCTTTCCTGTCCGCCACGTGGACGACCTCCACGCCCAGCAGTTGATCGAGCAGGTAATTAGCGGAGGGCCGAGCAGGCGCGTCGCCGGTCAGGACGAGGGTGCAGGCCAGTCCATGACGGGCGGCGGCCGCGGCCGTTTGCCGGCAGTGATTGGACTGGATCGCGCCGGCCGAGATCAACATGCGCGCGCCCTGTTCGAGCGCCTCGGCGACGAGGAATTCCAGTTTGCGCGTCTTGTTGCCGCCGAAGGCCAGCCCGGTCTGGTCGTCGCGCTTGACCATTAAACGGGGGCCGCCCAGCGTCTCGGAAAGACGCGTCATTTCCTCAATCGGTGTGGGCAGATGGGCAAAGCGAAGTCGAGGGATGGATTTCATTTTGCGAGTGTGTCAGGCTTGTCCGCGCCCGCCTCGGGGCCGAGGCGCAGTTCGCGCAGGGCGTCGTCCACATCTATTTCCTCGCGACGCATGCCGGGCGCGGGCGTGCCGCAATAGGGACAGATATTCCAGGGCAATTCCATCAGGCGCTCGCAATGATGACAGGGCTTTTTGAGTCTGGTCTGGCAGTTGGGACAGACCTGCCAATCGTCCTTGACTCGGCGCTCACAACCGGGACAAAGCGAGAGGTCTTCGAGCGATTGGAGCAGGGTCTCCTCTTCCAGCGTGCGCTGGTACTCTTCTTCGAGCGTGCGCGGCGGGCGCAGGATGAGATAGACCAGCACGCCGGGGATGTTGAGCACGCTAACCAGCAACGCCGACAAGATGTGCACCAGCGGGTCGCGGGCGCGGTTGCGGATATCGCGGTAGGTCCATACGACCAGGCTGATCCATAACGCGGCCAGGAACGCGCCGCCGAAGCCGGTGAGGACGAGGAAGAAATTGCTCAAGAAGGATGGATCGAGGGGCATGGGAGACTCCGCAAGGTCAACGGCTTTACCTGTACCGCGACATTCATGTCGTCCAGTTTACGGGATAAATCACACGGTACTGCGTTTTTATTTTACACCCAAGTAGCGCAAAACGACGTTCCACGCTACGGCGTCGAAAACTCGAAATGCCAGCCGCTGTCGTCCTGATAGTAGGTGGATGTCTTACCGATCACCTGGTAAAACGTCCGGCCCGGGCGCAGGAAGACGGGCGCGCCGCTCAACTGGGCGATGAAGATGGGCTGGTCTTCGGCCTGGCGATACCAACGCGCCGGGATGACGAGTCCGTCGCGAAACACGTAGGCGTTGCCCGAATTGACCAGGTCAATGTGGTAGACCTCGTCCTCGGCCTCGAAGGTGTTGGCAAATGTGTGCGATACAAAGAGGACAACCACGTTCTCCGCGGTGACGGGCAGGCCGGTCAGCGCGTCGGTGAGCAGTTCGTACGTCTCGGAATTGCCCTCCGTGAGGCTGACGGTTTCCTGATAACGGAAATACTGCCGCGTGGATGGATCGTAATCCCAGTAGCTGTAATCGTCCACAGAATAGCGCGTATAGACGCGCACCGCCACCTGCGCGTTGTTCGGCGTCAGTTCGCTGAAGAATCCGTGCCGCAGGGGTTGGCGGGAATTATCCTTCTTTTCTTTGTCGAGGCATTCTCCGAACCGCGTGGTATCGAAGAAAATATTGTTGTAGGTATCCCGTTCCTGTTCGCCCACCCGAAACGGCGGACAGGAGCCGATGGTCGGCACGACCAGGAACTCGGAGATGTCGCTGTTCTTGAGATAGTCGAACTCGCGCGGGTCGGCAAACTTGAACACCAGATAGGCGTGGTACATGCGCGCCATGTGTTCGTCGAAGTAACGCCCCGAACGCACCGGGCCGACCCATTCCGCGTCGTTGCCATAGAAGACGGCGATGAAACGCGTCAGGCGGTCTTCGATGTAATATTCATAGACCTGGTCGGCCAGGGACAGCCCCGATTGCGGGCGGACGTAACGCGGGAAGTTGGTCACTTTGATGACCATCGGGCGGCGTTCGAGCAGGGCGGGATCGGAGGGCGGCAGGCCGGTCAGCGGATTGATGTCTGCGGAGAGGTTGAGGATGGGAATGACGGGCGCGTCGGCGGTGGGCGTGACGAGGATGCCTTCCTCGAGCGGGACGCCGTTCGCGTCGAGCGTCTGCGCCGGGAACTGGGTCGGGACGGAGGCGAAGGGCGAAAAGCCGTTGTGCGGCTGGAACGGCGTCGGGGTGGGAGTCAGGTTTGGGTCCGCCGCGCCAACTCCCCCGTCCGGAGAGAACGAACACGCGCCGGTCAGCAAAATCAGCAGGATCAAACTTCCAAGCAGGCGCGGGAATGCTGATCGCGGAGAATTCATCCCGCCGATTGTACAACAATCCGCGCCGCCGGAACAAACCTGATAAAATAGCCGGCACACTGCAATGTTCATTTTACTGACGGTGCTGTTCCTGTTCGCGACGGCGCTGACCCTGGCGGCCCTGCAGGTCTGGCGGCGGGGCTTTCGCTTCACATGGCTGATCGCCGCGGGCGGCGCATTTTTAACCTGGTCGAGCGTCCTGTTGTGGCAGGCAGTCATGCCGGTGAGGCTGGAACTGCCGGCCTGGGAGCCGGCCGGGTTGTTCGCGGATTCGCCGCTGTTTTTCGCGGACCGCCTAGTTTGGCCGTACGCGTTCAGCCTGACGACCCTGGCCCTGGCGGTGATCCTGACCGAGGTGGTGAGCGAGGATTTTCCCAACCCGTTGAGCTGGGCCGGTACGTTGACGTTGACCGGGCTGGGCCTGCTGGCCGTGCTGGCGGACAATCCCCTGACCCTCGCCCTGGCCTGGGCGGCCATTGACCTGACCGAACTCATCATCCAGTTGCGCGCGGTGAGACAGCCTTCTGCAAGCGAACGCGTTGTGACTGCGTTCGCGTCGCGCGCGGTGGGCATCGGCCTGCTGTTATGGGCCAGCATGGTCAGCCAGGCGGCCGGGGAGCCGCTGGACTTTCAAAACACACTGCCGCAGGCCGGACTGTACCTGCTGGCCGCGGCGGGACTGCGCCTGGGCGTCCTGCCGTTGCACCTGCCCCTCCCGTCGGAGTCGGCGCTTCGCCGCGGCTTCGGAACGGCCTTGCGTCTCGTCTCGGCCGCCTCGAGCCTGGTATTGCTGGCGCGCATCCCCCCGGCCAGCATGGCTTCGGGATTCACGCCTGTTCTCTTTATTCTTGCAGCGGTCGCCGGAATCTACGGCGGATGGATGTGGATTCGCTCCTCGGACGAACTGGCCGGGCGTCCGTTCTGGATGATCGGCCTGGCCTCGCTGGCGGTGGCCTCGGCTCTACGCGGCAATCCGACGGGCGCGGCCGCGTGGAGCGCGGCGCTCGTCCTGGCAGGCGGCGCTTTGTTTCTTTCCCCTTTCAGTCAAAGATGGCTCGACCGCGTCCTGCTGGCCGGGGTGTGGGTGCTTTCCTCCCTGCCGTTCTCGCCCACCGCCGCAGGCTGGGAAAGCGACGCTCCGGCCAACTGGGCCGTCTGGGTCACCTGGCCGTTCTTCCTGCTCACGCAGGGTTTTCTCATCTCCGGCTACATCCGTCATGCCCGGCAGAGACCCGCCGCCGCGCTCACCTCGAAACCGCTCTGGGCCGGTAACGTCTACCCGGCGGGGATTGCTTTGCTGCTACTGACCGCAGTCTCTCTCGGCTTCTTCGGCTGGGACGGCTCCGGCCGCGTCGGCGCGTGGACCTTCGGCCTGATTGCCGCGGCGCTGGCCGCCGCGCTCGTCTGGCTGACCCCGCGCCTGCGAATCCTCAACCCGGCCCGCGCCCACTGGATCCGCCCGGAGGCGGGCGGCTCACGGCTGGATGCGTTCTACCGCGGCCTGTGGAGTCTGTACCAGGCGTTTGGCCGTCTTAGCGCGGGGGTCTCCGCCACATTGGAGGGCGAAGGCGGAGTCTTATGGACGCTTCTGATGCTGGCTCTGTTCATTTCCCTTCTTTCGAGGACGCCGTAACATGATCGTCGCCGTCGTCTCGTGGCTGGCAGTGGGACTCCTGCTGGTCACTTCCACCGGCCTGTTGTTGACCCGCGACTGGCGCTGGAGCCTGGGCCTGCTGGCCGCGCAATACCTTGCCATGTTCTGGCTGGTGCTTCAATACTGGCCGTTCGGCATGGCAGCCGTCAAACTGGTGACGGGCTGGATGGTCAGCGCGGCGATTGGCATCACGCGTCTCGGCCTCCCGGAAACGGAGGAACCCGCCGAGGCCGCGTGGCCGCAGGGACGTTTGTTCCGCCTGTTCGCGGCGGGTATCGTGGTCCTGATCGCCGCCTCGGCCACGCCGGGCCTGTCAAGTCTAATCGCCAATGTGTCGCCGCCGGTCCTGGCGGGCAGTCTCATTTTGATGGGCATGGGCCTGCTCCACCTCGGCATCACCGGCCAGGTCCTGCGCGTCGTGCTCGGGCTGCTGACCGTCCTGGCGGGCTTCGAGACGTTGTACGCGGCGCTGGAGAGTTCGATCCTCGTCGCGGCCCTGCTGGCAGTGGTTGACCTGGGACTGGCGCTGGCCGGCGCGTACCTGTTGACGTCGGCCGCGCCCGCGGAGGAATCCGCATGACCGCGCCCTTCCTGTGGATCGGCATCCCGATTCTGGCAAGCCCCCTTGCGCTGATCCTGCGCCGCGAGCGCGCCGTCACGATCTTCGGCGGCCTGACCACCGCCATACTGGCCCTGGTCGCCCTCTTCATCCCGATTGACGTGGCGATGCTGATCGGCCCGCTTTCGCTCAAGATCTCGCCCTCCGTGCAGATCCTTGGTCGAAGTCTCTCGCTCGATCAGGCGAACGGCTCATTGCTGGCCATTCTCTACGGCCTGGCGGCGTTGTGGTTCTTCGGCGCGGAGGCAGCCGGCGCGGCCCGGCGGCTCGTGCCCTTCGGCCTGGGGATTCTGGGACTGCTGGTCGCCTCGATTGCGGTGCAGCCGTTCCTGTTCGCCGCGCCGATGATTCAGATTGCCGCGTTGCTCACTGTCCCCCTGCTCGTTCAGCCGAGTCGGGCGCCCGGGCGCGGCATTGTCCGATTCCTGATCTACCAGACGCTTGCCATGCCGTTCATTCTATTTGCAGGCTGGCTGCTGGCGGGCGTGGAAGCCAGCCCCGGCGACCTCGAACTGGCCGTCCAGTCCGCCGCCATGCTCGGGCTGGGATTTGCTTTTCTGCTGGCGGTCTTCCCCCTTTACAACTGGATTCCCATGCTTCTCGAAGAAGCCTCGCCGTACGCGGTCGGCTTTCTGCTCTGGTGTTTCCCCGCCACCACATCCTTTTTCCTGCTGGGCTTTCTCGACCGATATACATTCCTGCGCACTTCACCGGCATTCCTCACCGCCCTGCAGACCGGCGGATTGCTGATGGTTGTGACAGGCGGAATCTGGGCCGCGTTCCAGCGCCACATTGGGCGGATGATGGGTTACGCCGCCGTCGCCGAGACGGGTTTCTTCCTGGTCGCCGCCAGCCTGAACACAAGCGCGGGTCTGCAGACCATCTTCCTGCAACTCGTGCCGCGCGGCCTGGGCATGGCGGTCTGGGCGCTCGCGCTGACCGTCGTCCAGCCGCAGGTGGAGGGATTCGGCTTCAGCGAAGTCCGCGGCCTGGCGCGGCGGAACCCGCTCGCGGTCGCGGCCCTGATCCTGGCGCATCTTTCGGTGGTGGGCTTCCCCCTGCTCGCGGGATTCCCGGTCCGCCTCGCATTGTGGGAGGGGCTGGCGCGCCAGTCCATCGGGCAGGCGGCCTGGATGCTGGTGGGCCTGCTCGGCCTGCTGACAGGCGCCGTCCGCACACTGGCTGTAGCCGTCATGGCGGATGAACAGTCGGCCTGGGAATGGAACGCAGCCTGGGTGCAGGTGTTCATGCTCGGCGTCGGCATCCTGGCCCTGTTCGGGCTGGGATTGTTTCCCCAGGTCATCCAGCCTTTTCTCGTCAACCTGCCGGCCATGTTCGAGCACCTCGGACGCTGAGGCCGGTCAATAATGCTATAATTCGCTCGCAGTTTGTCCGAAACAACGACTGCGAAATTTGAAATCATGCTCCGCCTCCCGGAGGTTCCCCCATGGAATTCGAACAACTTGTCAGGCGCATCGAATGGCTGGACGGCCAGCAACGCAAGGACAAAGAGTCCCTCGACGCGCTCGGAGAGCGCCTGACCGGCATCGAAACCACTCTTAATGCGCTGACTCAACAACTCAAAGCCCTCAGTAAAAGCGTCTCGGACGTGTCGGCCAGCACTGCCCGTCTCGATCAGTTCGACGCGATCTTCGCCAAACAGCGCACCGACATGAACGCCGCGCTGGAGGATATCGAGAAGAAGGCCCAGCGCCGCGAGCGCGAAGCCTCCAAACGTCACCAGGCCGAGCTCGAAGAGATCAATCGCACCATCGCTGAAGTGCGCACGTTGTACGACCCGACTGAGATTAAAAAGAAACTCAAGGAAAAATCCGCCGAGGAGATTCGCATCAACCAGGCGATCACTGACCTCAAGTCCCGCATTGACGAGATCGTCCATGCCAGCGAGGAAATCCAGCGCGCCCAGAAGGCGTCCGACGAAACGCGTCGCACCGACCTGAAACGGGTGGCCGACCTGCAGGGCGACATCACCGCCCTGCGCAAGCGCGTGGACGAGGCCCGCGAAAAGTCGCAACTCAACTCCGACAGCCTGCGCAACGTGGAAAACCGCATGACGGAATTACTGGCGGCCGAGAACGAACGCAAACAGGCGCAGACCCTGTTCCTCGAACAGCAAAGCCTGGCCCAGGTCGAACGCGACCGCGCCTGGAAGGAATGGCGCGAACGTTACGACTCGTTCAAGAAACAGGCCGAGGGACTCGACGCGCAGGTGCAGGCTCTGGATGAAGCCCTGCGCGCCGCCAAACGCGCCCAGGACACCTACGCCGAACTGAACACCAAACTCGAACGCCGCATCAATGAGGTCACCGAGATGCAGCGCCTGACCGACGAACGCTCCCGCCAGGAAATGGTCACGTTCAAAGCGGACGACCAGAAGCGCTGGACGAGTTACACCCTCTCGCAGGACGAGACCATGCGCGAATTACGCCGCGCCGTGGAAAAAGCCGAACAGCGCGTCACCGAAATGGACGACGCCGTCCAGACTCTCCAGGACCAATTACACCAGACCACCGATTCCACCGAAAAGCAATTGCAGGAATTGATGAACTGGGCGCACGACTGGCTTACTTCCACCGAACGTATCATGGGCCCGGGCAAGAAGACCACGAAGAAATCAAAGTAAGACTCACCGCGAAGGATCGAAGACCGCGAAGATAAATCGGACTTCGCGAAGTTGAAAACCCTTCGCGCCTCCCCATCTTCGCGGTTCAATTCTCCCAAATACGGAAAACTCTCTCATGCGCGTCATCGGCACCGCAGGCCACGTAGACCACGGCAAATCCACCCTCATCGCCGCGCTCACCGGCGTCCATCCCGACCGCCTCAAGGAAGAACAGGCGCGTGAGATGACCATCGAACTCGGCTTCGGCTGGCTGACCCTGCCGAACGGCGAAGAGATCGGCATCGTGGACGTGCCCGGTCACCGCGACTTCATCGAGAACATGCTGGCGGGCGTGGGCGGAATCGACGCGGCCCTCCTTATCATCGCGGCCGACGAGGGCGTCATGCCGCAGACGCGCGAACATCTCGCCATCCTCGACCTGCTTCAGATTCCCGCTGGATTGATCGTCCTGACCAAAACCGACCTCGCATCCGACTCAAACTGGCTGGACCTCGTTGAAACGGACATTCGCGCGGCCGTGGCTGATACCGTTATGAAGGACGCGCCCATCCTGCGCGTCTCCGCAAAAACTAAAACGGGACTCGATGCGCTCGTCGCGGCGCTCGCCAGACTGTTCGAATCCAAATCCGCCCGCCCCGATCTCGGACGTCCGCGCCTGCCCATTGACCGCGTCTTCACCATGAGCGGATTCGGCGCCGTCGTCACGGGCACGCTCAGCGACGGCACACTTTCGTCGGGCGATGAGGTGGAGATTTTGCCAGGCGGGTTGAAGGGACGCGTGCGCGGATTACAGACGCACAAGAAGAAAGAAGAGCTAGCCGTTCCAGGCTCGCGTACGGCCGTCAACATCTCTGGCGTCGCCGCCGAACAAATCCAGCGCGGCGACGTACTCGTGCATCCGAGTCAATATCAGGCTGTGCGCCGCGTCGACGCACGTTTTCGTCTGTTGAAAGATGCGTCCTCGCCGTTGAAACATTCCAGCGAAGTCAAATTCTTCGTCGGCGCGAGCGAGACGATTGCAACGGTCAGGCTGCTGGGCACGGAGGAGATCGCGCCCGGCGCGGAAAGCTGGATTCAACTCGAACTGCGCGAGCCAATCGTGGCCGTGCGCGGCGACCGTTACATCCTGCGGCGGCCCTCGCCCGGCGAGACCCTCGGCGGCGGCGTCATTGTGGACCACCAGCCCAAAGGCCGTCATAAAAGATTCGACGCGGCCGTGTTGAAATCGCTCGAGTCTCTGGCACAGGGCTCGCCCGCGGACGTACTGCTCGAAGCCGCGCTGGCCCTCGGCCCCGCGGCAGTGAAAGATGTGATCGCGCGCTCGCGGTTGGAATCCGAAGCCGCCGAGTCTGCGTTGGAAGAGTTACTTGGAAATGGACAAATGATTCATCCTGACGGCGGACAGCGGACCGCGGACAGCCTTGTAATGACCGCGGCGCAGTGGCAGTCGCTTGCAAACAAGACATTGCAAATCGTGGGTGAATATCACAAGTCGTACCCACTTCGCAGAGGTATTCCACGAGAGGAACTCAAGAGCCGCCTCAAACTCCAGCCGCGCGTCTTCAATGCGGCGATCTCGTCAATCGTCCATCGTCAATCGTTGATCGAAAACGGTTCGCTCCTCGCGCTTCCCTCGCACGAGGTCAAGTTCGATGGCGGGCAACAGGCCAAAGTCGAGACGCTGATGCGGAAGTTTGCCGCGAGTCCGTATGGTCCGCCCTCGGTCAATGAATGTCGGGCCGAAGTCGGGGAAGAGGTCTTCGACGCGCTGATCGAATCGGGGCGGTTGATCGCCGTCGCGCAGGATGTCGTTTTTCGTAAAAGCGATTATGATGCGATGGTGACGAAAATCAAGGCCGCCATCCTTCAAAACGGACAGATCACTCTGGCCGAAGCGCGCGACCTGTTCAACACCAGCCGCAAGTACGTGCAGGCGCTGCTGGAGCATCTGGATGCGACAGGCGTGACGATGCGCGAGGGAGATTTCAGGAAGTTAAGAAAGTAGGGGCACAGCGCGACGATAAACCATCGAGGCCATTCCTCGACTCGCTGTGCCCCAACAGGAGACACCCATGTGCGGACGCTTCACTTTAACCGTTGACCCTGCCGAACTCAAAGAGGCCTTTGCCGATTACACCTTCCCCGCGCCGAGTCACTGGCCGAGTTGTAGAAAATGAAAACAACAGGGAAGCAGAAACACCCCTCGCGCGACAGCCAGCCGTTCCTGCGTCACCGCTTTTTGGATGAGGCGGGAGACATGGCATTTTTCGGGAAAGGAACCGCGCCGATTATTGGGATTTATCCAGGAGTTTCGCTTTCATTCACGGTCGGCATGGTTAAATTCAATTCGCCGCTGGAGCCCATCCGAGAAGAGATTCGACGATTGCAAGATTCGATTGCCAATGACAGATACTTGAAAGACATCGTAAGCATCCAGAAAAAGAAAGCCCAACCAGGCGGATATTATTTTCACGCCACCGACGACACGCACGAAACGCGCAAAGTTTTCTTTGAGTTTATCAACTCGCTGGACTTAACCTTCGAAGCGGCTGTGGGACGAAAGATTCCTTCCTTGTTTGCCCGCAAACACAACAGCCGCGAGGCCGAATTTTATGCGGACATGCTATCCCACTTGCTGAAGAATAAATTACAGGAGGGCGATGATCTGATCCTCAACATCGCTCGGCGCGGGGCAACCACGCGCAACTCAGTCCTCCAACTTGGGCTTGACAAAGCGACGATCAGATTTTTGAAGCGCAGGCCAGAAAAGCCGCTCAAAACCCGCGTTGTGTTCAACGTTCAAAGCCCACGCGCCGAACCACTTCTCGCAGTGCCAGATTATTTGTGCTGGGCGGTTCAGCGCGTTTTCGAGCGCGGCGAAACAAGATATTACAACTTCGTGATCGGAAAAATTTCGCGGGTGATGGATTTGTACGACCCAAGCCGTTATAAGAATAATCGCAACTATTACACGGAGAAGAACCCGCTGACCCCTGAAAATAAAATCAGCCCACCATCGTACTAAGAAGGATACCCTTCGACGACATGAAAGTCGACCTTCATACGGGGCAGGCTGACCCTAATTATAGTCGCGTTAATTGAATTGTCAACGACCAAATTTTCTGGAGATAACCATGTGCGGACGCTTCACCTTAACCGTTGACCCTGCCGAACTCAAAGAGGCCTTTGCCGATTACACCTTCCCCGCGCAGTTCGCGCCGCGCTTCAACATCGCGCCCACCCAGCCCATCCTCGCCATTCCCAACGACGCGAAGAACGCGGCCGATTTCTTCGTGTGGGGACTCATCCCCAAGTGGGCCAAGGACCCGTCCATCGGCAGCCGCCTCATCAACGCCCGCGCCGAGACGCTGGCCGAGAAGCCGTCCTTCCGCGGCGGCTTCAAGTACAAGCGCTGTCTCATCCTCGCCGACGGCTTCTACGAGTGGAAGTCCCAGCCCGGGACGAAAGCCAAGACGCCCTATTTCATCCACATGAAAGACCGCAAGCCCTTCGCCTTCGCGGGCCTGTGGGACGAATGGAACTCGCCCGACGGCGGCTCGATCCGCTCGGCCACCATTATCACCACCGAGCCGAATGAACTGATGGCGACCCTGCACAACCGCATGCCCGTCATCCTGCACCCCGCGGACTATGCCCAATGGCTTGACCCTGCGCCTCAGCCTCCCGACAACCTGAACTCGTTGCTCAAGCCCTTCCCCGCCGAGAGGATGTCCGCCCACCCCGTTTCGACGCTGGTCAACACTCCCGCCAACGACCGCGCCGAGTTGATTGTGCCAGTGTAATGTAAACTGTAAGGGCACAGCGGGACGAAAACCGCCAAGATCCATTTTGGATTCGCTGTGCCCCTACAAATTCCATGAAATCTATTCAATCGAGTCTCATCAACCGTTTTCCCGCGCTGGAGTCGCGCGACTTTGTCCTCTTCCTCGCCGGGCAATTCGTCTCCGTCATCGGCACCTGGATGCACAACACCGCCCAGCCGTATCTGGCGTATCGCATCTCGGGTCGTCCCTTTGACCTTGGACTGATCGGCTTCGCCACAACTTTGCCAACCTTGATTCTCGCCCTGCCCGCGGGCGTGCTCATTGAGCACTGGGACAAGCGCAAGACCGTCATTTTGCTGCAATCCGTCATGTCCCTGCAGGCCTTCGGCCTCGCCGCGCTGACCTTTTCGGGGCGCATCGAGATCTGGCACATCACCGTGCTGGCCTTCATCTTCGGCACGGCCAGCGCGGTGGAGATCACCGCGCGGCAGGCGATGCTGATCGAACTGGCGGGGCGCGAGTCCCTGCCCAGCGCGATTGCCCTGCAGACCACGGCCTTCAACCTCGGCCGCGTCTTGGGACCAACTTTGGCCGCGCCGCTCATGGCCGCGGGGAGTGAGGGAAGCGTATTCCTCGCCAACGGAATCAGTTTCCTGTTCGTGATCGGTGGACTCCTTTTAGCGCGCGCCCGCTACCAGGTCCCGCGCGAAGCGATGGGCGAAAAGAGTCTGGGTGCCGAGTTCCGCGAGGGCATGTCCTACATCCGCCGCAACAACGTGGTCGCGTCCATCATCCTGATGTCCGCGCTGATCGGCTTCTTCGGTTTCCCCCTGCTCCAGCAAATCCCCGCCATCGCCCGCGACGTCCTGCGCACCGCGACGGATACGGAAACCGTCGTGGCCGAACGCACGGGACAGTTGTACGCCGCGCAGGGGGTCGGCGCGTTGCTGGCCGCGTTCCTGGCCGCGTACTTCAACGCTGCGCGGAACAAGGGCCTCGTGGTCACGCTCGGACAGGTGGCCTTCATCCTTCCCATGCTTGCACTGGGCTTTACCAGCAACCTGGCGCTTTCGCTCTTCCTGCTCGTGTTGATCGGCTGGGGCACGGTGACGCAACTGGTCACGATGAACACGTTGATCCAAGTCCAGGTACCCAACGGCCTGCGCGGGCGCGTGTTCAGCGCGTATCTGTGGGCGGTGCAGGGCGTGGCGCCGTTCGGAAGCCTGCTCATCGGCTGGATGGCGCAGGCCTGGGGCGTGCCGCTGGCCGCGCTGGTCGGCGGGCTGGTCTCGCTGGTCACCATCGGCGGCCTGCATCTCGCCAGCCCGGGCGTACGCCGCGCGCAGGTTTAGCGCAGGATAAGCGTTTATCGGGTCGGCTTGACGCGCCTTTTTGCGCCTGTTATCATGCCAGCGGAGATCGAATGAATCCTGATTTCAAGGAAAAGACTCCGCCCGCCGCGAATGGGGAAAGCAGGCCGGGCGGCGAACCTCCCAAACCCCGCCGCAACCCACTGGCCGCCGCCCTGGATTTCATGCTCAACCTCGGGCTGGGCGAATCGGTCCTGCGCGTGGGCACCAACGCACTGTCGCTGATTCTGGTCGTCGCGGTCATCTGGATGATCCGACAGGTGGACATGCGCGAACTGATCGCCCTGCGGCCCGGGTCCGCCCTGGCCGCCGGCCCGACTCCCGCGTCGGCCGTGGACCCCGGCCTGGTCCCGATGGCAGTGGAAGAATCCAGCCCGGGCATCCCGCGCTACGCGCAGGAGCGCACCACCATCCCCTCGCGCCCGCGCAACGAGGTGGTGAAGTACACCGTCCAGGAAGGCGACACCGTGTTCGGCATCGCCGAAAAATTCGGCCTGCGGCCGCAGACCATTCTGTGGGGCAACTACAATATCCTGCTCGACGATCCGCACGCCCTGACCGCCGGGCAGGAATTGAACATCCTGCCCGTGGACGGCACGTATTACGAGTGGCAGGCAGGCGACGGCCTGAACGGCGTCTCCGAATTCTTCGGGGTGACGCCGGAGGTCATCGTCAATTATCCGCCCAACGGACTCGATCCCGCCACCGTCGGCGATTACGCCCGTCCCAACATCGAGCCCGGCACGTGGCTGATCGTGCCCGGCGGTGAGCGCCTGTTCATTTCGTGGAGCGCGCCGCTGGGGGTGACGCGCGAAAACCCCGCCTCGGCGCGCGTGCTCGGCAAGGGCGCGTGCGACCCGGTCGCGGGCGGCGCGGTGGGATTCGGCACCTACGTCTGGCCGACGGCAAAGCATTATCTTTCGGGCTTCGATTATTCGCCCGAATCGAACCACTGGGGCATCGACCTGGCGGGCAACGGCGGCGAGGGCGCCTACGCCACCGACGCGGGTGTGATCGTGTATGCGGGCTGGAACGATTACGGCTACGGCAACATGATCATGATCGACCACGGCAACGGCTTCCAGTCGCTCTACGCGCATCTGATGGAAATCTACGTCAGTTGCGGACAGAGCGTCGGGCAGGGCGACCCGATCGGCGCCATCGGCAGTACGGGGCGTTCGTCCGGCGCGCATTTGCATTTCGAATTGCGGACGCTTACGTACTTCGTCAATCCGTGGGATTACCTGCCTCCGCCCTAGCCCCCACACCCGCCTCTCTTCCACCGCGCTGAGCGGAGCGCCAGCGGAGACGAAGCGGATGGGATGGAGAGAAGCACCTTGTCAAAGCCTATTGCCTCGACTATAATCTGCGTCGCCCCGGGCGCGTAGCTCAGTTGGTTAGAGCGCATGTATCACACACATGAGGTCGGGGGTTCGAGCCCCTCCGCGCCCACCACGAAAGGCCACTACTTCGGTGGCCTTTTTGATTGGGTTCGAGTGCGCTTCGCGCGATTCGCGCCGAGAAACCGAGAGAGACGAATTTCGTGTGCTTCTCAGAAGATTTAACCACAGAGCACACGGGGAGCGCAGAGATTCTCCTTTATTTTTCTCTGTGCGCTCTGTGGCCTCCGTGGTGATGAGTTTTCCAGCCCATCCTTTTAGCCACTCCCGAGAGACCTGGTTTCTCCTTCTTTCTGGTTATAATCTCACCATGCCCACACGCACCAACGAACAATGGCTTTCCGACCTGCGCGACGACGGTCCGCGCCGCGAGGCCGCGCTGGAAGACCTGCGCGCCGTGATCCTCTCCGGCCTGCCGTACGCCCTCTCGCGCTGGATCTCCCCCTCCGATCCGCAATTCGAGGCCCTGATCGAGGAAGTCGCCCAGGAGACCCTCCTGCGCGCCCTCGACCGCCTCGACACCTTCGAGGGCCGCAGTCAATTCACCACCTGGGTGCACAAGATCGCCATCCGCATCGCGCTCTCGGAACTGCGGCGCAAACGCTGGCGCGACTCGTCCCTCGACGAGATGGTGGACAACGAGGACGCCCCTGCCCCGCCGCGCCTGATGGAGGATTCCCGCGCCGGCCCGGAGACCGCCGCCGAGCGCGCCGACATGCTGGCGCGCGTCCGCCGTATCATCAATGAGGAATTGACCGACCGCCAGCGCCGCGCCCTGATCGCCCTCGGCGTGGACGGCATCCCCATGGAAGAGGCCGCCCGCCGCTTCAAGACCAATCGCAACGCGCTCTACAAGCTCCTGCACGACGCACGCCTGCGCCTCAAACGCCGTCTCTCACTGGAGGGACTGAACGCGCAGGATGTGCTGGCTGCATTCGAGGAAGGGTAAGAATCATTCCTGCGGATTCGTCAAGGTACAAGGTTAAGATGAAATTAAAAGACTGGCTCGCGCAAATCAACCTCCGCCTGCGCGGGGAAAAGCCGCTCTCGGACCGCACCATCGAGGGCCTGATCCGCTACCTGGAAACAGCCGAACTCGACTGCGAGCAGGTCTATCACGCCCTGGATCATTACGCCGAAATGGAAGTCAGGCACGAGGACGCGGCGCGGTTGATGCCGCTGGTGCGCGAACACCTCGACATGTGCGATGAATGCTGCGACGAACACGAGGCCCTGTTGCGTGTGTTGGAAAAGGATGCGAAACAAACATAAAGAGTGTAAACCTGCATTCGCACTCTTTTTGGCAGAACGGAGTCCGGCGACACCCGTCGCCGGGAATGAAACAAGAGTCCGAAGCCTGGCGGCTTCGGACTCCTTTATTCATGAAATAGCCTCTCGCCCGCTTTTATCGGAACCTTGAGTCGATTCTCGAACGGCGTCAGCGGACAGGACCAGGCGTCGTTGTAGGCGCAGTAGGGATTGTAGGCCAGGTTGAAGTCCACGAGGAAGCGGCCGCCCGGCAGAGGTTCGGGTTCGAGATAGCGGCCCGCGGGATAGGTCTCCTTGCCCGCGAGCGAGTCCACAAAGGGGAGGAAGTATCCGTGCTCGCTCTGGTAAATCGTCAATTCGGCCTCCTGCCCGTCAACGGAAAACCTGATGCGCCCGATGCGGTAATAGACCTGCACGTCGCCGGTCGTGGTCTGCATCTCGATGCGGTCGGGCTCGGGGAACGGATCCAGTTTCACTTCCAGGCGGAGCGCCTCGTCTTCGGGGAAATAACTCAGGCCGCGGAAGTCCCGCCTCTGGTCCGGCGTGAGTGGACTCTGCGGATGGCGCGCGAAAAAATCGTCCTTGCCGGCGCGGAATTCTT
The DNA here is from genome assembly GCA_040754535.1 of Chloroflexota bacterium. Lineage (GTDB taxonomy): Bacteria > Chloroflexota > Anaerolineae > Anaerolineales > Villigracilaceae > JBFMCC01. The sequence goes on from JBFMCC010000020.1 coordinate 23,348, forward strand.
CGAGTTCGGTCATATCGTCTCCTGCCTGCACAGACTATCCCTCCGCAGGTTTTCTTACCGCGAAGCGGAATTCCTTCGCAGCCATAAGCGCCTCTTCGCGCTCTTCATCCCTTCGCGGTTAAACTCGACCGCCTCTTGCCATTTCGTTCATAGTATGCTATTTTTGACCCGATGCCGCCTGCCCAGAAAACCGTGCTGGTCGTGGAAGACGAAGCCGACGCCGCCGAACTGTTCGCGGAGATGATGCGCGTCAATGGCTTCCGCGTGCTCAAGACCTTTTCCAGCACACCCGCCATCAACATGGTAAAAGAAGAAAAGCCCGACCTGGTCATCCTCGACGTGATGATGCCTGACGTCTCCGGCCTGGAAGTCCTGCGCTACATGCGCCGCGAGCCTGCCCTGCAGGGTATCCCCGTCATCGTCGTCTCGGCCAAGGGCATGCCCGCCGACGTCAGGACCGGGCTCGAGGCCGGCGCATCCATCTACCTGACCAAGCCCGTCGGCTTCAGCGACCTGAAAGGCGCGGTCGAACAAGCCATGCAGATGACGCCGCCTCCACCTGAGTCATGAGTCTCCTGCGCGCCTTCATCGCCATCGAAATCCCTCATTCGATCCTGGACGCGATTCAAAAAGAAACCGCCGCTTTGCAACGCGCCGTCGGCGCGGCCGTGCGCTGGGTGCCGTGCCCCAATTTGCATTTGACCCTGAAATTTCTCGGCGACGTTTCGCCCGCCAATCTCGACCTGCTGACCCAGATGCTGGCCGCGGAAGCCGCCGCCCACAGGCCCTTCGACCTGCAAGTCGGCGGGCTCGGTTCCTTCCCGACCCCGCGGCGGCCGCGCGTCATCTGGATCGGACTCTCCGCCCCGGCCGCGCTCGAGTCGCTGCAACGCGGCATCGAAGCCGCCAGCGCGCGGCTCGGTTACGCCGCGGAGGACAAACCCTTCTCCCCGCACCTGACCATCGGACGCGTCAAACAGCAGGCCGCCTCGGCCGAATTGCAGGCCATCCGCGCCGCGCTGGAAAAAACCAAAATCGGCGACCTCGGCGCGGCGCGCGTGGAGACCGTCCATCTCTTCAAAAGCGACCTGCGCCCCACGGGCGCGGAGTACACGCGCTTATTTTCCGCGCCGCTCGGCGCAACTTGAAATCGGCCGATCTTATGGGATTATCTTTGATTTCACCACAGAGAGCACGGAGTCCCTCGTTCTTTTTCTCTGTGAACTTCGTGGTCTCCGCGGTGAGGTTCCGCGAGCCCGTCTTTTATCCACTTTCATAATGAGGTGACTTCTGAATCCACTCGACCTTGCCCACACCATCGTCGCTTCGCTGGAGGACAAGAAAGGCGAAGACATCCTCCTGCTCGACATCAAAGAGATTGCATCCTTTACTTCCTATTTCGTGATCTGCACCGGGACCAGCGCCCGGATGTTGGACGCGCTGGCCGACGGCGTGATGGAGGCCGCGCGCGAAAAGCACCGGCGCAAGGGCCGCCGCGAGGGCGAATCCCAGACGGGCTGGATGGTGGTGGATTACGGCGACGTGGTGGTGCACCTGTTCTCCCCCGACCAGCGCGATTTCTACCGGCTGGAGGAGTTGTGGATGGAAGGGAAAGTATTATTGAGGGTGCAGTAAAAGGTGTTAAAATACCAACGTGAAAATCTATCTCGACCTATGCGCCATTCAAAGACCGCTTGATACGCCGAGTCAAGTTCGGATCGGGCTGGAGGCAGAGGCCGTTCTCGGAATTATTAATCTTTGTGAAAGCGGACAGGTTGAATTGCTTTCATCGGAGGCATTGCTTTACGAAGGTGAGCAAAGT
>JBFMCC010000021.1:0-36053 GCA_040754535.1 Chloroflexota bacterium
GGGTGAGGAGGAGCAGCCCTGCAACGACGAAAAAAGCGGGGCGGGTCATTAGTTCCCAAATCGCATCGTCCGGGCGGGGCAGGAAGAAATTCATTCCGAAGACGCCCGCTATAAAGCTCAGGGGCATGAACATGGTGGTGATGATGGTCAGGGTCTTCATGACCTCGTTCATGCGGTTGTTGATGACCGAGAGGTAGGAGTCCAGTGCGCCGCTCACCAGGTCGCGCATGGATTCGTTCAGGTCGTGCAGGCGCACCATGTGGTCGTACACGTCGCGGAAGAAGACGCGGTCGCGCGGGTCGATCACTCGGAAATCGTCGCGGGCCAGTTTGTTCATCACCTCGCGCTGGGGAGTGATGATGCGCCGCATGGATTGCAGGACGCGTTTGAGCGAGAACAACTGCTCGAGGGTGGCGCGCGTGGGCCTGTCGAATACTTCGTCTTCGATCTCGTTGATGGCGAGGTCCACCTGTTCGACGAACTGCATGTGTTCGGTCGTCAGTCGGTCCACGATTCGATAGAGCAGATGGTCGGGGCCATCCCCGAGACTGCGCGGGTCGCGCACGGTGGAGGACCAGACTTCGTCCAGGGCGGGAATCGGCATGTCGTGATGGGTGACGAGGAAGTTGCGGCCGACGAAAACGTCCAGTTCCTCGGTTTCGGTGATCCAACCCGCGCCGTTATCCCCGGCTAGGCTGATTGTGTCCAGGACGATGTAGAGGTAGTCGCCCCAGTCGTCCACTTTTGGGACGTGTCTCTCGGCCAGCGCGTCGTCAATGGCGAGCGGGTGGAACCCGAAGCGCTCTAGGATGGGCTGGCAGACTTCCGGTGATTCGCCGGTGAAGTCCACCCAGAGCAGGCCGCGGGGCTTGCGCACCGCGCGGGTGAAATCCCCCGCCTTCAGGTCCGTTTGAAGCGGCTTGCCGGGCTGGTAGTAGAAGGAACGGATCATTTCGTCTCCGAAAAGCGGGCGGCATTAAGAATATTGAAATAACACTTGACAAAATTAAAGATATTGATATAATACACTCAGATTTTTGAACAATAAATTGATGTTCTTGAGCCGGAGGTCGAAATGCATCCTGCCCCAACCCGTTGCCCGGTCTGTCAGGCCGAACTGACGGTTACCCGTCTTCATTGCCCATCCTGCGATACGGCCATCGAAGGCCGGTTCACGGCAGGCTCGTTCGCGCACCTCTCGGCCGAACAACTCGATTTTATCGTGACTTTCGTCCGTTGCGAGGGCAAGATCAACCGCATGGAGAGCGAACTGGGGCTTTCGTATCCGACCATCCGCAACCGCCTGCACGACGTGATCCGCGCCATGGGCTTCGAGCCCGGCCGGGAAGAGTCGCCCGAGATCACGGACGAACAGCGCCGCGCCATCCTCGACGACCTGAACAGCGGCAAGATCTCCGCCGAGAACGCCATGCGCCTGCTGCGCGGCGAGGAGGAGTGACCATGATTCGCAAGACCATTAAAGTCAAGCCGAATGTGCGTGTCATCATCCCGGCCGCGCCCGGGGACCTTAAAGTGACCGGATGGGAAAGAGAGGAAATCATGGCCAAGGCCGACGATATCCTGGAACTGACGCAGGATGGCGACGAGATCACGATCACCTGCGACGACGACTTATCTGTGACTGTCCCGGCCGGCGCCAGCCTGCAAATTGACCACGCGGGCGGTGATGTGGATGTGCACAGGGTGAGCGGCCCCATCTCGTTCGGATCGGTGATGGGCGATCTCTCCATGCGCCAGGTCGGGCCGGTCACGCTGGGCGCACTGGAAGGGGACTTGAGCCTGCGCGGCGTGACCGGCGACGTAAGCATCGGCGAGATCAGCAGTGACGCGTCCCTGCGCGAGGTGCAGGGCAACGTGACCCTCTCCTCGGTCGAAGAGGACCTGTACCTGCAAGCCGTTTCAGGGAACGTGAACGCAACCGTCTCTGGAGACGCCGTTCTTCACCTGGACCCGCGGGCCGGTACCGTTATCAACGTGACAGCCGAAGACGACATCCTCCTGCACCTGCCCGAATCGGCGGACGCGGCCTTTTCGTTATCGGCTCGCGATGCGGAGGATATCCACGTTCAATTGCCCGGCGCGGCAGGAGTGACGGACGAAAACCCGCGCGCCTTCGTTCTGGGGAGCGGCGCGGCCTCCGTCGCGCTCTCGGCGGGGGGCGACGTCCTCGTCACCAGCCGGGCGGAGGAATGGGAGGACGCGTCCGAGTTCGCCGATTTCGACCGCGACTGGCCCCTGCCGGCGGACTTCGGTGCACGGATCAACCGTCAGGTGCAACAGGCGGCGCGCCGGGCGGAAGCCGCCTCGCGCCGCGCGGCCCAGCGGGCGCGCGTGAGAGTCAATGCCCGCGTGGGGCGCTGGAACTGGGACATGTTCCCGGGCGGCGCGCCCGCGTCCGCGGGGACTGCGGGCAGTCCCGTATCGGACGAGGAGCGCATGACAGTCCTGCGCATGCTGGCCGAAAAGAAGATCACCACCGAGGAAGCGGAGAAACTGCTCTCGGCGCTCGGTGAGTAGAAGGATCGAACCATGTCCGCGGAAGAACGACGCCAGATTTTGAAAATGGTCGAGGATGGTAAAATCTCGGCCGAGGAGGCCATGCGCCTGATGAGGGCGCTGGATGAGAACGCGCCCGAAGAGTCAGTAGAGGTCATCGAGGCCGCGCCCGCTCCGGGGTCAGAAAAGACCGACGCACCGGAGTTCGAGCAAGTTGCGGCGCGCGCCCGTCGCTTTGCGATGATCCCCGTCTGGATCGGGATCGGCGTCATCCTGGTCAGCGGCTTGTTGATGTACTGGGCCATGCAGGCTTCGGGGTTCGGATTCTGGTTTTATTGCATGTGGTTCCCGTTCCTGTTTGGCGTGTTGATCCTGGCCCTGGGGGCTGGCGGACATAACTCGCGCTGGCTGTTCGTGGACGTACATCAAAGGCCCGGGGAACGCCCGGAGCACATTACCCTGGGATTTCCCATCCCGCTGGGACTGGTCGGCTGGGCGCTGAGGAATTTCGGACACCACATCAAAGGCATGGACCGCCAGCGGGCCACCGACATGGCGGACCTGGTGAAAGCGACCGCCTCCTCGAAATCCCCGTTGATCGTCAACGCCAACGATGACGAGGACGGCGAGCGCGTGCAGGTTTATATCGGATAAGGAGGTGCGTCATGGCGACCACTGAAGAGCGAATGAAAATCCTGAAGATGATCGAGGAGGGGAAAATCAGCGCGGAGGAGGGCGCCAAGTTGCTGGCGGCTTTGAGCGAGGGACGCCGCGGCCCCGGCACGCCCAACGCGCCGCGTCCGCCCGGCGCGCCGCGCTGGCTTCGGATTCGAGTCACGGACGTGAACTCGGGGCGTTCGAAGGCCTCCGTGCAGATCCCGCTCGACCTGGTGGACGCGGGCATGAAGATCGGCGCGCACTTCGCCCCCGAGGTGGAGGGCGTGGACATGAACAATGTGATGAACGCCCTGCGCTCGGGGATGACTGGCAAGATCATTGACGTGATGGACGAGAAGGACGGCGAGCACGTGGAAATCTACGTGGAGTAAATTCGGCTGCCTCTGCTGCAGGAGGACGCCTGAATTGAAACGACCTGACGAGTTCGCCCGTCAGGTCGTTTTCTTATGACAGATCTCCCATCAACTCCATCGGCACGACTGCCGCGCCGACGATGCCTGGGCCGGTGTGCACGCCCAGCACCGGCGAGATGCGCATCACTTCGAGTTTGGTAATATTCAGTTTTGCCTTCAGTTCGTCGGCCAGTGCCTCCGCTTTTTCGGCAAAGCGTCCGTGCAATACCGTGACCCAGACAGGCGTGTGCGCGTATTTTTCCAGCAGGTGATCCGCGATGGCGGCGATGGACTTGCCAATCGTCCGCTCGGTCTTCACGGTGCTGTACTTCCCGTCCGTGTCCACGCGGATGATGGGCTTGAGGTTCAACAGCGCGCCCGCGATGGCCTTGACCCGTCCGATGCGCCCGCCGCGCGCCAGGTATTCCAGCGTGTCGAGCGTGTAGATGACCTCGGTCCTTTCGCGGATTTTCTCCAGACGCGTCTTGATCGCCTCGAACGCCCAGCCCGCCTTGTTCGCCAGCGCCGCGGCCATGACCTGGAAGCGTTCACCGCCGGAGAGGGTGAGCGTGTCCCAGAAACTGACTTCCGCTTCGGGTCTGGCCTGCTCGCCGCCCTCGCGCGCCGCGTTGATCGTTCCGCTCAACCCCGACGAGATGTGAATGGACAGAATCTTTTCACCCGCCTGTGCGGCCTTGCGGTACAACTCCGCGAACAATCCCGTGGACGGCATGGCCGTGGTGGGAATCCGCGGACGCATGGCCTCGAGCCTGTCGTAGAATGCGTCGGCGGTGATATCGGCGGAGTTCACTTCGCCTTCGGGGAATTGGATGAACAGCGGGGCCTGTGTAATGCCCAGTTCTTCGAGTTCTTCGGCGGGCATGTCCGCCGCGCAGTCGGTTACGATTTTCATGTTTCTCCTTGTTTGAAATGGTTTTACTTGCGAACCATTGCACTGTCAAGGCAAAGCAGATAAATGGCGGTTAAGAAAAAGCGGTTCTTCGAGATCAAGTGGGACAAGGCCACGTTTTACCACAGAGATCACGGAGTTCACAGAGAAAATCTCTGTGTTCTCTGTGCGCTCTGTGGTGGAAGTTTGAGCGACCCACCAAATCCCAATGAACCGAAAAAGCGGCGGGGTTCGACCGCCGCTTTGGTGAGTGAAGTGGGCGACTCATACAGGCTTGTAAGCCGTGATCTTCGCGCTGTACACCGCCTTGTAAACCGACTCGCGCGGATACGCCGTCACATCCAGTTTCATTTCGTCCAGCGCGGAATCCACGTCTTCTTTGGCGAAGAATACGGGACTGACCGTTACATCCGTGAATCCCGCCGCCTCCATCAGGCCGATGTATTCCTTCGCTTCGACCGCGCCCGCCACGCATCCCGCCCAGGCGCTCAGGCTTTTCTTGACTTCCTCGGGCAGGGGGCCATCGGTGACAATATCCGAGACGGCGAACTTGCCGCCAGGCTTCAACGCGCGGAACGCCTCCGCAAAGACTTTGGGTTTATCGGGCGAGAGGTTGATGACGCAGTTCGAGATGACGACATCCACGCTGTCTGCGTCCACTGGCAGGTCTTCGAGATAACCCTGACGGAATTCCACGTTCTCGAGATTCAACCGCGTCGCGCTGGACCTCGCGCGGTCTACCATTTCGGGAGTCATATCCACGCCGATGACGCGTCCCGTCTCGCCGACTTTCTTCGCGGCGAAAAAACAATCGAGTCCCGCGCCCGAGCCGAGGTCTAGCACGACCTGTCCAGGCTGCAGGGACGCGAGCGTGATCGGGTCGCCGCATCCGTAACTGACGGCGGATTCGCCATCGGGGAGGGTGGCAAGCAGATCCGCGGGGTAGAGGTTGCTATCGGTGGAGCAGCAGTCCGACGGTCCACAGCAAGACGCGTTGCTCTTTATCCGCTCTGCGTAATGCTCGCGCACGGCTTCGTGAATGGGGGTGGGGGATTGGGTGGTCATGGGTTCTCCTTTTTTCTGTCATTGCGAGGAGCGTTCGCCTGCCCCGATGTTCTTCCGGGGTTGCGACGAAGCAATCCCCGCAAGGTGGAGGAGATTGCTTCGCTCCGCTCGCAATGACATTAGTTAAATAGATGAATGTCTATATATTTTGCCAAAAAAAAGAGACGGTCAGGCCGCGATCTTTTTGGTCGTCTCCGATTCGGGCGCGAACTTGAGCATGATCTGCCCGCAGCAGACCACGACGCGCTCCTGATTGAGCGAGTAGAAGGTCTGCTTGCCCTCTTCGCGGGCATCCGCCAGTCCCGCCTCGCGCAGGATGGCAAGGTGATGCGAGACCGTAGGCTGGGACACGTCGAGTTTTTCAACGATCTCATTGACCGAGAGCCAGTTGCAACAGATCAGCCCCATGATCTTCTGGCGGGTCTCGTCGGCGATGGCCTTGGCAAAGAGGACGGGGTTTGGTTTCATAGACGTTTATCTATGTGAGATTATATCGAAGATTGTCTATTTGTCAAGAGGTCAATCCCACGGGTAATCGAACCAACTTGCAAATTCGTTGTAGGCCTCATCGGCAATGCTGTAATGCTCGCCGCGCTTGCTGACTCGTTCGTGCTTTACGCCAGCATCTTTGAAGAGTTTGTCCACCACATCGTGGATCAACTCCTTTATGGCTTCAGGGTACCCCGCATCTTCCGCATCCATTAAAGACATTGCCACAGAGTGCTCTTCTTCGTTTCTATGTTTTATCTCCACCGCCTTGCCCAATGCGTACTGTAACATTCCCGCGATCACAACCGAGAGACGATGTGTCCGTCCATCGGGGACGAGTTCGCGCAACATCTCCACCCAGACGGAATAGGTTTCTTTTCCAACTACATCTTGAAGGCTTCGTTTGGGTTTTGGCATGATTTGCTACACAAACACTGCGCTTGAAACCTTGAATCTTTCAGCAAGAAAACGAATCTGACGTACATTTAATTCCCGCTTGCCGTTCAGAATTTCAGAGATTACGCCCTGTGAACCTACTTCTGGAAGGTCAGATTGAGTCAACCCATGTTCCTCCATCAGGAAGCGTAACACTTCCGCGCCAGTGACATTGGGAATCGGATAATGCTCCTCTTCGTATGCATGGATCAACGTCCCCAGCGTGTCCAGCAGCCCATAAAGCGGATGCTTATCATTATCCCCGATTTCATCCAACAATTCATTGAGCCGTTGGACTGCCGAGTTGTATTCGCGCTCGTTGCGGATGGTGAGCAGGGGAGCGATGTTCGTCCAGTGAGTCTTGAGTTCTTCAGTTACGAGGGTCATTTTTCCAATCTCCTCGGTCATATTCTACATGGGTCAGAACATAACGAATATACACTTTGCCGCGATTGAAATGAATCGATGTGATCAACCTGTATTTGTTGCCGCCGATGTTGAAGATGATCCAATGGTCGAGTTTGTCGGCGGAGGGGAAGACCTGCCTCAGTTCGGCAAAACCATCGAATTCGGTCTTTTGCACGATCTTGAACCAGCGCCGTAAAGCCGTTCGGCTGTCGGGATGTTTCTCCCAAAACTGGATCAGCGTTCTGCGGGTGATGATGTGCACGGGGGAGAGTATATCTCAAATTGAGATATTGTCAAGTTGCAAAACGCCACCCCAGCCCTCCCCAAATGGGGAGGGAGCAGGCTCGCCTTCGCGAAGCACCCCTGTGGGGCTCCCTTGGGAGAGGGGTTGGGGGTGAGGTCAAATCTCACTCCCTCCCGCCAACCATTCATCCCAATCAGTGTGAGGTCAAAGGCTCTACCCCATCCTCGTCTTACTTCTCTCATTGACCATAATTAGAAAAAACGCTATTGACAACTTCACTACTGCGTGCTACTATATAGCAGTAATAAGTAATACAGAGTATCTGTCATACAGAATAGAAAGGGATAATTGTGCTGGAAAACCTAACAGAAATGCTCAAAGGCGTGCTCGAGGGCTGTGTCCTTGAAATAATAAGCCGCAAAGAAACCTACGGCTACGAAATCACGCGGCGGTTGAACGCTCTCGGCTTCACTGATGTTGTGGAAGGGACTGTCTACACCATATTGGTGCGGCTTGAGAAGAATAAACTCGTGGACATGGAAAAAAGATCATCCGATATGGGACCGCCGCGCAAGTTTTTCGTGCTCAACGACGCGGGGCGCAGGGAACTACGGAAGTTCTGGGAAAAATGGGAGTTCGTATCCTCAAAGATCAACGAGTTAAAGGAGAACCAACAATGAATTTATTGGAAAAACTCACGGGCAGCGACCTGACTAGAGGAATGAAAAGTTTTGAATCGCGAGCCAAAAAACTGCCAGCTGATTATCAAACGGCATGGGACAAAATTATTGTCAATCTTGTGCCGCACTCAGATTTCACGGGTCGCAACCTCATGCCAATCCTTGACGGTGTGCTTGGCCTGCTCGAAGAAACGGCGGCGGACGGTCAAAGCGCCCAGGAGGTTTTGGGTGACGATATCGAAGGCTTCTGTTCAGCGCTGGCTGGCGAAGAAGGGGCAAAGTCTTTTCGCGACAAGTGGCGTGAGCAACTCAATAATAATATCGCTAAAAAATTAGGCAACAAGAGGATGAAATGAGCATACAAGATATCATCGAAGGCAAAAAAAAGTGGCGGGCGCACGTGGCGCGTGTCAAAGCGCTCCCGCAAGAGTACCAGATTGTGTATAAAGAGATTCAAAATTATCTCTTTAAGGTCGGCCCTGTTGACCTAGCCGAAGGGACGGGTTTGCTCTCTGGGATTGTCGATCTTTTTGAAGAGGGCGCGGCCATGGGGAAAGGAGCGCTCGAAGTGACGGGCAGTGACGTCGCGGCTTTCTGTGACGATCTGGTCAAAGATTCAAAAACCTACGCCGACATCTATCAAGAATCTGTTGGACAGGAAGTTAACAAGGCTATGAAAAAGGTGACGGATAAAATAAGGTAAAAGGGAACATTGGGATTTGCCGCGATATTCCGCCACCCAGCAAGCATTGACTTGGAAAGCCAGCACAACCATTAACCGATTAGCCCCCTTCCCGTTCGGGAAGGGCGGGGGGATAGGTCAAATCAATCCACCGTCAGCGTCTTCGACAAATTCCTCGGGAAATCGGGATTAAACGCGTTGGGGTAGAAACCATCCCTCAGCAGGGGGATTTGCCCCGTGTCAAGTTACGTTATTAACTCCCCTTTTCAATCTCAATTGTCACCATATTTTCTTCTGGAAAAATAAAAGAAGAGACCTCCGTCATTTTTGTGCTCCACATTTCACGCGACAATGTGCCATTCCATTTTGCTATTTTGCGCCATTTCCTTTTTGTGCTTGTAGATATCTCTAGTTCAAAAATAACGTTGTCTTGAACAAGCGCATCCTCCCATCTGCTTTGGAAAACTAAATGCTTCGTAACTGTTTGCTTGGGCAATACGACAAACGGCATCCATTCACCAATTACGGCTTCGTCCATCCATTCAAAGAGTTGGTTGCTTTTTGACTCAAATTTCTTGTAATCGACCTCGCATTTGGGACCCATTATTTTGTAATTTTTCGGTTCAGAATGATCTGGAAAGCGAACTTGGATTCTGAGACCCAGAACTTTTCCAACCCGAGCGCCTTCATTTGTCAGAGAAATTGGAATATCAATAGTGGGCAAAGACCATTTTTCTTTCCTATGTCGGAACGGGTAGATTCGGATTTGCAAATTTCCAACAGCGCTAACCAATTTGAACTTTGCAAAATAAGTTTGCCAAAGCGCAATGATAGAAAGAGCGAAAGCCGCTATTGAAATTAACAACGAGATTGTTGTTGCAGTGTCCATAATATTCCTCAATCTACCGTCAACGTCTTCGACAAATTCCTCGGGAAATCGGGATCGAACCCGCGCATCACGCTCATGTGATACGACAACAACTGCAACGGCAGGACTCCCAGCAACGCGCTGATCTGCGCATCCGATTTGGGGATGACGACCAGGTCATCGCCGTTGGCGCGCAGGCGGGGGTCGTCTTCGGCGATGACGATCGTCCGTGCGCCGCGCACTTTCACTTCGTTGATGCCGCTGATGATGAGCGGCACATCGTTCGGTCCCGCCACGAAGATGATGGGGAAGCCCTTGCTCACCGCGGAGAGCGGTCCGTGTTTAAACTCGGTCGAGAGCATCCCTTCGCAGTGGGCGTAGGTGATCTCTTTCAACTTCAACGCGCCCTCCATCGCGATAGCGAGGGTCGCTCCGTAGCCGAGACAATATAGGTCATTCCATTCGTTGATGTCTTTGGCAATCGCTTCGACTTGCGGTGCGACCATCTCAAGAGTCTGATCCATCAATTCGGGAATCACTTCAAATACATTTCTAGCACCGCTGGTCGAGCGCCGCCCTGAGCTTGTCGAAGGGTAGCCGCCTGGTCTCGATACGGGCTGCGCCCACTCGACCGACGGCGGCGTATCGAGACCAGCCATCTTATATGCCAGATACAAAAACGTCACGACCTGGTTGGTAAAGGTCTTCGTGGCGGGAACGCTGATTTCGTAGCCGCAGCACAAGGGTAGAGTGAACGAGGCGGTCTTCGTCAACGTCGAGCCGACCACATTCGCCAATCCGAAACATGCCATGCCGCGCGCCTCCGCCGCTTCCAACGCGTTGAGCACATCCTTGGTCTCGCCCGATTGGCTGACGAAAATCCCCACGTCGTCGTGGTTCACCGTCGGCGCGTACTGCGGGATGAACTGCGGCGCCAGCACGGGGATGACCGCGCGCCCAGCCAGTTGTGCAAAATAGACCGCGCCGACCGACGCGGCGTGATAACTCGTGCCGCATCCGATGAAATACAGATGACGCGCGTTCTTCATTTTTTCGACCAGCGCATCCACTTCGCGGTTTCCGTTCAATACGTGGGATAACTCACGCGCGACCTGACTCTGCTCGTGGATCTCCTTCAACATGAAATGCGGATACCCGCCCTTCTGCACCGCATCCATCGACTCCGTAACTGTTTCTTGTTTTCTATCAATGAGTTTTCCATCCTTGACTGAGCGCACCTCGACCTTGTCCGCCCACAATGTGACGATCTCTCCATCCTGCGGGCGGATCACTTCGCGCGTCAGCGGCAGGATCGAAGGCAGGTCGGACGAGACACAGGTGAAGCCTTCGCCGAGTCCCACTACCATGCCCGAACCTTTTTTGAAAGCATACAGTTTGTCGTCATTTGCGCGTCCGATGACAAAGGCATAATCGCCTTCGAGATCCCCGTATGCCAAACGGATGGCATCAATGAATTCATAGCCGCGATTGATGTATCGCTCCACTGCATGGACGCAGGTCTCGCCATCATTCTGCGAACGGACGGTCATGCCCTCGGCGATGAACTGCTCGCGGAGCTCGACGTTGTTCACCACGTTGCCGTTGTGCGCGCCAACCATGTCACCATCTGAATCAATGTGCGGCTGTGCATTGACCTGTGAGGGTTCTCCAAATGTCGCCCAACGCAATTGAGTGATCCCGCGCTGTCCGCGCATTTCGGTAAAATTGTATCTGACTGAAACATCTTCAACTTTGCCGACATCTTTTCTCAGGTCAATTTTTCCATGATTCATCGTCGCGGCGCCAACCGAATCGTATCCGCGATATGTGAGCCTCTTTGCGGCATCGATGAGGATGGGGCCGAGTTCTACTTCTTTGGTTGTAACGTATCCAAAAATTCCGCACATGCGTCAATGTTCTCCATGGTTGGTGAATTGGTCTCAACTGAAACGCTTAACCTTAAACCTCGATCCCCAGCCACGTGCGAATGAAGTACCCGATGACGAACGAGAACGCCGCCACGCTGAGACTCAACGCCGCCATCTCCACGAAACGGGCGCGGAAGGGTTCATCCTTGGCGACGGAAATATAGTAATTGAAGACGGCGATGATGACGACCGCCGTCGTCAGCGCGATGATGAGGTCGGCAATGTAGGTGGTGGGACTCAGCAGGTAGGGCAGGACGAGCAATGCCACAGTGACGATGTATGCGATGCCCGTATAGATCGCGGCGCGCACGGGATGTTTGCTCGTTTCCTCGGAGCGGGTGGACAGGTACTCGCTGGCGGCCATGGACATGGAGGCGGCGATGCCTGTGATGAGTCCCGAAAGGGCGATCAACTTTCCGTTTTGCAGGGCCAGCGTCAGTCCCGCGAGCGCGCCGGTCAGTTCCACCAGCGCGTCGTTCAGTCCCAGCACCACCGAGCCCGCATATTGCAGTCGCTCCTCGTCCAGCATCCCGATCAGTTGTTGTTCGTGGATATCCTCCTCGTGCTGGAATTTGGCGGCTTCGGGGATCGCGGCCGCCACCGCGGCGTAATTCTTCTGGGCGGCCTCTTCGCCGCGTTCCATCAACTTGATGCCGAAGGTGAACCCGAGGACGCGGCTGACGATGTAATAGAACCACATTTTGAACCAGTCGGGCCTCACGTCCTTGCCGCTGTACTTCTTCCAGCCTTCGTAATGCCTGAGTTCGTCGTCGGCGATCTGTCGGAGGATCTTCGCGTTTTCGGGCGACTTGATGGCGCGCGCCAGGCGTTTGTAGATGTGATGCTCGGTGATCTCCGTCCGCTGGAAGGTTTCCAGCATGGGGCCGATGTTTGCTTCGGTTTGCATGATACTCTCCTGGGTGATTTATCTGCCCATATTGTAAGCCGATTCGATATTTTTCGTGCGAAGGAGCGTCCAAAAATGGGCTGGAGAATATCTCGCCACAGGGAACACGTAGCCCACAGAGATTCTTCAAAGGTTTTCTCCGTGATCTCGGCGCGCTCTGTGGTGAAGTCGTTCACAGATCCACGCGATTGGATGCTCTCTCGTGTGAAGGGCGGTGTCATGTTTGAGAATTGAATCCTCGTTTATAATCCCAACACCCGATTGCGAAGGATGGAACTTTCGTATCCTCCCTTTGCCGTTCGGTGTATTATAGGTTGCAGGTCTTGAGATGAAATTCTGGTAACTGCCCATGCCCAATTCAAACTTGACAGAAATGCTCGCCAGTTACGTCCCGCGCCTGATCCAGAGACGCGTGGTCAACAACCCCGCGCCCATCGATTCGCCGGTGGCGGAGGATTTTCGTGCGGTCGTGCTCTTCGCCGACATCTCGGGTTTTACGATGCTGACCGAACGGTTGGCGGAACGCGGACCGGCGGGGGCGGAAGTCCTCGCCGAATTGCTTAATGACTATTTCGGCCAGTTGATCGGCATCATCAGCGAATATGGCGGCGACGTGGTCAAGTTCGCGGGGGACGCCATTCTCGCGGTCTGGCCGATGGACGATTCCGCCGGGGGCGAAGCCAGCGATTGGGACTGGACCGCGCGCGTGGTGGACTGCGCCCTCCAGATTCGCGAGAAACTGCACCATTACAAAGTGGAAGACATCAACCTGCGGCTCAAGGTGGCCGTCAGCGCGGGGCAGATCAGCCTGGCGCACGTGGGCGGCGTGTTCAACCGCTGGGAGTTCCTGATGGTCGGCGCGCCGCTGGTCGAACTCGGCCAGGCCAACGACCTGGCCCAGGCCGGGGACGTGCTGTTGACCCCCTCGGTGTATGCCCTGCTGAAGGACGACTGTTCGGGCTCGGCGCTGGACTTTCCGTCGAAGGAAAACGCGCAGGGCATGCGGCTGGAGGAATTGACCCGCCGCCCGTCCGGGGTCCGGGCCGCGAAGCGGTTGAACATCCCCGAAGGCGGCGATACCGCCCTGCGCGCCTACATCCCCGGCGCGATCATCAACCGTCTCTCCGCGGGACATTCGGGCTGGCTTGCCGAACTCCGCCGCGTGACCGTGCTCTTCATCAACCTGCCCGGCGTGGATCAGGATACGCCGCTGGAGACCGCGCAGGCGGTGGCGCGCCTGCTTCAACGCGCGGTATACCGCTACGAGGGCAGTCTCAATAAGATCAATGTGGACGACAAGGGCATCACGGTGGTTGCAGCGCTGGGACTTCCGCCCTTTGCCCACCAGGACGACCCCCTGCGCGGCGTTCAGGCCGCGATGATGATCCGCAGGGAATTGAAGGAAATGAAAGTCAGGAGTTACATCGGAATCACCACGGGCCGCATCTTCTGCGGCTCGATTGGGAACGAGGACCGCCGCGAGTACACCATCATGGGCGGCGTGGTCAATCTCTCGGCGCGGCTGATGGGCGTGGCGGGGCGCCAGACCGACCCGATTCAGCAGGAGGCCGTTCCCATCCTCTGCGACCGCGCCACGTTCGAGGGCGCGCGGGACGCGGTGGATTTCGAGGCGCTTCCCCCGCAAATGGTCAAGGGACGGACCGAACCGATCGAAGTCTTTCATCCGATCCAGGAGCGCCGCGGCATCGTGCGCGCCGAGACCGAGTTGATCGGCCGCGAGGAGGAGAAGTCCATGCTGGCCGCGGCCCTGCAGGAGTTCCAGCGCGGCGCGGCGAACCAGGTCGTTATTTTGTCCGGTGAGGCGGGCATCGGCAAGTCGCGCCTGACCGAGGAATTAATGCGCCAGTCCGCTTCGCTGGGTGTGAACACGTTCAAGGGCGAAGGCGATTCGATCGAGAAGAGCACGCCCTATCACGCCTGGCGTCCCGTCTTCGACAAGATTTTCGGGATCGAGGAGATTCTGCTCGAGCCGCAGTTGCTCGACGAACATCGTGCGACGATTCATAAGCGTGTGCTGGCGAAGGTCGAGGAGATCGAGCCCGACCTGATTCGTTACGTTCCCCTGCTTTCGGTCGTCCTGCCCGTGGACATCCCGGACAACGACTTCACCGCCTCCATGACCGGCGAGATCCGCGGCGGCAACATCCGCGAGGTGCTTGTCCGTATTTTGGGTCACGAGGCCGGCCGCGCGCCCATGCTCATCATTATGGAAGACCTGCACTGGCTGGACTCGGCCTCGTGGTCCCTCCTGCCGGAGGTGCATACCAGGGTCCAGCCGATCCTGCTGGTGATGAATACGCGCCCCCTTTCCGAGCCGTATCCCCTCGAATACAGGCATTTCCTGAATCACGGCGCGGTCAAATCGGTCCGGCTGGAGGCGCTCTCGCTGGACAACGCCGAGGAACTGGTCTGCCAGCGGCTGGGCGTTCGGTCCATCCCGCCGGAGGTGGCGCGCCTCGTCCGCGAAAAATCGGAGGGCCATCCCTTCTTCGCAGAGGAACTGGCCTATGCCCTGCGCGACGCGGGCATCATCCGCATCGAGAACGGCGAATGCCGCGTCTCGCCGAACTTCTCGGACCTCTCGGCCATCACCCTGCCCGACACCCTGCAGGGAGTCATCACCAGCCGCATTGACAGCCTGACCCCGTCCCAGCAGTTGACCCTCAAGGTCGCCAGCGTCATTGGGCGCATCTTCGCCTTCCGACTCCTGCAGGCCGCGTATCCCATCGAGATCGACCGTCCGCGCCTGAACGAGTACATGGACACGCTCACCGGCCTGAGCCTGACCCTGATCGAATCCGAGGCCCCCGACTTGGCCTACATCTTCAAGCACGCCGTCACCCAGGAAGCGGCCTACAACCTGATGCTGTATTCCCAGCGCCGTGAACTGCACCAGGCCGTGGCCGAGTGGATCGAGGTGCATTACGCCCACGACCTCAGTTCCTATTACACCCTGCTTGCCTATCACTGGACGCAGGCCGCGAAAATGCAGGAGGGCCACGCCAACCGGCGGGTCGCGGAAAAGGCGCTCGAATATATCGAGAAGGCGGGCGACCAGTCGCTGAACAATTTCGCCAACACCGAGGCGGTCCACTTTTTCACCGATGCCCTCTCCCTGTCCCAGGGACTTGAGGTTAAGCGCTTCCGCCTCGGCCAGTGGTATCGCAAACTGGGACAGGCCTGTCTCGGTCTGGGAAAACTGGAGGAGAGCAAGAGTTACTTTATCAAGGCGCTCGATACGTTTGGGGCGCGATACCCGCGCTCCAGTGCGGGGATGGTCGCCGGGTCGCTGACGCAGGTGGGGCGTCAGGTCCTGCACCGCTTGTGGCCGCGCGTGTTCCGCAATGTCCGCCTCACGTCCGAGCAGGATAGGACGTTGCGCGAGATCGTCCAGATTTACGTGCAGTTGGCCACGGTCTATTTCCTGCTGGCCGATACCCTGCCGATCTTCTACTGCGTGCTTGCCAATCTCAACACGGCCGAACGCCTGCCCGACACGCCCGAACTAAGCTACGTGTACGCGCAGGTCAGTTCCATTTCTGGTTTCATCCCGTGGCGTTCGCAGTCCGAATATTACGCGCGTCAGTGGAGCCGCCTGGATCGGCAATTCAACCACGCGGGGTACTACGTCAGTTCCACCAACTCGCTTGCCGCATACGACAGCGGCATCGGCAAATGGGAGGACTTGAAGCCGCGCCTCGAAAAAGTCGTCCAGATTTGCAACGAACTCGGCGATCACCGCCAGGCGGGCGAGGCACTCAGTTACCTGGCCTGCAACGCCTGCTACGAAGGGGACTTCCACACGGCCCACGGCTACATGACCCGCCTCAAGGAACATTCCCAGCGCCGCCACAATCCCGTCATCAAGGAATGGGCGCAGCAGGCCGAGGGCTATGTCCTCATGAGCCTCGGCAGGCTGGACGAGGCCCTCCAGCCGCTGGAACAGGCGCTTCGACTCATGGCGCAGGAACCGGTCGGAGATGTGGCCGAATACATCATCAACGGGCAGATCGCGCGCATCCAGGCTTTGAAAAAGGACAAGGACGGCCTCGCGCTGGCCCAGAAACTGGCCGACCGCGCCTCCAAAGCCTCGGTGGTGGATTACTCGGTCTACCTCGGTTATGTCAACATTGCCGAGGCCATCTTCCTGTTCCTCGAAGAGGCGGCGAAAGGCAATGCCCGCGACGCGGAGCGCGCCGCCATGATGAAATCCGCGAAGCAGATGCTCAAGGTCTTCAAGAATTACTCCGCCATTTTCTTCGCCGGGGAGCCCGCGTATTTTCGTTTCGCGGGCCTGGCGGCCTGGTACGGGAACAAACCCAAACAGGCCTTTGCCCTCTGGCAGAAAGGCATCGAAAAGGCCGAACCGCTTTCCATGCTCTACGAGATCGGACGCATCTCGCTGGAGACCGCCATCCGCCTCCCCGCCGGGGACCCCGGCCGTTCCGCCGCTCTCACCCGCGCCCGGGACTGCTTCACTCGCCTCAACCTGGACCAATGGCTGGCCGCCGTTCAACGTGAGGAATCCGCGATGAAAGCCGCGTCCGCCAAATGACCACGCCCCTGACGATAGCCGATATCCCCGGTCCGCGCCTGAACCCGATTCTGGGCTGGCGCGGATTTGTTGTCGAGTTCGCCCGCGATTCGATTGGATTCCTGCACAAATTGAACGACGCCTACGGCGAGATCGCCCAGGTGGGACGCGGCAAAATGTCCGCCACGTTCACCTTCCACCCCGATTACACGCGCCAGATCCTGAGCAACCCGTCGCTTTTCTACAGTTACGATTTGGAGTCCGTTCCTTTTCCGTTCAGCGACATCGAGTCCCTGCGCAGCCTCACCACCGCCATCGCGATGATGAACGGCGAACAGCATAAACACCAGCGCCGTCTCATGGCCCCCTCCCTGCACGCGAGCCACCTGCATCACTACGTCAACGGGATTGTGGATATCACCGAGCGCTTCTTCCAGAAGTGGAAGCCCGGCCAGGTCACTGACCTGTACGCGGACATGGATTTGTTCGCGGCCTTCCTTGCCATGAAAGTCTTCGTCGGCATGGACCCCGAAGGCGATAACGGGCGTTATTATGCCAACCTGTTCGAAGAGGTGCTGAGACTCATCTTTTCGCCGCTGGTCTTCCTGTTTCCTTACAACTTCCCGGGCTTTCCATATCGGCGGCTGATTCGCCGGGGGATCGAACTCGAACAGGGGCTGAAAGGCCTCATCGAGGCGCGCCGCAAACGTCCCCTGGATGGTTCCGATATTCTGTCTGTCTTCCTGCAAACCCACGATGAGGACGGAAACATGATGACCGACGACGAGGTCATCGGCCAGACCGTCGCCATCTTCCGCGGCGGATCGAAGACCAGCGCCAGCGCCCTCACGTGGACCATGTTCCTGCTGGCACAACATCCGCGCATCCTCGCGGCGCTGGTGGGTGAATTGGATGCCCGGCTGCACGGCTGTCCGCCGTCCTTCGAACAACTCAATCAATTGCCCCTGCTTGAAAATGTCATCAAGGAAAGCCTGCGCCTGCTCCCGCCGGTCGCATGGGGCATTCGCGTGAGCATGGATGAATTCGATCTCGGTCC
Organism: Chloroflexota bacterium; assembly: GCA_040754535.1. Classification (GTDB taxonomy): domain Bacteria; phylum Chloroflexota; class Anaerolineae; order Anaerolineales; family Villigracilaceae; genus JBFMCC01. The sequence continues at coordinate 17,816 of JBFMCC010000021.1, forward strand.
TTACCGATTGGGGAAAGGCAGTAACGTGATCTACAGCGCGCACGTCACGCATCGGCGGCCCGATATTTACAAAGACCCGAGTCGGTTCGATCCCTATCGCTGGTTTGAGATCAAGCCCTCCCCGTATGAATACTTCCCCTTCTCGGCGGGACCGCGGCGCTGTCTCGGGGCGGAGTTTGCCATGGTCGAGTTGAAGATCGTGCTGGCGATCCTGCTTCAGCGTTTCCGCCTCACTGTCCTGCCCGGTCAGCGCATCGACCGCGCCGGGCTGACCGGCAGTTCGCCCAGGTACGGCATCAAGGTCAGGATCGACCGGCAGGATGGAAACTTCCAGACCTTTCCTATTGAAGGGAACATCCACAGGTTTGCAGAATTGACAGGCTGAAAAGTTGTGACGTTAGACACTTGATTTTTGGGGGGAATCTGTACCATAATATTGAAAACCCCAAAACGGTTAGGAGGATCATCGTGAAATCGAACCGTCTCACCCCCATCTTTTTGACAAGCCTGATTATGGTTCTGTTGACCGCCGCCTGCGGTGCTGTCGCGCCCGAGCCAACGGCCACCCCCACCGAACCGCCGCCGACCGCAGTTCCGAGCGCCACCCCGCGGCCGACCGCCACCCCGCGTCCCACCGCGACCCCAAACATTGCCGCAACCCAGCAATACGAAAACATATTTGCCATCGTGCAGGCCGCCTTTGACAGCGGACAGTTGCCCTCCACCAAAGGGCGGATGGTCGCGCTGGAGGATTTTTCGTACGAGTGGGCGCAGATCGGTTACTATGACTTCTTCGATACTGGCCAGGATGTAACGGACTTTGTGATCAGGGCCCACTTCAAGTGGCAGAGCGCGATTGCCAACCCTGAGTTAAGCGGCTGTGGGTTCGTGTTCCGCATCGAGGATGACTGGGACCACTACCTCATTTATCTCGATAGCACACGAATCCGTGTGGCCATCTACAACGCGAGCGGCGGCAATGTCGCCTACGGCATCGGGACTTCGGGAGGAGATGGTCGAGCGGACTATGGAAACCCTGCGGAGGCGGATTTTGCCATGGTAGCCAATGGTGGCAAAGTTTATGTCTACCTCGAGGGCCAATACAAGGCCGAATTCTCAGTCTTCTCCGACAGGTTCACCTTCCCGTCAGGACACCTGGCGTATACCATCAAGTCTGGAACCAACAAGGATTACGGCACGCGCTGTGAGATGACTAACGTCACTCTTTGGCATGTGACCCCGTAGCAACAGGACAAAATAAATCGCAAAAGGCGGACCCGCGACGGTCCGCCTTTTGATTTATTGGTCAACCCGCATCCAAGTTTATGATCCCGTGGCATTCTGGATATCTTGAACAACCCCAGAATTTCCCACCTTGATTATCTCCTCGCTTTGCGGTTCGAATGATCATTTCGCTTCCACATTTTGGACAACGCGGTGACGCCTCTTGAATCCGTTCAGATTGTGCGTCACTAATTGGTGTGACCGACAGGTGTGTTGATATTTTTGATTTCAATTCGTTTTGGGAATAACTTCTTTGCGCGGAAATATGCAACAATGGCAATTTTGCCGCTTCAAAAACATGATTTACAAAATCATCACGTTCCTGTCTGTCTGCGCGTTGGTGGCTTTTATCGTCCAGTTCAATTCCCAGGAGTGGTTTCAGGGTTTTGGGGTCACACAACAGGAAATCAACATGTTTGCGGTCAATTCGATTTGTGTACGAGCGATTTTTTCCATAATCACCGGTTCTGGCGTAAAACAAGTCGCTTAGTTTTACTTTTGAAAATATATGGGCCGAATCCCCAACTGCTGTTTTGAGGTTGAAAAAGAGGTTCAGTTCGGCGGGCGAGACAAATTCATCGACCAGAAAGTATGGATACTCGATTTTGGATGATTTCTCATCTTTTTCGAACAGTAAGTCAGAGATAAATTCTATCGTTTTGTCTATCGCCTCGTCAGACAACCCCAAGGGTTTCAAGATTGCTCTCAGGAAGGATAGTTTCCCATCCGCCATAGTTCACCTACTTAGCTTGTGCAGGGGCGGACAGGTGCCCGCCCCTGCAAGGATTGTTACGCGTTCACATCGTAATTTTCAGGCAGCCAGCAACACAGCACCAGCTCGCGCGCGGCCTTCACCTCGTCCATGCGCCCAAACGGCGTCGTGTGCGGGGCAGAGTGGAGCAGGTCGGGCTGGGATTTGGCCTCCTCCGCGATCTTGATCAGCGCGTCGGCGAAGCGGTCGAGGGTGTCCTTGTTCTCGGTCTCGGTTGGCTCGATCATCAGCGCCTCGTGGACGATGAGCGGGAAGTAATTCGTCGGCGGGTGGAAGTCGTAATCCATCAGGCGCTTGGCGATGTCGAGGGCGCGCACGTCCGAGCCTTCGAACTGTCCCTCGGCCACGAACTCGTGCATACAGATGCGGTCGAACGGGACGTGATAGGTGCCGCGCAGGCGCGCCAGCAAATAATTGGCATTCAGCACCGCGTACTCGGATATCTCGCGCAGGCCGTCCGGGCCGTGCATGGCAATGTAGGTGAATGCGCGCACGAGACCGCCGCCGAACTGTCCGTGGAAGGACTTCATGCGGCCGATGGTCTTTGCGGGCGTGACGAAGCCAAACAGTGGAGGCGTCTCGTCATCGCCTTCTTCGAGGATGCCGACCAGCGGTTCGGGCAGGAAATCGGCCAGGTGCGCCGCGACTCCAACGGGACCCGAACCCGGGCCGCCGCCTCCATGCGGAACCGCAAAGGTTTTGTGCAGGTTGAAGTGCATCACGTCGATGCCCAGGTCGCCGGGGCGGACGATGCCCAGCAGGGCGTTGAGATTGGCGCCGTCGCCGTAGACCAGGCCGCCGCAGTCGTGCACGATCTTGACCACCTGCTCGATGTTTTCATCGAACATGCCAAGCGTGTTGGGGTTGGTGACCATGATGCCGACGACGGTGTCGTCGCATTGTTCTTTCAGCACCTTCAAATCTACGTTGCCGCGCGCGTCCGACGGGATGGTGACGATCTGCAGGCCGATCATGCCCGACGAGGCGGGATTTGTCCCATGCGCCGAATCGGGGATGAGCATCTTGACGCGCTTGTGGTCGCCGCGCGACTTGTGCCAGGCGCGCATGATGAGCACGCCGGTGAATTCGCCGTGCGCGCCCGCGGCAGGCTGGAGAGTCACGGCCGCGAAGCCGCTGATCTCCTTCAGCCATTCCTGGAGCGTGTACATCAAAGCCAGGTTGCCCTGCACGGTTTCAATCGGTTGGAGAGGGTGCGTATGCAGGAAGCCCGGAAGGCGGCAGGTATCTTCGTCAATCTTCGGGTTGTACTTCATCGTGCACGAGCCGAGCGGATAGAAGCCGCCGTCCACGCTGTAGTTGAACTTGCTGAGGTGCATGTAGTGACGCACCACGTCCACCTCGGCCAGTTCGGGGAGGGGCAGGTCCTTTCGCAGAAGAGACTGGGGCATTTTGGCGCGCGGCACGTCCGGGTCCGGGAAGGTCACGCCTTTTCGTCCGGGCGAGGACAGGTCGAAGATGGTCGGTTCGACGATCTTTACGTTCGCGTTGAGCGGAGGGACAGCGTTTTTCTGTCCCGTAGTCGAAACGTCAGTCATGGTGTTCCTCCGAAAGGGCCTCGGCCAGCGCGTCGATCTCTTCGCGGCTGTTCATTTCGGTGACGGCGATCAGCAGGTGATTCTTGAGCGCGGGGTAATCCTGGCCCAGATCGTAGCCGCCGAGGATGCCATGCTCGAGCAGGTGCGCGTTGACCTCGGCTGCGGGCTTCGGGCAACACAGCACGAACTCGTGGAAGAACGGTTCGGGGAAGCACAGGCCGTAGCCCTCGATCTTGCTCAACTGCTCCGCGGCGTAATGCGCGTTGTGATAGCAGATCTCGGCCACCTGGCGGAAGCCGGTCTTGCCGAGTACGCTGAGGTAAACCGCCGCGCCGAGCGCGAGCAGTCCCTGGTTGGTGCAGATGTTGGACGTGGCGCGCTCGCGTTTGATGTGCTGTTCGCGGGCGGTCAATGTGAGGACGTAAGCGCGCTGGCCGCGGTTGTCAACCGTCTCGCCGACCAGGCGCCCGGCCATCTTGTGGACGTATTGCTTGCGCGTCGTGAAGAACCCGAGGTACGGGCCGCCGTACCAGAGCGGGATGCCCAGCGGCTGTCCCTCGCCGACGACGATGTCCGCGCCCATTTCGCCGGGCGTCTTGAACAGCGCCAGCGCGGTGGGGTTGGCCGCCACGCAGACCAGCGCGCCCTTCGCGTGCGCGGTCTGAATCAGTTGGGTGAAGTCGTAGACTCGGCCAAAGAAATCGGGATACTGCACGATGACCAGCGCAGTGTTCTCGTCGATCAGGGACTCGAGAGATTCGGGCCCGGCTTCGAGGTCCGCGTTGGAGTCGTCACCGGCCAGTTCGAGATCCATCCCCTGCGTGTACGTGCGGATCACGCCGCGATAATGCGGATGCACCGTGGGCGAGATCACTACCTTCGTGCGTTTGCCGCGGAATTGCGCCCAGGCCAGGTTGACCGCTTCGGCCACGGCAGTCGCGCCGTCGTAGTGCGAGGCGTTCGAGACCTCCATGCCGGTCAATGCGGTCATGAGGGATTGATACTCGAAGATGCCCTGCAATGTGCCTTGCGAGATTTCAGGCTGGTAGGGCGTGTAGGCGGTGTAGAACTCGCCGCGGCTGAGGACGTGATTCACCACTGATGGGATGTAATGGTTGTACGCGCCCGCGCCGAGGAAGGAGATCAGGTCGCCGCGCACGCTTTCGTTGCCGGCGGCGATGTCGGCCAGTTCGGCGGCGGCCTCCATTTCGGTCAGCGCGGGAGGCAGGTCGAGATCGGGGAAGCGATGTCTGGCAGGCACGGCCTCGAAAAGGTCAGCGACCTTCTTGACGCCGATGGTCTTCAACATCGCGTCCCGCTCGTTGGGGGAGATGGGGACGTAGGTCATGTTTGTCTCCTGGTCGGCTAGTCGGCTGGTCCACTGGTCGAATTGACCAGTAGATTAGAAGACTAGCAGACTAGCGGACTAATGCGCGCGCTCTTCGCAATACTTCTCGTACGCGGCCGCGTCCATCAGGCCGGAGGCGTCGCCGCCCTCGATCTTGATCATCCAGCCCGCGCCGTACGGATCCTTGTTGAGCGTCTCCGGCGCGCCGGACAGGGCCTCGTTCACGGCCGCGACCTTGCCGCCGACCGGGGCGTAGGTCTCTGCCGCGGCTTTGACCGATTCGACCGAGGCGATGGGCTTGCCTGCTTCGACCGCGTCCCCGGCCGCGACCAGGATCTCCAGGAAGACGATGTCGGAGAGCTGGCCCTGGGCGTAGTCAGTCAGCCCGGCCGCGCCCGTGGCGGGATCGAACCATTCATCGGACTTGGTGTATTTCAAATTGGCGGGAGTGTTCATGGGTTGTCTCCTTGTGGGAAAGTTGTACCGCAACATTTACGTTGCACCCAGAGAAGCGACATGAATGTCGCGGTACCGAATGTCGGCGAATCAAAAGAGGACGCACGGTTGCACATCCATGCGTCCTCTGTAAATTGACCTGAGAGATTCGATTAGTCTTCTGGTCTTCTGGTCTTCTAGTCTGCTGGTCAATTGGTTTTGACCAGCAGACCAGCCGACTATCAGACTAGCCGACTAAACTTTCACCGTCGGTATTCCTTGCGGAATTTTCCAGAGTGTTTCAGGAGCAGGGTCCTTTTGCCTGAGAGTTTCGTCTGGGTTCGCCTGTTCCAGACTTGCACCTTCGGCGCTCCGCTGGTTGAGTAGCGCCGAAGGCGCGTATCGAAACCACCGCGAGTCTCTTCCCTGCTCACCGTTCGATTGTGTTTTCATTCTACGGGTGAGCAGGGCTGGAGTCAAGAGGAAGAACTTCCTCAGTTAGGACTTTGCTACCTTGCGTATTCTCTTTGGTTTGACGGGAGCCGCTTCGGGCCGGGGCGCGGCGGGTTCAACGGGCCCTTCGACTTCGCTCAGGGCAGGCGCGGGTTCCGCGGGAAGCGCCGGGAGCGGTTCGATCGGGGCGGGAGTCTGCGCGACGTTGATGCGCGCGAAGTAATCCTTCACGGCCTGGTCGTTGTAGAAGATCAGCGCCACGATGCCCACGACCACCGAGAAAATGTTGAAGGTGACCAGGGCCACGATCTCCCAGATGGCGATGGCCTGCGAGGGGCGCACCGGCTGGGGCGGGTTCTCCAGCAGTTTGATGGCGTAGGCGATCTCGAACGCGCCCAGGACGAGGTTCAGGAGCAGCAGCGGCGTGCACAGCAGGCCGACCCCGAACGTGCCGAAGATCACGCCCGGCCCCCACAGCAGGTTGATGATGCCGCTGACCAGAGTCATGATCGCCAGGGTCATCACCATGCCGGGTTTGGTCTGCGGATTGGTAGAGTAAGTTGTCATTTGGTTCTCCTTGATAGTCTGTGAAAATATACGCCCGCATCCCCGCCGGGTTGCAGAATCAAAAGAGCCTGCCGAGGGGCAGACTCTTTATCGACTCGGTTTATGTTATCCGGTGAAAGTGCCGCGCACCCAGTCGCCGACCAGCCAGTATTTGAAATCCTGGCCCTGGCTGGCCTGTATGCCGCCATAGATTCCGTATCCCAGCGCGACCAACGGCATGATGCTGAATACGCAGGCAAACGGCATGCACAGGAACCCGATGACCAACGCTGCCAGCGCACCGGAGAGTGCCCACGCGACGCCGGCGAGAATCCCGCCGCCGACCCACCAGATGAGTTGAAAGATCAGCGCCTGCAGGGACTGATACGCCACGTATCGCGAGCGTTCTTTATAGACAATGTAGATGATGAGAGGAACAATCGGCCCCAGAAAGCCGGAGATGAGGTTGGCCAGCACGCCAAGATGGGCGAACATTGCCCACTGGCGCTCGTCCGCGGGCGAGAGCGGGGCGGGGGGAAGGGGTGTGGATGATTCATTCATTGTTGATAGCCTCCGGTTCGAGTGTACCACAGGAAATAAAAAAGACTCGCGGGGTTTCCGCGAGTCTTTTTTGAACAAGAGAACTATACCCAGCCCTGGCCTCTGATGAAACTTGTAACAACGGGCACCTCGAACATCTGGCCCTGATAGGCCTGGTAGGCCCAGTATAGGAAGACTATCCAAATCAATGGAACACAGACGAGTCCAACCAGCGTGAAGGAGAGAATGGTCGCGATGACCCAGAACACAATATTGACAGCGAGTGCCTGGACGGCATGATATTTGATGTAGGGGCGGGACTTCTTGTCTTCCATGAGAAGTACGATGATGGCAATTAGCCCAATCGGGTAACCGAGGGCGGCCCAGAGTTTATCGTCACTGGTGACATCGGACATGGGAGCTTGGGACATGGGTTGTGCCTCCTGAAAGGTCTGAGTTTGGTTTGCAGTATTTTACAACCAAACCAGACAAAAAGCAACAGAATTATCCCGTTCGCCGGTACTAATTGTGGCTTGTGCTACAATCGCCCCATGACGCTTCGCATCGTTTTCATGGGTTCGCCCGAGTTCGCGTTACCGTCCCTGCGCGCGCTGGCGGGTGTGTACGACGTGGTCGGCGTGGTGACACAGCCCGACCGCGCCTCCGGCCGCGGCCGCGAGGTCAGGATGCCTCCGGTCAAGTCCCTCGCGCTCGAATTGGGTCTGCCGGTCATTCAGCCCGAAAAACTTCGTCAGCCCGAAGCGATGGAGCAGCTGCGTGCGTGGAATCCCGATCTCATCGTCGTCGCGGCGTTCGGGCAAATCCTCAAGCCTGAAGTGCTCGACCTGCCTCGCTTTGGATGCATCAACGTACACGCGTCCCTGCTTCCGCGCTGGCGCGGCGCGGCGCCGATCAACGCCGCGATTCTCGCGGGCGACGACGAGACGGGCGTTACCATCATGAAAATGGATCAGGGACTCGACACCGGCCCGATGCTCGTCGAACGCGCCGTCCGCCTCACGCGGGACGATACGGCCGGTTCCGTTTCAGGGACGTTGTCCCGCCTCGGCGCGGACCTCCTGCTTGAAACCCTGCCCGATTACCTGGACGGGAAAATCACTCCAACGCCTCAACCCGAAGAAGGCGCGACCTACGCGCCGATGCTGAAAAAGGAAGACGGCCATCTTGATTTCGCGCGACCCGCCGCGGAGTTGGAGCGCCGCGTGCGGGCGATGAATCCCTGGCCCGGCGCGTGGTTCGAGTATAACGGTCAGCCGCTCAAAGTCCTGCGCGCCCATAAAGAGGTCGTCTTTACTTACGCGGCCCAGGCGCCGGGCGCGCGTCTGCAATCGGGCAACCAGCCGTTTGTCATGGCCTCCGACGGCGCGCTCTTCCTGGATGAGGTCCAGCCGCCCGGTAAAAGGCCAATGGACGGAAAGTCATTCCTTGCGGGGGCGCGTAATTGGGGGGGATAAGTTACGAAAGGTAGGTGTCTACCATTTGGCGGGCGGTTGGTTCATCTACGATCAATTCTTTCATCAGTCCCCCTCGCAGGGCGGCGTAAAGTCCCTTGACCTTGGCCAGCCCTGACACCACACATAATCCATATTTCTGCTGGAATAATCCGAGATCGGGACCGCTCGCCCGGTTGTTGATGGCGATGTTGTTGAAACTGCCATTCTGTCGGAAGAAAACGGTGGCGATGTCTCCCACCATGCCTTCCCGCTCCAGTTCCTGATAGTCATTTTTTTCGAGATACCCGCCGCTATAGACATGGCTGGGAATACCGGCATTGACCGCGCCGATGCTGTAGAGGAGCAAGTCAGCCTTTCTTTGCAAGTCGAGCAGACGCCGGATGCTCCTCTCCTCCCACAGAGCCTTTTTGGTCTCCGCGAAATCGAAGAAAGTAGGCACCGGGAAGAGATGGGCGCTGGCCTGGTAATTCAAGGCAAAGCGCATAATAATCTCACTGGCATATTCGATACCCATTGTTTGTGTATTACCGGCCCCATTCAATTGAACGATTTGCGCGTCATGGGTAGTTTTGGGAAGGAGGTGTCGAGAGACTGCGCTTAATGTTGTGCCCCAGGCAATTCCCAAAATCATGTTGGAACCGAAAATCGTATTCAGGTAATTGGCCGTATACTGCGCCACGCGTTCCAGCCATTCCGCTTCGCCCGCAATGGCCGGGACCGGCACCACATGCACGCGTTTGATCTTGAATTTATCAGCGATCTTCCTTTCCAGGTTATGGGGATGTTCATTGGGGTCAATGATGCGAATGCCCACTAGACCTTCTGCTTTTGCAAAACTCAATAGCCGCGAGATGGTAGAGCGCGATACATTTATCTCTCGTGCAATTGCTTCGGTGGTCATGTCTTGATAGTAGTACATGCGTGCGATACGAATGGCGTCCGAAATTTTTTCTGGAGATTTCGTATCTTCTTTCGGCATATTTACGTCACCAACTAAGAATATAACATGATGCACGATTGTTCGGCAAGTGTGCAACTTTGCTCAATAGTTGCGTTGACAGACTTTTTGTATTTGCACGTTTGTGCGATATTTGTGGTTTTATGTGCAAATCGTGCTATCCTGTATCCAGTAAATATCTGCAAACAGGTAGATTTTTTGATGACACATTTATCCCACGTGATTAATCCCAAAAAGCCGGTTTTCAAGAAAGGAGGCAAGTTTGAATTTATTCTATAAGAACCAAATCGTCGCTCGCAGTTCCAAATTCACAAAAGAGGAGAAATCACATGAACACTGATCTTCGCAAGCAGACACAATGGCTAATCATCTGCGTGGTCATAATTGTATTCTCTGCAATCATGGCTGCGTGGATCCAAAGCGATTTTGGCAAGGTTGACGTTTCGATCGTGAAAATCGTAAACCCAAATGGGGAGGTTATTGTTGCAAAACTGTTCCGCCCGAAGATTGCAACCGCTGAGAATCCCCTTCCGGCTGTTATTAATATGCATGGATACCAGAACGACAAGAGCGTTCAGGATCCGGCTTCCATCGAACTCGCTCGCCGGGGGTTTGTGGTGCTTGCGCCCGATGCCTTGGGACACGGTGACTCTGGAGAAGGACTGGATGTAGGTCAATGGTTTGGAAATCCAAATTATGTGATGGGGAATGAAGATGCGTTGGCCTATCTGATTACCCTCCCCTTCGTCGATGCCGAACATATCGGTGCCATGGGCCATTCCATGGGCGGCATGAACGCAATCAAGTTACCAGCCTTATTCCCGGAAAATGTAAGAGCGCTCGCACAGCAAGCGTCCACCCCTGGTACTCCCGAACTGCCTAACGTTTTGATCTTACAAGCCCGTTATGAAGAATTCCAGGGCTTTCGGGAAAACCAGTTTCTCACAGATAACTTAACTGTGAGTGAAACGCGTCTGGCTGCCCTGGGGCTCACCGGACCGGCAGAGTGGGACACCACCTACGGCAGCGTTGAGGACGGCACGGCACGCAGGACGGCTTTTATCAATATGGACCATCACTTGCTGCCGCTGATGAACAAGACCAACGCAGAGATAGTGGACTGGTTCCGCCTGACCTTGAAAGGCGGCGATGGTGGTCCCATGTGGATCGAACCTACCAAGCAGATCTACATGTGGAGGGAAATGTTCGGCTTCATCGCCTTGCTAACCACCCTGATATCACTGCTCCCGCTGACGAACATTCTGCTTGCGACGGCCTACTTCAAGCCGATTGCACAGCCGATGCCGAATCGCTATTTCCCCTCGAACAATGTGTGGTGGAGACTGGCGACAATCAACATGCTGATCGGGGGTATCCTGTATCCGCTCACGACCCAATATGGCTGCATTGGCGGAAAGATAGAAACATGGCTGCCTTTCATGAAATTGGAAATGGGTAACGGTGTCGCGGCGTTCTTCCTGGCCAATGCTGTCGTGGCGGGTGTCCTGTTCTACTTCTGGTACCGGGGCGCCAAGAAACAAGGTGTCACGATGTATGACATGGGCGTCTCTTTCGATGAGAAGAAAACCGTCATCGACTGGGGCATCATCGGAAAAACGGTGTTGTTGGGGACCATCCTGTTCCTGTGGATGTACCTGCTCGCAGCGTTCTGCCAGTCGGCAATCGGCCAGGAAATCCGCTTTGCGTGGCCATACATGCGCGAGTTTGGACAGCTAACCAGGGTGGGCTATTTCTTCATCTACCTGATCCCAGCACTACTGTTCTTCCTGATCAACGGCGGCATCTTCCTCTTCGGCCAGGCCCGCTTGAAGGAATATGATACACCGGCGAAGACCCAGTGGATGTGGTGGCTGAAAGTTGTCTACGCCATGGTGACCGGTCTATTCCTGGTATGGGTTTTCCAGTACCTTCCCTGGTTCTTTGGTGCCGGACCCGGTTTTGAGGTCACAGGAATTACAGACACAGTAATTCCAGCGTTAAATACTTCCATGTGGCCATTGATGCTGTTTGTGTATATTCCCGAGTTCATCATTCTGTTCTGGTTCTTGACCTGGTTCTTCCGCCGGACTGGAAGAATTTACTTGGGAGCACTAATGATTTCCAGCATTGCGATCTGGTTCCTGGCCGCAGGATCTATCTTGATCCGTTAGCAAAGCCAATCCAAGTTTGTCTGGATGACACACAAGGCCCGGCAGGTTAAAAACACTTGCCGGGCTGTCTAATCGATTGATAGAATTGTGGGAATTCTGTTTGACACGACAGTGTGTTAATGAAATCCTAAAATTTCTTGCAATCAGAAAAATGCTCTTGAGGAGGCTATCATGTCAAACTTTGTCGCAGCCGTCGACCAGGGTACCACCAGCACGCGCTGCATCCTGTTCGACCGCGGAGGGAACATCGCGGCCGTTGACCAGAAAGAACATGAACAAATCTATCCCAAACCCGGCTGGGTGGAGCACGATCCGCTTGAGATCTGGGAAAGGACACAACGCGTCATTCGCGGTGCGCTGGAGAAAGCCGGGGTCGAGGCGGCCGACATTGCCGCCGTCGGCGTGACCAACCAGCGCGAGACGACGGTGGTTTGGGAAAAGGAAACGGGACGTCCCGTCCATAACGCCATCGTCTGGCAGGATACGCGCACGGATGAGATTTGCAATCGTCTGGCAGAGAGGGGCGGACAGGATCGTCTGCGCGATAAGACCGGCCTGCCGCTGGCGACCTATTTCTCCGGGCCAAAGATCAAATGGATTTTGGATAACGTGGATGGGGCGCGGAGGAGGGCTGAAAACGGCGACCTGCTCTTTGGCAATATTGATACCTGGGTCATTTGGAATCTGACGGGCGCGCACATCACGGATGTGACCAACGCCTCGCGCACGCTGTTGATGAATCTGAATACACTCGATTGGGACGACGAGATTTTGAAACTGCTCGGCATCCCGCGCCTCATGTTGCCGCAAATCAAATCCTCCTCCGAAATTTACGGCGCGGGGCGCGGCGCGTTGGGCGGCGTCCCTGTGGCGGGTGATCTTGGCGACCAACAGGCCGCGCTCTTCGGGCAGACCTGCTTCTCGCCGGGCGAGGCAAAAAATACCTATGGCACGGGTTGTTTCATGCTGATGAACACGGGCGAAAAGCCTGTGCCCTCGAAATCTGGTTTGCTGACCACACTGGGTTACAAGATTGGGAATCAAAAGGCCGTCTATGCGCTGGAAGGTTCGATTGCCATCACGGGCGCGCTGGTGCAATGGCTGAGAGACAATCTCGGCCTGATTCAAAAATCGTCCGACATCGAAGCGCTGGCGCGGACGGTGGACGACAACGGCGGCATCTACTTCGTCCCCGCGTTCTCGGGTCTGTTTGCGCCGTACTGGAGATCCGACGCGCGCGGCACCATCGTCGGGATGACGCGCTACGTCAACAAGGGCCACATCGCCCGCGCCGCGCTCGAAGCGACCGCCTACCAGACGCGCGAAGTGCTGGACGCGATGGAAGCGGACTCGGGCGTCAAACTGACCGCGCTCAAAGTGGACGGCGGCATGGTCTTCGACGAGTTGCTGATGCAATTTCAATCGGACATTCTGGATGTGCCTGTCGTGCGCCCCAAAGTGGCGGAAACGACCGCCCTGGGTGCGGCCTATGCCGCGGGACTGGCGGTCGGCTTTTGGAAGGATTACAATGAGTTGCGCGCCAACTGGGGCCGCGACAAGGAGTGGAAACCCCAGATGGGCGCAGCAACCCGCGAGAAGTTATATGCCGGCTGGAAGAAGGCGGTCACGCGGACGTTGGACTGGGTCTAGCATAATGCTTTCGCCGCCGTCCTCGGCGGCAAGCAATCTGGTTAATGAGCGCCGGGGACGGCGCTCGGAGCAATGTACGAAATGGATCGTTCTGAAATCCTCTCTTCCCTCAAAACCAACCCTGAGGTGGATGTCCTCATCGTCGGCGCGGGAATCAACGGCATCGGCGCGTTCCGCGACCTGGCGCTCAACGGTGTGGACGTGTTGCTTGTGGAGCGCGGCGATTTCTGTTCGGGCGCGAGCGCGGCTTCCTCGCGCATGGCGCATGGCGGCATCCGCTACCTCGAAAACGGCGAGTTTCGCCTCGTGCGCGAGGCGGTGCAGGAACGCAACCGCATGATCCAGAACGCGCCGCATCTCGTCCAGCCGCTTCCCACCACCATACCCATTTTCAAATACTTTTCGGGCCTGCTCAACGCGCCGTTCAAATTTCTCGGCTGGCTGGACAAACCCGGCGAGCGCGGCGCGCTGGTCATCAAGATCGGCCTGATGTTCTATGACGCATTCACGGGCCGTCAGCGCACGGTGCCGCGTCACACCTTCCGCGGCCGCGCTGACTCGCTGAAGCGCTGGAATCGCTTGAATCCCGCGATTATTTCCACGGCGGAATACTACGACGGCCTCATCCAGAACCCCGAACGCCTCGCGCTGGAAGTTCTGCTGGACGGCGAAGCCGACGGCGGGCGCGCCCTCAACTACGTTTCACTCGTCAATGGGAAAGGCAACACGGTGACGCTTCGAGACGAGTTAAACCTTCAAACCTTCAACCTTCAACCGAAGCTTGTTATCAACGCGGCAGGCCCGTGGATCGACGCGGCCAACGGGACCCTGGGCCTGTCCACGCGTTATATCGGCGGGACCAAAGGCTCGCACCTCGTCCTCGATCACCCCGAATTGCGCGCCGCCATCGGCGAAAACGAATTCTTCTTCGAAAACAGGGACGGACGCATCGTTTTGATCTTCCCGTTGTTCGATAAAGTTCTGGTCGGTACATCCGATATTCCCATTGAGAATCCGGACGATGTCCGTTGCACCGAGGAGGAGGTGGGCTATTTCCTGGACATGATTGCCCGCGTCTTCCCTGATATCAAAGTTGGGCGCGAGCACATTGTCTTTCGTTTTTCGGGCGTGCGTCCGCTGGCGCATACGGGATCGGCCAAAACGACAGGGCAGATCACGCGCAACCATCACATCCAGGTGCTGGAAGGGGATTGGACGGGACTTGGTTTTCCCGTCTACTCCCTCGTCGGCGGTAAATGGACCTCCTTCCGCGCCTTCTCGGAGCAGGTCACGGACAAGGCATTGGCTTTTCTCGGCCGCGCGCGGCAGAAGTCCACGCGCGAACTCGCGGTCGGCGGCGGACGCAATTATCCGCACACCGCCGAGGAGCAAAAGCGTTATCTCGATGGGCTTTCCGCGTGGACAAACCTGCCCGCCGAGCGCGTGCAGACGTTGTTTGCCCGCTACGGCACGCGCGCCGAGCAGGTCGCCCTGTTCCTCACGCGCGAAGCGGACGCGCCGCTCAAGTCCCTGCCAGAATATTCGCGCCGCGAAATTGTTTTCCTCGCGCAGAGCGAAAAGATCGTCCATTTGGATGACCTGCTCCTTCGGCGCACGATGCTGGGGATGCTCGGCCAGTTGACGCGGGAACGGGTGGATGAATTGGCCGATGTCCTGGGTGAGGCTCTGGGGTGGGATGTTCAACGGAAACCGGCAGAGGCGGCGCGCACGCTCGGTTTATTGGCGGACCGGCACAGCGTCCGGCTGTGAAGCGTGCCCGTCTGGTAGAATCCGTTCGTGATGAATGTCTCTGTCGTTGTCCCCGTCTATCGCGGCGCTGAGACGCTGGAGCCGCTCGTCCAGCGGTTGGGGAAGATATTGCCGAAGGCCGCCCAAAAATATGAATTGATTCTGGTGAATGACGGCAGTCCCGACGAGTCGTGGGAGGTGATGGCGCGGCTGTCGAAGAAATATGCCTGGGTGCGGGGCGTGCGGCTGATGCGCAACTACGGACAGCACAATGCCACGCTGTGCGGCGTGCGCCTGGCGCGCTACGATGTGACCGTGACGATGGACCAGGATTTGCAACACCCGCCCGAAGAGATTCCTGTGATGCTCGCTAAACTCGAAGAGGGGTTCGACGTGGTCTACGGCGCGCCGCGCAAACTGCCGCAGGGATTCGTGCGCAACCTGCTGACGGCCAACATCAAGCGCCTCCTGGCGCGCGTGATGGGTGTGCCGTCGGTGAAGAACATTTCGGCCTTTCGCGTCTTTCGCACGCACCTGCGCGAGGCCTTTGCCAATTTCCAAAGCCCGTCGCTGACTCTGGATGTCCTGCTCTCGTGGGGCACGGCGCGTTTTACGTCGGTGCCGGTGGATGTCGCGCCCGCGGAACGCTCGAACTACAATTTCGCCGCGCTGGTGAAAGCCGCCCTGTTGATCCTGACGGGCTACAGCACCGCGCCCCTGCGGCTGGCGAGTTGGATCGGTTTTATCATGACGCTCTTCGGTCTCGGCGTTTTCCTTTACGTGGTGTGGATTTATTTCACGGCGGGCAGCCTGCCGGGCTTTCCATTCCTGGCTTCGGTCATTTCGTTGTTGGGCGGCGCGCAGTTGTTCGCTTTGGGCATCTTCGGCGAGTACCTGGCGCGCATGTTCGACCGAAGCATGGACAGGCCGCCTTACGTGATCGCCGAAGCGGTGGGGAAGAAATGAACGTCGTCATCCTTCAGCCTTCGTACATTCCTTGGCGCGGCTACTTCGACCAGGTCCGCCGCGCCGACCTGTTCATCTTCTACGACGACGTTCAGTACGACAAGCACGGCTGGCGGAACCGCAACCAGATCAAGACCGCGCAGGGAAAGCAGTGGCTGACCATCCCCGTCCACAGCAGGGGCGTGACCGAGGGGATTCCCATCAAGGATGTGAAAATCGACTGGTCGAAGGCCTGGGCGAAGAACCACCTCAAGGCTCTGACCATTGCTTATAACAAAGCCCCCCATTTCAAGGACTACCTGCCCCTGCTGGAATCGTTCTATGCGCGCCGCGACGAATCGCTGGCAGCCTTCACCATCGAAACCACGCTCGCGCTGACCCGCGAACTGGGCCTCCACCAGACGCGTTTCCTGCGCTCGTCCGAGATCCCCGGCGTGGACGGCCAGAAGACCGACCGCCTGATCCAAATCCTGACGAAGGTCGGCGCAAAGCATTACATCAGCGGTCCCTCGGCGCGGGATTACATCGAGAAGGAAAAGTTCGACGCGGCGGGCATCACGCTCGAATATATGGAATACAATTATCCCGAGTACCCGCAACTGTATCCCCCGTTTGACCCCTACGTGACCGTGCTGGATTTGCTTTTCATGGTCGGCTCACAGGCGTTAGAATATATCTCTGAGAGACAGCATGAGCATTGACGAGACCCAGAAGAAACTGGCGCAGTATTTCACGGAAAAACTGGAAACCTTCGGCGCGACCGCCAAAGGCGTGGACTATAACGGCCCCGAGGCGCAGGAGGTGCGCTTCGAGCAGTTGGTCAAGGTGATTGATTCGTCTCGTCCGTTCCGTGTGGTGGATTACGGTTGCGGTTACGGGGCGATGTTCGATTTCATCCAAAAGAAGGGCTGGGAGTTCGAGTATTATGGCATTGACCTGATCGAGAAGATGGTCCTTGCAGGGCGCGAGGCGCACGCGGCGTATCCCAACGCTCATTTCACCACGAAGGAAAGCGGCCTGCCCGAGGCCGACTACCTCTTGGCCGGGGCGATCTTCAACATCAAAATGGAAACGCCCTACGACGAATGGCGCGGCATGGTCACGGACACCCTGCGCCGCATGGACCGCCTGTGCACGCGGGGCTTTTCCTTCAACATGCTCACCAGTTACTCGGACGCCGACCGCATGGCCCAGCGTCCCGACCTGTTCTACGGCGATCCGCTCTTTTTCTTCGACTTTTGCAAACGTAATTTCTCGCGCAACGTGGCCCTGCTTCACGACTACGGGATTTACGATTTTACGATTCTTGTTCGCAAGGACGTGTGATGTGCCATGAAACCTGTAGTCGCTCCGCGCGCTTCCGCCATCCTGTATAACCTGCTGGTCAGCCGCCCCGACCGCCGCCCCTTCCTCCTGCCGGCCAACATCTGCCCCATCGTCCCGATCACCTTTTTCAAGGCGCAGGTTCCTTTTCTGTTCGTGGACATCTCTCCACAGATCCTGCACATGGACCTGGGCGGCGCGCTCGAACGGACCAAACGCCGCGAGATCGGCGGCGTGCTGTACGCGCACACCTACGGTGAACACTCCACGCCCTTCGATGCCTTTGCCGAACTGAAACGGGCCGACCCGACGATGATGGTCATTGACGACCGCTGTCTTTGCGTCCCCGATTTCAATCCCGACGAAAACAGCCCGGCGGACGCAATCCTTTACAGCACCGGCTACGCCAAGATCGTCGAACTTGGCTTCGGCGGATACGCTTTCCTTAAGGAGGAAGTTGACTATCAGGTGGCCTCCCTGCCGTACAGCGCCATTGACCTGCACGCGCTGGAGACCGGCTACAAGCCCGTCGTCGAACGGCGCGAGCCTTATCTCTACCACGACAGCAACTGGCTGGAACTGGAACGGGAGGGAATGCAGCCCTGGAGCATCTATCGCATGCAGGTGGCCGCCCAGTTACAGCGTTCCCTCGACGGACGCAACAAACTCAACGTCATCTATATCTCCAGCCTGCCGCCCGAGGTCCAACTCCCCGCGCAGTATCAGCGATGGCGCTTCAACATTCGCGTGCCGAATAAGGCCGCCATCCTCGAGCGTATCTTCGAAGCGAAACTGTTTGCCAGTTCCCATTATCCTTCGCTGGCGGGCATCATGCAGGCAGGCAGGAGTCCTGTGGCGGAGCAGTTGGGGAACGAGGTGATCAATCTCTTCAACGACCATCACTACACACAGGCCATGGCCGAACAGACCTGCAAGCTCATCGTGGAGTCGCTTTGATGCGTGTCGACTTTAATCGCCCGACACTCACTGGGAAGGAATTCGAATACATTTC
>JBFMCC010000022.1:0-81103 GCA_040754535.1 Chloroflexota bacterium
ATCTTGTGCAGGTATTTTCGGCGTTCTTCCACGTTCATGGGGTCGGTTTCGGCCATCGTTTCCTCGGTAACTTTATCATTTGAACGAACGATGGTACTTCGGTAACATTTTATTTGACAGAACGCGTCAACTTGACGGCTCGTCCCGCGCGGCATAAAATACGTCCACAATCGAATACGGCCAAAAGCGGCGAAGCCGGTGCAAGACCGGCACTGTCCCGCAACTGTGAATTAGTCGGATAGTCTCAATAGTCCAACTGGTCTTAATGGTCAGAACGCCGACCATTAGACCAATCAGACCACTTAGACCAACAGACTAATAAGTCAGGTCGCCCGCTCCGGCCGGTTCACCACACTCTCGCGGAAAGGAGGTGGAGGACGGCTCAATCAGCGACCTCTATCTCCCCTGTCATGCGGCAGGGGATTTGCATTTCACATCATACAGGAGATAAAAGATGCTTCGCAAGATTCTGTTCTTGACTTTACTGCTCGCGCTGACCCTCGGTGCGTGCGCGCCCGCCGTCGCGGAGAAGGAGGCGGCGGGGATGACGCTCACAGACGGACTCGGACGCGAGGTCGCGCTCGAAGCGCCGGCCCAGCGCGTCGTCTCGCTGGCCCCGTCGAACACCGAAATCCTGTTCGCGCTCGGCGCGGGGGATAAGGTCGTCGGCCGCGACGAGTTTTCCGACTATCCCGAAGAGGCGAAGGCTCTGCCCTCGGTGGGCGGTTCGATGGGCGAGTACAGCGTGGAAGCCATCGTGGCGCTCGAGCCCGACCTGGTGCTGGCGGCGGGCATCAACAACCCCGAACTGGTCAAGCAACTCGAAGACCTGGGGATCACGGTGTATTACCTTGCCAACCCGACCACGCTGGAGGAGATGTACGTCAATCTGGAAATCGTGGCGCAATTGACCGGCGAGGATCCCACCAAGTTGACCGATTCGCTCAAGGCGCGCGTCGCCGCCGTGGACGAGAAGATCGCGCCGCTGTCCTCGCGCCCGTCTGTGTTCTACGAGATCGACGCGACCGACCCGTCCAAGCCCTACACGTACGGCCCCGGCACGTTCGGCGATTTGCTCATCAGCCGCGCCGGCGGATTCAACATTGCCAGCCAGGTGACCGACCCATATCCGCAACTCAGCCTCGAGCAGATCGTGACGGATAATCCCTCGATCATCATCCTCGGCGACTCGATGTGGGGCGTGACCCCGGAGTCGGTGGCGGTGCGACCCGGCTGGGAATCGGTGGCCGCGGTGCAGAACGGACAGGTCTTCGCCTTCGACGACAATCTCGTCAGCCGCCCCGGCCCGCGGCTCGTGGACGGGCTGGAACAGTTGGCGAAATTGCTGCATCCCGGGTTGTTCGAGTAAGGGCACAGCGGGGCATGCAGACTCTCAAGATCATATACGGCCTCGCTGTGCCCCTACTGCCACCATGAAACGCCCCTTCCTCCTCGCCCTGCTCGCCCTCGGCCTGACCCTGCTCCTGAGTCTCGCCATCGGTTCGGTGTTCCTGCCGCCTTCTGAACTGTGGGCGACTCTCACCGGGCGCGGCGCGGAGACCTCCGCCCAGATCCTGTGGAAGATTCGCCTGCCGCGCACGGTGTTGATCGCGCTGACCGGCGCGGCGCTGGGCGGAGGCGGCGCGGCCTATCAGGGACTGTTCCGCAACCCCCTGGCCGACCCATTCCTCATCGGCGTCGCTTCCGGCGCGGGGCTGGGCGCGGTGATCGCCATGAGCATTCACTGGCCGTATTCGGTCTGGGGGCTCATGGCGATTCCGATGGCGGCCTTCGCCGCCGCGCTGTTGACCGTGTTCATCGTTTATTCGCTGGCGCGCCTCGGGCAGACCATCCCGACGACGAATCTGATTCTGGCGGGCGTGGCCTTCTCCTCGTTCGCCACGTCCCTGACCTCGTTCCTGATGCTGCGCTCGACCGGCGAAGTGCGCCGCGCGCTGGGCTGGCTGTTGGGCGGCGCGAGCCAGGCAGGCTGGGCGGCCATCCTCGCCATCCTGCCGTATCTGCTGATCGGCTTCGGCATCCTGCTGGTCAGCGGACACGCGTTGAATCTCCTGCAATTCGGCGACGACCAGGCCCAGCAGTTGGGACTGAACGTGACGCGCGTCAAACGCGTGATCCTGTTTTCGTCCTCGATGGTGACGGCGGCCGCGGTCGCGTTTTCGGGCATCATCGGATTCATCGGCCTGGTCGTGCCGCATATCTTCCGCCTGTGGTTCGGCGCGGACTACCGCCGCCTGCTCCCGCTTTCCATCCTCGGCGGCGCGTCCGCCCTGCTGGTCTCGGACGTGCTGGCGCGCGTCGTGCTCGCGCCGCAGGAGATTCCCGTCGGCATCATCACCTCGCTGGCCGGCGCGCCGTTTTTTCTGTGGGTGCTGCGCCGCGCCAAGAATCAGGGATATTGGTAGTTTGGGAATCGGGAAATTGGGAGTCGGTTCGTTGGGGCGGACCTGCGTGTCCGCCCATATTCGCCGCCCAGGGCAGACACGTTGGTCTGCCCCTACGAGGAAATGAATGTTGCGAATCGAAAACCTTTCCGTTGATTACGGTCCTCGCCGCGCTCTCACCGACGTGACCCTCGACGTCGCGTCCGGCGAAATCCTGGCGCTCATCGGACCGAACGGCGCGGGCAAGTCCACGTTGATTCGCGCCGCCAGCGGCGTGATCCCCTCGCGCGGCCGCGTCCGCACCAATGGCGATGACTTCGCCTCTCTTTCACCAATCCAACGCGCCCGCTACCTCGCCGTCGTCCCGCAGGCAATTTCATTGCCGCCCGCCTTTACGGTTTGGGAAACGGTGCTGATGGGACGCACGCCGCATTTAGGATTTCTCGGTCACGCCTCACGCGCGGACGAGGACATGGCGCGCCGCGCCCTCGAGCGCGTCCACGCGGACGACCTCGCCGAGCGCCGAGTCGGCGAACTCTCCGGCGGTGAGCGTCAGCGCATTCTCCTGGCGCGCGCACTGACCCAGTCCACGCCCATCCTCCTGCTCGATGAACCCACCGCGCATCTCGATTTACAATATCAAGTGAGTCTGTTGGAACTCGTCCGCAAACTGGTTCGCGAAGACAATCTCGCGGTTTTGCTTGCGTTACATGATTTGAATCTCGCCGCGCGTTACGCGGACCGAGTCGCGCTGATGGTCGCGGGGAAGATCGAGGCCATCGGCACGCCTGCCGAGGTGTTGAAACCCGAATTGATCTCGCAGGCCTACGGCTGGCCGGTGCAGGTGGTGGAGCATCCCTTTGCGGGCGGGCCGCTGGTATTGCCAAAATAGAGAATTGCCACTATTGGAATTGGTTTATACTTGGGGTGGGAAATTGATTATGAGCCCACAGCGCAAAGGCACGCTAACCGAAGAGATTATTTTTGACGAAACCAATGGGGTTTTCCTTGACGAAAAGGCAAAATGGTTGATTGGCTGGCCGGGCTACCGAACCGCGAACGGAAAGTCCGGACTGGGGTATATAGAAACGCAGGCTGAATGGGCTCACATGCAGGGATTAATGTTTCGCTGGCTGATTACCGGGAAGTTCCGAATTCGAAATCCCTTTTACATCATTCTCTTGCTGATATATAGCGTTTATTCCTCCTCACCGATTCTATTGCTGTTCGCGGGGCCTGAGGCGCGTGAGGTCTTTTGGGGAAATATACCGATTTTTGGGCATCACGTAATCATAGGCGTTCTGATTCTTCTGAATTTGATCATCGGTTTTTTCTGCAAGGATAAAGGTGAAAGTATTACCGGTGATTGATTTTCGGCTTTCAGGCTTATTGCCAGATTGACCGATTATCTTACAAAATAAACAATGGATACGATCACCCCGATCGTCACCACCGTCCACCTCAGCGTGGACGATTTGATTCGCCCCGCGAGTCTCCCGCCGAGGGTCCCGCCGAGAAGCGCACCGATTGCCATCACCAGCGCCACGGACCAAACCACCTGTCCCGAAAAGACAAAGAAGACCGCCGCCGCCACGTTGACCGCGAGGCCGACCGTCTGCTTGAGCGCGTTGAGGCGCGTGAGTGTGTCCTCCATGGTCAGTCCCAGCGCGGACAGGACGATCACGCTCAGGCCCGCGCCGAAATATCCGCCGTAGACCGAGGCCAGGCCGACGGGAAGCCAGGTCCACTTTTGCAGGTTCCCGCTGTGATACTCCCCCATGCGCCGCGTCAGCCAGGCGCGGAGGGGGTCTTGAACTGCCAGCAGTCCCGATGCAAGCAGAATCAGATATGGGACCAAATCCCTGAATAATCTCTCGCCGGTTTGCAACAAGAGCAATCCGCCGATGACCCCGCCCACCACGCCGGCCGGGAGGAGCATCCACAGGCGGCTCCTCTGCCCGCGCAGGTCGTCGAGTTGCGCCATGATCCCGCCGAAGTAGCCGGGGCAGAGCGCCACGGTGTTGGTCACGTTGGCGGCCACGGCGGGCACGCCCAAAAACGTGAGCGTGGGAAAGGTGATCAGCGTCCCGCCGCCCGCCAGGGCATTGACCACGCCCGCGGCCAGCGCGGCCAGCCCGGCCAGGAGGAAGTCGAGGAGGGTGAGCATGATGAATCCTTTTTGCCTGTGATGAGGGCAAGTATAGCGTGGATTTCGGCTATAATCATTTCAGCATATCCGCAACCGATTCAATTCAGGTAATCCACCGCAGAGAAAGAAAACGAAAGAGGGTAGCAATATGTCGGAAATTCAAACGATTGTGGATTTTTTTCTCGAATACAAATGGATCGCCATCTTGTTGGCGGTCGGGATCCTTGCGTTCTGGTTGTTGCGCGCTTACGGTGGTGGAGTCCTAAAAGCGTTTGAAAAAGCAGGCGAGGACGACGGCACGCGATTTTTCAAGCATATTGATATTACTGATACCACACGAACTTATCTTGAACAGGCCAGCAAGTCATACAGCCGTTTCAAATTTCGCGGTTTGCCGCGTGTGCGCGCGAAGGGAATTGAGCCCCCGCAATTGGACCAGGCGTTTGTTTCGGTGCGGTTGATTCCAGAAAGCAGGGGCGAAGGCGCAAGAGGGAAATTGAGATCCCAGGAATCCGTGATTGAAGTTGGGGGATTGAAACAGACCGAACCTGTCGCGTTGAGTGAAGCCGTGAAAGATTCCACGCGCCTTGCCATTATTGGCGTGGCAGGTTCAGGAAAAAGCACTTTGCTCCAATGGGCAGGACTGGCGTTTGCGCGCGCCATTCTCAGGAAGCCTCTAACCGAGGAGCAAAAAGAATTCGTGAACTCTTTAGGTGGAAAACCATTGGTTCCATTTCTGATTCCTTTGCGCGCCTATGCCACTTATTGCGAGAAGAATAACTGCAATCGGTCTTCAAAGACATTTCTGGCTTTTATGGCGGATTATTTTTCGGATCATCATGCTTCTCTCGAACTCGACATTGATTTTGTAAAGTCGCATTTGAAAAAGGGATGTCTGCTGATGCTCGACGGCCTCGATGAAGTTGATCCCGAGGATCGCGCCTCTGTGCGTTCCGCCGTGGAAGAATTGCTGATGGAATTTGATAATTCCAATCTGCATTGCCTGTTGGCCTCGCGACCGTCCGCGTTGCAAATTGCAGAACAGATGCAGGGGTTCCGAAGTTGTGAAGTGCAAAGGTTGACAGACGAACAACGCGACCGCCTGATTGCGATGTGGTACGGCGCCGTATTGGCGGATGACATGCGTGAAGCGCGCCGAAAAGCCAACGATCTTTCCTCACGCATCGAAGATAGCGACCAGCGAGTTCAAGATTTGGCAACCACGCCTCTCATGGTTACCATTTTTGCAATGGTGCATTACAGCCGTGATGAGTTGCCCAAGCAACGCGCAAAATTGTATGAAGAGGCAGTTGAAGTCTTGTTGACCGAAGTGCCGTATAAGGGCGAGGAGGCAAAAGACCTGCAAAACTGGGGCGGAATGGAATGGGACGTGCGCCGCGACCGGCTGGCGCGCATTGCTTTTGAATTGCGGGAGCGCAGCAAAGATTCCCTTCTGGAGAACGATCTGGTTGATTTGATATGGAAACGGTTTGGGGATGAAGAAATCGAAGCCCGCCGCTCTTGTACTTATTTCCTGCGTGAGATGGCAGGACGCGGCGGTTTGCTCGAAGCGATGGATGAAAAATATGGATTCTATACGCACGCCACTTTCCAGGAATTTCTGGCGGGACGCTTCCTTGCCGAGGAATATCCCCAGGAGGAATTGAGTTCATTCTTCCGCGAACATATCAAAAACGACTTGTGGGATGAAGCGCTCAGATTGGCGGCTGGATACCTTGCAATCAAAGGCGAAGAGAAGGCGAATCGCTTTATTCTGCAAATCGCAAAATCGGGAACAGATGAAGCCTCCAACGGACGCGCCTTGTATGTAGCGGGGCTGGCTTTGGCCGATATACCTCAGGATCGCCGATTGCCTTCTACCGTAAAAACCCTTGTCCCAAAAATGGAAGAATTGTTGGTTGCCAACCCGCCGCGTATCGGCGTTCGTGCGCGTTTCAATATTGGTCTCGCCCTCGGCTCCCTGGGTGACCCACGTTTTACCTTGAATGAACCAGCGCTCTGCCCTGTGCCTGCTGGCATTTTCCGCATAGGCACCAGCGAAGAGGAAGCAGAATTGTTGAAGGCGCAAAACATGACTGTGTACGAAGACGAGCAACCATCCCACCCCGTATTTGTCTCGGAATTTTCCATCGGCAAATATCCCGTCACTAACTTTGAGTATGCCGCCTTTTACGATGCCAAAGGCTATGAGAATCCAGATTATTGGAGTGAGGATGGTTGGAACTGGCGCACAGGGAAGTGGACGCCGAATTTATTGTTTATTGAAGACGAAAATTTACGAAAAAATTATGAAGAATGGCTGGCGGGACGCCCCGTAGAGTTGCGCGATAGACCTTTCTTTTGGGACGACTCGCAGTGGAATGCGCCCAACCTGCCTGTGGTGGGAGTTTCCTGGTTCGAGGCCGAAGCCTATTGCAAATGGTTGAACCATGTCACGGGAAAACCATATCGTCTTCCCACCGAGGCTGAATGGGAGAAAGCCGCTCGCGGCCCGAAGAACTTCTTATGGAGTTGGGGCAACGAATGGAACGGCACGCTATGCAACAATGCAGACAAAGAAACGGAAGAAAAATTAAATCGCACCTCCCCGGTTGGCATGTACCCTGATGGCGCAGGCGAATATGGCACTTTGGATATGATGGGCAATGTCTGGGAATGGTGCGCCGATTGGTATGACGATGAACTTTACCAAAAGAGAAAGGAAGGGGAAACGAAGGACCCTCTCGGCCCTAATTCTGGTTCAGTCCGCGTGTTGCGCGGCGGTTCGTGGTACAGCATTCGAAACGGCTGCCGTTGTTCGGTTCGCTACAGGTACCTCCCTGTCAACTTCAGCAACGATGTCGGTTTCCGTGTTGTTCTCTCCCCCCGATTAAGTTCTTGGAATTCTGAATTTCTGGATTCTGGTTTCTGAATCGGTTTAAAAAATTTTTGGATTTTTGCCATGAGCGAATTATTCGGGAAATTCTGTTCGTTTGAAAACCTGTATTCTGCTTACCGAAAGGCGCGTAGAGGCAAGCGCGGGAAAAGCAGTGTGGCGGGTTTTGAATACAATCAGGAACAGGGACTGATTCAACTGCGGGACGAACTGTTGGCGGGAGAATGGCGACCCGGGAAATATACCAGTTTTTACATTCACGAGCCTAAAAAACGGCTGATCTCCGCCGCGCCGTTCCGCGACCGTGTGGTGCATCATGCGCTTTGCAACATTCTTGAGCCCGATTGGGAGCGGCGTTTTATTTATGATACCTACGCCAATCGCAAGGGAAAAGGGACACACCGCGCCGTTGTGCGTGCCAATGAGTTTGCCAAAAAGTTCAGGTATGTTTTGCAATGCGATGTTGAACAATTCTTTCCAAGCGTTGACCATGCGATTCTGCGTGAAAAGATCGCCGCGCACGTGGACGACGAAAAATTGATGAACATTGTGGATTTGATTTTGAAATCGGGTATCGGAGTTCAGGCGGAAGAATATCAAATGAAATGGTTCGATGACGACGATCTGTTTGCCGCGCACCGCCCGCGAGGTTTGCCCATCGGCAATCTCACATCGCAGTTTTGGGGCAATGTGTATCTGTCGTCCTTTGACCATTTTGTGAAGCGAGAATTACGCGCCGAGGGGTACGTTCGATATGTGGATGATTTTCTCCTTTTCGGAAACGACAAAGGAATTTTGCATGAATGGAAAGTAAAAGTAATCCTGCGGTTGGCGAAGTCGCGCCTCGCGTTGCATGAGCCGCAGGTGTTTCCAGTCGAAACAGGAATTCCTTTTCTTGGATTTCGCATTTATCCCACTCATCGCCGCTTGAAGCAAAGGCGCGGCATCGCTTTTCAGCGGCGGTTCAGGAGGTTGTACAAAGCGTGGCTGCTCGGTGAAAGCGAGCGTTCCAAACTGGATGACTCTGCAAGGTCGTGGGCGGCTCATGCTTCATGGGGAGACACATATGGGCTGCGCCAATCTGTTTTGGGAGGGTTTGCTTTGTAATGCAGGAATCTCCCATTTATTCCCGCACGTACGATCTGCTTCTCTGGCTTCTGCCCGAAGCGACGAAATTTCCGCGCGCTCATCGTTTCAGTCTGGGGGAACGCGTGGCGCGGCAGGCCCTCGATTTTCAGGAAAAACTGGTTGAGGCAGGGTTATCCAAAAAAGAACGCGCTCGTTTGCTGGATGAAGCTGATGTTCAACTTGCCATTCTCCGTCAAAATCTCCGCCTGTGCAAGGATTTGGAACTGTTGAAGATCAATCAATACGAGCACGTCTCACGCATGTTGACGGAAATCGGACGCTTGCTGGGGGGATGGAAAAAATCCAATTCGTAAAACGGGACGGGCCTTGAGAGACCGCGTGTTGCGCGGCGGTTCGTGGAACAACAATCGAAACAACTGCCGTTGTTCGGTTCGCAACAGGAACAACCCTGACAACTTCAACAACAATGTCGGTTTCCGTGTTGTTCTCTCCCACAATATTTTTCCCGCCAGAAGTGCCGCACCGTCCACGGACGGCGGTCGAGGCAAAACATCGGCTGGCCTGCTCCCCGCTCAGAATTTATTCCGGGCAAATACAAAACCTGCCCGCTTCCTGGGTTCGTCCCTGAAGCGGGCAACTTTGTTCTTGACCTTTGTGAAATCGCCGCGTATAATCCCATCAACATCCAGGAGTAGTAAGTGGACTGGAACGCTGATAGAGAAGGAGACGGTGGTCGAGTATCGAGACCACAACGCTGGAAGCCTCCGCAGCACAAAGCCGCCGAAGTCGCCTGGAGCAATTGACGAAGAAAGCTACGGCAAGTAGACCGTCACGGGAATGCCCGTTACAGCATGGACCGATGATGGTCGGTCATAGAGAGCAACCGTAAGGTTGAAATGAGGTGGTACCGCGGAGCCGCCGCCCTGAGCAAGTCGAAGGGACACGCTTCGTCCTCTTTAGGATGAAGCGTGTTTTGTTTTCGAGGACAGATGGACAAAGATACATTTCAGAGCCTGATTGACGAGCTCATGCGCTTCTACAACCAGCGTGATTATGCAGGCGCGCTCGCGCTGGTGGAACAGAAGGCTGGTTTGTTCCCGGAGCAGATTGCGCGCACCACCTTCTGGCGCATGTGCCTGCTCAGCCTGTGCAATCGCCCGGGCGAGGTGCTGTCCGTTTTTCAGCAGGGACTGGACGCGGGTCTGTGGTGGGTCGAGAGCCAGTTTCGGGATCCCGACCTGGACGCGGTGCGCGGCCTGCCGGAGTTCAAGGAACTGGCGGCCGAGTCGCATCGGAAGTGCATGGAAGCGCGCAAGCACATCGAGCCAGACCGCACTCTTCTCGTGCCTGATGACACTTCACGCGAGTTGCCACTGTTGATCGCCCTGCACGGACGAAACGGCCACAAGGATTCGAATCTCGAACATTGGGAGATTGCGCGTCGGCGCGGCTGGCTGGTGCTTTCGCCGCAATCCCGGCAGGCGATTTATCAGGGCGCATACTGTTGGGATGATAACGAGCAAGGTCTCACCGATATTCTCTTTCACGTGGAAGAGACCATGAAAGCGTATGGAGTGGATCGCACGCGTATTGTCACCGCGGGCTTTTCGCAGGGAAGCGGCATGGCGATCTACGCCGCCTTGAGCGGAAGAATCGGCGCACGCGGTTTCATCGGCGTTGGCACGTTCATGGCCGAGCCAGAATGTCTGATCGCTCTGGCAAGGCAGGCGCGGTCTGTGCGCGGATACTTCATCACCGGAGAAAAGGATCACACGCTGGAGAAGGCACGAGCAATCCAAAAGATCCTGAAAGAGCATCACATTCAGTTTGGTGAGGAAGTCCACGCTGGCCTCGGGCACGAATTCCCGGCGGATTTCGGCCGATCCTTCGAAAACGCGCTCAGGTTCATTCTGGAGGCGTGAGAAATGAAAATCAAACCCATCCTCCAATCCCAATATCTCGCCGCGCTTGCCATGCTCAAACAGGCAATCGTCAAATGTCCGCCCGAGGCGTGGGACGATCCGCGCGATAAGGACAGGTTTTGGTTCGTGGCGTATCACACGCTTCGTTATGCCCACCTGTATTTGAAAGCGCAGGACAAAGGCTATGTCCGCTGGGAGGCGCGCCGGCACGACCGGCCGGGCCTCCCGTTTACGAAAGAGGAAATCCTGCAAAGGCTGGCTCTCGTCGAAAAGGATGCCATGACGCAGATTCGCATCATGGACCTCGACGAAGATTCCATGCCCGGCCTGGCGAACAAATTTGAACTGCAACTTTACAACCTTCGCCACATCCAACAGCACGTCGGCGAACTCTATCAGAGGTTGAGTCCATACAACCTGAAACTCGAATGGGCATCGCAAAGATATAAGCGACCGCGAGCCTAAGGAGAAGAGAAAATGACCAGACACGAACTTCCCAAAGCCTACGACTTCAAATCCACCGAGCCGCGCGTCTACGCCATGTGGGAGGCAGGCGGCTACTTCAAGCCGTGGAACGACCCCAACCAGCCCGGCTTCGATCCCAACGTGGAGCCGTTCGTCATTTCGATTCCGCCTCCAAACGTGACCGGCGAACTGCACCTCGGCCACGCGATGTTCGTCGCGGTCGAAGACCTGATGATTCGCTATCACCGCATGAAAGGCGTTCCCACCCTCTGGGTGCCCGGCAGTGACCACGCGGGCATCGCCACGCAACTCATGGTGGAACGTCACCTGCTCAAGACCGAGGAAGTGACGCGCGAGGAACTCGGCCGCGAGGAGTTCGTCCGCCGCACGTGGGACTGGAAACACAAATACGGCGGGATCATCACCGAGCAGATTCGCCGCCTCGGCGCGTCCTGCGACTGGAGCCGCGAGCGCTTCACCCTCGACGATGGGCTGAGTCGCGCGGTGCGAGAGGCCTTTGTCTGCCTCTACGAGAAGGGACTGATCTACCGCGGCCCGCGCCTGATCAACTGGTCGCCCGGCCTGCGGACAGCCGTCTCCGACCTCGAAGTGGAATACGAGGAGGAAGAGGCCACGCTGTATTACTTCAAATACATGTTGAGCCCCTCTCCCGTTCGCGCTGAGCGGAGCGCCAGCGGAGACGAAGCGGGGAGAGGGGATGGGGGTGAGGGAGAATATATCCCCGTCGCCACCATCCGCCCGGAGACCATCCTCGGCGATACGGCTGTGGCCGTTCACCCGGACGACGAAAGGTACAAGAAATACATCGGCAGGAAAGTCATTGTGCCCATGCTCGGACGCGAGATTCCGGTCATTGCCGACGAGTACGTCAGCATGGAGTTTGGCACGGGCGCGCTCAAGATCACGCCCGGTCACGACCCGAACGACTACGCCATCGCCCAGCGTCACAACCTGCCGATCATTTCTGTATTAGATGAGGCCGCGCGAATCAACGAAAACGGCGGCCCGTATCAGGGTCAGGACCGATTCGACTGCCGCGAAAAACTCTGGGCCGATATGAAGGCCGCGGGCCTGGTCATCAAGACCCAGCCCTACACCACCACCATCCCGCGTTCTCAGCGCGGCGGCGAGATCGTCGAGCCGATGATCAGCACGCAGTGGTTCGTCAGGATCGAACCGCTGGCGAAGGCCGCGCTCGAGGCCGTCAAAGACGGGCGCATCAAGATCGTCCCAGAGCGATTCGAAAAGGTCTACTTCAACTGGCTGGAGAACATCAAGGACTGGTGCATCAGCCGCCAGTTATGGTGGGGACACCGCATCCCCGTGTGGTATTGCCCGGACGGTCACATGACCACCGGCCGCGAGGACCCGGTGAAATGCGGCGCGTGCGGCTCGACCGACCTGATGCAGGACCCCGACGTGCTCGACACGTGGTTCTCGTCGGGGCTGTGGCCGTTCTCCACGCTCGGCTGGCCGGACGAAACGCCCGACCTGAAGTATTTCTACCCGACCTCCTACATGGAGACCGGCTACGACATCCTGTTCTTCTGGGTGGCGCGCATGATCATGCTGGGACTGGAATTCACCGGCGAAGCGCCCTTCCACACCGTATACCTGCACGGCCTAATCCGCGACGAGCACGGCCGCAAGATGAGCAAGACCTACCAGAATGTGATCGATCCGCTCACGGTCATGGACGAACTCGGCACCGACGCGCTGCGATTCACGCTCCTCGTAGGCGCGACGCCGGGCAACGACATGAACCTCTCTGTCAAGAAGGTGGAGGCCAACCGCAACTTCGCCAACAAGATGTGGAACGCGGGCAGGTTTGTGATCAATGCCATCAGCTCCCTCACCCCTCACTCCCCTCTCCCGGCGGGAGAGGGGACGGGGGTGAGGGCCGACTACACTCTCGCCGACAGTTGGATCTGGGCGCGCCTGCAGGGACTCATCCGCGATGTGGAACGCCTCTTCCAGAACTTCCAATACGGACAGGCCGGGCAGATGATCTACGATTTCTTCTGGTCCGATTTCGCGGACTGGTACGTGGAGATCGCCAAGCAACAAATGCAGAATGAGGAAACAAAGGAGCAGACGGTCACAACCTTGGCACGCGTGCTGGATATGTGCCTGCGGTTGTTGCATCCCTTTACGCCGTTTGTCACCGAGGAGATCTGGGGCCACTTACGAAGCGCGGTACGACAAAATTCCATTTTGTCCCACATCGCGAAGGATTGGCCCGACGCGCTCATCACCGCCCGCTGGCCCGAGCCGCGCGAACCCGAAGGCTGGGAGGAGGACAAAGTTGCTGATTTCGCGTTGATCCAGGAAATCGTGCGTTCCATCCGCAACCTGCGCGCCGAGAAATCGGTCCAGCCCTCGAAGCGTCTTGCCGCGGCCATCGTCGGCGGCGCGAAGACCGATCTGCTGAAGAGCCAGGCTGAGGTCATTGCCGCGCTGGCGGGTCTGGACGGGAATGAGTTGAAGATTCAAAAGTCTCTCAAGAAGAAGCCCGAAGGCGCGGCCGCGCTGGTGGTCGGCGCGGTGGAAATCTACCTCCCGCTGGCCGGGATGGTGGACCTGGAATCCGACCGCGCCCGTCTTGAGAAGGAACTGGCCGAGACGGAGAGTCACATTGCGCGGCTGGAGAAACTGCTCGCCAGCGACTTTGCCAGCAAGGCCCCCGCGCCCGTCGTCGCAAAAGAGCGCGAGAAACTGTCCGCGTACAAAGAGACCGCAGAGAAATTGAAGGCCCAGTTGAAGTAGGGGCGGAGCTGTTGGGGCGGACCTGCGTGTCCGCCCTCGGACTGCTTTGCGATACAATAGGAGCGACAATCACGTCGCTCCTATTTTCTTAAAGAGAGGCTCCATGAATCCCCGGAAAAAACTTGAAGAACTCAAAAACCTGCTCGCCGAGGTCAACGACCTGAACAACGCCGCGGCCGTCCTCGGCTGGGACCAGGCCACCTACATGCCGCCCGGCGGCGCGCCCGCGCGCGGACGCCAGATGGCGACACTTGCCAAAGTGGCGCAGGAAAAATTCATTGACAAAAAGATCGGCAAATTGCTCGACGCCCTGCGTCCCTATGAAGAAAGCCTGCCCTTCGATTCGGACGACGCCAGCCTGATTCGCGTGACGCGCCGCGACTACGAGCGCGCTCTCAAGGTCCCGCCCGACTTCGTGGCGGAACTCAACGTCCACTCCGCGGAGACGTATCAACTCTGGACCGAGGCGCGTCCCGCCAACGACTTCGCCCGCGTCCGCCCGAATCTCGAACGGACCCTCGACCTCTCGCGCAAAATGGCCGACTTCTTCCCCGGCTACGAACACATCGCCGACCCGCTGATTGACTTCTCCGATTACGGCATGAAGGCCTCCACGGTCCGCGCCCTGTTCGCGGAATTGCGCGAGCAACTTGTGCCCATCGTCAAAGCCATCACGTCCCAGGCGTCCGCCGACGATTCCTGCCTGCGCCGCCGCTACCCCGAAGCGGAGCAACTCGAATTCGGCGCGGATGTGGTGAAGCAACTCGGCTACGACTTCGAGCGCGGCCGCGTGGACAAGACTCACCATCCCTTCATGACATCCTTCTCCATCGGCGACGTGCGCATCACCACGCGCGTCAAGGAGGACTTCCTCGGCGAGACGCTGTTCAGCAACATTCACGAGGCGGGTCACGCCATGTACGAACAGGGCAACGATCCAGTTTACGAGGGCACACCGCTCGCGGGCGGCACCAGCTCCGGGGTCCACGAGAGTCAGTCGCGCCTTTGGGAAAATGTTGTGGGACGCAGCCGCGGCTTCTGGGAATTCTTCTTCCCGAAACTGCAATCCAAATTCCCCGAACAACTCAAGGGCGTCTCGCTCGACGAGTTCTGCCGCGCCATCAACAAGGTCGAGAGGTCGCTCATCCGCACCGATGCGGACGAGGTGACCTACAACCTGCACGTGATGCTGAGGCTCGACTTCGAGATGCAGCTGCTCGAGGGGACTCTGTCCATCCGCGACCTGCCCGAGGCCTGGCACGAACGCTTCGAACGCGACCTCGGAATCGTCCCGCCCGACGACAAAGACGGCGTCCTGCAGGACGTCCACTGGTACGGCGGCCTCATCGGCGGCGCGTTCCAGGGATATACGCTCGGCAATGTGTTGAGCGCGCTGTTCTACGGCGAGGCGGTCAAGGCGCATCCCGAAATCCCGAACGAGATGAAACAGGGCAAGTTCGACACCCTGCACAACTGGCTGATCCAGAACATCTATCGCCACTCGCGCAAGTTCACCGCGCCCGAACTGATCCAACGCGTCACCGGCGGCGAGTTGACCATCAAGCCGTACATCAACTATCTCAAGACGAAATACGGCGAATTGTATTCGCTATAAACGAACCTGTCTCACCGCGAAGACGCGAAGGCCGCAAAGATTGACCAATCTTCGTGGCCTTCGCGTTATTCTATTTTTCGCGGTTCCCTTTCATTGTACGTTTAGGGTTTTTGCCCCCATGACAGGGAGGAAATCATCCAAACTCACGACATTTGTCAATTGACGCTCAATTGCCGAGGGAGTACGCTAATAAAAACCCTTGA
The DNA here is from genome assembly GCA_040754535.1 of Chloroflexota bacterium. Lineage (GTDB taxonomy): Bacteria > Chloroflexota > Anaerolineae > Anaerolineales > Villigracilaceae > JBFMCC01. The sequence goes on from JBFMCC010000022.1 coordinate 15,532, forward strand.
ATTTGGAGTATTTCCCATGGCAATGAAGATCAAGGAAGACTGCATCGCGTGCGGCGCGTGCGTGCCGGAATGTCCGACCAATTCCATCAGCGAAGGCGATGGCATCCTCTATGTGATCGACCAGGCCACCTGCGTGGAGTGCGTCGGCCATCACGATTCGCCCCAGTGTGTCACGGTCTGCCCGGTCGAGTGCATCGTCAAGGCAGAGTAACTCCATCGCCCTGAGCGGAACGAAGCAAAGCGGAGTGAAGACGAAGGGCGAATTCCCTGAAGCAACCCTTCGACCGCGCCTCCTCGAAATTCCCTCCGTCGCTCTGTTCAGGGCAGTGTTATAATTTTCACAACAGAATACAGACCTTCGGGGCAGGGTGAAATTCCCGATCGGTGGTACAGCCCACGAGCCTTTTTGGGTGGCAGCCTTTCCCCTTTGGGAAAGCGGGCATGACTCGGTGCGATTCCGAGGCCGACAGTGACAGTCTGGATGAAAGAAGGATTCTGACCCGCTTTGGGTCTGATTCGCGTGCCCCGAAAACGTTCGTTGTTTTCGGGGTTTCTCGTCTCAGCCTCGACGTGGGCCTGATTCCACGCCCCGCAGGTTTGTCCTCCCGCGAGGCGTTTTTGTTGGGGCGGATCTGTGTATCCGCCCTCGCCCCTGGGCGGACAGGTACGTCCGCCCCTACGCGGCAAATACGTCCGCCCCTGCCGACCGATTATGCCCACCCTCACCCAACGCGTTGTTTCTCTCCGTGGCTGGCTGGCGCTCATGTCGCTGGCGCTCTTCCTGCTCCTCTGGCAGGGAGTCGTGACTCTGGCGCGCCTGCCGGCTTTCATCCTGCCCTCGCCCGCGGACGTATGGTTGCGTTTCCTGCGTGCGTTGGTTGATGGAAGTCTGCTCTTCCACACCGGCGTGACCCTGCTGGAGATCATGGTCGGCCTGCTGGCCGGGACGCTGGGCGCCATTGTGCTGGGATATTTGATCGCCAAGTCGCGCCTGCTGGAACGACTGCTCTCGCCGTACCTCGTCGCGAGTCAGGCCGTGCCGCTGGTGGCGATTGCTCCGCTTCTGGTCATCTGGTTCGGACCGGGTATGTTCTCGAAGGTACTTATTTGCGCGTTGATTGTTTTCTTTCCTGTTTTGGTGAATACGGTCGTTGGCGTGCGCGCCGTCCCGCCCGCGTTGCACGACCTGATGCGCTCCCTGCGCGCCACGCGCAGACAGATCCTCGCGAAACTCGAGGTCCCGGCCGCACTGCCGATCTTCTTCGGCGGATTGCGCATCGGCGCGACGCTCTCGGTCATCGGCGCGGTGGTGGGCGAACTGGTCGGCGCGGACAGCGGGCTGGGATTCCTCATCAACGTCGGCCGCGGACAGTACGATACCGCGCTGGTCTTCGTGGCGGTGTTCACGCTGATCGCGATGGCGCTGTCGCTGTATGGAATCGTGGCATGGCTCGAAAAGCGGTTCCTGGTTTGGCAGGGCCGTTAACCTTCAAGCTTTCGGAGATTATTATGTTCAAGAAAATCATTTCACTCACGCTCGGATTGGCAATCGGCCTGATGGCCTGCACCCCGCGCGGGGTCCAGAGCGACGCGGGCCCGTTGACTCACATCCGCCTGCCGATGGGGTACATCCCCAACGTCCAGTACGCGCCGTTCTACGTCGCGGTCGAAAAGGGATATTTCCGCGCGGCGGGCATCGAGATCGAGTTCGATTATTCGTTCGAGACGAACGGTATGGCGCTGGTGGGCGCGGGCGAACTGCCGTTCGCGGTGGTCTCGGGTGAGCAGGTGCCGCTGGCGCGCGCGCAGGGACTGCCGGTGGTGTACGTGCTGGCCTGGTATCAGCAATACCCGGTGGCGGTGGTGGCGAAGGCCGAGGAGGGAGTGGACTCGCCCGCAGACCTGGCCGGGAAGAAGATCGGTCTGCCCGGGCTGTTCGGCGCGAATTACGTCGGGCTGGAGGCGCTGCTCTTTTCGGCCGGGCTGACCGAAGCGGACGTCACGCTCGACTCGATTGGATTCAATCAGGTGGAAGCGCTGGCCTCCGGGCAGGAGCAGGCGGTGTCGGTCTACACGGCCAACGAGCCGGTGCAGTTGCGCGCCCAGGGCGTGGACATCACCGAACTGCGCGTCTCCGATTACGTGCAACTCGCTTCGAATGGGCTGGTCACGAACGAGAAAACGATTGCCGAACATCCCGACCTGGTGCGCGGGATGGTGGAGGCGTTTCTGAAAGGCGTCGCGGACACCATCGCGAATCCAGATGAAGCGTACGAGATCAGCAAGAAATACGTCGAGGGTCTGGCCGAGGCGGACGAGGCCGTGCAGAAGGAAGTGCTGGCGCGTTCGATTGAACTGTACCTGGGCGAGGGCGAACTCGGTCATTCGGACCCGCAGGCCTGGCAGAACATGCACGACCTGTTGCTGCAAATGGGACTGCTGGCCGAGCCACTGGATGTGGAGGCCATGTTCACGAACGATTTTGTGCCGTGAGATTTACCACGGAGTGCACGGAGAATACAGAGAAGAATCTCCGTGCGCTCCGTGATCTCTGTGGTGAAGCATGATGGCTCACGCTCAACCGATTTTGACTCTCCGCGATTTATCCGTTGTGTATCCCGATAACAACGGCGGACTGCGCGCGCTGGATAGCGTCTCGTTCGAGGTGCATCCGCGCGAGTTCGTGGCCGTGCTTGGACCTTCGGGCTCCGGCAAAACGACCCTGCTGCGCATCATCGCGGGACTGCTCAGGCCGACCGCGGGCGAGGTGGATTTCGGCGATCATCGCCAGCCCCGCATTGGCATGGTCTTTCAGCAGTCTAACCTGATGCCGTGGCGCACGGCATTGCAAAACATCATGCTCCCGCTCGAACTGGACGGCGCGGCGGACGCGGCAGTCCGCGCGCAGGAATTGATCGAACTGGTGGGATTGACCGGCTTCGAGGACAGTTGGCCGCGCGATCTCTCCGGCGGAATGGCCCAGCGCGTGGCCATCGCGCGGGCGCTCATCCATGACCCCGACCTGCTCCTGCTCGATGAGCCATTCGCCTCGCTGGACGCCATCACCCGCGAGCGCATGTGGTCGGAACTCTCGCACATCTGGCAGGCGCGCCGGAAGACCGTGGTGATGGTCACGCACTCGATCAACGAGTCGCTGTTCCTCGCGGACCGCGTGCTGGTGCTCAGCGCGCGTCCCGGACGCATTAAATTAGATTTGAAGGTGGACTTGCCCCGCCCGCGCCGCGAGGAGATGCGCTACAGTCTGCATTTTGGGAAGTTGGCGAGGAGGTTGAAGGAGGCGATTGAGTGAAGAGGGTATAATTTAGTTATGCTGGTTTAGAGAAAGATGAAATGAGATATGCCTACTTATAAAATTGGCTTGGCGCGAACATATTTGGTTACCATTCAAGCGGAAAATCTCGAGGACGCCAAACGCCTCACCGGTTTCCTCTGCGAGACCGACCTCTCCATACCTGCCGAGCGGGAGGAACATAAATTCACAATTGGCGAAATCGAACTTCTGGAAAATGCCGTATTTGAGTGTGATAATGCCTAAGGTCGAAGCACGCCTCCTGCTTGGCGATTGCCGCGAAGAACTCAGGAAGATCGCTGATAATTCGGTCGATCTAATATTTACTTCGCCGCCTTATGCAGACAGCAGAAAAAATACCTATGGCGGTGTCAGCCCCGAAAAATATGTGGAGTGGTTCCTGCCAATCTCCGCCGAGTTGTTGCGCGTTTTGAAGCCGACAGGAACTTTTGTGTTGAACATAAAGGAAAAGGTAGTTGACGGAGAACGCCACACCTATGTAATTGAACTTATTTTGGAAATGCGCAAACAGGGCTGGCTTTGGACGGAAGAATTCATTTGGCATAAGAAAAACTCCTATCCCGGCAAGTGGCCCAATCGTTTTCGCGACTCATGGGAAAGACTATTACAATTCAACAAGAATCGGCAGTTTCACATGTACCAGGAAGAGGTGATGGTTCCGATGGGCGATTGGGCGGACAGGCGTCTCAAAAACCTAAGTGAGACAGATAAAGTACGTGATCCTTCCCGTGTTGGCAGTGGTTTTGGAAAGCGAATTGCCAATTGGATAGGTCGGGAAAAAGCCTATCCTACAAATGTGCTCCACATGGCGACGGAAACAAAAAACAGGAATCACAGTGCGGTTTTCCCGGAGGATTTGCCCGAATGGTTCATCAAACTGTTTACAAAAAGAGGGGACTGGGTATTAGACCCATTTATGGGCTCGGGAACAACCGCGTTTGTTGCTCAACGCATGGGGCGTAATGCAATAGGTATCGAGATCTTGCCTGAATATTTTAATTTGGCTCAAAATAGTATTAAACCTGCAGCAGAAATGCGCCCTGCCCAAATGGCGCTAATGGAAGGGAAGGAAAAATATGCGGCCACTAAATCTAAATGAGGTGATTAACTTCGTGAAAGGAAACATTGGGGAATTTCACGAGAGCAGAGATGCCAGCCTTCAGACCTTGAAGTTGCGAGAGGTATTGAAGAAAAAGAATCCATACCTCTTCAAGGCCAAGAACATCAACGACGCTCACGATCTGGTGAAAGTGCTCTTGGACGCGCATTTGTCCTCCCAGGAAGAAACCATCTTCGGAAATTTTCTTGAGAAGCTTGCGATATTTGTGTGCGGCAGGGTGTTCGATGGCAGAAAATCATCCGCCGAGGGAATTGATTTGGAGTTCATACGTGACGACGTTTTTTACATCGTTGCGGTGAAATCCGGGCCCAATTGGGGAAACAGTGCTCAGATCAAACGCATGATTGAAAATTTCAGGCAGGCCAAACGGATATTGCGAATGGGGAAAAGCCAGCTAAATGTCCAGTCCATCAATGGCTGTTGTTATGGACGAACGACCAAGCCTGACAAAGGCGATTACTTGAAACTCTGCGGTCAGGAATTCTGGGAATTTATTTCTGGCAATGACCGTTTGTTCGTGAATTTTGTCGAGCCGCTCGGCCATCAAGCAAAGGAACGCAATGAGGCGTTTCTCGCCGAATATGCCAGAGTTCTCAATCTCTTTACTCAGGAATTCATGAACGATTTCTGTGTGGACGGCAAAATTGATTGGGATAAATTGGTGCGCTTCAATTCGGGCAAGAAACTCAAGATCGCTAAAGCCAGTCCAACCGCCAGGTACTCCTCACGCTCACGCTGAAACGGGCTTGTTGATTCTCTCCAGCATCCTCCGCGTCGCCGCGGCCACCTCGGCCACGGCCGCGTCGAAGGCTGGCTGATTGGCGCGCGAGGGCTTGCGGTAGCCGCTGACCTTTCTCACGTATTGCAGCGCGGCTTCGACGATCTCCTGCTCCGTGGCGGGACGGCCGGGAAGGCGCAGGGGTTTGATGCTTCGGCACATGGGGACTCCTCTTCTAAAGTTTAGGCCAATCCAATAAAGTGACCTCCGCCAGCAGGCGCGGGTTGACGTATTTCTCCAGCCGTTCGACGGCCAGTTCCATGTTAGTGACCAGTTTGCGCGCTTCGGCCAGCGACAACTTCTTTGCCAGCGATTCGATCTCCTCGGCGCGGTCCAGGTTGACGAGGGGCGCGTCGGCTTGCGCGGCGCGCAGGAGTACATCGCGCCAGTAGGCCAGCCAGACCAGCAGGACCTGTCGCATCACGGCCCGGTCTTTGGCGAGTTTATCGGCGTAGGCGAATTTCTGAACGCGCGTGCTCGAGAGCAGCTTCTTCAAATCATCGAGTCGTTCGGCGCGGAATTCCAATAAAGACGGATCGGAAAGCAGGCGATTGGCATAGCCCGGACGCCCGCCGCTGAGGTGGGCGAGCAACTGTGCGCGGCCGTTCTCCAGTCCGTTGCTTTCCAGATGCTTTTGAACTTCCTCCACCTTCAAAGGCCTGAGTCTCAGCACCTCACAGCGCGAGACGATGGTGGGCAATAACTGTTCGGGATTGTCCGCGGTGAGAAGCAGGGTGGCGTAATCGGGCGCTTCTTCGAGGGTTTTGAGCAGGGCGTTGGCCGCACTGTCGTTGGCCTCCTGGAAGCGCAGAAAGAGTGCCACGCGATATTTCGACTGATACGGCTTGAGCGTGATCGTGCGCCTCATTTCGCGCACCTGCTCCACTTTCAATGTGCCGCCCTCGCTCTCGGCCTGGACGACGGCCAGGTCCGGGTGCTGCATGGACTCGGTCTGTTTGCAGTCGCGGCACTCGCCGCAGGATTCGCCGGGCGCGGGCGGGTTCGTGCAGTTCAAGGCGCGGGCGAAGCGCAAGGCCAGGGTGCGTCGGCCCAGGCCGGGAGGTCCCGCGAACAGATACGCATGACGCGCCTCGCCACGCTCGATGTGGCGGCGCAGCATGTCCACCGCCCAGTCGTGGCCGAGAAGATTCCAGTTATCGCTCATCAGAGTCAATCGTAAATCGTCAATCGCAAATCGTCAATCGGATGAATCTTCAATCCTGCCCCGCTCGCAGTCTCAGATAAGAATCGTATCGTTCGGGATGAATCGTACCGGCTTCGAGCGCGGCGCGCACGGCGCAGCCCGGCTCGTGGACGTGGGTGCAGTCGCTGAACTGGCATTCGGCCACCAGCGGCGCGAGTTCGGGGAAGTAGGCGTCCATCTCCTCCGGCTCCGTATCCCACAACGCCAGGCTCCTCCAGCCGGGCGTATCGGCCACGTAGCCTCCGCCCGCGAGCGGAATCAACTGCCGCGCCACAGTGGTGTGTTTGCCCTTGTTGATGGCAGTGCTCACCTCGCGCACTTCCAATCCAAGCCCGGGCTGGAGCGCGTTGAGCAGGGACGATTTGCCCGCGCCGCTCGGCCCGGCCAGCGCGCTGATCTTTCCCGCCAGCCGTTCGCGCAATTCCTTCAATCCTTTTTCCTCTGTGGCCGACGTATAGAGCACCGCGTAACCGATCTCCCCATACATCCCAAACATGGCCTTCGCCTCTTTCAGTCCGACGAGGTCAATTTTGTTGGCGACGACGACCGCGGGGATCTTCTGCTTTTCGGCGATGACGAGGAAGCGGTCGAGCATTCTCAACTTTGGATTCGGATGCGCGCAGGCGAAGACGAAGACCGCCTGATCGGGATTCGCCAGCAGGACCTGTTGATAAACGCCCTGCGGCCTCGGGTCCAGCCGGACCAAAGCCCGCTCCCGTTCCTCGACCTCTTCGATCACCCCGGTCCCGTCCGTTAAGACCGTCACCCGTACGTGGTCGCCGACCGCGGCGATGTCGCCTGCCGCCTTGCCCTGTTTCAATCGTCCGCGCAACTGACAAACAACGAGGCTCTGCCCGGTCTCTACGGTGAAGAAACCGGACTGGGCCTTGATGATCAAGCCTGATGTGGGAGTCTTGTTGGTCAAATCTCACCGCAGAGACCACGGAGCACACAGAGGTCTTATCGACTCTGTGTGCTCCGTGGTGAGAGGGCTAGGGTCTAGGCGTCCGGGTGGGGATGCCGCCGAAGGGGGTGGGCGTCTTGGTCACGCCGAATTCCGATTCCCACCAGTACAGCGTCTGCGGACTGCCCTGGTAGTAGATTTCCGTGATTCGCTGGAAGACCGGCGCGGCGTAGTCCGAGCCTTCGCCGGCGTTTTCCAATATGATGGCCACGGCGATATCCGGCAGGCCGGTGTTCTCGGCCGCGTCCGTATATGCCACGAACCAGGCGTGCGGTTCGTCGTTGCCCGTTTCGGCGGTGCCGGTCTTGCCCGCCGACGGGATGTTCAGGTTGCGCAGGCGGAAGGCGGCCGTGCCGCGCGGGTCGTTGATGACCGCGAACATGGCCTCCTGCACGGCCTGTAACCGTTCCGGGAGCAGGGGCAGGACGCCGCGCGCTTCGGGCGCGAAGACATCCTGCGTCGTGCCGTCCGGCAGTTGGATCTTTTCGATAATCTGCGGACGGTAGAGGGTCCCGCCGTTGCCGATGGCGGAAACGAAGGCCGCCGCCTGGAGCGGCGTGACCAGCACATCGCCCTGGCCGATAGCCTGATTGGTGGCTTCCAACGCGCCGCCCGGATCCAGGATCTGCCCGGGCTCTTCGGGGATTTCGATGCCGGTCGGCGAGCCGAGACCGAAGGCGCGCGCCATCGCGGCAATATCGCCGCCGCGCTCGTGGTTGAACAGGTCGAGGCCGATGTGCCAGAAGTAGGGATTGCACGAGCGCATCAGGCCTTCTTTGAGCGTTAGCACGCCGCTGGGGGTCGAGTCGCTGGTGTCGCATTCCTGACCGGCCTGAAGCCTGTCCTGGCAGTGATCGTATGTCCAGTCATTCAGCGTGAAGCCGGGAATTTCCGTGAAATGATATTGGCAATCGTAGGTGGTCTCCGGGATGTAGAGCCCGCTTTCCATCGCGGCGGACATGGTGATGATCTTGAACACCGAGCCAAGCGGATATTGTCCCTGCGTGGCGCGGTTGAGCAGGGGGTTGTCCGGGTCGTTGATGACGTCCCCGAGCAGGTAACTGAAATTGTAATTCTCCGGGTCGAACAGGTTGGGGTCGTATTCGGGAGAGGAGGCCATGGCCAGCACGCGGCCGGTGTCGCGTTCGATCACCACCACTGCGCCGGTGAACCCGGCGATGGCCTGCTGTGCGTAGAACTGTAAATTCTTGTCCACGGTCAAATAGACCGAACTGGAAGGCTGGAGGGGCGTCTCGGCCAGGTTCGCCACGATCTGGCCGTCCGGCCCGATGACGTACAGCCTGCCTCCATGCTGACCGGCCAGCGCGTCTTCGGCGGCCAGTTCCACGCCGGCCGCGCCGACCTTCTCGTCGCCGCAGTAGCCCCGGCGCCGGTAGGATTCCATGTCCTCGCCGGAAATGCCGAGGGTGTAGCCCACCGCCTGCGAAGCAAGACCGGCATTGGCGTAGTAGCGCGAGGAATATGGGTTGGTGACGAGGCCGGTCAAGCCCATTTCGAGCAGGCGCTCGCCTTCTTCTGTGGAGGTGGTGCCGATGGGGATGTACCACTCCGGCGCGGAGACGGCGATCTTGTCCTCGATGGTTTCGGGAGTCACACCGGTGAGCCGCCACAGTTCGTTGAGGAGGGTGAAGTAGGTGTTCTCGCCGATCTGCCCGGGGATGATGCCCAGCGCCACGGCCTCGGTGCGCGTCACGATGCCTTCGCCGTCGCGGTCGAAGATCTCGCCGCGTTCGGGGGAGCGGCAGTCCATGGCTAGGCGGTTACCTCCGGCCAGTTCGGGCAGGATCAGGCCCGGGTCCCATTGGACGCGCCACTGTCCCTCTTCGAGGACGAGTGGAAGGGTCATGTCGCGTTCGAGGACGCCGGCCAACGCGGTTTGATATGTCAAATGAAAGGGAACCTGCGCCGCGCGCGGGCTGGTGACCGCCTCGGAGGCCGTGTACTCGATGCCGTTCACGCTCATGGTGGTGAGCGCCTCGCGATGACGCGCGGTAAAGTCCTCCTGCGTGTTGTCATTGAGGCTCGACCCCGAGAGCAGCGCGTACATCGCGGCGTAGTCCTCGGCGCGATAAGCTTCGAGGTAGGCGTCGGCGACTTCCGAGGCGTCCGGTGCGGAGATGATCGTAACGATGGGCGGAGGCAGGGTGGGCGTGGGCCGAAATGGATTGAACCCGTTGGACTGACTGCATCCCGCAAAAAGGATCGCGGCCAGCGCGAGGGGGAACCAGCGGAAATTCTTCATTCAAACCTTTCGATATTGCGAATCGTTCAGACTTGGACGGCTTCGCCGTTCAAAATAGATTCCGAGACCGGGCATTGGTAGTTGAGGTGCGTCTGGCAGGCGACCGGCATATCGCCGCGCGGCTGGACTTCCAGCAGGCGCAGGGTGCGGACGAGATGGCACAGCGGCAGTCCCATCACGCTGGCGTAACAGCCTTCCATTTTTTCGACCGGTTGAAAACGTGGATGCTGGATGGCGTACGCGCCGGCCTTGTCGAGCGGGTCGCCGGTCAGGACGTAAGCATCAATTTCCTCATCGCTGTAGTTTCGCATCGGCACGTCGGTGACGCACAGGTCCCTGACCAGCATCCCATCGCTCACGCGCAGGGCGGTCAGTCCCGTGAAGACCTGATGTGTATGTCCGCGCAGACTCTTGAGCATGGACGCGGCCTCGATCATATCAGACGGTTTTCCGAGGATTTTGTCTCCGTCCACGACCGCGGTATCGGCGGCGATGACGATATGCTCCGGGCGGGCCAGTCTCGCCGAAGCGCGCGCCTTGGCCTCGGCCAGCCGCAGGACGTAGTCGCGCGGCGCTTCGCCCGGGATCCGGCTTTCGTCCGCGTTCGAGGCAATCACGCTGAACATCCAGTTGCCCAGGGCGAGCAGTTCCTGTCGGCGCGGGGAATTGGATGCAAGGATCAACAGCGGGCGTTCGGTCACAGGCGGGGATTCTAACATAGGCTTTGCGGGTTTTCGCGAGAGGATGTAAAATGTCTAGACTAAAGAACGTCCCAAACCTTCGGGACGATGCGAAACATCGGAAGACCGAATCATCTTGAGGAGGAGCCGCTTTGAAACAGTTGAAGGATCGCATCCGCCGCGACGGGCAGTATCTCGGCAACGGCATTTTGAAAGTGGACAGTTTCGTCAACCATCAGGTGGACCCGCTGTTGATGGACGAGTGCGGGAAGGAGTTCGCCCGCCGCTTCGCCTCGGTCGGCGCGACCAAGGTGCTGACGGCCGAGATCAGCGGCATCGCGCCCGCGGTGACCACCGCCATCCACCTCGGCCTGCCGGTGGTCTACGCGCGCAAGACCAAGCCCATCACCATGCCCGACCAGGTCTATCTCACGCTGGCGCCTTCGCACACGAAAGGCCGCATGGTCGAGTTGATCGTCTCGCCGGAATACCTGGCGCACGACGAAAAGGTTTTGATCATCGACGACTTCCTCGCCTCCGGTGCGACCATCCTCGGACTCGTCCGTTTGGCGGAGGCGGCGGGCTCGCACATCGTCGGCATCGGCGCGCTGATCGAGAAGACCTTCGAGGGCGGCCGCGCCGCGCTTGAGCCGCTGGGCGTGCCCATCGAGTCGCTGGCGGCCATCACCTCGCTGAGCGAGGACGAGATTGTATTTGCCGACGATTAGGCCGGGATGAGTCTCTTTGCCCTGGCGATGCGCATGGCGCGCACGCCGCCCGGTCGAGCCCTGACCCGTTTCCTGTTTGCCAAAATGACCTTTGCCCTGCCTGTGGCGCGTCTGCGCGAGACCCCGAACCTGCTCGCGTTCAAGCATCCGCATCCCGCTTACGCGTTCCACGTGTTGATCGTGCCGAAGAAGGCGGTCGCTTCATTGGCTGAACTGGACGCCTCCGACGCGGCCTTTCTGGCGGATTTGTTTTCCACGGTGCAAAGCCTCGTGCAGGAATATCGTCTCCCCGCCTATCGGCTGATCGTCAACGGCGGGGAGTATCAGGATTTTCCACAGCTGCATTTTCATCTGGTATATGACGTAAGGGCACAGCGAGACGAATAACCGTCAGAATCCGAAAAGGACCCGCTGTGCCCCTACAGGAACAACAATGGATTCCATTGCCATCCTCGATTTCGGTTCCCAATACGCCCAACTGATTGCCCGCCGCGTGCGCGAGGCGCAGGTCTACTGCGAGTTATTCCCGTGGGACGCGCCGCAGGAGAAAATCCTTTCGATCCATCCGAAGGGATTTATTTTGTCGGGCGGACCGAAGTCCGTTTACGAAGAGGGCGCGCCATATATCCAGGATTTCCTCCTGAAATCAGGGTTGCCCATTCTCGGCATCTGCTATGGAATGCAGGCGTTGACCCACGCCCTCGGCGGCCAGGTGGACCCGTCCGCTCATCGCGAATATGGGCCCGCCGAGATTCAGTCGCTAATCTCCACTCCTCTACTCTCTACTCTCTCCCGCGTATGGATGTCGCACGGGGATCGAATCACCAGAATGCCCGATGGTTTCATTGCGCTCGCGAAAAGTGGCAACAGTCCCTTCGCGGCGATGGGCGATATGACGCGCAAGTATTTCGGGGTGCAGTTCCATCCAGAGGTGCATCACACGCCGAATGGAATCGAATTGCTCAAGCACTTTGCCATTGACATTTGCGGCGTCGAGCCCGAATGGACGCCCGCCTCGATCATCGAAGAATCCGTGGCGCGCATCCGCGCACAGGTGGGAGGCGAGCGCGTGCTGGCCGCGGTCAGCGGCGGCGTGGACTCATCCGTGGCGGCGGCGCTGGTGCACGAGGCGATTGGCGATCAACTCGTCGCGGTATTTGTGGATACGGGCTTGTTGAGGAAAAACGAGGGCGAACAGGTCGCTTCGGCGTTTCGCGAACACTTACATTCCGAATTGATTACCGTTGACGCCAGCGACGAATTTTTCTCCGCCTTGAAAGGCGTGACGGAGCCGGAGCAAAAACGAAGAATCGTCGGAGAGAAGTTCATCCGCGTGTTCGAAGAACAGGCTCGTCAACTCGGCCAGCCAAGATTTCTGGTGCAGGGAACGATCTACCCCGATGTGGTCGAGTCGTCCGCGCCGGAGCGAAACAAAGCCGAGAGGATCAAGACTCACCATAATGTGGGTGGACTTCCCGATGACATGCAATTCGAACTGGTCGAACCGCTGCGTTATCTGTTCAAGGACGAGGTGCGCGCCGTCGGCGAGGCGCTGGGGCTGCCGGAGTCGCTGGTTTGGCGGCAGCCGTTCCCGGGTCCCGGCCTGACCGTGCGCTGTCTCGGCGAGGCGACGCGCGAGCGGGTGAGTCGCTTGCGGGCGGCAGACGCGATCCTGATCGAGGAGTTGTCCAAAGCGGGCTTTCTGGGCAAGGGTGCGGAGACGTCGCAGGCCTTCGTGGTTTTATTGCCCGTCCGCTCCGTCGGCGTGATGGGCGACCAGCGCACCTACCAGGAGACGGCCGCCATCCGCGCCGTGACCACCGAGGATTTCATGACCGCCGACTGGGCGCGCCTGCCGCATGACCTGCTGGCGCGGGTGGCGAATCGTCTGGTCAACGAAGTGGACGGAATCAATCGGGTCGTGTATGATATTACGAGCAAACCACCCGCGACCATCGAGTGGGAGTGAGGCGGTTTTCGATTTACGATTTGAGACTTTGAATTTACGAAACCTGATGCATCATCTTGGAAGTCGGAAAACTGGGCGCGGATTAACGCGGAAGACGCGGATTGACTTCCGTGCGATTTTCCGTTTGCTTGTTCTCATCTTTCTTCTTTCATCTTTCATCCTTTATTCCTCATCCCCTGCCTCCGCCCAGGGCGCGGCCTTCGCCGAGATCGCCGTGCCGGATACGCGCGCCTTTCCCACCATCATGACCTTCCTGGATGTGTACGACGGCGCGGGGCAATTCGTCAGTGGATTGAAGCCCGAGGCTGTGACCATACTCGAAGACGGCCAGCCGCGCCCGGTCCAGGCATTGACCGAGGCGCCGGTCGGCGCGCAACTGGTCGTGGCGGTCAACCCGGGCCCCGCGCTGGACGTCCGCGACGGACAGGGCATCACGCGCTACCTCCGCCTCCAGCAGGCGCTGGGGACGTGGGCGCAGGCGCGGGATGTCGCCGCGGAGGGCGACGACCTCAGTCTGGTCACACTGGCCGGGCCGCTCATCGCGCACGCCGCGCCCGCCGACTGGCTGGTCACGTTCGCCTCGTTCCAGCCCGATTTCCGTTCCACGACCCCCAATATCCAGACGCTCGCGCTCGCGCTGGATACGGCCAGCGTGCCGACGCCGCAGGTGGGCATGAAGCGCGCCATTCTGTTCATCACGCCGCACATGGAAGCGCCCGACCTGGAAGCCGCGCTCGGCTCCATTGCCCAGCGCGCCGCGGAAGCGCGCGTGCGCATCTTCGTCTGGTTCGTGGACGCGGACGTGTATCTCAGTCATCCCAGCGCGGCGCTCTTCCAGGCGCTGGCCGTGCAAACCGGCGGGACTTTCTTCGCCTTTACCGGCTCCGAGCCCATCCCGGACCCCGAAGCCTATTTCGCGCCCCTGCGCCGCGTCTATCAATTGACCTACGCCTCCGGCCTGGCCGCGGGCGGCGAACACACGCTCGCCGTGCAGGTCAACACACAGACGGCCGGGTTGATCGTCTCCGCCGAGCGGACTTTTTCCCTCGACATCCAGCCGCCCAACCCGATCCTGGTCGCCCCGCCGCAGACGATCACGCGCGCCGCGCCGCCCGAGGATCCATACAACACCGAGGTGCTCGTCCCGAACGAACAGCCGATCGAGATCATCGTCGAATTCCCGGACGGGCACCCGCGGCCGCTCGTGCGCACCGCGCTGTACGTGGACGGCCAGCTCGTGGACGAAAACCTGGTTGAGCCATTTGATAAGTTCGTGTGGGACATCAGCGCCTACGCCGAGGGCGGCCAGCACACCCTCGTCGTCGAGGCGAACGACAGCCTCGGGCTGGGCAAAGCCAGCATAGGCGTGCCGGTCGTGGTCAACGTCGTCCGCCCGCCGACCGGCGCGGTCGTGTTGCTGGCGCGCAATCGCTACCTGATCGTCGTCGGCGCGGTGGCGCTGGCCGGGCTGGTGCTGTTGGGCATCTTGTTGAGCGGACGCGTACGCATCCGCTCGAGGCGTGAACGGCGCGCGGCGCGAGAAAGGTCCGTGGACCCGGTCACCCAGCCGGTGACGGCCGTCATCGAACCGCCCACCGAACCGAAGAAACGGGTGCGCCGGCTCGCGAAGACCGGGCCCGGGTCCGGTAAAGTGGACGCGCCGGCCTACCTCCTCCGCCTCGGCGCGGACGGTCAGCCGGTCACGGCCAACCCGATCCCGCTCGACGCCCCGGAGTTGACCTTCGGCACGGACCCGGTGCACGCGGCCGTCATCCTGGATGACCCGTCCGTTTCGCCCCTGCACGCCCGCATCCGACAGGCCGAGGATGGGTTTATCATTTACGACCAGGGTTCCGTGGCCGGAACCTGGGCCAATTACGAACCAGTCACCCGTGAGGGCTATCGCCTGAAACACGGAGACCGGGTACACTTTGGGCAGATGACTTACCGGTTCGAGTTGAAGAATACGCCTGCGCCTCCATCACCGAAGATTACCGCCGTTTCATGATCCGCACCCAGCGCGCCCACCTGCACGTCGCCGCCCTCAGCCATCCCGGCATGACGGGTAAGAATAACGAGGACCGCTTTGCGGTGTCGTCGTACACGCTCAGCGAGGAACATCCCACGCCGGTGGTCTTCGCCGTGGTCTCGGACGGAATCGGCGGGCATCGCGCCGGGGAGGTGGCGGCCGAACTGGCCGTCAACCACATCACGCAGGTCGTGGCCGAGAGCAACGGTAAAAAACCGTTGAAGGTGCTCGAAGAGGCCGTCCACACCGCCAGCGAGGCGATTGCCCATCACTCCGCATCGAAAGACGATCAGCACGGCATGGGGGCCACCTGCGTTTGCGTCCTGGTCATCGGACACAAGTTGTATACCGCCCACGTGGGCGATTCCCGCCTTTTTCTCCTGCGCGGGGGTGAGATCACCCAGTTGACCATTGACCATACCTGGGTCCAGGAAGCCTTCGAGAAGGGTTTGATCAAGGCCGATCAGATGCGCACGCATCCCAACGTGCACGTCATCCGCCGCTACCTGGGCGCGGCCAAACTGCCCGAGGTGGACTTCCGCATGCGCCTGCACGGCGAACAGGACGACGAGACGGCCCTCGCCAACCAGGGCATGACCCTGCTCTCCGGCGACACCCTGCTGTTATGCAGCGACGGTCTGACCGATATGATCTGGCCGGATGAAATCCTGAAACTGGTGCTGATGGCCGAGGATCAGAAGACGGCCGTGCAGGACCTGGTCAACCTGGCGAACGAACGCGGCGGCCACGATAACATCACGGTGGTTTTGCTGAACGTCCCGCGGCTGGAGGACACGGTGAAGAGGCGGAAGACTTTATGGGGCTGGCTGACGGGGGAATGACCGCCCGCGTCGTTTGAGCGGCGGTTTCAGCCGCCGGCCGCCACAGGCGCGGGAGGCGGAAGGGTCGCCATATTCCAGGTTGTGAAGTACTGGGGTGTGCTGTTGTAGGCGGGATACCAGAGCAGGATGATCCAGCCGAAGTTTTCTATCCTGCCCCACACACTGGAACCGGCCGGATGATATTCGATCACGTTCGCGGACCTCCCGGCCGGCAACTGTGCCCCGGTCAGGTTATCGCCGATCTCGGGAGTCTTTCGGATGTCAACGGTCGTATTGGCGATGACGACCACCGGCAGGTCGGGGAATTTTTCGAGACGCTCCAGCTGCACCCAGACCGAGCGGCTGGACACGAAAGGCCAGTACATGTCTCCCTTTGGCGGATTGACCCAGTACGTTTCCTTTGTGGTGCGCTTCCATCCCACGACCACGAACTTGTGGACCAGGTCCGGCCTCGCAAAGTAGTTGACCGTTTCGGCCTGCGGCGGCTGGCTGTAATCCAGCGTGTGCACCCTGCCCCACGCTCCCTGAATCTCATCCAGCGTGATTACGTTGCCGCCCATCGTCAGGCTTTCCATCTGGGGGAAACCGGAGGTGTTGAACAGGGCGGTGTTGTCGGCTTTCAGGTATCTTAATTTGCCCTCATCGTTGGAATTCAAATTGTCGATCAGCGTTTCCCATTCGCCGTCCACTCTCGTGCGGTTCGTCCCCGACGACTGTTTCGGCTGGACAAACAGCGGCGCGACCTCGGGCGTCTGGAAACCGACGCCGCTCCAGTCGGGGTGGGCGGTGCGCGATTTGTAATTGTAGATTTCGAGCTGGCTGTCGTGTTTGACGCGGTAGTACTGCACGGCCTGCGGCGGGACGGCGTTCAGCGTCACAGACGTATCGTTGTAGGCGACGGTGACGGAATCCAGTGATACGTCGAGGGCGGTCATTGCGTGAAGGTCTTCGAGAACTGCTGTCCGTTCACCGTGTAGTTCACGATCACGGACGTGATGACGACATCCGTCGGCGGGGGTGTGCTGATCTCGTGGTATTCCACGCGCGTCTTCGGCGCGCCGGTGCTATCCGGGTATATCGTCGCGACCCAGTTGCCGTTGACCAACTGCATCCATTCCTTCGAGCCCGCCTGCTCGATGTGCAAGTCAACGCCCTGGACTGCTGTATTGACGGGGAGCGTATTGACAGAGGGGGAACCGGCGCTGGGCCCGGTGCGTTCCGACGCGCCGCGCGGCCACACGACCTCGCCTTCATACAGGATATCCATGCCTGCCTCCCGGCGGCGTCTCCCCCGGTGGCGCCGCACAACCCAAAGAACTTCCTGAAACCGTTCCGTCTACATCATTTTACCAAGTTTTCATTGATTCGCAATTTCTTTTACGCGCCCGACCTCTCCACTTGTCAAGCGTACTTTGATGCCGTGCGGATGTGTGGGCGATTTGGTCAGGACATCTTTGACGATGCCCCGCGTGAGTTTGCCCGTTGCTTGATCCTGCTTGAGGACAATGAGCACGGTCATGCCGGGTTTGATGGACGCGCGGGATTGGCCGTTCATCAATTCAACAACTCTCTCGTAAAAGATAGGAACGCCTGCACGTCTGCGAAGTTGGTGACCATGCCAATCGAGACGCGCACCGCGCCGGAGGCCTTGCCGTCAATGCACACGCGGAAGTCGTCCACGGACAGGCGCTGTTCGTGTTCGGGTCTGGTGAAGCACACGTCCAGCTCGAGGCGCGAGATTTCGAGCGCCACCTCGCCCGCGCCGGGGTTGCAGAAACAGCCCGTGCGCAGGGAAATCTTCTGCGCGTTGGCGGCCTGCTCGATGGAACGATGGTCTATCGGCTGGCCGTTCTTATCGAAGAAGTTGAGCGTCACCGCGCCGCCGCGTCCCTCGTTGACGGTCGGGCCGTAGACGCGCGCCAGCGGCTGGCCTGTGCTGTGTTTCAGGCCGACGAGATTGGACAGCAACCAGCCGGTCAGCATGTGGATGCGTTCGTGGATCACGTCGTAGCCGATGGATTCGATGTGCTTGAGTCCGATCTCCACCGCGGGAATGTTGAGGTAATCGAGCGTGCCGTCCTCGAAGGCGGCGGGGCCGTCGGCGAGGTAATATTTGTCGCCCTGCACCGAGGCGACGGTGATGGTCCCGCCCGCGAACCATGGACGGCGCAGTTTGGCGAGCGCCTGCCTGCGGGCGATGAGCGCGCCGACACCGGTCGGGTAGCCGAACATCTTGTAAAACGAGACCGGCACAAAGTCGGGCTTGACCGCTTTCAGGTCGAGGCGGTTGGTGGGGACGAAGGCGGCCGCGTCCAGCAGGACATCCCAGCCTTTTTCGTGGGCGCGTTCGATCCAGTCTAGCGGATGCTGGACGGAGGAGAAATTGGACTGCGCCGGGTAGGCGAACAGTTTGGGTTTTTTGCGCGTCCCGAGGTCGAGGGAGGCGGCGAGGGAGTCTTCGTCCACGCGCATGTCGGGCAGGGCCACGGGGATGTAGTCCACCTGTGCGCCGCGGGCGTGGGCGAATTCGCGGATGCCGTTGACCGAGTTGTGGTTGTCGAAGGTGAGCAGGTAATGGCCGCCCTTGGCGAACGGATAGGACTCGCCCACCAGTTTGAGCGCGCCGCTGGCGTTCATGGTGAAGACGGCGACGTATTCGTCGGGGTCGGCGTCGAAGAATTTTAAGATGTACTCGCGCGCGTGCTCAACCAGCTCGGTGGAACGGAGCGATGTGGGATTAGAGGAGTGAGGATTGCCGTAGACGTGCTCGCTGAGCAGGCGGTGATGACGGCGGATCTGCGATTCGGCGTACAGCCCGCCGCCGGTGTAATCGAGGTAGACCTGCTGGTTCACGTCCAGGCGGGCGTATTCGGTGAGGCGCAGGCGGTCGAGGGCCTCGGTGGTGGGGTAGGCGGGATAGGTTCTAAGAAAGGTGACGAACTCGGAGTCGGGTGTCATGGTTGGGCTCCTGCGGTTAATTTAACCACAGATACCCTACGGGTACAATGTAAACCAAGATGAACAAGGAGATTTGGTGCGAGGGGAGAGCGTGATGCATTTACCAATTAGATATTCCTCTCCATCTATCTTGAAGTCTGCTGATTATTTCGCATTCACACAAAATTATCTTTTCTTCCCCTCGATTTTTTCAATCAACTCCTTGGCACGCTCACGCAGCCACAATGAGGGATCATTTTCCGCGCGGTCACGTAAGAGCGACAAGGTCTGGGCATCCTCACGATAGTATTCTGCCAGCGCCGAGACGGCGGCACTGCGCACATCAGAATCATTGTCGTTCACTGCGCGCTCCTGCAAGAGCGGCAAGGTTTGGGTGTCCTCCTGATAGTCTTTGATTATAGCTGACACGGCGGCACTTCGTACATTCGCATTATTATCTTGCACCGCGCTCCTCAGTAGGAGGGACAATGTCTTTGGATTCTTTTGATAGTATTGAACCAATGCCGACACAGTGGCACTGCGTACATCTGCATGTTCTGACACGGCCGCCCATTCACATAGAAGCGGCTGAGTTCTTGGGTCATCGCGATAAGACTGTACCATCTCAAATATAGCGTTACGGCGAACACCCTCATCACCGTCGTTGAGAATACAGTTACAGAGAAGTAGGAAGGTCTCTGGATCAGAACGGTAGCTCTGTGTGAGCGTTGACATGGCAAAAATGCGAACAGTAGGATCGTTTGACGTCCCTATGCATTCGCGCAAGAGCGCAGAGATATTTGGACTCTCGATATCGTAGCCTTTGAGAGCGGCCATAGCGGCACTATGAACACTCCAATCATTATCTTTAATAGCACGCTCATGCAGGAATGGTAAGGTCCCTGGGTCTTCGTGATAGTAGTACGCTAGTGCAAATATGACATCACGACGGATACTCACATCATCATCCTTAACAGCACGATCACGTAGGAGCGGTAAAGTTTGGGATTCGTCTCGAAAGTATTGAGCGAGTGCCAATATGGCGATATGACGAACATCTGCATGTTCTCCCATTGTCCCCCATTCGCACAGTAGTGGAAAGGTTTGTGAATTATCACGATAGCGCTCTGCAAGTGCCGACACGGCTATATGGCGAACTCCTTCATCACTATCTTTGACAACACTTTCGAAGAGGAGCGGCAGAGTCGCTGGGTCTTTGTGATAGAAGTTGACAAGTGCAGATACGGTGATGTTGCGAACATCCGCGCTATTATCCTTAACAGCGCGGTCGCGAAGTAACAAGAGGGTTTGAGGATCATAACGATGGTGTTCGATAAGCACAGATACAGCGATATTGCGAACATCCGCGCTATTATCATTGACAGCGCGGTCGCGAAGTAATAGTAGGGTTCGAGGATCATCATGATAGTGCACAATAAGCGCAGATACGGCAACATGCCGGATATTTGCATTATCGTCTTTGATAGCACGGTCGTGTAGCAACGGCAGTATTCGAGAATCGTCACGATAATGCTTGATAAGCCCAGATAGAGCAATACTACGAATATCTTCAACATCGTCGAAAGCATGCTGGAGCAGTAACGGCAGGGTTTGCGGTTGTTGGTAAAACCGATCTACCAATATGTGCAACAAGTCGTAGCGAGCTTTCCAGTTATGCGATTCTGCGAACTCAGCAATCACTTCTTGATTTCCGCTCAATGTTCTTAATTCACCTAAGCATAGCGCTGGTAAGCCGATTTGGTATGGTAACCACATCGATTGATCCGAGAGGCTAATCTTCTGGTCGTATGCCCAACTTCTCAGAGGTGAGAGTACCTTGCCTACCCACTTATCATCGATCATCCCACAAATAAGCCGCAGCACTTCGTGCCAGTTTTGATCTTTCCAATGCCTGCCATACACATCAGTTATCAACTGCTCAATAGCCAATTCCTTTGTCTTTTCAAATTTCCATACAAATGCTGAAGCACAGAAATATTCCAGAAAAGCACGGTGAACAAACCCATAAAGGTTTGCACCATATAACGAAAGGATAAAATTCCGCTCTCGGAATTGCTGAATCATTGCTTCGGCAATAAGTTTGGCACGGTCAGGCATTTGGTTATAGCGTTCCTTCAAGTATCTTTCAAATTCTTCCTGCAAGCCTTCGCGGTGAATATAGTTACCCGCCAAGCCCCCGTCCCCGCTTTGCATGCGGTATGCAAGTCGGCGCAATAATTCCTTTTTGTCGTCCTCACCGATAAAGTCCGATTCGATGCTTTCATCCTTGAGGTGTTTGTTCACATCCCAATGCTGAATCAGTACGCTAGCAGCATGGTCGTATAACTTCCAGCGTTCGCGTGGCAGTTCCTGATGTTTGCCAATGATCGCCATGATAGTCAACAGCATGGGATTGCCTGCCAATTGGCGAACGGAAGCAGAGTCATCGAACGACTTCAAAATCCGCTCACTACGTTCCTTGGCCTCGTCGGGTCGATCGCTCATCGCGAGTTGATACCATTTAGTGATGAAGGTTTCCACCTGCTTTTCGTCCAAATCCTGCAAGGTGAAATGCACAAATCCAGCGTCGCTCAAAATCTTGCGGCGATAGCCGAGAATGCGGCTAGTCACGATCACGCGGGCTTTGGGATATGCATTCATAAATCCGACAATCTGATTGGTGATGGTCTCGCGCAGTTTCGGCTCGAAGATTTCATCCAGCCCGTCGAAGATGACCACCGCTCGTCCATTGTTCTTCAGGTGATTATGCAGGGCGGTTTGGGTCAAGCCCCAGCCCTCGGTCTTGCCAAGATGTTCCAGGAATTCCAGTGGCGTTTCGCATTTGCCCTCTGCACACAAGCCTGCGAATGTACGCAGTTCGATCAACAAGGGCAGATAGCCCTCGAACGCTTTCTGGATTTTATCGTCTGCCAGCGAGGGATCAATTAATGAGAGTATCACGTACCGCGCCAGTGTGGACTTACCAGAACCTGGGTCGCCGAGGATGATAGTGTATTGGTTGCGAGGGTCGGTCAGCGCATCCAACACCAAACGGGAGGGCTTTTGATAATACGATTCGCGTGCTTTGCGCACATCGTCCAATGTAATGCTCGATGGCAAATCTTCCACGTGGATTTCCTTCTCGCGGGATAACTTCTCCCACACTTCTTTCGGCAATTCCACAGGCGGCGTATCCTCACGAACGCTTTGTTCAACAAACACGGAGCGTAGTTGAATTTGCAGGTATTCTTCCTTTTGCGGCGGGGTCAGTCCCTCAAGGGCGAGGACGTTATAGCGCTTACGGAGGGCTTCGTAGTATTCTTCAAGATTGAATTCTGCTATTGCCTCACCCGCAACAAGAAGACCAGATTTTTTCATCCATTCATGAATCGCTGGTGCAACAACCGAGCCAATGTTTTCAGCAGAAGTAAATAACCCTGGGCCATGTTCTTCACTCGCTTCATCGCGCAATTTTTTCATACGTTTTTTGTTATCGTCAATAAAGGCGGGCGGCCATAAAGCCTTGTCATCAAGTAGGAAAATCAAGCAGGTTTTCTTTTTCTTGATAGCCTGGCGATACTCCAATTCTGTAATGGATAATTTCTTTGGGTTGTTCTTCTTGGGTACCCACCCATACCGCCATGCAAAGATGCCGATGTAAAGGTCACAATTTGCAACATCTTCGAGGCATCTATCAATGGGGCGCTTGTCCTCGGCAATGTAGTACTCCATTGCAACGTCTTCATGTCCCATTTTACGAATAACAAGCGATACCTGCCTTCGGCAGGCCTCCAAATCGTTGAATGTTGAAGAAACGTAAATCTTAGCCATAGAACACTCCGCCACGTCTTCGTGCAAACCCAGCTCAGAACCACCTCTACTATATACGAATTTTGTTATTGTGACAACAGACCTCTTGCATAAGTGTGTCATAATAGGCCGATGCATTACAAAACCATCGAACAACTCAAAGATGGTGATTTCAAACGACTAACGGGTGTCCAGCGCGAAACCTTCGCTCAGATGCTCGCAGTCATCGAGAAAGGGTTACGAGACTTCGGAAGACCACCGAAACTGAGCCGAGCCGATCAACTGTTGATGACCTTGATGTACTGGCGAGAGTATCGAACGGAATTTCATATTGCACAGTCCTATGGCGTCAGTGAAGCAACCGTTTGCCGCACCATTCGCAAGGTAGAGGACGCCTTGGTGCGCTCGAAAAAGTTTCGCCTGCCTAGCAAGAAGGCGCTCCAAGCCAGTGACACGGTGTTCGAGGTGGTGCTGGTGGATGTCAGCGAACAACCCGTGGAGCGTCCAAAAAAACCAAAAAACGGCATTACAGCGGCAAAAAGAAGCGTCATGCTCAAAAAGCACAGGTAATGGCGGATCGAAAAAGCGCCCAAATCATTACCACCGCCTTCAGCCATGGAAGCAAACACGACTTCCAACTGTTCAAAGAGGATGCCTGTGAATTCTCTGAACATCTTCGCATTCTGGCAGATGCTGGCTATCAAGGTTTGATGGAACTTCATAAAAACAGTCAGACACCCTTCAAGAAATCCAACTACCATGCTCTGACAAAACGCGAAAAACAGAGCAATCGGAGTTTGGCGCGGAAACGAATTGTGATTGAGCATATATTCCGTAAGTTGAAAGTGTTTCGGATCTTGAGCGAGAGGTATCGCAAGCGCCGAAAGAGATTTGCTTTGCGCTTCAACCTGATCGCTGCTATTTACAACCTTGAACTTTGACTTTTGCAAGAGGTCTAACCAAAAAGCCCTCGCCATTTCCGACGAGGGCTTTTTGAAAACCGAACACCGATGACCGAATTACCGACTTACTTCGCAGCCGCCATCTCCGCCACTTCCTCCTGCTCCTTGAATTGACTCATGTACAAATCGTAATAGAAGCCTTGCTTCGCGAGCAGTTCATCGTGCTTGCCGCGCTCGATGATGTGACCCTTGTCGAGGACGAGGATCATATCCGCGTTGCGGATGGTGGACAGGCGGTGCGCGATGACAAACGATGTACGACCTTCGAGGAGTTGGTCGAACGCTTTCTGGATGAGGCGCTCGGTGCGCGTGTCAACCGAGGAGGTGGCTTCATCCAAAATGAGGATGCGCGGGTCTGCAAGCGCGGCGCGGGCGATGGAGAGCAGTTGCCGTTGTCCCTGCGAAAGACCCGAGCCGCGTTCACCGAGGACGGTCTGATACTTTTCGGGGAGGCGCTCGATGAACGAGTCGGCGTTGGCGAGTCGAATCGCGGACATCACTTCTTCATCGGTTGCATTCGGTTTGCCGAAGCGGACGTTTTCCATCACACTCTGGCTGAAGAGGAAGGTGTCTTGTAAAACGATGCCAATCTGACGGCGCAACGATTCGGCAGTCACGTCGCGCACGTCAATCCCATCAATTTTGACCGAGCCGTTCGTAACGTCATAAAATCGAGGCAGGAGGTTGATGATGGTGGTCTTGCCCGCGCCTGTGGGTCCGACGATGGCAATCGTCTGTCCAGGCTCGGCGGTGAACGAGACCTTGTTCAGCACGGGCACGCCCTTTTCGTATTCGTGCGAGACTTCGTTGAACTCGACCCTGCCTACGATTTGCGGCATTTCGCGCGCGTTCGGTTTGTCGGTCACTGCGGGTTTTTCATCGAGAATGTGGAAGATGCGTTCGCCGCCCGCGATGGCGTTTTGGATGTTCGTCCACAGAACGGCGATTTGTTGAATCGGCTGGTTGAAGCGTTGAACGTACGCGAGGAATGTGACAACTAAACCAAGCGTGACGGTCGTGCCGAAGAGACTCTGTCCCTTGAGCAGATACCATCCGCCCACGCCAGTGACGATGGCAAGACCGACGTACGAAAACGCTTCGAGTGTGGGTGCAAGTGCGGAGGTGTACGCGACCGCACGCACGTTGGCGTCGCGGTTCGCGGCGTTGACTTCCTTGAACTGCTCGATGTTCTCGTCGGCGCGGTTGAAGGCCTGCACCTCGCGCACTGCGGCAATAGACTCTTGCAACTCGGCGTTGACGTTGCCGATTTCCTGTCTGCTTCTGCGGAATGCCTTGCGCGCCTGGTCTGAAAAATACTTTGTGGCGATGAACATCAACGGCGAGACCGAGAGCGAAAGCAGCGCGAACGGCAGGTTGGTTGTCAGCATGTTATACGCCACCCACACGAGCAGAAGGATTCCGCTCAACACGTTGACCAGCGCGAACGAAAAAGCCTGCTCGATGGCGGTCGTGTCGTTGGTGATGCGGCTCATCAGGTCGCCCGCTTCGTGTTCGGCGTAATAACTGAGCGAGAGTTGATGCAACTTTTCGAACACTTCCACGCGTAACACACGCAAGACATGTTGACCTGTCCATGCCATAGTGAAGAAGGTCGCGCCCGTGAGGACGGAGCCTGTGACGTAGAGCGCGACGACGATGAGGATGAGACGTCCCAGCGCGGCGACGCGGTCGCCGTTCGTCGCGTCGGTCGGGACCTCGTACCCGCCCGCGTGAAAAGCGTTGTACACCAGCCGACGCGTGAACGTCAGTGAGGAGGAGTCGGGCGCGGTCAGCCAGCAGGAGGAGGTCTGCGATTCGGACGGCGACCCGCTTGAGGTCCCGAACGAAGCGAAGGCTCCGAAGGCGGATTCGCCCGCGGGGACGAGGAAACAGTCCGTGGCTTGTCCCGTCAATTCGGGAGTCGTCACCTGAGTCCACGTGGCGATGACGACGAATCCGAGGGCGACGAGGAGCATGTACCAGAAGCGGCTGAAGTAGCCGCCGAGGCGCGCCAGGGTTTCGCTGAGTTTACGCGGTTTGAGGGTTTCTTGATTCAACATACCGCCGAAGCGGCCGCCAGGTCCGCCGCCGTGCATCATAGCGCACCCGCCTTTGTCATTGCGAGGAGGCCGATGGTCGAGTAGCGTTCTTTGCGTATCGAGACCGAGACCGACGAAGCAATCCCCTGTGTTTCGGCGAGATTCCTTCGGGCGGGGCCTCGATATGGCGAAAAAGCGCCGCCTGCTCGACCGCCGCCCTCGCAATGACGGCTAAAGCTTTTGTTTGTTATGTTCATGTGATCAACCTTGAACGCCATGCATTTCTGGCAAAAGTTGCGAGTTGTAAATTTCTGCATAGATGGGTTCTTCTTCCATGAGTTCCGCGTGTTTGCCTTGCGCGACGATTTCACCCTTATCGAGGACGAGAATCTTATCGGCGTTTATAACGGTGCTGATGCGCTGTGCGATGACGAACGACGTGCGGCCTTTCATCAACGTATCGAGCGCGGATTGGATCTGCGCTTCGGTGGTGAGATCAACGCTCGAAGTCGAATCGTCGAGGATGAGAATGCGCGGGTCGAGCAGAAGCGCGCGGGCGATGGCGACGCGCTGCTTCTGTCCGCCGCTGAGTGTTTGGCCGCGTTCGCCGACGTGCGTCTCGTAACCGTCGGGGAAGGACAGGATGAAGTCGTGCGCGGCCGCGGCCTTCGCGGCTTTTTGGATTTCATCGAGCGCGGCGTCGGGTTTGCCGAAGGCGATGTTCTCGCGGATGCTTCCGCTGAAGAGGGTCGTTTCTTGAAGAACGATTCCGATCTGCGAGCGAAGCGAGTCGAGAGTCACGTCGCGCAAATCGTAACCGTCAATTGTGATGCGGCCTTCGCTTGGATCATAAAAGCGCGGCAGTAAATTGATGATGGTGGTCTTGCCCGAACCCGTCGCGCCGAGCAGGGCAATCGTCTCGCCTGGCCTGGCTTCGAACGAAACTTTGTTCAGCACGGGCTCGCCGCCGCCGAAATAACGGAACGTGACATTCTCGAATTTCACGTCGCCATTCACGGCGGGGAGTTTCGCGGCGTTGGGTTTGTCGGCGATGTCGCTCTTCGCGTCGAGGATTTCGAAGATACGGTCGGCGGAGGCGGAGGCCTGTCCGAGCTGCGTGACGATCATCCCGAACATCATGATCGGGAAGAAGAGATACATCAGGTACAGCGAGAACTCCTGCCACGCGCCGAGCGAAAGCGCGCCGACGATGATCTGTTTTCCACCGACATAAAGAATCGCGGCCTGTCCGAGATTGGCGATCATGAACACAAACGGGAACATGAACGTGAACAAGCGCGAGACCGCGATGGATTGCGCCATCGTATCGTCCGCGGCGGCGCGGAATTTTTTCTGCTGTTCCTTTTCGCGCGTGAAGGCCTTGATCACTTTGATGCCCGCGAGATTTTCCTGCAACACAGTGTTGAGGTGTGAAAGTTTCTGCTGAACCTTCGTGAACATCGGCTGGGCGAGGCTGGCGAACACGATGAAGACCACAATCGCAATTGGCAAAATCGGCATGGCCGTCCATGCGAGCGTGATGTTCGACGTGAACAAGATGATGACCGTGCCGCTCAACAAAATCACCGCGCCGACGAGTTGCAGGAGTCCCTGCCCGATGAACAGGCGAACTTTTTCGACATCATCCGTCGCGCGGATCATCAACTGTCCCGTCTGGTTTTTATCGTGATACGAAAACGACAGGTTTTGGATTTTCGCGTACAGGTCGTTTCGCAAATCGTACGCGACGGCCTGTGAATTTTTCTCCGCCCAGAACGCTTGCAGGAAGGCGAACAGTCCGCGCAGGACGGCGAACGCGACGATTGCAACGATGGCCGCGACCAATGCCTGCGGCGCGTTCGCCACGTCCGCTTCCAACTGGACTTTGAGCTGGTCGAGCGTCAACGAGGCGTCGCGTCCCGTCGCGGCGAGGATCTGCGGCAGCGCCTGTCCGAGGAACGCGGCGGGAATCTTATCGAGTGCCGCGAGAATCTGGTCGGCGATGTAACCGCTCGTCACGGCGTCTATCACGTTGCGGATCATGCGCGGCACAGCCAGTTGCGAGAGCGTGGCGATGAGCAGGAAAATGTACGGGAGCGCGGCCTGCCGCTTGTAGTTCATCAAGTAGCGGATGGCGCGCTTCATCCCGCCTTTGGATTTGGGTCGGGCGTGGCGGGCGCGGGAGTGGGTGAGGGTGGCCTGCATGGGGCTCCTGATGGTAATTGTCGGTGGTCGAGTAGGCCGCGTGCAAGTCGAGGCCGTATCGAGACCACCGTATTTCAAGGAAAACTGAGTTTACTTGCAACTTGTTCGTCTTGATACGGGCTGGGAAGAGCGCCCAACCCTATTCGACCAACGTGGTGTCTTTGAAAATATCAAACAAATGTGTAGAAATTATGATTTGCCGTTGGAGACTTTGGGGAAGTTATGTCTTCTCCTCCATGCGCTGCGCGGCGTCGGTGAGAATATCCAGCGCTTCGCTGACTTGCTTTTGTTCATCAGCGGAGAGACTCTTTACGAGATCATCCATCCAACGATGGCGTTCCTGGCCGCCGCGTTCGATGAGGGCTTGTCCGCTGGATGTGAGCTTCAACACCTTCGCGCGTCGGTCGGACGGATCCTCGCCGCGCTCGACGTAGCCCGACTGCACGAGTTTGTCCACGAGTTGACTCGCGGCCGCGTTGGTGATGTCGAAGCGCTCGCCGATCTCGGAGACTCCGCACGCGCCTTTGTGGTGCAGTTGCATCAGGATGCTGAACTGCGGCATGGACAGTCCCGCCGACTTGGCGAAGTTGTGCCAGTTGCGCATGGAACGGTGCATGAACACGTCCATCCAGGCGCGCAGGGATTGGGAAACGGGGGAGGGCCTGGTCATAGGTAAGCCTGCTTGGTAGTTAAGCGGGCTGAACTATATGCGCGACTTAAGTTTTGGTCAAGGGGATTTGGATAAGAGGAGCGTTAATGTTTCCAAGCTTTGGAGAACAAAAGCCAAAAATAAGTTGTTCAACTCCATAAATTTTGATTCGAGTTGAAATCTCCCTTTACGGAATCGTCTTATTCAACCCGCGCTCGCGGCAAACCGCTCGACCTTGCTCGTAATACTCTTCGGCTTTTTCGAGATTGCCCTGCTTGCGATGCAGGTTGCCGAGGTCGCGCCAGCCTTCGGCAATACCGTCCCAAAATTGGATTTCGGTATCGAGGCGCAAGTGCCTTTCAAAGCAGCCTTGGGCCTGTTCGTAATTTCCCTGTTTCATGAATAGATACCCCAAAAAGAGGGAGACGCGGGAAATGAAGAACAGGTCTCCAAACTTTTCAAACAGGGAAAGGCTTTTTTGAAACAAAGAGAAAGCGGTCTCGGCATTGTTTAGGTCGCTTTCGACAATGCCCAGGTGGAACGCGCTTAACGCCGCGCTTTTTTGATCCCCCCATTTTTGATTCAAGGCAAGGCTGCGCTCGAACATGGATTTGGCAGACAGGCTCTCGCCATCCGTCAAATGGGCAAGCAATCCCATCCAGTTCAACGCTTCCGCGAGACAGAGTTCACCCTCCGCTCCCAAACACGTCGCAATGGACTGGCTTTCTCCCAACAAGGCGCGCGCCTCGTCGAAGCGATCCTGCGTCCAAGCGTAGCGGCCAAGGTGATTCAAGAGACGGGCATGGATGAGGGGATA
This sequence comes from Chloroflexota bacterium, assembly GCA_040754535.1. Taxonomy (GTDB): domain Bacteria; phylum Chloroflexota; class Anaerolineae; order Anaerolineales; family Villigracilaceae; genus JBFMCC01. The sequence continues at coordinate 44,859 of JBFMCC010000022.1, forward strand.
CGCGCCGACATCGGGCAGGGCGCGAATCCTTTCAAGCCAGTTATGCGCTTCGGTGTAGTGGCCGCGCACCTCCCACGGCCAACCGAGCGCGCAAAGCAAACGCAGGGCAGATTCGGTTTTTTGAGCGGAGACGCTCCATTCGAGCGCGGCGTGAAAATTTGCATACTCGCTCTCGAAGTGGTCTGCCCACAGGGCTTGATGTGGCCCGCGCATTTCCACGTCCCCTTTTTTCGCAAAGGCAAGGAAATGACTCAGATGACGGTCTCGCGTTTCCGCTTCGAGGCCCATGTCGCGCAGGCGGTTCAAGCCGAACTGTTGAATGGTGACCAACATCCCGAAACGCGTTTCGCCGCGTCGGTCGAGCGCGCGTTGCAACAGGCTTTTATCCACGAGAGACATGACGAGGCTGGAAACCGATGTTCCCTGGAATGCTTCAGAGAAGACCGCTTCGGCGGTTTCGAGCGCGAAGCCGCCCGAGAAAACCGAGAGGCGGGCAAACAGGGTTTGCTCGTCGGCGGGGAGGAAGTTGTACGTCCAGCCGATGGCGTTGTTCAGCGTCTTTTGCCGCGCAGTGACGGCGCGCATCCCGTCGGCGGCAAGGACGAGTTGGTTGCTCATCCGTTCAAGCAGGGCTTGCGGCGACATCAAACGCATGCGCGAGGCCAGCAGTTCGATGGCGAGGGGAAGGCCGTCCAGTTGGATGCAGATGGACGCGACCGCCTGGGCATTTTCGGCGGTGATCTTGAAATCGGGGCGGACGGCGCGGGCGCGTTCGGCGAACAGCGTCAGCGCGGGGAATTGGGCGGCCGCGGACGCGTCCACGGGCTGGCCCGCGCGGGGTAGGTCGAGAGGCGGGACGGGGTAGAGCCATTCGCCGGGGACGCGCAGCGATTCTCGGCTGGTGGTCAAAATGGTCAGGCGCGGACAAGTCAACAGGAGATCGGAGGCGAGCGGGGCAACGTCTTCGATGAGGTGTTCGCAGTTGTCGAGCACGATCAACATGCGCTTTTGGCCGATAACATTCTTGAGTTGCTGGAGGATGGGCTGGGTTTTCGATTCGGAATAGCCGAGGGCCTGCACGATCGCGCTCGCGACGAGGCTGGGATCATCGAGGGGCGCGAGGGCCGCGAAGGCCACGCCATCGGGAAAATCAGCGGAGGAGGCGTGCGCCGTTTCGAGGCTGAGGCGCGTCTTGCCGATGCCGGGCGGGCCGATGAGGGTGACGAGGCGGGTATCGGGCGTTTGCAGGTAGGCGCGGATTTCGGCTATCTCTTTTTCGCGTCCGATCAGGGAGGTGATCGTGGCAGGCATGCGCGCGGTTGGCGTGGGCGTGTTCCAGGGAGAGGCCGCGGGTTCAATGGGAACCGGGTCGCTCAGGCCGCGCGCAAATTTGAGGAAGTTGACGCGTTCGGTTTGAGGAACCGCGAAGATGTCGGCCAGCCGCGCCGCGATCTGTTCGGAGGGATGGCGTTCTTCGGCTTCGATCTTGCGCAAAGTGATGACCGCACAGCCGACCTGTTGCGCCAGACGCTCCTGCGTGAATCCCGCGGCCTTGCGTTGACGTTTTAGCCACTCGCCAAACGTGAAATCAGACACATCGTCTCCAAAATTGTATCGCTGATTGTATCGCTTAACGATACCCGCGCGCATGGCGAAAGAAGTACATTGGAACTATCGAGTGGAGTATACCAAAACTGGTGTCTCCAAAAACCATGAGAAAGAGGAGTCCCATGAAAACCAAACTTTTATCGTTCGTTCTCGTCCTGATCTTCGCGCTGGCGGCTTGCGCTCCTGCCGCGACGCCAACTGTCGCGCCTCCCGCGCCGAAGCCAACAGACACGCCAGCGGCCAACTTCCCCGCCGGCAAGTTTATCAAGGAAGGTACAACGGACTACGGCCTCAAGTTCAACGCTGATGGAACATTCTGGGTATTCGAGGGCGACATCATATTCGTCCGCGCCACGTACAAGGTGGAAGGGAATATCTTCACCGAAACCTCCAACGACGGTGGCTGTGACACGAACGTGAGTTTCACCTATGCCTTCGACGGCGCGAACCTGACCTTTAACTATGTCGGCAATCCCAATGACGACAAGGATTGCACAGGCCGTTACGCGGACTTCAATGGTGTGTCCTATACACTGGCGGAGGAATCTGCCGCGGCCGCCCTGCCTGAGATCAAAGTGGATGCGGCCGACTATTCCTACACCGCGCCTGAGACGGTGGATTCTGGCTGGACGCGCGTCATCCTGACCAACACGGGGGCCGAGCCGCATCACGTCCAGTTCCTGCGCCTGAACGACGGCGTGACGGCGGAGCAATTCGAAGAGGCGTTGAAGCAGGGCGAAGGTCCCGCGCTGGCGCTGACCCAGCAGATCGGCGGCGTGGGAGCAGTCCACCCTGGCGGGACGGCGAGCGCGGTTCTCAACCTGACCGCGGGCGAGTACGTCATCCTGTGCCTGATCCCCTCCCCGAGCGACGGCATGGCGCATCACGCCAAGGGGATGATCCGCCGCCTGACCGTGAACGACGCGGACGGTCACGGCATGGAACCTGCCGCGGATTTGACCGTGAACTTGAAAGACTTCACCTTCGACATGCCCGCGTCGCTGGCGTCAGGGCCGCTGACGATCAAGGTGACCAACGACGGTCCTGAACCGCACGAGTTCAACATCCTGAAACTGGAAGAGGGCAAGACCGCCGCGGACGTGATGGTCTTCCTGGGTGGACAGGCTGGCGGCCCGCCTCCGTTCGCTCCTGTGGGCGGCGCGAATGGCATCGACGCGGGTCTCACCGAATACGCCGAACTCGATCTCCCGCCTGGCAATTACGTCGCGATCTGCAACATCCCCAGTCCCAAAGCCGAGGGACATCCGCACTTCACGCTTGGCATGATCAAAGAGTTTACGGTGACTGGCGCAACGTCCAACTTCCCCGCAGGAAAATTCATCAAGACTGGGACGACAAATTACGGCCTGATGTTCAACGCCGATGGAACGTTCTATGTCTTCGAGGGCGACAACATCTTCGTGCGCGGAACGTACAGCGTGGACGGAAACACCTTCACCGAAACCTCCAACGACGGCGGATGCGGCACGGACATGGCCTTCACCTACGCCTTCGACGGCACGAACCTGACCTTCAACTACGTTGGCAATCCCGATGACGATGTGGTTTGCACTGGCCGCCATGCAGATTTTAACAATGTAACCTACACACTCTCCAACTAATCGCGATACCAAACTCAAATACAGGGCAGGAATTTTCTGCCCTGTATGCGTTAATCCGACAAGGCTTCAATCGTGAAGTTATTATCCGCCAAGCGCTCAGCCAGCATGCACGCCACCCACTCATGCAGGGCGGCGGTTTGCGGGTCTTCGGCGCGCGCAAGGTGACCCGACTGCACGAGTTTGTCCACGAGTTGACTCGCGGCCGCGTTGGTGATGTCGAAGCGCTCGCCGATCTCGGAGACTCTGCACGCGCCCTTGTGGCGCAACTGCATCAGGATGCTGAACTGCGGCATGGACAGTCCCGCCGACTTGGCGAAGTTGTGCCAGTTGCGCATGGAACGGTGCATGAACACGTCCATCCAGGCGCGCAGGGATTGGGAGATGAGAGAGGATTTGGTCATAGGTAAGCCTGCTTTTTAGTTAAGCGGGCTTAACTTTATGCGCGAGGCGGGTTTTGGTCAAGGGGAGGGGGATAAGAGAAGTGTTAGAGAAACGGAACGGGAGTCTCTGTTCCGCCTGCCTGCTTTGGGTGAAAAGGGGAAGAGAATAATGACAAGGGTAGATTAACTGTCTGTGACGGCAGGGCCCGGGCCGTGTGCGGGACCAATCGTCACCTGCATTTTGATGGAGCCGCTTTCGTCCTCACTTGTAACAGGAGAAAAGCCGAGAGAACGATACAGGGAAAGTGCAGGTGCGTTCGCGGTGTAAACGTTAAGGGTGATCGCGGCGGGATTGTATCGTTCGACGGCCCGTTGCATAAGCTGACTGCAAAGTACGCGCCCGATTCCCCGACCGCGTATTGCAGGCGAGACGATGATCCTGGCGAGATGGACCGAGTGCTCCTCCCTGCAAAGTGTCTGGCCAAACCCCGCAATCGCGAGATTCTCGTCAACAAGAGCGAACGTATTTTCCTCGGTGGCCTTCAACTCATCCCACGTCAATTCTGGATTGGGAGGATAAGTGAGAACGGGACCGCCCCAAAGTTTGAGAGACTCGGGGCTGTCGATCCATTGTAGTACGGCGCGCAAATCTTCCTGCCTTGCCGGGCGGAGGGTGTAGTTCAACAGATGCCTCACCTTGATTTTACAGGAAAATTTCCGTATGAAAACTCGAGTTTGATTTCCGCTAATCCATCAGCGCCTCGATGGCGCGATTGTTGTCCGCGAGGCGTTCGGCCAGCAGGCGCGCGATCCACTCGTGCAGGGCGGCCGCGACCTGCGGGTCTTTCTCTTCCATCTCTTTTAGCGAGGTGGAGGTGAGGCGATACAGCACGCTCGGCTGGGATGTGACCACGTCCGCGGAGCGCGCGCCCTTCAGGTACATGCCCATCTCGCCGACCACCGTCCCACTGCGGACACTGCGCAGGCGGATCACTTCCCCGTCCGCGGTCGAGATCTGGATGTTGAGTCGGCCCGACTCGATGAAGTACATCTCGTCGGGCGGGTCGCCGCGCTTCATCAACGTGAAGTCCGATTCCGCTTCGAGGCGTTCGAGATATTTGATCAGCGGCTCGACCAGGTGCGGGTGCGGGAAGCCGCGCTGTAACTGCGACTGGATGCCCGTCTGGATGAATTGCGTCGAGGCCTCGTTCCTCGCCAGGAGCATGTTCTCGCACCACTCGACGCCGTGGTCGAGCGTGGGGAAGAACTGCACGCGCGCGTCCCCGTCGAATCCGCCTTTCGCCATCTGCCTGCGGATCTCGGGCGCGACCTGCGTCAGCACGAGATAAATATCGTGCAGGTCGGCCAGCTGTCGCATGCGCGTGAACGAGGAGACCGCCGACGAGTCCAGGCCGTGGACGCGGTGGAAGTCCAGCACGATGAAATGCTCGCGGGAGCGTTTGTCCTCCAGGATTTCGCGCACGCGGCCGAGGAGACCGTCCGATGTGCCGAAGAAGATGTAACCCTGCAAACGGAAGATGTGGATGCCCTCGCCGCGCTCCTTCAGCATCTGGCGCTGGATGGCGGGACGGTCCACGTTGCTGTGGTAGATGGTGCCGTTCAGCGTATCGCGCACCGTGTTGACGCGGCTGTATTTGAAGACGAAGAGAATCGTGGCGATGGCGACACCGACGGCGATGCCTTCGAGAAACCCGACGGCGGCGATGACGACGAGGCTGACCAGCACAATGAAGTAGTCGCTGCGCGGCAATTTGAACCAGGCGTCGTAAATCCAGTCGCCGAGAAACGAGAGGCCGAGCATCAGGAGTAGTCCGCTCAACAGCGCGACCGGCAGATAGCCGATGAAACTGCCGCCGATGAGCAGGATGAAACCACAGAACAGCGCGGAGGCGAGACTCACCCAGCGGTTGTTACCTCCCATGCGATAGGCCAGCGACGTATCTCCCAGCAGGTGATACCCGGCCGGGCCGCCGCCCAGCCCGGCGACGAAGTTGGAGATACCCACCACGCGCAGTTCGTGGTTCAGGTCAATGTCGCGTTTGGCGATGAGTTCGAGCGCGGTGGCGTTGAGCAGGAATCCGATGATGCTGACCATGGCGATCAGCACGATCTTGTCGGCCTGACCGAGGATGGCCGACCAGTCTATTTGCGCGAACGCGCCGAGCGGGAAGGGACGCCACAGCCCGCCGCCCTGAAAGGATTCCATCAAGAGTCCCATGCCGCGCGCCTGCTCGATGGAAGTGCCGCTCGCAAAAAGTGCGACATAAAAGACAGCCAGTCCACCGGCGATGACGCTCGGCCAGATCAGGTAGTGGTTATATTTTCGGAAGATGGCGTAGATGACAATTGCGTAGATGGTGCCCGGCAGCCAGCGCATGAGCAGTTCTGGCTGGAAGAGCGAGGGGAGCATGGCAATGCCGAGAGTCTGGCCGATCATCACCTCCAGCGCGCCGCGCGTCAACAGCCAGCCGGTGCCGGCCAGAAATCCGCCGATGACCGGGTAGGGGATGAAGCGCACCAGGTTGCCGAGGTTGAACTGACCGATCAGGTAGAACACGAGCCCGGTGAACAAAGCCGAGAGAATGATCGCGGCCAGCACCGTCGCGTAGACCGCCTGCGGCGCGGCGGAGGCGGCTGTCATGGCAGTAGCGATGCCGCCCGCAGCCAGTGCCAGCACCGCGGCGGGACTGTCCTGCGGCGAGATGATCGTGCCCGGCAGGGAGCCGAGGAAGGTCACCACGACGCCCATGGCGAGACTGCCGAACAGGAACAGGCCGATGCCCTGCGAGACGAATCCGCTCAACTCGCCGGAGAAGATCAGCGTCGCCAGCGAGATGCTGACCACCACCGCGATGATGCCAGTGATCAACCCTGCCGTCAGAATGACGGGAATCTGTTTTGCGTCCACTTTGAATTTGGTCTGGACCATGTATTTACCCTCGCGCTGGATTCGACAAAATCGTCCAAATGGGATGACTTAACTCCGAAAAGTATAGCACGAAGTACAACCCCCGGTACAGACGGGCGTTTCGTTTGAGAACTGTTACTTTGAGATTGTGGGTGAAGCAGGAAATTCACAAGGATTGTGCCTAGACCGCGCTAGCCGAACCATGACTTCTATTAGGGCTGTTGACCCAGAATTACTTTACCCACTCGTCTAGATCATTGAGCACAGGTTCGCCAAGAAGATGTTTCAAAGATACTCTTGCTAGCGCTTGAAGTTGGCGTAACCTACCCTCGTATTGACTGTACTCATTTGGAGGAATATTTAGTTGTCCATCATGAACTATTTTGGCTCGCAGACTAGCCAAATGTCCAATCCCGATTTTTTCTTTTAGGGACTTGATATCAATATCAGGGTAGATCTGTTGGTGTAAAAACTTTACAACGAGATTAGGCACATCTTGACTATCTTGTGCGGGATATATTTCAAGGACTATATACCAAAATAATAGCCGATCAATCTCAGAAGTTGCATCACTTCCACGTCGGAACCATCGACTTGCTAATTGGAACCGAGAACGTTGTATGGCGCTCATAGTGTTTAATTGTTGCAAAATCGTGGTTGTATTTTCCAATACAATTTCATCACTAATGGGTGGGCCTACGGTCAAACTTACAGGGGATTCTAGGTCAACGCTTATTTCATTTGGTTTTGAAGGCACTCCCTCAAAGACCCTCTCAGCAATCAAGTGAGGAAATTTAAGATCAAGAGCCGACGCGAACTCTGTATTTTTCAATGTTGCTTGAGACCGAGAGAACCCCGAGATGTCCAAAAAATTAAACTTACTTACTAGAAACAGGTATGCACCTTTAGGGAAGAAGAGTTGCTCAGTTCCCATGACAACCCCCGCGCTATCTGAACTATAGTCAGGTATATTGACACCACGTAAAATAGAAAATGAACCGCCGACAATGGAAATTTGCATAGTTTCCGATTTAGCTAACTGTAATTCGGCTTCAGGTGGTGATCTCCTGAGTCTATACACGGTTAACAGCGGAAGTTGAAGATCAGGTTGTGTCATCTTTGTTTATCGTTTTCGGCGTGAAATGTCTCAACTTAATCTCAAGCAGGGATTTAATTTAGTATAACACCCCTCTTAATCTTACTGCGCCGTATTCTCCCCATCCACCAGCAACAAATGACCCATAACAAACGACGAATCGCCCGAAGCCAAAAACAGCGCGGCGCGGGCGGCGTCTACGCGGATGCAGTCCCGGAGGCGGTACGCTGGTACCGAAAGCGCTGTCCCAGGTTCAAAATTGGCGTTTCAATGAAACGATAAGACAATTCCGCCAGCACCAAAACCGTTACAAAAGAAAGTATGGTTGCATACACGTCCTTGGGATTGGACATTTCAGGCGGTCCATGCCGCAAGGAAAGATGCCACAGCCCGCTGACCCCCTGGTGAATCAGGTAAATGCAATAGGAGCGCAGGCCGAACCACACCGGGATCGGACCGGCCAGGAACCTTCCCAAACGGGAATCCTGAAGGAGGAAGGCCAGCAGGATGAAATTCCCATACAGCAGGGCCAGCCAGAAATAGTTAAAGAACCTGCCCGGCCTCACAACGTTGAACGTGAGCCCCACCGCGCCGATGGACAGGACGATAAAAACGGCCACTAATACGCCCAGATGTCTTCTCAAAAATTCGGCCGCACCGGGCCGCCTCACAAGCCAGGCGACCAGCACGCCCAGCATCAATGCATCGGTCCTGCAGAAGGTGTAAACGTACGCGCCCAGCCCCTCGATGAAGAAACGCGAGACTGGACCGGCGAGGATCGCCGCGACGAGAAAATAGGGGAGAATTTCCTTCTTGATCGTGCGTATCAAGAAGGGCAGGATGAGATAGAACTGCTCCTCGATGGCAAGCGACCAGGTTACCCCCAGCCAGTTCCCGCCGAACGCCTCGTTCATCCCCATGACGTAATTCTGGGTGAAAGTCAGAAAAGACCAGATGGGGGGAGAATTTTCATACAACCACTGAAGATTTTCGGGCGGTCTCTTTACCAGAACGATATAGGATGCCACCATCAGCAAATAGAGCGGAAGGATCCTGAGCGCGCGCCGTACATAGAACGTCTTGTAATAAGAATCTGCCAGGCGATTGTCCAGCAGGATTCCGCCAATCAGGAACCCCGAGAGGACGAAGAACAGGTCCACTCCGCTCCAGGCGAGCCTCGTCGCTTTGACCAGGAATTCGACGGGGTGATAGAGTAATGTATTTGGTTCGGCGTGCGCCTGGATGGTAAAGTAATGCCACACCAGGACGAACAGAATGGCAATACCTCTAATGCCGTCGAGCGCGGGGATTCGTTTCAACAGGGACTCCTTGATGGGTCATGGCATCTTGCAGCAGAGACCACGCGTAAGTTGCATTTATCGCCGGATATGGCCAGCCTGTCAACCCCGCCGCGCGCGGACCCGGTCACTGCGCCGTATTCCCCCCATCCACCAGCAGCAGATGACCCGTGACGAACGACGAATCGTCCGACGCCAGGAACAGCGCCGCGCGGGCGATCTCCTCGGGCCTGCCGAACCGTCCCATCGGGATGTACGCGCTCGATTCCCTGATGGCCTGCTCCAGCGTTACGGGATCGGAGTGTTCGAAATACCCCTTCTCCAGCCAGCGATCCACGAACGTATCGCCGGGGCAGACGGCGTTCACGCGAATTCCGTCCCGCGCAAAATCCAGCGCCATGGACTTCGTCATCATGCCCACCGCGCCCTTGCTGGCGATGTACGGGAACGCGTCCCTGCCCGCCACCACCGACCAATCCGAGCCGTTGTTGACGATGACGCCGCGTCCCTGCTTTTTCATGTGCGGGATCACCGATTTGCACATCCGCCAGACCGCGGTCACGTTGAGTTCCAGCGTCTCGCGCCAAACGGACTCCTCCGTCGTCTCGGCCGTCCCGCCGGTGACGATGCCCGCGTTGTTGAACAGGATGTCCACGCGGCCGAACTCGCGCAAAGCGACATCCACCACGTTTTGACAATCCTCCGCTTTGGTGTGATCCGCCTCGACGAAGACGCATCGGACTCCCTTCTGCCTGCATTCCGCCTCGACGCGTCGACCCAACTCCGCGCGCCGCCCCGTCAACACGAGATCCGCGCCCTCGTCCGCGAACAGGAGCGCCGCGGCTTTCCCGATGCCCGAGGTCGCGCCGGTGATGATGGCGGTCTTGCCTATCAGTTTGCCCATAACGGCTCCTTTTCACCACGGAGCACACCGAGAACACGGAGTTTTTTTAATTCTCTGTGTTCTCTGTGGTGATGTCTTTGCGATAGAACCGATACCTCTTGTAAATCCGCGCGCCCATGTGATGCGCCAGCGGCCATGTGTCCTTGTTGTCTTCGCCCGTCAGCGACAGGTCCGCCCATTGATAGCCGCGCGCCGCGGCGCGCTTTGCCATTTCGTCGAAAAGCAGAAGCGCGAGGCCCGTCTCCCAGTATTCGGGTAGCATGACCACACTCTTGATGGCGAGACACTTCGGTTTTCTGTTTTGATAAATCAGCGCGCGCAGATAGTCCCAGGGATAGCGCAGTCCATTCAGGTGAACGAGGATCTCGTTGAAGTTTGGCACGCCGGGGAAGAAGCCCGCAGGCTTTCCATCCACTTCTGCAAATAAAACCAGTTCGAGATCGACCAGTTCGAGCAGGGGCAGAATCATGGACTCGATGTCCGTGCGCGTGTAGGGGACGAAGCCCGGCATGTGCTTCAGTCCCTCGTTTTGCAGATACACGATGCGTTCGATCTCCGCGTCCTTGTCACTGAGATTCGCCCCGCGCACTTTGAAATGCGGATTCTTCTCGCGCACCTTGTCTGCCAGCCGCGCCAGCCGCCGGACTCTGGGATCGTCCAGGTTGATGTCAATCGCGTAGGCCAGCCCGTCCTCGCCGTTCTTCTCGAAGCCGTAGCGCTCGAAGAATGTTTGATAGTACGGTGGATGGTGTCCGCAATAGATCGCGGGCGGACGGTCGCGGCCCTCGATGAGGATGCCGCGTGAGTCCTCGCGGTCGAGGTTGTAGGGGCCGTAAAACGATTTCATGCTCCGCGCACGCGCCCATTCTTCTGCATGACGAAACATCGCCTCGAACACGGCATAATCCTCGATGCACTCGACGAAACCGTACATGCACTCGGCGAAGCCTTTGTGCCGCGTGTTGTTTTTCTCCTCCGCGAGGCAGAGCGTGCCCGCAGGCCGACCGTCCTTCCACGCGAGGAATAATTCGGCGATGCCGTCCTTAAAGAAGAGGCCGCGCGCCGGGTCAATGGCCCTGGCGCGTTCGCTCAAGATGGGCGGAACCCACAACGGATCGTTCCTGTAGATTCGCCACGGAAAGGTGAGGAAGAGGTTTCGTTCGCGTCTGGTTCGGACGGGGCGGACTTCGATCATGTCACACCGTGAGCAGGACGATGGCCGCCAGCGCCAGGAGAATGCCGACCGCTTGCAGGCGCGAGATGCGCTCCTTGAGCAGGAGCCACGCGAGCAAAACGGTCGAAGCGGGGTACAACGAGCCGAGCACCGCGGCCACGTCGAGGCGGCCGGCGCGGAGCGAGAGGATGTAGAAGAAATTGCCGCCCACGTCCAATATCCCATTGAGGAAGGCGACGGTCCACGCGTTGCGCGGGATGGCGAGGCTTTCGCGCCGCCCGAAGACGAACGCCAGCAGGAGCAGGGAGCCGGAGGTGCGCGAGGCGATCATCGGCCAGTACGTGGCGCTGACTCCGCTCGTAGCGTAGTGCATCAAAACGAAGTAGGATCCAAACCCAATTCCCGCGAGAAGCGGCAGTCTCAGGTCGGAGAGATGGTCGAGACGGAGTTCCTGCGCCGGGCCGCTCTGTGAGATCAGCCACACGGCCGCCAGCGCAAAGCCGAACCCGGCGAATTGCGTGGAGGCGGGCAGGCCCTGCGTCAGCGCGCCGACCAGGACCGGAAGCGCGGCGGCCATCAGGGCCGAGACCGGCGCGGCGATGCTCATCTGTCCGCGCGCCAGGCTGAAGTAAAGAATCAGGAGGCCGCCGGAGCCGAGCATCCCCGCCAGCGCGGCGATCCACAGCGACGTGACCGGCGGCATCTCTTCGCCGGTGAAAGCCGCGACCGCGACGAGCGCGGCCAGGCCGATCACGTCCGCGTAGAAGACTGCGCGGTACGCGCCGATCCTGCGGCTGGAGAGCCCGCCCGTGAAATCGCCCGCCCCCCACGTGACGGCGGAGAGGAGGCCGTAGAAGATTGATAGCAAGATGTGCTCCTTCGATTCGACCACGGACCACGGACTACGGACAGCGACGTCGTCTGTCGTTTGTGGTCTATGTTATTTTTTCTGCTGCCCGTGCGCGTTCCAAAACCTTCTGCGCGTTCTTCAGCAGGGGCATGTCGATCATCTTCCCATCCAGCGCGAAGGCACCCCTGCCTTGCTTTTGACTTGCCTCGAACGCCTCGACGATTCGTCTTGCATCTTCTATCATCTTCGCGGAGGGCGTGAACGCGGTCTGCACTGGCTCGACCTGCGCGGGATGAATGATCTGCTTGCCCGAATAGCCCAGCCGCGCGCCGAATTCCGCCTCGGCGCGGACGACCTCCAGATTCCTGAAGTCAATCGTGACGATGTCAATCGCCTGCAGGCCGAACGCCGCGCACGCCACGACCACGGCCTGACGCGCGTACAACAACTCGACCGCGTCTGACGTGCGCGTCGCGCCGACCGACGCGGCGAAGTCCTCGCCGCCGAAGATGATTCCGTCGAGTCGGGGATGGGATGCGATCTCCTTCAGATTCAAGATTCCCTTCGCGGTTTCCACTCCCACCAACATGCGGATCGAGTTGATTGGCCAGCCGTATTTCAACTCCGCAGCCTCGATGACCTCGCTTCCCCATTGGATCTGGTCGAGGGATTCGATTTTTGGAATCACAATTCCGTCTGGATGATAAGGCAGGACAGCATCAATGTCGTCTCTCTCCCAGCCCGACCCAACCGCGTTGATACGCGCCAGTTTTTCGGACTTGCCGAAGTCCAGTTCCTGCAAGGCTTTGGCAATCGCGGCGCGGGCTTCCGCCTTGCGGTTGACGGCCACGCCGTCTTCCATGTCCATGCAGATGCAGTCCACGCTGAGGGTGAGGGCCTTTTCGATCTTGCGGCGGTCGTCGCCGGGCATGTAGAGGAGGGCGCGTCGGGAGGGCATGTTTTTATTCCTGAAAGCGGCTGGAAGATTCGATGCCGTTATTATACGTGGATTGGGAGCGGGATATAATCCCACAATCACGCGTTAACCTGGAGCGCCATGACCGCATCTTCTCACTCCGTGGACTATTCTCGAAAATGGTATGTTTTGCTGGCCGTCAGCATGGGGGTCTTTCTGGCGACGATTGACGGCAGTATCGTCAACATCTCCCTCCCGACGCTGGTGAGTTCCCTGCAAACCGATTTTGCGCTGGTGCAGTGGGTGGTGCTGGCCTACCTGTTGACCGTGACCACGCTCATGCTGGGCATCGGGCGGCTGGCGGACATTTACGGCAAGAAACCCATTTACACCGCAGGCTTCGTGGTCTTTACGATTGGCTCCGTGTTGTGCGGCCTGTCGCCGTCCATCCACTGGCTGATCGGCTTCCGCGTCCTGCAGGCGGTGGGCGCGTCCATGATCATGGCGCTGGGAATGGCCATCGTGACCGAGGCCTTCCCGCCAACCGAACGCGGCCGCGCCCTCGGCATGACCGGGACGATTGTCTCGGTGGGGATCGCGGTTGGGCCGACGCTGGGCGGGTTGATCGTCCAGCACCTGTCGTGGCACTGGATCTTCTTCGTCAACCTGCCCATCGGCCTGCTCGGCATTCTGCTGGTCGTCCGTTACGTCCCGGCCTTCAAACCGGCGGGCGGTCAGCGCTTCGACTTTCGCGGCGCGCTGACCCTGTGCGTCTCCCTGCTCTCCCTGCTGGTGGCCCTGACCCTCGGCCAGCGCAACGGCTTCGCGGATAGAGGCGTGATGTTCCTCGCCGCGAACTGGCTCGTTTTTCTGGCGCTGTTCATCTTCATCGAACTGCGCGTGGACCAGCCCATGATAGACCTGCGGCTGTTCCGCAACGGCCTGTTTTCCGTCTCGCTGGGGACGGGCTTCATCATCTTCATTTGCCTGGCGGGCACGCTGATCCTGATGCCGTTCTACGCCGAGAACGTGCTCGGCTACGACCCCCAGCAGACCGGGCTGTTGATGGCCACGGTGCCGGTCGCGCTCGGGGTGACCGCGCCCGTCTCCGGGTCCCTCTCGGACCGTTACGGCTCGCGTCCCATCACGGTGGCGGGATTGGCCGTCCTCGTCGCGGGATTCCTGGCGATCAGCACGCTGGACGCGGGGACCACGAGCCTGGGTTACGTCCTGCGCTTCCTGCCGGTGGGACTGGGCATGGGGATGTTCCAGTCCCCGAACAACAGCGCCATCATGGGCGCGGCGCCGCGCGACCGGCTGGGGGTGGCCTCCGGTATGCTGGCAATGACCCGCACCCTCGGGCAGACGACCGGCATCGCCGTCCTCGGCGCGCTGTGGGCGGGACAGGTGTTCCAGCACGCGGGCGGCCTCCTGCCCGGCGGCGCGACCAGCGCGCCCGTCGCGGCGCAGGTGCTGGCCATGCGCGATACGTTCGTGCTCGTGAGCGCGTTGATCGTCTTCGCGCTACTTCTCAGTATGTGGGGATTGGCGGAGGAGAGGAAACGTAAATGATGATTGGATCTACATCGCACGACATTCAAGCAGGGCGCGTCGGGAAGGCATGAAATCTCCTAGGTTTATTATATTGAAAAACCGCCACGATAAGTCCAAAGCCCAAGGACTCCCAAGAGAAATGCAATTATTAATCCAGCGATTGTACTTGTTAGAAGTTCAACAATTAGCCATTGAAAGGAAAGAACAATATTAGAAGTTAAGATATTGACCGCTGTGGTTGTAATGATAACACTTACTACGGACCGCTTCACAACCTCCATTCGATTGACACCCGTTGATGCAAAAAGTGTCGTTAGAATTCCTGGGGCCATGATAAGAATCCCAAACAGGGCTGAATTTGAAAAATGTCTCTGCCATATTAATGTCAGTTCCAAATCGCTTTGAAGCAAGTCGATTATTACTTGTGATAGAAAGACTTTGATTGCGATGACTAAAATCCCCACAGTACATCTACCCAGGAAGACCAAGCATTTTCTGAAAAAACTTACACTCCTATCACTATTAACAATTTCAAAAACTAGTGAAGCAAAAGCGAGAATTATCAGAACCAAATTAACAATTGCGGAATTGTTGAGCCATTCGGGCATTGATTTGTCTTCCTTATTTGCTGATGATAACACTTGCGGAAATTTTTATGTTGCCTTCTCTGTGTTTTCTATTACAATCAACCCATCCCAACAACGGAGGCTCCCAGATGAGACCCGTGTACGCAATCTCAGGCGGGGTGTCCAAGTTCGCCAAAGCCCGCCCAGACAAGACCTTCCAGGCCGTCATCAAGGAGGCGTACGATTACGCCATCGCTGACATCGGCCTGGACTTCCCGACCTTCACAAAAATCGTGGACGGTTCGGTCGCCTCGTACTTTTCGGATCACTTCGCCCGCCAACTGATGGCTGGCATCATGGCGCAGGACTACCTCGGTCTTTGCCCCAAGCCAAGTCACCGCGTGGAAGGCGGCGGTGCGACAGGCGGACTGTGCTTCCAGGAGGCGTGGAAGAACATCGCTTCGGGTCACATGGACGTGTGCGTGGCCTACGGCTTCGAGACCATGTCCCATGTGGAAACCTGGAAGGGAAATGAATTCATCGCCCATGCCTCCGACGTATCGTTCGATTATCCCGTCGGAGGTTTTTATTCGGGCTACTACGCCATGATGGTGACGCGCCACATGAAGGAATTCGGCACCACCGTCGAGCAGATGGCGCACGTCAGCGTGAAGAACTACATCAACGCCTTCCACAACCCGTATGCGCAAAAGAGCCAACGCATCACCATTCAGGATGTCCGCAACGCGCCGATGGTGGCCTGGCCGCTGACCCGCCTCGACATCTGCGTGATGTCCGACGGCGCCGCGGCGACCATCCTCGTCTCCGAAGAAGGCTTGAAGAAACTCGAAGCCGCGGGCGCGAAGATTCAACGTCCGCTCGTGAAAGTGACGGGCATCGGCCGCGGCACGGATATGATGCGCATGGCCGACCGTCCGCACGTGGATTACGAAACCTTCATGCGCGATTACGCCACCGAGCAGGAAAAATCCTCGAACGAGACGAAGGCGTATTACAAGAAACTGTGGGATCACGGCACGCGTTACCCGGGCGTCCATTCCTTCCGAGCTGGAAGAACGGCGGGCAACATGGCCTGGAAACACGCGGGCATCAAAGACCCGTTGCACGAACTCGACTTCGTGGAACTGCACGACGCGTACACCTCGTCCGAGATTCAGACCTACGAAGACCTCGGTCTGTGCCGCTACGGCGAGGGCGGTCCGTTCGCGGAATCGGGCAAGGCCTTCCTGCCAAATATTGATTACGGCTTGAAGTTGAAAGATAAACCCGTCTGCGCGGTGAATCCCTCGGGCGGACTGATCGCCTGCGGACATCCCGTCGGCGCGACGGGACTCATGCAGGCCGTGTTCGCGATCTGGCAACTCCAGGGGACGATCAAAACCCATTTCCGCGACGACCAGTTACAGGTCAAGGATGCGAAGCGGGGCGCGATCCACAGTCACGCGGGGACGGGCACCTACGTCACCGTCTCCGTTTTGGAACGGGAAGGATAGGGTGGTCGAGTAGGCGGCGGGTCTCGATACGCCCTTGGTTTCGATACGCCACTTCGTGGCTACTCAACCTTCGGGCTACTCGACCATCGCCGCCGTATCAAGACCACAGGAGATAAACATGGCTAAGTTACCTTCACAACGCGAAGAAACTTTGGGCGGTTACATTGTCCACGGTGTGCCGTTCCCGATCAGCACGGACGAAGAGTCGCTGGCGTTCCTCAAGAAGATGGCGCCGATCCAGATCGAACAGGAATATAAGATCACGTACCTGCATTCGTACGGACAGGACAGCCCGTGGTTCGCGGGCTTGACCAACAAGCGGCTGCTCGCTTCGCGCGACCCCGAAAGCGGATACACCACCGCCAACCCGCGCGGCCACGACATGTATTCGGGCAACGAGACCAAGTGGATTGATATTACGAATGTCCCCGCAAAAGTTCATGCCTTTACTGTCTGCTACTTCGGCTCGGAGGAGTTCCTGCCCGAATGTCCGTTCGTACTGGCGCTGATTGAATTTCAGGGCGTGAACACGCTGCTGCTGACGCGCCTGATGGGCGTTGACCCCGATGCCCCGTCGTTGGATTGGATCGGCATGGACGTGAAGCCGCGCTTCCTGCGCAACTCGAAGTTGAAGCCGACGGATGTGTATTTTGTGCCGAAGAACAGTGATCAGTAAGATGTTTTAATTGAGAGGGACTCCAGTCAACCTCCCAATAGACGAGAGTCCCTCTGTAATTAATCGCCAATGCGTTTTAGCGACGTAGTGAACCACGCGAACTAATCCCTCTGTCGCGACGCCAGACTCTACTCTCATCAAATTTCCTGTTGTTAGACGGACGCCTTAACATCCGATAGAAAGTAGCCAATGAACCCACACTCCGACAAACTCTATTTAGGTTGATTCTTTAAATACCTGATAAACTCATCGAAATGTTGCAAAGTAATATCTCTTGCTACAGCCTCGCTTCGTAGATCATCACTGATTTCATCAAGCGTTACAACGATGACCTTGGGGGTTGAACTTGATGATGACGTCACTTTTACACCTCTTGTCCTTGCCCCCGCTTCTATTTGCCGCGCCTCTTTTACTTGGTCAGTGCGATATTCAGCTGCCGCATTCAGTAATCTTCTTGTGATCGGTCCTTTCTGGATGAATACTATGTTCTGCTCAATCACATCCCTGCTTACGTTTCTTCTAAAAGTGAGGTAACTTCCCTCCGAGATATGTGGTTGAAGGTCGGTGTGTTCAATCATTAATTCCGCAAGGACCTGGGTTACCAGGGTAGTAAACCTGATAAGAACGATTGGTGTATCCCATTTTCTCTGCATCGTTGTCATACTTTCATTGGGATCTAACGGTCGGTAATTCCAAGACAAACAATATTCGGCCTCCGGTACGTGAAAAAATGGAGCGAGTACGGCCAATATTCTTCCAAACGGGTAGTACTCCTTAATCTCAAACGTTTTTTCCTCCTTTTCGGGAAACAATCGGATCTGCAGATACGTCGTGTAATCTGCCGGGTAACTATTGTTACTTAGGGGAGGATCAAGATCAGGGATATCAATCTTGTAAAGATTTAAGCGACCAGTATGGACCGAAACTTCTGTTTCGGGCAGAGGCCGATTGTCCCAGACTCTGAATTTATGCTCATGTAGTCTCACATAGTCGCCCAGATGTAGTTCTATTAGTTGCTTAGGATCTAGTTTCTGCCCATTTACATAAGTGCCCAAATCACTATTGTGATCTTGTATATAGTATCGCTTCCGCGATCTTGTGATCCGACAATGACGTCGTGAAATTGCATCGTTTCTAAGTACAACATTGCAACCTTCATCGCGCCCTAACAGAAGTCCTTTAACTGGTATGGGAATTCTATTTATCGGATTTTTTCTCTCGTATTGGACGAGGACTGCCTCACCTTCAAATCCGCCGTAACTTTTATGCCCACCTGCATAGTCAAGCCAAGCATCCAAGTCGATCCAAAAGGCTCCCTCCATATCAATCTTTGTATCCCTCATCGGATCGGAAGAGGAATTGAGGTAAGCGCCTATTTTGATATCCAGTGCAATTTGCAGATCCGTTAGATCTTCATATTCGATTCTGGATGTGTGGTTGAGAAGGGATGGTATCTCCGTTCCATTTCTCGCAATTAGGATCCAAGGCGTTGCACTGCCAACTGACATGCCAAATGTCAGGAAGCTTTCAGCGTCGTTTAAGGGCTCTCCGATGTTTAATATCACCAATCCAGAAGAGAACGCCTTCTGGTGTGCATTGCAAAGCGGAGTAACGCTACTGATTCGTGCAGCATCCCCTGATCGCAATCCATGCTTACGAAATGTTTCATGGACAATGTCTTTTATAGAAGACCAAAGAAGGCCTCTTCGGTTAAGAAAAAGGAAAGTGTCACTGCCAATCGGAACTGACAACCATTCACAAACTTGATTACAGAACGGGCAATATCTTGGATTGTCGTCTTCGTAAACTTTACTCGCTAGGATATTGTCCAATTGTCCTTCAAGATCGCGCAGACTTTCGTACCTAACAATCGGATAACCGCGCAGCATTTCTGGCAGCACAGGATCTCTCTGGGCAAGCAGCAAGATGGGTTTGTTAAAAGCTAGTGCAATACCTAATTCTATGTAGGTGTTCGGATTGGGTATGGAAACATCAAAAATACAGTGCCTTGCTAAGAAAATACTTTGAGCGACTTCTAAAAGCGGATTTTGGAAATCTGTGGCCTGCTCAACAAAATAGAGGGGAGAGTCAGACGCGTCATGGATCCGCTCCATAATAGCGTGCCACTCTTGAATATCTAAATCTGCTGGCTGATGACCGACAAACGAGCTTATTTTTGATCGTGTATATCTTAGCATAGACAGTGCTCTGGGCGGTTCTATAATTTTGTTTGCAAAATTAACAGGCGCGCCAAGTGCATCGAGAAGCTGCTTCCAAGCCATATCCCAATCGTCAGGGTCAAAGAAATTGACATAGGTCAAGTATTTGATTTCAAGAGGAAGGTCACATTTTTCTTTAAGGAGGGGGATGATTCGGCCTTCTCGATTGGTTGGGTCAATCGTTTGGGAAAGTATGTTCTCAAATTCTGTCCACCCGCTTTTGAGGTAGGGTTCAGTCATGACAAGCAGGGTGTGCCTGCTTTCGAGGATGCTGTCTCGGATATTCTTAATGGAAGGTTTGCCTGGTTTGAAATCGCGAAAATCAATGCAGGCTCTCAATCCCGCTATTTCCAATGCAGATAACAAATCCTTCCGCACCCAATCCTTGTTCGCGGAACTGTAGGAGATGAATACATCGTATTTGTACTCAGTTTCTGCCATGGCCGTTTCCCTTTTGTGACAGTGATGTCCCTACTTTAGCATAAAATGCCCCATTTGAGTCACACGAATTAAACCGCCAGGAACGCTAAGACCGCAAAAGAAAAACCTTGGCGCTTTTGGGGATTGCGGTTCGAAAAATCAAGGCCGCGTTATGGTAAGATTTACCGCATGAATTTCTCCCCCATCACCGATGACCTGTTCATCGGCACCACGCCCTCCGTGCGCGGCTACGACCGCCTGCGCGGACTCGGCGTGCGGCTGGTCATCAACATGCGCTGGAGCACGCGTCCACAGCCCGACCCGCATAACCCGCCGCTCGACTTTTTGTGGCTGAGAACCTTCGACACCTTCCTGCTCCCGATTCCGATTCATCTCCTCGTCCGCGGCGCGCGGACCGCGTTGACGACCATCCGGGACGGGGGCAAGGTCTACGCCCATTGCGCGTACGGACGTCACCGCGGCGTGGCGATGGGCACCTGCATCCTGATCGTGCAGGGCATGACTCCCGACGAGGCCATGCGGCTGGTCAAGTCCCGCCGCCCCGTGGCCGACCCCGATATCTTCTACATCCGCAGCCGCATTCTGAAATTTGCGCGGGAGTGGCAAACATCGTCCTGAGCGGAGCGATCCGCCCAGCGGGCGGAGAAGCGGAGACGAAGGACGAATTTCAGCAGCAATTATCCTTTTCATATCCGCCCTTCGACTCGCTCAGGGCAGCGAAGTACTATGAATCAAAAAGACTCGGCCTCGCGCCGAGTCTCTTTTTTGCACACCACCAACTACCAACCGCGACCCAAATCACCCCTTCGGCGGCGGTGCATCCTTGTCGTACACGAATACCTGAATATCCAATCCCTCTTTGTTCAACAAATCCATGGCGGGCTGGAAGGCCGCGTCCTTGATGCTTTGCATGTCCCCCGCGGGCGCGTAGACCGACAGCCGCGCTTCCTCATCGGACATCTTCGCAACCTTGACCTCCGCGCTCCCGCACGCGGTCTTGATCGTGTTGCTCATCTGTTGAATCGCGTCATCCAGTGTCATGGCAGGCCCCAGAATCGGTTTTGGAAATTATATACCACAAACTCGTCACACCGCAATCTTCGCGATGGTCACACCATCGCCGCCTTCATTTTCGCCGCCCTCCTCGAACGATTTGACGTACGAATGTCCGCGCAGGGCCTCGCGAACCGCCGCGCGCAGTTTGCCCGTCCCCTTGCCGTGGACGATGCGCACGAAGGGCAGGCCCGCGAGATACGCCTTTTCGAGATAACGCTCCAGCGCTTCGAGCGCATCCTCCACCATCATGCCGCGCAGGCTGACCTCCATGCCGGGGGATTGTTGACGGTTGACCGTGGACGGTGGACGGTCACTTGTTTCGCGGGACTTTGGACCTTTGACCTTCGACCTTAAACCGTCTTCCGACTCCCCGCCGTCGGAGACGCGCTGAACATCGACCAGCCGCGCCCGCACGCGCAGACTCCCGATCTGCACCTCCGCCTCAGACTCAGCCAGGGCTGTCACCACGCCCTCCGCGTTCAGCGTCCCGACGCGCACGCGCTCGCCGAGGGACAGTGGACGATAGACCGTGGACGGTCCACTGTCTGCGGCCTGCCCTGAGCGAAGTCGAAGGGTCTTCCGTCTTTCCACCGGCGCTTCCACTTTTTCTTCGATCTTCTCGATTTTCTGCTCCACTGCTTTGATGGCGTCAAGCGGCTGACGCGCCTTTTGAAGTTGTTGTTTGAGCGACTCGATGTTGCGCTTGAGTACGGCCACTTCCAATTCGCCCTCGGCGCGCGCTTTGGCCAGCACCTCGCGGCGCTCGTCTTCGATCTTGTCCAGTTGCTTTTGCAGTTCGGCGTTGAGCGCGTCCGTTTTCTGGCGCGCCTTGATGGCCTTCTCGCGTTCGCGCGAGGAGCGATTCCGTTCGCGGCGGATGTCATCGAGCAGCTTGTCGGAGCGCAGATCGTCGGGGTGGACCTCGCTCTTCGCCGCGGCGACAATTTTTTCGTCCAGGCCGAGGCGTGAGGCGATGGCAATCGCGTTCGAGCGGCCGGGCAGTCCAATCGTCAATTGAAACGTCGGGCGCAGAGTCTTCAAATCGAATTCCACGCTGGCGTTGACAACGCCTTCCGTCGCGTGAGCAAACGACTTCAGTTCGGGGTGATGCGTCGTGACCAGCGTCGTCGCGCCGAGATCGAGCAGGTGGGCCAGGACGGCACGCGCCAGCGCGGCGCCCTCCTGCGGATCGGTGCCCGCGCCCAGTTCGTCGAGGATGACGAGACTGCGCGGGTCGGCCTTCTTGAGAATGCGGATGATGTTGGTGATGTGGCCGCTGAAGGTGCTGAGCGATTGCTGGATGGATTGCTCGTCGCCGATGTCGGCGTAGACGGCCTGGAAGAGGCTGAGTTCCGAGCCACTCTGCGCCGGGATGTGCAATCCGCTTTGCGCCATGAGCACCAGCAGGCCGACGGTCTTGAGCGCGACGGTCTTGCCTCCCGTGTTCGGCCCGGTGATGACGACGGCGCGCGTGTCTTCTGGCAGGTCGAAGTCAATCGCGACAACGGTGGCGGGATTGAGGAGGGGGTGGCGGGCGTGATACAGACGACAGACGACAGACGACGAACGACGCGGTTCTGCAGCCCGTCGTCCGTTGTCCGTGGTCGAATGAAGAATCGGCTCTGCCGCCTGAATCTCCTCCGCGTACTTCGCCTTCGCAAACGCCAGGTCGAGCAACGCCAGCGACTCGACGCCCCAGATCAATTCGTCCGCGTGTCCCGCCACCAGCGCGGAGAGTTCGGCCAGGATGCGGCGTTCTTCATCGCGTTCCGCAAGTTGGAGTTCGCGCAATTCGTTATTGGCTTCCACGATGGGCAGCGGCTCGACGAAGAGCGTCGCGCCCGAAGCCGATTGGTCGTGGACGATGGATTTGATGCGCCCCTTGAATTCGGCGCGCAGAGGGATGACGTAACGCCCGTCGCGTTGGGTGATGATGGATTCCTGCAACATGGAGGCGGTGTGCGCGTCGGTGACGTATTTTTGCAGTTTGCCCATCAGGCGGTCGTGCGCGATCTTGATCTCGCGGCGCAGGGAGGCCAGTTTGGGCGAGGCGGAGTCGAGCACCTCGCCGCGGTCGGACAGTGTGCGCGTGATGGCGTCCACCAGGCCGAGGGTTTCAGGCAGGCCGAGGGCGATCTCCGCAAGGCGGGGATATTTCTCGTTGACTGCGCGCGCCTCGACGCGGGCCAGCCTGGCTTTGCGAGACTCCCTCTTTTCTTCTGCACCGCTGGAATCGTCAGGCCCGCCTCTGCGGACAAGCAATTTTCTCAAGTCGCGGGCCGAGATCAGCGTGGATTTGACATCCAGCAGTTGTTGCGAATCGAGCACGCCGCCGCGCCGCGCCAGTTCGACCGCGGGGCGGATGTCGTGCGCGCCGCCGACGGTCGCGTCGCTGGTGGAGAGCAGGAGGCGCGCCTCGCTGGTCTCAGCCTGCAGGCGCGTCACCTCCTCGAGGTGAGCGGACGGCTGTAACTTGCGCGCCAGGTCCGCCGAGGCGGAGAAGGCGCAGTTGGCCGCGAGGCGTTCGAGGATGCGCGGGTATTCGAGGACGGCGAGGGTCTTGGAGTCCATTGCGGGGGGAATTTAACCACAGATGCAGGCGGATGTACACCGATTGGCCTACGGTGCGAGCATACTCCGCACCGCCTCGGCAACGGCGGGAGCATACTGAAAGAGGATACTGCCGTGCGTCGCGCCGTCCACGATTCGATATTCGCCGTTGCTCGAAAGCGCGGCCAGTTCGCGTTGCAGGTCCCCGTGAACAGGATTGCCCTCGGCCGTCGCGCTGGCCGAGAGCACGAGGAGGGGCAGGTCACCCAATTGCACGTCTATCACCTGTGGAATCGAATATGCCTGCCAGTCGTCGAGTTCGCGGATGGACGTTTCGAAAAAGCGCGGCGAACTGAGGAACAGGAGCAATTCCGCCTGCTGGCGTTGTGGGCTGTCCGTTGGCTGGAAGAGATAAGGCACTCCCGCCATGCGCCAGATGCCGAAGCGTCCCAAAATCGCGGCCAGATGAAAGCCGCGGCGGATGGTCTCCACATCGTTGACATGGCCGGGGCCGTACCGCTGGAACTGTTCGGGATGCGAGGGGTCCACGAGTACGACGCCCATCACTTCGTCCCGGTATTCGTCGGCGAAGACGAGCATGTTGAGGGCGCCCATCGAATGAGCGACGAGCAGGTAGGGCGGCGGGACGTCCGCGTTGACCAGCGCCTCGTGCAGGACCCGGGCATTGGTCTGCGCGTCGCGGCGTCGACCCGCGGGCGGATCCCCACTCCAGCCGAGACCGGCGCGGTCGTAGGTCACGACGCGGGCGAAAGCCGCGATCTCGGACTGGAGTCCCGCCATCGAGACGGAGGTCGCGGCCAGTCCTGCATCGATGACGACCGTCGGCCCGTCGTGTTCCGCTCCCGCGATCTGTAAGTGGATCTCGTAGCCACCCACGTCCACCAATCGACCGGGCGGCGGGAACCTGCGTTTGTCCACCTCATGGCCGACGGCCTCGAACAGCGCGCCGAGGACGAGGAAGGCCAGCAGGGCAACGCCGAGCAGTTTGAGCGCACGCTTGAGGAGGCGGAGGAAATAGGCAAACACGGGGGATTTAATCACAGTTCTCGCGCGGCGAGTCAAGATCGCCGCTCTCGTTCCCTTAATAAGCGCCGAATTCTCCGGTGCTGCGCGGCGATAATGCCAATCAGGACGAGGGTCAGGATGGGCCAGATGATGACGAAGACCCAGACATTGATCTCCTTGTACGTGATGCCAAGGATACCCGCCCAATAGACCAGCACGTTCACACACCAATCGAAGATCGAATCCATCATGGTTCCCTTCGTTTTACTTCATCCACGCCTTCAAATACTCCCGCACGGACCGCCTCATTTCCATCGAAAAGTCGGCGCTGAATTTGCGCAGGTACGTGGCCTGGCCAACGGTCGTGATTCCCTGCATGGACTTGCCCGCCGGCAGGCAGCTCTGGCGTTCGGCGAACATCTCCTCGAACTCGTCCCTGCCGAGTCCCCGATAGTGATTCTCGAACACGATGAACTTCTCGTCGAAGCGCGGCGTGTATGGACCATCCTTTTGCTGCTGTGTGGAATACCCGAAGACCAGCATGCAGATCGGGAAGACGTATTGCGGCAGGTGGAGCAATTCCCTGTGGGTCTCGTATTGCTCCATGATGTCGCCGATGTAACAGGAGCCGACCCCAAACGACTCCGCCGCAATGACCGCGTTCTGGGCCGCGATCAACGCGTCGCAGCAGGCGAGGAACAGGTCGCCTTCTTCGGGTCTCTGCATCGTCAGGTTTCTTTGCACGCAAAGTTCCTCCACTCCCGAAACGTGGAAGTAATCGTACCAGCGCTGGTGGTCCGCCAGGAAGATCCAAACCATCGGCGCACGCGCAATGAATGGCTGGTTGTCGCAGGTGACCGCCAGTTTGTCTTTCATCGCCTGGTCTGTGATATCCAATATCGAATACAGCATCAAATTTTCCGCCGTGGGCGCGCGCAACGTTGCTTTCAAAATATTCGCTCGCACATCCGCTTCGATCTCCCGCTCTTCGTACGCCCGCACGGACTTGCGCTTGAGCAAGACTTCCATTACTGGGTTCATTTATCCGCTCCCGTTTGGTTGAATTTGCTTTTATTGTACAACCGTTACGAAAGATGGCAGTGAGGTTTTGTCCCTGCGGCGTCTAATTCTTGTTCCCATGCCTTCGCAAAACCCACATCTCGCGGCATCTCATCCCACGTCCTGCCATCGAGAGTTCTTCCTGCTTTCTTTTTCTGCACTCCTCCCCACTGCTTGAAAAAGAACGGGACTCCCGCCTTCCCGCACTGATCCTTCACGCCAACCACCCACCCTTCGACTTCGCTCAGGGCAGGCTCCCTCTCCAGCGGACGTGCGCCTGGACCCGACTCCCCGCCCACGATGACCCAGTTGATTCCCCTGAGATTCATCCTCCGTAGCGGACCCAGCAACGGCTCCACGGACAAAAACTTGATCTTCGCGCCCGTCCTCCGCAAATCGTCAATGCGATAAACGTAATCCTTGTTCTCGACACTGACGCCCATCCAGATATTCTCCGCCCACCCCAAGCACGAACTGAACTCCGCCAGCCGTTCCGAGCGTTTTGTCAAAACTTGAAACTGGTGCCAGTGGGCGCGCTTCATCAACAAATAAAACTCGGAGACTTTCGCCTCCGAGTTTGGTTTCAAGAATACGCTGGTTCATAATGCAAGACAAGCAATTGCTCCTCTCGCAATGCCAGTTCCGCATACGTGCGACCATCATTGTCGGCAAATTCCACTTCGTACACATCAGGCGCGAGAAGTTCCACCACCGTACCGACCTGTCCGAGCCGCAGATCTTTATCGGGTAGTTCCTGGGTTAGCGCAACAACATCGAGTAATTTGACTTTGTTTTTCATTTCATACTCCTACAACACATAACAACTCGTAAGGCGTGGATAATCCTCCCCACTGCGGACAATCCACGATGTGCGAATAACTGCCGCTTTGCCCTGTCGTCTTATCGAAAAATCAACCACAAAGCGTTGACCAAACTCATCGCGTTCCGTCGGCGCGGCTTCTTCGGTCAGAACAGCGGACAAAATCGCCTGTCGCAATTCTTCCGCGTCGTCAGCCGTGATCCCCAATGCTGTAACGAAAACGCGAGCCTTGTGCCTGCCGCGCGGATGACTGGAACTCAGGCAGTAATCACGCAATTTTTCGATCTCGGCAACGGCACGGTCGGCGTTTGGCAGTTTCATCTACAAAAATTATACCGCTTTTCACGCCTTGACCAACCCCATCTCCCTCGGCATCTCATCCCATGTCCTGCCATCCAACAACCTCCCCGCCTTCTTCTTCTGGACCCCTCCCCACTGCTTGAAAAAGAACGGGACTCCCGCCTTCCTGCATTGATCCCTCACCCCAACCACCCACTCTCTCTCCAGCGGACGCGCGCCAGGACCCGACTCCCCGCCCACGATGACCCAATTGATTCCCCTGAGATTCATCCTCGGCAGCGGACCCAACAGCGGCTCCACGGACAAAAACTTGATTCTCGCGCCCGTCCTCCGCAGATCGTCAATTCGATAGACGTAATCCTTGTTCTCCACGCTGACGCCCATCCAGATATTCTCCGCCCACTCCAAAAGCGGACTGAGCTCCGCCAGCCGTTCCGAGCGTTTGGTCAACACCTGGAACTGGTGCCAATGAGCGTGTTTCCGCACTTCATCCTTCATCCTTCCAAATTCATCCTTGCCATTCGGCTGTCCCATCGCTTGCAGACGCTTCGCCATCCGCCCCGCGTAGCAATGCTTACAGCCAGGACTGATTTTTGTGCAACCAGTAAGCGGATTCCAAGTGGATTCCGTCCATTCAATTCCTGAGCGAGCCATTTTCTACTCCGAGAGAATTAAACAATAATACCGCATTAAATACTGATAGTCTGTGGATTCATAGTCTGTCTACTTATACAATTCAGGCATGAACAAGGCTGAATTGGTTTTATTTGGAAAATCTGTCAGGCGATTACGAGAACAGAAAGGCTTGTCGCAAGAAGCCCTAGCTGATCTAAGCCATCTGCACCGTACATACATTGGCGGCATTGAACGCGGCGAAAGAAATGTGGGACTGATGAATTTGCTACGATTATCCAAAGCCCTGAAAGTCTTACCGAGCGAGTTGTTGCAAGACATTGATAAGAAAGTAATGTCCGCAATCTCCGTTGAGGGGGATGAATATGATTAAACTTTGCAATGAGATCCTTTCTTCTCGTTCCGCTTACGGATCTATACAGCCAAGGCTTTGCCAGTTACCGAAAGGTCATTCTGGTAAACATAGCGAGTTTCATTATCTTGATCATTTGCGCACGGTACAGAAATCCGTCGCCGAAAAAATCAAGAGAGATTCGACCATGACTACTGGAGCCGCCTGGAAAAGCGAAGAGGCTGGACCCAACAGGATTCTTCGATGGGTCATGCTGTTGCCAGATGACGAATTGGCGCGATACAACATACGGATGGAAAAATTAAAGCCCCAAGTTGTAGCCAAGTTGAGAGAGAAAGCGGCAACTTATGATGATTGCACATCTGTGGCAAAGAAATTGACGTGGCTCGTGTACCAAATGAATGGCGCTCCAAAGCCGCCACAAGAAACAAGGGATTATCTGGAAAGTTATTTTGGTGACATGAAGTCAGGGAGTACCACTTGCATTATTTGCAGGGAGAAGTTGGATTTCGCTCTGTTTTCGAAGGCTCAAAGGGGAAAGGCGGAAATCGAGACGGGGCATATCAGTCCTCGCGAGCATAACTCTGACAATGTCGGTTTTGCCCACAGGGAATGCAATATTGCTCAAGGCAATAAGACGGTCTCGGAGTTTTACAAATGGATTCGGGGGATCATTAAA
This sequence comes from Chloroflexota bacterium, assembly GCA_040754535.1. Classification (GTDB taxonomy): domain Bacteria; phylum Chloroflexota; class Anaerolineae; order Anaerolineales; family Villigracilaceae; genus JBFMCC01. The sequence goes on from JBFMCC010000022.1 coordinate 73,081, forward strand.
CGGGTTGACGCTGGCTAAAGTTCATAGCCTGCATTTTCGAATTCTTTCAGACGTTTTAGCAAATCTGACCTCCCCTGGATAAGTTGGCGAAATTCGCCAATCGTCTTGACCCATTCCGAATTTTTCTTGGGCAGGGGAATCATGATTTCATTCAACCTGCTGCCGAGTGAACCTAATGTTGATTGAATAAAAACCAAATTGCGGATTTGATGTTGAATCATCGGCAAATTCAGAATATACAAGAATTCAAGAGCATCTATTGGCGATTTAGACGTCACTGTGATGATTCTTATATGGCTTTGGACAACACAAACATAGTTATGCTCATGTAAAATCGCACAGCGCCCAATCCTGTATCTGCCATCCACCACCATCAAAATATCGTTGGGGGCTAGTTGTTCCAACTCACGAAATTGCTCGTAGACTTCTTCGCTGACTGACCGTGTAGGGTCAATGGAAATTTCGTAATTTGAAATATCCGAAGTGCGGACGAAGGGAATGTCCCCTGTTCCATAAGATTCAGCTCCAACCTCATGCCCCTTTCTAATAGTCAAGAAACCTTTTTTTACCATTTCGCGAATTGAAATTAACTCCGCTCCAAGCCGTTGAGCCTCTTTCTCGAGTTCTTTTCGCGGCGATTTATCATAATATCTTGGACACAAATAATATGGATCGGTTATTTCCACATTTTGCCACGGCGTCAATTCCGTTGAACGATTTTTGAAACCGTCTCCAATTAATGGGTAGTCATCGGGATAGGCTTCTCCATTCGTCTTGACGAATCTGCCTCTTCGATCATGCCCGCAATTTAGTGCGACAGCCATCCACGCCTTACTGGATACATCCTTCGCTGGCGCGGTTTTCCTTTTTTCAAAGAAAAGTACATTGGTTTTTGTGTCAGTGCTGGGTTGAAATGTTGTCCTTGGGCAATCAAGCAATGCGATAATATTGCCTTGACTTCTTATGTAATCCCAAACATATCCCATGTTGGTATTGCCGAACACACCTTCTGGCAGGACAATTCCCATTTGCCCGCCAGGTTTTAACAACCTAACACAAAGTTCAATAAATAGAATCTGGGGATCCTGAGCGTCTCGTACTTGGGTCTCCTGAACCCATCCTGTTTCAAGGTAAGACCATTTGTGACCCAAACTAAACTGTTTGAGGATTTCCCTTTCGGTAACTTTAATTTTTGCGCCAAAAGGCGGGTTTGTCAAAACATAATCTGCGTTGAATGGCGACTGATCTTCAGGCAAGTTCATCAATGCTTTTATGTCCAGCGAATTGCAATTCAAAACAATGCCGCGTTCAGGCGCAACAATTTCCAGTGTCGCTTCTGCAAGCCGACATAAATCTTTGTCTTTATCAATCCCAATCAGTTTTCCAAGTTGTTGATTTAGAGTTCCTGGGAAGTTATCGTTTTGAAAAGACTGCGTTTCCACCAAGAAGCCGCCAGTGCCACAGGCTGGATCAACGACCTTCGCCACCCTTGCAGGATTTAATATCGCGATCATTGCCTTTACCAGTGATTTCGGCGTGAAAAACTGCCCTTTGTCCCCTCGCAGGCGCGGACCCATTAAAGCCTGAAACGCCTCTCCCATGACGTGGGCAGACGCGGATTGCAGGGATAATCCCGACAGCTCGCCCAACCCATATCTCAGGGCTTTATCATCCAGATAAAACTTATCCTCATCGGTTATTAAATGCGGGAAGTTCTTTTTCAACAACGGTAAAAGCACATCATTGGCGCCGCCATTCTTGTTCAAAAAATTTGCAATAACATCCTGCCCATTGGTTCTTTCAGCGACGATTTTACACAACAGCAAGTTGGACAAGTCGGACATAATTTTTTCCGACCGACTTGAATTGCTGTTCGAATAAAGATGGTAGTAAAGTTTCTTGAACGCGGACGCGTAGATCTTTTCGCTGGAATCCAATTGCTCATCGAGACCTGAAAGCCTGATTTGATAAGCAACGCCAAGTTCTCGAATAGATTTAGGTAAAGTGGTTTTCGGCATAATATTCAATGATTTGTTACAGTATACTTCGATTGGATGAGTAGCGTGCTGATTCCGCCACTCCGCTTCAGCGGACTTCGTACCAATAGCACGGGGATTCATCCCCGTGCGGGCTAACAGCGCAAAACCAACCCCCTCGAAACCGAACCAACCTCCCCCGCCTGCCCTGAGCCGTGTCGAAGGGGCGCGCGAAGCGAAATCATCCGCTTCCCAAGTCCCTCGCTCTTCATTCATCCTTCATCCTTCTCAATTCATCCTTTCCCTCACACCTCCCCCTCCATCCTCTCCTCCTCCGCATCCGTTTCCTCCATCCGCTTATCCGCTTTCCAATCCGTTGAGTACAACCTCAACCCCTCCCCCTTCCCCGTCAACAAATCCCTCGTTCCAACACCCAACACCGCCTTCGCCGCCTCCACTCCCGAAGCCGTGACCCCCGCCACGCCGTGGCTCATCGTGCTTTGCCCGCACAGGAACAGCCCCTCGAACTCAGTGCGCGGCGTGAATCCCAGCGGACCCACCTGCGACGGGCGCTTGTCAATGCCGTATAAATTGCCGCGCGTCGCGTTGAGATAATGTTCATTCGTCAGCGGCGTGCCGAGACTGTAAAACGTGATGTGCTTGCTCAACCCAGGGATTCGTTTCTCCAGCCCGCGCACCATCCGCCACGCCAGGTCTTCCTTCATCGCGTCGTAGTCGGCGGGACGCGCGCCGTATTTTGTATTCGCCCATTTCTCGAACCCCTCATAACTCACGAACGCGAACGACTCGCAGGTATGATGTCCCGCCATCCCGCTGCGCGTGCGCTGGTGGTTGAGCCTGTCGAAACCCGACGGGTCTTTCAACGTTGTCACCGTCAGGAACATCCCAGGCGGCGTCTCCTCTCTCAGCAAAGCATCCGTGAGTCCCTCCGCGTAAATCTTATCCACGTCCGCGTGATCGTAGTACCACATATTGCCCGAGTCGAGTCCCGCGCCGCGCAGATCCATGTCCGTCGCAAAAAACAGACTCAGGCACGACGTCGAATACGTCACGCCGTCAATTTTCTTTCGCAACTTCGACGACAAATTTTCGCGCCCGATCAACTTGCCGAACGTCACTTCGGGATCGGCATTGGAGATGACGACTCCCGCGCGGATCTCTTCTCCCGATTCCAATTCGACGCCGATGACTTTCCTCCCCTCAAGCAGAATCCGCTTCACCCTTGACTTGAGCCTGATCTGCCCGCCCGAGCGTTTCAGCCCCCGAACGAACGCGCGCGGAATCGTGAACGCGCCGCCCATCGGGTAGTATCCGCCATTGAGGTAATGATGGGTGATTCCCGCGTGCATGAACGCGCTGACCTGCGAAGGCGGCATCCCGTGGTCGCCCGATTGACCCGCCAGCACGCCGCGCAATACGGGGTCGCTGACGTGCAAGTTGATTAAATCCGCGCCTGTGGCTCGCATCCACTTCAAGACATTCCCCGCGCCCTTCGCCGCCCCCAACGGATTCGCCAAATTCCCGATCCGCCGCAGACCTTCGATCATGTCCGTGAGATCGTTGAAGTAGCCGTCAATCCCCTGCGCCTCATGTGGAAAATGTTCCTTGAGCCGCTCGATGAGATTCTCTTTGCCTTTGGGAAAATCCACCTGCTTTTCACCAACGACAATGTGATCGTACCCATCGGGATTCAACTCGATGAACGCCAAATCCTGCGAAACATCCAGCCCATCATAGATTCGCCTCAACCCTCCGCCCTCTTGCAAATCGCCGATGTAATGCACCCCAGGGCTGAACCGATACCCGTTCAACGTGAACGAATGAGTCCACCCGCCAGGACGGTCGTGCTGTTCGAGAACCAACACCCTCTTCCCCGCCCGCGCCAACGCCACCGCGGCAGTCAACCCTCCCGCGCCCGAACCGATGATGATTACTTCGTAGTCTGTCATGGTGCCCTCCAATACTTTTTTGTTTTGCTCACTCTTCCAACATCTTCTCGTACACCATAAACTCCCGCAGCACCTCAGGGACGATCCACGCGTATTCGTCGCGGAGCGCATCGTCCATGCGGGAGATGGTGGTGTGCCACGACAGCGCCTTGACAATGGACGCGATGGGGCGCGAAACATTGTATGCCTTCAGCAGTTGTTCTTTGCTGGCAAAGCCTTCCCACCGAGCCAGGTAGAGATCGCGCAGGGAAACCATCTCCGGCGTGGGAGGGGCGAAATCTTCGAGGTCGAGCGCGATCTCCATGCTGACGAAGAAGGTTCGGAGCGAGACAAAGGGATGGGTGACGGAAGCATCTCCCCAGTCGAAGAAAGTGATGCGTCCGTCTTTGACGAGGACGTTGCCGTCGTGGAAGTCGCCGTGGTCGACCGATTCGGGAATCCCGAACGCGGCGAGGTCGGCACAAATCTGCTCGAAGCGCGGTCTGAGATTTTGCAACCGCTGGTAGTCGGCGGAGGTCACGCCCTTCTCTTGGTCAATCATCAGACTCTCTTCATCTGTGAGCAATTGTTTGTAAAGCGCGGGCAGGGTTGCGAGACGATGATCGGGAATCCCCAGCGCGAGAATTTCATCTACGTGTTCCGCGATGCCAATCTGAAGATTGGCGTACTGTGTGATGACCGGCTCCCACGGCCTGACGTCCTTCGCCGGGCGGATGGAGGCGCGCAGTTGTTCGCCGCCGTCGCGCATCAGCATCCAGCCGCGGGCGGAATCCGAAGCGACGAGGTCGGGCATGCAGTCGGGGAACCAGGCCGCGAGTTTTTCGGTCAACGCGATCTCGTGGAGGGTTTCGTCCGCGGTGGCTTTGAAGAACAGCGTCCCTTCGTTCGATGCGACGCGCATCACCGTTGACCACGCGTAGGCGTGCGGCTGTTCGATCTCGCCGGTCAGTTGAATGGCGTTTCGTTTTGCTTGCGCGCGAATCCATTCGTGTGCCTGCTTTTGCCATTTTCGATTGTGCCAGTGGAGTTGGTTTTGGTTTCCCATAACAGAGCGAAATTATACGTGATTTCCCCGTCGGTCCTTAAGCCTTTCCAAAGTCAAGGCGCCCGCTTGACAAAACCCTCCAGCGGCAGGGCAAAGATCGTTCGCCCATTGCAGCCGGTCATCGTCTCTGCCATGCACAGGGAATTGTAGATCGCCTCCTCGGCGGCCTCGATGACGGCCTGGAACAGCGGCGACATCCCCGCGTTGGACAATTCGGGATAGGCCCAGACCCCTCTGCGCCGCTCCTCGGTCCGGCGGACCTCGGCCGCGGTGGAGAACGCGATGACGTAATCCCCCGACCCGTCGCTGAAGGACGCGCCGGTCCGCGCGAGACCCGCGAGTCCGCGCGCGGCGAGACGCTCGAGATTCCTGTCCGACAACGGCGCGTCGGTCGCGGCGACGATCATGATCGAGCCGTCGGCTGAGTCATTCGCCAATTCTTCTTTCAGGTAGTGTTGGCCGAGTTGTTTGCCGACGGGGACTCCATTCATTTGCAGGACGCCCCCAAAATTGGATTGCACCAGGACGCCGACGGTGTAACCGCCGAGGCTCCTGGGTAACGTTCGCGAACTGGTACCGATGCCGCCTTTCCAGCCGAAGCAGACCGTCCCCGTGCCCGCGCCGACATTCCCTTCCGCGACCGGTCCCGATGCGGCGTTTTCAATCGCCTGAATTACGTGTTCTTTCGCAACAGCAATTTTGCGGATGTTATTCAACACCCCGTCATTGGTCTCGCCCACAACGGGATTCACACTTCGCACTCCTTCGTTGCCCGCCTGGGCGAGGGTCCATTCGATGAGCGCCTCCGCGGCGCGCGGGACGGCGAGCGTGTTTGTCAAAAGGATGGGCGTCTCGATCTCTCCGAGTTCCTCGACCTGTGTGTATCCCATCAACTTGCCGAATCCGTTGCCGACCGCGATCCCCGCCGGGACCCTGTCCTGATACACGTTCCCGTCATGCGGGAGGACGGCGGTCACGCCCGTGCGGACGTCGTCCCCCTCGATCAAGGTCACGTGCCCGACTCGAAGCCCGGCTACGTCCGTGATGGCATTCCATTTCCCCGGTGAAAAGATGCCGGGAGCGATTCCCAACTCGCGGGCGCGCTTACGTTGAATGTTCATTTTGGGATGTCAACTACTCTCCAAGTTTTGCCAGTTCCCTTCCCTGTATCCACGCGGTATTGAAGAAGAAACTGAACAAAAGCAAAGCGATAATCGAGACGAAGATGTCGTAAACGCTGAACGCGACGAGATTGTTCGCGACCTTCCACTCGATTGGCCTCGGCCCAAAGAAATACATGGATATGTTGAGCAAGATCGCGAGCACGCGGATTTCCGTCGGCCCCAGTTTTCCATAGGAAATCTTGAACTCGCCGACCACGCAGGTGCGGATGTAGGCGAGAGTCGCCAGCATCAGGTATCCGATCAGCGCCACGCTGGCAACGTTGAAAGCGACGTAGGGCGACAGGCCCAGACCGAGAAAGATCATGGCCTGGCAGAACGCGTCGGTCGTGTGGTCGATAAAAAATCCGAACCTGGGCCGCTCGATGTGACGGTAACGCGCCAGCGTTCCATCCAGGCTGTCGCCGAACCAGTTCACCACAAATCCAAACGAGGCCAGCCAGAGAAAATTCCCGTCGTTGTTGCTCAGGATATAGCCGAGCGAAGTGACAAGCGCGCCCAGCACGCCGATGGCGGTGCAAACATCGGGCGTGACCCATGCAGGCATGTGCGCCGAAAGCCATTGCAGGGCGGGCCGTTCCAGCGGTCCCAGCAAAATATCGTTCACTCGCTTGTGCTTTTCTATGCCTGCCATGTTAATCTCCTATTCATGACAACCCCGGACCGGGACGTTCGGTCTGCCCTATGTCGGGACACGGTCCGCGAGGTCCGGCCAGACCGGCAGGGGCATGCTCCACTGCTCCGGCGCCTGCAGGATGAACTTCTCCGCTTCTTTCAGGACCCGTTCCGCGTTCCGCACAATGACCTTCTCGTGCTCTGAATCGGATTCCATTTCAATCGGCTCGGACGTGGATACGTGGTAACGCCCATCCACTCCCGTCCCTGCCGCGATGAGCATGACCGGTACACCGGCTTTCATCGCAAGGTGAATATGATGTGTGGGCAGGGAGGAGGGCCGCCCGAAAAATGCGGGGCGGGTCTTCGGGTCAACGACCGGGCGATCCGCGCCGGTCAATACCATGCCGCCTCGTTCGAGGTATTTCACTGCCTGCCGCATGGCGCTCATGGAGGCCGGGACTAAATTAATGCCGGTCTTTTTGCGCCTTTCATACTCCGCGCGCCGTCCGCCCTGCGGGTCGGGGATGGTGAGCACGAGAGGTTTCAACCCTTGGGTGCACATGGCTTGCAGGACGAGATCGAAGTTGCTCAAGTGCAGTCCCACCAGCACCAGGCCGCGGTCACTGAATTCTGGCCGCTCCACCAGTCCGCGCGCGACCGGGTTCAAAACCACCAGTTCCTGGATCGCGGCGGGGTTATTGATGTAATGATACAGGTTGTAGAGTGATCGCGCGGTGTTCGTGAGCGCGGCGCGCACGGCTCGATCCAGCGCCTCCCTGTCCGAATCTGCCCCTCGAATCACCCACTGATTGAGCCTGACCGCCTGGATTAGTTTCGATTGGCGGCGGGTCGCGAGCCACCCCGCCATGAAATCGGCAATCCGGTAACCAATCGAGGGCGGAATGGTCCGTCCGATGAATGAAACCACTCTCACACCGAAGCGGCTGTCGGCGATACGTTGAAGATTGATAGCCATGTGTTCGTTGCAAAACAGAGGCGGCGGCTTCCGCATCCGTCGGTACGCGGAAAAGGGACTGGAGACCTGAAATGATTATAGCACCGCGGATGGGAAGAAACGGCCGCGGCGGTGCATATGAATCCGCCCACGTGTCAAGCCAAATGATAATGTTACCGGAGATCAATCGTTCACTCAAAAGAAAATGTTACCGAAACGGGCACCTCCTTTGCCTAAAGATGGGTCAAACGTAAAAAGACGAACCAGCCGATATTGAA
>JBFMCC010000023.1:0-92569 GCA_040754535.1 Chloroflexota bacterium
CTTATGCACTCGCCTCTACACCAAACTGGCTGCACATACGCTGTGCATTTACATCAACCGATTGCTCGGTAAGCCGGCCTTCCTGCAAATCAAGGCGCTGGCTTTTCCGATTTAGCATAAGACCCTACTACATATTCCCATTGCTTTTCTAGACCCTTGCTAACCTGTTTCATAGGATCTCGCTCCCACTCACCTTTAGCAGCAGCAAGAGCAATTTCAGGTTTCTCATGATTCAGAAGCCTCAAAACTCGCTCCTCAGGTATTTCTCCACGCAAACATAAGACATCAATCAATCCCTCCATTTTGTCCAAATTCGAATAAACTTCATCCAAAAGTTTCTTTGGCATTTTGGGGGTAGTTAAAACCAATTGGACAATGTATGGCTTCAGGTTGGGTTGGCATAACCATTGCTGGGTTTTGCCGATCCAACCTCGCTTTCTGTTTTCAATCACGCTCTTCAAGAAGGGCATTACAAGATCACCTGCAACCTCCGCTCTGATTCCTGCCTCTATCCATTCGTCTGGCTTATCTATAATTTTGGAAAGTTCAAAACAGAATGAAGGTGTTAGCCGAGGCCAAACGTATCCAGCCAGTTGGGCTTCTTTTTCTATTTGAAGTAGTTCTTTCATTGCCTCGTTCGGCCTTCTGGTATTCCACAACTGCGCCAACTGTGTCACTGATTTCAATTGTTCAGTTGGATTTTGGTGAAAATTGACAAGATCCACGTTTGGATAAAGGGTCTCGAAGATTGAATTCACGGGCACTTCAATCGATAAATCTGCCTCATGGGTTAAACGATTTGCCCAGTGAAGAAGTCCAGCGTGCTTTGAGATTGTTGGTAACATGTCTAAAATCATTTGGCGGGCGAAAACTTTCATGCTTTCGTAAACTTCTGGCGAAACTTTGCCTATTCGTCCAGGATATGCCCATGTCTCGATTGTTTGACGAATAGGTGACCAATCTTGAATGGATGTTTTTGTAATAATGGAAAGAATATCTAGCCAGAGTTCCTTAAGGGCATCAACTTCTAGTAGAGTTAAATGTCCAGATCGCCAGGCCACAGTATTCCCGCTTCCAGGGCTAGTTGATGTAATAGTGAATTCTGGAGTCATAACAATTTGCAGGGCACGAATGCCGGGTTTTTGATCATCGGCAATTTTCATCCATTCAATAATAGACACCAATAAAATTTTCCTTCGTTGAACAGCTTGACCGTTTCCAGAATCTGCTTCGAAAACCCAATCTTGAATAATGCGGACTGGATGATTAGTTGATGAATGCAATTCTCTTTCGTCGCCTACTGCTGCGCTTAATAGCAGAGGAATTCCCTTTTCAGGAGAATTTATCAAAATTGGACGTGCAATAGCAATTAGGAGTTGATGTTTGTTTGACAAAACCCAATTTGCTTCTTGTTCGCCGAGATACGCAAAATTTTCCCATAAATCTACTGAGTTGGACTTTTCTAACATTTCCAAGAGAAAACTCTGCGGGATATTTGCGCCTCGCCTTCTTCCTCCAAGGAGAGTTTCCACAACTTCGTGCAATGATGGTGCATTGGCAAGAAACTCTTCTATCGGAATTGAGACAGCACCGCGAAAGAAATAATCACGAACGAGAGAATGTCTTAGCGCGGGTGGATACACTGCAAGGTTAGGCGTATTGTCAAATATTAGACCACCTACCAGATTGCTTATTATTGATTGCACCTTGAACGGGTTTAACTCTAAAATTTTCGCAACAACGTTCAAAGGCATTCCAGCATTTCCGCCAACAGCAAAGCCTGCAAGAATTGAGCCAGTGTCTACGCTGTTAGTTGTAGGCAACAAGGTGCTCATAACCCACCTTGCCAGAGCATCGCCCAATACGACATCCTGAACCCCACCATCTTTTAAGCACAAATCGGTCAATGCAACAGTGAGTCCAGGCCTGCCAACAGATTGAACTACAATTTCTTGGATAAGTGCATCTGAGAGTCGCCAACCTACTGCAGCTGCCTTAACAACATCTACAAGCTGATCCAATGTAAGAAGATTGAGGAAATGAGAATTCGACGTGGGAATATTTAGGATATTCTTCACATCCGCTTCATGGCTTGGCCAGCAACTTGCCAAAATGTCAAATTTAGCGGATTTTCGTTTACGATAATTTATTAGCCCGCGGATGAATTCTAAATGCGCTTGTGCATCATCAACGATTATTGTTTTAGGCTTTTTTCTTTTGTGTTCACTTATGACTTTATCCAAATCGAAAACGTTGACGAATAAACCTTCCCCGTGTTTGGCGAATTGGTACAGTAAAAAAGTTTTGCCTGAGCCAGGTTGACCAATAAGCACTCTGTCTCCGTTATTATTTTGAAGCCAATCCAAATCTTCATCTCGACCTATTAAGGGCAAATCCAAACTTAACTTTGCTGTGTCAGGAACAACTGAAAGTGCTGGCGGTTCCTTTTTGAAGAAGGGAATTAACCCGAGAATATCTACAGCCAGACCAAATATTCCCTGCATTATTTTGAGAAAAGTAACAAACAAATCCCCATTTCCTTTAAAGGCATTTGGCTCAACAACCAAATACTGTACAGCAGTAAGAAGTAATGCTGTACCAATTAGGAGCAATATGAATGAAATGATCTTCTTGTTCATTTTGCAATTCTGCCAAGATGTCCTATTTATTGTATCATTTGGATTGAATTGATGACCACCGTCCAAGCAGATTTTTAAGACAAGCAAGCAATATCAAGACCTCCGAAGTCTGCGCGGCTTCGGATGGCTTTGGTTGCGGAGTGACCAGCGGATGGGAAGCGGATAAACGGATTCGGGGCGCGTTATCCGCTAATCCGCTTCGCGACACTTGCACCGCACTGCGTTTGGTGCAGTGCAGGTGAGCAATCCGTTGGTCACCACTTGCGCGCCGCTTCCATCTCCTGCAACTCCTGGCGCATTTGACGGATCCAACTCAGTTCGAGTTCGAATTGATTGATCCAATTCTTGTAGATCATGTCCCACAGGTATTTTTCGCGCGGCGTCCGCTCGGGCATGTTCGGCCGTTCATCCGCCTGCACGCGCAGGAAGAACAGTTTTTCACCGACGGCGTTCAGATAGGCTTCGAGAATCTCATCCATCTCCTGCGCGCTAAGGCTGTCCGCCCACATGAGTTGGTTGAGGAACGGCTTTTTGATCTGCGGCGGTTCTGGCTCACTCTTGACCCATTCTCCCAGCGCCTGAATCCCTGCGTCCGTGACGGTGTACACGTGACGGTCAGGCGCGCCGACTTGATCCTCGATGGTCTTGGTGACCCATCCGTCTTTGTGCAATTCGACCAAGGCATGATAGATTTGGTTGTTGTTCGCCGTCCACGGAAGAGTTTCGGAATCGGCGATGATCTTTTTGATATCATAGCCAGTCATTGACTTCCAGCTCAAGTATCCCAAAACAACGTATTTGATGGACATGGGGGACCTCCGCAAGGCTTCTGTTACGCATCATATGTTACTATTAACATATAATACTGTCAACTCTGGCGTCCTCATAAAAGTCATTTGGTTGTTACAAAACCCTTCCGGCTACAAAGCCCCCGAACCTGTTTACATGTGTACCTGTCTACGTGTATACTTATCTTATGCTCCTCACCATTGACCTCGGCAACACCAACCTGACCATCGGCCTCTACGAAGGCGAGACCCTCGTTCATCATTGGCGATTAGCCACCGAAGACGCGCGCATGCCCGACGAGTACGGACTGCAACTGCTCGGCCTGCTGACTCACGTCGGCAAGACGCCCGCCGATCTGACAGGAATCTGCCTCGCCTCGGTCGTCCCGCCGTTGACGACGCGCATCGCGCAAGCGTGCCGCGAATATCTCAAATGCGAACCACTCATCGTGGACGCCGGCGTCAAAACGGGAATCAAGATCCGCTACGAGGATCCGCGCGCGGTCGGCGCGGACCGCGTAGCCGACGCGGTCGCCGTGCATACGCTGTACGGCGGTCCCGCCTGCGTGATTGACTTCGGCACCGCCACCACCTTCAACGCCGTCACCGCCGACGGTCAATATCTCGGCGGCGCCATCACCGCGGGCATCCACCTCGCTGCCGACGCGCTCTTCACCCACACAGCCAAACTTGCCCGCGTCGACATTCAGCGCCCGCCCTCGGTCATTGGCCGCAATACCGTCCACGCCATGCAATCGGGACTTTTATTTGGCTACGTTTCGATGGTCGAAGGCATGGTCGCGCGCTTTCGCGCCGAACTCGGCAAGGACATGAAGGTCATCGCCACGGGCGGTCTCGCCGAGATTATCGCGAAGGAAACCGACATCATCCAGATCATCGCGCCCTGGCTCACACTCGACGGCCTGCGCATCATTTGGGAAATGAATCGCTAAATGCGCGTTTTAACACAAAGGGGCACAAAGGAAACGAAGGAAGGAAGACCGTAAAATCGAGAGTCTTTCCCCCTTTGTCGCCTTCGTGTCCTTTATGTTTAAAGATTTGCGGTACAATGCGCCGATTCCTATGAAGACAAAACTCCCGCTTCTCTTCCTGACCCTGAGCCTGCTCCTCAGTGGATGCAACGGATTCACGACCTCGACTCCCACTCCGACTTCTCACCCGCTGGAAGTCGTGCCGTCTCTTCCCCCGACCGAGACTGCCACCGTTACCCCGACCTTCACCCCCACCCCGACCCTCACCCCCCAGCCGACGCCCACTTCGACGCGCGTCGCGCAGGGACCCGGGCTGGTCACCGTTCCGATTCTGCTCTACCACCACATCCAGGCCACCGACTATTTCAGCCGCTACCGCGTCCCGCCCGAACGCTTCGAGCAACAGATGAAACTGCTCCACGACTGGGGCTACGAGACCATCACCACCGAATTGCTGGTCAAGGCCATCACCGAAGGCGCGGACCTGCCGCCGCGCCCCATCCTCATCACCTTCGACGACGGCGACGTGGACGTGTACGAGAACGCCTTCCCCATCATGGAAAAGTACGGCTTCAAGGGCGTGTTCTATCTGGTCAGCAACTTCGTCGGCCAGCCGAACTACATCTCGGTTGAACAGGTGCAGGAGATGGCCGCCGCGGGCTGGGAGATCGGCAGTCACAGCATGAACCACACCGACCTGGTCCAGGTGCCCGATAACCAGCGCGCCGAGATCGTCGAATCGAAGGAACAACTGGAGTCCCTGCTCGGTGTGCCTGTCAAGACGTTTGCCTATCCATTTGGAAAAGCGGGCAGTGCAACCGTGGATTACGTCCGTTTTGCGGGCTACATCGCCGCCATGGGACTGGGTTACACCACCGAACAGGGCAAGGGAAACCTTTTCTTCCTGCAACGCTGGGAAGTGCAAAGCAATTTCGACATCAAGGCCTTCATCGGTTACCTGCCCTGGGACGGCGACCCGGCTTTCATCCCGACCGATGTGCCTCTCGCGACCCCCGTCCCCGGCGTCACACCGACAGAAAGCGGCACATTGATTCCATAAGGAACATATTTCCCCGGCGGAGAGTCTTTGGAGGAAAAGGAGTCATGATGTTTAGAATTTGCTCTGTTGCAGACATGTCATTGCGAGCCGACGCAGGCGGCGAAGCAATCCCCCTGCAGGCCAGGAGACTGCTTCGCTACGCTCGCAGTGACAGTATTAGAGGTGTTTGCAACAGAGCATTTAGAATTCTCCTCTCCCTGCTCGTTTTTCTCCTCACCGCCTGCGCGCCGTGGACCGCGCCCACGCCGACCGACAGCGGCATCGAAGGACAGGTCTTTATTGGACCGACTTGTCCCGTCGTACAGGCGGGAACGGAATGTCCCGACCAGCCGTATCAGGCCGTTTTAACAGTCAACAGCCTCAATGGTCAAAAAGTGACGGGGTTCCAATCCGACGAGGAAGGCCGATTCCGAGTCGCGCTCGCCCCGGGCGAATACATCCTGCATCCTGAAAGTCCCGAGGGAATGCCTCTTCCATTCGCCGCGGAGCAGGCCTTCACGGTCTTACCCGGACAGTTCACTCACATTGTCGTGACGTACGACAGCGGCATCCGCTGAAAACCAGCCCTTGACACTAAATATGTTTTGCAGATAATAAGTCCAACAGGCGAGCCAATCAAAAGGCAGCGACAGAGGAAAGTAGACCGGTGAAAGCCGCCAGAGAGGCGCAAGGCAAGGCTGAAACCTGCGCCCGGTCGAAACCAGTCGAAGTTCCCTCTCGAGCCGTTCGGGGGAACGTACCGCAACATTCATGTTGCAAGATAAATCTTGCGGTACAAGTAGTCCGAACCGTGACTCCGACGTTAGAAGGAGAGCCGATGTTGGTCGGCGCAAAGCGAATCGCACGAGCGATTAATTTGGGTGGTACCGCGGGAACTCCCTCCCGTCCCATGCGTGGACGGGAGTTTTGCTTTGGGAGGCAGGCATGAACGAGATTATTTCGTGGATCGCCGCGATCCTGTGCACGGCTTACGGCGCCTTGACCGCGTTTGCAGGGATCGGACAATTGAAAGTCCGAAGCATACAAACCTGGGCGGCGTGGGGAATGGTTTTGTTTGGATTGGTTGTGTTCGCGTCCGCGGTGCTCATTCTGCTCGGCTCAGAGTACGCGCTTTGGATACTGTTGGTTGGACTGATCGGCATTCACGTCATCGCGATCAACAATGGATATAAGATGTTCGGGAAGATCAATCCCGTTCATCACGCGGCGAGGTTGTTTGTATCGCTGTTTTTGATTATATTGACGATTGTCAGCATGAAATGATCTTGGAGGTTGTATGTTGGATCACCTGAACGATATCGAAAAATCCGCGCGGGAGGCACTCGCTTCGATCTCGACTGAGGAGTCGCTCCAAGCCTGGAAGACCGCGCACCTGGGACGCAGTTCGCCGCTGATGCAGGTCTTCGCCGGGCTGGGGACGCTCTCGAAGGAGGAGCGCCCGGCCGTCGGGTCCGCGGCGAACCGCGTGAAGACGGCGCTCGAATTCGCGCTGGCGGAACGCGCCGAGGCGGTCAAAGCCGCCGCGCTGGCGAAGTCCCTCGAAGAGGAAGCATTGGACGTGACCCTGCCTGGACGCGAAGTCCATCTTGGGCGTCTGCATCCGTCCACGCAACAGTTGCGCCGCGTGCTGGATATTCTCGCCGAGATGGGATTCCAGGTCTACACCTCGCGCGAGGTCGAGACCGATGAAATGAACTTCCAACTGCTGAACTTCCCGCCGCATCACCCCGCGCGCGAGATGCAGGACTCGTTCTACGTGGAGGCGGAGGGCCGCGGCGAGAATCCGATCCTGCTCCGCACGCACACTTCGCCGGGACAGATCCACGCCATGCGCGAGTACGCCGCAATGGATCCCGATAACCCGCCGCCGATCCGCATCGCCCTGCCGGGCATGTGCTTCCGTTACGAGCAGATCACGGCGCGCTCGGAGATTCAATTCAACCAGGTGGAGGGACTGGTGGTCGGCGAGAACATCACTTTCGCGGACCTGAAAGGTACGCTGGTTGATTTCGCGCACCGCATGTTCGGGCAGACTGCGCGCACGCGTTTCCGCGCCTCGTACTTCCCGTTCACGGAACCGTCCGCCGAAATGGATGTGGAATGTTTCGTCTGCGGCGGCAGGGGATGCGCGGTCTGCAAGAATTCGGGCTGGCTGGAAATCCTCGGCTGCGGCATGGTGCATCCCGTCGTGTTGCAGAACGGCGGGTACGATCCCACGCGCTATTCGGGCTATGCCTGGGGCATGGGCCCGGAGCGCCAGTTGATGCTGAGGTACAGAATTGACGATATTCGATATTTCTGGGGAAACGACCTCAGGTTTTTGGAGCAGTTCTAGTTTTCCCTCACCCCACCCCCTCTCCCTTAGGGAGAGGGGCAAGGGGTGAGGGAAAGTAGGAAAAGCCAATATGAAAATTCCTATTTCCTGGCTGAAAGATTACATTGACCTCGACGGCCTGACCGTCGAAGATATCGCGCGCAAGTTGACCCTCGCCGGCCTCGAAGTGGACGAGATCAAATACGTCGGCCTGCCGATGCCCGACTCAGCCGCAAGCGGGATGCACTCCAGCGAACGGCACGAATTCAAGACCAGCGGCATTTCGTGGGACAGGGAGAAACTCGTTGTGGCCGAGATCCGCGAGGTCCTGCCGCATCCCAACGCGGACCGACTGACCCTGCTCGATCTGTTCGACGGCAGGGAGCAACAGACGGTCCTCACCGGAGCGCCAAACATATTCCACTTGAAGGGCACAGGCAGACTCCCCAGGCCGATCAAAGCCGCGTACGCCAAAGAAGGCGCGACGCTCTATGACGGTCACGCCGAAGGCTTACAGTTGATGACCCTCAAGCGGACGAAGATCCGCGGCGTCGAGTCGTATTCGATGGTCTGCTCGGAGAAGGAACTGGGAATCTCCGACGAACACGAGGGCATCATTCTGCTGGACGACGACGCGCCCGTCGGAATGTCCCTGGCCGATTACATGGGCGACGCGGTGCTGGACATCAGCATCGTGCCCAACATGGCGCGCAACGCCAACGTCATCGGCGTGGCGCGCGAACTCGCCGCGCTGACAGGCCGCGAACTCAGGAAGCCCGCCATCAAACTCAAAACGGAAGGCGATTCTGTTGAGGAGTCGATCTCCATCGAGATCACCGACCCCGAACTCAATCCGCGTTTTGTGCTCGGCTTGATCCGCGATGTGGAAATCAAACCCAGCCCGTACCAAATCCAGCGCCGCCTGCGGCTGGCGGGGATGCGTCCCATCAACAACATCGTGGACGCCACCAACTACGCCATGCTCGATCTCGGCGAGCCCCTGCACGCCTTCGATTACGATGTGCTGAAAGAACGCGCGGGGAAGAAGCAAGTCAAGATCATCACCCGCG
The DNA here is from genome assembly GCA_040754535.1 of Chloroflexota bacterium. Taxonomy (GTDB): domain Bacteria; phylum Chloroflexota; class Anaerolineae; order Anaerolineales; family Villigracilaceae; genus JBFMCC01. The sequence goes on from JBFMCC010000023.1 coordinate 8,864, forward strand.
CCGCGCGGGACGGTGAAAAACTTACCACGCTCGACGGCGTGGAGCGCACGCTTTCATCCATGAACGTCCTGGTTTGCGACGAGAAAGGCTCTCTGTCCATCGCGGGCGTGATGGGCGGCGCCGAGTCCGAGGTCACGGAAAAGACGCGCAACATCCTGCTCGAGGGCGCGGCGTGGAACTTCATCAATATCCGCCGCACCGCCAAACAGCACAACCTCCCCTCCGAGGCCTCGTTCCGATTCTCCCGTGGAGTCCATCCCGCGCTGGCCGAGCAGGGAGTCAAACGCGGCCTGCAACTCATGGCCCAGTGGTCGGGGGGCAAGGTCGCGCCCGGGCTGGTGGATAACTATCCGCTCAAGCCCAAAGACCCGACCATCACCGTCACGCCGAAGGACGTGAAGCGTCTGCTCGGCATCGAACTCACCGCGAAGCAGATCGCCGAACTGCTCACGCGGCTCGAATTCAAATGCACGGTCGAGAAGAACGCGGTCAAAGCCAAAACGCCGCCGCACCGCCTCGACATCGGCGAGGGCGTCGTCGGCCTGGCGGACGTGCTCGAAGAGATCGCGCGCGGTTACGGCTACGACAACATCCCCGAAACGCGCATGTCCGATACGCTCCCGCCGCAGATCGGCAACCCCGTCCACGAATGGGAGGAGCGCGTGCGCGACATCCTGGTCAGCCTCGGCCTGCAGGAGATCGTCACTTACCGCATGACCTCGCCCGAACGCGAGAGTCGTCTCGCCGCGCATACGGATTACGTGACGCTTGCCAATCCCATCACGCCCGAACGGCGCGTCCTGCGCCGAAGCCTGCTCGCCTCCGTGCTCGAGTCCGCCGAGAGGAATGCACGCGCCGAGTCGCTTGCCGTGTTCGAGATCGGTCCCATTTTCGAGCCGAACAAAAACGGCTCTTCGACAGGCTCAGAGCGAGGCCTCCCGAACGAACCGCGCAGACTCGCGCTGGTGATGACCGGCCTGCGAACGGCGACCGCATGGGATGTGAAGGACTCGCCCGCCCTCGACTTCTACGACATGAAGGGACGCATCGAACTCCTTTTGAGCAGCCTCCGTTACGCGGGCGTTTCCTATTCTGCAACCGATTCCGTTAACTATTTGCACCCGGGCAAAGCCGCCGAAGTGAAAGTCAACGACAAAATCGTCGGCGTGTTCGGCGAACTGCATCCGCTGGTCAAGCAAAAATACGAACTCGGCGACGCGTCCGTCCTCGTCGCGGAATTCGACCTGGACGCGCTGCGCGAGGCGCCGCCGTCGTACGAGATCACGCCTGTCCCAGAATTCCCGCCCGTCTACGAAGACATCGCCGTCATCGTGGACGAGTCAGTGGCGGCGGAGCGCGTCGAAGGCCTCATCCAGCAGACGGGCGGAAAGGCCGTCGCGAACGTCCGCCTGTTCGACGTTTATCGCGGGGATCAAATCGGCCTGGGTAAAAAGTCGCTGGCCTACAGTCTGACGTACCAGGCCCCCGACAAAACCCTGACCGATGCAGAGGCCGCCGCGATTCGCAACAAGATCGTCAAACGCCTCGAGCAGGAAGTCGGCGCAAAGTTGCGGAGTTGACAGTACGAATGGGGCGCAGCCGCTTATTGCGCTTCACGACAGCCGCCGGTATACTTGGCCAAATCACTTCGCCAGAGGAGAATACGAGATGAACAGAAACACCGGTATGATCATTACCATCGTCACGGCCCTGTTGTGCAGTTGTTGCGCGCTGTTCGCCTGCATCATGGGATTCGGCGCCGTCACCGGCAACGGAACCATCACGATTGGAGACACCGTCCAGCAAATGCCGCCCACATTCGGTTATGTCTTTCTCTGCCTGTCCGTCATCTTCATCATTGTGCCGGTTGTCGTCGGCTTTGTCACATTGCGCAAGAAGCCCGAGGCGCCGGTCAGCAACGAGCAGATTCCACCGGCCTCGTAGGGCCTCGACTTAACACAATCGGGCGGACCTGTGTCCGCCCGATTTGATTCAACGTGCCGTCAGGCGCTCACCTGACCTCGATTGTCAGGCTGAACGTGCAGAAGACACTGCCTTTCTGCAGGCCCCATTTGGTTGTGTAAGTGCCGGCGGCGCCCGGGGCAGCCATGTCCACGGTCAGCGTAACGCCATCCCCTGTCGCCACGGTGATCGGCAGGTCGTACGCCTTCTTTTTGTGCATCTTGTCCCCGCTGACATAGATATAGTCTATGCTGTTGCGATCCCAGGCCTTGTCGCCGGTATTCTTGACGGTCCACTTTGCATCGAAGTCCAGGTTGGGGGACATAATCGTGCCATTGGCGGGACTCTGCGCCGTAAGGTCGCAGTCGTAATCTTCACCCGAACTGAACTCGATAATGCTGGTCGGCTCGGGGGTGAAAGTGAAAGTGGGCAGCCTGAATATGACCGTGACAGTCGGTGTGGGCGTTTCCGTCGGTGTACGGCTCGGCGTGGGCGTCTCACTGGCTGTGGGTGTGGCAGACGGCAGGAAGACGGCGGTCTGGGATGCGGCCGCGTTGGCGGTCAAGGCGATGATCGTCTCCACCGAGCCGGGTCCCTGCGTGGGAAGAGGCGCCGTCAAAGGCAGGGTCGGCGCACACGCCAGGGTAAACGCGACAACGAGAACCCCAAGGAACGGGCGAAACCGCAAGGGTCTCATTTTCCACCTCCCCGGAGGCAAATGCTTCCCATCACCCGGTTAATTCTGCCCGGGCGGGTAGATCACGCGGATGGCGACGTAGGGGGTGCAGAAGTGGGTGCCGTGATTGAGCGACCAGGTCATGACAAAAATCTTACTCCCTTCTTTCTTCGTCACATCGGGAGCGATCACTTCGATCATCAATGTGATGGTTTCGCCCGGCTTGACATCCTGGCCGAGTGTCGTATCGGCCGTAGGCGACATGTCCGTGCCGTCGATGTACTCGAAATCCCAGGTTGCGTCCCAGGTGACGGTACCGGTGTTCTTGATGGTCCAGTATTTGTCGAAGGAATCGCCGGGCTTGAATTCGGCTCCATCGTAGGGCTTTTCAGACACGACGGTACAGGAATACGAACTCGAACCGCCTCCGCCACCTCCACCGCCGCCTCCTCCGCCCCCGCTGGGTACGATCACAAACGGCGTGGGCGAGGCCAGCAACGGCGCGGTGGGAAGGATGAACGGCGTGTTCGTGGCCTCAGGCGTCGACGTCAGTGTAGGCGTGAAGGCCGCTTCGGCCGCGGCCGTCGCCGCGTTGCCCGCCTCGACCGTCATCGCGACCGAGGTCTCGATCTGGGATTGGACCTCCTCCGGGCTTTGGGTCGGCTGGCCGGGCGCGCAGGCCACCAGTATCAGAGTCAGCGCCGCAAGGACAAAAACCGATCGGGTTATTTTCGAAAACATATCACTCTCCTTCGTCTAGTTGTTCACCTGCTGAACGGGACGCCCCATCCAGCAAACCCACAGGTCACTTCTCCTCGCCCGGGCCGATTCCCAGCGGCTGCCACTTCTTCTCGTCTTTCAGGCGATGTTGAATCCCCTGGCGGTTGTGGATTTCGTCGAAGCCCTCCGGCTTGATGAACATCTGCTCGCCGTCGAGCAGGCCATGGATGCCGGCCTGGCCGGGCTCCGGGCGCCTTTCGCCCTTGAACTTCGCCGCGTCGCCGGGAAGGTAATCGGTCGGTTCCTCGTAGGTGGTCACGTAGCCTTCGTAATTGCGCAGGACGACCTTGTGGTCGGACATGCTCAACAGATAGTTCGGCATGACGGGAATCTTGCCGCCGCCGCCCGGCGCGTCGATGATGTATAGCGGGACCGCGTAGCCGGAGGTATGTCCGCGCAGGCCTTCCATGATCTCGATGCCTTTGGCCACTGGCGTGCGGAAGTGACCGGCGCCCTCCACCAGGTCGCACTGGTAGAGGTAGTACGGGCGGACGCGGATGCGCACCAGGTCCTGCACCAGTTTGCGCTGGACGTGAACGTTGTCGTTGATGCCGGCCAGCAGGACCGACTGGTTGCCCAGCGGGATACCCGCCCGCGTCAGACGGTCGCAGGCCTCTTCGAGTTCCTTCGTGATCTCGTTCGAGTGGTTGACATGGATGTTCATCCACAGCGGATGGTATTTGGCGAGCATGTCGCACAGTTCCTGCGTGACGCGCATGGGCATGAAGACCGGCACGCGCGAACCGATGCGCACGATCTCGATGTGCGGAATCTCGCGCAGGCGGCTGAGAATCTCTTCCAGAATCTTGGGAGCCAGCACCAGCGGGTCGCCGCCGGAGAGCAGGACGTCGCGCACCTGCGGCGTGCGTTTGAGATATTCGATCTGCATCTCGAACTCGGCGCGCGAGAACGTCTGGCCGGGATCGCCCACGATGCGCGAGCGCGTGCAGTAGCGGCAGTACGACGCGCACTGGGTCGTCACCAGCATGAGCACCCGGTCCGGGTAACGGTGGACCAGCCCCGGCACGGGAGAGTGGCGGTCCTCCGCCAGCGAGTCTTCCATCATGGCAGTGAAGGACTGCATCTCCTCGGCGCGCGGGATGATCTGCTTGCGGGTCGGGTCGTCGGGATCGTTCGGGTCTATCAGGGATATAAAGTAGGGCGTCACGTCCACGCGGAACAGGCCCTGCGTCTGAAGCGCCTTGCGCTCGGAATCGGTGAGCGGGAAGACCTTTTCGATCTCTTCCGCAGTATTCAGGCGGTGGCTCAATTGCCAGCGCCAGTCATTCCACTTTTCATCGGGCACGTCGGCATAGACCGCTGCCCGTTTCGATACGAAGGGAGTCGGCATTTTATCCTCCGGAGGTGGGATTAAGGAACGCTAAAGGTGACGCGCATGGACGCCGCGGAGGGTCGTGGTCGGGCCGGAAGAACCCGGCCGGGGAACAACAAAGTTCCATCATAAAAGGTATTGTAAAAGCAAAGTTGGGGCGGGTCAATGTCCGATTCCTGCAGGGGCAGGGTAGTACAATGGGGGCAAACCGAAGGAGCCCTTCATGACCATCGAAGGCACACACGGCCTGTGGGGCGACCTGCATCGTCCCGGCCTCCCGCCCGAGCAGACCGATTTCAGCATCCTCGGCATCCCGTTCGACGGGCTGGCCAGCGCGCGCAAGGGCGCGGCGCTCGCGCCCGAACGCATCCGCTTCTGGTCGCGGCACGTGACCCCGTTCAGCGAAGACAGGACGCGGCTGGCGGGGATGACCGTCTGCGACCTGGGCGACATTCCCATCTCGCGTCCCGAATCGGACTTTGGGCTGGTCGCCCAAAAAGTGGCGGGACTCCCGAACCTCCCCATCCTGCTCGGCGGCGACCACTCGGTGACCATCCCCATCTTCCAGGGTCAGCGCGAACGATACGCGGGGAAACGTCTTGGTGTGCTGTGGGTGGACGCACATCCCGACCTGTGCGACGAGTTCGACGCCTCGCGCCTTTCGCACGCCTGTGTCCTGCGGCGCGGCATCGAATTTGGAATCCACGCCGAGGATATCTGCATGGTCGGCCTGCGCTCGTGGGAGGATCAGGAAATCAACCTGATCGAGAACGGCGGCCTGCACGTATTCACCGCCGCCGACGTAGCCGAACTGGGCATGAAATCCGTCGCGGCCGATGTGCATCGAATCCTCTCGCGCTGTGACGCGGTCCACATCTCGCTGGATATTGACTGCCTCGATCCATCCGCCGCGCCGGGTACGGGAATCCCCGAATTCGGCGGCCTCACCAGCCGCGAGGTCCTGACCCTGATCCAAGCCATGCAGGGACTCCCCCTCGTCGGCCTGGACGTGGTCGAGGTCGCGCCGCCGCTCGACCCGTCTGAGTCCACAGTCTTCGCCGCGCTCAAGATCATCATGGAATTCATCGCGGTGGTGGCAAGAGGCAGAGGGCGAGAATGAAAGTCAACCTGGATGAATTGCCGGTACAGCACCTCCCCGAACAGGGGCGGTTCGAGATTCGTGTGAACGGTCATATCGCCGAACTGACCTACACCCTTCACAAAGAAACAATCCTCTTCACGCACACAGGCGTGCCGCCCGAACTGGAGGGACAGGGCGTCGGCTCGAAACTCGTCAAGGCGGGGTTGGAATATGCGCGCGGGAACGGCTTGAGAATCAAGTCGCTGTGCTGGTTTGTGACGCGATACCTGCAACGGCATCCTGAATATCAAAGACCCTAAAGGTTTTGGAAACCTTTAGGGTCTCTATTCTGGCGGAGAGGGAGGGATTCGGATACCATCCCCTCAATGGGGGCGCTCGGCGGAACGAAAAACGCGCCCAATCGGACGCGTTTCGTTTTTGGCGGGGAGGGATTCGAATACTATCCCCTCAATGGGGGCACACAGCGGAACGAAAAACGCGCTCCTCACAGAACGCGTTTCTTTTCTGGCGGGGAGGGAGGGATTCGAACCCTCGGCTGAGTTTAACCCCAGCACTCACTTAGCAGGCGAGCCCAATCGGCCTCTCTGGCACCTCCCCGGGTGCGCTGTTATTTTACTCGAAGAATGGCGAGCGGAGGGAGTGGGATTCGAACCCACGTGGACTTGCGCCCAACATGTTTTCAAGACATGCGCCTTCAGCCGCTCGGCCATCCCTCCAGGCACAAAAATTTTACCATGCTTGTGGGACAAATTGCCAATTTGTCCGACTGGCTTGGTATAATTCCCGACCTATGAAATACCACATCTGGACCGAAGGCTGTCAGATGAACGTGGCCGACTCGCAACGCGTCGGCTCGTCGCTGGAGCATCTCGGCTACACCTTTACCGATCAAGCCGAGGAAGCGGACGTGATCGTTCTAAACACCTGCGTCGTGCGCCAGTCCGCGGAAGACAAGGCCCTCGGACGGCTTCATCAATTGCGCCCGCTCAAGGAAAAGAATCCCGGCCTCATCATCAACCTGATGGGCTGTCTCGTCGGCGTGCGCGGCGCGGACAAACTGCGCCAGCGCCTGCCCTTCGTGGACGTGTTCTCGCCGCCCTCCGACCCCGGGCCGTTGATCTCGCATCTCACGCAGGGCGAAGTCCATTCACTGGAAAACGCCGAAACCGCGCGCCGCTTCCTGATGATGGACGAGGAACTGGTCCTGCCCGCGGCGGAGCGCGGCAGACTCGTCAGCGCGCACGTGCCCGTCGTCTACGGCTGTTCGCACGCCTGCACCTTCTGCATCATCCCCTACCAGCGCGGCGTCGAACGCTCGCGTCCCGTCGGCGACATCGCGGCCGAAGTCCGTTCGCTGGCCAGGCAGGGCGTCAAAGAGGTAACCCTCCTCGGTCAGATCGTGGACCGCTACGGCAAAGACATTCCCGACGGCCCGAACCTCGCGGGACTCCTGCGCCTCATCCACGAGGTCGAGGGCATCGAGCGCATCCGCTTCCTGACTTCGCACCCGAACTACTTCGGCGACGATTTGATCGAAGCCATCGCCGAACTGCCGCGTGTCATGCCGCATATCGAACTGCCGATTCAGGCGGGCGACGACGAAGTCCTCTCCACCATGAAACGCGGTTACACCCAGCAGGATTACCGCGACCTGGTCGCCAAAATCCGCGCGACATTGCCAGACTGCTCCATCGCCACCGACATCATCGTCGGCTTCCCCGGCGAGACCGAGGAACAATTCATGCAGACCTACCGCGTCCTCTCCGACCTGCGGCTGGATGTGGCCCACTTGGCGCGTTACTCCCCCCGCGAGGGCACCGTGGCCTCGCGCCGCATGGACGATAACGTCACCGACGAGGAGAAGATGAACCGTTTCCGCCTGCTCGAAGAATTGCAGGAGCAGATCGTCGGCGAAATCAACCAGAAATATATGGGGCAGAGCGTGGAAGTGCTGTTCGAGGAAAAAGTCAAAAATCGCTGGAAAGGCCGCACGCCCACCAACAAACTGGTCTTCGTTGAGTCTGACGATGACCTGCGCGGCCAACTCCTCCCCGTCGCCGTCACGTGGACGGGGCCGTGGTCCATGCAAGCCAGCCTGCAAAAGCAACCCGCACCGATCGCCTTGTGAAAAACTCCCGCCGAGGCGGGAGTTTTGGGATCATACGGACGAAAGGCTGCTGTTGATCGTACTGAACGCGTTCCCAATGATGGGGCCGAGCAACAACAAGACGACAAGAACAACAAGAGCGACCAAAACAAGGATGAGCGCGTATTCGACCAGGCCCTGTCCGCTTTGACCAAGGCGCCGCTTCAAACAAACCACCTCCTTTCGTTAGGATTGTCACAACTCTAGCACAGGCCGGGTGGAAAAGCAACCACCCTGGCCTTGCAAAATCCTGTCAGAAAGACGCCATGAAATCAGGTAGATTTCCAAAATCGAGGCGCGTAATCCGCGGCCAAACCATGAACCGACTGACAAGACTTGCCATCCGGGCGGGGACGTTTGCCCCGCCCCTCTTCGGGCTCATCCTGTTGACGCTTACGATTATACAACACGATTTCCTGCGCAGCCTCGGCTGGGATCCCGTGACTGCCCCCACCTTCGATTGGCCTTCGGGACTCGCCCTGGGCCGCCTCGGCTGGATCATGACCGGCGCCTTCGTCGTCAACGGCGCGCTGATCGGACTCTTCGCCATCGCCCTTGGTCGGGCCCTGCCCGCCAGCGCGGCGTCCCGCCTCGGGACTCTGCTCATGCTCCTGGCAGGACTCGCCATGTGCGGACTGGCCTTCACCACCGACCCGACCATCCGCTCCACACCCGCCACCTGGCACGGACGAATCCACGACGCATCATTTGCGGCCCTCGGCCTGACGCTGTTCCCGTCCATGCTGACGTTTGGAGCCGCGTTTCTTCGGTCATCCGCGTGGCGCGGACTGGGCGTGTACACTCTTTTGACCGCCGCGCTGGCTATTCCCACCTTTGCCTTGAAAGGAATCGCGTTCTACGTCTTTCTCGCCGCGATCCTGGCATGGATGGTTGTCACTGCGCGCTGGCTTGCGCGGGTAGTAAAATAGCCCCATGAAGGAATTTCTCTACGGGCGCAACGCGATTTATGAGACTCTCCGCGCCGGGCGCAGGGAGGCCTTTCAACTGCTCCTTGCCGAAGGAGTGCAGGAAAAGGGTCGAATCGAGCAAATCAGTAAATTGGCACAAGCGCAAAAAGCAAAAGTGGTTCGCGTGCCGCGCTCCCGCCTGGATAAACTCAACGCCAATCATCAGGGAATCGCGCTCGAGGCCGACAGTTACCCATACGTGGATGTGATGGACATTCTCGAATCTGCGCGCCAAAAGAACGTGCCGCCTTTTGTGCTCGTCCTCGACTCCCTGCAAGACCCGCAGAATTTCGGGACATTGCTTCGCACCGCAGAGGCCGTCGGCGTGCACGGAATCGTGATCCCGCTGGCGCGGACGGTGGAAGTCACGCCCGCAGTGGTCAACGCCTCATCGGGCGCGAGCGAGCATTTGTTGATTGCGCAATCGAATCTCTCGCAGGCGATTGAAGCGCTCAAAGCCGCGGAGGTGTGGGTCGTCGGCCTCGACCAGGCCGGGGTCCAGGTGGAAGCGGGATCGCGTCACCTGCGCGGCGCGCTGGGACTGGTCGTCGGCTCGGAGGGCGAGGGTCTGCACGAGTTGACGCGCAGGAAGTGCGATATCCTTTTGAAGTTGCCCATGCGCGGAGAAATCGAATCGCTCAATGCCGCGGTCGCAGGATCGGTAGCGTTGTATCTGGCGTATCTGGCACGATCATCGTAGGAGCACAGCGAAACCTGGGTGCAGCGTGACGGTATTTCGCCCCGCTGTGCCCCAACATGGAGAACAACATGCCCAAAGCAACCTATCACTTTCCAAGAGGCTTTTTGTGGGGAACGGCCACATCGTCGCATCAGGTGGAAGGCAACAACACCAACAACAACTGGTGGAAGTGGGAACAGGAAGGCCACACGGACGGCAGATCGGGTCTGGCCTGCGACTGGTGGGGCGGACGCTGGCGCGAAGACTTCGACCGCGCCGCCGAGGCGGGACAGAACGCGCACCGCCTCTCGGTGGAATGGAGCCGCATCCAGCCCGCGCCCGACCGCTGGGACGAGGACGCGCTTGAAAAATATCGCGTCATGCTGCGCGGGTTGCGCGAGCGCGGCATGACCGCGCTGGTCACGTTGCATCATTACTCCGACCCGTTGTGGCTGGAGGAAATCGGTGCCCATTCGACAGGCTCGGGCCACGGCTGGGAGACGGAGGCGGTTGTCCCGCTATTCGAGAAATATGTCCGCAAGACGGTGGAAGCGTTGAAGGAATACTGCACCTTGTGGTGCACCCTCAATGAGCCGAACGGGTATGCCGTGCTCGGCTTTACGTTAGCCGTTTATCCGCCGGGCAAAAAGGATATCAACCTGTCTTTCAAAGTCATGGAGAATCTCGTGCGCGCCCATGCGGCCGCGTATCATGCCATTCACGAGATACAGCCCGAAGCGCGCGTGGGAATCGCCCAGCATTACCGCGGCCTGACTCCCAGTTCCGTCTCGCCTTTGGATAAATGGGCGCGTAACACCCAATTCCATCTGCTCAACGCCGTCATGCCGCTGGCGTTGAAAGATGGAATCCTGCGGCTCCCTTTCCGCCGCGTGCGCGTTCCCGGGGCCGCCAACACGCAGGACTTTTTCGGGTTGAATTACTACACCCGCTATCGCGTGGCCTTCGACCTGCGACTGCCCGGCCAACTCTTCGGCAGGCAATACCTGCCGGAGGATGCAGACGCCGTCCGTGAAGGGCATTTCCACATTGCCAACGATCCTGAAGGATTTTTTGAGGCCATCAAATGGTCAGTCCGCACCTTTCCAAACATGCCCATTCTCGTCACGGAAAACGGCGTCTACGACCGCGAAGACGCGTTCCGCCGCCGCTACCTGGCCCGGCACATCCATCAGATGTGGCGCGCGGTCAATTTCAACTGGCCGGTCAAGGGCTATTTCCATTGGTCGCTGGTGGACAACTTCGAGTGGGAACGCGGCTGGACCCAGCGCTTCGGGCTGTGGGAACTCGACCCCGAAACCCAGAAACGCGCCAAACGCCCCAGCGCAGACCTCTATGCGGAGGTCTGCAAAGAGAACGGACTCTCATCCGACATGGTGCAGAAGTATTGCCCCGAGGTGTTCGAGAAGTTGTTCCCATCATAATAATTCGCGTTCAGTTTGGAGGAGAAATGAACTTCAAGACTCAACTCGATGGTTTGAATGATTTCCTCAAAATGGTTTATGGCGAGGAGACGTGCCTCAGCACGTTGTTGCGCGAACTTGGTTTTGAGCAGACACAGATCGACCAGTTACGCGACCAGCATCTTGAGGCCCTGGTGGGCGCTTTTCTCGAATCCGTTCACAAGCGCCTGACGAGCGATTCGGGCAAGGATACTTATTACCAGATCATCAGTCGTCGATATGGCTTGGACGGCGAGCTAGCGGAATCGCTGGATGCAATAGCGCAAACCCGTAATATGAGTCGTGAATATTTGGGGCAGTTGTTTCAGGAAATCCTCGAACGTTGTAAAACGAAGACCGCGCAAGCGGACTTCAAGAAAAGCCTGAAGCATCTGGCTGTGGCACGGCTTGCAAAGGTTGCAGATCGTCCCAGCCGGGAACATGTCGCAGAGAAATTGGAGCGACTCACAAATCTGCGCGGCGCGGCGGACGTGGCGCGCCTCGATTATGAAGCCAAACGGACGGAGATTTTGAAAAAGGTGCAGGCGGAGCTGGACGCGCTGGAGGTCGAGTACGGGCCCATCCTTGATTCCGCAGAAGAGAACATCGAAACTTTGGAGAATGAGATCAAAACCGATGTGCTCCTGCACGGCGAAAGCGTCTCAGGCGGGATATTTCGGGCTGTTTATACGAAAGGCCGCGTTTCCTGGGATAACAGCAGGATCGAGAAATATGCGGAGCATCACCCTGAAATCCTCGAATTTCGGAAGCAAAGCCCGCCCACAGTCTCTTTGCGAATCGTGGGAGAGAAGGATTAAAATCTCTCGAATCTTCCAAACGAACTCGCGCTGAAAATCCCCACTGTGTGCAAGGATGCGAGTCGTCAACCTTGCCTGTCCAGGCTGCTGGTCGAAAGAATAACAGCCTTCCGTGTGGAAGGCTGTTATTGTAGGGAAAAACGATTACATACCGAGCAGGCCAAGAAGTTGCATAAGGCCGCCCACAAGGGCCAGCACCGCGCCGATCTTCTTGAACATGTCGGTATTGAGCGCGGAGACAAAGGCGGCCAGACCGTACCAGAGGAAGAACAGAGCAATACACCAGGCATCAATCATAGCAAACATTTCACACTCTCCTTTATTTGCGGCTGGGAATGGGATTTGGGAGGGCTCCAGCTCGCTAATTTAGATAACCCCTATCCGATTTTGGGGTTGCGCGGCGCGTGGTAGAATCCACTCAGCTTTCAGCCTGCCGCAGACCGCGGAAGGCTTTTTTCCTGCCATGACCAGCCTCTCCCTCCCCGCTGAATTTACCCTGGCGCGCCGCCACGTCTCGGACCGCCGCGATCCCATCTGCTGGATCGTTTCGCACGCGCGGCGGCACTGGGGATTGATCATCATGGCGATCATCGGCGCGCTCGGAAACGGCGCACTGGCGGCGGTCGTTCCAGCCCTCGTGGGACAGGCCTTCAACTCCATGCTTGCATCGCCTCCCGACACGAGCGTGCTCGTCCCGCTGGCGCTGATTCTGGGCGGGTCGCAGATCGTGCGCGGCGTCCTGCAACTGGGAAGAAATTTCGGGGCCGAGTTGATGGCCCAGCGCGTCGAACGCGACGTGCGCGACGAACTGTACCTGTCCCTGCTCGGCAAGAGCATGACCTTCCACAATCTTCAGCCCGTAGGCGACACGATGGCGCGCGCCACCAACGACGTGCGCGAGGTCAACTTCATGTTCAGCCCGGGCCTGAACCTGGTGATCGGCTCGTTCTTCTTCCTCGTCATGCCGTTCTTCGCCGCGCCGCGCTATCATCCGCAACTTCTGCTCACCCCGATGATTTTTACGATTGCCTATTTCATCGCACTGTGGCAATACCTGCGCAGTCTCTCGCCCGTGACCGACGAGGTGCGCAAGACCTTCGGCGAGATGAATACCCACCTGTCCGAGTCGCTGGACGGCGTGGAGACGATGAAAGGCGCGGCGCAGGAGACAGCCGAAATCGAACGTTTTGTAACCAACGCCCGCCGCGTGCGCCAGGCCTTCGTCCGCCAGGGAGATTTGGAAGCGCGCTTCCTGCCCATGCTCCTGCTTGGCATCGCCTACGCGGGCGGACTCTTTCATGCGTTGCTCTTATTCCGCGCCGGCCAGCTCACGGTCGGTGACGTGGTGGGATACTTCGGCCTCCTGCGCCTGTTGGAGTTCCCCACCTTTGCCTCGACCTTCGCCTACAGCCAGATTTCGCTGGGCATTTCGGGGGCGCGCCGCATCCTCGACCTGATCAACCGCGAGACCGACCTCGACCAGAACGCGGCAGGCTTCGCCGGTACGATGCGCGGCGAAGTGGAATTCAAGGATGTGTGTTTTGAATATTCCCCTCTCCCGCTCGCGCTGGGCGGAACGTCCGCGCAGACGAAGCGGGGAGAGACCGGAGGCGAACGTGTTCTCGAGGATATTTCCTTCAAAGTCCGGCCCGGCCAAACCGTTGCCATCGTCGGCCAGACCGGCGCGGGCAAAACTTCGCTGGTCAAACTCATCAACCGCATCTACGACGCGTCCTGCGGCGAGGTGAACGTGGACGGCATCAACGTCCGTGACTGGAATCTGGCCTCCCTGCGTTCGCAGATTTCCATCATCGAACAGGATATCTTCCTGTTTTCCCGGACGATTGCCGAAAACATTGCGTTCGGCAGGCCCGGCGCGACGCGCGAGGAAATCGAGGCCGCGGCAAAGTCCGCGCAGGCGCACGAGTTCATCATGGAGTTCGAGAACGGATACGAGACCGTCATCGGCGAGCGCGGCGTGACCCTCTCCGGCGGACAGCGCCAGCGCCTAGCCCTGGCACGCGCCTTTTTAACGGACCCCCGCATCCTGGTCCTGGACGATTCGACCAGCGCCATTGACAGCGCCACCGAGGACAAGATCCAGCGCGCCATCGCGGCCGCGTCGAAGGGTCGCACCACGTTCATCATCACGCATCGCCTGTCCCAGATCCGCTGGGCCGATCTCATCATTGTTCTCCGCAAAGGGCGCATCGCCGCCATCGGCACGCACGAGGAACTGATGCAAACCTCGGAGGCATATTCGAGGATTTTCCGAGAGTAACGCTCGTCCTCCGACTGAGAGTCTCGATAGGCCTGACAAACACGGGTTACTCGACCCTATATTCAGGACTACGAGACCATCAGACCATGAGACCACCAGACTAAGCCATGGGTTTCTTCGCCGGACTCAACCCCGAAAAATACGACCGCCAGTACAGTGACCGCGTGCTGGCGCGCCGCATCGCGGATTACTTCAAACCGCAGACGCGCCGCCTCGCGCTGGTGGCAGTGCTGGTGGTTGCCATTTCCGCGACCACCGCGGCCCTTCCCATCCTCGTCGGCCGCGTGGTGGACCTGCTGGCTTCGCAACTGACTCTGCCGGGCATCGGCCTTGTCGGGCTGGGGATGCTCGTCATCGGCGTCGCCAACTGGGGGGTCAACTGGGCGCGGCGCAGTCTCACCGTCCGCGCGGTGGGAGACGTGGTGCTCGAACTGCGCACGCGCGCCTTCCGCGCCGCCGCCGACCACGACCTGTCTTTCTACGATCAGTTCTCCTCCGGGCGCATCGTCAGCCGCATCACTTCGGATACGACGGACTTCGGCCAGTTGGTCGTTATCGTCTCGGATATCATCGCCCAGGTGTTCCAGGCGATTTTGCTCGGCGTCATCATCGTCCGCATCGAATGGCGCATGTCGCTGGTCATGTTTTCGTTTCTGCCGGTGGTCTTCGGCCTGGCAATGGGCTTTCGCACGCTGGCGCGCCGCATCACGCGCCGCGGGATGCAGGCCACCGCCGACGTGAACGCGGCCATCAAAGAGACCGTCAGCGGCATTTCCATCGCCAAGAACTTCCGCCAGGAACAGAGCATCTTCGAGACCTTCGACCGCGCCAACCAGCAATCCTATCAGGTCAACATCCGCCGCGGCTTCGTGCTCTCGCTCGTGTTCCCCGTGCTCAACGCCATGGGCGGCGTGTTCGTCGCAATCTTGATCTATTCGGGAGGCCTCTCGATCACGCGCGGCCTGGTCACTGCGGGGGCGTGGTACCTCTTCATCCTCAGCCTCGACAACTTTCTCTTCCCCATCATGAACCTGTCCTCGTTCTGGGCACAGATTCAGCAGGGACTGAACGCGGCCGAGCGCGTCTTCGCGTTGATCGACGCAGACCCAAACGTGACCCAAACCGACTCGCGCAAAGTGACGCGGCTGAATGGAGAAATCCGCTTCGAGAATCTGGGATTCCGTTATAAGGATGACGAACCGATTCTTTCGGACTTCGACCTGGTCGTCCAACCCGGAGAGACTCTCGCCCTCGTCGGGCACACCGGCGCGGGGAAATCGTCCATCGCCAAATTGATCGCGCGCTTCTACGAGTTCCAGTCCGGGCGGCTGACAATTGACGGGCAGGACATCCGCACTTTTGATTTGCAGTCTTATCGTCGTCAATTGGGGATCGTCTCACAGGTTCCGTTCCTTTTTTCGGGGACGGTAGCCGAGAACATCCGTTACGCCGCGCCGGAGGCCAGTGAGTCCGATTTGCTGGAAATGGCAAACCGTATCGGCGAGGGCGAATGGCTGGAGACCCTCCCCGACGGACTGCACACGGAAGTGGGCGAGCGCGGCAACCGCCTCTCGATGGGACAACGGCAACTGGTCGCGCTGATGCGGGTGCTCGTCCAGCGTCCCGCCATCTTCATCCTGGACGAGGCCACCGCCAGCATCGACCCGTTCACCGAGTGGCAGATCCAGCAGGCGTTGGGCTTGATCCTGAAGAACAGCACCAGCATTCTGATCGCGCACCGCCTGTCCACGGTCAAGGCCGCCGACCGAATCGTGGTCATGCGAAAGGGCACGATCATCGAGGAGGGAAATCACGAGGGTCTACTCAAGCACGGCGGGCATTATGCCGAACTCTACAATACTTATTTCCGTCACCAGAGCCTGGCGTATGTCGAGCAGGCGCGGGAGATGGTGGAAAAGTAGAATTGGACAACTACCTCTTCCACCCGACGGCAAACCCACGCGCGCAAATTACAAATACATTGTCCAGTTTTTGTTCTATAATGATATTGAATGACGTCTAACAAACGGTCCCAAACGGACAAAATCGAGATAGGATAAGACATGAAAAAAGGTCTATTTGTTTTCCTAGCGGCCATGATACTTCTCAGCGCCTGTGCCAGTCCAGGGGCAACCTCCATTGTCCTCGAGCCGCGTGCAACTCCTACTGTCGCTTATCAGGTCGTGGGAAGCACACAGAATACCTTCATGGTCGTTGTAGATCCAAAGAGCAATACAGACAGGGAAGGGTTACAGAGACTGGGAGATTATCTGTGTAGCGACTTGGCTAATTGCTGGGTTTGGTTCTGGGATGACATCAATAAAGCGGATACCAGTTATCCCGTTGACCCCGATAAGGAACAGACTTTGATCGCATTCTATTCCTTCAAATTTGCGGAATCGGAAGGTGTGCTCAAGGTTTATACACTGGGAGATGAGCGGTAGGAGGAGTTTCCTGCAAACGTTTTGATGTTTGCAGCCGGTGATCACCAGGTTCGCCCAAAATGGTCGAAGGGTTGCAAAGGGCGGGCATTACGCCGAGTTGTACACTACATACTACTGTCATCAGAGTCTGGCTTACGTGGAGCAGGCGCGGGAGATGGTCAAGCAGGCTTATTTGTGAATATTGTCACTAGCAATCCGTGACATTTGGCGATGTCTGACAAAAGAGAGTCGCGGTAATATAAAGGCGGAGACGGAACACAGACACCTCCAACATGCTCCTCACTGTCTCCTCCTTTGGCGAAAGCCACCACCGGGCACGGACACCCGGTGGTGGCATTTTAAGGGCAGGAATCGAAGCGGCAACCAGAAGTGAAGTCTATTTACGCCCCGTGATTAGGCTGTACACCTCGCGCTTGCGCCAGCCCGATTGCTCGGCCAGTTCCCCCGCAACCTGTGAGGCGGATTTTCCCTTGCGGATTTCTTTTTCAATCGTGTCCATCAATTGTTTTTCGGTCCACCGTTCACTGGCTTCGGTTCTTTTTCCCTCCACCACAAGTGTAAATTCGCCGCGCGCAGGCTGTGACTTGAAATATTCCACCGCCGCGCTTAATTCCCCGCGCCAGTATTCCTCGAACATCTTGGTCATTTCGCGGGCGACGAGGACGCGGCGGTCGCCGAGGACCGCGAGCAGATCTTCCAGCGACTCAACAATGCGATAAGGCGACTCGAGGAAAATCAAAGTGTAGGACAAATTGGCAATTTGTCCCGCGAACTTGCGGCGTTCGCTTTTCTTGTGAGGCAGATAACCCAGATACAGGAATGCGTCCGTGGGCAGGCCGGAGACGGCTAATGCGGTGACAGGAGCCGAGGGCCCGGGCACAGGCCGAACGTCGAAGCCCGAAGCGAGGGCGGCGCGGACCAGTTCGTAGCCGGGGTCGTTGATGGCAGGAGTCCCTGCATCCGAGACCAGGGCCACGTCCCCTTTTGAAAGTTTGTCGAGGATGAAATCCAGTTTGTTGATTTTGTTGTGCTCGAAGTAACTGGTGAGAGGCGTTTCGATCTCGAAGTGCTTGAGCAGTTTGCCCGTGTGACGCGTGTCCTCCGCCGCGATGAGGATCGACTCGCGCAGAACGCGGACGGCGCGCGGACTCATGTCTTCGAGGTTGCCGATGGGGGTGGCGACGAGATAGAGCGTGCCCATGCAACGATTGTATCATCACACAAGATGTATAATCCGTCGAATGAAAACGGTCGTTCTCGATCCACCTATTGCACAGGGAAGAACCGCCGATGTTTTTGCGTGGGAAGATGGTTTTGCCCTGAAACTATTTCATCCCTGGTTTCCGTTTGAAGATGTCGAATACGAATATCGAATCGCGCAGGCGGTTCATGCCAGCGGAGTGAAGTCGCCTGCCGTGAAGGAGATCGTGCAAGTGCACGGGCGAAACGGTCTAATTTACGAACGCATAAACGGCGAGACCATGTTTGCCCTGCTCAAACGCCAGCCATGGAAAGTATTTCGTTTCGGCGCATTGCTCGCCCAACAACATATCCAAACGCACGCCCGCGATTTCAATGCAGAAGTTCCTTTGCAAAAACAAAACCTTCAAAACAAGATCAAGCGAGCCGACGCGTTACCCATTCATCTCAAACAGGAATTGCTCGATGCGTTAGCGCCATTGCCCACTGGAAATAAAGTTTGTCATGGTGATTTTCACCCCGACAACATCATCATGACTGAAAACGACTCGGTCGTCCTCGATTGGATCAATGCGACAAAAGGCAATCCATTGGCGGATGTGGCGCGGACAAGTGTTCTCGCCTTGGGGTCGGCATCCACCCAAACGCCTGGCATGAAAATCTTCATCAAGTTATTTCACGCCGCTTATTTGAAAGAATATTTTCGATTAAGTCCAGATGGAAGAGAAGAATATCATCAATGGCTCCCCATCGTGGCAGGCGCGCGGCTGAGTGAGAACATCCCCGAATTGGAAGGATGGCTGTTGGAACAGGCAGGCAAGGCAACCCGGCGCGGCCCCTGAACAACGGATGCCATAAAATGCCCCCGCAAAGGAGAAAAAATGATCGTCGTTTCGGATATGATGGGCACATTGACCACGGGTTCGCCGTTTCTGGGCCTCGTGGATTGGGTGAAGCACAACCAGAGCAAACTGCGCGCGAACTTCTACATGGCGGTCATCACGCCGTCCTATCTGCTCGCCAAGAGCGGACTGATTGACTGGCAGACGTGGGGGCAGAAGTTAATGGTGAACAGCCTCGGATACATCGAGAACGCGGACGAGGAAAAATTGCGTCATGCTTCGGAATGGGTGGTCGAGCACAACCTGTGGAAGAAGCGCCGCGAGGACGTGATCGCGCGCCTGGTCAAGCATCGCGAGGCAGGCGCGCAGGTCTATATTGCGAGCAGTGTGGTGGAGCCGTTCATCGAGCCGTTTGCAAAGCGAATCGGCGCGCAGGTGATCGGCACACCCGTCGAGATCGTGAACGGACGCGTGAGAACGGTCGGCGGGCTGGTGGCGAACGAGAGGAAGATCGAGCAGGTGCTGAGCCGCCTCGGCGCGGACCGCGTGGACGCGGCCTACGGCGACACCTGGATGGATATCCCTCTCCTGGAGCACGCGGATCATCCTGTGGCGGTCTATCCCGACGAGAAATTGAAAGCGGTCGCGCTGGAGCGCGGCTGGGAGATCGTGGGGGATACGCCGTGGTATGCGTGATTTCTAACAGCCCCCATCATCCTTCGGATACCTCCCCCAAATCCGACGAAACCCAATCGGGTTTGGGGGAGGCTGGGAGAGGGTCAAACTTTCTCGCGATTGAACTGCGTCTCATACAACTGACTATATAATCCTCCCAACGCCAGCAACTCCTCGTGTGTTCCTCTTTCAACAATCTGTCCCCTATCCATCACCAGAATCAAATCAGCCGCGAGAATCGTGGACAGGCGATGGGCAATGACAATGCTCGTGCGCCCTGCCATGACGCGCTTCAGGGCATCTTGAATCAGGGCTTCGGATTCGCTATCGAGATGGCTGGTCGCCTCATCCAGCACAAGAATCCTCGGGTCTTTGAGGATGACGCGCGCCAGCGCGATGCGTTGTTTTTCGCCGCCGCTAAGTCGGTAGCCGCGCTCGCCCACGATGGTGTCGTAGCCGTCGGGCAAGTCCATGATGAAGTTGTGGATGTTGGCGGCGCGCGCCGCGGCTTCGATTTCAGATTGCGACGCCTCAATCTTCGCGTAGGTCAGGTTCGTGCGGATGGTGTCGTGAAAGAGATAGGTCTCCTGCGTCACCATGCCAATCGCGGACGAAAGCGAATCGAGCATCACATCGCGCAAGTCGTGCCCGTCAATGCGGATGACGCCGTCGGTGGGGTCGTACAGGCGCGGGATGAGATACGTCAGCGTGGTTTTGCCCGCGCCTGAGGGTCCGACGAGGGCGATTAAATTTCCAGGACGCGCGATAAAGGAGATTCGCTCCAAAGCGACGTCGCGGGCCTGGGATGTGGAATCAGTTTCGGGGGAGTCGGATGCGGTTCTATCTTCCCGACCACTGACCACAGACGACCGACCATTTCGCCCCTTGGCTGTTGTCTGTCGTCCATCGTCTGTGGTCTTCTTTGACAATGACAACACCGCGCTCACATCCTCATGTCGTCCATAGCGTTTGACATCTTTCAACAACTTGGATGAATCGATTTGATAGTTGAATGAGACGTTATCGAATGCGAGTTCGCCCTTTACGTCGTGCAACTGAGTCGCGTTGTCTTGCTCGATGATGTCCTGCGGTAAATCAATGACCTCGAACACGCGCTCGAAACTGACCATGCTCGTGGAGAACTCAACGGGCGCGCCCGCGAGTCCCTGCAACGCGCCGTAGAGTTGACCGAGATACGAACCGAACGCAACGATGGTGCCGATGGTGAAGACATCGGTGGTGCTTGGATTGAGCGAAGTCGAAATCACGAAATAGCCGCCGAGGCCATAGACCAGCGCCGTGCCCACCGCGCTGACGAGTCCGAAGATGACGAAGAACGTGGAGCCGACCACCGCGCGCCTGACGCCGATATCGCGCACGTTGGCGGCGCGGTCACGGAAACGTTTCTCTTCTTCGCGGGCGCGGCCAAAGAGTTTGACGAGCAATGCGCCGCCGATGTTGAGAGTCTCGTTCATATGCGCGTTCATCTTCGCGTTGTGATCCATGGCTTCGCGGGCAATGTCACGCAGGACGGTTCCGAGTCTTTGCGCGGCGATGATGAAGAGCGGAAGAATCAGCACACTGACGATTGTTAATCGCCATTCGAGCGTGAGCATGACGGCGAGCAAGGCAATCGCTTCGATGAGATTGGTCACGATGTTGACGATGGTATTGCTGATGGCATTCTGCGCGCCGACCACGTCGTTGTTGAGGCGCGACATCAACTCCCCGACTTTGGTGTTGGTGAAGAACCGCAGGGACATACGTTGCAGCCGCGCAAAGAGACTCGAACGCAAATCGTAGATGACGCCTTCGCCGACGGTCGCGTTGAGTCGCCGTTGAAAGACGTTGATAACCCCCGTCACCGCAGGGATGGCGAGCAGCGCAACGCCGAGCCAAATGAGCCGAGTCGTATCTTTGGCGGGAATCACCACATCAATCATGTTGCGGAAGATGAGCGGCGTGAGCAGGGAGGTGCCCGTGGTGAGGAGGATCGTCACCAACATGCCCGCGATGTGCCACCAGTATCCGCGCGCGTAGGTGAGGACGCGCAAGAGAAGTTGTCTGGTTACTTTAGGCTTTTCGTCGCCCTGACGCATGGACATCCACCAGCCGTATCCGTGCATAGTTTTTAGTCTCCTAGTCGCTAGTCTGCTAGTCGTTGAATGCTAAAGGGTTTGACCAGCCGACTAGCTGACTATAAGACCAGATGACTAAACACGCAACTGGACGAAGGGGGAGGATAAGAGGATAATTGAAGCCACCTCAAATGTTCACCACATCCTCCGCATGGTAATCCACCTTCCCCGGCGCGCACGGGGGTGAAAGAAATGCCATTTGGCCTCATCCCTACCCCCTCACGAAACATTCCTGTAGGATTTCCAAAATGAGAGGGGAGTCGCGTGCTATAATTTCGGTATGGAATTCATCTTCGAATGGGACGCGAGCAAAGCAAGGATGAACCTCGCAAAACACAAGGTCCGTTTTGAGGAAGCGCAGACTATTTTTGCAGACCCTTTACTTGTCACTTTCCCTGATGATTTCCACTCAAGGATGGAAGAACGGTTTATCAGTATCGGCATGTCAACGCGGGAACGGATGTTGCTTGCAGTGCATACGGAGCGTGAAGAAATCGGTGAACGTATTGTAATTCGAATCATCAGTTGCCGAAAAGCAACGACCTCTGAAAGAAAAATCTATGAAGAAAACAAATAATTCTCACAAGGACGACTTGCTCCCCGAATACAACTTCAAGGGTAAAAAGGGTGTTCGAGGCAAGTATGCCGAAGCCCTGAAACAAGGATATTCGATTCGGGTGACTAATGAAGACGGAACCGTCACGGTCAAGCAGTTTGTGCCGCGTGAAAATACAGTGGTGCTCGATCCTGATGTGAAAGTCTATTTTCCTGATTCGGAGAGTGTCAATCGCGCATTGAGGTCGTTAATTGATTTGATTCCCGACAGAGGGAGGAGACAGGTTGCGGAGACAAAAGCCGGATACAAAGTGAAATGAGGGAATTAATTAACGGTGGGCATGAGTAGAGGCACAGCCAATGTTTAACGTGACCCCTGTCTGGAGATCCTCCTTCCCCGGCGCGCACGCGGGGATATTGGTCATGCGAAATGTTTCCAATCCCGCGCATCACGCCGAGTTGGAAAAGCGCAAAACAGAATTGGAGGAGCAATTGCGCTCCCAACTCGCGGGGCAGGACCGCGCCTCGATTGCGAGTCATCCCGTTTTGCAAGCCTACGGGGAGTATTACAAGCGCTTCAAAAAGACCTACCACGTTCAATTGCAATTGGAGTCGATTATCTTGAAAGGGAAGTCCATTCCAAGCGTGGCGTCGCTGGTCGAGTGCATGTTCATGGCAGAGGTGAAGAATATGTTGCTGACCGCGGGACACGATTTGGATGCCCTGCGCCTGCCTCTCACCTTGGATGTTTCAAAAGGGACTGAGAGTTATATACTGCTGAGAGGCGACGAACAGGTCCTCAAGGCGGGCGACATGTTCATCAGCGACCAGCGCGGCGTCATTTCGAGCATCATCTATGGTCCCGATCAGCGCACGCAGATCACCGCGTCCACGCGCAATGTGGTGTTCACGGTCTACGCGCCCGCAGGGATTGACGAACCGTTAATCATGCAACATCTTCAAGACATGCGCGATTATGTGCTGATCGTCGCTCCACAGGCTGAGGTGGAATTGCTCAAAATTTATACTTGACAGCTTCGGGAGAAATTTCAGGATATCCTTGACTTCAACTCTTTCGGGTCGAGATACATCTCCACGTACCCGCAGTTCGGGCAGGCGCGCGCCTGGCGAATCTGCGTCACGGTTCTCAACATTCCCGTTTGCTTTTTCGACACATATCCAATCGGGTCGCTCGCGGACAGTAGGCCTTCGTCCATGGGCTGGCTGCATTTGGGACAGGGGTGTGTCTCCATCTGATCCTCCTTTTCTACGGATAAACAAGTATGGCGAATTATAAGGCAGTCTATCATTAATTCACCCGCACGAAAGGATATAATCCATAAAACTTATCGGAGGCTCACCATGAAAAAAGGAACCTGTCCCAAATGCAATTCATCCAATGTGTATTTCAAATCTTATGCGCTGGACAAGGTCACGTTAGATGGAAAAGGCGTGGAATACTCGGACTACGTCTGTACCGACTGCGGCTACTTCGAGACCTATATCACCGACAAGGATGCGTTGAGCAAAATCCCCGTCCGCGCTGAAAAACTTGGGGATTGGCAGAGGGTCCAGTGAGTCCGCCTTCCAAGACCCCCGTCCTCGTTTCGGTCATCGTGACCCTCATCCTGCTCATCCTCGTCGGGATTGTGTCCATGTTCGGACAGGTCGTCCTGCTCAACGGCGTCATCAGTGACCGTCAGACTGGCACGGCTCTGGGAATCGGCCTCGGATGCAATGGCCTGACCATCATCCTCGCGGCGATGTTCGCCCGCTGGCTGGCAAAACTACTGCTCGGAAAAGCCAACTGGCATCCTTTCCCATCGGTCGCGGTCGCTGTCATTGTGAGCGTTGGGCTGGGGATTTTCTTTTCCTTCCTTTCGATCATCGTCGGCACAATGGCCGCGGGAATCCGATAAGCCGCAGGGACGCATGCTCCCCCTCCACGAAGTCGAGACCTTCCTCCAACATACCCCCGCGCACTTGCAGGAGATCGTGCTGGAATTGCGGAATATCATTGCTTCGGTCGCGCCCGACGCGGTGGAGATCGTCCGCTGGGGTGGACTCAGCTACTTCCACGAAGGACGCGGCGGAGTCGTCAGCGCGGGGATGTGTCAGATTGGTATCCACAACGACCACGTCCGCCTGGCATTCATCCACGGGGCGTTCCTGCACGAGCCGCGCGGACTCTTCGAGGGGACTCAGAAATACAAGCGTTTCATCAGGATCGATTCCTACGACGACGCACCCTGGGGCTATTTCAGGGAATTGATTCTGTCCGCGTCCAAATTCGACCCGCGCCTGCTTCCGTCCGAATAAAATCTCCCCCGCCGCGCGGGGGAGTCACAAGAATTTCCGTCTTGCCAAAATAGAAATTGTGTTCTAAAATATAGCGGCCTGCTCAATTCGCCAAGGGAGTTGACCTTATGACAGATCAATCCATCAAACGGGAAGATTTTCTCGACAATCTCTTCAACCTTTTGGATGAGACCTTCGAGAATCATCACGGCATCTACCTCGACGAAAACAACTCGCTTCTCGATACGCTGAAAACGATCTCCGCGCAAGAGGCCTCCATCCCGGTCGGAGGCAAATGCGCCTCCCTCGCCGCGCAGGTGTCTCACGTCATCTTCTATCTCGAGGTGCTCGAACGCTATATCGTTCACCATGACACCAGTTCCGTGGATTGGGGCGAGATCTGGCGCACTGTGGAAAAGGTCACACCCGAGGAATGGGCCGCGCTGAAAGCGAAACTCGAAGCGACCTATCGCCGTATTGACAAAACGCTCCGCGAAAATACCGCGTGGAACGGAGACGCCATCAGCGGCTCGATGGCGATTGTCGTGCATACTGCGTATCACCTGGGCGAGATCCGCCAGGCGCTGTGTATGTTGAAATAAAGGAGTTCCCATGCCTGCACGTCCGCGTTACCCCATGCCCGATTTCTTCCGCGACACACTCAATGCACGCGGTTTGATGGATGCCTATCTAGCACGTCCACCTTATCAGCAGAACGATTACATTGGCTGGATCATGCGCGCCAAACAGGAAGCCACACGGCAAAAGCGATTGAATCAAATGGTGGATGAACTGGAGCGCGGCGGAGTCTACATGCGAATGAAGTGGCATCCGAAATGAAAATAATTGGCCGTCACATTGAGCGTGACGGTTAATTATTTGCGGAGGTTGATAAAGTTAAACGCAGGGAATGTGTGCTATAATCCTTAAGTCAAGTTAATACAGTATAAACTGTATTTGGGCCGTTCGTTCTAAAGTACATGGCGGGGGAACAATTTCGTCGGTCCATTTTCCTTGAGCCATTGGTTCTTCCGAAACAAACAAAATGCCCCGCCGTCATACCAACGGGGATGGTTATTGCTGTCGTCGGTCAGATCCTTGATTTGCATCAAAGAAGTGAAGAGCGTATTCGAGAACAGGGGATAAATTTCATGTCCAAGCGCCCATTTCACTAAAAACTCGTCCATCCGCTGTAATTGGTGTTTACAGTATCTTCTCAATCCTTGAGGGAAATCTGCCCACAGCCTCGGTTTCACGAGGTCAGGACACGGGCAGAGTTGGCCTCGGTCAAATGATTGAAAGGATACAGAATATAGGAGATTTAAAAACATGATCGCATACCTCATCCTTGTACATCGCTACCCCAACCAGTTCAAAAGACTCTTCAGGGCCATCTATCATCCTGCCAACTATTACCTGATCCATGTGGATAAAAGATCGGGTGTCGGGTTGCAGAAGGAAATACAGGATTTTCTGGCAGGTTTTTCCAACGCTTCCATGCTGAAGAGTGAAAAAGCCCTTTGGGGAGGATACAGCCTAGTGAATGCTGAATTGCGCGGCATCAAGGAATTATTGAAGATGGGCTTGAAATGGGAATTCTTCATAAACCTTAGCGCCCAGGATTTCCCTCTAAAATCGCAGGCCTACATCCATAACTTTCTTAGTCTGCACAAAGGAAAAGATTTTCTCAAAGTGGCTAATCAAAGCAAGTTCCGCCCCGATACGCTATCGCGCATAGAAAACTATGTCACCGAGTCTGGTGATGATATCGTAAACACTCCTGTTCTTAAACGCCCATTCCTTCGAGGCGTGACTCCATATATTGGAAATCAATGGATGATCCTGAGCCGAAGGTTCTGTGAATTTGTATCCTATAGTCCTGAGGTCGAAAGGTTCAAGAAATTCTATCGGAATACCTTCATCGCGGATGAAGGATTCTTTCAAACGGTGATCATGAATACCAGTTACAAGGGAATCATCGTGAACGACGATAAAAGGACGATTGACTGGGTGCCGATGGGGACAATAAAATTGCGTCCAAGAGACTTCACATCCAAAGATGCTACTTTCCTGATGTCAAGCCAGGATCTGTTCGCCCGCAAATTCGATGAAACTGTTGATGGGGATATCCTGGACATTTTGGAGTCGCATCTATCGCCTCCGTCCGCCATACCGGCAAGACGATCCCATTGGCTGGATCGTACGCGCCAAACAGGAAACTTCGCGGCAGAAGCAATCGAATCCAATGCTGGATGAATTGGAACGAGGTGGAGTCTATATGCGGGTGAAGTGGAATCCCAGATGATATGCAGGGGCGAGTCTAAGACTCGCCCCTGCGGTTTTAATCGGCAGGCACTGCCTCCGTTTCCTCATCCGCTTCAATCGCGGACTGGGAGTTGGCGCGTCGGATGAAGAACAGCGCGGGGGTCAGGAGCAGACTCGAGGTCGCGAGCGAAGCGACCGCGGAACCGAACGCCGCGATCACCGCCACGATGGGACCTCCCAGCATTTGCCCGACGGCGTCCACCTGTCCAAACATCGAGTGGACCGTGGCGCGAACTTTGGAGTCCAGCCTCTGGTTGATCCACGCGGTCTGCAAGGGGATGTGAACGTCGCGCAAGGCATCAATGACGAGATACAAGGCAAGGCTGAGAATCAGGAACGGTGAGAGCGCAAAGCCAAGCATCGCAAGGGAAATGCCAGCGGTCACAATGAAGACCGCGCGGCCGATTGCCAACGGACTCGACGAGTCCACGCGCTTCTCCACGAAACGGACCGCGAGAATGGTGAGAATGGTGCCTGCCACGCGCAACACTGCGAAGAACGCGACCTGATTATTCCCAAAGATGACGGGCAACTCAAACGTGTCGAGCAGGTGCTTGACCCACAGGCGGTCGAAGCCTTCGCTGTAGATGCCGAAGAACAGGCCGATGAAGACGATGTTCATCAGCCGCGGCCTGGCGCGGACCGCCTTCACGCCCTGCCTGAAGGTGTGCAACATGTGCTGCCATGTATTGCGGTCCTCGCGCGGGGTGGGATGGAATCCCGTCTCGGGCATGACAACCACGAGCGTGACGCCAATGAGCATGACGCCGATTGCGCCAACCTGAATCGGCATGGCGACGTTGCTTGCGCCGACCAGCATGGCAAGACCCATTCCGGTGAGCGAGGCGAACAAACCGATCTGCGTGGCGCGCAGGAAGAGTTTGTTGGCTTCGTCTTCGCCGATCTCGTCCGTGATCCAGGCCTGCGTCGCGCCCGATGTAAAGGTGTAACCCAAACCCCAGACGACCTGCGCCAGCAGGATCGGGATGAACGATGGAAAGAGTCCTTCGACGAGAAAGCCCAGTCCCATCAACACGTAACCGATGATGATGGACAGCCTGCGCGAGTACACGTCCGCCACGATGCCTGTCGGCACTTCGAACACGAACGCGGAGATCTCGAGCGCCGTCCCGACGAGGATGAGTTGAACAGGCGTCAACCCCGCGACGGTGGCTTCGTACAACGACGTAACAGTAAACATCATCGCAAAGAAGACCGACGCGCTGAATTCGATGAACAGGTAAACGAATCGCGGATTCAACTTCAAGCGATAAAACATGCTTCACCTATAGTTTCCAGACTTCCGAAGTCTGATTAGAATATCGGGAACACGTCGGAGAGGCGTTTTGGAAAGAGAATATCGAGCAGGACGCGGCTGGAGTTATTCATACATGTGCAATCTGCGAAACCAAACTCCAGTTCCGCGAACGAACGGTAGCCGAAGAGTAGTTGCAGGAACGTCAAGTCGGGGAAATTGGCGTGCGGTTCGTCCGTGATTTTGGGTTTCCACGTCCCGACCTTCTTCAGCCTGCCGCGCGCGAAGACCAGCCGAAGACCGCCGCGGTAAAAGGAGAGGAGCAATTCACCGCTGTATCCCACCGCGATGGATTCTGCCAGGCGTTTTTCCAGCACAGGCGCGATATGACGGATGAACCCCGCCAAGTCGGGCACGCGCAGGAACCACGCGTAGGGCTCGCGGACAGAGGGAAGCGCGTCGCCCAGCGCATCGTAAGAGGGATGTTGTGCACCAAGCATGAAGCCAAACGAGGTACGCGTCCGCTTGTCGCGTTTGGCATATTTTCCGCCCGTCTTCCACAGGTAACGCGCGACGCAGGGAGTCACGTCCAGCCATGAGACGCCGGGCGCGAGTTCGCAGCCCAGCGCGGTCAACCCGGTCATGCCGAGGAAACTGGAATGCTGGAAATATCCCAGCCGCCTGCCGCGCGCGTCCTCGATGACGCGCAACTCGAAGCGGTTGACGTTTTTTCTGCTCTGCCCCTCCAATTCATACGCAAACACGTCCACGCCGCGCACGCACGAGAGCATGTAACGCTTCTGCGTCCCGGCATAGACTTTGGCGATGAAGGACAGGTCGCGCTTCGTCGCGGGGCGGATGCGGTACTTCTCCTTTTCCCCCTTCTTCAAGCGCGGCACGTTCGCCTCGTGGCCGAAGCGACGGCCGACAAAATCAAGCGCCATCTCGTAACCGAACTGGCGATAGAAATACGGAATGCCCGTAATGGCCTGCACCGGCAGGTTCCGCTCGACGCACCATTGATGGATCACCTCGAACTGGATTCGCACCAGTCCGCGCTTGCGGAACTCGGGCAGGGTGCCGACAAGTTCGGGCCGCCCGACGCCGAACGGGATTCCCTCGTAGGTCCACGTCTGCGGGATCAGATTCATCGAGGAGACGATGCGCCCGGTGGCAGCCTCCTCGACAAGGGTGAAATCGCCGGGGGTGAGAGTCGGATGAGGCCGGGTAAGCAGGTCGCGGGTCCAAGCCGCGACGCGCACTTCATCCGCCGGGTCCTCACCATGGATGCCTCCGTTGAAGTCGGCCAGCGCGTCCGCATCCGCGGACGTGGCGCGGCGCAGGATCAGGCCGTCCCCCAGATCGCGAAGGATAGGTTGTGTTGTCACGGTCGTTCATCTTTCCCTGACGACCGTCACAAACAGCCGTCAGTTGTAATCGAGGAGTTGTTCGATTTTGACGAGAGCCTTTCCCGTCTCTTTGAATTGGATGCCGCACATGCCCAGGGCGCGCGCCGCCTCGACGTTCTCCGCGAAGTCGTCCACGAACATGGATTCTTCGGGCTTCACGTTCAGCGCCTCCAGCGCGATCCGGTAGATGCGCGCCTCGGGCTTCATCACGCCCACCTCGGCCGAGATGACCATGTGGTCGAAGGCGTCGTCGAATCCCATGCGGACGATGTACTCGCGCAGGTCGGGAAAGGCGTTGCTGATCAGGCCGGTCCGGTAACGCGGGCGCAGGGAACGCAGGAACTCCACCAGCGGGCGGTCCACCGCATCCCCGGCGAAGAACTCATCGCGTATGGACTGCGCCTCCGCAGCCGGGAGGCCGAGCCTGCGGGCCACGGCCTCCCAGTGCTGTTCGGTGCGAATCTCGCCAAGCGATGCCTGCCGGGCAGTCGGGCTTTCGAAGACGATCTTGACCAGGTCCTCGTACTCCAGCCCAAGCCGTTCGGCCAATCGCTGGCGCGGCGCCTGATGCTCGGTGCGGACGATCACGCCTCCAAAGTCGAAAAAGACAGCGCGAAAGTTCACGCCGATTATTTCCTGCCGGACTTCTTTTTGGCCGCCGGTCGGGAGGCGCCCTTGGACTTCTTCACGGGCCTGGCGGATTTCTTGACGGCCTTGGGACTGGCCTTCTTGACGGCCTTTTTCGCCGCGGGCTTGGACGGCTTCCTCTTCACAACTGGTTTCTTCGCGGCTTTCCCGGACTTGGGGCGGGCCGCCTTTGCCGGGGCCTTTTTCGCCGCCGCGGGCTTATGCCGCTTCACTGCCGGCGCGGCCTTTTGCGGAGCCGAAGGCGCAGGCATGGACGCGACCGGCGCTACCGCTGCCGGCGTCTGCATTACCGGCGCGGGTGGCGGCGCGACCGGCGCCGGCATGACGGGCGCAGGAGTCGGCTCGGCGGGCGCGGAGCCTTCAGCAGATGCCGTGGCCGCGAGCGCGCTCTGCCAGCCGGGATTGGCCATCTCCAGCCGCTCACGAGAGATCGGGTTGGCGCGGCGGCAGCGCGGACAATGCGCATCGAAGTGGTTCAGGTTCTCCGCCTGCATGGTTTGCAGGGCGTTCAGCATTGTCTCACGGCTGAGGGTGAACATGTTCTGACAGTACATACAGCGCAGGTTCATGGATGCCTCCTTTTGGATGCTTCGAGTATAACGTGAATCCGCATGGACTCAAGCGCCGGGAGACGCCGGAGCCCATCCCCCAAAGGAACGTGCTACTCTTCGCCTTCCGGCTCGCGGCCGGGACGCAGTTCCTTCTCGTAGATGACGTACTCGTTGGCGACGTGCATCCCGGCTTTCTGGTATAGGCGCGTCGCGCCGGTCGGGTTTTGCGCGTCCACACCGAGGCCGATGGTCTTCATGCCGCGGCGGTGGAACTCGCCGAAGGAGTGATACAACAACGCGAGGCCGAGTCCGCGCTTGCGCCAGGGGCGGCGGACTCCCAGCGTCCCCACCCAGCCGATGCCCATGCGGAAGCGGCACAGCGAGTAGCCCGCGATCTGGTCCCCGTCCCAGGCCATGAACCACAACGACGGGTCGAAATCGTCGCGGCCGGTCATGCGGTGCTGCCAGGTTTCGTACGTGCCCGGGGTGTGACCCCAGTGATCGGAGAAGGCTTCCTCGTGCGCTTCGAAAACGGCGCGGTTCTGCTCGTCCAGCGCGAACGGACGGAGTTCCACATTCTCCGGCCAGGCCGGCGCGGGCGGCGCGCCGTCGAGGGTGATCTCCATGCGCCACGAATAGCGGACGGCGCGATAGCCCTCGTTCTCGTGCATCCGGCGTCCGAGGGTGTCCGTGGCGGCCATGCCGTTGCGGATGTAAACGCGCAGGTCCAGCGCGGCCAATTGCACCTCTTCACGAGCGCGGGCTTCGAGGGCGCGCAGCATGGCAGTGCCGATTCCGTTGCCGAGATACGTCGGGTGGACGTAGCCGTCGCCGTTCAGCGAGGCGTGGGCGTGGAGGTTCACGAACTCCTCGTAGCCGACCACGCGGCCGTCCGCGGCGGCGACCACCCACGCGTCGCGCTCGAGGGTGAAGCCGGGGTTCTTCCATTCGCGGGCCAGTTCCTCCGGGGTGACGGCCACGGTCGGGTCGCCGTCGGCGGTGCACACGTCCAGGATCAATTGCGCGACCGGCGCGAGGTCCGCCCACGAAGCGGGGCGCAGGCTGAAGCCCGGCGCGAGGATTTCATTCAGGATTGTGTCAGTTTTTGTTCCCATTTTGTTCCATCCATTCGTCTTTCAGGATCGCCATGTAGAGTACGTCCCAGCGGCGTCCCTCGCGATTCAGGATTTGCCGCATGCGGCCTTCGAGGCGGAAGCCCGCCTTCTCGTACGAGCGGACGGCGCGCGGATTGTACTCGAACACGGTCAGGCTGACGCGGCGCAGGCCGAGTTCCAGGAAGGCGAAGCGCAGGGCTAGGCGCAGGGCCTCGGTGCCGTAGCCCCTGCCCCAGTCGTCGCGGGAACCGAGGCCGATTCCCACAAAGGCGTCGCGGTGATTCCAACTCGTCACATCGAGTTCGAGATCGCCGACCAGCCGGTCGTCGGTCAGCGTGCGAATGCCGAAATAGTGGGCCGCGGGCGGCTGGTCTTCCACTTCCTTCTCGAGGAACTTGCCGATGGCTTTGGCCGAGTGAAGACGCGGCGCAACGCCGTCCAGCAGGCGCGCGAACTCGGAATCCGTGTTCCAGCGTGCGTAGGCCTTGCCCAGTTCCTCGGGGTCGAAGGCGCTCAGGCGTACCCGTTCGCCTCTGAAGAGATCGTTCATGCCGCGCCTCCCGATTGCATTTGCAACCATTCTTCACGAAGGATGCCCATCCAGAGGGAACTGTTGCGTTTGCCCTCGCGTTGCACGTCCTTGCGCGTGCGGCCTTCGATGCGGAAGCCTGCCTTCTCGTAGGAGCGCAGGGCGCGCGGGTTGTAGTCGTGCACGCCCAGCGAGACGCGGTGCAGGTTGAGTTCCATGAAGGCGTAGCGCAGGATCAGGTGCATGGCGTCCGTCCCGTAGCCTTTGCCCCAGAATTCGCGCTCGCCGATGAAGATACCCACGAAGGCGTCGCGTCCGTGCACCTGCGGCAGGTACAAGCCGATGCCGCCGATCAGGCGGTCGGCATCCAGGGTGCGGATCGAGAAGCCGTACCGCTCGGGGCCCTGCTCCATCCATTTTTCGATCATCTCCCTGAGTTTCTTCTCGGAGATGACGCCGGCCGGGTCACTGTCCGCGAGACGGTGGAATTCAGTGTCGCGCCGCCAGCGGACCTCGGACTTGGAGCGCGTCTCAGGGCTGTCGTCTGCGAGGCGGACGAGTTGTCCGCGAAAGAGGTCATTCATTACGCACCTCGCTTCCGTTCCTGACTTTCGCCTGGTCCTCCCACTCGGGGCGGAGCAGCCCGAAGACGAGCAGGTCCCAAAAGCGGCCGTCGCGTTCCAGCGCCTCGCGTCGGCGGACCTCCTCCACAAATCCGAACTTCCTGGCGAGGGCCAGTGCGCCTTCGTTGTATTCGGGCACGCGCGCGGTCACGCGGAACAGGTTCAGTTCGGCGAAGGCAAACCTCAACAACATCTGCAGCGCCTGTGCGCCATATCCCTTGCGGTGATCCTCGGGCGCGCCGAGTCCCAGGCGGACGTGCGCGTTGCCGTTGGTCCACTCGATCCATTCGACCGCGGCGAGACCGATCAAACGGTCGTCGCTTTTGGCGCGGATGGTGAAATAATAGAGGTTTTTGTCCTCTTCGATCTGCTTTTCGAGGTTCTCGTATTTCTTCTTGACCAGCGCGGGCGAAAGCGGGCGCGCGGGTTTCAAATCCATCAAACGCATGAACTCGCCGTCGTGCGTCCATTTGGATTCCACGTCCGGGTCCTTCTCGTGGTCAATCGGGCCGAAACAGATGTCGCGGCCTTCGAACAGTTGGGTTTGAATGTCGAGCATTTCTCCTCCAGAGAAAAACAAAAGCGGCCGCAGGCATTGCCCGTGACCGCATGAAATAAAAACGGCCACGGGCGAGTGCACCGCGGCCGTTAATACACTGCGTGTATGTTAACGATGAACAGGCGCACTCCGCGAATCGAAATCAACACCACCACCCTTACCGGTGCGGAAAGATTCGACATGGAACGTAGCGATCACCATTGGTCGTGCGCCTCCTTTCATCAGGATTACGAACGGGCGAAGTTTATCATTGGAAATTGAAAACCGTCAAGTGATTCGGCCTCACGGCTTATGGCTTTCTCAAAATCGCTCGAGAGACTGTCTGCTTTGGAACGCGAACACTTGCACTGCACTGCGTTCGGTGGAGTGCAGGTGTAGCGCCAATGGGCAAATTTCGCGAATTTTCCTGGGCTTATCATCCGCAATTTCGCGGCATTCGCGTTGAGGCGCTTTCGACTTCGAGAAGGCCATATCTCACGGCTGGACGCCGGTGTCGATCCGCCCGGCGGTGAGGTCGGCCAGGACCTCGGCCACATCGAGTTGTTTGCCCGGCGTGAGCAGGAACGGATCCACGTCCGCGAGGCCGAGCGGGGCCTGAATCACTTTTCCGCCTGCACCGGCCAGCAGGTCGGGCCAGGCAAGTTGGATTCCCTCGACCACGTCCGGTTCCATACTGGCCACCCAGTAGATCGGCCTGGGCTCCGGCGAGTTGACGCCGATGCCCATCACGCCGATCGTTCCGATGTAGTTAAGCAGTTCGGGCGTGGCCACATCGGGATGAACATAAAGAAACTCGACATTTCGCTGGAGCACGAGATAGTCGGCGTAGGGATTGTAACGCGAGGGAGACTCGTCTGCGGGGATTTCGATGACTTGAGGAAATTCATACGGCAGATAATAGAACGAGCGGCACAGGCCGCAATAATACGTCATGCCGTTGGTAAACGCGGTCACTGCCTTCTGCGCCTCGGCGTTTCCCTGAGGGACGATCATGCCGATGCGGTAATCGTCTGTCACCATGGCGCCGATGTAACCAAAGAGGAACGCGGTCAGGTCCTGTTGCACGTCACTGCCCAGCACGCTGATGTTTCCCCCGGCTGTGACTTCGGGAATATTGATGGCGAGGAACTGCGTCTGCGGCGCGGCGGCGGCCAGCGCGGCGATGCCCGGGTCAGGCGGCAGGGCAATGACGATTTTCAGCGAAGGCTCGAGGTCCGCGGGCGAGAGCGTGTTCCGCACCTGAAAACGATAGCCCGCCTGCTGAGCCAGGTCGTACACAGCCGTCTGATACAGGCTGGACGCGGCCTGATCCATGTCCGCCGGCAGGACGAGGATCGCGAGCGGGATGGTCGGCGTGGGAGTCAGGGTGGGAGCCGGGGTGGGCGTCTCGGTGGGAAGCGGGGTTGGAACTTTGTTGGCGCCCGGCCCGCAGGCCGAGAACAGGATGGTCAAAGCGAGGATGGCGGCAGTCAGTTTGAGTCGCAAAGGTCACGCTCCAAAAAAGAATGGCCGAATTATAACAACTTAAATTAAATGCCCAGGCGAGGTCTGAAACCTCGCCTGGGCGCGCGGGAGAAAGTTACTTCACCGCGATCTTGATCTTCTTCGGGCGGGCGGACTCGGCCTTGGGCAGGCGCAGGGTCAGCACGCCGTTGACGATCTTCGCGTCGGCCTTGTCCGCGTCCATGGCGGCGGGCAGGCGCAGGGTCCGGCGGAACGAACCGCCGGGCAGTTCGCGCAGGAGATACTCGGTCTCGTCGCGGGCGTATTCGCCCTCGATGCGGAGGACGTCGTCCAGGATCTGGATGTCGAGGTCTTCGGCCTTGAGTCCGGGCACGAGCGCGGTCAGGACAAATTCGTCCTCGTTATCGCGCACGTCCACGGCGAGATGATGCGCGCCGGACGCGCCGTTCAGTTCGGCCCAGCGGCGGGCCATGCGGCGATACGGGAACGGTTGGATGTAGAAGGTCATGGTTTGCTCCTTTACCAGTCAGGTGAATTGCCCCCATGATAGCCGCGGCGCGTAAGAGAAACGGCGGCGATGAATAGAAATTGTGTTAGAAATGGGTGAACTTTTCATCGGCGCGCAGCGTCTATGAAAACGGAGGTGACCATGAAAACCCTTGCCAGTTTGATCGCATTGGCTGGATTGTTGCTGACTGCCTGCCAGCCCCTCGAGGCCGCGGCTCCGGACACAGGCGCCCCGCTCCTCCCCCCACCCCAGCCTGCCGAGGCCACCAGGGAGCCTCTCGCGCCGCCCAAAGCGGACACCCCCTCCCCGGCCGCGCAGGAGATGGCGCGCCTGAGCCGCGAGGACCTCGGTCAGCGCCTGGGACTTGCCGTAGATGAAATTACCATATTGGAAATCGAACCGGTTACGTGGCCGGACGCCAGCCTCGGATGCGCGCAACCAGAAAAAGTATACGCACAGGTATTGACGCCCGGCTTTTTCATCCGCCTCGAGGCGAAAGGAGGGCAATACATCTATCACACGGACGAGTCCTCCACGGTCGTCCTGTGCACAGGGGATACCCTGCCGGTCTTCCCGGTCACGCCCGGTGACATTCAGGATGGCCAACCCTGGGTACCGGTCGATTAACCAAATACGCCCGCCTTTGCAGGCGGGCGTATTTTTTAGAGGTCGTTCAACAGTTAATTGTCAGGCATCTGGAAGTGCGTACCTGTGCCATGACTGCGTACCAGCGGCTTCTTGATATGCGGCTTGCGGCACTTGTATTCCAACTCGTACGTGTAATCCGCATAGTACGTGACGCCATCCGGGGCATTGTAACTAACCATCATGACGATGGAGTTGCCCCACCTCAGCAGGTCGCGCAGTTCGATCTTCCCGCTCTCGGTCATATGGTTCAGGTGCATGACCTTGATCTTGTAAGAGGCCCATTTTCCGTGGCCCCGTTTGGCAATGAAGGTGACGGTGAAGTCGTTGTTGATCGGGATGATCTCGGTGATGTCCTTGAACACGCTCGCGTCCGAGCCGTCAGAGACCAGATTGCCATCCACCATCACATTGTCAATGTACCAGCCGGCGCCATAGGTCGCCCAGTCGGTGATATAGCGGAAGGCGAGCAGGATGTCCTGACCGGCGTAGGCACTCAAGTCAAAGGACATGTTGACCCATTGCGGTGTGCAACCTGTACCCACACAACTCTTTCCAGTCAAGCCGGGCAGGTTGGCGACAATGTCTGGGTGGGCGCTCGGGTCGTGGAGGTCCGTGGTGGAGGCATTCGACAGACTGTACCAGGTGTAGCCGCCGTCGGTCGAGACCTGAACGAAGCCAAAGTCCCAGTATTCCTCGAAGTCATACATCGTATCGAAGGACAGCGTGCCGCCGCCGACTGCGGAGAAGATGGCCCAGTTGTCGATCAGGTCACCCGTGCCGCTGTGCAGGACGGCTCCATCCGACGACCAGGCGGTCGGGAAGGTGGAATACGGGACGCCATTGAAGACCAGGCGGCGCAGGTTCTTGGGATTGCCGGTGATCCACAGATAGTCGGTGCCCCAGGGCGGCGCGCCGGGCGTGTTGAAGGCCTCTTCGTTGGGATCGCTGGGCGTGCCGATGTTCAGTTTGAAGTCAAGGTCCTTGAAGTAGTAGTGGCCATGCCCGGTCTTCTTCGAGTCGATCAGCATGGCGATGGACCAGTCGTGGAAGACATCAATGAAATCACGGTGGGCGCCAAAGGAGTCGAGTGTGGAGTCCACACCCGTGGTGCCGTTATCCGGGTTGAGGAACAGCGCCTGGATGAAGGACGGGCCATACTGCTCCATCAGGTAGTACTGGAACAGGAAGGCCTGCCCGTAGTCCGTGAGGATCTCCAGGTCGCCCTGGTCGCCCCAGACCGTCAGCGAGTTCTCGGGGAAGTCCGCCGCAGGTTCCATATGGCCGGTCACGGACTCGCCGTAGCCGGTCAGCACCATCGCCAGGTCGGACATGCCTTCGTTGATGAAGTTCTCTTCGTCGCCGTCATAGTCCGAGTGCAGAAGGTGCTGGTATTCGTGGGCGAAGATGCCCTCGTAGAGGTAGGGACGCGTCCCATCCGGGCCGATGCGGTTCTCCCAATCGTAGGCGTCAATCGTCATCGCGTTGCGGTCGAAGTAGGCTTCGAGAGTATCGGAGTAGAAGCCTGCGATATAGATCGGATAGTTGGGATCGTAGTAGTTCTCATCCCCGACATTCTCGACGAGCACGATCTGGCGACCGAGCGCATCGAAGTAGTAGCCGGGAGGAACATAGCCCCATGCCTCCAGCAAGGAAAACGACCCATCGTGGAAATCGGGCATACCAAAGAAGTTGGTTTCGATGGGATACATGTTGTTATCGAACTCGCCCATCAGGTAGGCGGCTTGTTCACATGTCACGACTGGGGTCGGACGCGGATCGCCAGCCGGCCAAGCAAGGTTAGCCTGCACCCAGACTTGCGAATTGTCGCTCTCAGCCACCAGATAGAATACGTCAAAGAAGTAACCATATAAGGTGTCCAAAGCCACAAAATACTTGGCATCCAGGATGCAGTCGTCAAGGGATGCGGCAACCACTTCTTGCGCGGCAGCCTCTCCTTCTGCCAGTGCAGCGGCATCAAACGGGGCGATGTGCTCCGGGGTCGCCTCCCAATTGCGGATTTCCTCGCTCAAGTAGGCCGGACGGTAGTCAACCGGTTTCGTGGCGGCAAGAGCCGTGGTTGGGGCAAGGCTCACCAGCACCGCCAAAACCATGAAGATGGAAAAAACCTTCCCTTTCATAACGAATCTCCTCATTTGTTGTCATGGGTTTATCGAACTGGTCTTGCGAACTTTCAGGTCACGCTTTGGAACACCTCCTTTTCCTCGGCGCCGCGGGCGAAACCAAATCGTCCCCGGTCACTCGAACAGACACTGTTATGAACCAATTCGCAAAGCATTGTCTTTCCCGCCAAATCATCTGGAATTTGCACTTCTGTAATTTTATCTTATATTAAAGTGGATAAAAAAACAAGAGCCATTGTCCGATTCGGCAGGAATTTTAAGAATTCAATATTTTTTTAATTTCACTTGTCAAAATAGGTATAATTCCGCCATGCTCAAACGGCTGGCCTTCCTGATCCTCCTGCTTGTAACCGTCGCGGCGGGCGTCTATATCTACCTGCTCATCCAACAACCGCGAGGGCGCGCCGCCTACGTCTTCGAATGGTTTGCCAACCCCGCCGCGCACGCGGACTGGGAATTGGCGGCCGGGACGCGCTGCGGCGATGCCCCGTTCATTTTCCCGACGAACGGCCTGGTCGGCTTCCTCTGGGACGATTCCTTCCGCCCCGGCCACCATCACCAGGGCATTGACGTGTTCGGCGGCGAGGGAGTAAACGTCACCCCCGTCATTGCCGCCTACGACGGCTACCTGACGCGCCTGTCCGACTGGAAATCCTCGGTCATCCAGCGCGTCCCATCCGACCCGCTCCAGCCCGGGCGGCAGATCTGGCTCTATTACACCCACATGGCCGACGAGAATGGCGCGTCCTATATCTCGGACCAATTCCCCGCAGGCACAAGCGAAGTTTTCGTTTCCGCCGGCACCCTGCTCGGCTACCAGGGCAATTACTCCGGCGACCCCAACAACCCGGTCGGCGTACACCTGCATTTTTCCATCGTGCGCGACGATGGGAACGGCAACTTTTTGAACGAACTCGAAATCAAAAATACGTATGACCCTTCGCCGTATTTCGGGTTAAAATTGAATGCAAACGACAGCCAGGGCGAGGTCCCCCTCTGCCCTATCCCGTAAACCGGACGGAAGTCCGCTTCCTCCGAAGTGAGGCACCCATGGCAGTCTCAAAACCCCTGGTCGTAATCGTGACCGGCGCCGGCAGAGGCACAGGACGCGAACTTGCCGAAGCCTTCGCCGCCAACGGCGCCTTCGTGGCCGCCAACGACATCGCCCCGAATAACGTGGGGGCGATGGTCAAGGAATTGAGCAAGAAGGGCTACACCATGAAGGCTTACGTGGAGGACGTGGCGAAAAAGATGGCCGCCCAGGCCCTGATCAACCGCGTCATCGAAGACTGGGGGCGCGTGGACGTGCTGGTCAACCACGCCTTCGTCGAACCGCACATGCCCCTGCTGGACATGGACGAGTGGGACTGGCACCGCACGATGGACGTCAACCTGACCGGCTCCTTCCTGATGCTCCAGTCCGCGGCGCGCGTGATGCGCGAACAGGGCGGCGGCGTCATCATCAACCTGCTCTCGCTCACCGGCCAGACCGGCGCACTGGACCGCGCGGCCTACGTCTCCAGCCAGATGGGCATCATCGGGCTTACCCGCCAGGCGGCGCGCGAACTGTACACGCACGGCGTGCGCGTCCACGCGGTGGGCAAGGGCATCGCCAAATACCAGAACGCGGAAGCCACCGTCCCGTCGGACCTGACGCGGGCGGTGTTGTTCCTCGCCAGTCCGCGCGCCGCGCACCTGACGGGGATGATCGTCAATATCCCATAAAAAAATGACTGGCACCTGCGAAGTGCCAGTCATTTTTTAGAGAGCAAGCCCAAGCCATTCGAAGAGGGGGCTGTAAAAGTCCAGGCCGATCAGGCCGACA
Source organism: Chloroflexota bacterium (assembly GCA_040754535.1). Classification (GTDB taxonomy): domain Bacteria; phylum Chloroflexota; class Anaerolineae; order Anaerolineales; family Villigracilaceae; genus JBFMCC01. The sequence continues at coordinate 48,821 of JBFMCC010000023.1, forward strand.
AGAATTCCCAGCAACGCGCCCGCCACAATGTCAGAGACATAATGCACGCCCATGGCCACGCGTGACAGCGCCACGAGCGGCGCCCAGACCGCAAGCAGGAGGCCTGCCCAGCCGGGGCCGAGACCGATTGCCAGCACCGCGATCATGAACGCGCGCGCCGCGTGACCCGAGGGGAAGGAATGCGGGTCGGTGTTGCGATAGATGCCGCCCCACTCCCCCTCCGGCCTGCGGCGGCGGACGACGAACTTGATGCCCATCACGATGACGACCAGCACGGCGATGCCCGCGAACATGACCAGGGCCCATTTCTTCCAGTGCGCGTCGCCCCTCCACCAGATCAGAATCAGACCCAGGCCCCAGAACCACGAGTCGCCGGAGTGAGCCAGAAAGGCGGAGGCGGTGCGAAGCGGGCCCGGCTTCTCGGCCACGCGCAGGCGGTCGGAGAGGCGGGCATCCAGTTCCAGGATGGGACGCAAACTCATTTGGTCTTTCTGGCTTTGGCGGATTTGGACCTGGAAAGATTCGGCAATTTGCGGCCGCGCACTTTGGCGGTGACCGGTTCGGCCGCGACCTTGCGCGCCCGCGCGGCCTTGCGTTCGCGGCGGGTGAGGTCCTTGCGCAGGATTTCGAGCTGGTGCGGCTTGTCCACGTCCATGGCCGGCTCGGCGCGGTCCCAGACGATGGCGCGGCCTTTGATTCCCAGCCGTTCCGAAACGTGCCCCACCAGTTCGTCCAGCCCAAGGCTGTGGGTAACAAAGATCTTCCAGACCAGGTCCCAGCCGACGATGGAAGCCTGGCGCATCGGAGACTTGCGGCTGCCGATCAGTTGTTCCCACATATCGAGATGTTCGATCGCCATGCGGACGTGGGTGACGTTGATGTCCGCGCCGCAGACTTCCATGTCCTTGAGGCGGGTGTAAGTGCGCTTCGATTCGGGGAAACGCGCCTCCATCACCTCACGCGGACAGACGCCGTAATAGAGGTCGTCTTTTGTCTGCATGCAAGTGTCCACCAGCCAGTCCACCATGTCGCCCTGCAACGCGGGAATGTCGGACGAGACAACCAGCACGTATTCGGTTTTCTTATTCAGTTGGATGGCTTTATTCACGCCTGCCACGATGTTGGCGAGCATGCGTCCCTGGTTGGGGATGTAGTGGATGGGCTTGCGGCTGGTCAGTCCGCTTTTGGGCGTGAGGCCGACCAGAATGATGTTATCTACGCGTTTCGCGTCGTCGAGCGCGTCGAACACCCACTGGATCATGGGCTTGCCCGCCACGTCCACGAGGGCTTTCGCATCGCCCTTAAGATAAACGTACAACGGATCCTCGGGGTTGGGAATTCCACCTGCGATGACAATTGCATCCATAAAGATTCTCCTTGTATCCCTCTTCAAAAGGGGATGGGGTTAGGGTGAGGTTAGTTAAGTTCCTGCAACTGCGGCTCGAAGCCAAGCTTATTCAACAGTTCGTCGTATTCAGGCCACGTGAGCGGACGTCCCTTGCCGGAGATCGCCACCAGCGCGGCCTCCATCATGTTCGTCCCAAACGAACGGCCTTCCAGAACAGGCGTGGTGGTGACGAGGTATTTCACACCGGCCTTCCTGAACGTTTCCACGTCCTCGGGCGTGGTGGTGTTCGTCACGATGACCTTGCCTGGCAGGTTGTCGGGCATGAAGCGCTTGATGTAGTGACAGTCGCCCGCAATGACGGTCGCCCAGTCATAGTATTTGCCCCATTTGGGCGTGCGCTTCTCCTGCTTCTCTCCGGTGGGATAGATCCACTCGAACGGCAGGCGCCCGGCGATGGGCATGAGAATTCCAGCCACCGTCTTAAGTTGACTGAGTTTGCGAATGGCAATCGGGATGTCCAGGCCGAACATCAGGTCGCCGAAGACGGTCTCATAACCGGCATCCGCGAAACATTTGGAGAGTCCCCAGCGGTCCACTCCGACCGTCACCAGTACTTTGCGGCCATGATCGTCCAGATATTTCTTGATATGCCCTTCCAGGAACGCGGCGGCCTTGTTTTCCAGCGTATTCTTCAAGCCGCCGCCGTCCACCAGCGGGGTCTTCTTGACGAAGCGCACCATCGGCTGGACCGAATAGAGCGGATACCATTTTCCGTCCGCCAGCACGCCCAGGTCCGCGCCGCCGACGCCGAAGGCGTCCACGGTTCCATCCAACTCTTTATATTTGAGCGCGGCGGCTTCCATATCGCCGTTCGTGCCGATGCGTTCGATGCTGACCTTTTCGCCCAGCAGGGTCACTTCCACGGCCTTGTCCCGCTTGGACGAACCGATGCTGATGCTGACTGCACGTTTCATTTCCAGCCTCCAGTAATGGGATAGCGGTTAGTATACACCCAAGCGTAAGGATTGGAAACAACCCCTCGCCCCCTCTACCCTCCTCCCCCTCCGCCTCCCACGATCCCACCCTCGGTCAACTTTCTCAAATCGCCCAACGCGGACTCGATCTCGGCTTCGGTCACCGGGCGGTCTTCGTCGCGGTGCTTGAGCAACCCCGCGCGCGCTTTCTCCATCGCCAGTTCGCGAATCGAAGCGTTGTTCGCCAGCGCCTCCTTCACCAGCGCCGCGCCCTGAACGTAACCGATCACGGGATTCAACGCCGTCACCACGATGGCGTTCTTCGCCAGCCAGCCCTCCGCTTTTTCGCGGTTGGCGGTCACGCCTTTCACGGCGCGCTCGGTGAACGCGTTCACCGACCCGATCACCACCTGCATCATCTCGAACAGGTTGTGCGCCAGGATCGGCATCATCACATTCAGTTCCAGTTGTCCCGCCTGCGCGGCCATCGCCACGGTCGTGTCACATCCGATGACGTGGAACATGGCCTGGTCCAGCATCTCGGCCAGCACGGGATTCACCTTGCCCGGCATGATCGAAGAACCCGGCTGAACAGCAGGCAGCCTGATTTCGTCGAAGCCGGTCGATGGTCCGGAGGAGAGGAGGCGGAAATCGTTGGCGATGCGGATCAGGGTCAATGCCAGGACGCGTAACGAGGCGGAAAAGTCCGCCGCGTCCGCCATGGACTGCATCGACTCGAACAGGTTATCCGACTCGACCAACTGCAGGCCGGTCAACTCGGACAATTTCTTCACCATGCGTGCGTGGTATTCGGGATGAGCATTCAACCCGGACCCGACGGCCGTGCCGCCGATGCCGAGCCGCCTCAACCCCTCCGCGGACCGGCGCACGCGCTCCGCGTCGCGCTCGACGGCTTTGGCGTACGCGGCAAATTCCTGACCCAGCCGCACGGGCACGGCGTCCTGCAAATGCGTGCGTCCCGATTTGACGACGCCGTCGAACTCTTTTGCTTTTGCTTCCAATGCCGATTGCAGATTCTTCAACGCGGCCAGAAACTCGTCGGCGCGCCACAACGCGCCGAGACGAATTGACGTAGGGATGACATCGTTCGTGGACTGCGCCATGTTGACGTGGTCGTTGGGATGCACGTAATATTTGCCGATCTCGCCGCCCAGAATCTGCGTGGCGCGGTTGGCGATCACCTCGTTGGCGTTCATGTTATGGCTCGTCCCCGCGCCCGCCTGGAATGGGTCAACGACGAACTCGCCGTCCCATTTGCCGTCCATCACCTCCGCGGCCGCCTGGGCGACGGCATCCGCCAGTTGTTTCGCGGTGAAGTGCTTGCCGTCCACCTCGCGGTCGTTGAACAAACCCAGTTCGAAGTTCACGAGCGCCGCGGCGCGTTTGATCGCCGCCACCGACCAGACAAAGGCGCGCCATGGGCGCAGTCCGCTGATCGGGAAATTGTCAACCGCGCGCTGGGTCTGCGCGCCGTAATATGCCGAAGCCGGGACCTGTACCTCGCCCAGCGAATCTTTTTCCTTGCGAAAGTCTTTGGCGGCCATGTTTCCTCCACCGGGAAAGATTGTTTGTTCCATTTTACACCCATCCATTACATGCTCATAGCGCCGTCCCCGGCGCTGAAAATCAACCTGTTCGCCGCCGGGGCTTGCACTGAGCCTGTCGAAGTGACGGCGGCTTGAACCGGTTGCGCAGTTAAACTTGAAGAGGCCCGGGGCAACCGGGCCTCTTCGGTGAGGAGGAGAAACTCCGAATTGCGCACCGCTACGCGGGCATTTCTACCTTGGGCAGATCCTTCATGGCTTCCTTCACCGCCTCGGCGGGATACTCGTAATCCTCCAATTCACCGCGCAGGTGCTTCTCGTACGCGCCCAGGTCGAAGTGTCCGTGACCCGACAGGTTGAACAGGATGACGCGCTTCTCGCCCTTCCTCTTGGCATCCAGCGCCTCGTCAATGACGGCGCGGATCGCGTGCGCCGACTCGGGCGCGGGGATGATGCCCTCAGCCTGGGCAAACTGCACTGCCGCCTCGAAGGTGGCCCTCTGGGGCACGGCCACGGCCTCGACCAGGCCCGCGTCCACGAACGCGGACAGGCTGGGCGCCATGCCGTGATAGCGCAAGCCGCCGGCGTGAATCCCGGGCGGGACGAAGGAATGTCCCAGTGTGTACATCTTGGCCACCGGGCCCGTCTTGGCCGTGTCGCCGTAATCGAAGGTGTACTCGCCCTTCGTCAACGACGGCGCGGCGGTCGGCTCCACAGCCAGCAGGCGGGCGCGCTTCCCATCCTTCAGGTTTTCGCGCAGGAACGGATAGGCCAGCCCGGCGAAGTTCGAGCCGCCGCCCACGCAACCGACGACCACATCGGGATACTCTCCCGCCATGTCCATTTGTTTGAGCGCCTCTTCGCCGATCACCGACTGGTGCATCAACACGTGGTTGAGCACCGAGCCGAGGCTGTACTTCTTGGCCCCGCCGGAGGTGGCGGCCACTTCCACCGCTTCCGAAATGGCAATGCCCAGCGAGCCGGGGCTGTTCGGGTCCGCGGCCAGAAGCGAGCGTCCGTAGTTCGTGCGGTCGCTGGGGCTGGCAAACACCTGCGCGCCGAAGGTCTCCATTAACACGCGGCGATACGGTTTCTGCTGGTACGAGACCTTGACCATGTACACTTCGAGCGCAAGGCCGAAGAAATTGCAGGCCATGGCGAGCGCCGAGCCCCATTGCCCCGCGCCGGTTTCGGTGGTCAGCGCCTTCGTCCCGGCAATCTTGTTATAAAAGGCCTGCGGGATGGCCGTGTTCGGCTTGTGACTGCCGGCCGGGGAAACGCCCTCGTATTTGTAGTAAATGTGGGCGGTCGTGTCCAGCGCCTTCTCCAGCCGCCGGGCGCGGATCACCGGGGTGGGACGATAGAGCTTGTAGATCTCGCGCACCTCATCGGGAATCTGAATGTAGCGTTCCTGGCTGACCTCCTGCAGGATCAACTCCATCGGGAACAGCACGCCGAGGAAGTCGGGCGTGACCGGCTCCAGGGTATCGGGGCGCAAGACCGGGGCCGGCGCGACCGGGCTGTCGGCGTTGATGTTGTACCAGAATTTCGGAAGGTCGGCTTCGGACAAAAGAAAACGGGTTTGGTCGGACATTTTGGTCTCCTTGTTTGATAGTTGGTGGATATTGACGGATCAATTGGCAGCGGCGAAAGCACTTCAAGGTGGATGGAACGAGGCGCGGGCAAACATCTTCTCGACTCCTACGGGACGAACAGCCGGGTCGCCGTTTCGTCGCCATCGCGGTCGTCCACGCGCTGTTCCGCCAGGACGACCTCAGCCGGGGCGACCCTGGTATCGTCGGCGGGATCGCATTCGCGTTCCTGGATTGGAACCCGTTTATCTTCCTGTTTTTTCGCATCCATATACTTCTCCTTTCTTCAAAAAAACAAAAACATCCATCCCAAATCATGGGACGGACGTCGAATCCGTGGTGCCACCCAGGTTAGGCTGGAACTCACCTTACGCAGTACCGCAAGATTTATCCTGCTCTCGATGCAACATGAATGTTGCGGTACTGGCATAACATCGGTGATTAACAAAAAATCCCGTTGTGATGCAACGGGAAGCCAGCCTCACTCTTTGTAGTCCGCTAGTCTGTTGGTCTAAGTGGTCACAGACGACTAAGGGACTTTGCCTTGATAACGGTGGCAATTCCGGCTCGGGATACTCTCGGCCTGACCATCGGACTAAGCGACTGTCCGACTACCAGACCAATTTCGCCCTGCAACTCGGAGGTCCATTCGGCGTTGTCGTCTCGGGCAGGACTTTCACCAGACCGCCTGCTCTCTGAATGGCAGGAGCTTCACCTGCCACTTGCCGTCGTACGACGCGTACTCGTCCTCGTCAGCGTTTTTGTTGGGCGGAATTATACGCCGAACTGTGGCAGTGTCAATCCTTTTGCCGCGCTCTTTTGGAAGAACCTTGTTTCCTTGACCGCCCCCACCCCTCACGGTACAATGCAGGCGATGCGGGAGTCGCCAAGCGGTAAGGCGTCAGCCTTCCAAGCTGATATGCGCGGGTTCGAATCCCGTCTCCCGCTCTCTCTCTCGGTTGAAGGTTTCAGGTTGAAAGTTGAAGGAAGATTTCGACTTTCAACCTGAAACCGCCCCGGGCTCGTGGCGCAGTGGTTAGCGCAGGCGACTCATAATCGCTTGGTCGCAGGTTCGAATCCTGCCGGGCCCACTTTTGATTTAAGCAAATGCTCGCCGGCCCCCATTCAGGGGATGATATCCGAATCCCGCCGGGCCCACTTTTGATTTAAGCAAGTGCCCGCCGGCCCCCATTCAGGGGATGATATCCGAATCCTGCCCGACCCAATTGGTTTGACATGCTATTGCCGGTTTGTACAGAGCGCGGGAGCAAAAACGCGGTTCTAAGTCTAAGTTGAAATTGAATTATAAATTGATACTTGACAAATGATTCACGACCTTATAGTATTGAACAAGTTTCATTAACTCGTGGGCAAAATTTTAGTGGTACGGGGATCATTGACTAAACCGGCGAAATCCGGTTCATGAATCTTTTCTGAATTCCATAGGAGTCTCCGGTGAAACCCTCATCCATCCTTGCCGGAAAAGTATATGTCGAGGCCGTGCATGCTGCGTGTAATCGCAGGAAGCTTGACGCCCAAAAAATTGCGTCGTTTTTTGAAAACAACGGATACAGGATCGTAAGGGACCCGGGGGACGCAGATGTGATGTTGTTGATTACTTGCGCGGTTTCGCTCGAAAGAGAAGCCAGCTCGATAAGCCGGATCCATCATCTCAAAAAATACGGCGGGGAGTTAATCGTAAGCGGATGCCTTCCGGCGATAAACAAGCAAAAGTTGTCGTCCGTACACAGCGGAGTCAGTATTCCAACGTCGGAACTCAGTAAACTGGACGACTATTTCCCGAATATGCAGGTCAAGTTCACAGAACTCGGAGACGCGAACCGCTACTGGCCCTCTTATGAAAAGATGTTCGGTTATCAGTTCTTCCAGGTCGCCGTTGAGAAAATAAAATCCTTCAGGAGACTGCCGCTTAATTACATTATCAAAAAAGAAATCCCGAGATTAATCAACCGAACGATTATAAGGAGGAGTGCGGCGGAGATCGAGCCATTTTCCATCAGAATCTCCTGGGGGTGCAACCACCAATGCGCATATTGCGGTATCCGGTCTGCCGTGGGTAAATTCCACAGCAAACCGCTGGAAACCTGCCGCGCCGAATTCGCCGAGGGCCTGAACAAAGGTTACAGAGAATTCGAACTGATAGCGGACGATGTCGGGGCCTACGGCGTTGATATTGGCAAGACATTTCCAGATCTCTTGAATTCCCTGCTCGATGTAAAGGGTAATTACACTATCCAAATCTGGAATCTCTCCCCTATATGGCTGGTCAAATACCAGGAGGCTTTTGCTCCAATCCTGAAAACGAAGAAAATCAGCGGAATCCATTATCCCGTCCAATCCGGCAGTGGAAAAATGCTTAAAGCCATGAATCGATACAGCAACGTGGAAAAGATCAGGGATTCGGTGAGGTTTTTAAGAAAGCATTTCCCTTCAATCTCAGTGACCACCGACCTGATTGTCGGATACCCTGGAGAGACCGACGAAGACGTTACGGCAACCATCGAGTTTCTCGGCAGTGCTGATTTCGATATCGTCCATATCTTCACATACAAGGATGTTCCGAATACGATCGCCTACGCGGCGCAGGATAAGATACCCCCCAATATTATCGAACAACGGGTCAGCAGGCTCCAGCATGGACTGGACGCAATGAGCACAGACTATTTAGTTATTGCCTGATTGGACGCAAAAACATGGTCAAGCCTGCATTCAAATCAATTTCTCGGCAACAATGTAAAGTACAGAAAAGGGCGCCGCGGAGACATGTGACTGCGTGCGACGCCCACTGCCGTGGCGGGCTGGTACCACATAGTCACCCATAGTGGAAAGACGTAAAAAGCGACATGATGAAAAATATCATTCCCCCGAGCGACCAGCCATCGGCATATAACATGTATGAGAACGTGGAATACTCGGAATATTGGAATGTCGCATATAGGAGGAAGCTCAACGAACTGGAACATGCCATTGTTCAAGAATTATTGCCTGCGGCAGGCAACCGCATTCTCGATCTGGGTTGCGGCTATGGCAGGATGGCCGATTGCTATCTTGGTCGCTTCCGGGATGTCGTGATGTTCGACGGCTCCTTATCTCTGCTACGAACCGCGCAAAAAGTGACCGACGGGAAAGCGTATTATGTAGTGGGAGATATTAACTACCTCCCCTTTCATCCCGCCACATTTGACAACATACTGATGGTCCTAGTGCTTCACCATCTGACCGAACCGGCACGATGTTTGGATAATATTGGCAAAGTGATCTGTAAGGGCGGACGCTTTGTGATGACTTACAGGAACAAAAGAAACGCTCTATGGATGGCAAAATACCTTGTGGGGGCATTGCATGGGAACCCGTTCACCAAAGAACCGCTCCTCCTGGAGGCCAACATATTCAATCATCATCCTGCTTACATAGCGGAGTTGATGACCGCCGCTGGCTTTGAAAGCCTTACATATCGCGGGGCAGGCGTTTTCGACAAGGTCGAAAAATCACTGGGCAGGTTCGCCAAATGGGTGCCGCGCGGTGACTTTTGGACGCCCCTGTTCGGCAAATTATTCCTGGCCCCGTGGATATTCTGCCGGGGAATCTCCCAGAACAGGGAAACTCTCAGATCTTCCGAGAATGTGGAAAGCCTGCTGGCATGCCCGCGTTGCAAGTCGGAACTGGAACGTGAAGCAAGCGGGGTCAAATGCATGCGTTGCCGCACTAGGTATCCAAACCTCGATGGGATTATCGACATGAGAATCGAACCACAGGCTACTTCATAGTTTCATCATCAGCCATGTGCAAAAACCAGTGGGCCACGCATAAGAGGTGTGATGGGGAATGGTATTCCGCATATCTGTAATTCAACAGGATTCCATCCCGCTCCACAAAGCTAATCACTTACATCTGACCACTATCACGGCTTCTTGAAGGATACGAAAACTGCCATTAAAATCAAATTTTTAAATTGAAATTTAACTTGACTTTTTTTTTGTAATCAGTATAATGTTATTTGCGCTTTTCAAATTTGTTAAGTGGCCTTGAAACAATGAATTGCCCACATTATCGGGCTCACACGGTTCAAGATATAAGTGACGTTCATCCATACAGATCTAGACAAGTATTTTGAAAAAGGCTATTGTTTGAGAAGCGATCAGTAAACCGCCTACAGAGTTAGCCATTACCTCCGCCTTTACACAGTCCAACTCAAATAAGGCGAGTCGTCAAATAAAAAATCCATCTAATTTCACCCGCGGGAGGCACAATGTTCAAGACTATTTCGTTTTTGACCCAGAAGATGGACAACACTATTCAGCGTGTCGCGTTCGGCCCCGTGATCATGGTCCTGGTCCTCCTTTTTGCAGCCGTTGGGGTACCGACTCAGGATGTTGCGGCACAGGCACCATCCAACAAACCGTTGTTGATCGCCGCCTTTGTGCCCGAAAAGGTGGTATTGATATCACCGGAAGGAAATATCGGCAACAACTACAATCCTACTTATACATGGAATGCACTGGTTGATGCAGATGAATATACTCTTGGAGTCGTTGGCCCGAACGGGGAAGATTTGATCTATCAAACGTATGACCAGGCAGATATATGCACCGCCACGATTTGCTCGGTCACCCATCCGCTGACTTTGTCCGGGGGATCGCATACCTGGTGGGTGAGGGGGAGAAACGTGGACGGGCTCGGTCCGTGGAGCGATCCGATGGTTTTCAGCATTGCGCCCGATACCACCATCACCAGCAACCCGCCGGACCCGAGTTTCAGCAACAGCGCCACATTCGCTTTCGAAAGCGATGATCCCTCCGCGACATTCGAATGCCAATTGGATGGAGGCGGCTTCAGCGCCTGCACCAGCCCAATGGATTACACAGGCCTAAGTGACAGCAGTCACACCTTTGAGGTGCGCGCTGTGGAAAGTCATGGCACTCCCGACCCCACGCCGGCCTCCTACACGTGGCTGGTTGATGTCCCCGTCTGCTACGCCCTGACGCTTAGCCATACCGGCAATGGAAGCGATCCATCAGCCGATCCCGCCAACTCACCGGGCTGTTCGGCCGGTCAATTCGTTGAAGGCGCGGTCGTGGATCTAACCGCGGCGCCGAATGCGGGCTGGCAGGTCAGTAGTTGGACCGGCACGAACGATAATAACAGCACTGCCACCAGCAACACCGTCACCATGCCCGCCGGCGCACATGCCGCGAGCGTCAATTACACGCAGATCGAATACACCCTGACGGTGAATACTGTGGGAAATGGCACGGTGACCAGAGATCCCGACCAGGCCATCTATCACTACGGCGATGTCGTGCAGTTGACCGCGACACCTGCCATCGGCTGGCTCTTCTCCGCCTGGAGCGGCAGCCTGACCAGCACGGCCAACCCGGTCAACATCACCATTGACGCGAACGAAACCGTTACCGCCACGTTCACGCAGATCGAATACACCCTGACGGTGAATACTGTGGGAAATGGCACGGTGACAAGAGATCCCGACCAGGCTACCTATCACTACGGCGATGTCGTGCAGTTGACCGCGGCACCTGCCGCCGGCTCGTCGTTCTCCGGCTGGAGCGGTGACCTGACCGGCTCCGCCAACCCGGTCAATATCACCATTGATGGCAACAAGTCCGTCACCGCCACATTCACCAATATCGGATACACCCTGACAGTGAACATCGTCGGCGACGGTACCGTAAGCAGGAATCCTGACCAGGCCTTCTACACCTACGGCGATGTGGTCGAACTGACCGCCGCGCCGATGCCCGGCTGGACCTTCGCAGGCTGGTCCGGCGGGCTTTCCGGGAACGCAAATCCCGAATCCATCGTAATTGATGAAGATGAAACGGTTACGGCGCAGTTCCTGACCCTGCCTTTGCTCACCTCACCGCTCAATGGAACGACGCTGCTTTACAACCAGCCGACTTTTGACTGGGAGGATGTAAACGGAGCAATTAACTACAGCATTCAGGTTTCCAGGTATAGCAATTTCAGATTGCTCTTGGTGAATGCAAGGGTTACGACCTCGACCTATACCCTCCTCAGGGCACTCCCAGTCAATACTGTGCTCTACTGGCGTGTCAAAGCCAACGGTGTCGCTTTCAACCTATGGTCCGAAGTACGCACCCTCACTTCCGCCAATCCGCCTTCGCTGCCGCTTCTGCGTTCGCCAGCCAACAATGCCCTGGTAACGGATTACACGCCGCGCCTCGATTGGGCCGACGTCAGACTCCCGGCAGGGACGACCTTCGATAAATACGAACTTCAGATGGCAACGGACAGCGCGTTCACCTCCCCGACCAGTGTGGAGATTGGCGGCCCGGAGACGAACTCCGAGTACACACCCGGCGTCGACCTTCTTCCCAACACCAGGTATTACTGGCGCGTACGTGCATACAACACAGACGGACAATATAGCGCCTGGTCCACGAGCCGTTCCTTCCGCACGGCCGTCCTGCCGCCGACGCTGCTGGCCCCATCGGACGCTGAGATACTGCTCAACAAACGTCCGACCTTCGATTGGGATGATGTGGCGGGCGCGACCTCCTATACCATCCAGATCTCCACCGCCCAAAACTTCATGCCCGTCAAGATCAATGCCACCGTGACCACCTCGACGTTCACGCCGACGATTAACCTGATGGCTGACACCCTGTACTACTGGAGAGTGCGGACCAACGCCGTCAACGGGCCGAGCGTGTTTTCCGAAGTCTGGTCCTTCACGACAGGCAACCCGCCCTCCACGCCTGCCCTGGTTGCTCCGGCCAATAACGCCCTGCTCACCGATTACACGCCGTTGTTGAACTGGTCCAATTCCACCCTGCCGGCCGGGACGACCTTCGATCATTACCAGTTGCAGATCGCAACGGACGCCGCCTTCGCAAGCCTGGTCGTGGATGCCAACGTGGGCGCGGGAGACATTACCGCCTCGGAGTACAGCCCGACGACCGACCTGGCCGCCAACACCAAGTTCTACTGGCGCGTGAGAGCCGTGAACAGCGACCTGGAATACAGCGCCTGGTCCGTCAGCCGTTACTTCCGTACGGTCCTCCTGCCGCCGACCCTGGTTACCCCGGCCGATCTGGACATCCTCTCCGGCCCGCTCCCGACGTTCGACTGGGAGGATGTGACCGGCGCATCCAGTTACACCATCCAGGTGTCGAGGAACCCCACCTTCACCCAGTTGGTGGTAAACAGGACCGTTGCAACCTCCACGTACACTCCCGTTTCCAACCTGCCCCTTAACATCACTCTCTACTGGCGGGTCAGGACGAACGGCCCCAACGGGCCAAGCCTGTGGTCGGAAGTGAGGTCGTTCACGCTTCAATAAGTTGACTGGCAAACTCCATGCAGGGCCGCGTTTTATGAGGACGCGGCCCTGTCATGGAAAAAACCGTCCCATGGCGGATGGCAACCGCCGACAGAAGAGAGCGCCCCGAAGAGCAAACCCGGCGCTCGACATCGAAACGCCGCGCTGAAATGCGGCGTTTTGTGTTATTAAAGGCAAATCCCGCCCACAGGATCCAACCATGAACAACTATATTGCGCTTGTGATCACGTTCCTCGTTGCCGTCGCCTTCCTGCGCCTGATGGACTTTATCGCCCAGCGCGGCTGGATCGAAAGCAGGATGAGCCGTAAACTCATCCACATCGGTACCGGGCCGATCTTCGTACTTTGCTGGCTGATGTTCTCCGACGTTCAAAACGGACGCTGGCTGGCCGCGTTGGTCCCGCTTCTCATTACGGCACAGTTCGTTTTAGTCGGCACAGGGGTCATTAAAGACGAGGCGGCTGTGAAAGCCATGTCGCGCACGGGCGACCGCCGCGAGATCCTGCGCGGACCGTTGTTCTACGGCATCGCCTTCGTCGCATTGACGTTGATCTACTGGAAGGATTCCCTGATCGGCATCCCGGCGTTGATGATCATGTGCGGCGGCGACGGGATCGCGGATATTGTCGGCCGCCGCGTTAATTCTCCCAGATTGCCCTGGTCGCCTGAAAAAAGCCTGCTGGGCTCGGTCAGCGTGTTCGTTGGCGGATGGCTGTTGACCATGTTCATCTTCGCCGTCTACGTGTGGATGGGAACCTTCAGCGGACCGATCACTCGATTTCTACTGCCCGTCACCGGGATCGCTCTGGGCGCGACCCTGGTCGAGTCCCTGCCCTTCCGGGATGTGGACAACCTGACCGTTACCATCGCCGCCGCCCTGCTGGGTCACTTGCTATTTTAGGACCGGCTTCAACGCCTCGGCCAGGATCTCCGTAAACACAATCCTGCCGGCCTCGTTCAGGTGCAAATTGTCTGCGAACAGGGCCGGGACGAGGCGTTCGTCGCGCGAAAAATCGAGGAACGGAATCCCGCGTTCGTCCAGGTAGGAAGCGAGGTCGTCCATGTAGGTCTTGAGGCCGGGCGGTTCGGAGTCAAATCGCAGGGTGCGGGCGCGCACGAAGATCAGTTGAATGCCGTTCTCGCGGCACAGGCGGACGATCTCCGGCAGAAAGGAATCATCCACACTGGCGTCGAAATCGAGGGCGCGCGGCGTGTAAAGATAGGCTTCCGCGGACGCGACCGCCTCCGCCAGCAGATTCGCCTCGAGATTGGCGGCCCGGAACACGGCGTCCATCGCGCCGTTGGTGCAGGCGGCGTCGCATTGCAGGAACAGACGGGGCGGGGTGTAACGAATGCCGGCGTCCAGCGATTTGCGCAAATCCAGGCGGGCGCCGTAGACCGGCAGGTAGGCTTCGGCCAGTTTTTCGAGGGGATTCATCCGGTTGACATAGGCGCGTTCGATGAACACGAGGTCGTCCGGCGCGGCGTACTCGTCAATGGGGATGAAGTAACTGCCGTGCACGCGATAGCCCGGAAGGGTGAGCATGGTGTCGCGGAACAGCATGATGAGCGCCCGCGGCTTACGCTCCGCTTCGACGATATTGTTTTCCAATACCAAATACCACAGCGCAGACGCCGACCCGCTTGCCCTGACGCTGTATATTTCCACTCCCAGAGCCGTGGACAGCACGGCCGCGTCCACGTCGGCCTGAAGAAGCGAATCTCCCAGCATCACGATCTGGGTGGGGGTCTGTTCGAGGACTCTCCTGACAGTCTGGCGGACGAACGCGTCCGGTTGCAGGCCCAGGGCGCGGGGGTAGCCGGGCTGGTAACGCGCTTGAACGTAAACGGACAGCCCGCCCGACAGGATCAGCAGAAACAGTACGTATCGGCGGAATGCTTTCATTTGCAGGTAGAGGAACAGGTTAGAACTGGAAGTAGATGAAATCGGGCGAGGAGGAATTGAGGTAAACCAGCATCGCCACGGTGGCGGCCGCGTAGTACAGCGCGTGGACGTACGAGTCCGGGGCGAGACGGCGGTCCATCCACCATTTGAGCGCCAGCGGGGCCGCGTAGAACGCGGTCATCGAAAGGACGATAAGCGCCACGGCTTGTTCTTCCAGCGTGCCAAGCAATGAGCCAGAGGAGAGTACGTTGACCATCCAATCGAGCGAGGGGGCGCGGAATAACAGCCAGCCGAACACGATGAAGACGAACATCACCAGCCAGGCCGCGAAGGTTTTCACTTTGCTGGAAGGCTTCCAATTGCCTCCCATGCCAAGCGACTGGTAGACGACGATCAGGACGCCGTACCACAGGCCCCACAGCACGAACGTCCAGCCCGCGCCGTGCCAGATGCCGCTCACCAGCATGGTGACCAGCGGCGGCGCGGACTGGATCAACCAGTCCGGCAATCGCCCCTGCCGGCGGAGCAGGGCACGGCGCAACGGAAAGAAGATGTAATCGCGCAGCCAGGTGGATAATGTAATGTGCCAGCGATTCCAAAAGTCGGTGGGCGTGAGGGAAAGATACGGGGACTTGAAATTCTCGGACGTATCGAAGCCGAGCAGGTACGCGACGGCGCGGGAGAGATCGGTGTAAGCAGAAAAATCGGCCAGGATTTGCAGGGTGAAGCCGAGCGCGGCGGAGACGGCCAGCAGAATGGTCGGTTCGCCCAGGGAGAAGACGCGGTCCACGATAGTCTTGATGGTATCGGCGACTACGAATTTTTTGAAGAAGCCCATCACCAGCAGCGGCCATGCGCTGTAAAAGTACTCGGCCTTCCACACACGCGGACTTTGAATCTGCGGCAGGAGTTTCTGGGCGCGGTCCATCGGGCCCGCGGTGACTTGCGGGAAGAAGGAGACGTACAGGCCGAATGCGACCAGGTCGCGCGCGGGTTCGAGCGTGCCGCGCGACACGTCGAGCAGGTAGGCAAGTTTCTTGAGCGTGTAGAACGACAGGCCCGCGGGGAGCAGAATCCGCACCAGCACGAAATCGGCCTGCAGGCCCAGGCCAGACAGAAGTCCGAAGAGCGAACCGCTGAAGAAGTTGTAATACTTGAAAAATGCCAGCACGCCCACGTTCAAGATGAGACTGAGCGCGACGAACGTCCGCGACCGGGCGCGGTTGCGGGCAATCGCGAGGGCGAGTCCGTAATCTGCGAGGGTCGAGAGTCCCAGCAAAAGCGCGTACCACGGATGCGCCCACGCGTAGAACACGTAACTGGCGGCCAGCAAAAGGACGTTCTGCCACGCCGTGCGGCGCGCGAGCCAGTAGAGCACGAAGACGATGAGAAAGAAAATCAGGAAGTCGTAAGTTGTAAAAATCATTCGACGCCTATGATTCGGGATGTTCCTCGGCCAGGAGCATCACGCGGAAATCCTCGGCCGCGGCCAGGCCTTTTTCCTTGCCCGCCTCGGCGGCCCATTCGCGCATTTCCTTCTCGACGTCCCAATCGCCGATCTGACTGGCGTGCTTTTTCAACGCGGCAATCTTGACCTCGAGCGTGTCGGCGATGTCCACCCACGTATCGGGCTTTTCAGACCCGTGGACGTACAGCCGCCTGACGTTGTGCGGTTCCAGCCCCTCTTCGAGCAGGTCGGTGAAGATGAGGCGCGTGCCCGCGGACGGGAAGACCGCGTCGATGGCGGCCTGCGCCGCGGCGCGGTGATCGGGATGGTTGACGTAGCCGTTGCCGTAGAACAACTGCGTCGGATCGCCGGTCACCACGACCTCGGGTTTGAAGCGGCGGATGAGGTGCGTCAGTTCCCTGCGGAGGGGGATGTCCGCGACGAGTTCGCCGTCCGCGTAACGAAGGAAGACGGTTTGTTTGACCCCCAGCACTTCATTGGCGGCCTTCTGCTCGCCCTCGCGGATGAGGGACAGGACCGGCTTGTAATCGGGACCATGCGCGGGGTCGTTCGACCCGGCGTCTCCGCTGGTGATGACCACCGAGACGATCTCGCACCCGGCGCGCGCCCATTTGGCGAGCGTCCCGGCGACGGTGAATTCCTGATCGTCGGGGTGCGCGTGGATCACCATGGCGGATTTGGGGATGTATTCTTTTTCCATGTTTACTCCTCGAGCAGGGGCCGGAGGACTACAGCCAGAACCTGTGTAAAAATCGCTTTGCCCTCGGGCGTCATGTGATGCGGGTCGGAAAAATGCTCCGGGCGGATGTGCGGCGTGTGAGCGATGTCAAGGAACAGGATGCCACGTTCAATCAGATAGGTCTGCAAATCCCGAATGTAGGTTTCCAATCCGTTCGGCTCGGCGGCAGGATTTGGAAACAGGTTCGTCGGCGCGCGGACGAAGATGAGTCGGATGCCTCTCTCCTCCGCGAGGCCGATGATTTCGGGCAGGAAAGAATGTGCGACTTGTTTATCGAAGTCTAGTGCGCTGGAAGAATACAGTTCCTGCTCGGCGTCGAGAATCATGCTGGACAGGACCTCGGGCGGAATGTCCGAGCGCAGAACGGAGTCGAAGGCCGCGTCAGCGCACGGCGTGTCACAGCCGAGCAGGGACGGCGGGACGTGCCGCTGAAACGCGCCCAGCGCATCGAGCAGTTCGACGCGGTAACTGTAGGGCGGCAGGAACATGTCCAGGGCGCGTTCGGGCAGGCTCATGCGCTGGACGTAGGCAAGTTGGAGAAACAACGTATCTTCGGCCGAGGAATATTTATCCAGCATCCCAAAATAGGGACCATCGGCGCGGAAGGAGGGCGCGGTGAGGAGCCCATCGCGAAACAGGATGACAACCGTCTGCGGCGGTTCGTCGGCGGGAAGGATGTTATGCTCGAGCAGGAGATACCAGAGCGCCGAGGCCGAGCCGGGCACGTCCAGCTTGTACGTCGCGAGGCCGACCTGCGCTTGAAAGAGATCCGCGTCCACGTCCTTGGTCAGCATCGAATCGCCCAGCAGGAGAATCTGCGGACGGCGCGACTTGATCTCTTGAAGATATTCGCGCGCAATGCGCGGCGTGAGGTGAGGCCCGGGCGCATCGGGGTAGGGTCCCTGAAAGGCAAATCGGACCGCAAGGGAGGCGAGGAGAAGTAAGGCAAAAAACGAAACGGCAAAGCGGACGGTCAGGCGCATAACGGCCTGATTTTACCTGTCTATGCTGATGTAGAGAATAGCAGGTAATGCAGGCCATCCACCCGCATGGGGATTATTCCCGGCCGAACAATTTCAGGAACGTACTCACAACATTCGGATCGAAGTGTTTTCCAGCCTGCTCCTGGATGTAGGCGCGCGCCTTCTCGATAGGCCAGGCCGGGCGGTAGGGGCGGTCG
Source organism: Chloroflexota bacterium (assembly GCA_040754535.1). Taxonomy (GTDB): domain Bacteria; phylum Chloroflexota; class Anaerolineae; order Anaerolineales; family Villigracilaceae; genus JBFMCC01. The sequence goes on from JBFMCC010000023.1 coordinate 66,935, forward strand.
GAGCGCAGGGCGTCCCACACGTCCACCACGGCGAAGATGCGCGCCGCCAGCGGAATCCGCTCTCCCGCCAGGCCGCGCGGGTAGCCCGTGCCGTCCCATTTTTCATGGTGGCAATAAGGGATATCGAGCGCGGGGCGCAGGTACTCGATGGGCTGGATCATCTCGTATGCGTACTCTGGATGGCGGCGCATGATGACCCATTCCTCTTCCGTCAGCGCGCCGGGTTTGAGCAGGACGGCGTCGGGCACGCCCAGTTTTCCAATATCGTGGAGGAGCGCCCCGCGGCGGACCTGGACCCGTTCCTGCGGGTCGAACCCCATCACTTCCGCCAGCCGCAGGGTCGTCTCCGTGACGCGCTGGGTGTGACCCTCGGTCTCCTTGTCGCGCAAGTCGAGAGCATGCGACCAGCCTTCGATGGTCGCGTCGTACGCCACGGCCAGTTCGATGTTCGAGCGTTGTAAATCGGCAAACATGTGCGAACTGTCCATGGCGATGGCCGCCTGCCCCGCGAGCATGTTGAAAAAGTCGAACCACTCCCGGTCCCGCTCGATGACCGAACGGGAAAACACCTCCAGCACGCCGATGACCTTGCCCTTTACCACCAAAGGCGTCCCGTAGTATTGGACGAACCCCTCCCCTTTCAGGAGGCGGGTGAGGAGTACATTATTCGGATCTTTCGACAGGTCCGGGATTCGCACCATGCGCCGCTCCAGCGCGGCCCGGCCGGCGTAACTCTCGCCCAGTTTGATGCTGGCAGTCTTCGCCGCGTTGGTCTTGAAACCCAGCCCGGCGGCGTACTCCAGGGTATTCATCCCGGTATTATTCTTGAGGACCGTGGCGGCATCCACGTTCAGAAGATTGAGCGCCTGGGACAGGAGGATGTTCAAACTGGGCCCGGAGTCGAACGAGGAGGCGATGGCCTGGTCGATCTCCCACAGGGCCGTGAGGCGCGCCAGTTGCTGGCGGTTCTTTTCCTCGGCCTGTTTGCGCCGCGCCAGTTCGTCTTGCATGTCCCTGAATAACTCGGCGTTGTGAATGGCGATGGCGGCCTGCCCGGCAAGCGTCATCAACATGCGCTCGTCCTCCTCGGAGAACGCGTTCGGCCGGCCGCTTTCGGCGCTGATACAGCCGATGGTCTCGTCGCGGGTGCGCATCGGAACGTAAAGCCCCGATTTCATCCCCGCGAACGTTTCGACGTATCTCGGATCCTCTTCCAGGTTGTCCACGCGCAGGGGCTGTCCATGCTGGATCACCCAGCCTGCCAGGCCCTCGCCCACGCGGCTGACCGCCAATTGCAGGCGCGATTCGCCGCTTCCATGCTCACTGGACGGGATGGAGGATGCGACCAATTCGACCTCGTCGCCCTCTCCGCGTCGGACCCGCACCGCGGCGTGATGCCAGTTCAACCGGCCGGACAGCACCTCGATCACCTTCTCGCCGATGTCCTGCGGGTCGAAGGTCTGGCTGAAGGCCAGGCCGCTTTGATGGAGCGCCTCCAGTTCCGTCACGCGGCGTTCGAGCATTTCCTCCGCCCGTTTGCGCTCGGTGACGTCCCACACGGCCGAAATCATCAGCGGCTTGCCGGGAATCGGTGTATTTCTGGCGCTGATGTAACGGGTTTCCTCCCCCCGGCGCGTGATCGGGACATCTACCCAGACCATTCGTTCTGGATCGCCGCTGGCAGCATCCTCCAATACTCTCTCCTTGATCTCCTCCCTGAACTCCGGTTCCTCGTAGACCGCCTCCCAAAATGCATCTGGTATGGCAAGTTTTTCCCTGGAGGTCCGGTAGTATTTGGGAAAATTGTCGTTCATGTAATTGAAGGTCACAGTGGGATCCACAGAATTGACAGCGATGCCAATGGGGAGGTGATCCAGAACGGCTTTGGTAAACGCTTCGTTTTCCCGCAATGCATCCTCTGCCTGTTTGCGCCCGGTAATATCGCGTCCATACAGGTTCACATAGCCTGCTTCCAGAACAGGGGCGACGAAAAAGGAGTAGATAATGTCGCCGCAGGCCATGTCAACGGTCATGCTCTTCCGGCTGGCCAGCGCCTCGGAAACTTTTTGCTGCCAGAACAAGGGCGCGCGTTCGCCCGCGCCACACCCCCAATCCTGCAGGAGCAGGTCGCTTGCCGGGTTGGCATACAAAATGACGCCGTCCGAATCCAGGCGCAGGATGGGATTGGGATTCTCGCCGGGGAATTTTGCCAGCGACTGGATTTCGGCTTCGGCCCGCTGGCGCTCCTGCACGGCTTGCATCGAGTCCAGCGCGAAGGAAATGTCCAGTCCCATTTCCTCCAACAGCCGCACCTCGTCCTCATCCTGGAATAAGCCCACCTGCTGGGAGGCCAGGCTCAGGATTCCGAAGGCCTTACCTCGGAACCGAATCGGTATGGCCGCCGACGAGTGGTAGATGATCCTGCGATTCGGGTCACGCAGACTTTGAGGATTTTCTTCGGTCTGAAGGTCTTCGCTGGTAACGACTCTGAGGGTGCGCAGGGCGGCAGCAATTAACCCATCATTGAACGGTCCCTGATGAATGTTGACCCGCTCGAACGGCCAATCCGTCACATCCAGACCGTTCGCGGCCACCGGCTGAACATCCCCCGTTGTTTCATCCAATAAGCCGACCCAGGCCAGGGAAAATTCGCCGAATTTTACAGCCACATTGCAAATGGACCGATACAGGTCCTCCTGATCCTTGACGCGCACAATCGTCTGGTTGACCTGGCTCAGGGTGGCGTACAGTCGCTTCATTCGGAGGACTTGCATCTCTGCCAGCACCCGCTCGGTGACATCGCGGTTGGCGGCGCGCCTTCCCAGGAAGCGCCCATCTATTCCGTGCACAGGCTGGCAGATGTGGTTGATCCAACGGATTTCCCCATTCGGGGTAAGGATGCGGAAATCCATGCCAGTCGGCCCGTCCCTGCCAAGCTTATCGCTATCGTGCTTCTGGACCATCGGCAGATCATCCGAATAGACAATTTTGTATAGTAGATGTTCGTCTGCCAGAAATTCCTCGGCGCGGCGGCCCGATATCCTCTCGCAGGATGGGGAAACATAGATCATCCGCCCGTTCGGGTCCGTCCAATATTCCCAATCATAAGTAAAGTCAGCCACGGTGCGGAATTTCTCTTCGCTCTTTTTGAGTTCTTCCTGAGCGTGCTCGATGGTGTCGCCAGTGTGACGGGCAATCCAACCGGTAAAGGCGACGATCAACACGCCGCTCAGCAGCGTCAGGAGGGAATGCCATAATGCCGGGTTCACAGGAATCTGATTAATTCTCGAATCCAACCAACCATCGAGGAGGATAAACAGCATAAAGAGCGGCAGAAAAGCGCGCAGCAGGCGACCGCGCAGGGTAGCGCGGCCCCAAGCCTGAAGCATCGGGGAACGGCGTATTGTCAACCGGACCAGTCCGATGCCTGCCGATACAAAGGCGAGCGCGGTTGGGAAGGCTGTGGGGATGGTCGTTCCGCCATACAATAACGGCGCGCCGTAGGCATAGCCGGTTAGAACGGTGATGTTGATAGCGATGGCAACAGCGGCGAGAATGACGACGGCGGTGGGTGCGTGAGGCCAGCGGTGTTCAGCCAGTAAAAATATCAGGAGCGCCGCGCTTTCGAGCAGGAAGGAACCGGCTGTCAGGGGTGACATGCGGCCAAGCGGTATTTGCCCGAAAGATTCGTTCACCCGGAACAGCGCCTGCTCCAGGCCCAGATCGATGCCGGTAATGAATTGGGTCAGGATCAGCAATCCCAGCAACAAAACCAGACCTGCGGCGGTCAACGCGGCGAAACGACTCCAGCGCTGATTCGACCAGCGGACGGAACAAAATAACGCGCCGCCCAACAGGAGAAACGCCAGCGCGGTGCCGGGCGCCATCGGAATATAGGGACCCCACTGCCCGGCCAGAAATCTCATGCCACTCGACCAACCGGCCAGCGTGAACAGCGCAATGGCAATGGTGATGACGGCGAACAGCAGGGATTGCCTCGGGTCCCCTTCAACGGGCTCGGGTATATTCTTGCTCATCATGTCCTCACTCCCAACGGACAAACCGAAACCAGGCCGATAACCGCAAAAATCGTTCCTTGCAGTGATGAGCGGAGGCGCTGGGTGCGCCTAATGTTCAAGCCGTAATTTGCGGCTGGGATGTTTGGGGCAAGGTTTGTTTTTTTCCGGGTTTCGTGACCAATCAGGCCTCTTGATCCAGCCTGCCCAGCCGCCAGAAAGAAGAATAGACAAGTACCCCATTCATATCACCAATTCCCCAATTTATCAACTTCCAAAGCTCATACATTTGTCATGATAGGAATTGTTGTATCGTATGGGTTTCAAGGGGGATGGGCTGCTGAAAACGCGACTTGGCAAAGGCTTTGGGAGTACAATTCCTGAAATCACAGGCTTCGGAAGTCTCGCAGACTCCCGAAGTCTTCCCCCAAGGAGTCTGTCACATGACCATCGTCCTCGACGGATCGTCCCTCACCATCGAAAAACTCGTTGCGATTGCACGAGATAACGAGAAAGTGGAACTTGCCCCGGCCGCGCTGGAGCGCATCCGCGCCTGCCGCGCCGTGCTGGAGGAGAAACTGGCGGCGCACGAGATCATGTACGGCACCAACACCGGCATCGGCGAGTTCTCCGAGAAGATGCTGGACGACGAGCAGGTGAAGGAATTCCAGAAATACCTCATCTACAATCACGCCGCGGGCATCGGCGACCCCGCGCCGGTCGAGCACGTCCGCGCCGCGCTGGCGGGGCGAATCAACGTCCACGCGCGCGGACATTCCGCCTGCCGCCCGGAGATCACGCTGACCTACGTCGAGATGCTCAACAAGGGCGTGACGCCGGTGGTGTGCACGAAAGGCTCGGTGGGCGCGAGCGGCGACCTGGCTCCGATGGCGCAGGCCGCGCTCCTGCTCATGGGCGAGGGAGAAGCCTTCTTTAATGGGGAGCGACTCCCGGGGGCCGAGGCGATGCGGCGCGCGGGGATTCCGATTCCAGGCCTGCAAGCGCGCGACGGTCTCGCGGCGATCAACGGGTCGAACCTGCTGACCGCGATGTCTGCGCTTCACATTTTCGACATGGAACGCTTCCTCAAGCAGGCCGAGATCGCCGCGGCCATGTCCATCGAGGCCCTGCTCGGAAATCTCAAACCGTACAACACGAAACTGCACGAACTGCGCGGCTTCCGCGGCGCGATCACGTCCGCGCAAAATATCATGAAGGTCATCGCGGGCTCGGACCTGACAACCGGCAAGATGAAGACGAAAGTGCAGGACGCCTACTCGATGCGTTCGACGCCGCAGGTGATCGGCGCGGCGCGCGACGCGCTGGCCTACGCCCGCTCGCAGGTGGAGATCGAACTGAACGGCGTAGCCGACAACCCGATCTTCCTGCCCGATGAAAAACTGACCCTGACCGGCGCAAACTTCCAGGGGTCGCCGGTGGCCCTGCCGATGGACATGGCCGGCGCGGCTATCACGATGGTCTGCGTGCTTTCGGAGCGCCGCCTCAACCGTTTGACCAACCCCGCGCTCTCGCAGGGGCTTCCCGATTTCCTCGCGCACGACCCCGGCTTCTACTCCGGCTTCATGCTCTCGCAATACACCGCCGACCATTTGATCGTGGAACAGAGAATCCTGTCCGCGCCTGCCTCGATCCAGTCCATCCCCGCCGCGGCCGACCAGGAGGACTTCGTCTCGATGGGCATGAACACCGCCCTCAAGAACAACCAGATTCTGGATAACGCCTACGGCGTGCTCGGCATCGAATTCATGGCCGCAGCGCAGGCGCTGGATTTCCGCCAGTTCACGCCCGGCAAAGGGACACAGGCCGCGCGCGATGTCATTCGCAAACACGTGGCGCACCTTGAAGAGGATCGTCCGTTGTATCCCGATCACAACACGATGAAGGCGCTGGTCAAATCGGGGGAGATTCTGGAAGAGGTGGAAATGACAATTGGAAGTATGGGATGATCGTTTTTCACCACAGAGAGCACAGAGTCCTCGGAGAAAAAGAGAATCTCTGTGCTCTCTGTGGACTCCGTGGTGAAATCATTCAAGGCATGCAATGAAACCATTTTTTCTCCTGGCCGTCGTTTTTCTCCTCGTCTTTGCCTGCGCGCCGACCCCGGCCCAGACTCCCCCGGGCCTGCCCCCGTCGTCGACGAATACAGCCGCGCCGAGCGTGATCCCGCCGCCAGCCGATTCCGTGGCCCTGTCGCGCGGCGTCAACCTCGGCAACATGCTCGAAGCGCCGACCGAAGGCGAGTGGGGCCTGTTCGTGCAGGAGGAATACTTCGACCTCATCCAGGACGCGGGCTTCGACTTCGTCCGTCTGCCCGTGCGCTGGAACACGCACGCCGAAGCGGACTGGCCTTACACAATTGACCCTGCCTTCTTCGCGCGAGTTGACGAGGTGGTCAATTGGGCGCTGGAACGCGACTTAACTATCATCGTTGACTTCCATCACTATGAAGAAATGGCCTGGGATCCGTGGAGTCACAAGGATAGATTTCTGGGAATCTGGGAACAGGTCGCCGAGCATTACAAGGATTATCCGCCCACTGTTTTATTCGAACTGCTCAACGAGCCAAACGATCAACTCGATGCGGCATTGTGGAACGGATATGTAAGCGAAGCACTGGCCATCGTCCGCGAGACCAATCCCACGCGCGAGGTGGTCATCGGCCCGGTGTGGTGGAACGCGTACGACTGGGTCAGCACGCTGGATGTGCCCGACGACGGGCATATCATCGTCACGTTTCATTACTACCTGCCGTTCGAGTTCACGCACCAGGGCGCGGAGTGGGCGGGAGACGAAGCCGCGGGGTGGCTCGGCACAACCTGGGGCAGTGAGGCGGACAAGGCCGAATTGGTCAGCCGCTTCGACCTGGTGGCGGCGTGGGCGAAGCGAAAGAATGTGCGGATTCTGCTTGGGGAATTCGGCGTATATCACAGGGCGGACATGACCGAGCGTGCCCGCTGGACGGCGTTCGTCCGCGAGCAGGCGGAAGCGCGCGGCTTCGCATGGGCCTACTGGGAATTCGGTTCGGGCTTCGGCGCGTACGATCCCGAGGCGCGCGAATGGAGGGAAGAATTGTTGAGGGCGTTGATACCGTGACAGTCCGAATGGACAGAATCTTAGGAAGAACAATGAACTGGGGTGGACTTGATGGCTCCACCCCAGGTTTGTGCGCGGTAGGCCACATGATATAAAGATTTATTCTAAGGCTCTTACTTGCCAAACCTCCTTGGCAAGAGCTAATAAAATTTCGTGACGCCTCTTTATTGCTTCTTTACCCCATTCAGAAAAGCTTTGAAGGTACTCATTTACTCGATTTATTGAGGTGTTGTCTCCGACGCTTTCGAGGTTGGCTATAGATTTCGTCAAGTAAATGTTTGATTTTGCATACTCCTTCACCTTATCAGTGAAAAAATCCCTTTGAATAGATTCGTTAATCGGTTTTTCCAATAATGTTAAATTTCCTAACCTAGTCATATAATCATTGTACTCAACCTTATTCTCACCTGAAAAATCTAGCACCATCTCCGTAGTAGGATCAACAGGCAGGATATGCTCAATATGTATTGAGGGTTTTAAATACGCCGCAATTGAACGGCTACTTTCATCGCCCATTCTTCTGGAGTCAAGGTATTGGGCAATTTTAGCTAAGAGATATTTTAGTTTATATTTCTGCATTGAGGATAATCTCAGATCCATGAAATTCGTCTCAAAAGATCGGGCTCTGTTTTCAACATCTGTTCTAATTCTGCTTGCAATAAATTCATTTAGATTCTTATTGTTTTTGATCTTTCGTATTTCCTCAGTCCAAACAGAGAACTTCTTTTCAACATCGCGAGGCGCTTCTTTCGTGATATTGTAATAAAAGAGCAAAGTTTCTAACTGTACGAGCAAATGATCAAATTGCTCCGGCTTCAGTCCTTTTGCTGAAAGGAGTAGTATGAAGTGTTGTTTAAATCCGCTACCAACCAAATTGTTAATATTTTCAAGATTGACATTGTCCATGTTATGATATCGATTCCTTATTATGTCCATGTAAAATTCAGCGCCCTCCTGCATCCTTCTTACTAATCCAAAAGTGTCCGACTGGTAATTCAGTTTCTTCTCGTTACTAGTAAGCCAAGAGTAAATCTCATCCTCCCTAAGAATCTTGTCGCTTTTATCATCTTTTTCAATTTCATAATTTGCCATCATAAAATACCGTAGAAATCTCAATGGCTTTTCTTTCTCTCTTTGGCCAACCAGCGAGTCTTTAAATTTGTTCCACTCAGTTTTTAGTTTAGAGAACTCGTCACGGGAAATATTACGAAATAACAAGTTCTTTAGTAGATCAACCTGATCTAAGCTAATTCCTCTTTCGTTTATGGTTTCAAAGATCTTTAGCGCATTGCCAATTTCAGGGGTCTCGATTTGGATTAGGACGACATTGTTGAGGAAATATCCAATGAATCTGCCCTTTTGCTCCATGTCATCTTTAAAATACTGCTCCAATAAAAATCGCACGGTTTTATGCGCCTCAAAAATAGTCTTTCCCGGCAACCCTTCGATCATCTTCAGATCAATTTCATCATCATTTTCTTTCTCGCACAAGTCGTAAAAAACGTTTTTTCCTTCGTACTGAATATCCACTTTGTACGATTGGATAGTCTTACCCTCGGAATTGATTGTTTCATCCCAAAGGAGCTTATGCAAAGCGCCCGAGTGTTGTGGTCGCTTTAGATTATTAATTATTAACGACAAAGTTATGAGCCTTTGTTGTCCATCAATTACCTCAAATTTATGTGGTGCTTCTTTTACTTTACAGACAACTATGCTGCCAAGAAAATAGTCTGCCTTGGGATTGCTTGAAAAACTGTCGTAAATGTCATTGATTAGTTGTGTTACATGTCCTTCTTGCCAAACATATTCCCTTTGATAATCTGGGATCTGATAAAAGTTTTCGAACAGTTTTTGAATTGCGAACTGATTGAAAGTGATAGTGTTAGACATTTCCTACCTCTCTACACTCACTACGCTACCGAGCGCCTTCAAGTTACTCTGACGAACCAGCCGCGGGCTGTAGATGCGAATCTCCCTCGGTCCTTCGGCAGGCATGATCAGGACCGGCGTCTTACCGAATTTCTTGCGGGTCCGCGCGTATAATGCCTGCTCATCCTTGTCATGATCTACCAGTTTCCGATTGTGGATGGCGACAAATTCCCCTTCGTATTTTGCCCGTTGGCTGAGAGGCAACCCCAGCCACCATTCCTGTTCCGACTCTATTTTCACGCGCGCTGATATAGTGCGCTCTCGCCGAACGGCGGATTGGAGATAATCCTCCACAGACATGCCGCGAAGCATTGCCTCTTTTTGGATCGTCCCGGCCAACTCTTCTGAAATTTTGAATGTCGCCATAATGATCCTCTATACAGATTCTACAACGTTCTCACGTTTCGTGCTATCTCTCCACACTCACCACGCCACCCAGCGCGTTCAAGCGCAGGGTCCACGTACTGCCAATGACGAACTGCTGAAACTCACTGACCGTGCCCGGCGAATAGGTCAACTGGCCCTTGCTGGTGGAGAAATACACGTTCAGGTCTTCGGTGGGCGATCCCTTGCGCTGGTTCCCGACGAGGAAGGGGTCAGCGTAGACCGGGAAATTATCATTCCCGTTGAGCGTCTCCGTGCGGACCGTCGTCCATTCGTCCACGGTGTAGGAGCAATAATCCTGCGTCTCGGTGTGACACTCCTGCACCACCTCGCCGTAGCCGGTGCCGGTGTCCACCACCTTCTCTTCGCACACTTCCTGGCTCTCGGTGCGGCAGGACACATTGTACGCGTCCGAAGGCGGACTACCCGCCTGATTCGAATAATCGACCGGCTGGACTTCCTGAATCGGCACGGAGGTCTGCCAGGATACGTTTGTTACCGTCCCTGAAACAGTCGTCGTCGGGAAGATGAATAAAAATCCGACCACCACACAAATCACCACGATACAGGCCAGCACGCCGCCCAGGATCAGCCAGGGAGCGCGCGAGGCTTTCTTCGCGGGCGTGAGCGGCGCGGCGGGAGTCAATCCGCCCGGAGTGCTGAACGACATCGCGCCCGGCGCGGGAGGCGGAGCCGCGGAGGCCGCCAGCGGCAATGCCGCGCCGCAATTGGCGCACATCCTCCGCGTGGACGGGTTGGCCTGTCCGCAGTTCGTACAGGTGATCTCGCTCGGCGCGGCCTGGCGTTTCATTTCCTTTCCCGCGGCGCGCTGCCTGCCTTCCTTCAAGTCCCCGCCGCATTGCGAACACACGGTCGCGGTAGCGGGATTACGCGTGCCGCAGAACCCACAGTGGATGTCCGCGCCTGCGGCCGCGGCGCGCGCCACGTTCTCGTCCTGAATCAACTTCGCCTCGGCCGGGGCGTAGAACTGCACATTATCCGGCTGGGGCGCGCCGCAGTTCTCGCAGGTCTTCTTCGGCCCGGGGTTGCGGCTGTTGCAGTTCGGGCACACCCATTCGAGTTGAATGAATCCTTTGGATCGTTTGGTTGCCATGCATCTCTCCGTAACTGAAGTGTACAGGAAAAGTTCGGAAGATAAAAGGGTGATCTAACCGAATCCATGCCAGGCGCGGATGGACTCGAGCATCCGCGTCACGTCTGGCTCTGGATGAGGCGACGCGTCGTCCGGGACCTCGTACCGCGCGCCGTTCAACGCGGCCAGGACTCCGCCCGCGCCGTTTGCCACGTTCTCCGGGCTGTAGCCTCCCTCCAGCACGAAGACGATTCTTCCCTTGCAATGTTCGCCTGCAAGTTCAACTAATCTATTGGCAATGGCATGATACCCCGCGCTCGAAAATCCCAGCGTGGTGATCGGGTCGGACCAATGCGCGTCGAAGCCCACAGAGACGATGATCATCTCCGGGCGAAAGGCTTCGATGTGCGGCTTCATCACCTGTTCGACGACCTGCGTGAAGACCGAATCCCCCGCGTAGGCGGGCAATGGCACGTTGACGATGCGTCCCCTGGCGTGAGGCGCGTCGTCCATGCGGCCGGTGCCGGGATAAATGCCCCATTGATGCGTCGAGAGATAACCAAGCCGCTCGTCGTTCAGGAACGCGGCCTGGGTGCCGTTGCCGTGATGCGCGTCGTAGTCAATCACCAGCACGCGCCCCGCGCCGCGCTCCAGCAGGTCGCGCGCCGCGACCGCCACGTTGTTGAAGAGACAGAATCCCATCGCCCGCGCCGGTTCGGCGTGATGACCGGGCGGGCGGACGAGCGCGAACGCGTTCGCCGCGTCCCCGGCCCACACCGCGCGCACACAGCCCAGGGTCCCGCCAGAGGCGAGCAGGGCGTCAGTGAACGATGTTGTGGTCACATATGTCGGGGCGTAGTCAATGATCCCCGGTCCCTGCCGCGCGGATTCTTCCACAGTTTGAATCATACGCGGCGAGTGCACGCGCGCGATCTCGTCGCGCGTCGCGGGCATTGCGCCTATTGACTCAAAATCGAATGCTTTTATTTTTTCATCCAGCAGTTCGAACCTGCCGGGACGTTCGGGATGATCGGGAAATTCATGGCCGGGCGAAAGCACGCGCGTGACGAGGGTGGTCATGCTGGCATTATACGCTTAAACGATTGCCAGGCATGTCAGTGACATGCCTGGCAATCTTGAGGGGGGAGGGACACCACCGTTAGCAAGCATGGGGGGGACATGCGGGCCGTTCGGTGGATGACACCTAGATACCAGTAAAGGGAGGGCAGGTGTCTTGGCGATAATATACACCCTAATTCTCCAAGATACATTAAAGGGAGGTTAGAAATTGGAGAGGAACTATCTGAATTAGCGCCCTTTGTCACGAAAGAGAGTCAGCCATTCGTCCAGTTCGGATTTCGACATCCCCCGCTCTTTTGACTCGACAGACGGCCCGGCGCGCAGGATTTCGATCACCTGCCGGGCAAATTCATCCGAAGAGACCACCGCCGCGCCGGCCCCGCGCGCCGCGGCCTGCACCTCGCGGTCCGAGGTGACCACGGTCCAGTTGCGCGCCGCGCGGCCGAATTGTTTCAAGCGGACGCGGATGGCGGAATCCGCAGTCGTTCCGGCGCGGACGAAGTGCGCCGTCACGCTTCCGAAGGCGCGTTTGCCATCCTGTCCGGGCGGCGCGCCGTCGAAGAAAACTTCCACTTGCCGCCGCTGGAGACGGCAAAATGTCTGCAATCGGTGAACGAGTTCGAGTTCGTCGTCCACCGAGCGCAGATTCAATCCCAGTTTGGGAATCAGGTTATGGCCGTCGATGAGGTAAGGCATCGGGCGAATTGTAAAGCAGAACCCAGATTTCTTTCGAGAAACCTGGGTTCTGTGCGGGGGCTACGCGACTGCCGCTTCCTTCGTAACGATATCGAACACGGGCGGATTCTCCAGCGTCTTCTTCACGAGACACAGTTCCGCCGAGCGAATCAGCGCGCTGTGATATTGTTTCGGGAAGTCGGGCGGAACCTGGATTTCCAATCCGACTTTTTCCAGCGCGCCGGTGAAGGGATTTCGTTCGTTGCGCTGGACAATGCGGATGCCGTCGGTGGGAATGCCGCGCTGGCGGCAGAAGCCGAGAATGTAGATGCCGGCGCAGGTGCCGATGGAGGCGAGAAACACCTCGAACGGCATGGGGGCCGAATCCTCGCCGCCGCCCTGCGGAGGCTGGTCGGTGGAGAGGGTGTGCCCGCGGAAGTGCGCATCCACGCGCGCCCCGCCCGGGAAGTCAATGATCATTTCCATGGTGGTATCACTCCTCGCGAAATATTGTACCGCCAAATAGAGCCGCCGAGCGGTCAAAACCTTACCCGTTCGGCTATAATCTGGACACGTGCCTCGCCGCGCCGAGCGGAGCCGTCGGTCAAGCAGGCGGCACCGCGAAGCGTTCCGCCGGTCGGCATCCGGCGAAGACGAAGCGCGGGCATTCTTGAAAATACCGCGCCAAGTCTACGACTTTCGACGAACACGAAAGTCTCCGCTCGATACGAGGCAGGCATTTTCAAACAGCCTTTCGGCAATCTCGACAACGAAGTTCGTCCTCTCTCGTATTCGGTATCAGGCAACTCAATTCTTCACAGGAGATTCTCATGGCAAACAAAAAAACCCGCGAGATCATGGTGCCGCCCTCCGGCGGCGTCCTGCGCGACTTCATGATGCGCATCAAACTCATCCTGCGGTTGATGGGCGACCGCCGCGTCAACCTGTTCCTCAAACTCCTGCCGCTGGCCTCGGTGGCCTACCTCATTTGGCCGGTCGACCTGGCGCCCGGCATGGTCCTGCCCGTCATCGGCGCGGTAGACGACGCCGCCATCCTGTGGCTCGGCTCCTATCTTTTCGTGGAGCTCTGTCCGCCCGATGTGGTCAAGGAGCACATGAAGCAGTTGACCAGCAACCTGGACGTCGTGGAAGGCGGCGACGAGGTGGTGGACGCGGAAGCCACCGACCTGCCCGACAATAAATAACCATGCGGCGACTCCTTTTACTGTTACCACCACTTCTGCTGGCCTGTGCGGTCTTCAACCCGCTTCCCACAGACCCCGGGTCCGCTCCCGCGACCGCGACGTTTACCCCAGTCCCAACCGATACGCCCACCTTCACACCCGAGCCTCCCACCGCGACCCCGCTGCCGCCGGACGCCAGCACATTCCCCGACCCGAACGCGTATCAGTGGGCGCTGGTGACCGGCAGTCTGGTCCTGCCCGTTGACATCCAGAACGCGGGCGACGGCTCCGGGCGGCTGTTCATCGTCGAAAGACCCGGCACGATACGCATCTTCCAGAACGGGCAGCTGCTCCCAACCCCCTTCCTCGACATCACCGACCGCGTCTTCAGCGCCGCCTCGGAGCAGGGACTGCTTGGGCTGGCGTTCCATCCGCGCTATGAAGAGAACGGCCTGTTCTTCGTCAACTACATTGACGCGAACGAGAACACGGTCATCGCGCGCTTCCGCGTAAGCAGTGACCCCAACCTCGCCGACCCATTCAGCGAAGTGCAGGTGCTCTACGTCCGCCAGCCGTTCTGGAATCACAACGGCGGCGTGCTGGCCTTCGGCCCGGACGGTTATCTGTATCTCGGTCTTGGCGATGGCGGCTCCGGCGGCGATCCGCAGGGCAATGCCCAATCGCTCGATACCCTGCTTGGCAAAATCCTGCGCATTGACGTGGATCACGGCGACCCCTACACCATCCCGCCCGGCAATCCCTTCGGCAGTGAGATCTGGGCGTACGGCCTGCGCAATCCGTGGCGCTTCTCCTTCGATATGCGCACGGGCAATCTATACATCGGCGACGTGGGGCAGGGTGAATGGGAGGAGATTGACGTGGCTCCGGCCGGCGTCGGCGGGTTGAATTTTGGCTGGAACTATCGCGAGGGCGGGCATCCCTATAAGGGACAGCCCCCGGCCGGGGTCCAATTGGTGGAACCGATTGCGGAGTACAGTCACGGGGAAGGGTGTTCGGTCACCGGCGGCGTAGTCTATCGCGGCACGGCGCTGCCCGCCTGGCAGGGAATCTACCTGTACGGAGACTATTGCTCCGGCCTGATCTGGGGCATCCTGCCCGCGGACCTGGGTCAGAACGCTCAGATTTTGTTCGACACCCTTTTCAACATCTCCACCTTCGGGCAGGACGAGGCGGGTGAAATCTATCTCGCCAATTATGGCGGGGAGGTCTATCGGCTGACGACCCGCTAGAACGGAGTCCAACATCTCCCGACGCTGGCGCCAAAGTCTGGCCCTTTGCAGGGTGCTTCGCGAAGACTTTGGACTCCGCACCTAGCCGATCTTGCCGCCCAAACCGGATAATTGCGAGATAAGTCATCCAAAAATCGAGCCGATTGTCACCCGTAAAATTGTGACGCCTGACACTGGCAGGCGTCTTTTGTTTCCCGTACACTAGGAGTACAAAATCGTCAGGAGGCAGATATGGCAGTGCGGACCTGGCAAGTGGAAAAGATCGAGTACTGCGAGCACGTGGGGCACGAGATCGCGCTCGAAGCGGAAGTGGTCTATCCCGCCGACCACCTCCCCGACCAGCCGCGCGTGATCGCGCACCGCTGTTCGAGCGCTGTCGTCTGCAACCAGTTCGACAAGCCCGCGTGCGTCTGGTGCGGCACCAATCCTGACCACGATCCATTGTGAACAAAACGGGCAAGCGCCCGCTTTGCAAACTCTCTCCTCCCTCTGAGTTGGTCAAGGCCATCCCGCGCGAAATCGCGGGATGCGCCGTTAAAAGGGACGCGCCGAACGCGTTCGAGAAATAACGGAGTATAATTTACTCATACGCGAAGGCAGGCAATATGCAGAAGTTCGCGGTCTTTGTGACCAGGATCGAAAACTCCTAATTGCGGGATATCCTTAACCTGGAGGAAAACTATGAAAAGGATGCTACTCGCTTTCATACTTATCATTTTGGCCTGTGCACCGATTCACATTGCACCAACAGTAGTTTCTTCTCCCACAACCTTGCCTACACTTGAATATACTCCCACGCCCATTCCACCTAGCAGGACACCCATTCCAGCCCACACGCGCACAGCGACGCCATATCCCGATGAAATTATGGACCAGCACGGGTTACCCATGCACTTGGTTCCCGGGGGGGATTTCGTGATGGGTAGCGACAGAGGGCTTCCGAATGCCCAACCTGCCCACACCGTCAGGGTGGACACTTTTTATATGGACATGTTTGAGGTGGCAAACATATTCTATAACGAATGTGTAGAGGCGGGTGCATGTCAAGCACCCAAGAATGTGGAGTATTTTGAAAAAACCAAGTACGCGTTTTATCCAGTAGTCTATGTGGATTGGAGTATGGCAGAAACATATTGCAAGTGGCGTGGAGGCCGCTTACCTACAGAGGCAGAGTGGGAAAAAGCAGCGCGTGGTACAGATGAGCGTACATATCCATGGGGGGAAAACGTTAATTGTCGATATGCAAACTATATGTATTACCATGATGACCCGTTCTATATGTTTTGTGTGGATGACCTGTCATCCGTCGGCTACTCTGAAGCGGGGAAAAGTGCTTACAACATATATGACATGGCTGGCAATGCAACAGAGTGGGTCAGCAGCCTATATCTTCCCTATCCCTATGAACCAACCGATGGGCGTGAAGACCCTAATAGCCCCGGCGAGCGTGTTGTGCGGGGAGGATCATGGTCAAGTAGCTCTACTGAGATTCACTCTTATCGTCGATTCGCCATGTCGCCGGCGGACTCAAGTGACCGGCTTGGTTTTCGTTGCGTTATCAATCCCGATTCATTGCCTGGAGCACCACAATTGCAAAGCATGATTCCCTAAAAACAGGTTGCTAAACATCAAAGCCATTACGGCAATCCTATCATTTAGCACTACTGCTCTGGGCGGCTACACCCCCAAAAACCTCGCCATTTCCTCATTGACCGGTTTTGCGAACACCTCCTGCGGGCTTCCCCACTGTTCCAGTTTCCCATTCAAAATCACGGCCATGCGCGTGGCGAGTTTGAGCGCCTCCTGCAAATCGTGGGTGATGAAGATCGTGGTCATGCCGGTCTCGGCCAGCAGGGCTTTCAGGTCTTCGAGCAGGCGGGCGCGCGTGGGCGCGTCGAGGGCGGTGAAGGGCTCGTCCAGCAACAGCAATTCGGGCTGGAGCACGAAGGCGCGCGCCAGGCTGACGCGCTGGGCCTCGCCGCCCGACAGTTTCTTCGCAGGCCGATTCGCCAGGTGCGCCACGCCCAGCCGTTCCAGCCATTCGGCAGTTCTTTTATCGATCTCGATCTTTGGCGCGCCGCGAAACTTCAAACCGACGGCCACATTCTCGCGCACCGACAGGTCCAACAACAGCGGTTCCTGCAAGACCAGCGCGATGCGGCGGCGATACTCGAGGTCGGACTCCGCCGCGGCCTGTCTCCCATTGAACAAAATCTGACCGCGCTCCGCGCGTAACAGCCGCGCCAGCGTGAGGAACAGGGTGCTCTTCCCCGCGCCGTTCGGCCCGACGACAGCCAGCACCTCGCCCTGCCCGATGGCCAGATGGTCAATTTCCAGCACGGGCATCTTTTCGCGGTGAACGAGCAGGTCACGGATTTCCAGCAGGGGACTCATTGCTTGCCTCTCTGCTGAATCCAGGTCAGCGCGGCGTTGATGAGGAAGGTGATGACCAGCAGGTAGATTCCCAAGGCGATGGCGCGCTCGAATTCACCCTTGCTCGTTTCCAAAACAATGGCCGTGGTCAGGACGCGCGTCTGGCCGCGGATGTTGCCGCCCACCATCATCGAAGCGCCCACCTCCGAGATGACCGAACCGAATCCCGCCATCAGCGCCGCGAGCAGGGGCAGGCGCGCCTCGCGCCACAGCGACAGGATCATCTGCGCCCGCGAGGCGCCCAGGCCGTAGAGTTGTAGGCGCAGGCGCGGGTCGAGTTGCTGAAGTCCCGCCGCGGTGAGCCCGGTCACCACCGGCGCGGCGATCACGGTCTGGGCGATGATGATGGCCGAGGGTGTATAGATCAGCCTCAAGTCCCCGAGCGGACCCGAGCGCCAGAGCGTCATCGCCACCGCCAATCCGACGACCACCGGCGGCAGTGCCATGCCGGTGTTGATCAGGCTGTAGAGGAAGGCGCGCCCGGGGAATCTCCCCAGCGCGAGCGCGGTCCCCAGCGGAAACCCGATGAACAGACTGATGAGGGTGGAGATGCCCGAGACGCGCAGGGACAGCAGAGTCACCGCCCAGACTTCGGGATCCGAGAAAAGCGAACGGATGAAATCAAGCATGATGAGAGACGGAGGTTGGAAAGAAGGAAAGATTTCTCACCACAGAGATCACGGAGTCCACAGAGAAAAGCAGGAGG
Source organism: Chloroflexota bacterium (assembly GCA_040754535.1). GTDB lineage: Bacteria > Chloroflexota > Anaerolineae > Anaerolineales > Villigracilaceae > JBFMCC01. The sequence goes on from JBFMCC010000023.1 coordinate 84,799, forward strand.
GTGACTATGAGGTTCAGACATTAGTTCGGACATTTTCAAATTCGACGGCTCTCGCCGCCGTCCCCGGCGGCGTTTGCGCCGGTGGCGAGCGCCGTGGACGGCGCTCAGAGCAGGTTTTTGGTGATTGTCCGAACTTTTGTCCGAAGATCAGGGTGACTCCGTGCTCTCCGTGCTCTCTGTGTGCTCTGTGGTTAACTCTTTCGCCGAAACATTCGGGGACTACAGTCCGAGGTCGGCGTCGGTCTTGTCCGCGTCCGGGAAGAACAACGGCAGGCCGAACTTCTCCACGCCGAATTCGCCGATGACCTTCTGCGTGTCGGCGGCGATCATGAATTGCGCAAAGGCGAGCGCGCCCTCGTAATTCACCTTCGGCCATTTATCCGGGTTGACGCTGATGACGTGATAGACGTTGAGCAGGCTGTTGTCGCCTTCGACCAGAATCTCCAATTGCAGGTTGTCCTTGTTGGCGAGGTACGTGGCGCGGTCGGTGAGGATGTACGCGCCCTTCTCGGAAGCGACCGTGAGCGAAGCGCCCATGCCCTGGCCCGTTTCAAGGTACCACGTCTGACCGGCCGGGTCGAAACTGATCTTGCCCCACAACTTCAATTCGGCCTTGTGCGTGCCGGAGTCGTCGCCGCGCGAGACGAAGGTCGCACCGGCGGCCAAGATGGCTGTCAACGAATCGGCCACAGACAGGCCGCGGATACCCGCCGGGTCGGCGGCGGGGCCAACGATGATGAAGTCATTGTGCATGACCAGGAAGCGGTCCTTGCCGTTGCCGCCCTCCATGAACGTGACTTCGGACGACGGCGCGTGGACGAGCAGGACATCCGCGTTGCCTTCTTCACCCATTTTGAGGGCTTCGCCGGTGCCCACCGCCACGGTCTGGACCGTGTAGCCGGTCTGCTCTTCGAACATGGGGACCAGCACGTCGAGCAGGCCCGAGTCCTGCGTGGACGTCGTGGTTGCCAGAATCAGGTTGGGGTTTTTCGGCGCGGCCAGCGCGCAGGCGCTGACCAGCAGGGTCAGCAGGAAAAGGACTGTGAGGATGCGTTTCATGGTGTCTCCCGGTAGGACAAATTGGCAATTTGTCCTACAACAAAATTTGCTCGCCGCTGTGGGCGGCGTTGTAGCCGGTCAATGAAGCGAGTTCGGAACGGAACGCGGCAGTTTGCAAATACTCCAGCAGAGGCGTCAATAGCTTGTCCTGTTCGCGCGGCAGGACGAGGTCGTAGCGTTCCTCGAAGAGCGGGATGAAATCCAGTCCGTGCTGGTGCGCGGCGGCCTGCAAACCGACGGCCGCATCGGCTTTGCCTGATTCGATCAAGGCCGCGGCCTCGCTGTGAGTCTTCACAACGCGGTCATAGCCCTTGATCTGCGCGGGCGGGATGGCAAGTCGCTTCAACTCGCGGTCGAACCACAGCCGCGTGCCCGAACCCGCGTTGCGATTCACAAAGCGGACACTCCCGCGGGCCAGGTCGGAGACGGCATGAATCCCTTTGGGATTGCCCGACGCGAGCAGTAGTCCCTGCGTGCGATAGGCGAGCGTCACGACTTCCATGTCGCGGTCGGGGAAGAGGTGACGGATGGTCGGCGTGTTGTATTCGCCGTTTTCGTCGAGGATGTGCGCGCCGGAGATTTGGCACAGTCCCTGCCTCAGGTTGACCAGCCCATCCAGTGAGCCGACGGGCAGGCTCAACAGCGTAAAATACCGCGCTAGGTGTTCGGCCGCGCCTTCCAGCGCCAGGTCGTGACTGCCTGAAAAGATGACGGCTGGTTTACTGCCCTTTGGAAGGACGACCTCCTGTAACAGAAACGCGTCGGCTTTGGCGCGGTAGAACTTCTCGGTCACTTTTCCCGTTGTGCGGACCTCCGCCAGTTCGATCAGGCCCCCGGATTCGAGCGCGAGGATGTGGTGCCGAATCCATGCCGGAGACCGGCCGAGGCTCCGCGCCAGGTGCGTGAGGGTGGCGGGTTCGGCCATCAGCAGGCGCAGAATGTCCATGCGGCGCGAGTCCGCCAGCAGTTTGATTCGGTTGAAGGCGTGGAGGGGTTCGAGGGTCTTCATAACGGTTAAGGAAAAACTTAATTGCAAGTTTAACAGAAGGCTGTAAGCGAGTCAAGCCAATATTCCTCCCCTCCCACTGGCAGGGGTGTATAATTTTCACAACCGTCCACGGGGACTTCCGTATATCGATTCGGTAGCCCAACGACAAAGGAGAGAAAAATGGCTGACATTTTGGGGTTTCTTATCCTGCCGGGAATTGTGCTGGCAGGAATTCTGATTCTGATCCTGTTATCCGGGATCCGCTTTATTCCCAACAACAGAATTGGGTTGGTGGAGAAGCGCTTCGGAGGCCGAGGCTCCGTCAAATCGGGATTGATCGCGCTGAACGGGGAGGCGGGTTACCAGCCGCGCGTCCTGCGCGGTGGCTTGCATTGGCTCATGCCAATCCAGTATGTTGTCCACATGATGCCGCTGGTCACCATTACACAAGGCAAGATCGGATACATCTTCGCGCGTGACGGCAAGCCGCTCGACCCGACACAGGTACTGGCGTCCAACGTGGATGCGAAGGACTTTCAGGATGTGGAGGCCTTCCTCAAGGCGGGCGGCCAGCGCGGACCTCAGAGGCTGATCCTACGCGAAGGGACGTACGCCATCAACCTGTTGCAGTTCATCGTCATCACCGAGGGACGCGTCTACTCCCTGCCAATGAACCGCGAGGAAGCCGCCGTCATCCAAAATATGGCGACCTCCATTTCCGAGCGCAAGGGCTTTACACCGGTCATCATCAAGGACACAGACGACCTCGTCGGCATCGTGACTGTTCACGATGGACCCTCGCTCAAGCAGGGCGAGATCATCGCCCCCATCGTCGGCGATGAACCGGCCCAGGCCGATACCTACCACAACAAGTTCCAGGATCCCGACCGCTTCCTGGCCGCGGGAGGTTTTCGCGGCCGCCAGTTGCAGGTACTGGTCGAGGGCACGTACTACGTCAACCGCCTGTTCGCCACAGTGGAGATGATCCAGAAGACCATCATTGAGGTGGGTTACGTCGGCGTGGTGGTCTCGTACACCGGCGAACTCGGACTCGACCTTTCGGGCAAGGAATACCGCCACGGCGAATTGGTGGAGAAGGACAAGCGCGGCGTGTGGAGCGAGGCGCTCCTGCCGGGCAAGTACGCCTTCAACACCTACGCGGGCAAGGTCATCCCCGTCCCGACCACGAACATCATCCTGAAATGGATTCGCACCGAGTCTGGCGCGCACGGCTACGACGAAAACCTGGCCGAGGTCTCGCTCATCACGAAGGACGCCTTCGAGCCATCCCTGCCGCTGTCGGTGGTTATCCACATTGACTATCAGAAGGCGCCGCTCGTCATCCAGCGCTTCGGCGACATCAAGAAACTCGTCGAGCAGACCCTGGACCCGATGGTGGCCGCGTACTTCAAGAACATCGCACAGACCCGCACCCTGATTCAGTTATTGCAGGAACGCAGCATGATCCAGCAGGTGGCGAGTCAGGAGATGAAGGAAAAGTTCGCCCACTACAACCTCGAGCTGGAAGAGGTGCTGATCGGCACGCCGTCCTCGCCGGAGAACGACCAGCAGATCGAAGCCATCCTGACCCAGTTGCGCTCGCGGCAGATCGCGACCGAGCAGGTCGAGACGTACGACCGTCAGCAGGAGGCCGCGGTCAAGGAGCGTGAACTACGCGAGGCCGAAGCCCGCGCCGAGATGCAGACCAAACTGACCGAAGCCGAGTTGAACATCAACATCCAGACCGACCAGGGTAAAGCCGAGTACCAGCGCTCGATCCAGCAGGCGGCGCAGATCCGCGCGCTGGCCGAAGCAGAATCGGAACGAATCGCCCGCATCGGTATCGCGCAGGCGCTGGCGACCGAGGAGCAGGTGCGCGCCTACGGCGGTCCGCAGTTCCAGGTGACCCAGCAGGTGCTCAACCGATTCGCGGAAGCCATCCAGCAATCGGGCGTGGACGTGGTGCCGCGCGTGGTGGTCAGCGGCGGCAAGGGCGAGGGCGAAGGCGGGTCCGCCAACAGCAGTATCATGGAAGCCCTGCTCACCATGCTGCTCTCCGACCGCTTCGGCGCGCTGGCCAGCGAAGCGCAACAGAGTCCGCGCTCGCCGCAGGCGGAGGCGCTGCGCGCCCAGATCCGCAAGGATATGGAGAAGAAGCCTGAGGCGAAGAAAAAGTAGTACGGTGAATCAAAATCAGGGCTGGTTGACAACCAGCCCTGATTTATAATGTAATGACGTAATCAAGGAGAATGCTCATGCCCACACCACAAAACAAGAAGACCGTTCAGGCCGTTGCATGGATATTTTTACTGGCGGCCTCGTTGCTCCCGAAGATTATCTTGCAGGAGATTTTTCATCAGACCGTCTCCGCCGATTTAAGTTCGGGGATTGCGGCAGGAGTGATTTTGACCGGCCTCGTATTTTCCCTGCTATGGAAAGACATTGCTTCGTTAAGACCGTTCTTCATCCTGTTCCTCGTGCTCATTGGGGCCGAGTGGATTGTTTTTACCAAAGTTGATCAATTGTCTTTCTATCAGTCGTGGTTGAACAATCCATCCTTCAATGTCTTCATGCCCGCGGAGCAGTCCCTGCGGCTGATGGTGACGCTGGTCATCATTGCCGTATTATTCGTCTTGAAAAAGACCCGCGCCGCGTTCTTCCTCGTCAAAGGCGACACCGGTGCGCCCGTCGAGCCGGTCAAGTGGCTGGGAATCAAAGACGAGCGATGGAACATCCTGGGGCGCAACTTTGCGCTCATCATCAGCCTCGGAACCCTGACGTTTCTTGTGCTCGCGGGCCGTCCGCCATTGGATATAGTCCTGCGCGCATTACCGTTCCTGCCCGCCGTCCTGCTTGCCGCGGCGCTGAATGCCTTCAATGAAGAGATGACCTACAAGGCGTCGTTTTTATCCGTGCTGGAGGATGTGGTGGGAAAGCATCAGGCGCTTTGGTTAATGGCAGCCTACTTCGGGATCGGTCATTTCTACGGCGTGCCCTACGGCGTCGTCGGCGTCCTGATGGCAGGATTCCTGGGCTGGTTCCTCGGAAAGTCCATGCTGGAAACGCGCGGCCTGTGGTGGGCGTGGTTCATCCACTTCTGGCAGGATGTGCTGATCTTTTCCTTTCTGGCAATAGGCTCGATTACGCCGGGCGGCGGGTAAAAAATTGGGCGGGTCTCTGACCCGCCCAATTTTTTTACTTCACCAAATTCCTCAACACTGTGTGCAGGATGCCACCGTTGCGGTAGTAGTTCACTTCCACTTCGGTATTCAGCAGCGCGATGGCCTGGAACTCGACCACTTTACCATCCGTCTTCCTCGCCTTGACCGTGAGGACGCTTCTGGGTTTGATCGCGTCGCTCAGGCCCTCGATGTCGAAGACCTCCGAACCGTCCAGGCCAAGCGACTCGGCGTTCTGCCCGTCCACGAACTGGAGCGGCAGAATACCCATGCCGATCAGGTTGGAGCGATGGATGCGCTCGAACGACTCGGCAATGGCCGCCTTCACGCCCTGCAGAAGCGGACCCTTCGCGGCCCAGTCGCGGCTGGAGCCGGTGCCGTATTCCTTGCCCGCAATCACAATGGTCGGAATGCCCGCTCCTTGATACTTCATCGCCGCGTCGAAAATCGGCATTTCCTGAACATTCAACTTTGAACCTTCAACATTAAACCATTTGGTCCAGTTCCCTTCCTTCGGCGCGACCAGCAGATTCTTCAAGCGGATGTTTGCGAACGTGCCGCGCGCCATCACCAGGTCGTTGCCGCGGCGCGTGCCGTATTGGTTGAAGTCCTTGGGTTGGACGCCGCGTTCCTGCAAAAATTTTCCAGCAGGCGAGTCCGCGGCGATGTTGCCCGCAGGCGAAATGTGGTCGGTGGTGATCGAGTCGCCGAACATGCCCAGCACACGCGCGCCCTTGATCCCTTGAATTGAAGGCACATCCAGAGTCAACGTCTGGAAATAAGGCGGATGGTGAATGTATGTGGATGACTCGTCCCACTCGAACAAATCGCCCTCCTTCACCTTGATCGCTTTCCACATCTCCGACCCGCTGAACACATCGGCGTATTTCTCCTTGAACATCTCCGCCCGCACACTCGACGCGACCGCCTCGTTGATCTCCTGCTGGCTGGGCCACAGGTCTTTGAGATACACCGCCGCGCCGTCCGAGCCGACGCCGAGCGGTTCGTTGACCAGGTCGATGTCAACCGTTCCAGCCAGCGCGTACGCGACGACCAGCGGCGGACTGGCGAGGAAGTTGGCCTTGACCAACGGGTGGACGCGGCCCTCGAAGTTTCTATTCCCCGAAATGACCGCCGCCGCAACCAAATCGGACCCGGTCACTGCTTTCGCGACCTCACCGGGCAGCGGCCCCGAGTTGCCGATGCAGGTCGTGCAGCCGTAGGCGATGACGTTGAATCCAAGTTTGGCAAGCGGATCAATCAAGCCCGCCTGCTTAAGATATTCAGTCACCACGCGCGAACCGGGCGCGAGCGAGGTCTTGACATACGGCTTGACCGTCAGTCCCTTTTCGACAGCCTTCTTCGCGACCAGTCCCGCCGCGACCAATACCGATGGATTCGACGTGTTCGTGCAGGAGGTGATCGCGGCAATGACCACCGCGCCGTGCTTCATCGTCATCGAACCGCCGTTCGTTCCGAAGGTCGCTTCGACGTTCAACGCTTCGGGTTTGAGTTCGAAGCCGCGCTCTTTAACGGGCGCGGTCAATGCTTTCTTGAACGTCTCTTTCAACTCGGACATCGGCACGCGGTCCTGAGGGCGTTTGGGCCCGGCCAATGAGGGGACGACAGACCCGAGGTCCAGTTCGAGCGTATCGGTGAATTCGGGGTCGGGAGTCGAGGCGTCGCGGAAGAGTCCCTGCGCGCGGCAATAGGCTTCGGTCAATGCAATCGTTTCGTCGGAGCGCCCGGTCAACTTCATGTAACGCAAGGTCTCGGCGTCCGCCGGGAAGTAACCTATGGTCGCGCCGTATTCGGGCGCCATGTTGCTGATTGTGGCACGATCAGGCAGAGACATCGAGTCCAGGCCGGGGCCGAAGAACTCGACGAACTTGTCCACCACGCCCTTCTTGCGGAGCATTTGCGTGACGGTGAGGACGAGGTCGGTGGCGGTGACACCCTCAGGCAATTTGCCTGAAAGTTTGAAGCCAATCACATCAGGGAGGAGCATGTCCATCGGCTGGCCGAGCATCACGGCTTCGGCTTCGATTCCGCCCACGCCCCAGCCGACCACGCCGAGGCCGTTGACCATCGTCGTATGCGAGTCTGTTCCAACGAGGGTATCGGGGAAGGCGAATGTCTCTTTGCCGTCTTTCTTTGTCATCACGACATCCGCCAGATATTCGAGATTGACCTGATGCACGATGCCGGTCATCGGCGGGACGACGCGGAAGTTGCTGAAAGCCTTTTGTCCCCACCTTAAAAATTCATAGCGTTCGCGATTGCGCTGGAATTCGACTTCGGTGTTGCGGTGCAGCGCGTCGGGTGTGGCGAAGAAATCCACCTGAACCGAATGGTCAATGACCAGGTCAACAGGGACAAGCGGATTGATTTTCCTCGGGTCGCCGCCGAGACGCGCGACCGCGGCGCGCATCGCCGCGAGATCAACAATTGCAGGGACTCCGGTGAAATCCTGCATGACGACGCGGGCGGGGAGGAAGGGAATGCCGGGACGTCCCCCTCTCCCGCTGGGAGAGGGGCTAGGGGT
>JBFMCC010000024.1:0-19927 GCA_040754535.1 Chloroflexota bacterium
TGGAGCCGGTCGCTTCGGGGGAGGAGAAGTCGCTGTTATTGTCAATCTGGACTTCGTAGTGATCGAAGGCCGTGCCGGACGGGAGGGTGGAGTCCTTCCAGTCCAGCAGGGGAGTGTAGTTGGTGGTGAGAACGTTGTTGGCCGGGGAGGACAAGGTTGGAATGGATGGTGGATTGGCAGTTGTGAAGGACCAAACCTCGGAGTAGTCGCTGGGGCCGTTGCCGCCTGGGTCAGCATTGGCTTTTACACGCCAGTAATAAAGCATCCCAGCGGCAAGGTCTTTAGTATGTAAGTAATTTGACAGTGTAGTATTTATATTGATGACTTTCGTGGTGAAAGTATTGGTGGTGGATACTTCAATCGTGTAACTAGCGGCACCGGCCACATCGTTCCAATCGAAAACCGGGCGGCGAACATGTGGATAACCAGCGTTCACTGGTGAAAGTAAATCGGGTGGGAGTATCGCGGTTCTAACTCTGTGAACAGTCGACCACTCGCTGTGATCGCCGGTGTCATTGAATGCGCGAGTCCGCCAATAGTAAATGGAATTAGGAGAAAATTCTGTCGTGAGAGTGAAATTTGATACCAGGATATTATTTTCGTCCAATACCATATCCGTAAAATCATTGTCTGTTGCAATCTGTAACTGATAGTGATGGAAATCGGGTGCAGAATCGCTCCAGTCGAATGGAGGTGTATAGTCTGTTGTTATGCTGTTGTCGTGGGGGGCTATTGGAACAGGAATGGATGGAATCTGGGCGCACGTGTAGACGCGAACATCGTCTAACCACCAGCCCCAACTATACCCTCGGTCATCTAGCCCCACGTTCCATAGAAATCGAACCGATTGTCCTTCTAGCGAGGTGAGGTTCACGCGAGTAGTGATGTATCCATGACTTGTCCCGACGTAGGCAGGGAGTCCTTTATATGGATTATTCCAGTAGGGATAAATGATACCTGTATAGCCGTTGAAGTCTATCAGTGGGCTGGCATCAACCCATGGACCACCATTTACGCTATATCCAAAAGTCCCACCATCAAAATAGTAGGGACTACCTGCAGACTCAAAATCGTAGGCGTGAGCAAAGTGTAAAAACGCGTTTGCTGGAAGTATGCCGGGAATACTGACAGCGGCGGAACCAACGGAAATTTCTGCTGGGTAATCATCGGCATATAAGAAATGATTGCCTGAATGAGCAAATTTACCATAGGGCGAATCGTATTGCCAGCGAACGTAGTTACCGCTTTGTTGGAAGACCCAGTTGGCAACACCATTTTCAAGATCATCAATGAAGACCGTCGTTTCCGGCTCTCGCAGGTCACAAAGCGGGGCATCGGGATTGTAATTTGGACTTGTGGGCTGGCCGCTCATTTCAACGGCGTCAGTGGCATTTCGCACTTCTTGACAATCGCTAAAAACAATACCTGTAGGCCCGCCTACCAAGTTAAGACAAGCTTGATGCAGGGAATTATAGAGGTCAAGATAATCCGCTCCTGAAACGAGTATATATGCCTGTGCCTCATAGTAAATTGCAAGCGTTTTGTCCCAGCCAAGGGCATTGGTGGTGATACCATTGAAACTTCCGCCATTAACCAACAGGAAAACAGCCTTGTTGTTGACTCCACTGTTAGTGTGCACGCCACCGGAGTCGTTAGGCCCCGTGTAATAATTGGGACTGGAAAGTTTATCTGGATCTCCAAACTCGGGAGGGTTAGCCATATTGCGGATAGCACCCAGACCGTCAATATCCTCGCCGATTTTCCATTTGACGGTTTCGTCGTCATTGCCAAGGCCATTCGACTGATCGTAGGCCTCCCCCCATAAGTCCGAGAAGGATTCGTTAATCGCACCGGATTGGTAGTAATAAAACAGGTTTGATTCACGATCTGTTACACCGTGAGTAAGCTCGTGCCCAACTACATCATCTGCTAATGGATAGCCATAGACATCTCCGTAAACCATTTGAGTCCCATTCCAAAACGCGTTTGCGTAGTTAGAATCATAATGAACCGTGGAAATGATCGGCATATCGAAATCATCAATACTGATTCTGTAATGCTGGTCGAGGTAAAACTGATAGACTCCTATGGCAAATTGATGGGCTTTATCGGCATGTAGATCGCTTCCATTCGTACAGCTAGGGAGGTCCTGATTACACCGATAAGTGCCAGGCAGTGTTGTCCCATTATTCGCAGTGTAAGTGCTCGCCATAACGTACGGTGTTTGATTCGACAAGCTAAAACTGGCTGATTCTGCGAGCCCGCTCACAGTTGCGTTAACTACATAACTGCCGAGTTGGGAGTTTGCGATTAAGACTGATGATGCAATGCCCGTTTCATCGGTTAGAGACGATGTTACATTTGTGGCTGTGTCCGCGAATGTTCCGCTTGCCCCGAAAGACGGCGCAGTAAAGGCGACTAGGGCATTAGGTACCGGGCTGCCATTGCTATCTAAAACGTAAACCACAAGCGGTTGGAATACATGATTTGGACCCGTGTGTTGATTAGCGCCACTGAAAATCAGGATCGAATTTGGGGTGTCTGGCGTATTGTACTCATAGGCCCCAATATCGCACGCATTGTCTTGCGGCCGTGAAACTCCTCGCTGATCTGTGCTCAAACATGTCGCAGGATCGCCTGAATCGACAGCCGGGCTCAATGAAAGGAGGGCGTAGTACGCGGGCATATTAGGCCCGGTAATCAAATGGGTGATTTGTGGATCAGCTTGAATATCACCGCCTGACGATGTGATTATGCATCTTGATGGGTCAATATGGCTAAAAATATTGTGACTTGAGTAAAAGACCGGTGTTGAACAATCAGCGCCATACTCTGCTTGATTTAGAGCAATAATGCTATTTTTTACTGTGATCTGGCCGATATCATATCGATATTGGTAAATGCCACCACCATCCCCACCGTCGCTTTCGTTGTAAACGATTGTGGAGTTTAGTATGGTTACCGATGGGTAAGCGAAATTAATTCCGCCGCCGTTCCCTGCTTTGTTCTCACTAATTGTGCTGTTTGTGATTGTTACATAGCCATTGCGAGTGAAAACCCCACCGCCTTCACCTGCTGTATTGTTGCTGATTGAACTGTTGTTTATGCTTAAGGTGCCACCATTATTGTATATGCCGCCGCCTTGGCGACCTGCTGAATTGTTGCTGATAGTACTGTTGTTAATGGTTAGGGTGCTCTCGTTGTTGTATATGCCGCCTCCTTTATCCCATGTTCTGCAGTTTTGAATGACAAACCTTTCAATCGTTATTGATTTTCCACTTGCGTTGCCCTCAATACCTTGGCTCGTATTCTCTCCATCAATGATTGAAACGCCGGTTTGCATACCAAAACCACTGTCCCAACCGCCAGAAAGTGTAATGTGTTTTCCTGTGATGATGACTACCTTCGGGGTGGGATTTCCTGAGCCTGCGAAAGTATACGTTCCAATAGCGACCTTGATCGTGTCGCTGTCAATCGTACTGGATGCATTTACCGCGCGCTGGATTGTCAAGCACGGTGTTGCAGGGTTTGTGCAGGTATTGTTTCCGCCGTCATCTGACCCTGTTGGGGAAACATAACGCGTCACGCCTGCCTGCGCAGTGACTGGTTCCTCCCAGGTTGACTCAGTAGGAATGGAAGTGGGCGTCTCGGCTGGTTGTGTCTCAGTGGGTAGAGGCGTCTCGGTAGGTAGTGGAGTCTCTGTGGGCAGAGGCGTAGCCGTTGGCTCTGGAGTTTCGGTGGGGAATGGCGTCTCGGTTGGTTCGGGAGTGCTCGTCGGCGTCTCGGTGGGATTGGGATCCTGGGAGGTCCAGCCGGTGTCGATCTGATTGAAATGCAGGCTGACCACCCCCGTCTGTGCGTTGACCAGTACCAGTTCGCGGATCGGCGCGGAGTCAGAAGTCACTTCCATGCGCCAGACCAGCTCCGCCGGGCGCTCGCTCGGCTTGAGCAGTCGCTCGTCGAAGATCCACAGCGCCGGTTCGTCGGAATCCAATTCGGAGATATCCAGGTCGTAGGCCCTGGCGATCTCGGCCAGCGCGGCGGAGCGCGCCTTCTCGGCGGTCACTTTGGGTTTGACGGACAGGGACAGATCGGGCGAGGCCTCCCCATTGATCGAGAGCAGTTGTCCATCCGCGCCGATGTTGACGTGCAGTTCCCCGCCCAGGATCGGGACGCCCTGATAGACCTGCTGATAGGCGATCATGCGGCGGCCGTCCTCGGTCGCGTTCTGACGCGAGACGGTCAGGTCGCGTGCGGGATTCTCGAGGCCGAACTCCGGCCCGTAGAGGTCCAGGAAGGAGGCGGCGCGCGCTTTGGCGAGGCCTTCGCCTTCGAGACCGGCGGAGACGCCCTGCGCCAGGATGGGTTCGGCGGCGGGGTCTGCGCTGAGGAAGGTGAGTTGACCGGTGTCGGGGGAGTAACTGCGCCTCGCGCCGTCGTTGGGCTTGGGCGGCGTGCCGGGCCGCGCCGGGCCGGCGGCGGACAGGAATAACGAGGCAATCACAGCGATTGCCAGGATGAAATGGATGGACTGCCGAGTGCGAACCATGACTGCCTCCCCGGGGTCACACCGTACGACCCCCGCCGATAGGTTTATTTTATTCTATCAGAAATGCATCTTGAAAGTCAATGTAACAGAGCATTGCAAAATTCTTTTCGTTATCGAAATTCCCGGACGAATGTCATGAGTTTCAGCGGTAGACCACAATCGCGCTGGCCGCGTCGGAGCATTCGCAGGCGGTGACGGTGAGGTTGCCCAGCGTCAGCGTGCCCTGGTACGCCTCCGTGCCGTTGTGGGCAATCCAGCCTTCGAGGTTGAAGGCGAGGGGGCCGTCGGCGGGAATCCATTCGCCGTTGTACTTACGCGCCACGTGGACGTGGGTGCCGGTCACGCGGCCGCCCTCGCAGGAGGGATAACCGACCGGGTCGCCCGCCTGGACTTCCCGTCCGAGCGGGGCGCGGCCTTTGGTCGCGATGTGCAAATAGACGATCACCCAGCCCGTGCGTTCGTTGCCGTCGCGGTCGAGATCGAGGACCACTGTCCCCACTTCGGAGCGGACGACCAGCCCGTCGGCCATGGCGATGTTGTAATTCTTCTCGTCCACGGCGAAACAGCCGCTGAACTCGGAGGGCGGGGCGAAATCAATCGCGGCGAAGGGTTCGCCGGTACCCCAGCCGGTGTGCGGCCCGCCGGTATAGGTCCAGACTTGTCCGCCGGGGAAGGGCAGGAGCAGGGGCGGCTGTTCGAGACTGCCAGGGATGAGGACGGTCGGGTCCTCCCACGGGTTGCCGAACAGGCCGTAGTAAACGGCGGCCAGGCCGGAGGGTCCGATGGCGCGGCGGTATTCGTCGCCCGAATAGACTTTCGAATAGTAGTACATCACCCCGGCGGTGGCGGCGTTGTCCCACGGGTCGGGTCGAATCTGCGTTCCGTCGGGCAGATCGAATGAAGTCAGGTTTCCGATGCGCCAGCCGTAGTAACCGTTATTGAGCGTGTTGGCCGCCCAGACCAGTTGCAGGTAGACCGTGCCGTAATATTCGGCGGTGTATCCGAGAATAGGCTCGCCGGGCTTCTGCGGAAGGGACAATGCCCCGGCCTGGTATTCAAGGACGGCGAGCAGGAGGCGCGGGCTGACGCTGAAATTGGACGCGACGTAATCCACGATGCCCGCGCCGTCGCGCCATGCGCCGCCCGCGTAGGCGCGATAGTTCTTAAGCCAGCCGTCCCGCGCGGCGACGAAGGCCGCGGTGCTGAACCCGGTGAGAGTCGGCCCGTTGACGAAGGCGTGATCGGGCAGGATTTGATACGGGTTGGCCCACAGCGGCAGGTAGTAGATGGGAATCTTCATCGGCATACCGGACGGCATGGTGGTGGCCGATGCAGGGATGAAGGGATTGGCGGCTCGAATCTCCTCGACCGTGGTGTTGAAGCGCGCCGCCAGCGCGGGCAGGGTGTCGCCGCTTTGCGCGGTGTAGTCCACCAGTTCGCCGGGCTTGTAGTTGGGACGCGTGGGCAGGGGCGTCGCGTCGATGGCGGGATAGGTGGGGAAGGTCTGCGCGGGCGCGGAGACGTTTTCCGCGTTGGACGAGGGCGCGCAGGCGGAGAGGAGCAGGATTGCAATGAGGAGAATTGTTGCTACTTTGTATTTGTTATTGTGAGGAGTCGCTGGTCGAGTAGAGCGAGTGTTCTTCTCGCTCATATCGAGACCGAGGCGACGAAGCAATCTCCAGTCAATTGGAAAGAGTCCTTCTACCTGACGAATCCATTTTAGGTGAGACTGCTTCGGCAAAGAACGCCTCGCAGTGACATTGGAATTATTCATCTGGCAATCGAATGATGACGGACTTGGACTGTCCGACCGGGTCGGCAATGACGACGCGCGAGCCGCGCGTCAGCGTGCCCTCGTAGGGCTTGTCGCCGTTGTGGACGGTCCAGCCGCCGATGACGAAGGGAATCGGGCCATCGGCCACGATCCACTCGCCGTTGTATTTTCTGGCAAAGTGCAGGTGTGTGCCGGTCGCCACGCCGCCCTCGCAGGAGGCGTGACCGATGCGGTCGTCGGTCTGCACCCAGGCGCCCTCGGCGACGCGGTCCCTGGTGGCGACGTGCAGGTAGAGCAGGTTCCAGCCGGTCTGTTCCTTGCCGTCGCCGTCCAAATCCACGACGACGACGCCGTTGCCCGAACGGACAACGATGCCCGGCGCGGCGGATAGAATCCAGGTCTTAGTCTCGGAACAGCCGCCGTGATCGGTGGATGGGGCGAAGTCAATCGCTGCCAGCGGCCCGTCGTGTTCCCACGCGCCGTGCGGACCGCCGGTATAAGCCCACTCGCGATTGACCTCGAAGGGCAGGACGAGTTTCGGCTGGCCGAGGCCGGGCGGGAAGAGCGGCTCGGCCTGCTGGGCGCGCGTCCACGCATCGCCGAACATCTGGCCGTACAGCGCGGTGAAACTGACCAGCGAGTCCGGGCTGATGAGTTGTTCCCACTCGGCGCGCGTATGCCGCTGGGCGAAGTAATAATACAAAGCCACCGTGCCCGCGTTCAGTTCGGGATGCAGGCGCAGTCTGGTTCCATCGGCAAAGGTCAGTTCGGTGATCTCGCCGCTTCGCCAGCCGTAATAGCCTTTGAACACCTGGTTCACCGCCCAGACCATCTGTGTGAACAGTCCCTTGTAACGCTGGCTTTCGAAGCCCATCGGATAGTCCTTGTGCACCTCGTCCACGGGCTGGCTGTAGACCCAGTGACTCTCGTGTTCGAGCAGGGCCAGCAGCAGCCGCGGATTGACCGAATTTTCGTAGGCCAGCCGTTCGATGGCCTCGTAGCCTTTCGTCCAGCCGGTGGAGCCGAGGTACTCGCGATGTGTGCTCAAGTAACCGCCGGCGTTTTCCACGAACTCCTCGATGTTGAAATCGGCCGCGGTGACGGCGAAGATGACTTCGCTGTCGGGCAGTAACTGGACGTTGGGCGAGACCTCGCCCTCGATTCTTTGCGGGATGATGAGCAGGGTGCCGGGATCGAGCAGGGCGGTGGGAGGCAGGTCCTTGGGCGACGAGATGTCGGTCGTTTCGACCCCGAAGCGGGCCGCGAGACTCGGGAGCGTGTCCCCGCTCTGGCTGTAGTACAGCACCGGCGCGTCGCTGCGCGTGGGATACGGTGTGGGCGAGACGTAGATCGTGGGCGTCGCGGTCGGAGGGATGACGGGAGTCGCGCTGGGCGTGGATTCGGTCGGTGAGACGGCGCTCAACTCAGGGTCCAGTGTGACCGGCGCGGTGGTCGTGGAAATCGGATTCTTAGGAGTGGGGGTTTGCATAACGCCCCACAGCGATGGAGTCTCACTGCAGGCGGCGAGGAGGAGAAGGACGATCAGGAAGATCGGGAGAATGCGTTTCATGCGGCGATGCGGGAGGAATTATAACCGTAACGGAAAGGGCGCGGCGGGCCGCCCATGGTCCGCGGCTTTTATTCTCTGCTGTGCCCCTACCGTGAAATCGAATTGACCTCCATCAATCCATCGTAGGCTTCCCGCACTTCTTCGCCGCGCGTCAGCCAGCCATCGTATTCGATGCCGTTCCCCGATGAAATCCAGCCGTCGAAGTCGAAGGGTAAATTGCCGTCGGCGGGAATCCATTCGCCGTTGTATTTGCGCGCGATGTGGACGTGCGTGCCGTTGGAGATACCGCCCTCGCAGGATGGATGCCCGATGCGCTCTCCGCCTTTGACGTATGTCCCCGGCGCGACGCGGTCGCGTTCTTCGACGTGCATGTAAAAGATGACCCAGCCGGTCTGTTCGTAGCCGTCGCCGTCCAGGTCCTGGATCACCTGCCCGTCCCCGGCGCGGACGATCAGGCCGTCGGTCGCGGCCGTCACCCAGTCCTCGCTGGTGAAACAGCCCTGCACCTCGCCGATGGGCGCGAAGTCCAGCGCGGCCCAGGCCGAGCCGGAGTCCCAGCCGCCGTGCGGGCCGCCGGTGAAAGCCCAGGTCACGCCGCGCTCGAAGGGCAGGGCCAGCCGCGGTTGGGTCAGGCCCGGCGGGATGAGCGGTTCGGTGGCAAAATCAAATGGATAACCGAAGAGGAAAAAGTAAGTGTAGAAGAAACTGCCATCGGCGTCGCCCACGTCAACCTGCCACGCGGCGAGGTCGTCGAGGCGGGCAAAGAAGTTCTGCACGCCGGCCGTCCCGGCGTTGACGCCCGGCGCGGCGGGCACCACGAAACCGTCCGCCAGCACCCACGAAGAGACCGCGTTGACGCGCCAGAGGTAGTAGCCGCGGTTGAGTTCGTTGGCGGCGAAGGTCAATTGCAGGTACAGGCCGGTGTAATACGCGTCGGGAAAATTCAGGGCGTAGTCAATTTGAAACGGCGCGGGGTTGCTCACCCAGCCGCTTTGATGTTCGACCAGCGCGATCAGCAGGCGCGGGTTGACCGAATAGTTTTGCGCCACGCGCGTGATGATCTGCGCCGCGCTCAACAGTTCGCCGTTCACTTCCTCATTGTAGTTCGCCAGGAATCCACCGCGCGATTGCAGGAAGGCCTCCACGCTGAAGGCCGCGCTGGCCGGGCCGTAGACCAGTTCCGAATCGGGGATGATCTTGAACGACGCGCTGACCCCGATCGGTTCGGGGGCCGGGATGACCAGCGTCTGCCCCACTTCGAGCAGATTCGGGTCGGTCAGACCGTTGGCCTGCATCAGCGCCTCCAGGCTGACTCCCCGCGAGAAGGCGATACTGCCAAGCGTGTCCCCGGGCTGGACCACGTACTCGTCCACGTTTTGCCGCGGCGTGGGCAGGACGCGCAGCGCGTCGGGCGTGGATGTGTAGATCGGCGCGCCGGGCGGACGCGGGAGAGGAAGCAACTGCTCCAGCGGCACCGCGGTCGGGATGATGAACGGCAACTCGGTGGGAGTGGATGAGGGAAGAGTCGGCGGCGCCTCCGCAGGGACGGAGGCTGCGCCCGGCGTGGATTTTGTCACCGGCACGAACGGGTCGTAGGTGGGATGCGGGAGCGCGGTCACCGCGGCGGGCGAGCAGGCCGCGAGGCCGAGCAGAAAGAGGATGGGGATTGTTTTTTTCATGGCGCGGGTGGGTGAATTCTACCAAAGAATGCCCGCGCGGTTTCCCTCCGCACGCGAAGGTGGGCGCTCGGTTTGTCTGTCCCGGGTGAAGAGGCGTCGCTGGTGAGGCGCTCTACGAACGAAACTCCGAGGCTAGAATGAAATTCTCCAGGCCTTTGATCTCGGTCTCGCGGTCCGTGATGAGCGTCATTAACACGTCCCGCATGGACAGCATGCCGATGAGTTGATCGTTTTCCACCACGGGCAGGTGGCGGATGCGGTACTGCTTCATCAGGGCCGAGCATTCTTCCATGGAGGCGTTCTTGTTCACGGTGACCATCCTGGGGGTCATCACATCCTTGATAAGCGTATCGCCGGCCGTGCGGCCTTCGATCTCGCCCTTGCGGAGGTAGTCGCGCTCGGTGTAGATGCCGACGATCCTGTCGTTTTCGGTGACAAAGACCGCGCCGATCTGCGCCTCGGTCATCACTTTGAGGGCCTGGAGCACGGTGTCCGAGGAGGCGGCGGAATAATTCTTTCGATTCTTCTTGTCATCGAGCAATTTGCGAACAGTGGTCATGGCCGGGTCTCCTTTGGTAAGTGATTTTTTGAACGGCGCAGCAAATTTCCCGCCGTCAAGTTCATTTGTATTTCTTCCTCATGTGGATGCCTGTGATCTCGAAACCTGTCTTTTTGTACAGGGCCTGCGCGGTGAGGTTGTCCCCGAAGACGTGCAGGGACACCGATTCTACGTCCATGGACCGGAGCGTATCGTCCAGTGCGGCGAGCGCCAGCCTGCCGTAGCCCTGGCCGCGGAGTTCCTCCTGTATCCAGAAATCGTAAACGAAGGCGCGGCGCGGAGAGGCGTCCGTCTTTACCTCCACCCACAAGATGCCGATCTTCTCCCCGGCCTCGCTGACAATCGAGAAGAAAAATTCATCCTTGGTGGCGAGACCGTCGGGCAGCAAGTGGTCATGGACCTGTCTGGATTTTTCCAACGCTTCGGATGGAAGCCAGTGACCCGCTTTGACATTCGCCTCCGCGTACCTGCGGATGTCGTCATCCAGATAGGTCTCGAACTCTGCCTCTGTCATCGGGACAAGTTTGACCATTTATCTTTTTCTCTTTCAAAATCATTTTACAACAAAAACAGACGAGCGAAATACGTGGTTCACTCGTCTGTTTCTCAGGGATTTGGGAATTATTCGACCAATTCCACCTTCACCGCCGCGACCTTGTACTCGGGGATCTTCGAGACGGGATCGAGCGCGGCGAGGGTCAACTCGTTGGCGGAGGCCTCGGGGAAGTGGAAGTTGGCGTATACCATCCCAGGCGGGACGCGGTCGGTGACCCAGGCCTCGGCTTCGATGTGTCCGCGGCGGGAGGTCACGCGGACGCGGTTCTTGCCATTGATGCCAAGGATCTCGGCATCGAATGGGTTCAATTCCACCAGCGCCTCGCCATAGACTTGCATCAGGCCAGCGGCGCGGCGTGTCATCTGTCCGCCGTGCCAGTGGTAGAGCACGCGTCCCGTGCTGAGCACGAACGGATAATCCTCGGTGGGCTCCTCCGCGGGCGGGACGTGGTCAATGGGCATGAACTTCCCTTTGCCGCGTGAGAACGCTTTCGTGTGCAGGATGGGTGTGCCAGGATGATCTTTCGTAGGGCAAGGCCATTGCAGTCGCTCGCCCTTTTCGAGACGGGCGTGCGTGATGCCAGCGTAGGATGGCGTCACCGCGTTGATCTCGTCCATGATGGCGGACGAGTCGCGGTACTCCCAGCCAGCGAACGGCGCCTCGGACTGAACCCGCTGCGGGGTCGCGGCAAGGATGCGTTTCGCGATCTCGGACGTGATCCACCAATCGTCACGCGCGTCGCCTTGCGTAGGAATCGCTTTCCGTACCATCTGGACGCGGCGTTCGGTATTGGTGAACGTGCCCGTCTTCTCGGCGAAGGAAACGCCTGGAAGAAGAACGTCTGCATACGCGGATGTCTCGGAGGGGAAGATCTCCTGCAGGACGAGGAAGTCAATGGCTTCGAGCGCCTTGCGGATGTGATGCGTGTCGGGGTCAGACATGACAGGGTCTTCGCCCAGGATGTAGAGCGCGTGGGTGCGGCCTTCGAGGATGCCAGGCATCATTTCGGTGACGACCGCGCCGACCTTGGTGGGGCTGGCCGCGCCCCAGGCTTTGACAAATTTCTCGCGCACTTCCTCGCTGGTGACGGGCTGATACGCGGGATAGACGTTCGGCAGGCCGCCCATGTCGCAGGCGCCTTGCACGTTGTTCTGTCCGCGCAGAGGGTTGACGCCGCCGCCAGGTTTGCCCATGTTGCCGAGCAACATCTGGAAGTTGGCGAGATCCATTACATTTCGCACGCCAGATATGTGTTGCGTGATGCCCATCGCCCACATGACGGCGGTGGGTTTGTTCTGGGCGATGATCTGCGCGGCTTCGTAGAGTTGTCCCACGGGCACGCCTGTGATCTCGCTGGCTTTTTCAGGCGGATAATTCATCACCGTGGCTTTGAACTCGTCAAAGTTTTCGCAACGCTCCTCGATGAAGGCTTTGTCTTCCCAGCCTTTTTCAAGGATGATGTACATCAACCCGTTGACCAGGGCGATGTCGGTGCCAGGTTTCTGCTGAAGATGAAGCGTGGCGAACTCGGTGATGTCAATGCGACGCGGGTCGGCCACCACGAGTTTTGCGCCGCGGAACTTGACCGCGCGGCGGAGCATCGTCCCGAAGACGGGATGCTGTTCGGTGGTGTTGGAACCGATGATGAAGAAGGCTTTGGCTTGCTGGGCAACATCGTCCATACTGTTGGACATCGCGCCCGAACCGAAGGAGGCGGCCAGACCGGCCACCGTGCTGGAGTGTCAGAGACGGGCGCAGTGGTCTATGTTGTTCGTCCCCAAGACCTGCCGCGCCAGTTTGTTCATCAAATAGTTTTCTTCGTTCAAGCATTTGGCCGAAGTGAGCACGCCAATGCTGTCCGCGCCGTGATTGTCACGCGCTTCCATTAATTTCTTTGCGGTGATGTTCAGCGCGGTATCCCAATCGGTTTCGACCCAATCCCATTTTGGATTTTTGATTTCCGATTTACGATTTTCGATTGGTTTGGATTCGCCATCGAGTAAATAGCGACGGACTTTGGGTTTCAAAACCCGATCAGGATGATGGATGTAATCGTAACCATAGCGTCCCTTCACGCACAACGCCATCCCATTGACAGGCGCATCTGGATTCGACTGGACGCCGATGACCTTGTTGTTCTTAACCAATAAATCAAATTGACAACCGACGCCGCAATAGGAGCAGGTCGTCGTCACTTTCTTGACTTGATGCGCGCGCGCCATCCCGTAATTCATCTTGTTCGACAGCGCACCCGTTGGGCAGTATGCTACGCATTGACCGCACGACTCGCACCGCGCTTCCAGCATGGTTGTTTCCGCGCCCGCCACGATGACCTCGTCAAAGCCGCGCTTGGCCACGCCCCAAACGTTCCGCACCTGAATTTCGCCGCAGGCCAGCACGCAACGGCGGCACAGGATACAGCGATTCATGTCCACGCGGATGAAGGGATTCGGGTCGCTGTCCACGGGATAGCGCGTCCCTTTCGTCCCCCAACTCGGTGCGGACGCCTGATATTCGTAGGCCAGATCCTGCAACTCGCACTCGCCGCTCACGTCACAGGTGATGCAATCCTGCGGGTGATTCGCTAGCATGAGTTCCAGTGTCAGTTTGCGATCCTTCATCACTTTTTCGCTGTGGGTCTGAATCTCCATCCCTTCCCACACGGAAGTCACGCACGCCGCGGACAGGAACCGTCCGCCCTTGACCTCGACCACGCACATACGACAGTTGCCAGTGGGGGATAGGTCTTTGTGGTAACACAGGGTCGGGATTTCGATCCCGTGTGTGCGCGCAACGTCGAGGATGGACTGACCAGACTCGGCTTCGATTTTTTGTCCGTTGATGGTGATGTTTACAGTCATATCACTGCTCTCTATTCTTCTGACATCGGTGGTCGAGTAGCCCCGAGTGCAAGTCGAGGGGCGTATCGAGACCACTAGTTATATGAAAAAATTCCTTTGTGTGCGACCCGTTGGTCTCGATACGGCGGCAACAGACATTGGATCGCGAACACAATCCTGGTGCCGCCTACTCGACCAACGGTGTGCATTGGTCATTTGTTCTCTGCTCTCTCGAAAGCCTTCCCAAAATTCTTCATTGCCGAATTCATCGGGATGGGAACCGACTGTCCGAGTCCGCAGAACGACGAATCGAGCATGACGGCGGACAGCGCCTTCAACTCGTCCACATCTCCCGCGTGACCTTGACCGGCCGCGAGACGATTGAGAATCTCCAGCGAGCGCCACGTCCCGACGCGGCAGGGCGTGCATTTTCCGCAACTCTCCGCCGCGAAGAAGTGGAGCAATTCGCGCAGGAACGCGACGGGCGAGACGGTTTGATCGCAAATTAGAAACGCGCCCGCGCCAAGCGAGATTCCCTTTTGCGACGAGGCGTAATCCAGCGGCACATCCAGCAGGGACTTGTCCACGATCGTCCCCGCCGCGCCGCCGCACAGCGCGAACTGGAACTTCGATCCCTCGGCCATCCCGCCGCCCATCTTGATGACATCGCGCAGGGTCAAGCCGAACGGCGCTTCGAACAAGCCAGGGTTTTTGACGTGGCCGAGAACCATGTAAAGTTTCGTCCCGCCCACCGCGTAACCTGTCAGCGACTTCCACCAGTCCGCGCCGTTTTTCAGAATGTGCGGCGCGGCGCAGAACGATTCGACATTGTTGACCGCGGTCGGTTGGCCGCGGAATCCGTATGAGGGCGGGAACGGCGGCCTCAGCCTCGGTTCGCCGCGCTTGCCTTCGAGCGACTCGATCAGTGCGGTCTCTTCGCCGCAGATGTACGCGCCCGCGCCGCGGTGGACGTGAATGCGGAAGGAAAATCCGCTTCCTTGAATGTTTTCGCCGAGCAGGTTTTTCGACTCGGCTTGTTTGATCGCGTTTTCCAATCGCCGTGCCTGATATTCGTACTCGCCTCGGATGTAAATCCATGCTTCCGACGCGCCGCAGGCGTATCCCGCTATAAGGAGCCCCTCCAGCAACTGATGCGGATTGGTCTCGATCAGCACGCGGTCTTTAAAAATCAGCGGCTCGCTTTCATCAGCGTTGCAGACGATGTAGCGCGGCGTCCGTTTTTCCGCGGCGACGAATTTCCATTTTCGCCCAACGGGGAAGCCCGCGCCACCACGTCCTTGCAGTCCGCTCGCCTCAACAATGGCGATCACTTCCTCGGAAGTCTTTTGTAACGCGGTTTTCAGTCCATCGTAGGGGCCGTGCGACAACGCGTCATCAATTGAATCGGGATTGATCTTGCCGATCAGGGCAGTCATCACGCGCAGTTCGCCGCGTCGGGGCTGGGAGTAATCGCTCGGTCCGCCGCGCCAGCCGCGCGTCACGCGCGAGGCGTCCCGCGCGGAAACGGGACCCGCCTGCTCGTCGTCCACCAGAACCGCGGGGGCGCGGTCGCAGAGTCCGAGGCAGGATGTCCGCTCGACGGTGAAATCGTCGGCGGGCATTTTCTTCTTCCACGCGTCGGCAGAGGCGCGCTTGAGCCAGCAGACCGGTCCATCGCAAACGCGCAAAACCCGCTTGCGTTCTTCGAGCGAGAGCATGGAATAGAAGGTTGCCATCCCGTAGGCTTGATGAGCAGGGATGCCCAACGCGCGGGCGGTGTCGGTGATGGACTGGCGCGAAAGGCCGCCGTGCCGCGCCTGGATGTCGTTCAAGACTTCGAGGACGGCTTCGGGATTGTTCCCGTGCTCGGCGGCCAGTTCCAGCACTTCGGGCTGGATGGGTTGGTATTTGATTTTTTTGTTGGTCATGGTACCTCGGCGGTATCGCAAAATTAATTTTGCGGTACAAGATTTCGTGTACCAATAAGGGTTTCTTCTATTATCGCTTGAGTGAGTGGTCTCCGTAAGTCCTTTTCTTCATGGGTTGGGGGGATATTTGTCCTATCTTGTGGTTTCGGCGGCTTGATACGAAATTCCGCCTTGGCTCCATGTGATAACCATCGTCATCCCACAATGACTGCATTTGATGTTCATCATTCCAGGCTCAATGGTTGGCAGGGGTGCTCCGCATTTGGTGCATGGGGTGGGATAGGGAGTGCCTTCCTTATCGCTCACCCACGGAATGTGGGTGATAATCTCTTCCTCCATTTGTATTCTCAATGGGATCTTTAGAAACCTGCTGATTTTCTCGGCGCTTTTAACGGATGCCGTACCAGCGAAGGCGGACCAGATATTTCCCTGCAGTGTCATGTAGAGCCTAACGTTTTCACCGTCCGATTTTTTCAGGGTGATGCCGGTAAGGTCATCAAATTTGACGTTCTTTTTGCGAGGTATCCACAGTGTCCACGGTGATCGAGTGATAGTGGTGAGTGTTTGCGTACTCATATTAAAGATGGTTCGATACATCTTTTCTGTAATAAAAATCGACAGTAACAACCAACCCACAACGAGGACCACCACAAAACCAACAATGGCATCGGAGGGACTCTCAGTTGCTACGCCGAATAGAAGGATGATTGCAAATAAACCATACCGTCCCGCGCTAAACAGAACTTGAAAAAATTCCTCGTATCCATTCGGGATCACAACCAGTATATTTTCATGCTCCAGAATTTCCATCTTTCACTCCCGTCGGTTCTTGTTGTGTTTCTTTGCCTGTCTATTTTACTCCTGCTGTCTGAGCGATGCGTTCAGGATGCGCGTACAAATTGAATCGATTCCTGCGCGCATAGCCGATCAGTGTCACGCCATACCGCTCTGCCATCTCAATCGAGAGCGAACTGGGCGAAGTGCGCGAGATCAGGATCGGCGCGCCCATGCGGGCGGCCTTTTGCAGCATCTCAGAACTGATACGCCCGGTCGTAATCAGAATGCGCGTTTCGGGCCAAACGTCATTCATCAGGCACAGGCCCGCGATCTTGTCCAGGGTGTTGTGGCGGCCGATGTCCTCCGCCGAGAGCAGGATTTTCTCCCCGTCGCTGAGCGCGGACGTGTGAACTCCGCCCGTCTCGCGGTACAACTCCTGCGACTCGAACAGCATCTCGACGAGACGGCCAATCGTCTCGGGCGGGACCCTGGGCCTGCCGCCATCGAACGAGACGTCCGGGCGCGCCAGCGCGTCCACCGCGGTGACCCCGCCCGTGCATCCCGACGTGCGCCGCCAGGAGGCGGGTTGTTCCGCGTCGTGGTTCAGCCACACGTCCACGTTGTCGCCGTGCTCGCAGACGCGCACGTCGGCCACCTCTTCCATGCTTTCGATGATCCCTTCGTTGAACAGAAATCCGACCGCCATGGCTTCCAGGTTCACGGGCGTGCACATGAAGGTGATCCAGGCTTCGCCGTTGACCGTGAGCGAGACGGGCGTCTCGACGATGGTCTCGGCGTCGAACGATTTTCGCTCCCGGGATTCGTACCGTTCGTAGCGGATGGGCTTTCGAGGGGTAATCATTTTGCACCTACCGGTAATCTCTGCCTATATCTTATCCCAATTTTCGGGCAGTTTGGGAGGCGGCCAGCGCGGGTCGGGCGCCCAATCCAGCCACGAACCATCGAACGGATATTGGCGTTGTTCGAGTCTGTCGAGAATCTCCTCTTTTGCAGTCTCGATCTCCCGCGCCCACTCAGGCAGAATGATTTCGCTTTCAATCGCTTTCTGATAATCGTCCACGTCTTTCCATTCCCAGGTGAAATCTGGGTTGATAACGAGGTCCAGATCCAAATCCAGCGTATCAATCCCGCAATGGCTTCGTTGAAATGGAATCTGGAAATTTATGTAATAGCATAGAAAATCATTGCTGGCCGCGTTCCAGAAAAAGATGATGGAATAGTATTTTTGCGGCTCGAGCAGGAAGAGCAGGCGATTGGTGCGCCAGAAGAATTTTTCCAGCCTCCACGGCTTGTCTTTGAAATCCCAGCGGCGTCTCGCGTTTTTCATTCCCCTTGCATAGTCTTCCTGCGCCATGCACTCCGCCCCGGGCAAAAGGGCTAACACGGTTTCCTTTCGGGAGTCTTTCACGACAATCGTAGGCTGTATGTGCCATACGCCCTGGTTGTGGATTCCCCTCCATGCGACGACGTCACCGGCGTTCCACAATGTCAGGTTTTCCATGAATTGATCCTTCGTTCTTCTCGGAGTTGCGATGGGCTTTGCAAAACGGACCGGGGTCGGCCAGGAACGCGCCGAGGCAGGACTCGGTGCACAGGTGGAGAGTCCGCCCGCGGTATTCGGCGCGCGGGAAATAGGACGGGTCGGCGTCGTAGAAAAGGCGTCCGCATAAGGTGGCGAAACGCGGCCTGTGATTGGTCATGCGCGCAACTCCGCAATCAGCACTTCGAACCCGCCGAGCACCAGGTTGGCCAGCGCTCCATCGGTTTTGCTCCGCCCCGAGGAAGAGAAAACCATCCGCGCGGTTTTGTAACCTTTGACCTTGAGGCTCAGTTCGTGGTGCTTCTCGGAATAGTTCAGCGCGACGAGCACGGTCTGGCCGCCTTCGCGCTGGGCGGAGCGTAGCGGAGACGAAGCGCGAAGGGTACGTAAAAACGCGAAGTATTCCTTCGAGCGGACTGCCACCGGTTCATACTCGCCTTCCATTAATGCAGGCGTTGACTTTCGAACGCGCAGAAGACGCCTGTAATAGTTCAGGAGCGAGGCGGGATTATCCTGCTGGTCCTTGACGTTGATGCCCTCGGCGTGGTTGGGATGAACGGGAAGCCAGGTCTCCACGCCCGCGGGAGAAAAACCCGCGTTGGCCGAACTGTCCCATTGCATGGGCGTGCGGTTCTTGTCGCGCGACATTTCGCCTGCGCGCAGGGCGGCCTCGGCGGAGTCCACTTTCAATGCGTTGAGCAGTTGATCGTAATACCAGGTCGCCATGGTATCGCGCAGTTGGGACGGGTCGGTGAGGATGAGGTCGGTCATGCCGATCTCTTCGCCGTTGTAGAGAAAGGGCGTGCCTTTGAGGGTGAGTACGAGCGCGGCGTTGAGGCGCGCCAGTTCGGCGTCGTGCTTCTGGTTCCCGTAGCGGGAGTGGACGCGGGATGAGTCGTGGTTGCCGAGCGTGTTGCACGGCCAGCCTTTGATGGGAAGCGCCTCCAGTTGAGGCAAACGCTCCTTTTGGTTGCGGCGGATATGGGTCGGGGTGATGCGTTCGGTCCGCATGAGAGGAAAATTGAAGACGAGCTGTAGTTCGTCATCCCCATTGCCCATGTAGGCGATGTTGTCATCTTCACCGACCAACATGCGGTCGCCGTCGTATTCGTCGAGGAGGGCGCGCAGTTCCTTCATCAGGTCGTGCAGGCCGGGGCCGCCCCATTGATACTTGAACATTTCGTGCCAGTACTTGTTTTTGCGCCTGATCTCCGCGGGCGTTCTGGCAGTTTCGGAGAAGCGGCGCAGTTCGGCCAGATTCATGGGGACGGTGTGCGGCGTGAGATTCGGGTCCTCGAAGATGGTGCCGAGCGCGTCGAGGCGGAAGCCGTCCACGCCGAGATCAAGCCAGAAGCGCGCCGCGTCCCACATGGCTTGTTTGACTTCGGGATTGCGCCAGTTGAGGTCGGGCTGCTGCTTCATGAAGTAGTGATAATAATACTGGCCGCGTTCGGGGACGAACGTCCAGGCGGGACCGTCGAAGCAGGATTGCCAGTTGTTGGGAACCCCCACCTCACCCCCGGCCCATCTCCCCGCTTCGTCTCCCGCTTCGGCTTCGCTCAGCGTCCGCTCAGCGCGAGAGGGAGAGGGGGGCATCCACACGTACCAATCGGCCTTGGGGTTGTCGCGGCTGGACTTAGATTCGAGGAACCATGGATGCTGATCGGAGGTGTGATTCAGCACGAGGTCCAGGATGACGCGCAGGCCGCGCTTGTGCGACTCGTCGAGGAAAGCCTTGAAGTCGTCCAGCGTGCCGTATTCGGGCGCGACGTTGCAGTAGTCGGAGATGTCGTAGCCCCAATCCCAGTTGGGGGAGGGGAAGTGAGGCGAGAGCCACAGCGCGTCCACGCCAAGGTCCTTGAGGTAATCGAGTCGCTCGAGGATGCCTTTGAAGTCGCCGATGCCGTCGCCGTTCCCGTCGGCGAAGGAGCGCGGGTAGATTTGATAGAAGACTGCGGTCTGCCACCACTTGAGATTTGGCATGGTTGAAATTGTGTCCTGAATTCTGTAAAATGTTGGCGGAGGTTCCGATGCGCAAAATACTGACTGTCTTGTTCGTGCTGGCCGTGCTGGCGCTCAATTGGGCCGCGTTGCACGATATTATAAATGGAGAACCGAATCCATGGCTGGAGTG
>JBFMCC010000025.1:0-74162 GCA_040754535.1 Chloroflexota bacterium
GGGTCTCCGCCTGCACGTTCAGCCGCACGATCGAAGTGAC
Organism: Chloroflexota bacterium; assembly: GCA_040754535.1. Taxonomy (GTDB): domain Bacteria; phylum Chloroflexota; class Anaerolineae; order Anaerolineales; family Villigracilaceae; genus JBFMCC01. The sequence continues at coordinate 41 of JBFMCC010000025.1, forward strand.
CAAAATCTTCACCTGCGGCGCGGCGCGGATCGTGTCGCCGATCCACTTCAACGCCGCGTCGCCGATCAACTGCTCCATGTTGTCGAGGATGAGCAGGAGATTTTTGTCGCGCAAAAATTCCATCACTTGCGCGCCGCCCGTCGCGTTGATCTTCAACGCGCTGGCAATCGCGAGAAACATCCCTTCGATATCTTTGATGGGGGCAAGCGGGACGAACCACGCGCCGTTGATGAACTGCTGGACGAGTCCCTGCGCGGCTTGCAATGCCAGACGGGACTTGCCCACGCCTCCCTCTCCCACGAGGCTGATGAGGCGGCAGTCGGCATTTGCCAACCTGACGCGTATCTCCGCCAACTCCGCTTCGCGCCCGATGAACGATGTAGTGCTGACGGGAAGGTTGTGCAGGGACACATTCTCCGCGTTGCGAATCTGCTCGTAGAGCGCGGTCGTTTCGGCGGAGGGTTCGACGCCCAATTCTTTTTCGAGAACGCGGCGGCAGGACTGATACTGCGCGAGCGCGGCGGAGCGTTGACCCGCGCGGGCAAGCGCGGACATGCGCTGGCGGTGCGCCTCTTCGCGCCACGGGTCGAAGGCGAGCAGGCGGGAGGTGGCTTCAAGCGCGGCGGGATAGTCCGCGCGGCTCATTTGGATTTCAGCGAGACGGTGGAGGGCCTGCAGGGCGAGTTCGCGCAGGCGGGCGCGTTCGGTCAGCATCCAGTCTTCGAAGTCGGGCGCGTCGCGGACGTGGAAACCTTCGAGGAAGTCGCCGCGGTAGAGGGCGAGGGAAGAGGTCAGGGTGGTCGCGCCCGCCTCGGGGTCGAGGGAGGAAGCGAGGCGGAAGGCGGAGTCGAATTCCAGCGAGTCCACAAAGGCGTCGCCCGTAAATTCAATCGTGTCGCGGGTGACGGTCAGTTCATCTTCAAAATATTTTTTCAAGTTGGCGAGCGCCTGGCGGAGATTATTTTTCGCGTCCGCGTCAGACATCTCCCCCCAGAGGAGCGCGGCGAGTTTATCGCGGCTGTGGGCGCGGCGGGTGACGGCAAGATACGCCAGCAAAGCGGGGACTTTGTTGGAGATGAAGCCGTCGAGAGTCTGCTCGGCGCGCTTGATTTGCAGCCCGCCGAGGAAATGAAGGATGAGTCCTGCCACCGTTCTCCGTGTGTGTGCGATGGTCGAGTAGGCGGCGGGGTCTCGATACGGACTTTGTCCTACTCGACCACCGCCGCTATATCGAGACCAACGACCCATATCAATAAATGATTTCTAAACGCTGGCTTTCTATAATGAGCGTAAGTTTATCTCAATTGTAGATGGATGACCAGACTCCATGCCCAATTTTTCACAAGCGCGTTCGCCTCGTTATCACCATTTCATCCTGCTCCTTTGGGAGGAGCGCGGCGCGGATGGAAGCCACGCGGCGTGGCGTTTCAGTTTGCAGGATTCGCAGAAGGAGGCGCGTATCGGATTCAAGAATTTGGAAGAACTTACCGCGTTTCTCGAAGAGTGGATGAAGGATTCATCCACCCTTGACTCAAACCAACTTCAACCAAAGGAGAAGACAGAATGAAACTCAATGTCATGTTCACCATCGCAGCGGTCTATGGGATCGCGATTGGGCTTTTATCGCTCATTGCGCCAGCCGCCTCCTCCGCAGGGACGCTCACGGATGGTATGCCAGGTATGTTGTTTATGATCGTGCGGTTCTGGGGCGTCGCTTACATTGGTCTCGGATTGATCGCCTGGCTGGTGCGGAACGCGGAACCCTCGAAGGCGCGTGACGGTGTGACGCTCGGCTTGACCGTTTTCTTCGCCCTGCACGCGCTGACCAGCCTATACGGTCAGTTCATGGATACATCCGTGTCCACGCATTGGGTGATGGCGACCGTCCAGGCGTTGATCGCGGTCGGTTTCTTTGTGGCGGGCAGAGCCAGCATGTCGGGAAAGTCGGCTTGATTTCGGAACGTCCTGTAGGTTTGCGATCCTTCGCTTCGCTCAGGACAAGTCTGCGGGACGAGTCAAAGAGGAGATGAGGCTATGAAAACAGAATCCAGCCCAAAGTCCGCGGGTGAGGCGAAGGCGTATCCGCCGAGTTTTGTGGATCGGTTAATGGCGTGGATCGAACGCCTGCCAGGTTCCGCGTGGGTCTATTACCTATCCGTCACACTGCTCTTCGTTGTGTTGAGTCACGGGCTGCGCTGGATGGACGGATCGCTTCCGCGCGGGACGTTCGACCCTCTGCGCCTCGTCAATGACTCTATCACGGTCTATGGCCTGGCGGTGATGCACTACCTGAATCGGACGGCGGGCGAGTCGCTGGCGTCTTTCCGCCCCGCGCTCGGAAAACTCGAAGCCGAATACGAGAGGCTGGAGGCGGGGCTGACCAGAATGTCTCCGCGTTCTTTTCTTATCGCCTTTCTGTTTGGATTCGCGCTCACTGTCCTCAGTCTCGTATCCGATCCTGTTGCGTGGGGGATTACCCCTCAATCGTCCCTGGCTACGAACATCTTTAGCGTGGCACAAAGCATGCTCGCGAGCGCGCCTTTTTTTTGTGCTGATCGTCCATTCCATTCAACAGGTTCGGTTGATCGCCCGCGTCCATCGCGAAGCGACGAATGTCAACCTGTACGAGAGCGACTCGCACCACGCCTTTTCCAAGCTGACCATGCGCGCGGCCATCGGCCTGGTTCTTCCAATTTACGCCTATACCTTCGTGGGCATTTTGATTAACTACTATCGGGCGTCCAATATGTCTGCTGTTGATATTGGCATTGTCATCCTCGTTATCCTGGTTGCCTCGGCGATATTCATCCTGCCCCTGCTCGGAATGCGCCGCCGACTCGTGAACGAGAAAGAGCGGCTGATGGTCGAATCCAACCGCCGCTTCGAAGCGACCGTGCGCATGTTGCACGAGCGCGTCGACGGGAAGAGTCTCGAAAAGATGGATGATCTCAACAAGGCGCTGGCGAGCCTCTTCCTTGAAAAAGACAATTTGAAGAAGATCTCCACCTGGCCGTGGGAGGCGGAGACCATGCGCGGCTTTTTGTCGTCGGTGGGACTCCCGATCCTGCTGTGGTTCGTCACCACGTATTTGGGGAGGTTCTTTCAATAAACGATTTCCAAACGATGACTTTGTAAAATCTGACAAAATTCATTTTCACCAAAGGAGTCTCTCATGCTTTACCAACTCGTTGTTTTCCTGCACGTTGTTTCAGTACTTGGATACCTGCTTGCGCACGGAGTTTCGGCATCGGTGTCCTACGCCATCAAGAAAGAACGCGACGTCAACCGCATCCGCGCCCTGCTTGACCTTTCCGCCGCGTCCTACCCCGCCATGTTGTGGACACTGCTTGCTGTCATTGTGTTCGGACTTGCCGCGGCATTTCTCAATATGGTTTGGTGGAAGTTCGGCTGGATCTGGATCTCGATCCTCGTTTTGGTCGCGATCATTGTGTTGATGGCAACCTATGGCGCGGGCGTTTTCGGCGAGATCCGAAAAGCTGTCGGGCTTCCGTACATGGTCAAGGGAAAGCCCTTTCCTGCCGAGCCTGCCAAAAGCGACGAGGAGATTTACGCCACTGTAGCGAAGGTGAATCCCACGCTGTTGTTGGTCATCGGCTACGGCGGATTCGCCGTCATCGCCTGGTTGATGAGAATCAAGCCGTTCTAGGTTGAATCAAAAGGAGTAACGACAATGGAAAATATCCCCTCACGCGCAATCAGCAGGTTAACCGTTGCAATGGGCATTACCGCCATTGTTTCAATCGTCTCATTAATCTTGTTCTTCATCTTCGGAGGGCTCTGGGGACCGCTCAATGATCTCACTATCGCGGTTTTTGCGCTCATGAGTGCGGCTCTGGCTTGGCTGCTTCATCCCTTCTTTCGGGCGCAGTCGCCTCGATTGAGCTATTCCATGTTAATCGCCGCAATCGCTGGAGCGGTCATTGCTTGCATTGGTTCGGCGCTTGTCATGTCTGGTACGACGAGCTGGCAACTGGCGGGTTCCGTTAATGCTTTGGGATATGCCTTCATTGGCGTTTGGCTCCTCGCGTTTAACTTCCACGCGCGCCTTACCGACGTATTCCCGCAAAACCTGACTCGCTTGGGACAGATTTCTGGAGCGCTTTCGGCTTTTGGTTTACTGAACATGCTTGGAATATTCGGGCTAGTAGATGCGCAGAGTGATGTCTCCTGGCTGCTGTATCTCGCGCAATTCGGCGGCTTGGGCGGGATACTCCTTCTTGTCTGGACCGTTTGGTTGGGACGTGTCATTTTGAAATCCACACGTGAGATGCAACATGAATAAGAATTCCCTGTTCCGTCTTGCAGGTTGGTCTGCCATCTTGAGCGCGATTGCCACCCTCGCCGGCGCGGTGACGCTGGTCATCTTTTTCAGTGTGGGCGACCCGTACGGAAAAATCAACGACATTTCCAGCATCGTCATCGCGGCAACGGGGATCGTTGTGCTCGTTGCGCTTCACAAACTTCATTCCACAATATCAAAGAGATTGAGTTTTGCCGCAATAATAATCGGCGTCATCGCATTGTTGACCGCAGGTGTTGTACAAACGATCTTTGTGCTTGGATTTATCCGCCTCGAACAGACTTCGTCCGCCCCATACGCCTTCAGTGTGTTTGGAGTCTCCATTGCCACGTATGGTTGCCTTGCCTGGTTTGCGAAAATCCTTCCACGCGGGCTCGCTATTTTGGGAGTAACCGCGGGGCTTGGATACGCATTGGTTGGGCTTGGCTTCGTCCTCGGCGGACCGAATCACATGCTGACTTACATCGGCGGCGCGCTCTCTGTCATTGCCTATCCTGTTTGGGGATTCTGGCTCGGTCGCATCTGGTTGCAAAACGCAAAAGGATAATCATGTTCACCGTCTACTACACCCTCATCGGCATCGTCTCGTTCTTCATCGCCGCGCTCGTTCTCGGCATGTGGCTTCGCGCTCATCGCACCAAAGCGAACGCCGAACGCTCCAGCCGCGTCATGCACTTCTTCTTTTTCGTGGGGCTGGTCGCACCACCCCTCATTGCTATCTTCTACCCAGGTCTCACCCGCTTCGATGCGCTCCTCGGTCTGCCCTCGCTTCCATTCAAGCCTTTCTTCCTCGCACTCGGAATCCTGCTCGCCATTCCAGGCTTGTACTTCCTCGCCGTGACGAACAAACTCCTACGCGCCCTCGGTAGTGGGACGAATGCCTTCATCCTCACAAAGAAAATCGTGAACGACGACATCTACAAACGGACTCGCAACCCGATGTCTCTCGGCTTCTACCTGTCCGCTCTCGCCCTCGCCTTCGCTTCCTCCTCGACCTTTGTCCTGCTCGCCGCTTCATTGGGCTTGATCCCCGCCCATATCTTTTTCCTCAAATACTTTGAGGAACTCGAACTCGAATTACGCTTCGGCGAAGCGTATCTCGAATACAAAAAGACCGTGCCGTTTCTGATTCCGAAATTCAGGTAGTACCGCGACATTCATGTCGCATTTGCCAAACGCAAGATAAATCTTGCGGTACAAAATTACCAAAGGAGAAACCTCATGAAACTCGAAAAATCAATCCACATCAATTGCACGCCCGAGAAGGCATTCGCCTTCGCCACCGACTTCGCAAACGCCCCGAAATGGATGATTGGATTCATCGAAGCCAAAATCCTGACCGAAGGCGAACCGCGTGTGGGCGCGCAGTACATTCTCGCGTCGAAATTCGTCGGTCAGAAAATGGAGATGAAGTCCGAGATCACCGCCTGGGAGCCGCCCTCGCGCTACGAGTACAAATCCGTAGACGCGCCCGTCTCCATGCATGGCGGGTTTTCCTTTGTCGCAAAGGACGGCGGTACGCTGGTCACCATGCACGCCGAAGGTGAATTCGGCGGACTCATGAAACTTGCCGAAGGCATGATGAAAAGCCAGATGGACAAGCAAATGGACGACACCATGCAAGCCTTGAAGAAGGCGCTGGAGTAGGACAAGATTAATCTTGTCCTACAAGGAGAATTCACATGTTCGTCAACCTGCTCGTGCTACTCATCGTTCTTGCAATCACTGTTTTCTTCGGTCGCCTCACCTACCGCGCCGTCAAAGCCCAGCGGATGTGGGTCAAGATTCTCGGCGGGCTGGGCGCGGGACTGCTCACCCTGGTCTTCGCCGCCGTCTCGTTCTTTGGGATCAAGGGGATGATGACCGTCTACTCGCCGAAGGTCGCTTCCGCCCCCGACCTCAAAGTGGATTCCACGCCCGAGCAGGTCGCGCGCGGCGAGTACATCGTCAAACTCGGCTGTGTTGGCTGTCATGGCGTGGATCAAGCGCCCCCGCTCAAAGGCGGCTGGAACATGGCGGCGGATGAAGGCTTCGGCTTTATGGGGCAGGTCTCCACCGAGAATCTCACCCCTGGCGGCAAACTCGCGGGCTACACCGACGGCGAAATCTTCCGCGCCATCCGCCACGGCGTGGACAAGGACGGCAATTTGCTGATGTTCATGTCGCAACTTTCGTACCGCGAGTTGAGCGACGACGACATCGAATCGGTCATCGCCTACCTGCGAAGTCTCCCCGCCGAACCCTCCTCCGCGCCGACGGGCGACAAAATCAACTTCCTCGGAATTGCCATCATGGGTTCGGGGATGTTCCCCATGCCCGCGCCCGTTGCGGATTCGATTGACGCGCCGCCCGCAGGCGCGACTCCCGAATACGGGAAATACGTCGCCACCTTCGGCGATTGCCGTGGCTGCCACGGCTCGGACATGACAGGCGCTCCTGCCACTTCTTTCAGTCCCGCCATCCCGAACCCGCGTCCCTTCGTCGGCTCGCTGACTCTCGAAGAGTTCATCCACACCATGCGGACGGGCGTGCGTCCCAGCGGCGCTCCCTTCTCGGATGCCATGCCCTGGCAATCCGCCGCGCACATGACCGATGAAGACCTGGCGGCATTGTATGCCTACCTGACGACCGCTCCTTAGTTTGACGGCGAGAATCAATAACGGCTTCGCAATAAACCGCGAGGCCGTTTTCTTATTTGTATGGAGATGGTTTTCTAATCGGCTGGAACGACCGCCAGTTCCTGCGCGGTGGGGCGGATATCCCCGAGCGCGTCGAACGTCAGTCGCGATGGATCGAGACGATATCTCCCGCAAATGCGCTCGAAGAGGGCGAGATAACTCGCGGGGACAGCCGCTTCCCAGTCCAGCCCGAGACGGATCGCCATCTGGCGGATGTCCGTTTCGTTCTCTCCTTCGATTTCCACAAAGCTGCCGTATGGCAGTTCGTCGAGCATGACGTGAAGGCTGGCGACTTGATATGTGGTTCGATATTTTTCGTAGGTTGCGACCACCTGATAACCAAGTCCGAGAATAAATTGTCTGGCGGCCTCGAAATCGTCAGTCGTGAACTCGATCTCGGCGCGCGTCAGAATGCCGTCCCTGTTTTCGGACGAACCTTTATAGGTAAGGCGGATGTCGTTGCTCTTGCGCAGCCGCAGGACTCGCCCCTCGGCGCGCAGACTGCCGTCGGGCAGGTCGAAGCGCAGGTTGGTCTCGAAGATGCGCGGTTGAATCAATCGCGCCTTCATATCCCGAAGGCGCGCCTCGCATTTCTTCAAGTCCTGCACATAAAACTTGACTTCGGTTTCCCGCCCGTCCATCAGTGCACACTGAGCAATGTCTGTTTCTGTTCCACGCTCTCGCCCGCCTTGACGCGGATGCGGCCGACCGCGCCCTCGCGCGGGGCCTTGAGTTCGTTCTGCATCTTCATTGACTCCAGCACAATCAAGACTTGACCCTTTTCCACTTTCTGGCCCTCGCTCACGGGAACGGCCACCACGAGTCCCGGCATGGGCGCTTTTAGATGGAACTCGCCGCTTTCGATCACACCTCCGCCCGCGGCCGCGCGCAGGCGCTTCTCGCGTTCGTCTTCGACGCCGGCGTGATACAGGATGCCGCGCATGAGCACGCGCAGGCCGTCGTCGGCAAGATCAACGTAAGCCTCGTAGGACTTTCCCTCCACGAGCAACGAAAAGACGGGCTGGCCGCTGATGGTCTGAAAGTCCACTTCCAGGGTTTTGCCGTCGAGAACGATGTGGCGCTCGTCCAGTACCTCGACTATATGTTCTTTGTCTTCGATGGTCGTCACATACTTCATGAAAAGACTCCGCGTCTTCGGCCGCGATGAACGTCCTCGCGACCACCAGACTATTTAGACTATCCGACTATCAGACCACTTACCGATGCATCCGTTCCCAGCGCCCGACCCATTTCCAGTTGCTGGCATCCCGCTCCCCGCGGCGGACGATCTGCGCCGACCGTTGTGTTTGCTGGTGGGCGACCAGTGTAGCGAAGATGGCGGCGATTTCAGAGAGGGGAACACTGCGGTCATTCGATTCGGGCGTCCAGAAACGCTCCTCGACGAAACGCGTGTCGTATTGTCCGCCCAGGAAACGCGTGCTTTCCATGAGCGTCTGGTGGAATGGAATATTCGTCCGCACGCCGACGATGCGGAATTCCTCGAGGGCGCGGCGCATACGCTGGATGGCCTGCCCGCGGCTCTCGCCCCATACGATCAGTTTGGCGATCATCGGGTCGTAGTAGGGTGTGATCTCGAAACCGGGATAAACGCCCGTGTCCACGCGCACGCCGGGCCCGGTCGGTATGATGTTCTGGGTGATCACACCGGTGGAGGGCAGGAAGTTATTGTATGGGTCCTCGGCGTTGATGCGGCATTCAATTGCCGCGCCGGTCATCTTGACGTTTTCCTGTTTGTAACTCAACTGGCGTCCGCGCGCAACGCGCAATTGCTCCATGACGATGTCGATTCCCGTGACCATCTCGGTAATGGGATGCTCGACCTGCAGGCGCGTATTCATTTCGAGGAAGTAAAAATTCTTCTCCTTGTCCACCAGAAATTCAATCGTACCGGCGTTGACATAATCCACGGCCTGCGCGGATTTCACCGCCACTTTGCCCATCCTTCGGCGCAGGTCTTCGTCGAGGAACGGGGAGGGGGCCTCTTCCAGCAATTTTTGATGGCGGCGCTGGAGCGAACACTCGCGCTCTCCGAGATAGATGGCGTTGCCGTGTCCGTCCGCCATGATCTGGAATTCGATGTGGCGAGCGCCCTCGACCAGTTTCTCCAAGTAAACGTTCCCATCCCCGAACGAGGATTCCGCCTCGCGCCGCGCGGACTTGATGAGGGCCGGCATTTCCTCGAGGCTTTTGACCTCCCTCATGCCTTTTCCGCCGCCGCCCGCCGTGGCCTTGATCAGCAGCGGGAAGCCGATCTGCGGCGCGATGCCGAGCAGATCTTCGTCGCGCATGTTGCCCACATCTTCCGTGCCGGGCACCACCGGGACCCCCGCCTTGATGACCGTGGCGCGCGCTTCGGCCTTGTCGCCCATGGCGGCAATCGCCGAGGGCTTGGGGCCGATGAACGTGATGCCCATCTCTTCGCAACTCTGGGCAAAATCATCGCGTTCGGCGAGGAATCCGTAGCCGGGATGAACGGCGTCCGCGCCCGATTTGCGGGCGATTTCGAGGATCTTGTCCGCACGCAAATAGGATTCGCGCGAAGGCGCGGGGCCGAGCAGGTATGCCTCGTCCGCGTACCGGACGTGCAGCGCGTTCCGGTCGGCCTCGGAATAAACGGCCACCGTCTCCACGCCCAGTTCGCGGCAGGAGCGGATGATACGGACGGCGATCTCGCCTCGGTTGGCGATCAGGACTTTTTTGAACATAGAACCTCTTGCCGTTATTGGGGGAGGGTGTTTCCCGACGGAGCAATCCCCAAAACGCCGGGAGATTGCTCCGGGCAAAGCGCGCCCTCGCAACGACAGAAATTATAACGGAATGTTCCCGTGTTTCTTGGCGGGATTGGCGTCGCGCTTGTTGCTCAACATCTCCAGTGCGTTGATCAGGCGCGGACGCGTCTCTTTGGGCTCGATCACGTCGTCGAGGTAGCCGCGCTCGGCCGCCACGTACGGATTGGCGAATTTCTCGCGGTATTCCGCCACCAACTCAGCCTTGCGCTTCACGGGGTCTTTAGCCTTGTCGAGTTCCTTGCGGAAGATGATGTTCACCGCGCCGTCGGGGCCCATAACCGCGATCTCGGCCGTCGGCCAGGCGACGTTGAAGTCGCCGCGGATGTGCTTGCTGGACATCACGTCGTACGCGCCGCCATAGGCCTTGCGCGTGATGACGGTCAATTTCGGCACGGTCGCTTCACAATAGGCGTAAAGCAATTTCGCCCCGGAGCGGATGATGCCATGATGTTCCTGGTTGGTGCCTGGCAGGAAGCCCGGCACGTCCTCGAACGTGACGATGGGGATGTTGAACGCATCGCAGAAACGGATAAAGCGCGCGCCCTTGCCCGAGGCGTCAATGTCCAACACACCCGCCAGGACCGCAGGCTGGTTTGCCACGATGCCCACCGAATGTCCGCCAAGCCGCGCAAACCCGACCACGATATTCATGGCAAAGTTCTCGTGGATTTCGAAGAACTGACCATTATCCACCACAGTGCGGATGATGTCTTTCATGTCATAGGGCTTGCCCGGGTCGTCGGGGATGAACGTGTCCAGCGATTCGTCCATGCGAAGCGGGTCGTCGCCGGGCATGAAGGGCGGATCCTCCATGTTGTTTTGCGGGAGGTAGCCCAGCAACTTTCGGATGAGGTAGAGCGTATCGGCCTCGCTGTCCGCCGCCACGTGGCAGACGCCCGACTTTTCGGAATGCACACTCGCGCCGCCCAGGTCTTCGAACGAGACCTCTTCGTGCGTCACGGCCTTGACCACATCGGGTCCCGTCACGAACATATAGGATGAGTTGCGGACCATGAAAATAAAATCGGTCAGCGCGGGCGAATAGACTGCGCCGCCCGCACAAGGTCCCATGATTGCTGAAATCTGAGGAATGACGCCGGACGCCATCGTGTTGCGCAGGAAGATGTCCGCGTAGCCGCCCAGCGACACGACGCCTTCCTGGATGCGCGCCCCGCCCGAATCGTTCAGACCGATGACCGGCGCGCCGTTCTTCATCGCCATGTCCATGATCTTGCAGATTTTCTCCGCGTGCACTTCGCCCAGACTGCCTCCCAGCACGGTGAAATCCTGCGAGAAGGCATAGACTAGGCGGCCCTCGATGGTGCCCCAGCCGGTTACCACCGAATCGCTCGGGACCTTTTGCTGGTCCAGTCCGAAATCGTTGGTGCGATGGACGACGAAACTGTCCACCTCGCGGAAGGAACCTTTATCCAGCAGGAGGTCGAGACGTTCGCGGGCGGTGAGGCGTCCCTTCTTGTGCTGGGCTTCGATGCGTTCCGCGCCTCCGCCGAGACGGGACTTGGCTTTCAGGTCACGCAGATGCTTGATCTTGGGAGGTTGGCTCATGGCTCTCTCTTTTGGTGAAATAAAGAATCGTGTGCGGGTGAAACGTGAAAACAGCGACGACGCCGAGCGAAAGGAGGGTGGCCGCCAGCATGAAAGGCCAGTTCGGATGCGCGGCCTGGAGGAACAGGCGGTCCAGCCAGAACCACAGCGCAAACGAGAACACGTAAAGCAGGAGGCCGTTACGCGCCTGCCGCGTCCGCCGAAGGAACGCCCATAGAACCGCGAGTCCGCCCAGGGTCCAGAAAGAACCGCTGATCATTATGTAAAGCGGGCCCGGGCTGGAAGCGAAGTCCAGGAGTATATCCCAGTTCGCGATGGCGGAGGCGGCGCGCACGGCGTTCCATGCTGTAAGGCTTAACACCGCGCACAATAGCAGGGTTACACTGAAGGGTCTGGGCATATCAGGGAGTGGTAAAGAAGGGCATGAGGAATTTACCGCCGTATCGGATGCCGCGTCCGAGGCGGCCTTCGAACTGCCCTCGATAAGGATAGTTCGTGTCGAGGATTTCAGGGTTGGCGAAGACGTAATCCAGTCCCATCTGCTCCAGGTATTCCGCGGCCTGGCCGGCCTGCAGTGCCTGGAAATAGGTGTAACTGTTGATGAGGCCGTCCATGTTGACAATCGTGCGGTCGTGGATGAAGTAGCCGACATTGCCGCCGCCGGTCATGCCGATCATCGCACCCGGCCCGGTGTATTCCTCCAGGAAGACTGCGGCGTCCATGTAGGCACGATCGTCCACGCGATTCGTGTGGGGCATGAGGTCGGCCATGTTTCTCGTAAAGTTATTCGCCATCAGGAGACCGATCAGCAGGGCAATTCCCACGCCGACCCGCGGCCTCCTTAAGCGGCGCAGGATGGGATGCAGGAAAAAGTCTGCGGCAATAAACGCCGCGACGAACTGGACGAGGTATTGGCTGACCCAATACCATTCCTTGACTCCCGCATATCCGAGCGCAGTGTAGTTGAGTACCTGCGCCATCGATCCCGCAAACAACGGAACCGCGCCCAGGTGAGCGAGGGCGCGCACCGACCGCCGCCGGCGGAGATACAACATGGCGAGGAATGCAAGAACGAGCAGGGCGATGAGGAACAGGTATGTGTTATCGTAGCCGACGTAGAAGAGGTTGGTCTGGTAGAACAGCGGGCCGGTCCATCTCTCGACCTGAGTGGTGAAGGGCCGCCAGGCATTGAATTCGTTATCCGGGCTGACGCCCCAGAAATCCAGTTGGAATTTGGGCGCGCCTCCGTAGGCGTTGTCGAATGTGCCCCACCACTGTTTGATCTGTCCGCTGACGGGCGTGAAAGCGCCGAACAGGAATTTATTGACGCCCATGTAGAGCGCCAGCGCGCCTCCGACGATGCCATAATAGATCGCGCCCTCCGTGACCCACGTCCGCCAGCGGGATTTGAGCAGTGCCAAAGGGGCCGTTTCGTTTATGTCGGCTTTGCGGCTGGAAAATGCCCTGGCCGTCAAGCGCACGACGATGGACATGAGAACGGCAAGCAGCGGGTAAACGGCGACAACGCTGGTGAGGGGGAGGGCTTCGATCAGTCCCGCCTGCCGCGCTCCAAGAACGATTGCCGCAACCGCGGCCGCGGTGACCGCCGCGCCGAGGGCCGTTCTACGAATCAGTTCGGCAGTGGTTCGACTGCCCGCAGGCTGATACAGTCCCATGAAAAAATAGATCGGCGTTTGGAGGGCCAGCGACAAGACGATCATCCCAAGTCCAAGGTTGACATATGGATAGTACGCGGGCACGCTAATGCGGAACACAAATCCGCCGAGGACAGCGGCCGCGGTTGCCAGAATATCCAGCAGAAGCAGGGTGCGCATGGATGTTCCGCGAAAGACGATCCAGAGCCCGAAGAGAAGCACCAGAAAGACACTGTCGAGGCGGCTGAACAGCACCAGCAGTCCCGCGCCGGCCAGCGCGGCGATCTGCCCGGGGCGGACGGCCCGCCCGCGCCATGTACGCTCGAATTCCTGCATCCAATATAAAAACAAAACCATCGCAAAAGCTGTCAACGTTGTTTCCAGCCCCATCATGTTGAAATGGGTGAGAATGTAGCGGCTGGCCGCCCAGCCCATCGCGGCTAGGACTCCCAGCGGGTGTGAGAGGGTCCTGCCGATCAGGCGGTAAAGCAGGATGGCGGTCGCGGCGTGCAGGATGCCGATGACGACCAGCAGGACGCGCAGCGGCAGGATCAGGTCGAAACGCGCCAGGGCGAAGACCGGGATGCAGACCAGCATCCACAACGGGTGATAGCCGTTAGTCGGATTGACGCCATCGAAGGTCGCGCCGCGCCCCTCGGTGATGTTCTGCGCCACCTTGAAATAGTAATAGGCGTCGTCGCGTGTGAACCAACTGCCGGGGAAGTTGATCGCATCCGAGGCGGCCGCGTAACCATAAATTGCAATCACAAACAGGAACAATCCGATTTCGAACCAACGGGAAAACTTCGTCAATGCAGAACCTCAGCCAATCTCCAGAGTGATCTTGCCGCGTTGCATTCCGCCCTCCAGCCGTTCGTGCGCGGCGCGCGCCTCGCGAAGCGGAAACGTCTTATCCATGACAGGTTTCAATTTTCCCGTCACGGCCAAATCCATCACTTCGGCGAATTCCTCCCGCGTGCTCATCGTCGAACCGATGATGGAGAGGTGTTTGGCAAACATGTAGCGGTTATCGATCTCGAACTTCGGCCCGCCGGTGTTGCCCACTGTCAGCAGGCGGCCGCCTTTCCGCAACGCGCGCAGACTGAGAGGAAAGGTCGTGCCCACGTTGTCCACGACGACGTCCACGCCGCGGCGATTCGTCGCGAGAAACGCCGACTTCGCCCAGTCCGTTTCCTTCGAGCGATCAATCAGGACGTCCGCGCCGAGGGATTCGGCCAGGGACAGTTTCTCCGCGTCCGCGCCCACGACCAGGACCTGCGCGCCGATATATTTGGCGATCTGCACGCTGGCAATGTTGACTCCGCCCGAAGCGCCCACGATGAGCACGCTTTCGCCCGCCTTCAATCCGCCGCGCGTGACCAGCGAATGCCATGCCGTCTGGTACACCAGCGCCGCCGCGGCCGCGGCGTGAAAGTCAAATTCATCGGGCAGGGGATACAATTGCCGAACGGGCAGGGTGATGTATTCGCAATACGTCCCGCGCACGGTTTCGCCGAGCAAGTGCCAGTCGCGGCACAGGTTGTCCTGTCCGCGCTGGCAGGCCTCGCATTGGCCGCATCCGAGGTTGGCATTGATGACAACGCGCGAACCCACCTTTATCCCCTCACCTCGCTTCGTCTCCGCTGGCGAGGCGGGGAGGGGGGAACCGAGCGCAGCAATCGTGCCTGCGCCGTCCGCGCCGGGGATGTGAGGCAGTTCCAGTTTCAGGCCGGGCCAGCCGCCCCGCACGGTCACGTCGACGCGGTTGAGGGCCGCGGCGGCCAATTTAACGAGAGCGTATCCAGGTCCGGGCGGAGGCGGGTCGGGGAAGTCCGTGTATTCGAGGACTTCAGGTCCGCCGTGTTTGTGGAACAGGGTCGCTTTCATTCTTCCGTCGAGTATTCGTAGTAATAGTACAACGGCAGGCCGTCTGTGGATGTCTCTTCCAGGAGAGTCCCGCCGGGGTAATCCGCCTGCACCAGCGGGATTTGCGATTCGTTGCCAGGCAGGAAGACGAATATGAGGTTCTTGCCTTCGGGCTGGGGGCGGTCCGGCTGGTCCCATGCGGCGATGTCCAGGCCGGTGACTTGCGGCGCGAGGAACTGCGTGCTGGGAATGGAGTAGTAGCCCATCAAAGGCTGGCCAAAAAAGACCACCTGTGTGCCATCGGGCTGGTTTACCAGGTAGTCGGCGAGGCGCTGGGCAATGAAGCCGTTGGTGTGTGCAAATTCCGCTCTGGTGGCAGGGGTGTATTTGTAAAAGTAAAAATGGATATCGCTGATGGACGCGGCGATTGCAACGGCGAGAAGGACGTAGGTTGACCCGCGCGCGGCCTGCGGCCACAGGCGTTCCAGAACAGACGCGGTCTCGCTTAATCCGTACGCGGCCAGCAGGAGGCAAACCGGCGCGGCCGCCACGTAGCGCTGGGAGGCGGGAGTCGATTCGCTTAATCCGCCCAGCAGGACGAACATGACCAGCCAGAGGACCAACAGGATGGTGCGGCTCTCGCGCGGGCGGAGAATCAGGTGTATGAGACCCAGGATAAACAGGGTCGCGAAGATGGGCCGCAGAAGGGGAACCGCCGGTCTGTACCAGTGCTGTAACGGCAGGTAGGTGAAGGATTGGACGCCGAGCCACAACTGGCGGAGCAGTATCTTCCACGCGGGCTGGCCGGTGATGAGCATTTCGTTGTCCAGCCACGGGCCGATGATGCTGACGCGTTGCAGAGGAGCGAGATATTGTTCGGGAAACTTGATGTAGTACCACGCCAGCGGCAGGAGGGTGACGACGGCGGTGAGGCTCATCAGGAACAAACTGGAAAACAACCGTTTAAATCTCGCCCGGTCGAGAAGCGCCGAAATGAATAACCATCCATAGACGAGCGCAAGCAGCGAGCGGCTGCTCGGGTAGAAGTATTGCGCCAGTCCCAGCCCGAGGCCTGCCAGCAGGAGCGCGTTGCGGTTCTCGCGCGACCAGCCGTACCAGGCCGCGCCGACGGTCAGGGCGAAGAAGAAACCGTCCCAAATGTTGTTGAGGCCGATGCGGCTGAAATGAATGTGGAAATGGAATCCAATGAGTAGGATCGCCGCAAGCAGGGCGGTGCGTTTGTCGAACAGGGCGCGGCCTGCCAGGTACACGCCGCCGACGGTCAGCGCGCCGGCCAGCGCGGCCGGAACGCGCAGGGCTTCCGTGGTGTGGCCGAAGATGGCGATGCCGCTTGCGGGGATGAAGAAGTACAGGCCGGGGAACGAGTACCACCCGGCGTAGAAAGGATTGTTCACCGCGCCGTTCAGGTACAGCGCGCCATACACGCCGGCCGAGGCTTCGTCCCCGTTGAGGATGATCGGGATCTCGCCTGTGGCCACCGCGCGCAGGGGAAGCGAAAGGAGGGTCAGGCCGAATGCGACGGCAAACATGCGGCCGCGCGACTTGAAGTCCAGCGCGCCGCGCTGCCAGCCGCCGATCAAAGATAAGGAAACGGCGGACAGCCACGCGGTCCAGGCCGCGACCGGGCTGGGCATTCGCTCCATTTCTCCTGCCGCGTAGTGAGCCAGGATGACGAGCGGCAGGCTCGTGGCAAGCAGGACGATCTGCCACGACTGCACGCCGAGCCAGCCTCCGGCTTTGTCCAGTGTGGCGATCAACCAGCGCGGTTGACCGTCGGCGCGGGCGGAGAGGACGCCCAGGAAAAAAAGGACCACTCCCAGAACGATCCACGCGGAGAGCAGGGCGCGTTCGACGACATCCTGTTGCGCCTGCTGGGCAACAAGGGCCAGCAGCGCGCCACTCAATAGAAGCGCGCCAGCAATCGCCTTCTGCGCTGACGACATTTACTTCAACCCCAATTCACTGCGGCTGATGACCAGCCGTTGGATTTCGCTCGTGCCTTCGTAAATCTCGGTGATCTTTGCATCGCGGAAGTAGCGCTCCACCGGCAGTTCCCTGCTGTAACCCATCCCGCCGTGGATTTGCACGGCATGGTGCGCGCAGAACATGGCGGTCTCGGAGGCGAACAGTTTCGCCATGGACGCTTGCAGGGAGAATCTTTCGCCGGTGGTCTTCGAACGTTCCTTGGCCAGCGCCGCGTTGTAGATCAACAGGCGTGAGGCTTCGATGCGCGTCTTCATATCGGCGATCTTGAAGCCCGTTCCCTGGAACTCGCCGATCTTCTGCCCGAAGGCCTCGCGTTCGGCGGCATAGGAGCGTGCGGCCTCGTAGGCCGCCTCGGCGATTCCCAGCGCCTGCGCGCCGATGCCGATGCGCCCGGCATCCAGCACGGTCATGGCGATCTTGAACCCCTCGCCTTCCTCGCCGAGACGGCAGTCGGCGGGCACGCGGCAATCTTCGAGGATCAATTCGCTTGTAGCCGAGGCGCGGATTCCCAGTTTCGGTTCCTTTTTGCCGCGGGAGAATCCCGGCGTTTTGGTGTCCACCAGGAAGGCGCTGATTCCTTTCTGTTTTTTGGCGGGATCGGTCATCATGAAGACGACCACGTAATCGGCCACCGGTCCGCTCGTCACCCAGGATTTGCGCCCGTCCAAAATGTAGGAATCGCCCTCGCGCACGGCGCGGCTTTTCATCGTCCCTGCGTCCGAACCGGACATCGGCTCGGTCAGCGAATACGCCCCGATGGCCTGTCCCGCAGCGACGGGTTTCAGGAATTTCTGTTTTTGTTCCTCCGTCCCGAACCTGAGGATTCCGTAGCAATATAACGAGTTGTTGACCGACATGATCACGCCGTGGGCGGCGTCCACCTTGCAGATCTCCTCCAGCGCCAGCACGTAGGACAATGTGTCCATGCCGGCGCCGCCGTATTGTTCGGGAACTTCGATTCCCATGAAACCCAGTGCCCCCATCTTTTTGACGGTCGCGTGGGGGAATTCCCCGCTCTCGTCGAATTCGGCCGCGATCGGCGCGATCTCCTTCTGCGCGAAATCGCGGGCCGTGTCGCGCAGCATCTTATGCTCGTCGGTCAGCGGGAACAACAGACTTTCGCTCATGGTTTCCTCCGGGGATGATCTGTTGCGATTATAGCATGTGGATTCATGGGGCGCGCCATGTTTCACTGCACCGCGTTTCGTCACGCGACTAAAAAGTAAGTTCCGAATCGGAAACCGATTCGGCGCGTCAATTCCGATTACGCGGTGTTTGATAAGTATCGAAAAATAAGCCCGCAAGGAGGTGCCTGTCCGTCAATTCGGTGACCAACTCTTTTAGTGATATCTGGTATTCGACCAATCCAAAGGAGAGAGACATGAAGTCCAAACGTTTTGTTTTGTTGTCGCTGGTTGCGTTGATCAGCCTTCTGCTGTCCGCCTGCGGCGCACCGGCGACCGAACCGCCCGCGGAAGCAACTGAGCCCCCAGTCGCGACGGTACCTCCAGTCGCGACCGAGCCGCCGGTTTCCCTTGAACCCGAAGGCGAGGTTGCTATTGTCGCCTGGGCTGGTTACATCGAGCGCGGCGAGACGGATCCGAACTACGACTGGGTGACCGGCTTCGAGGCCGAGACCGGTTGTAAAGTGACCGTGAAGACCGCCGCTACATCAGACGAGATGGTGGCCCTGATGAACGAGGGCGGCTACGACCTGGTGACCGCCTCCGGCGATGCCAGCAATCGCTTGATCTCCGGCGGCAGGGTGCAGGAGATTGACCTCAGCCGTATCCCGAGCTGGGACACCGTTGATCCGCGCCTTCAGGATGCTCCGTGGCATACAGTGGATGGCAAGCATTACGGCGTTCCGTATCAGTGGGGCAATAACGTCCTTCTGTATAACACGGAGGTCTTTGGCGACACTCCGCCGGACAGCTGGTCGGTCGTCTTCGAAGAAACTACACTTCCCGATGGTGCGTCCAACAAAGGCCGCGTCCAGGCCTATGACGGCGCCATCTACATCGCCGACGCGGCGCTCTATCTCATGTATCACAATCCTGAACTGGGTATCACCAATCCGTATCAACTGAACCGTGACCAGTTCAACGCCGCGCTTGACCTCCTGCGCCAGCAACGAGAACTGGTGGGACGTTACTGGCACGATGCCTTCATCCAAATGGACGACTTCACGAACGAAGGCGTCGCGGCTTCGAGTTCCTGGGGCTTCCAGACCAATGTCTTGCAGTTCAGCGGCGTGCCGGTGGCCAGTGTCGTGCCTGTGGAAGGCGCGACCGGTTGGGCGGATACGACCATGATGGCCACAGATGCTCCACACCCGAATTGCGCTTACCTGTGGCTCGAGCACTCGCTCGACCCCAAATTACAGGGCGACCTGGCTTCCTGGTTCGGCACGGTGCCGGTTGTCCTCTCTGCGTGCGAGGGTAATGAACTGCTTGGCCCCGAGGGCTGTGCCATCAACGGTCTCAATACCTTCGACCAGATTTGGTTCTGGCGCACTCCGACCTCCAAATGCGCGGACGGCTCGGATGCGTGCGTGCCCTATCATGAATGGGTGACCGGTTACATCGCCGTGATTGGCGGCCGGTAGACTCCCCGTTTTTTGCAAGCCGCGTCGGGTTCGAACCCGGCGCGGCTTTACCTCGACAATGGTGAATTATGAGTGATGTGACGGCCATCGCGTTCAGAAATGTCAGTCGCGTATTTTCCGTACGACATCGCGATCAGTCCGGCGAAGTGCGCGCGGTGGACAATGTATCTCTGGAGATCGGCGATGGCGAATTCTTCTCTCTGCTCGGCCCGTCCGGTTCGGGGAAGACCACCTGCCTGCGTATGATCGCCGGCTTCGACCGGCCGACCTCCGGCAATATTTATTTGTACGGGCAGGATGTTTCGGATCTCCCGCCATACGAGCGCGATGTCAACACGGTCTTTCAAGATTATGCCCTTTTCCCGCATATGTCCATTGGCGAGAACATCGCCTATGGGTTGATGGTTAAGAGAGTTCCCCGCGCAGAACGCGAAAAGCGTGTAGATGAAATGCTCGATCTGGTGCGCCTGCCCGGCTTTGCCGCCCGTAAACCCTCGCAATTATCCGGTGGACAGCGCCAGCGCGTTGCTTTGGCACGCGCGCTCATCAATCATCCCAAGGTGCTTTTGCTGGACGAGCCTCTCGGCGCGCTGGACTTGAAACTGCGCCAGCAGATGCAGGTGGAGCTCAAGTCAATTCAAAAACGAGTCAAAATTACATTCATCTTCGTTACTCATGATCAGGAGGAGGCGCTGACCATGAGCGACCGCATCGCGGTCTTCAACCAGGGACGGATCGAGCAGATCGGCGCGCCTTCGGAAATCTATGAGAGACCCGCCTCCTCCTTTGTGGCTGGTTTCGTGGGGACTTCCAACCTTCTGGCGGGCGAAGTCGCGAAGCGGATTACCGGCTCCGATCAAACCTTTTCCATCCGCCCTGAAAAAATCCATCTTGGACCTGAGAACGGACAAGCCTCTTCCACCCAGGTCTTCGCCGATGGAATGGTTCGAGATGTAGTGTATTTGGGACTATACACCCGCTACCTCGTCGAAGTGGAGAACGGCGGAGATTTGGTCGTCATCGAACAGAATTTGAAGACAACTTCCATGGATGTGCTGAAAGTACGCGGCAGAAAGGTGCGCCTGTTCTGGGAGAGAGAGCACATGAGTCTGGTGGGAGGTTGACGTGAACCGACTCTCGACCTATCTCTACCTGCGCCCCAAGTTAATCCTTCTCCTTCTGCTCGGTCCGCCGATGATTTACATGTTTGTCGTATATCTCGGCTCTTTGTTCGCGCTCCTTGTATATAGTTTTTATCGCCTGGATGAATTCACGGGACTCGTCATTCGTGAATTCACCACTGCGACTTATGCTCAATTACTCTTACCTGCCAACCTGGACATCTATTCCCGCACGGCCGGAATGGCCCTGGCGGTCACAATTGCCGACGCACTGATCGCCTTTCCGCTGGCATATTACATCGCAAAATTCGCCTCACCGCGATTGAAGACATGGCTCTACATTGCTGTGACCATCCCGCTATGGTCAAGTTATCTCGTGCGCGTCTATGCGTGGAAACTCATCCTTGCCAAGGAGGGCATCATCTCCTGGTTTTTTCATTTCTTACGCATTGATTTCATCCTGGATTGGCTGCTCTCGCTTCCAGAAATCGGCGGCTCGTCGCTGTCGTTTTCGCCGATTGGAATGTTCATTGCGTTTTGCTATATCTGGCTTCCCTACATGATCGTACCGATTCAGACCGCGCTCGAGCGCGTGCCAAGGTCCTTGATCGAGGCATCCAACGACCTCGGGGCGAATGCATCCCAGACCTTTCGCAATGTAATCCTTCCGCTCGCGTTTCCCGGTGTGGTGGCTGGTTCGATCTTCACCTTTTCGTTGACGCTCGGAGATTTCATCGTTCCGCAGGCGCTTGGCAATTCACGCTATTTCATTGGACAGGCCATCTATTCCCATCAAGGCACCTCGGGCAATCTGCCCCTGGCCGCCGCGATGACGATTGGTCCCATCGTGATCATGATGGTTTACCTGCTGATCGCCCGCAAACTGGGAGCCTTCGATGCCCTCTAAATCCTATGGCGAAAAAGCCTCCCTCGGTTTAACTCTCGGCGCGATTGGGACTCTGCTATTCCTGCACGTCCCCATGTGGCTCATCTTTCTGTATTCGTTTACAACGGACGAGGCCGCCTTTACGTTCCCGCTCCCAGGATTCACGACCAAATGGTTCGGCGAGGCGCTTCAACGCACGGACCTCTGGTCTGCCCTCGCGCTTTCGCTTCAAGTGGCGCTTGTCGCGACTTCGGTCGCGCTCGTCCTCGGGACGCTTGCGGCCGCGGCCGTCTATCGCAGTAACTTCTTTGGCAGGGAAGCGGTCTCCCTGTTGCTTGTATTGCCCATCGCCCTGCCCGGCATCGTGACGGGCATCGCGCTCCGCTCCGCAATCGGCTCGTTGGATATTCCCTTTTCCTACTGGACCATCGTGATCGGTCACGCGACGTTTTGCGTCGTGGTCGTTTACAACAACGTGCTGGCGCGCTTTCGCCGTATGCAGGGATCGCAGATCGAGGCTTCGATGGATCTGGGTGCAAATTCGTTCCAGACGTTTCGTTACGTTGTCCTGCCCAATATTGCGACCGCACTCCTCGCGGGCGGGATGCTCGCCTTCGCTCTTTCGTTCGACGAAGTGATCGTAACTACTTTTACCGCGGGACAGCAGTCCACACTGCCCATCTGGATCTTCAGTCAGTTGACCCGCCCGCGCGACCGTCCTGTCACCAACGTCGTCGCGACGTTCGTCATCCTGATTACTTTCCTGCCGATCTTCTTCGCGCAGAAACTCTCGGCCGAGTCGTCCGACACGGAGGGGACGAAATAAATAATCATGGCTGGGGCGGTCTGCATACAGACCGACTCGTCCGCGAGTCGGTCTGTCTCTTTAATATCAACAAGCGGGCGATTATTTCTTAAACGGGATCAAGTGAAACCGAGTCCGACGCGAGCAAGTAAATCAAAAAACGATGCTCTGCAGGCATTGTTATTTGCGGCATATTCGATATAATCGGCGTCATCTTAATTGTTGGAGGCGTGAATGTTCGTTGTCCGTACCAGTCTACGCCCGAGCGGAATCCATGGGCTGGGTTGTTACGCAGATGAACCGATCCAAAAAGGTCAAATCGTCTGGCAGTTCGATCCTCGGATCGATATATTCTTAACTCCCGAAGACATCTCCTCCTTTCCCGCGGCGGTGCAGGAATACTATTTGATTCACGGCTCCGTCGAAATACGTGGCGGGCGGGAGATGTTTGCTTTCTCGACCGACGACTCAAAGTATATGAATCACTCGGACGAGCCGAACCTGCTCGAATCGCCGGACGGTTTGATCGAGTATGCCGCGCGCGATATTCCCGCGGGCGAGGAACTAACGTGCAACTATCACGTCTTCGACCTCAGGGCCGATGACAAACTCAAACGATTTGGAGAAGAATGAGCGGACAGTATTTTTCCCACATGTCGCCGAAACTTTACTCGGGATCCCATCCTGAAAAGGGCGGCTGTGGCGTGTTTGCCGGTGAACCGATCCGCAAGGGCGAACTGCTCGTCCTGTGGGGCGGCAAGGTCGTTACCGAGGACGAACTGGATTACAACATGCCCGACTTCACCCAGCGCGTTCTGCAAATAGACGAGAGGCTGTACCTGGTCACACCCAACCTTGAGCCGGGCGACTGCTTCAACCACTCCTGCGATCCCAATGCGGGCTTCACCGGGCAAATCGGCCTGGTCGCCATGCGCAACATCGCAAAGGACGAGGAAATCCATCTCGACTATGCCATGTGCGACAGCGCGCCCTACGACGAGTTCGACTGTGCTTGCGGCGCGCCCAACTGCCGCGGCCGCATCACCGCGCAGGACTGGAAGGATCCCGAATTGCAGGATCGCTACGCCGGTTACTTCTCCACCTACCTGCAGAAAAAAATCGACGCCCTGCGCGCTGCGGAACGCGAAAAGACAACGGCTCATTCATGACCCTCGGCCGGTCCCGCCGCACGAGCCTCTCCTTTCCCTGGTGCGTCTTCCTCGCCGCGCTGACCCTGCGGCTGGTCCCCGTTCTCCTCTCCCGTTCGCTGGGCATCGGCCTGGACGACATGTTCCACTACGACATGCTCGCCCGCAGTCTGGCGGGCGGGAACGGTTTCCGCTGGTTCGCCGAAGCGGACTTGAAGCAAGTCCTTCCGTACATCCAGTTCGACCTTTCGGCCATCGAGTACGACCCGGCGCGCGGCGTCCCGACCTCATTCCGCGCGCCGCTGTATCCCGCTTTTCTCTCGCTCATCTACTTCCTGGTCGGTCCGGCCAGCCCTGCCCGCTTCTTTGCCGCGAGGCTGGCGCAGGCCGTCATCGGCGCGACGCTCGCCCCGATGACCTATTTCTTCGCGCTGAAATTGCGCCTCTCCCTGCCCTCGACTCTGGAGACGGAGGCAAAACTCGCGCGCACCGCCCGCCTCGCCTCGTGGACGATTGCCTGCTATCCGATCCTGCTGGTTTACCCGATTGCACTCGCCACCGAGAACCTGTTCTTTCCACTTGTCCTGCTCTCAGCACTGACTTTGTTATGGGCGGCGGAAAATCCCTCCACGCGGCGCTTTGCATTGGCAGGACTCGTCCTTGGGCTGGCCGCGTTGACGCGTTCGGTCATCCTGCCCGCGGCGGGATTGGCAATCCTTTGGATCTGGTGGACGCAGTTTCAAGCATTAACCGCGAAGGGAGGAAGCGCGCGAAACGAATTCGCGGAAAACCTTCGCGGTCTTCGCCTCTTCGCGGTTCAAGCAATTCGCCCCGCATTGGTGACCGCGCTTGTCTTTCTTGCCGTCATCCTGCCATGGATCATCCGTAACTCCCTCCTGCACGGACGTTTAACAGGCATCGAATCCTCGATGGGCTACAACCTGTATCTTGGCTATCATCCCAATGGGAACGGCACGTTTCAATTCGGCATTTCACTCGATTTGCTGACCATACTCGATGATTCCGTCCGCGACCAGATCGGCGCACAGCGCGCCCTCGAGTTCATCCAACAGGACTCCGTCCACGCGCTCGAACTGATCGTTACACGGTTGGGTTATTTCTTCGGGCTGGAGCGCCGCGCCGTCACCTATTTTTATTCCAACGGATTTCTCGGTTACATCCCCCTGCCATTGCTGTTATTGATCGCGGCGGTGTTGTTATTGCCGTTTATGGTTGTAAGTACTTCGGCCACGCTGGGAGCGGCGCTCCTTCGCAAGTCCCCGCAAGTGACTTTGCTCTGGCTGATCGTTCTCGGCTACCTGCTCCCGCACGCGTTGATTCTCGCAGAAGACCGCTTCCATCTGGCGATCACTCCCTTCTTCGCAGTGATAGCAGCCTATTTCTGGGTGAACGGGCGAAGTGCGCTTGCCGCCCGCTGGCGCGAATCGAGGACTGGTAAAATGGCCGTGTCGCTGGCGGTTCTGGTCGTGTTCCTGCTCTTCTTCAATTGGGGCTGGGAACTTGTCCGCGATGCAGACAAACTGGCCCTGCTGCTCGGCCCGGCAGGTCACCAAACCTTCTTCTCCTACTAACCGCTAATCGCCAATAGCCAATGGCTATCGCCATTAGCCAACCACATGAAATCCTTTCTCCAATTCATCTTCCCACCCATTCGCTTCGACCGAAAGATCGTCGTGATTACTATTGTCAGCACGCTGTTGTTGATGGTGGATCACTATCACAAACTCACGCCCGTCAAAGAGATTGACCGTACCATCCTGTATCTGCTCGTGCCGTTGGTTTTCATCGTTTTTGTCTTTCGCGAGTCCCCGCGCAATTACGGTTTCGCCCTCGGCGATTGGAAAGCGGGACTGGTCATTGTCCTTGGCGGCGTTCTGCTGATGACGCCCGTGATTTGGTATCTCGGCCGCGGCGACCCGTCTATGCAAACTTATTACGATGGCCTGACTGCCAATCTGCCGTGGAACACCTTCCTCGATTTGTTCGGCTGGGAGTTCATCTTTCGCGGCTGGATTCTGTTCGGCTATGCCCGCAGGTTCGGCCCCGACGCGCTCTGGTTGCAGGCCGTGCCGTTTGCCGTGGCGCACATCGGCAAGCCCGAAGTCGAGACCCTGTCCACCATCTTCGGCGGTTTTGCGTTCGGCTGGGTTGCATGGCGCACGCGCTCGTTCATCTATCCGTTTTTCATTCACTGGTACATCTTCACGCTCGTCATCCTCGTCGCGGCAGGGAAACTTGGCTGACATCACGCTTCGACCCGCGACCCGGGCCGACGACGCGGCCATCAAGGCGCTCATCCGCTCGTCCCAGATCAACCCGATGGACCTGGACTGGCGCCGATTCCTCCTGGCGGTCACGCGGGACGGGGAAATGGTCGGCTGTGGACAGGTCAAGCCTCACTCGGACGGGACGCGCGAACTGGCCTCCATCGCGGTTCGTCCCGCGTGGCGCGGACGGGGGATCGCGCGCCTCATCATCGAGAGACTTTTGGACGAGAGTCCGCGTCCGCTGTATCTGACCTGCGCCTCGGGACTCGGTCCGCTTTACGAGAAGTTCGGGTTTCGCGCTCTGTCCGAAAGAGAGATGACGCCCTACTTCCGCCGCCTGAGCCGGTTAGCGACGGCTTTCATGAAACTGGCGCGCGGGCAGACTCTGCTGGTGATGAAACTGGATTAGAATGGGGACATGGAAAGCAACCAGTCTGATTTGCTGAAGAAGATTACCCCAATCCTGGGAGGAGTGCTCGGCGGCTTGATCCTCGCGGGACTCATCTGGATCGCGGCGCGCAGTCCGCGCGGCGAAGGCGTGACCCTCCTTCCGCCGCCGACGGCCGCGCCCATCGTCGTGGACGTTTCGGGCGCGGTGCCCAGGCCCGGGGTCTATGAACTGCCCGAGGGCAGCCGCGTGCGCGACGCGGTCACCGCCGCGGGCGGCTTTCTCGCCGAGGCGGACAAGTCTCAGGTCAATCTGGCCGCGCCGCTGGAGGACGGCCAAAAGCTGGAGATTCCCTACGCGGCCGGGGTGGAGGTGTCGGCCCCGACTGAGGTTCCCTTCCTGATAGACATCAATTACGCCAGCGTCGAGGAACTGGAGACCCTGCCCGGCATCGGCCCGACCCTGGCGGAAAACATCGTCATCTATCGCGAAGAGAATGGCCCCTTCCTGCGAATCGAGGACATTATGAACGTACCGGGCATCGGGGAATCCACATTCGACCAGATCAAAGATTTGATCTACGTGGAAGAGTTTTAGTACGCCGCCGAGGACGGCGGCTGGAGTATAATGAGGAGACCAGGTTTCATCGAGAAACCTGGTCTCTGTTTTACGCCAGCACGGCCCTGGCAATGACCATGCGCTGGATTTCGCTCGTGCCCTCGCCGATGGTCATCAGGCGCGCGTCGCGGTAGATGCGCTCGACGGGGTATTCGCTCGAATAGCCATACCCGCCATGGATCTGGATGGCGTTGCGGCACACGCGCTCGGCCATTTCGGTGGCGAACAGTTTTGCCATGGCGGCTTCCTTCATGAAACCGCGCCCCTGGTCCTTGAGCCAGGCCGCTTTGTAGATCAGCGTGCGCGCCGCCTCGATCTCCGTGGCCGCGTCGGCCAGCATCCATTGGATGGCCTGGAAGTCGGCGATGCGCTGACCGAAGGCGCGGCGGTCCTTTGCATACGCGACGGCGTATTCGTAGGCCGCCTGCGCCAGTCCCACCGAGATGGCGCCGATGCTGATGCGCCCGCCGTCCAGCGTGGTCAGGGTTTGATTCAATCCGTGGCCCTCCTCGCCGATCAGGTTGCCGAGCGGGACGCGCACATCCTCATAGGTCACCGCGTGGGTGGGGGAGCCGTGCAATCCCATCTTCTTTTCGGGCGGGGCGATCTTGAGTCCCTGCGTGTCGGTCGGGACGAGGATCATGCTCAGCGAACGCGCGCCGCCCGCGGCGTCGGTGCGAACGAGGGTGATGATGTATTCGGCGATGGATGCGTTGGTGGTCCACATCTTCGAGCCGTTGACGACCCACTCGTTCCCGTTCTTGACCGCCCGGGTGGTGACGCCTCGCAAATCGGACCCCGCGCCGGGTTCCGTCAAAGCCAGCGCGCCGAGTTTGCCCTTGCCGCTTGCAACGAGCGGCAGCCAGGCCTTCTTCAAGTCCTCCGAACCGTACAGGACGATGGGCGTCGTACCGAGACCGTTGTGCGCCGCGACGGCCAGCGCGGTGGAGCCGCAGCCCCAGCCGATCTCCTCGATGGCAATCGCCGCGCTGACCGCGTCCACGCCCGCGCCGCCGTAGGCTTCGGGGATGTTCAGCCCCAGCAGGCCGAGCGGCCCCATCTTGCGGACGGCGTCCCAATTGAACTCGCCTTTCTCGTCCACTTCGCGCGCTTTCGGGCGCACCTCCTTCTCGACGAATTCGTGCACGCTCCTGCGCCACAGTCGCTGTTCCTCGGTCGGGTCGAAATTCATGGCTCCTCCTCTCAAAATAAGACAGTCACTGCGAGGTGACTGTCATTCGTTGGAATCTTCGATGTCTTTCCCGGTATCGGCCTCATATGTTTTCAACAGTTCGCGCGCTTCGCGGGCTTTCTCTTTCGGCACGAAGATCTGTACGCGCCCCAGCCCATCCGTGATGACGGGATAGATGTGATGCCCCACCGCCTCCTGGAATAGTTCTGTCGAGACTCCCTGCGCTTCGAGATAGCTTTGAATCAGATTTGCTTCCAGTCGTCCCTGCACTTCAATCAGCAATTCCCATTTGAGTTCGTCCATCACGGCCTCCAAAAAACGATGAACAATACCGTCCAGATCGAACTGACGATCAACTGACGGATGCCGATGCGCGTCGGCTTCCAGCCGATGGCGGGGTTGTTGATGCCCCAGATGGTCTCGAACCATTGGAGCGCGAAGGGGACGAAGGTCAGGCCCGGAATCCAGCCGAGCCAACTGAGGAAGAAGGACACGTACAAGTTGAAGGACGCATACAACAGGGCGCGACGTCCCATCTTCCAGCGTTCGCTTCGCGCGGGGGCTTCGGCCAGGTCCCGTTGCTCGAGCCGCAAATACGCATAGACGATGCTGCCCGCGCTTTGCAGCCAGGCGAGGAGCCACAGCCACCAGCCCGTCGGGTCGTAGCGGCCGAGTCCCACCCAGAGCGCGGCGGGCGCGGTCAATGCCAGCACGCCCGTCGCCAGAATCTCCACGCCCGCCTGCCTGCGTTCCTCGCGGCGGCTGACCAGCCAGAGATGCCAGAGAAAGATCGGCACGCCCGGCGCGGCCAGCCAGAGGATGAACGCAAATCCATTGACGATCAGCGCGCCCAGCGCGGCGAGGATGACAAGGCCATAGACGACGATCCAGAAGCGCGCCGCGGGCAGGTCCGTGCGCGGACGGCGGCCCGAGTACGCCTTGACCGCCATAGTCACGGGCTGGCGGAGCAGGAACGCGGCCATCGCGGCGATGACCAGCGCCAGCGACGACAGGTTGAATTTCCCGCCTGCGAAGAGACCGATCAACAGCGGGCTAAGGATGAACACCCACGAGCCGTGGTCCTGCGGCAGGGCGATCTGTTTGCGGAACATGGGTCGCATAGGGGCGGTGATAACGAGGGCGTTTTGGGGCGAGGCGCGCGGCGCGGACTTACTGCCATCCCCCCGTTCTTTGGCGGTTACGGATCGCGTCCTGCAAAGCGGCGAGCATCTCGACGTAGGCCTCTTTGTCGGCGGGGTTTTCGTTCGTCGCTTTTTCTTCGAGCAGTGTCAGCAAGTGGACCACCCAGGCAAGCCAGGTACGCGGGTTGCCCTGCGTACCCGAAATCGTTTTTGCGGCTTCGTTCAGGACTTCGCGGATTTCATCTTCTTTGCTCATTTGACATGCTCCTGGTGACCATTCGGTATTTTATTGTATCACTTCCCTCGCATTTTCTGCCTGTGTAATGTGTTCCCGAGGGCAATCGCATTTGGAATTTTTATCCGCTAATCTACGCCTAGCTACCTGACCGTTTCAAGAATACGGTGGTCGAGTAGCTCCAAGTATTCTTCTTGGAGCGTATCGAGACCACTTTCACGAGCAATATGCCTGTATGGTTGGTCTCGATACGGCGGGCTTGCACCGCCTACTCGACCAACGGTGTGCTTCTGTAACAAACTGTCTGGTAGTTAGATCTACGCCAATCGGCGCGAATTTTCGAGGCAAATTCGTGAAGATTCGCGGACAAATCAACAAGATCCCTTCCTAATGCGATGAACCTGATGTGTTCCCTTTCACAGCCGTCGAAGGCTGCCATACGCGGCAACCAGACGGGGCGGGCGGCGTATATATTCTCGGTGAAAGGTTTCACCGCGAGATTATGGACAACTCAAAGGAGAATTGACATGACCACTGAAACCACTGCCCCCAGGCCCGAACCCAAAGCCAGAAAGATCGTCTACAACAACGCCTCCGCGCCCGTGTACGGGCTGGGACTGATCGGCGCGTGGGTCTATTACCTCAGCACGGCAACTTCATTTTGGATGGGCGTGCTGGGAATCCTCAAGGGCATCGTCTGGCCCGCGATGCTGGTCTATGAGGCGTTGAAATACCTGAATATGTAGGCCGCCTCTGTCAGGCACGACCCCCCTCCCGATCCTCCCCCAGTGGGGAGGTGTCACACAGTGACGGTGGGGGTCACGTATTTTCAATCGCCTGTGTCGCTGGCGTTTCCTTTTCCGCTCGAAAGGCCTGGTAAAGCCCCACTCCCATCAGGGCGGCTTGTAGAAAAAACGAGGCGCCTACCCACCCGGTCATCCGCCAATCGTACGGGCCCGGCTTCCAAACCGCGACCGTCAGCCAGGCCGCCGCGCCAGCCAATGTCACGCCAATCGTCGGCCAGACCAGGACGGATTTCCAGAACGAATCGAACTTCCCGAGTCTCAGCCACACCTCAACGCCAAGAGCGGTCAGCAGTGCGAGGGAAACGGTCGCCAGTCCCCGGTTCCGCAGTGGTTGCACTTCTTCCCACGGACCGCTGCGCCCGCCCCCGTAGATCGTCACAGACAACGCGGGGGTGACGGCGAACCACGTGACCAGGATGGCCAGGATGAACACTCCCGACAGAATCCATGCCTGGCGGGAATCGCCCGACGCCGGGACGACCCAGAACGAGACGCCGATGAGCACATATCCCAGGGTGTAAAGAACGTGGGCGGAGGTTGGGAACTCGACCAGTTGTATGCCCGCCGCTCTTGTCTGTGCATAACTGACGCAGATCATCGTCCAACCCAGCGAGAACAGAATCCAGAAAATTTGGTTCTGCGTGGATTTGACTGTCTTGAACCAGAGAGCCCCGGCGAGAAGGATTGACGCAGTTGTCGCCAGGCCGGGCCCGCTCCAGAGATTGAATGAAAGGGGAATATCGAAGTTGAAGGAGGGGAGTCTGATTTCGGGAAGGTTCCCATGCGCGGCCTCGGTCGAAAAAACGGACACTGCCACAATGACAACGCCTGTGAGCATGATTTCCAGGACCATGGTCAGCCAGATCGAGCACGATTTTCCAAACTCAACCGAATACACGGCCTGGATTATCCATAAGTCAGCCAACACGGAGAGGAGCGCGAGTGGGATTGCCAGCAGGAGGGCGACCATCGGCATCAGGGCGGCGGAAACGCCCGCGACAATCGCCGAAAGGATTCCCTGAACGAGTAGTTGCAAAATGGTCGCCAGAATGGCCGAGCCGAACGGCTTGCGCACTTTCGACATTCTGGCCGCGGCGTGCAGGTAGATGGCTGGGAGCAGGAACAGCACAAATAAGGCGAGAAAGCCGCCCACGCCTATCGCAAGGATTGAGTCCATGACTGCCCTCCGTCGTTGGGTTTCGATGCCCAGGCTGATTCTGGGAAAATGCCTACCCCGTGACTATACCGCCGGGAAAGATTGTACGGAAGTGATTTTTGTCACCCGCCCTGCCGCATACTGCAATTCCATTGGCGACGCGTCCCCCGCCCGGTTGGAGTTGGTCAACCGCGGGAGAGACTCAGGTAAACCGTCCCACTGCGCGCGCTGTAGCCTGCCCAGACAACTGTACCGTTCACCCGGTATTCGTCGAGCATGACCGAGCGGCCGTCTCCCCCGCTTTGTTCCACGTAACTGGTCTTACCGGCCGGTAGGCAGGTCACTTCGACCTGCTCGTCGCTGGCACTGCCCGTGCGGACGAAATTTTCCACCACCCGAAGGATGATCGTTTTTTCTTCCGAGCGCATGTTGTTTTCCTCAATTCGCTTTATTCGATAGCAGCCGATGCAATTCCACCTCGGCCTCACGCGGGGTAATGGAAAGGATAAAACTCCATTCCCCGATCAATGCCCTCTGCGCGCGGTTCATCAGCGTGTTATCGTATTCGCTCCAGTATCGCGAGCGGCGATAGGCGGCCAGGTCACGGATCACTTTGCAAAGCGATTCGGCCCCGCCGTCTTTCAGCATCTCCAGCAGGTGAAGATTGCGCTGACGGCGGTCGTCCGGGAGTCCTTCCGCGGGACCGGATAGAATGGAGAACAGTTTCCTGAATCCATTTTCGCTGGTCGGGAGCCGCAGGCGCCTCTTCAGGTTTTCATCGGCAGGGACCCAGATGGTGAGGTCTGCCACCTGAACCATGTAGTAAATGGTGGGGCTGTCGTTGAAAGCCCGCTCCTCGATGGCCAGCACCTGACCCAGTCCATAGGTGCAATGCACGACCCTGTCACCTATCTGGAATTCCATATGCGCCTCCTTGCCTGGGAAAAAGAAAAACGCCAGTCTCGCAAAAAGACTGGCAGTCGAACCCGTCAATTTCGGGATGTGAATTGATTATATCATCGAATTGCGGTCCGCCTTTGAGGGATTGGTGAATATTCAGGGCAATCGTATTTGGATTTTCTTCCGCTAAGAGACGCCAATCCACGCGAATATTTCGGCAGGGATTAGCGGATTCTGCGAATTTGCGGATGACGCGAATAAGCCCGGGGAAATTTGCGAAATTGGCCCGTTTGCGATATCCGCATTTCAAAGCGGACAATCTCTCAAGCGACTTTGAGAAAATCATACGACTCTCCGGCCCGGCACGCGTTCTCAGATCAGGGTGATACAGCCATAACGTGTGGTTTCGCGCTGCGATAACCCCAGTATGCCAGCCCATTTTCAAGGTGAACTTCATAGCTGACCGATGCCGTAATTACGGCCTGCCCGCTCGCAATGGCGGTTAAATAGAATTTGACGACATCGGCGTCGCCTTGACGTACCGACAGATAATGTACGATGGGCTGCGGAGGCTGCGGATCGAAAATAAGTTCATCCCCCTCGACTTGAATACGAAGACCGTATTGAGGCATTCCCAATGCGAGACAGCCCTCGTTAACCAGGCTCACTGTTATGGTAACCGTGTCGCCGACCCTTATTTCTTCGGCGGGTACTGTGAGCAGTAAGGAGGCCGTTTCTCTTTCACAGGCAAATGTAGGCGTCGCGGTTGGAGATGGGGTCTCGGATAGCTGCGATTCAATTGTCGCTGTAGGCGTATCTGTAGGCGCGTCTGTAGGTGTATTCGTCGGTGTTTTCGTCCGTGCTGGCCGCCGCGTAGGCGGCGCAGTTGTCGGAGGTGGAAGGAACGTGAAAGTTGGTATGGGGGAGGGGGTCTCGGTCGGTTGAGGCGTTACCGAGGGCGTGGAGGTCGGCGTGCCTGTCGGTGTTGCCGACGGCAATGCTTTCAGTGTCGGATGCGCGGTTGCCGTGGGCTCGGGGAACGGAGCGGCGGCGGGCGCACATGCATCCATCATCACCCCAAGGATGCTGACAATCAAGAAGATTTGTCCTTTCATATCTTACGACCTTTCTCCCCTGTGAAACGATTCGCCCTTCGATATCTGGTCTATGTCGCCACGCCTGATCCTTCCCGACTCACTATGTCGACTCCGCCCAATGAACGGGCGCAACCCGCGAAGCGTTCCCACTCGCGGACTGGGTCTCGATACGGGCGTGAAGATCGCTTGCCCTATCCTTCGACAGGCTCAGGACAGCGCTCGACCACCACTCCCGCAACGCATTGACCTTCGCCTGCCATCTCATGACTTGCCCTCCAATTCGTTCTCGATGGACAAGATAACGCCTTCGATATTGTTCATCACATCTTTGTTCCAGAAGCGAATTACTTTGTAACCCTGAGATTCGAGAAAGTTGGTTCTCTCTTTATCATATTCCTCTTGTTCCAGGTGTTGGCTTCCGTCCAATTCAATAATGAGTTTCCTGCGCGGCGCACAAAAATCGGCGATGTACATTCCAATGGCATGTTGTCGTCGAAAGCGGACGCCATCCTTGCGCATGGGACGCAGACATGCCCATAGTTTCTTTTCAGCAGGTGTAGTTTCTTTGCGCAATTCGCGTGCTTGATGGAGAATTTTCGGAGTGGATTTTCCTGGCGGCATGGTTGATTTCTATTCTTGCCCTACCCCGGCCCTCCCCAAATCCGACGATCTAAACCTGGTATGCGCATCCAACCGTTGAATCGTCGTATTTGGGGAGGGTGTCCGAAGGACGGGTGGGGCAACCCATCCAGATATGCGACAACGCGTTGCCGTTCAAAATTCATGGCTTACCTTTGACTAATGATATTTTCATTGCCTGTATTGACGATGACAGGCGAACCGGATTGCCAATATACCTGGTTGGCATTGCCTTTCACGGTGATGCTGCTGCAAGACCCCAGAAGAGTGATGACATTGGCATTCCCGCGGACTTCCACCGCGTTGCCGTTACAGGTAAAAGTCAGGGTTTGACCATTCTCGGTGATGACGATGGGACCTGAACTCGCTGGCGGCTGGACCGTTGGCGCAGATGCGGTCTCGGTGGGCGCGGGTGTGCCTTCTTCGGTGGGAGTGACCGTATCGGGGGTGGTTGTTACTGTGGGTGTGATTGTTGTCGTCTTGCAAACAGGACCTGCAATCGTTCCAATTGCCGCGTCGGGTCCCTTTACGCCAACCTGTACCACGCCGCTCATCAGTTCACCGGAAAGCGCCACGGTGAATTCCCCGCTTTGAAAATCGGTGCCTGTCTGCCACTTAATCCCATCGAAATGATAATTTGGATCGGGATGAACGACTTCCCACGGAGATGGCGATGCATCCACGATGGTTGCGCAGGCAGGCAACTCAAGCGCCCAGTTGCTCAAATCCTGTGCGCAGGACAATTCCTCGACTTCATACCGCCAGATGGAAACCTGGTCTGTAATCTGTGAAGTTTCCAGAAAGCGGACCTGGTAACAATCGGATAAGACCACAGCGCCATCCACGGTTGGAGTGAGAAGTTGACATGCCATACTAAATCCCAGGAGCACGATGACAACAGCCGACTTTTTCGCCAGTGTGATTTTTTTCGTCACCATAATAGTTCACCTTTGAAAACTCTATCCAACACCTACGGCAGCAAAACGTCCAATTCCTCTTGCGTCGCGGACTGCAACTCCCGCACATCGTCCCCGAGCGCAGCGAGTGGGAACGCATTGACCTTCGCCTGCAACCCATCCAGGTCTATCATCAGTTTTTGTCTTCTATCCACAAGCGAATTGGGTTAACTGAATGCTGCACTTCAGGCAGGGTAGAAAGCATTGCCGCAACATAGATCGAACTGCGCGGCGCAAACTGGCTATCGATTTCCTTTGGCTCCAATTGACCTGTTGTTAGCAAATGGCTCATAGCGGCTTCGATACCTTCACGTGAAATGGGTCGCTCTATGTTTGTAGATAATGGACGAACAATCACTGTTGTTTCAGTAACATCAACAATGGTAAAGGGCTTGTGCTGGTCAAGTGTTTTTATCGTCTGGCCTTTTAGATATTTGATCTCCATCCAAATGTTCATAATTCACCTTTGAATGCCTTATCAAGGATACTCGGCAGCAATGCATCCAATTCTTCTTGACTTTGCGACTGCAACCGCCCAAAAGCATGGGCAGGCAACGCAGTGACCTTCGCCTGCAAGTCATTCATTTTGCAGTATCCTTCTTTTCCATCGTAGACGCAATGGCAATGTGAAAATCATTTCCGCGATCTGTGACTTTATGTTCAATAATTGTCCTTGTGTTATTGGGAAACAATCTTCTTTTTCTTTCCATGAGTTCTCCAAGAAGGTTAAGAATTTCAAGGCGATCTTCCATTTTTCCTGGAATGAGGTCAATCATTTTTTCAAGCGCTTCGTTCCTTTGGTTTTCAGACAAAATTGACGTGTTCCATGCTATACAACCGAAGGTGACAAGATTACTAAAAGAATCGAAATTAGGCGCGTCATCTCTAAACGGCTCGATCAATTGCGAGATTGCATCCGACATGCTGATTTCCCCTTTGGGGTTCAACAAAAATTTCATATCCTTATGTTCGGACATGACTTCTTCGGAAAAGTTTTCAAGCAGGTTTTTGTCGGCGTGCTTTTTTCTTTTTCTCGCCATCTTCACAACTCTCCTCTAAACGCCCTATCCAATTCGGACGAAAGCAAAACATCCAACTCCTCTTGCGTTTGGGACTGCAACCCCCGCAAGGCATTGACCTTCGCATCACGATCCATATTCGCTCTTTACCAATTCTAGTTTACTGATTATTTCGGATAATTCGCTAACAAGTTCTGCTGCTCGTTTGGCTTCCCAAACCTCCATGTAACTTACCATACGACGAAAACTTTCAGGAAGCGCTTCGATCTCCTGTCTAACTCTTGAGAGATCTTTTGCATTTGCGACAATGATCAATCTTTGTACGCTCGGGTTGTTTTGAGCACGTTGTAGGTTTAGGATAAGTGAATCGAGCGAACCGCGACGCTGAACTTCAAACACATAAGTGACCTTTCCAAGATTAGCGATTTGTGCCTGCCATAGGGCATCTACTTTTGCGCCTTTCGCGATAGGCTGTTCTTTCTTGGCTTGAAACCCCATCCATTCGCCGATTGCTACCAACTGTTCGATTACTTCATCATGGTCGAAATCTGTTGAATCTGTTGAGGCAGGAACTTGAATTGTTTCTTCCCCATCCCCTTGTTCACGTTTCTCGCGCCAGACTTCATATAGGAAATAATCAACTCCAAGTAAGTCCAGAGTCTCCTCGACTTTTCCATCAAGTTCCTTTTGAATTAGTCGTAACACGTCATTAAATCGTTTATAGTCATCACCCGAAATTTGGGACTTTTTAGAGGAACCGTTTTGGTGTCAAAGCCGAGAGCTACCAAAGCCGAACGCGCTTTTACATTCCAAAGACCGCATTCGTTTGGATGAACGAGAGCCATCATTTCGGTGATCATGGCTGTGCCAAAACCTTTTAATTCACTTCGAAAAGCATCGTATCTTTCAGCAATACTACCTTTACCCCATAGCAAGAGCGTCAGTTGTCTTTTGATTAGCGGCAGAGAGTTGTCTTGAATCAATCGCTCGACAAGATACCCTTTGTTTCCCCACATCAGGCTAGCCCAAAGAGAACTGACAACCTGTCCAAACTCAATCTCAGTCATTTGCTCAATGCCATCACGCGACAACAAGCGAGAGTACATTTCAGAGCGTTCGTGACGACTTTGTAGATCTTCGCTGCTTACAGAACTTTTCAGGTATTTTTTGAATATCGGCACAAAATCAGCAATTCGCTCTTTTTGTTCTGCTGTCAGTTCCATCGTATTCTCCTTTCACAGCTCACCTCGAAACGCCCTATCCAGTACGGACGGCAGCAACGTCTGCAAGCGCGGCTTCTTGATTGTGCGGCAGTTATCTTCGGTAGACATGAATCCCTGCTTTGCGGAATAAGCATACAGGAAAATCCCCGTTTGGGCAAGTGCTCCGAGAACCTCCGCGAACGGAACAAGAAGTCAATGGTTGGTATCGCCTCTAGACAGTTCCTGGAGCGAGTCGTTGCTCCCACCGGGTGGGTGTCTGAGCAGCCCAATTCTGGAAGGGGGCTTGACTCGGCCAATGAAAATCTGTATAGTGGTTGTGGTAGAGGTTACAGGGTTTAGCGGTGGGGTATGCAATTAGGAAGAGGCCGTCCCGTTTCGTTTCTTTTGGACCGATTGGCTTCGATCAGGAGGTGTTCCATGTCCAGCAAGACTTTTTCCGTTTCCATCGCGCAGGAACAGATCAATGCGCTTGCCAGGGGTTTAAGTAAGACCGAAATATATAATCTTTCAGACAAAGAAATCGAAACATTGCTCTCCATTGCAGTACACAATTGGATTGACACGCTGTTGGGGCCGCGTCGTTTCCGCACCATGACCGAACTCTATGTCGCTTGGTTACGGGACATCCATACCAGACATCTGACAGACGAGGAGCCCAACGATATTCGTCTCTTCACACGTCTGGGTTTCCCTTATGGCCAGGCCTCCTATATCGCACGTGTGCTGCTCATGGAACAACCGCTGACTACTCGCCAGAAGAGTCTCTCCAATCTTCAGACGGCTCTGACGGCCGCTCTGACGAGGGTAAAAGAGAATAAATGGAATAAAGAGAAACTCGAGATCGAACGGGTAAAGATCACGGTGTCCAAAGGTTCGCGCAAGGAACTGGATGCAATTCTGGATGTATTGACGAAACGCGGTGTCAATGTCCATCCAACCAAAATTGAGGGCACGATGGGGAGTTATCAGGTAATCCTTGTTATTGCGGCGGATTTGCAGATTTTAGTCACCGAAGTTGGAAAACTTGTAGAATTGGTCTCGACAAGAGGGTAGAAGATGCTTACCCCGTCCGAATTCACGACCGCTGTTGGATTCTTTCTGACATTGACCAGTCTGCTTGGCGCGTACTTTTACGTTCACCTGAGCAACTGGTTTCGTGAAATCCTTGAACTCAAAAGCAAATATGAGATCAATTCCGATGGGGAGGATGAGAAATCGGTACGTGCAAGGATGGAATGTCGTTTCCAGTTGAGGCGGTTGTATAACCATGTCCCATTGCTGGTCAGTTCGATCATTACTGCCTTCATCTTGCTGATGATAGGGATCGCGGCGCGCATGGTAACTGCTGTCTCGCCACGGCCTCCTGTCCTTGATTACTATGTACCTGCGTTTTGGGTTTTTCTTGGGACCTATCTGTTGCTAACATTGTATTTCCTGGTTCACGGCTATGCAGCTACGCACTGGTTACACTGTAAACTGAATCCTAGGAGTGAAACCCAGTAGACGCCAAATAAAATCCCAGAGAGTATAAGCATACCTAAAAGCGATGCTGTTGTTTTGGGAAACAAGAGGCCTCGCGGCGTCAACTCCGCAAGGCCTCCGACTACCAATCACTGACATCTGATCTAGCTACCTGACAGTTTCAAGAATACGGTGGTCGAGTAGCTCCAAGTGTTCTTCTTGGAGCGTATCGAGACCAATTTCACGAGCAATATACCTGTACGTTGGTCTCGATACGGCGGCGATGGTCGAGTAGCCCGAAGGGCGTATCGAGACCCACCGCCTACTCGACCAACGGTGTGCTTTTGTAACAGACTGTCTGGTGGTTAGACAACAGATCACTGACTACTGATCACTGGTCACCGATCTACCCACACCCTCCGCCGCTCTTATCGCGCTTCAGTTCGAGCTTGATCTTGGGCGTGAACTCGATGTCCCATTCCCTCAACGGGCTGGGACTGGCGCATTCGTACCGGTCGCCCAGCGCGGCGGGGAAGAGATACGCGAGCAGGTCGTCGCCGGGCGAAGCGATGGGCCTGATCTGCGGATCGGTCTCGCCGAAGGTGGCGATCCAGTTATTGATGCCGCCCTCGAGGATGTACGCGTTCGGCACGCTCTCGGCCGCCAGCGTCTTCCACGCTTCGGTGGCCGCGGCCTCGTCGTTGCTCACCACCACGTACACCTTGTTCAGCGCCTGCCCTTCGAGCAGGGTCGGGACGTAGGCGGGAACCTCTTCGAGCGGGACATTGACCGCGCCCTGGATGTGGAACAGGTTGTAGTCCGATTCGGGGCGCACGTCCAGGATGACCGCTTGCAGGCGGTCGTCTGCCATCGTGGCGAGCAGTTCGCCCGGGTGGATCTGCACCGAACGGGAGGCCAGCGCTTCTTCCTTGACCTCGGAGATGCCTGCCCATTTCTCGGCCGTGGTCGGCGTCCCGATAAAAACCACCGCGAAGGCCGCGGCGGCCAAAAGTCCCGCGCCCGCGAAGCGGATTTTGGGTTCCTTCGTCAAATCCTTCTTGCCGAAAATGCGCTCCAGTTGTTCCGCGCCCCAGAACATGAACAATGCCATAAACACGACCAGCAGGACGACCACGCCGATGGGCAGGCCTAGGACCTGGTCGAGGGTGACGCGGCCGTAGTAGCCCGCGGTGCTGTACCACTGGTCGAAATATTTCTCGGTTTCGCCGAACAGGAACGCGCCGAAGAAGCC
Organism: Chloroflexota bacterium; assembly: GCA_040754535.1. Taxonomy (GTDB): domain Bacteria; phylum Chloroflexota; class Anaerolineae; order Anaerolineales; family Villigracilaceae; genus JBFMCC01. The sequence goes on from JBFMCC010000025.1 coordinate 39,884, forward strand.
GCCGAACATGAACAACATGCCGTCAATCTTGCCGGTGGACGCCGACGCCAGCGAGGTGGTGGGGCAGAACCCGCCGACGATGAAGCCGACGCCCATGATCACGCCGCCGAGAATGCCAGAGGCCAGATAGGTGGGGTTGACCCAGACCAGGTTGAAGTCCAACAGGCCGAGGCTGACCGCGCCGAAGAGCAATACCATGGCGGTGACGATGGCCGTGAACATGACCTTGAGCACGGTCAGTTCGGTGAAATAGAACTGCGCCGCCAGTTTGCGCGAGTCGCCGAAGCCGGACATTTCGAGCGTGAAGCCGAAGGCAAAGCCGATCAGGCCGAAGACGACGTACGTCCACGGGTTCTGCGCGCTGACGGCTACGAATTCAGGGAGTGGGAATTGCATGTGAGCCTCCTGGTTTATGTGGTGGTCGAGTAGGCGGCGCTTTTCCGCCGTATCGAGACCACAAAAAGCCATTTTGGTTACAGGTATTTTTATGTGCCTCGTTGGTCTCGATATGGCCTCGGCTTGCATTCGGCCTACTCGACCAACGCATTTTTACAACCAGAGTTTCCTAACAAAATACGCCAGCGCGTACGCGCCGCCGAAGATGGCGAACATGACCGCCCACGAACCGGCCGCGAGCGTGGTGCCGCCCGTGAGCGCCTGTCCCGACGTACAGCCTCGCGCCAGGCGCGCCCCGTACAGGAAGATCGTCCCGCCGAGGAAGGCCATCAGCCAGCGCGTGCGATTGGAGATGTTCGGGCCCTTCGTCGTTTCGAGTTTGATGCGTCCGCCGATCAGCCCGGAGACGAATCCGCCCGCCAGCGCGCCGAAGAAGACCGGCACGATCCAGTCGTCGAAGGGATTCTTGTCCCCGCCCGCCAGTTTGAGCAGGTACGGCGTGCGGTCCACGTGCGCGGGCGCGACCAGGTCGGTGACCGCGGTCATGATGCGGCTGGTGGCGCCGGAGGAGCCGAGCCCGTTGCCGGTCAGGAACAGCGCCAGGAACAGCACGATGCCCAGCACCATCCCGCCGAAGTACGGATGTACGAACGGTTTCGCCGGGCGGTTGAACAATCCTTTTTTCGTGGGTGTGGCAGTTGTCATGTATCTCTCCTTATCCAGTTCATCATCGTCCTGAGCGGAACGAAGCGAAAGGGAGTGAAGTCGAAGGGCGATGTATTTGATTACGAAGCGCTTTCTCCGTGCGCTTCCATGTCTTCCCAGCCGGTCACCATGGCGGTGATGGCGTCCAGCGGCTTCGGGCCCGCGACTGTTGTTAGGTAGACGTGGCCAACGATGAAGGATGCGAACAGCCATGCCATCAGAGTGTGAAGCGGGGCGAGGACGGGCAGTCCGCCGAACCAGTTCTGGATGGCGGGGATCTTCTGGACCATCCACATCATCATGCCGGTCAGTCCCTGCAGGGGGAGCAGGACGCCCAGCAGGCCGAGGTAGGTGATCTTCTGCAGGGGGTTGAACTTGCGCTCCTTGCTCTTGAGGAACGGATGCGGCTCCTGCTTGAAGATTCCCTGAATGTAGTATTTGGCCTGCGCGATCATCTGGTCAATGAAGCCGTAGGGGTGCGGGATGTACTGCTGGATCTCGCCGCTGATGACGTGCCAGAGGATGGAGATCAGCGCGTTGATGGCGAGTAGGGACGCCAGCACGTTGTGGATGACGACGATGTGGCGGAACGAGAATGCGCCGAACATGTCGGGACGATGGATGACGAGTCCCGTGAGTAACAGCACGACGATGGCGACGGTCTGGAGCCAGTGCCAGAAGCGCTCGTAGACCTCGTACATGTAGACGGGCTTTGTTTCGGGAACGTGCGCGCCCTGTCTGCGGGCTGTGATGTAGCGCAGGGTGCCGTGTCCCGCCACGCCGACCAGGGTGCCGATGAAAAGGAACGCGCCGAGCCAGTCAATCCATGCGACGCGGTTGTGGCCGAAGATGTAAGTCTGATCCTTCTCGTTGACGGGGTTGTAGTAGAGCGCGCCGTCCTCGCTGAACAGGCTTCCGGTCGCGGTCACGTTGACGTTGCCCACGAATTCGAGGATCACGTCGACCGGGCCCGACTGGGTGAGCACGATGGGCGCGGTGACGCGCGACTCCGTGTCGTGGCAATCCGAGCATTCGCGCGTGGCGTAGGTCCCGTCCACGACGTTGTGGTTGATCGAGTACGGCTGGATCTGTCCGTAAATATGGACGTCCTTCAATCCGAGGGCTTCGAGTTTGCCCGCGATGAGTTCCTGCTTGGATTCCGTATCGAGGACGAGTTCCGCGTCGGAAAGATCGCCGTCGCCGTCCGCGTCGAAGGCGGAGAGCACGTCGGCCGCGTAGCCGCCGTTTTCGAGATACACAGCCTCGAGGTCCGCTTTGCGGACCGGGCGCTCGTTGCCGTTCCCATCCTCGTACACCCAGAAGAAGGACGTGACCAGGTTGTACGGAGCGAGAAGTTCCCTGCCGTCCACGTCGGAGCGCTGCATCAGGATCGGCTGGTAGCCGGTCACGAGGTCGGTGGCGGTGTCGTCGCCTTCGATGCCGCGGCATTCGGTGCGCGCCGTTCCGTCGGGGTGCACCACGGTCCAGTCCACGCTGGAATAGGCGGGCGCGTACATTTTCGGGATGTGGCAGGTCTCGCAGGCCACCACCTGCATGTGGCGGTCGTTGTAGGGAATCCAGCCCGCGTGCGACTTGTTCGTATCGTGGCAGGAGTCGCAGCGGCGCATGGTGCTCTTGAGTTCGGGCGCGACGGTGAACTGCGCGCTGTCGCCGCGCGCAAAGTTGTGGTCGGGCATGAGTAGGTATTCGCCGATCTCCAGTTTGCGCGGGTCGTAGGTGAGATGGTCGGGGTTGGATTCTTTCTCGTCCAGCACGTGCGCGGGGTTGTTGAGCGAGTAATGACAGTCGGTGCATTTCATCGCCCGTTCTGCGTGGATGTCCCAGGCGTGGCCGAGCGAGTCTTTATCCTCCAGGTTGAGCCCCGATTCGAGGATGCGCTGGGAGGAGATCACCTGCCCGGTGGTCGCGGTCTGCGTCTGCGTACCGTCGCAGGCCTGCAGGACGAGAGGCGTGATCGGGTCGTCGTGCGCCGCGCCGTGACAGGCGGCGCAGTTGTCGTTGGTCGGTTCCTGAATCTGGACGTAGCGTTCCTGCAATTCGCCGTTTTCCGCGAAGGCCAGCGGGTTCCATTTCCAGCCGTCGCCGGTCTTGAGGACGATGCCGCTGCCGAACAGCGTGGCAGTGTTCGCCCAGCCGAAGTCGCCTTGCTCGAGCGCGGCCACGCGTTCCTTGTTGTTCGGGCTGACGGTGTGGCAAAGGAAGCAGTTCATTTCAACGACGCCGGATTGGGACCAGTCCCACGCCTCGACATTTCCCGTTGCCGGGTCAAGGATGCTGGCCTCGGGGTTTTTCGCGCTCGGACTCAGACTCACGAGGGGCTGTCCCCCGCGCGCCGTGACCGCCGGCCCGCCCCCGGCGACGCGCCAGCCGTAGGTCATCAGCCAGTCGGCAGTGCTCATATCGAGGCGTTCATCCCCCGGCGCGGACAGATAGCGATAGGCAATGGGGTCGAATTTTCCGAACAGCCCGTTGGACTTGTCCCAGCCTTCGGCGCTGGCCGAATAATCGCTCAGTCCCAGGTCCGCGTGGAACGAGTGCGATTCGATGTATTCCGTGTCGTGGCACTCTCCGCCGCAGGTCTGCATGGTCGAAACGGGTTTGCCGCTCACCAGCACGTGTTCGCCGTCCTCGTCCAGCAGGGGAAAGGTCGGGTGAATGGTCGAGGCTTGCGTTTCGGGTGCGGCGGCGCCCTCCGCGGATGCGGCCTGGATGCCGAAGGCCAGCCCGATCACTGCGAGTCCGATTACGAAGAGTTTGGTGGATGGTTTTTTCATGTCTGCGTCCTCGCGCCTACTGGCTTATGTCCCGGCCGCCCCACTCGAGCGGATCGCCGGGGTAGCCGAGGGCTTCCCAGTCCAGTCGTCCGTTGTCGCTGTGACATGCGTCGCATTGCAGGGCGTTTTCCGTGGGCTGGACCATATGTGTAGTCGGCCAATACATCCAGGTCTCGGCGAAGCCGTATTGACCGGAGAATTCGAGGCCTGCGTCCTGCGCGCCGAGCGCCAGCGCGGACGGCCAGTCGAAGGTCGTCCAGAAACCGCCGTCGCCCGCCGTGCGGGGCTGAAGCAGAATGTTGTTGACCGTGTCGTACGGTTGTTTGGCGACGTGCAGTTTGAAGGGGAAGATCTTTGCTTTTGCGTCGCTGATGTCACCGGCCGGCAGGTTGATGTAGGTCGGTTTGGCCGGGTCCATTTCGTCGCCCAGCAGGTAGCGGTATTCGAGATTGCCGTTGAACCAGAGATAGGTAGGCTGGTAATTCTTCTCGTAGACGAAGGTGCCTTTGATCTTCAAATAGGTGTAGTGATCGTCTTCGCGCTCCTGCCCCGCAGTGGACCAGTCCCAGGAGACCTTGGTGGGGTCCTTCAACGCGATGGCCGGGATGTGGCAGGTCTGGCATGCCACCGACTCGGTGTGCAGGTTGACGCGCTCGTCTTCGTGAGGCTTGGCGTCGTGACAGTCGGTGCAGGCCACCTGTTCGGCCGGGTCAATGGTGTAGTTATCCGCGACCATGCGGCCTTTGATCTGGTGATCTTCGGTGCGATGGCAATCCACGCACTGAAAATCCAGGCGTCCCATGTGCACGTCTAGGTTTTCGGAGGGGAAGTACAGGCTTTCGTCGAGGTCGCCGTGCTTCACGCCGTTGCCGCCGCCGCCGTCGAAGTGACACTTGCCGCAGTTGTCGCGCGTGGGTGTGCGCACGGACTGGGCCGCGGCCGCGAGGTCAATGCCCTCTGCGGGATCACCGTACTCGCCCTTTGCGTATGCGGTCGTGTCGGCGTGGCACGCGAGGCAGTCCACATTTTCCGCATTCTGGAGTACGGTCTCTGTATTCTCTTTCCACCCATAGCCGGTGTGGCAGGTCATGCATCGCACTTCATTTCCCTGCGTGCCGATGCAGAAGTTGTTGATCTGGTTGATCTTGCCAATCGTGACCGGCTCATCGCGCCAGGGCACGGTGACGGTGTCGCCCTCCCAGGTCCAGTGTGTCGTGTGCATCACCTGTTCAGCGGCGTCCGGGTGACATTCCAGGCAGGCTCGGGTCACGTCCTGTCCGGTCTCGAACGGGCCTTTGACGATGTCTTTGTGGTCGGTGTGAATGGGATGGATGGGCAGGGATTCGTAAGGGTCCTTTTTCGCCTCTTCGCCCTTCGGCCAAAAGATCACCAGAGGCACGATGATGACGGCGAGGATGGCGACCAATCCTACGATCCAGCCAGGTCTCTTGTTCTTCATTGCTCTCTCCTCGAGGAGGATATTTACGCGTTCGCTTCGCTGATTTCGTCAATCAAACCGGCGCGGGCCACCAGCCGGTCGCGCAGGACGCTCCGCAACAAATCCAGCGCCTGTATGATTCGCCGGTCGTTCAAGTGATATTTGATGGTGGTGCCGTGGCGTTCGGGGCGTGCCAGTCCGCGATCCCGCAGGATTTTCAGGTGGCGGGAGGCGGTGGGCTGGGAAATCCCGATGGCTGTACTGAGTTCCGTTACATTGAGCGGACCCTCTTGCAACGCGTACAGCATCAGGATGCGAGTCGGATCTGCCAGCGCAAAACACAACTCGGCTTCGAGTTGTGAGACTTCTTGTGCGAGGGTAGGAGTCACTATGTTGTTGCCTATATACGTATAACCGCATATATGAAATAACGACGGTATCGTAACATTTAGTTGGACACTGAATTAGTGTGTGATGTCATAAAATATTGTGTAAAAAGTCACAATTAAAATTGCATTAATACTGACGCTGTTCTATGATAGGATTCGGTTGGTTTCCGGGTTTTCATTCACATGGAAAGGATGAGGACAATGTTTGACAGGGACGCAATTTCGGTCAATGTAGGGATCCGCCTGCGCGAACTGCGCGAGGAGCGGGGGATTTCCATGCGCGGTCTGGCGCAAAAGAGCGGGCTATCGGCCAACGCCCTGAGCATGATCGAGCGCGGCAAGACCAGCCCGTCCGTGAGCACCCTGTACAAACTTGCGGACGCCATGGGGCTTCCGATCACAGCCTTCTTTGGCGAGCAGGCCGCCCGCCAATCCATTGTTTTTATGAAAGGCCTGGGACGCCCGCGTGTCTCTTTTATGCGCGGCATCTGGGAGGGACTCGGGGGGGAGCATTTTCTGGGTCATGTGGAGCCGTTTGTGTTGACCCTCGAAAACGGCGGTTCGAGCGGACCGAACGCGATGGTGCACACCGGTCACGAGTTCGTATTCTGCCTGCGCGGCACGCTCGAATACCAGGTGGAAAATGAGGTGTATCTCCTCGAGGCGGGCGATAGTCTATTGTTCGCGGCGCGCCTGCGCCATAAGTGGCGCAACCCGGGCGGGTCGGTCGTCAATGCGTTGATCGTGCTGTCCGATTTTTCGGAGGGGGATCGACCGGCTAACATGCACTTCGCGAAGGATGAATAGAAAACGAGAGCGGTCACAGCGGCCGCTCTCGTTCCGTGTCTAATGCATTCGTAACTACGCGTACATGCCCCAGTCCAGGGCGGAGGGGTCCTCCATCATGGAAAAATCCCACATCTCCATGCCCATTTCGATTGTCACGGGCATGTTCAACCCTTCGACGGCCTTGGCCTTGGTCATCTCGATCATGGCGGGGCCGTAAGGGCAAAACGGCGTCGTCAGGATCATCTTCAATCGGCCCATCCCGTTTTCGACCTCGACGTTGCGGATCAACCCAAGCTGGATGATGTTCATTCCAATTTCGGGATCCACCACCTCCGAGAGTCTCGCGCGGACGTTCTCCACCATTTCGGGATGGGTTTCGTGGATGGTCCATCGAATCTGGTTGGGGATGTTTTCTTCAGCCATCGAACCTCTACGGGTAACGCCTCGTTCGGCGGATTAATTCTTACTGCCCGCCTGCACAACGTACGTGCAGTGCGCGTTGCCATTCAAGATGCACTGGACCTTCTCAGTGGGTACGGCGAGCATCTTCGAGATCAGGGTCTGATCCACGGTGCAGACCTCGGGATGCGTGACGCCTATCTGATAATAGGGGCAGGAAATTTCGTGGATCTGATATTTATCGTCTTTCTTTTCCCATTCCACGGTAAAGCCTTCCTGTGCGAGCAATTCCTTGACGGCCTCCAGCCGTTCCTCCATGGTCAGCCCCTTCATCTGCTCGGAATACTCGGCGGCAAGTTCCTCCGCCACCTGGGAAAAAAGTTTGCTGACCATCGGCTCGGGCATGGACTCTTTCATTTGCGCCAGCAGGCGCGTGGTCAGGCGCAGGTAGCGGGTGGGAAAATGCTCCATCCCTTCTTCGGTCAACGCGTAGACCAGGCGCGGTCGTCCCACCCCGTGACGTTCTTCCTCGGCCCGCACAAGTCCTTCCATTTGCAGGTTGGTCAGGTGATGGCGGACAGAGATGGGGTTGATGCCTACCGCCTCAGCCAGTTCGTTGATGGTGGTGCGCGGCCGGCGCAGGAGGGTTTGCAGGATGCGATCGCGCGTGGATTTTGTGCTTTTGTTTGTCATTTTACTGCTGGCGCGGAGTATACCTTTCCTCCCATAGTTTGTCAATATACTAGAAAAATATCATAAATATTGACTTTTGTTCCCAACCCTGCTATAATGCCGCCGAATTGGATAAATCCGCGTAAAGCGTTTTTCAGGAGATTCTATGTCTGAGTTGGTGATCAGAAATCTGCATGTCGGCATTGAGGGCAAGGAAATCCTTCAGGGGCTTGACCTCACGGTTAGGCAGGGTGAAATCCACGCCATCATGGGTCCGAATGGAACGGGGAAATCCACGCTGGCATATACTTTAATGGGGCATCCCGGATATACCGTAACCGCAGGCGAAGTCATTTTTAAAGGACAGAATATTCTTGATTTGGAGCCCGACGAGCGTTCGCGCCTTGGCCTGTTTCTCGCGTTTCAATACCCCGTTGCCATCCCCGGCGTGACCGTAGCCAATTTCCTGCGGACGGCTTTGAATGCCCGCCGCCGCGCCGTGAATCCCGCAGACAAAGGCGTGCCCATCCCTGAGTTTCGCAAGATGCTTAAAGAGAAGATGGACATGCTCAAGATGAATCACGACTTCGCGGGACGCTATCTCAACGACGGTTTTTCGGGCGGCGAAAAGAAGCGCGCCGAGATTCTACAGATGGCGACCCTCAAACCCGAGATCGCCATTTTGGACGAGACCGATTCAGGCCTGGACATCGACGCGTTGCGCGTGGTGGCAGACGGGGTCAACGCCCTGATGGGATCCGACCTCGGCGTGCTGGTCATCACGCACTATCAGCGGCTGCTCAATTACATCAAGCCGCATTTCGTCCATGTAATGCTGGGCGGCAAGATCGTCGAGAGCGGCGGCCCGGACCTGGCCCTGCACCTCGAAGAGCATGGCTACGACTGGGTGCGCGAGAAATACGAGGAGACGGCCGCGGCCTAGATTCGGCTCCGATGACGGATGCAGGCGCGGGTCCCGCGCGAGGCGGTTCGTCGTCTGCAGAAAACGAATGGTGAATCTTATGAGTGAAGATACCAAAATCCTCGAAGAGATCGGCAATTACAAATACGGCTTCCACGACCGCGACGATCATTACGTGTTCAAGTCGCGTAAGGGACTCGACCGCGAGGTGGTCGAGCAGATTTCGCGCATGAAGGAAGAACCGCAGTGGATGCTGGAATTCCGCTTGAGGGCGCTGGAGCATTTCCAGAAACGTCCCATGCCGAACTGGGGACCCGCGCTGAAGGAACTCGACCTTGACGATATTTATTACTACGTCAAGCCGACCGAGAAACAGGAAAAATCCTGGGACGATGTGCCCGACGACATCAAGCGTACGTTTGACAAGCTCGGCGTGCCCGAAGCGGAGCGCAAGTTCCTGGCGGGTCTCGGCGCGCAGTATGAATCGGAGATGGTGTATCACTCGATTCAAGAGCATCTCGAAAAGCAGGGCGTGATCTTTCTTTCGATAGAAGACGGCCTGAAGAAACACCCCGATTTGTTCCGTGAGTATTTCGGCACGGTTATCCCAATCGAGGATAATAAATTTGCCGCATTGAACAGCGCGGTCTGGTCGGGCGGATCGTTCGTCTATGTGCCGAAGGGCGTGAAAGTTGATTTGCCTCTGCAGGCGTATTTCCGCCTGAACATCGCCAACGTTGGCCAGTTCGAGCGCACGCTCATCATCGTGGACGAAGGCGCATCGGTGCATTATGTCGAGGGCTGCACAGCGCCGCAATACACCACCGACTCGTTCCACAGCGGCGTGATCGAGATTATCGTCAAGAAGGGCGCGCGCTCGCGCTATTCGACGATCCAGAACTGGTCCACGAATGTTTACAACCTCGTGACACAACGTGCCAAAGTGTTCGAAGACGGCACGCACGAATGGGTGGACGCCAACCTAGGCTCAAAGGTCACGATGAAGTACCCGTCCTGTTACCTGATGGAGCCCGGCGCGCACGGCGAAATGCTCTCCATGGCTTTTGCAGGCCCCGGCCAGACCCAGGACGCGGGCGGCAAGATGTATCACTTTGCGCCGAATACTTCGAGCAAAGTCACCTCCAAATCCATCAGCAAGGCGGGCGGGCGGGCCTCGTTCCGCGGCCTGCTCAAAGTCTATAAGGGCGCGAAGGGCGTCAAGTCCAACACGGTCTGCGATGCGCTCCTGCTCGATCCGCAATCCCGCTCGGACACGTATCCCTATATCGAAATTGACGAAGACGACGTGACCATCGGCCACGAGGCTTCGGTCTCGAAGGTCGGCGAAGAGCAACTCTTCTACCTCATGTCGCGCGGCCTCAGTGAAGAGGAGGCTACCACGATGGTCGTCTCTGGCTTCATCGAGCCGCTGGTCAAGGAATTGCCGATGGAGTATGCAGTCGAAATGAATCGCCTGATCCAATTGCAGATGGAAGGCAGTATCGGGTAACGCAAATTCCCAATTTGCGTTACAGGATAAACGTATGCAGGAAAAACCCAAAGTAGTCGTTTCGAGAACCCGGCGGACCGAATCCGCCGCAAAGGATTTTGCTTTCACCCAGGCCGATCTCCCCGCCCCGGTGAATGGCCTCGCCTCGTACCGGACCGCGGCCTGGGACGCGTTTAAACGGCTTTCCCTCCCCTCGACCACCGACGAGCCCTGGCGGCGCACGGACCTGCGGCTCCTGCCCGCGGACGAGTTCAAATTCCCCGCGCCGGGCGCGTTCGAAGATCTGCCGCCAGTCCCGGAGTATTTGCTCAAGCCGCTGATTGCCGACCAGCACGGCGGCCAGATCGTGCTCACGCCCGGAGGCGCGGTGGTCCAACTCGATGAAGAATTGGCGCGCAAAGGCGTCATTTTTACCGACTTGAAGACAGCCGAGCAAAAGCATCCCGACCTGGTTGCGCGACTCATCGGTCAGACCGTGAAGGCCGACGAAGGCAAATTCGCCGCGCTCGCCAGCGCGTTCTCGCAAAATGGCATCGTGCTTTATGTTCCCAAAGGTGTGACGGTCGAAGATCCGCTTCATTCCGTGCTGTGGGGCGCGGGGGCGGGACTGGCGCACGTCTCGCACCTGCTCGTCCTGCTGGACGAAGGCGCTTCGGCGACGTACGTCCACGAATCCGCCTCACCCGAAGAGACCGGTCACGCCCTGCACGCGGGCATTGTGGAAATCCAGGTCGGCGCGGGCGCAAATCTGAAATTCGTCGAATTGCAGTCGTGGGGGCGCAACGTGTGGAACTTCACCCACGAGCGCGTCCGCGTGGACCGCGGCGGTCAACTCGACTGGATCTTCGGCGCGGTGGGTTCGCGCCTGACCAAGAACTTCTCCGACCTCGATCTCGTCGGCGAGGGCGCGCAGGGACGCATGTCGGGTTTCTATTTCACCGACGGGACCCAGCATCTCGATCACGATACCCAGCAGAATCACCTCGCGCCGCATACCACCAGCGATCTGCTGTTCAAGGGCGCGTTGAAGGGCAAGAGCCGTTCCGTGTGGCAGGGCATGATCTATGTCGCGCCCGGCGCGCAGAAAACGGACGGCTACCAGGCGAACCGCAACCTCGTGCTCAGCGACGAATCCCGCGCCGACTCGATTCCCGGTCTGGAGATCCTCGCCGACGACGTGCGTTGTACGCATGGCGCGACGGTCGGCAAACTGGAGAAGGAGCCGTTGTTCTATCTCAAGTCGCGCGGTATCCCGCAGCGCGAGGCGGAGCGGCTCGTCGTCGAGGGCTTCTTCGATCCGATCATGCAACGCATCCCGTTCGAAGGGGTGCGGGAACGTTTCCAGACCGCCATCGAAGCCAAACTTAACGGCTAGCAGGCCTGGGTCCGGCTTGAACCGCTTTTCGTCCTGCGCGCGGGGGCGCGGGCATCCAATTTGTATTTCGCGAGGGACAATGTTATGACACCTACGAAACCGAAGGCTAAACCCGCAGTGGATCGCGCCGGCCGCTCGGTCACGCCGTCGTATATGCGTTCGCCCGGCCTGTTGCATGAGTTCCAGGTAGGCGATACGGTCGAGGTTTTCTGCGATCACGAGAAGAACAGCGAGCGCGTGCGCGGCTGGATCAAGGGCATTGTGGTGCAGGTGGACAACAAAATGGCCGCGGTGCAGTTCCGCTCGAACGTCTTTCTCACCGACGGCTGGATGGTGCCCGACCGCATCCTGTGGTATCCGCTCAACTCCGAGCATCTGCGCCCCGCGGGAACGCAGAAGCGACTCGGCAAGAAACAATTGCCTGAATACTAATGACACTCGACGTTCAGCAGATTCGCAGGGACTTTCCCATCCTCGAGCGCGAGACGCGCGCCGGTACGCGCGTGGTCTATCTCGATTCCACCGCGACCAGCCAGAAACCCCTGCCCGTCATCGAGGCGATGAACGACTTCTATCGCCGCTCGAATGCCAATATTCATCGCGGCGTACACACGCTGGCCGAGGAGGCCACGGCGATGTACGAGGAGGCGCGCGAGAAGATCGCAAAATTCATCAACGCGCCCTCGGCGCGGCAGATCATTTACACCCGCAACACCACCGAGTCGATCAATCTTGTGGCATATGCCTGGGCCCGGGCGAATCTCAAAGCGGGCGATCTCGTCATCCTGACCGAGATGGAGCACCATTCGAACCTCGTCCCATGGCACATGCTGGCGGCGGAACGTGGCGTCGAACTGGACTTCATCCCCGTGACGGAAGACGGCCTGCTCGATCTGGACGCGTACAAGTCGCTTCTCGCGCGGACCCCGAAGTTGGTCTCGTTTACGCACATGTCCAACGTCCTCGGCACGATCAACCCCGCGGCCGAGGTCATCCGCCTCGCACACGACGCGGGTGCAATGACCCTCGTGGACGCGGCTCAGGCTGTCCCGCATCTCGCCGTGGATGTGCAGGCTCTCGATGCGGATTTCTATGCCTTCTCCGCGCACAAGATGTGCGGCCCGACAGGCATTGGCGCTTTGTATGGCAGGGCCGAATTGCTCGAAGCCATGCCTCCGTTCCTTGGCGGCGGCGACATGATCAAGGAAGTCAAGTTGCGCTCGTTCCGTCCGAACAGCCTGCCGCACAAATTCGAGGCAGGGACTCCCGCTATCGCGGAAGCGGTCGGCTTCGGCGCGGCCGTGGATTATCTTACCAAAGTGGGAATGAAGAATATTGCCGCGCACGAGCATTCGATTACTGAATACGCGTTGGAGCGTCTCGAGGAAATTCCCGGCGTGAAAGTGTTTGGCCCTTCCGCGGACAAGAAGGGCGGTGTGACGGCCTTCACTCTCGATGGCGTCCATCCGCATGATGTAGCGCAGGTATTGGACAAGGACGGTATCGCCGTGCGCGCCGGTCATCACTGCGCCCAGCCCTTGCACGAGAAGTTTGGTATCACCGCCACTAGCCGCGCTTCGTTTTATCTGTACAACACAAAAGAGGAAGTGGATCTGCTTGTGAACGGAATTTACAAGGTCAAGAAGATGTTCGGATAGGAGTCTAATAGTCGAATGGCCATAGAGTCCCATTGCCACTTTGACGCACTGCGAAGACTGCTCGTCCATCAGGCCATCCGACTATTCGACCATTAGACCAACGGACTATCGGACCAATGGACGATCTCTATCGCGAAGTCATCATTGAGCACTACAAGAACCCCTCCTACCGCGGACACCTTGACCCGCACGATATTTCCTTCGCGGACAACAATCCCCTGTGCGGCGACCACATCCAAATTGACCTGCGCGTGGATGCGGACGGCAAGGTCGGTGACGCGCGCTTCGATGGTCATGGCTGCGCCATCTCGCAGGCCTCCGCGGATCTGCTGATGGAATCCATCATCGGCAAATCTATCGAGGAAGTGAAGAAACTGACAAGACAGGATATCCTCGACATGCTTGGCATTGACCTCGGTCCCGTCCGCTTGAAGTGCGCTTTGCTCTCGCTCAAGGTGTTGAAGGCAGGGGTCTACGGATTGGGGGAGGCAAGTGATGAATTGGTGGAATAAAAATAAGAGGACTTTTCCTTTTGTCTTTGGGGGAGTTTTGCTTTTGACGGGCGCGGCCATCGTTGTGTTGATGCTAATTGGTCCGCTGGTTACGGACCAATTTTGTACGTTGGTGGGCTGCCTTGGTGATGGGGTTCATATCATACTGGTTGGAGAAATACCAGACAGCTACAGCGTCGAAGTTGATTTTCCATCAGGGAAAAGGAGCGTATCGTGCTTTACACTTTTCCCGGTGCGCAGGGATGATTTCCCTGGCGATTCTTGTACGGAGTATGGCGCATTTTTTGAGCAGATTGATTCACAAAGCCATTCTGACAAGCCGCCAGAAAAGTTAACTGTGACCGTAGATTTCTTCAATGGACAGCGAATTACAAAAACTTTTCATCCCGATTATCAGATCAGTTACCCAAACGGTGAACATTGCGATCCGATGTGCTACTATGCAACGATTTATTTTGATATTTCTGAATAGGCACCTTCATGTACAACTACACAACTCTGGATGAGACCAAAATCGAATTCGTCGAAATCGCTCCCGCCTCCGAACTCCCGAACGGCGAGCGTCTCTTTGTGGATGTGGGCGACAAGACTCTTGTGATATTCAATATCGTAGGCCAGTTATTTGCGATTGGCGATGTCTGCTCTCACGATGACGGCCCAGTGGGAGAGGGCGATCTCGAAGGCTACAATATCGTCTGCCCGCGGCACGGCGCGGAGTTCGATATCCGCACAGGGAAGGTGATGCAAATGCCCGCCGTAGTGGACATTCCCGCCTATCCTGTGAAAGTGGTGGATGGGATGATACAGGTGGGGATACCGAAGGAGTGAATAACGAAAGTCCCCGTCGCATGACAGGGACTTTTTGATTTCTCATGAGTTGTTTCGTCTTGGAACTTCGAAGTTTGCAAACTCCGCCTCCAGTTCCGCGAGGAGCGCTTCGGCCGCCTCTTCGGGCGAGCCTTCTCGCTCGGTCCAGTCTCCGCGGCGGTACTGAGCGCTGTAGTCCGTGGTCGAGATGAGACCGAGCGCCATCGCGTACGCGTCGATCAGGTTCTGGATCTTCTGCGAGAGCTGCTTCTTGACCGTCCGCCCGTCTCCTTCGACGGTGAACGATGAGGGAATTTCTTTCCAGTATGTGATGCGATACCGCGTCATGTCAGTCTCCGTTACCTTGTAAAGTTTCCAACGATTCTCAAGATGTCGAATCCTTCCGCAAATGGACGCTCCGCCAGCGCGCCGTGACGGACCATGGTGGCGCGCAGGAGTTCCGCATCGAAGTAGTACTTTTCGTGATAGGTCTCATATTGCGAGAGGGCCTCGATTTTCTTTTCGACGTCTCCCTTCGTCACCTCGACCAGGAAGTGAGGGAAGAAATCGTAGGAGGAGCGCACCACGTCGTATCCCAGCACGGTGATGCCGCGATACGCGCGCAGGGCTTCCTCGGTCACCACGTTGTGATCCTGGTGAATGTCCTGCCGCGAGTGGGTGAAGACGATTTCGGGCTTGTATTCGCGGCGGATCTCCAAGAGGTATTCCAAGATCTCCTGCCGCATGTCGGGGAATTTGCGCGTGATGAATTCCTGCACGACGACCTTTTCCTTCGGAACGCCCAGAACCGCCATGCTCTTGTAGTGTTCCCCGACGATATTCTTGAGTGAGGGATTCTTCTGGTTGTCCGACAGGGTGACGCACAGAACGTCGGTCTGGTTTTTGATGTGGTACAGGAGCGCGCCGCAGCCCAGTTCGATATCGTCCGGGTGTGCGCCGAGAAAGAGAACGCGTTTGCCGAAGAAGTTCATGATGCCTCGTAGGGGCACGGCGGCAGATTGAATGTCTTTATCTGCCGCGGTCCCCGCTGTGCCCTTACTTCGTGGCGAGAATCCCGCCGACAACTTTCGTCATCACAAGTTTGCCGTCGCGGTCGAACCATTTCTTTGCCACAGATTCGATCCTGCCAATCAGCGCTTCGTACTCCTCGCGGTTGTTGAACATGGAGGTCCACAGTTTGCGGTCTTCGCTCAACGAGGCGCGGACGTATTCGATGAACGGCGCGACCTCGGGGAAGGTGAGATGGTTCTCGAACTTGTGCAGTTCGGTCCTGGCGAAGATTCTGCTGATGGTGTTGAAAATGTCGCCCTTGAAACGGCTGGAGCCGGGCATGGGCGGGATGGTCGCGTTCGTGGCTTCCTTGATGATGTCGTAGAACATCTGCTTGTTTTCGGGCAGTGGGCCGGAGACGAAGAGCCGTCCGCCGGGACGAAGCACTCGGTGGGCCTCGCCAAACGTAAAGTCCAGATCGGAGGCGTAGTAGATGGCGAAGGCGGAGGTGCAGAGGTCGAAGGTCCCGTCCGCGAAGCGGAACGGTTTGTTGAAGTCGAGGAATTCGAATTCGATCTCCGAGCCGCGCGCCGCGTTTTTGGCGCGCGCCTTGTCGAGCAGTTCCTCCGAAAAATCGCCGCCGATGATTTTCGCCTGACCTTTAGTATAATCGTCGAACAGGAAGCACAGTTTCCCCGCGCCGCAGCCGACAT
Source organism: Chloroflexota bacterium (assembly GCA_040754535.1). Lineage (GTDB taxonomy): Bacteria > Chloroflexota > Anaerolineae > Anaerolineales > Villigracilaceae > JBFMCC01. The sequence continues at coordinate 55,975 of JBFMCC010000025.1, forward strand.
CGAGGATGTCCATGCCCGCCCGCGGCTGGAGCAGGTCGTTCGTCCATTCGTCTATATTGGCCGAGCCGTATTTTTCATGGATGTCGATACGGGTGAGCAGATCCCTGCTGGTTTCCTGATAGTTGATTTTCATGGAGTCTCCTGAAGGAATTGATTGCGTCTGGCGAGCATAAGTGCGAGCGGTACGATGAAGAGCACGAGCGCGATGAAGTCGGCGAGACCGAACTGGTCAAAGATGGTCAGGACGATGCAGATGGCGAGCACAGCCACGCCCAGCCAGTACGCGGGCTTTTTAGTGATGTTCATACCCAGCACAATGAATACGAAAATATTAGCGAACATCAAGCCTGCGAATACGTAGAAGATAATGCTGCCGTCGCTTTGCCCCAGATAGTTGATTCCCACTATCAGCCAGAGCACGGCCAGCAGATAGAAAACCCAGCGAGTGACTTGCACGGCGCGTGATTTCATTCTTGCCTCTTTTCCTGGTTGCAGAAATTATACCAAAATTGCAGTAAAATTCAGCAATTGAATTTTGACATATTTAACACAGCCCTGAGCGGAGCCGCGAAGCGGCGCAGTCGAAGGGCGGTGTAAACGGAGATGAAATGGCCTCAAAAATCCAACCCGTTAAGGGGACGCGTGAGTTCTATCCAGAGGCGATGGCCCTGCGCAACTTCATCAACGAAAAGGTGCGCGCCGCATCGGAGGCCTTCGGCTACGTGGAATGGGACGCGCCCTTCATCGAACCCATTGCGCTCTACGCGGCCAAATCGGGCGAGGAACTGGTCAAAAAACAATCCTTCGTTTTCACCGACCGAGGCGGCGACGAGGTCACGCTTCGCCCCGAACTCACGCCCAGCCTGGCGCGCATGGTCGCGGCGCGGCAGGGCTCGCTGACCTTCCCCGTCCGCTGGTGGTCGTTCGGTCCGTTCTGGCGCTACGAACAGCCGCAACGCGGACGCACCCGCGAATTCTTCCAGTGGAATGTCGACCTGCTCGGCGCGGACTCTCCCGAAGCGGACGCGGAACTCATCGCGGTCGCGGCGACATTCCTGCGCTCGGTCGGCCTGGACCCGGCGCGGGCCGCCGTTTACGTGAATGACCGCCGCCTCGTCAATTCCCAGTTCGACGCGCTCGGCGTTCCTTCCGAAAAGAGAGTGGATACGCTCAATCTGATTGACCGCCGCTCCAAGATGGACGCGTCCAAATGGGACGCGTATGCGCTGGAAATCGGCCTCACCCAAAAACAACTCGACGGCCTCAAAACGTTCCTCTCCGACTTCGACTTGTGGACGACCAGCCCCGAGTTGACGCGCCTCTTCGCCGCGCTGGAAGCGCTGGGCGTGAAGGAATATGTCAAATTCGATCCGAACATCACGCGCGGCCTGTTGTACTACACGGGAATCGTCTTCGAGGCCTTCGATACCGGCGGCTCGGTACGGCGCGCCATCCTCGGCGGGGGGCGCTACGACAATCTGATGGCCGACGTAGGCGGCGATCCGCTCCCTGCGACGGGTTTTGCCATGGGCGATGTGGTCATCGGCATCATTTTGCAGGAGAACGGACTGGTTCCTGAGTTCGCGCCCAGCCCCGCGCCTGTGCTGGTGACGGTCTTCGACGAATCCCTGTTGCTGATATCCTGCGCGCTGGCCGCGGAATTGCGGCGCGCTGGCTTGAACGTGATGGTTTACCCTGAACCCGCGAAACTGCCGAAGCAATTCAAATTCGCGGACAAGATGAAGATGAGGGTCGCGGTCACGATTGGCCCCGACGAGGCGGCGAAGGGTCAGGCCGCCGTGAAGAATTTGACGGACGGCGAGCAGGTCATCGTCCCGCGTGGGGCCGCGGCGGAGACCATTCGCAGGATTCTTGCACAGATAAAATCCTGATGATATAATCCCGCCCGCTCGATATGGAGCCTGTAGCTCAATGGCAGAGCACTTGACTGTGGATCAAGTGGTTGTGGGTTCGACCCCCATCAGGCTCCCCACCGATGAACGCCCTTGCAGGAGGGCGTTTGTTGTTCAAGTGGTTGCCCCCATTGGGGGATGATATGGGTTCGACCCCCACAGCGTCCCCTTTGGGGATCAGGCCCCCTCACGCCCTCGCGAGAGGGCGTTTTCGTTCTCGTAGTCGCTATCATTCAGAGGATGGTATGGGTTTTTAGAAAACGGACGCGGAGCACACGGACAAGCGCGGAAAAAAGCGTTTCCGCTTTTCACTCCATGTCAATCCGCGTTTTCCGCGTCCCAATTTCATAAGGGGATCAGAGAATCTCCAACAATTCCCACGGAGAATGGATCAGATAATCGGGCTTCACTGACAGCAACTTTTCCGCGCTTTGGTGTCCCCAACTCACGGCAATGCTTTTGGCGGATGTCTTTTCGGCGGCGCGAATGTCGCTCAACGAGTCGCCCACCATGAAAATGGATTCGCCTTTCTCTGCCAACTGCCGCCGCGCCTGTTCGATTTTCTCGTGTTTACTTCCCGGCGTATCTACTCCGAAGATTGCCTGGAAGCATCCGTCGAGTCTGTGTGCAGCGAGAAAGGCTTTTATGTTTTGTGTTGTGTTTCCAGAGACGATTGCGAGTGTATGGTTGCGGGATAATTCTTGTATGGCCTGATCCAATCCGCTGAAAATGTCAGGCGGGGAGGCTTTTTCATTAAATCGTTTCAGACAGCGGCGGACAAACTCATCCACCAGCGGTTCGGGAACTTCCAGTTGGCGGCCATACTCCGCGAAGGACATGGTTTCCAGCGAATTCAGATCTTCGCGGGTTACGGTATGTTTCACCCCCAACTCGTCGCAAACCTGCTGGGCAAAGAGAAGCATGTCGTTCAGGGTGTCGGCCAGGACGCCGTCGTAATCAAAGAGGACGAGGGACACTATTGTAAGAGCAGAGCCTGTGAATAGATTTTCGTGAATTGCGGATGCTTGGCAAGTTCCACGAATTCCACCTCGCGGGCGATGCTCTCGGCGATCTCGCGCTGATCGCGCGCCACCAGCATGCGACGCGCGCCCGTCCCCGCGGCGTTGCCGATCTGCTGGTACCGCGTCCGTTCTGCCCGCGGCAGCATGCCGATGGCGACCGCGCTGTCGAGGTCGAGATACGTCCCGAACGCGCCCGCCAGGATGATCTGGTCGAGTTCGTCCGCTTTGATGCCCGCGACATCGAGCAACGCCTCCGCCCCGGCGCGGACCGCGCCCTTGGCGAGTTGAATTTCGTTGACATCCTTGCGCGTCATCCGCACATCGCGTCCCGTCTTGGACCTCGCGGCGGGCACCAGCACGAATGCGGCCGCGGTGCCGCTGCCGCGCAGGCGCGGGTGCGCTCCCGTGAACGCACCTTTGGGGGTGAGCAGTCCCGCTTTTTGACATTCGGCGATCGCGTCCAGGATACCCGAGCCGCAGATGCCGACCGCGTCCACGTTGCCGATGGTGTGGACTTGGACCTCGTCGCCTTCGAGGCGCACGCGTTCGACCGCGCCCGGGGCGGCGCGCATCCCGTCCTCGATGTGCGCGCCCTCGAAGGCGGGACCCGACGGGCAGGAGCAGGTCCAGTGACGGCCTTTGTGATAGAGGCTGAGTTCGGTGTTCGTGCCGATGTCGAGAGCGACGATGGTTTCGTTTACATGGTGCAATCCCGCGCCGACGAGCATGGCCACGTGGTCCGCGCCGACGAAGCCCGCGATGTTCGGCGGCAGGTAAACCGTCCCGCCCGCGGCGAGTTTCAAGCCGAGATCGCGCGCCTTGATGTTCATCGCTTCGCCGACGGTCGCCATGTACGGCGAGTCGCCCAATTGCTTAACGGGCAGTCCCGCGAAGATGTGGTGCATGGCCGTGTTGCCGACGATCACGGCTTCGACCACCTGTTCGCGCGCCATCTTCGCCTCTTTTTGCAATTCGTCGAGCAGGTTGTTGAGCGTTTCGACGATGCGTCCCTGCAGGGTTCTGAGTCCGTCGGGACGGTCGTTGATGTAACGGATGCGGCTGATGATGTCTTCGCCGTAGGCGATCTGTGGATTCATCGCGCCCGATTTGGCGACCGTCTCGCCTGTTTCCATGTCAATGAGATACGCGGCCACCTTGGTCGTGCCGATGTCCACCGCGAGGCCGTAGACGCGCGTCCCGGCCGGCAGAAATGCGACCACTTCGTCTTCGTTGCGGATCACGACGCGGGCGCGCCAGTCGTTGTTTCGGAGAAGAGGGGCGAGGGATTTCACCGCCTCCGAATCGAAGCGCAGTTCGTACGGTTCATCCAGGGGCAGGTCGAACGGCCCTCCGTTTTGACGAAGGGCGTCCAGGATGCGCGTCGTGTCGGGGCGTAAATCTGTCAGTGTGGCAGGTTCCACTTTGACATCGTACGTTTCGATGACGGAGCGATTCCACTCGAAGTCGGTCTCGCGGCCTTCGATGGAGAGTCTCTGCGGCGCGCTGAGGGATTCGGGCGGAATCTCGATGACGATATCCGACAACACCTCCACCTGGCAGGCCTGGCGATACCCCGCGGCGAGATCGCCTTCGCCCAGTTCGTCAATTTCGGAGGCAGTGACTTCTGTAAGTTGTCCCTTCAAGAGTCGGACGCGGCATGTGCCGCACACGCCCGCGCCGCCGCACACCGCGACCAGTTCCACGCCCGCCTGCTGACAGGCGTCGAGGAGATTGATGCCTTCGGGCACGTCCATTCTTCGGCCGATGGGCTGGATGTCAATGTGGCAGGTGGTCATGTAGTCGGATAGTCGAATGGTCTGATGGTCAGGCGTTAGCCATGGTTGCGTTTTTCGCTTTTCTCTTCACTCTGCCTTGAGAATGTCGTTGTCATAGGTCGTCTGTGTGGTCTTGCCGGGCGGCACGACGAGGAAATCTTCCTCGGCCCAGTCGCCGTTGCAGAGTCGCTGGACCAGGCTGAAGTCCGCGCGGAGGCGCTCGAATCTCCAGCCGCGTTTTTCGGCCTGGGCGCGCGCATCCGCCTCGACGCGGGTGTCGGTGCTGGAGTCGGTCGTCAGAAAGACGGCGCGCCTGTAATTGTTCAGCCACGAGCCCATCACCGACATCATCCGATCCGCTTTGGCCTTGCCGTATTTGTGGAAGAAATCGTTGTACATGGTCTTCATCTCTTCGTCGTTGCCCTGACCCATGGCCAGCGCGGCGTTGATACCCTGCACGCGTTCCATGTAATCCTGCGCGAACCAATAAGTGGCAGGCTCCTCTTTCAATTTTTCTTCGTGATTGGAGCGGGAGCCGAGATGGAGGGTGATGCAATCGTGGGCGCGCGGGATGACGAGCGGAATGCCCCGCGCGGTGAGATTGGCAGTAGCGTGACCGCACAGGCCGTAAACGAGGCCGACCGCCTCGAAGTCTTTGCCTTCGGCCTCGTCAATCAGTCCTTGAAGGCGCGAACGGATGTCGAGCGGCTGGTGCTTGTTGCGCGGGACGATGGTCACGTCCACGATGTGCGGCGAGCGGGCGGCCGCGCCGTACGCGGCGCGGGCAAGGGATTCGCAGGAGAGAATGAGAAGGCGCATGGTTACCTCTAAAAGTCGTCCTTGAAATCCGCGCTTCGTCTGCGGGCCTCTGCTTGCATTCGGCCCTCCGTTCAGCGCGGCGTGAACACTATTTTACTGCTTCCTGTTCTTTCAGTTTCTCAGCCGAGCGGAAGTATTTGATGTAGCGCATGGCGTAATCGTCGCGCCCCAGCAGGAGGTCCGCGGCGCGGATGGTCTGGCCGAGTTTGATCGGGTCGGTGATGGAGCAGGTCGCGCCTGCCTGAATGGCCAGCCCGAGGAAAGTCTGGTTGGCGGTGTGGCGGTCGGGCAGGCCGAAGGAGACGTTGCTCGCGCCCAGGTTGATGTTGACGCCGAACTCGCGCCGCAGCATTTCGATGGTTTGCAGCGTCACCAACGCGGCCTTGCTGTCGGCCCCCACAGTCATCACCAGCGGGTCAATGACGACGTCTTCGAGGGGGATGCCGTGCTTCGCGGCGCGCTCGATGATCTTCTCGGCCGCGGCGACTCTTTCCTCTGCGGTTTTAGGGATGCCGTTCTCGTCGAACGTCAGGCCGATGACCGCGGCGCCTCGTTCCTTGACGATGGGCAGGATTCCGCTCAATGACTTTTCCTCGGCGTTGACCGAGTTCACCAGCGGCTTGCCCGGCGCGGCTTTGAGTCCCGCTTCGAGCACCTGCGGGCTGTTCGAGTCGATACACAACGGCACATCCGCGACCGAGGCGACGGTCTCGACCACTTTTGCGATCATGCCAATCTCGTCCAGCCCCGGCACGCCGACGTTGACGTCCAGCGCATCCGCGCCCCAGGCGACCTGCCGCTGGGCCAGCGCCCGGACGAAGTCCAGATTGCCCTCGGTCAGCGCGGCGGCCAGTTTCTTGTTGCCGGTCGGGTTGATCTTTTCGCCGATGATGACGAACGGCCGGTCGATCCCGATGGTGACTTCCTTGCTCTTGCCCTTCAAAGTTGTGTGCATGGGTGTTCCCTCCCCGGAACAATCATTGCTCCTTCAAAAGTCTGAGCGCCGACTCGACCAGCATCGCCGCGCCGATTGGCAGGGCGCGCTCGTCAATGTCGAAGCGCGGGTTGTGAGGCGGAAATTCCGTTTCCGGTCTGCCGCCCGTCCCTAATGTGAACATAGCGCCTGGGGCGTGTTCGAGGAACGCGCCGAAGTCCTCCGCGCCCATCGTCCGTTCGATCTCGTGCACGTTTGCCTGCCCCAGGATGTCCGTGCCCACGCGCTCGATCAGGGCGGAGACCTTCTCGTCGTTGACCATCGGCGGGCCGCCGTACTCGAATTTTATACTGAAATCCCCGCCAAGTGTGCGGGCAATTTCAAAGGCGCGTTCGATCTCGGCGCGCATCTGTTGGTGCAGGTCCACATTCATATATCGCAACGTGCCGGTGATTCTCACGCTTTCGGGAATCACATTTTCCGTGTGTCCGCCGTGAATCGAGCCGATGCTCACGACCGCAGGTTCGAACGGATTCAACCGCCGCGAGACGATCGCGTTCAGGGCAAGCATCACGTGCGCCGTCAGGTAGAAGGCGTCAATGGTCGTGTGCGGATACGCGCCGTGCCCGCCGACGCCGCGGATCTCGGCGAACCACGAATCGATACCGGCCGAGGCAGGACCCGCGTTGATGCCGATTGTCCCGACCGGCGCGTGCGGGTCCACGTGCTGGGCGATGACGTAGTCCACGCCCTCCATCGCGCCGTCCTGCGCCATGCGCTGTGCGCCGCTGAAGCCCTCCGCGTCCGCCACTTCCTCCGAAGGCTGGAAAAGGAAGCGAATCCGCCCTTCGAATTTCTCTTTTCGTAAAATGTCCGCCGCGCCCAGCGCCATTGCAGTGTGCGAGTCGTGGCCGCAGGCGTGCATGGCTCCTTGATTCTGCGAGACGTAATCGGTCGTGTTCATTTCGAGGATGGGCAGGGCGTCCATGTCGGCGCGGATGGCGACCAAGCGGCCGCCCTCGCCGATCTCGGCCACCACGCCGGTCCTGCCGACGCCGCGCGTGACGCGGTAGCCCATCTTCTCCAGCGCGTCGGCGACGACGCCAGCGGTGCGATGCACGTCGAAGCCGATCTCCGGGTGCATGTGGAAGTCGCGCCGCCATTCGATCAGTTCTTCAGTGATTGCGTGGGCTTGTTTAAGCATGTCTCTCACCAATAAATACCTATTTCTTTGCCATTTCTATTTCTGCGGCTGATAATATTTTATCCAGTTCGCGCTCCTGTGGGTCTTCCAAAGGTTGTACTTGATGTTCACGTAAAATCCGTTCCGCCTCGGCCTGGGCGCGGCGGGCAAGTTCGGGCCTGCCCTCGCGCTCCCAGGTCTCCCAGGTGCCGCGCTCGGATAGTTTCGTCAGAAGGACCTCGCCCGCTTTGAGGTATTTCATCGTATGTTTCTGACCGAGGAAATTGCGCGAGCCGTCCATCACGGGATCGAATAATTCCACGGCCAATGAGTCATCGGTGACCTCGAAGCCGCGGCGGGCGCGCAGGATGCTGGCGGCGAATTCGTTGTCCGCGACCATCTGCGCGTACGAACCGCTCACGCCTGCCTCCATCTCGCCGATGCCGGAGAGTTCGTCCGCGCCGGCCAGGGCGGGGAGCAGGGCGTTCAGTCCGCGCTCGAAGCCGTTTTGCAGCTCGAGGCTGTGTGAGTTGGTGGAAAAGCCGTAGACGTTGACCGGGAATCCATAACGGTGACCCAGCTGGACGGTCGCGGCGGAGGCGAGGGCGAGTTCGATTCCGCCCCAGACCGAGATTCCGGTGCGCGCTTCCATCATCGCCAGCCGCCCGCAGTAGATGATCGGCAGTCCCGGCTGGACGAGTTCGGCCAGCACGACGCACATCAACACTTCGGCGTTTTGCTGGGCCAGCGCGCCCGCAATGGACATGGGCGCGGTCGCGCCGGCCGTCGGGCAGGGAAGGGGGCCAAAGGCGATGCCGAGGCGGGCGATCTCGAGGATGGCGTCCACTTCGTGGGCGGGGATGGTTAGCGGGCTGACGGGCGAGACCGCGAGGGTGAGGACCTCGCGCGGTTCGCCAAGCACCTCCGCCATGCGGACGGCGGCGCGCGCCTCGGGCGCGTATTGCACGCCGGGACCCTGCAAAGGCTTGGTGGTGTAAGGGATGGCGTGACGGTACATTGCCAGAGACATCAGATCGCCAGGCACGTCCTGCGGCGTGAAGAAGGGCGTGATGGTGTGACAGTTTTCCAGTGCGTCGAGCAGTCGCGCCGCATCGCGGACGTCCTGAATAGTGGCGAAACGTTTGGTTCCATTGGTGGGATCGATGACATCCCGCGCGCCGCCGAGGTTGTGGAAGTAGAGATTTCCATCGCCGAGGGTTTTGTTCGTGCCGCCGCGCCCGCGAATGGTGACGCGCCTGCCTGCCTGCTCGATGCATTTCTCCACCAGTTCGGGCGGCAGGAGTATGCGTTCGTTCTTTCCGATTTTCGCGCCGTGCGCGGTCAACAGGTCCCGCCCGGCGGCGTGGTTGAGGACGATACCTGTTTCGTTCAGGACGCGAAGCGTGGCGGCGTGCATCGCCTCGATGGATTCTGCGGACAAGAGAAACATGTCAGGCCTCCAGCGCCTTCGCGAGAAAGGCAACGCGTTTCACTTCGGAATCGACCACGTTATTCACATCCAGGAACGCGTGACCTTCGTTTTTATAAAGCAACAACTCCACCTCGCGGCCGAGTTCGACCAGTTTATCGCGCGCTGCGAGGGACTCGGAAGCCGGACAGCGCGGGTCGGTCTCGCCGCAGATCAACTGGACGGGCGCTTCGATGCGGTCGAGGTGAAAATAGGGCGAGCGCTCATGCCAGAGGTCGCGGTTCGTGGTCGGGTCGCCCATGTTTTCGATGTCCCAGTGCTGGAGGTCGTCGCGCGAGTTTTCGTGACCGGTGAACCAGTTGAGGAACGGGACGACCGCCGAGCCGACCGCGAACAATTCGGGGTTGCGCGTCAGACAGGTCATGGTCAGGTAGCCGCCGTGACTGCGGCCGGTCACCCCGATTTTCGCAGGGTCGGCTAAACCTGATTTTGCAAGATAAAAAGCGGCCGCGGCGCAATCGTCGCTGTCGAGGCGGCCCAATTCGAAGCGGTTGGCCGTCTGCCAGGCGAGGCCGTAGCCGGTGGAGCCGCGGTAGTTAGGCGCGATGACCGTCCAGCCGCGCGCAGCCATGTGACTCATGATCGGGTACCAGAGAAATGAGATGTGCCAGGTCGGTCCGCCGTGAATGTACACCACGCCGGGGTTGTTCAGTCCGGCGTTCTTCGGCTTGTATAAAATAGCAGGCACGGGCGTGCCGTCCATGCCGGGGTAGGTAATCTCCTCCGGCATGATGAAATCGTCGGCCTTCAATTCGGGCGGCAGGGACCGTGTGACGGCCTCGAATGTTTCACTTACGACGTTGTATCGCCACAAATCAACGGGGTGGCATGGACTCTCGAAGGGGAAGTAAACGGATTCGCCGTCGGGGGAGAAACGCGGCGGATGGAGGAACCCTGCCTCGGTCCGCGCGAGATGCGTGCTTCCGTCCGCGCGACGGACCTCGAGGCGGGTGTCCGCGCCCACCGCGCGCACCCAGGCGAGGGTCTTTCCGTCCGGCGCGAAGGCCGGGGTCGTGGAATTGTGCGCGCCGTTGGTGAGCCAGTTGATCTCGCCGCTGTCGAGATGGTAGACACCGATCTGCGACCAGCCGCTTGCATTGGACGCAAACGCGAGAGATTTGGAATCCGGCGACCAGGCCGGGTAATGCGCGTCCATGACGCCGCCGACGCGTTTTGCTTCGCCGCCGTCCAGCGGGACGACGAATGTGCCATGATTCTGGCCTTCCATCTCGGCCGTGACCGCGAGGTGGCGGCTATCGGGCGACCACTTGACCTGATAGGCCGGCCCGCCGGGCGAGAAGAGCAAACGGTCGTTGCTTCCATCCGTGTCGAAGACAAAGACATCGAATCGGCCGTTTTTATCCGCGAGGTAGGCAATCCGTTTGCCGTCCGGTGACCAAGCGAAGGACGGCTGGATGGCATAAGGAACACTGGGCGTGAGGTCGCGCGACTCGCCCGTTTTGAAATCGTGAATGACGATGTGGAAGTTCTCACTGCCGTCCAGGTCGAGCGCCCAGGCGATGCGCGTTCCGTCCGGCGAGTAGCGCGGCGCGAACTTGCCGCCGGGACCCTTGAACAAATTGGCAACTTGTCCTACGTTGCGGAGGTCAAGTTCATAAATCTCCCATTGGCCGCTGAGGTTCCACGCCACCGCGGCTTTCGTCCCGTCCGGCGACAGGTCGAAGCCGTTGTACGGGTCAATGTACGGGATGCGCAAAAAGGTGTCGAAGTCGAGCATGTTTCCTCTGGCGGGTGGCACCGACTTAAGTCGGGACTACGGGTAGTTGTTCCATACCCGCTTCCCGCGCCAGCGCGGCGACCATGTCGGTCAACTCCTTTTCGTGTTCGCGGGCGACATCGGGCTGTTGGTACTTGCCCACCAGTTCGTCGGCGCGGGCTTTGGCCCTCTGAAACGTATTCTGCGCGCCGCTGTTCTGCCAGCCGCGGATCGAGTCGCGGTCAATGACGGCGGAGGGCAGGTATTGCTCCTTCGGGAACAGGTCGCGCGTGATGCGCTGTTTCAGGAAATCGGCCTTGAAATTAATGCCCTCGTAGAACGCAGTGGCGAGCGTCTCGGTGCGGACCTCGACCCCATCGAGCAAACGCTTGACCATGCCGACGACCTCGGCGTCAATGGTCAGTTTTTCGGGGCTGTGACAGGCCAGGAAGTCCAGCATGCCCGCGCCGGAGATCATGTTGATACCTGCCAGCGCGCCGACCAGCGCGGTCATGCCGCTTTCGAGGCCGGACTGCGCGTCAATGACCTTGGTGTCGGTCGCGCACAGGTAGCCATGTGTCGGTAGGTCGAGAGATTTGCCCACCTGCGCGTAGCCAGCATCGAGCATGGCGGTTTCGATAGCGCCCATCGGCGTCCCGCCTTTGCGCATGTCGAAGATGGCCGGCGCGCCGCCCCAGACGATGGGTGAGCCGGGTTGCGCCAGTTGGTGAATCGTTATTCCGCTCAGGCACTCCGCGGCGTGCTGGACAATCGAGCCGAGCAATGTCACCGGCGCGCCCGCGCCGGCCAGCGGCATGGACACAATTTCAGCGGGCACACCGGCGCGCGCCAGTTGAATCAAATTCCCTGCGCCGAACGAGGACCAGATCAACGGCGGGGAGGGGCACACGTCGAACACGGCCTGCGGCTTTTCGGCCAGCCCCTTCCGCCCGCCGGCGAAGATTGCCAGCATATCGAACATCGCCTGCGGGTTCTTGTTCGAGAACGCGCCCGTTACGATGGGTTTTTCCGACAGCATCAAGACCACGTATAACCGATACAGGTCGCCGATCTCTTTTGCGACCTCGTTGCACACCACCGCAGTGGACTGCGCGTCGTATTGCGGCAGCATTTCCGCGATCTTGACGAGACGCGCCAGGTCCTTCGTCTCGGACGGGACGTGTTCGCCCGTATCGGGATCGAGGATGTGGACCGCGGACGAGCCCGGGTCGAAGTGGACCGCGTCGCCTCCATACCGGACTTTGGGTTGGCCGCGCCGGTCGAAGAGGAAAAACTCCTTCGGGGCGGTTTCCAGCGCGGCGCGGACGAGTCTCTCCGGTATGCGGACGACTTGCGCCGCCTCATCCACATCCGCGCCCGCGGAGGCGAGCAGTTGGCGCGCTTCCTCCGATTGGACTTTGACGCCCGGCTGGAGCATCAACTGAAAGGCTTCGTCGAGGATACGGGCAAGTATTTCGGGGGGGAGCAGTTCGAGTTTGGGTCGCATGGTTACCTCTAAGCGTGGACCAGATTCTTCTCTTCGAGCGCGATGATCTTCGCCATCTCTTCAGAGATCTTCGGGTCGAGCGGATCAGGCCGATGGTCCGTGAGGATGCGCCGCGCTTTGGCCAGCGCCCAATCGCGGGCATCGTCCCGTTTCGCTTCCCATTCGTTGTACGGGCGACGGTCCATGAACTCGGGCAGGAAGATGTCGCGCATGTGCTTCTTGGTATGTTTCTGCGCCAGGAAGTTGCCGCCCGGACCAACTGCCGCGATGGCTTCCAGCGCCAGCGTCTCGTCATCCACCACGATGCCCTGCATGGTCTTGTGGATGATGTCGAAGATCTCGCAGTCCATCATCATCTCGGCGAAGGACCAGATACGCGAGCCGTGCAGGAACCCGACTCCCAGCAGCATATCGGACATGACGATGCTGGCCATGAAGGTCGAGAGCGAGTTTTCGATGCCCGCCTGCCAGTTCGGTTCCTTCGCGCCGGTGGCGAACGATCCCATCGAGAGCGGGATATTGTAGAAATCGGAGAGCACGTTGGTGGCCGCGCCGAAGAGAAAGTCCTCGGGGCCGCCGCCGGTGTACGCGCCGCTCCGCAAATCGGAGGCGGTCTGCGCCGCGGCATAAAAGACCGGCGCGCCGGGATACGCGAGTTGCAGAAGCGCCGTCCCTGCAATGACCTCGGCGTTGCCGACCGCCAGGTTGCCTGCCAGCGTCGCGGGACCCGTTGTGAGACAGGCGGCCATGGTCATGAAGCCGGTCGGGATGCCGACTTCCGCGGCCAGCAGGGCCGCATCGATGGAGCCGCCGTCGTGGCCGAGGGGCGGGGCGGAGCACTGCATCAGCGAAAGGACAGGCCGCTTGCGCAGGTTCTCCTTTCCGCCGACGATGAGCGCGGCCATTTCGATGGCGGCGCGCGCCTCGCGCTCGTTGTAAATGGACTCGGTCTGCACGTGCTTGGTCGAGTTCTCCCATATGGTCTTGATCTCGTGCAGGCCGCGCGTTTCGGGCGGCATGTCCTGCGCGCTGACAGGCACCCAGTGGAAGGCCACTTCTTCCGTCCGGTCTGCAATCCTGGCGATATCGCGCACGTCGTCCAGTTTGGACATGCGGCGCTGGCCTGTTTCGATGTCAATGACCTCCACGCCGCAGCCGTCCGTGCCAACGTAGACATGATTGCCGTCCAGCGGTAAATCCTGCTGTGGGTCGCGCGCCGCGAGCGGATAGACAGGCGGCGCTTTCTTCAAGGCCTCCTCGATGATGTGCGGCTTGACGCGGACGGTTTTCTTTTCACGATCCACCTGCGCACCGCTGGCCTCCCAGATTTCCAGGGCGCGCTTCGACGGGAATCGCACGCCGACGTGTTCGATTATGTGCAACGTCGCGTCGTGAATCTGCTTCACTTCGGCTGGCGTGAGAATCTCCAGTTTTAGTTTCGGGTTAGTAATGGATTTGATGTTTTTGGACATGGGCCCTCCCGTAGGGCGAGATTAATCCCGCCTTACTCCGCTCCCATCAACTGCTTGGCAACCTGCACTGCGCCGATGGCATCCTCGGAGTAGCCGTCGGCCTCGATTTTCTGGACCCATTCGCGGGTCACGGGCGCGCCGCCCACCATGACCTTGATCTTCTTGCGCAGGCCGCGCGCGTCCAGCTTTTCGATGACTTCCTTCTGGCGGATCATCGTGGTCGTGAGCAACGCCGAGAGGCCGATGATGTCGGCGTCAATTTCGAGCGCTTTCTCGATGATCTTGTCGGACGGGTTGTCCACACCCATGTCCACCACGGTGAAGCCCGAAGCCGAAAGCATCGTGGAGACGAGCGACTTGCCGATCTCGTGAATGTCGCCCTCGACGGTTGCCATCACCACCTTGCCGAGGGTCTTGCGCGCAGTACCCTTCTTCATCAGTTCGGGTTCGAGCACGGCCACCGCGGCTTTCATCGCCTCGCCTGCCATCACCAGTTCGGGCAGGAAGGCATCGCCCGCCGCGAACGCGTCGCCGACCTTGTTGATGCCCGCGACATAGCCTTCAGTGATGGCGAACAGCGGGTCCATGCCTTCGGCAATAGCCTGCCGCGCCAGTTCGGCCGAGACATCCGAGTCGCCATCAATGATGGATTGCGCCATCTTCTGCAAAAGTTCTTCCGACATAGTTGCTCCTTTGTATTTTTGGTGGTTGAGTAGGCGGCGGGTCTCGATACGCCTCTCAGGCACTCGACCGTCGCCGCCGTACCGAAACCGCGTTTACGAAAAAAGGAACGGCGCGAATTGCCGTTCCTTCTCTTTCAACAGGGATGCGGGGATGTTCAGGAAAGCCTGCAGGTCCTTGCCGAGTTCCAGGATGTGAGTCTGCGCGGCAACGGCGGCCGCTTCGGGGTCGCGCGCCGCGATCGCTTCGATCAGCCTCAGGTGCTCGTCCTGGTCGCCCGTCAGGCTGGCATCCAGAACCTCGGGATGGTGGAACATCGCCTCGTACAACATCCAATCGGGGAAATTGTTGGCGACCATCTGATACAGCCGCGCCAACAGCGGACTGCCCGCGGCGCGCACGATCCGTTCGTGGAACTCGCGCGACAACTGCCGCAACGCGGACATGTCGTTCAGCGTGACCAGTCCGCGCATTCTCTCGTGCAGACGCTTCAATGACTCGACCTGGGCCGGGTCGGCCCTCTCGGCCGCCAGCCGCGCCGCGGCCGGTTCCAGCAGGAGGCGCAGGCCGTAAGCATCCACGATCTCCTCGGCCGTCAACTCCACCACGCGCACGCCGCGATAGGGCACGCGCTCCGCCAGCCCGGCAGAGACCAGCAGGTCGAGCGCCTCGCGCACCGGCGTCTGGCTGACGTTCAACTGCGAGGCGATCTCCTCCTGCCTCAGCCAACCGCCGGGCGGGACCGCTCCCGCGATGATGCGCTTGTGCAGGACCTCGAAGACCTCATCGCGCAGGGAGCGCCGCTGAAGCAGTTCGGCCGCGTGTTCGTCTGTCAGGGTCATATTGTATATTATATATAATCTTGGGGATGCGGACAAGGTGACGAAGATAACAGGAGCGGCAGGCTTTCGTCGAGGTGAGCGTGGTGCCGACCCCCTCCGCCCGCTTCGCCCCCTGCCGGGGACCTTCGGCGGGCACCTCCCCCAAATACGACGAGAGATATTCTGTATGCGGTTTCAAGATATAAATCGTCGGATTTGGGGGAGGCAGGGTGGGGGTCCCGCTTCCGCACGGACCGTCCAGGCGGGAGATGGAGGCGATGCGATTCTCCTCATTGTAGCCTTGGATGAACCAGGCTCAATTGCAATGCTCCGTCCGTGCCGGGATTTAGGGGTTCTGCTCTTGGGAGCCTGAGACCTTCGGTCAGCCCTCGGCGGATGCTTCGCGAAGACCCACACTGAGCGAGGTTGTTCCGGGCGAGAATCTATTTGACCTGAAATGAACTGTTTATTAGCATAGTATTCAGAAACCAGACTTCAACCTTGTATTCCCCGGCCAAAAAGCCAAGCGAACCTTCTTGAGGCTGGATAAATCCAACTGTGTAGCCTCTAATAAATCTCCCTGAATAAGCATAAATGATTTCATCATTGCGATACCATCTAAACTCCAACAAAACATCCGTATTTTCTGGAATATCAAGGAAAAATTCGTAGTAGATTCTCTTGGTATTAGATGGAACAACTGTTGTGTTGTCAACAAGGCGACCGTCCTGTTGGGAGATTTCAGTGCCAACCTTCGGCTCAAGAGCGCGTATTTCAAGAGGGATTGTCAGTCGACAATTCATGCCTATAATGAGAATCAGGCTCAAAAGAACGCCAATGGTTTTTTGCCTCTCCATACTTGGATGTATGTTATTTCTTGACATGGGTCCTCTGAGATTGAATGGTGGAAACAGTCGTGAATTGGGATTCATTCAGGGCGTTGGTAGGTAAGGATTGTTGGGCAGGACTAAGATTGTGATGGGGGAGTTGGAGATGGTGCGCACTTCGCCGAAGGGAAGATATCGCTGTTGGGATGTTAAGGTGCCGCTGGCATTGGTGACCGCAACCACGGATCCCAGGCCTGTGCTGAGCCTGTCGAAGCATGATCGGTCAAAAGATATTGTAATCCTGAATCGTCGCGCAGGGCAACGGTCTGGCCTCGGCGGATGCTTCGCGAAGTCCCACGCCGAGCGAGATTACTTGTATTTTATGCGGAAATGAGAGCGACTTCTTAGGTCAGCATCATATAGAAACTCAACATTCCCTTCATATCTAACATCCCAATCATAATAGCTATTATTCTCAGGATACATTTCAACAAAGACGTGACATGCATTATTTACAGATAACCGAACCGCATTCCCACCTTTCTCTTCAGCCTTTACCAGTGCCTCTTCAGCGGTGACCGTAAGGGCGTTAATATCAATGTGTTTCCAACCAATAATTGGACGAGAATAGGTATTGTCTCCCCACATTACATAACCAAATTCTGGATTTATGAAAACCCCACGCACAGAATAGTATCTTTTTCCGTCTATGGAAATTTCCTTATAAAAATAGAAATCTGCCCAATTAAACCCATTTTGAACCTCCCGACAACTTGCCTGGAAGTCCATACGATAAATACTCCAACCGTCTAAGGATTCATTCCACACGAACATAGACAATGCATTGGCAATTTTGAGATAATCCTCCTGCAACCACCCTACTGGTTCAGCCAGCAACGGTTCTTCTGGAGTTTTTATTACAGGTAGAAAAACATCTAGGTTTTTATTGTTTATAGAGACGAGAAGGTTTTCAGAGTCAATCGCGTATGTTCCAGTAGCAGTAAAATTACCTAAGCTTGGCGTCTCTCTTGGACGCTCTGCTAATGATAGATACAGATATACTATAGATGACAAAACCAGAATAATAAATGAAATATGAATCAACATTATGGGTTTGTTTTTCATGCTTTTCGCTCCCAATCTTTTACCTATGGCATCAGTGGTACTGGTGGCGGTGCAATTGCTCCGAGCAACCGGTCCACAAAGCCCCAATCTACATTGGGGACAGGATAGCCTTTCCTCGCCAATGAAAGCACAATCGATTTGTAATTTTGGATCAACATCACGTTATAACCGAGATCGCCTTTTTGATCTGGGCCAGTAAGGTAGCCTTTCCAATCCAGGGCAGTTGGGCCCTTATCTGCTCTATTTGCTCCAAAAGCAAAATCAATCATTCTTGGAGTAATCGATGGTGCGTTTTGTGCTAGGGCCGCTGTAAGAAACATGTCGGTTTCCGTGCATTTGTGCGCGCTACATGCCTCCAAATTTATGGAGATTCTTCTTTCCATTGCTTCAAAAGCAACGTGGGGATCGGCTTGATCGATTGGGCAACTCGATGCAGTACAAGAGCCCGGTGCTCTAAGTCCAAGTCCGCCATTGCGTTCGTCGGTACTTTCCATTTCGTCATCATGGATCTTTCCAAGGCCGATACCCGTATTAGATCCATATCCAAAGAACCAACGGGGTCTCGTATCCCACAGCAACGGACTTTGTAGCATTAAACCAGCCAAAGTGTATGTCCTCAAAAAGCAACTCCTGTATCCACGATCACACATGTCTCCTGGTTCGGAACCACTTGATGTCGCCACTTTTCTAAGGCGGATTCCGCATCTGTATCCAGTAAGCCCCGCACAGGCTGGCCCGTGACCAGATGGGTCGCTCAAATTGACCGGAGAGTTCATTACGTAGCTATACCTATTCCAGCTCTGCGGACTGGACGGATTCGGAATGATGGTATCCGGCTGAATAAAGCGGTTAAGATAAGGCGAATAGAATCTTGCGCGGTAATCCATCAAGCCTGTGCCATTC
>JBFMCC010000026.1:0-31234 GCA_040754535.1 Chloroflexota bacterium
TTGTAAGTGATGCCGAGATACGACCTTCAATCTTGGAACGCGAATGGCGCGAATTGGCAAATTTTGCGAATAAATCAAGATGGAATTCGCGGCATTCGCATATTTGCGAAATTCGCGTTGAGGATCGCCACTTACTTTGAGCCACTACCAATTGATTTATCCGCTAATCTGTGCGAATTCTCGCGAATTTAACAACCCCATTCGCGAAGATTAGCGAAAACCTGTCCTGAGCCCGTCGAAGGATTCGCGGATGAAAGACTCGCTTTTTCTACCGCGTCCAACCGCCGGGCAGGCGTCCCACGCCGACGAAGACGATTGCCAGCACACCGAGGACGACGTACAACGCGCGGCGGAAGCGCGTCGGATTGTCGAGACTCTTCCAGCGTGAAGGAAGATGGCCGACCGCGGCCGCGATCAGCATGGTGACGAGGTGCTCGATGCGATAGGACGGGAAACCGCCCCCGGCGAACCCATTCCAGAAGAAGTAAACGAAGCCGAGCAGCACCTGCAGGTCCATCAGGCCGCTGAAACCGGCTGCCAGGCCGCGGTCCATTTTGCCGAACTCGCCGCCGCGCCGCCAGCCGACGAAGAATTTGACGGCGGCTATGATCGCCACAGCGACGATGGCCCAGCGCAGGATCGAATGAAGTGCAAGGACGGTGGTCATGGGAATCCTCCTGATATTGAAATCGGCACAATGGTAGCACAATTTCATTTCTCGTGTAGAATCCAAATACGAGCATGTCATTGCGAGGGTGGTTGAGTAGGCGGCACCGCGAAGCGTTCCGCCGTACCGAAACCACCCGAAGCAATCTCCATGCAACAGAAGTTTACTTTCTCATGTGGTCTCGATACGCCCTCGCTTCGCTTGGGACTACTCGACCAGCGTTCATAAAGGAGACACCCATGACCTACACCTCGATCCTCATCGAAACACGCGGACGGGTGGGACTCGTCACCCTCAACCGCCCGGAGACGTTGAACGCGCTGGACGCCACCCTCCTGCGCGAACTGATGGACGCGCTGGAGGCATTCGATCAAGATGATGCCGTCGGCGCGATGGTCATTGCGGGCAGTGAAAAAGCCTTCGCCGCCGGGGCGGACATCAAAGAGATGGCCGACCGTTCCGAACAGGAGATGCGCGCCGCCGACCCGGTGGCCGTCTTTGCGCGCATTCGGGATATCAACAAGCCAGTCATCGCCGCGGTCTCCGGCTGGGCGCTGGGCGGTGGATGCGAACTGGCGCTCTCATGCGATATGATCGTAGCCTCCGAGCGCGCCGTCTTCGGCCAGCCCGAGGTGACCATCGGAGTCATCCCCGGCGCGGGCGGCACCCAGAGACTGACTCACGCGGTCGGCAAGGCGCTGGCGATGGAGATGATCCTGAACAACCGCAAACTGTCAGCCGCGGAGGCGCTTCAGTTCGGCCTCGTCAACCGCGTCGTCCCGCCCGACCGATTGCTCGAGGAGACGATGTCCCTCGCGGCGGAGGTCGCCGGGCGCGCGCCGCTGGCAGTCCGCGCCGCGAAGAAGATGGTCAACGAGGCGTACGAACGTCCGCTGGGCGAGGCGCTCGTCGAGGAACGGGCAGAGTTTTACAGTTTGTTTTCCAGCGAGGATCAAAAAGAGGGCATGCGCGCCTTTTTGGAAAAACGCAAACCGGAGTGGAAGGGAAAGTAGCCGCGCCGCCCCATGCTCACCATCCAGCAACTGCTTGCAGGGTTTCAATCGCTTCCGTTGCGCGGCAGGCCGGTCATCGCGCACGGTTCGTTCAAGTCGTTCGGCATGGTGCAGGGCGGGCCCAAAGCCATCGTCGACGCGCTGATCGCCTCGACCGGCGCGCTGGTCATGCCGACCTTCACGTACAAGACGATGGTCACGCCGCAGGTCGGTCCGCCCAACAATGGATTGACCTATGGAGACGGCCGCGACCTCAACCGCATGGCCGAACCGTTTCATCCCGACCTGCCGGCTGACCCCCTCATGGGCGCTCTTTCCGAGACTTTGCGCCGGCACCCGTCATCGAAGCGGACCCTGCACCCGATCCTCTCGTTCGCGGGCGTGCGCGCCGACGCGGCCCTCGACCGGCAGACCCTGCTCAATCCGCTCGCGCCCATCGGCGCGCTGGCGGATCAGGATGGATGGGTGGTTCTGATCGGCGTGGATCACACGGTCAACACGAGCATTCATTACGCCGAGAAACTGGCCGGGCGGAGACAGTTCGTCCGCTGGGCGACGACGAAGAACAGAATCATCGAATGCCCGGGCTTTCCCGGCGATTCATTTGGATTTCAGCAGGTGGGCGAGTATCTGGAAAACGACGTGGAGCAGATTCAACTCGGCGGGGCAATCGTCCGCGCCTTGCCGCTGTTGCGCTTGTTCGACGTGGTGAAGACGCTGATTAAAGTCAACCCGCTGGCGTTGCTCTGCCAGCGGGAGGATTGCGAACGGTGCAGGGACGTGAGGGTGATGGTGTAGGTCATGTCCGG
This sequence comes from Chloroflexota bacterium, assembly GCA_040754535.1. GTDB lineage: Bacteria > Chloroflexota > Anaerolineae > Anaerolineales > Villigracilaceae > JBFMCC01. The sequence continues at coordinate 2,490 of JBFMCC010000026.1, forward strand.
AGCGGCGTATGTCGCCGCATAGACGAGACGCGAGATGTTCATGAACATTACGCTTCGTCTGCGGGTTTCGACACCTGCACCTGCATCAGGTGCAGGTGTACGTCCTTCGGACTACTCAACCCTCCGCTCAACGCGTAAATTTCCAAATTAGCGATAAGCGTCAAGTATTTCGCCCTGCTGCTTTAGTTCGAAAGATCAACCGCCTTGCCATCATACTGACCCGTAACGGTCAGGTTGTAATCCGCGTCGCGGGTGTAGACCAGCAGGCCATCGGCCAGGCCGCCGACAACCACGTTGAGGGTAAATAGTTCCTCGTCATAGTTATGGGAGCCGTCGCCGGTCATCACGAAGCCTTCGGAGAAGGCGCAGTTCGTCAAGCGATAGATTTCGCCTGAATCGGATGGCTCGAAGACGAACGTCCCGCCGAACGGACAGCCAATCGAGGTGGGAGTTTCGACATCCCAGTAATAATACTCGGGCATGTAATATAACTCGTCGTCCACGGAGGCCAGCGCCTCGAGCGGATTCTCAAAATCGGCCGCGTTGCGCGGGGCCAATGACACGAATTCGGTGGCGACGACGCCCTCGCAGGTGGTCTCGCGTTCGGGCATGGCGTCGTCCACGAGGAAGGCCGTGACCAGTTCGTCCACACAGGAGACGCCCCAGCCGAAGATGATGTGCGGGCCGCCGGTCTCTGTGACGAGGTAGCCGTCGTCGAGGCGGCTGAATACGTCAACGCCGTTGGAGTTGGGCGTGGCCGGGTCGGCGGTGCCGCCGAGCACGAGGGCCGGGACTCCCTCCAGGGTCAGCGGCGCGGGGCGGGAGGTGTCGTCCGTGGCGTTCGGCCAGAAGGGACAGGGCATGTCGCCGTAGAAGATCGAGGCGAAGCGCGGCAGGCTGGCGTCGGTCGCGTCGCCGGCGCGCAGGTAGGCCTCGGCGCGCTCCTCGGGCGTCCCGCTGAAGTAGCCGTAGTCCTGACATTCGACCGCGTAGTAAATCGCGTCCGAGTAGGACGGGTCGGGGATGGCCTCCAGCGACTCGGGGTCCAGCAGGAGCGAGCTGTAGAAGACGCGCGCCAGTGGGATTAAGTCTTCATCGCGCGCGTAGGCGGCCAGCGCGCGCAGGAAGATCATGCGCGCGTTCTCGGAGTAGAGGAAGCCTGAGGCGGCGGTTTCCAGGTCGCTCAGCGAGAATGTGCGCGATATCACGCCACCTGACGGCAATGGGAAGTCGAAGGGCAGGGGCGATTCTTTCAGGCGCGCCGCGAGTTCGTCATAGACCGCGAGCGCGTCGCTGCCCATGTCTTCGGCGCAGGCGGGATCGTCGTTGCAGGCTTCGAGGGTCATGACCAACACGTCGTTGAAGGCTTGAGCCTGCTGTGCGTAGAACTCGGTGCCGGAGAGAGTCAGGTCCACCGTGCCGTCGAGCATCAGCGCGGCGAGGTGATCGGGATGCGCGGCCGCGTAGGTCTGCGCGTATTGTGTGCCGTAACTTTCGCCGTACAGCCAGATCTTTTCGTCGCCCATCGTCCGGCGGAAGAACTCGAGGTCTTCCACGGCCTGCGCGGTGCCGAGGTAGGGCAGGATGTCGGGATTTCCCATCTCGGCGACGCAGTCCTCGGCGAAGGTCCGCGCAGTGTCAACGAGGGCGGCCTCCTCGTCCGGCGTGGACGCGTTCCAGTCGGCACGATAGAAGGCCACGGCGGCGTCCGCGCATTGCAGTCCGCCGGACTGACCGACGCCGCGCTGGTCGAAGAAGACGATGTCGAAGTGTTCGGGAATGGAAGGGTCGAAGGCCGCGGTGTACGAGTCGGCGCTTTGCAGACCGGCCGTGCCGGGTCCGCCCGTGGCGGTGACGAAGATACCCTTGCGTTCGCCACTCGCTCCGCTCGCAGGCAGGACGCCGAAGACCACGTCAATCGTTCGCCCATCTGGATGGAAGTGATCGAGCGGGACGGCGAGGGTGATGCAGGTGAAGTCGCTGTCGGGACAGGGCACGCCGCCGAGTTGTTCGAGTCGCGCGGCGGTATCCAGTGCAGGGGCCTCAGTGGGAGCGGCGGGTTCCTCCGTCGGCGCTACTGTGGGGATAGGTGTCGCAGGCGCGCAGGCCTGCAAGGTAAGAACAAAGATAGCGATGACTAAGAGAAATTTGTTCATCGTCAGTTCCTTTTCTTAATGTCCTAGGATTTTAATTTTTTATAGAAGACTTCCAGATAATCTTGAAGAAGATTCAAGCCAAATGCCCAAAACAATTTCTGAGCACCTTCAAACAAAAGTCGCTCTTTCTCGGTATCAGAATTGCTTACAAGAATAGTATTGCGATAAACAACTTCGTTATCAGGGCAGAAACCTATAGGACTATCGAAAAATGTTGAATTGAGCCACCCAAGACTGAGACCATATTCCTGAATCTCTGTCAGAGCAATCTTTATGTCCAAATAACCCCAATATCCTATTTCAAAGTAAAATTTTCTTGTCGCATTGAGAAATTCGTCAATACGAGCTACAATTTCGCCGCCATTCAATATCTCTCTTTGAACACCGCCCTGATTGATCAACTCTCTCCTAACAGGCTGACGATAAAAATATAGGCCTTGGGAATCAATCTCAGTATAAAAAACCCTTCTACCACTATCTACATGACTTAAGAAGACTATCCCGTTTTGAACGATGGTGCCATTGATACTATCCGCAGGCGGAAAGACACGGCTAGTTCCGAAATAATCACGAACGCTAATCTTTTCAAATATCTTTGAAAGCGAAGCAGGGGTTCTATATTCTTTGTGCGGATATGTAGGACAAGCTGAAAGAGTAAGCAGACCCGTATTTGTCGCTTGCACACTATTGCCTCTTGATGTGAGTTCATTCATCACTCGAGTATAAAAAGCTTGGTACCGTTTTTCAGCTTGTTGATATAAAGTTTCCCGGAGACTAACAGATTTTTGGCGATTGGAGGTTAACCAATCTATCTGGCTAATTGTTGCAAGCTCCTCTGGCTTATTTATATCACCCGTACGCAGATATACCCTGGTGTTACTAGATATCGCATGTGGCGTCTCATGACTCTGTGGGATTCTTATGACAATGACTGCTTTGTCCCCTACTTCATTCTTACATATTTGAATTTCTGGAAATACAGGCGGAGTTATATTTGAGAGAATAATACTTGTTACTTTTTCCGAAAGACCTCGTTGAAATAAAATCCCTTTTATTGGAAGTATCGGCTTCCTGTCCTCATTTTCCTCGATTCCAATCAGTACCATTCCTCCAAAAGTATTTGCCATGGCTGATATTGTCTTCTCGAGTTGGGTCGGGAAATCCTCTTTGTAATCAAGGTAAGCACCCTCACCAATTTCCTGTTGGCAAAATGCCTCAACGTCGTTCCATGAAATGTCGCTTATGGGTTTGGTGTATATCATGTTTTCTCGATGAACTATATAGGCCCCAACAGAGGTATTCCTACTGCAGCGTAATCGGCTCGATGCGCCACGACTCTTCGCCAATCAATTTTTTCAGGCGGGCGAGCATTTCGGGGCAGATGCGCGTGGTATCGTTCGGGAAGTCAATCAGGTGTCCCTTGCCGTTCTCGAAGATCTGAAACGTGAATCGGTCGCGCCCGTGAAACGAAATGAGCGTGCCGTAAATGGTCTTGATGCGGCGCTTGTCCATTTCCTTGTCCGGGCTGGGACGCAGGATGACCGTGATCTGCCGTGGCGGATGCTCGCGGTCTTCGGGCCGCGCGACCGCGGGATAGAGCGAGGGAAGAATGGGAGGCGACCCCCCTTCCGTCCCCCCCACAGGGGGGGAGACCGGGGCGACGATCATCGCGTCGGGCTTTGGACTTTCGGCTGATTCCGTTTTACTCGCCCCCCCTCCTGTCCCCCCCACAGGGGGGGACGGCGCGTCATCGCGCGCGGCGATGGCGGCGTTCTCGAACGTGGGCTGCCATTCGTTGTCCCAGCCAGCCGGGAAGTTGTCGGGCGGGGGCGGACCGTCGGAGTCGTTCCAATCCTCATCTATAACCTGAGGAGAAACTTTCGGCGCGGCGTAAACGGGAATCGCTTCAGCGACGCGCACGGGCTGCTTCATAACGGGAGCAACTTCGGCCCCCCCTCCTGTCCCCCCTGAAAGGGGAGATGCCTCATCGGCCGTAACCAGCATTTTGATTTCGGTGCGAATCGCATCCACCAGAATCTTTGGCGGGCTGGACTGCGCGTCCACTTTGCCTTCGACGAGAACGATCTTGCCCGTTTCGAGCAGAGGCTGGCACGCCGTCCACGTGCGCGGGAAGAGTACGAGTTCGATGCTTCCCTGCATGTCCTCGATGGTGACGAACCCCATCGGCTTGCCGGTCTTGGTCACATACGGGCGGATGGACTCGACCACGCCGGCCACGCGCACTTTCTCCTCGTGCGCGGCTTCGGACAGTCCCGCCGAGAAGTAACTGACCATCTGCGCCAGCGTCTTTTGATACGGCGTGAGTGGATGATCCGAGACGTAGAGCCCGACCAGTTCGCGTTCCCAGTTGAGCAACTGGCGGCGGTCGATTTCGGGAGCCTCGGGCAGGTGCAGGCTCTCGGCCACGCCGGTGCTCCCGCCGAAGAGACTCATCTGCCCCATGTCCGCGGCGCGGAAGTGCGCCCCGCTGACGGCCACGATGCGGTCGAGCGCGGCCAGCAGGGCGGCGCGGTTGCCGAACGCGTCGAGCGCGCCCACCTTGATGAGACATTCGAGCGGACGCTTGCCGACCGCGCGCAGGTCCACGCGCGAGGCGAAGTCGTTCAGGTCGTTGAATGGACCGCCTTCGGCGCGCGCCTCGGTGATAAGTTCGACCGCGGCCTCGCCCACGTTCTTGACCGCGCCCAGCCCGAAGCGGATGGCGGTCTTTCCATCCGCGCCATCTTCAATCGAGAAATCCCAGCCGCTGGCGTTGATGTCCGGCGGCAGGACGGGCACGCCCATGGCGCGCGCGTCGGCCACGTAATAGGCCACCTTCTCAGTCTGGCTCTTGGAGGCGGTCAGCAGGGCGGTCATGTATTCGGCGGGATAATGCGCCTTGAGGTACGCGGTCTGCACGGCGATCACGCCGTAATCCGCGGCGTGGGACTTGTTGAAGCCGTAACGCGCGAACTCCTCCCAGTCCGCGTAGATGGCCTCGGCGATGTCCTTGTCCATGCCCTTGGCCACCGCACCTTTAACGAACTTGGCGCGGTGCTTCTCGATCTCCTTGGCCTTCTTCTTGGAGATGGCGCTGCGCAGTTCGTCGGACTCGGAGGGTGTGTATCCCGCGAGTTCGACGGCGGCGCGCATCAGTTGTTCCTGATAAACGGGAATGCCGTAGGTCGAATCGAAGATGGGCTTGAGCGCGGGATGACGGTATTCGACTTCGGCCTCGCCGTGCATGCGGGCGATGTAATCGGGGATGAACGCCATCGGGCCCGGACGATAGAGCGCCACCATGGCGATGACGTGTTCCACGGTTTGCGGCTTCATCTGGACGATGTAGCGCGTCATGCCGCCGCCTTCCACCTGGAACAGGCCGGCGGTATTGCCCGCGCCGAGCAGTTCGAACGCTTTCGGATCGTCGAGGGGAATGTTGGAGAGGTCGAAGCGTACGCCGTGACGTTCGGCGATCAGGTCGCAGGCGCGCGCCATCACGGTCAACGTGATCAGGCCGAGGAAGTCCACTTTCAACATGCCCAGCGAACTGAGGATGCCCATTTCGAATTGAGTCACGGACTTGATGGGCGTGATCTCGGACTGGGATGTAGGACGATGCAGGGGCAGGTATTCGATGAGCGGCCTGTCCGAAATGACCACGCCCGCGGCGTGCGTGCCCGCGTTGCGGACCGTGCCCTCCATTTTGGCGGCGATGTCGATCACTTCGTGGATGTGCGGCGTCGTGTCGTAGATTTGCTTGAACTCGGGCACCGCCATCGCGTCGTCCATGGTGGTCTGGCGGCCCGACACGAACGGGACGAGTTTGGCGACGCGGTCCACTTCGGGGAGGGGGATGTCCATGACGCGCGCCACGTCGCGCAGCGCGGCCTTCGTTCCCATCGTGCCGAAGGTGATGATCTGCGCCACCTTGTCGTCGCCGTATTTGCGGGCGCAATATTCGAGCATCTCGGCGCGGCGGTCGTCGCGGAAGTCCAGGTCAATGTCGGGCATTTCGTTGCGGCCCGGGTTGAGGAAGCGTTCGAAGAGCAGTTCGTGCTGGATCGGGTCCACCAGCGTGATGTCCAGCGCGTAGGCGACAATGGATCCCGCCGCGGAGCCGCGCGCGTTGTACCAGATTCCGTTCTCGCGGGCATAACGGCACAGGTCCCAGACGATGAGGAAGTAGGCGTCGAATTTCATCTTGTGGATGACGCCTAACTCGTAGTCGAGTCGCGCCTGGACCTCGGGGCTGGATGCCCGCTCTCCATAACGGCGGCCCAGCCCCTGGTCGCAGAGAGAGCGGAGATACGTCTTCGGTGTATGTCCCTCGGGCACGGGGAAGTCGGGCAGGTGATAGCCCTTGAACGACAAGTCTACATTGCAGCGTTCGGCGATGAGCAGGGTATTCGTGAGCGCCTCGGGGATCTCGGCAAAGATGCGGCTCATCTCGTCGGGCGGACGCAGGTAGTACGAGGGATCGGTCATCCTCATGCGGTCTTTGTCGCTCAACAGCGTGTTGGTCTGGATGGCGAGCAGGATGTCCTGGTATTTCCAGTCGTCGGGATTGATGTAGTGCACGTCGTTGGTGGCGACGAATTTGGCGCTGTAGCGCGCGCCCAGTTCCACCAGGCGGCGGTTGAGTTCGAGGATTTCGGGGATGTCGTGCTGTTGCAGTTCGAGGAAGAAACGGTCGGGACCGAAGACGTCGTAATACCAGTTGATGCGGCGGACGGCCTCCTCGGGTTGCTGGTCGAGGATGTAACGCGGAATCTCGGCGGCCATACAGCCCGAGGTGCAGATCAGTCCCTCTGAGTGCGCGGCGAGGAATTCGTGGTCAATGCGCGGGTAATAGTAAAAGCCCTCGAGTTGCGCGGCAGAGGCGATCTGTAGAAGGTTGCGGTAGCCGGTCTCGTTTTCGGCGAGCAGGAGCAGGTGTGTGGAAGAACGGTCGAGTTTGGCGTCGCGGTCGTGCATGGTGCGGGCGGCCATGTAGGCCTCCAGCCCGATGATGGGCTTGACCCCCGCGCCGGTGGCGGCCTTGTAAAATTCCATTACGCCGAACATGGTGCCGTGGTCGGTGATGGCGACGGCGGGCATGTTCAGTTCCTGCACGCGCTGGACCAGCTTCTTTACGTTCGAGAAGCCGTCGAGCAGGGAATAATCCGTGTGGACGTGCAGGTGGGCGAAGGACATGGTCTGTTAGTCGGCTGGTCTCCTGGTCTCCTGGTCATACACGACCAGAAGACCAGCAGACTAGAGGACTATGTCGCGATTATAGCACGCGTGTTCAGGATAGAAGTGGATGGGATGCTTAAAAAATCAGCCGATTACAACTATTTGAGGAAAACGGCGAGGAACTCACAAATCAGGATCAAGGCATAAAAGATAATCCACCAGGAGAGAGGAAAGACAGTCGTCCCATTTCTGCGGTATTGCCACGCCATCGCGCCGGCGAGCAGAGTGAAGGCCAACAGGACAATAAGCAACCCATCGAGGCCGATGAGGAGTTGATGGTATTCGAGAAAGAACCAAGCCCAGCCCGGACCGAGGATCGTAAAGACAAAGAATATGGCTCCGTCCCTCAGATATAACCGTCCGTATGCTTGCCACAGATTATATGGTATCAATCGGGCGGCGATATAACCCAAAACAACTGGCAGGGTTGCTGATATCAATTCAAACCAGATAGTAGGTTCCTGGTGAATGAATTGTCTGAATAGCGCCAAAGCGAAAAAGAAAAAATACCCAAGGTGGAAACCGATGAAAGCACCTTGATAGGTATACAAGCGAATCATTCGCGGTTCAGCCGCTTCCTGTTCCTGCCAAAATTTGTTGTTTATAGTATCGGTCAACGCGCCAATGAATAACGGAAGGATCATTGTGCCTACGGCATAAAGGACAACGGATAGAACTGCAGTCTCCTGAGAAGGAAATGGCCAGCGCAGGGATGGGGCGAGCAGAATTTGAGTTAACAGCCAGACCCACACCCATAACAGGAAACGCAACGTAATGGAAACAGTCAGATGGTCGGAGGACTTTCGGAAGAGGGCCACGACCAAACGCGGCCATGCAGGTGACGGTCCTTCTTCGACTTGGGTAAGCAGTGTTTCGATTTCACCGGCGGAATCGGGAAAGACGGTCTCCAACAACGACAGGATTCCCTGCCTGCGTTTCTGCAATTTAGACTCTGATGGTTGAGGCGGCGGTTCTTCGTGAAAGGTGGCCTGCCTCTCCGTCGCGTCGAGCGCGCGGTAATTCCCCGCTTCCAAGAGTTCATTTGCCTCGGCGGTGGATTTCAAGCCGCCGTTTTGGTGCAATACCTTGACCAGGCTGATCAGCACGAGGCGGTCATCCGCGTGGATCTTGCTCTCACCGCGCTCCCAGTCGCTGACAGCCGCGCCCGTATAACCTGTCTGCAGACCCAATTCCGTGCCCAGCAACTCTCCCAGTCTTCTCTGAGATAGTTTTTGCCCGGCGCGGTTTGGGTCAGTGCAACGTTCACGATATTTGCGCAGACAGTCTCCAAACTCACTCATATTCCGTTTCTGCCTTGTCAAGTAACACTTGAGTGAATTCAAGCGGATACCGATGGACTCGCACCCTCATTGCGCTTTAAACTCCAGACCAAGTATTGAATGTCTTGCCGCATCTCGAACTTTAACAACCGAATATCACATTTGTATTACTCTTCTTCGTCCAAGAGCACCGGTCTCCACATGACTTGAATACGCGTACCCTTTTGGGGAATCGATTCGATCCTGACCTTTGCATGGATCAGTGCGCCGCGTTCGATCATCCCGGCCAGACCGAAATGCTTGTGTGATAACAACTCACTCAGTTCCAGCCGTTCCCCGGCCTCGAAGCCGATCCCGTTATCCTCGATCATGAGACGGACACCATTGGAATCCATGCGCCCGGAGAAAGTGATCTCACCGGCTTTCGCGTGATGCAGGGTGTTCTCACAGGCCTCCTGCACGATGCGGAAAAGGTGCAGTTCGATGTTTGCAGGATAACGCACGCCTTCCTCCGCCTGCACATTGACGGTCACTTTGATGGCATCGTTTGTACGTTCCATCAGGTTCTCGGCGAGTTCGTCGAGAGCAGGCTTCAGGCCGTAGTTGAGCATGGGCGGCCGCAGGTCGCTGACGATCTCGCGCAGGCGCGCGGTCAACGCCTCGTAGGCTTCGTAGAAATTCGGCGAGAGATAGGTCTCGTCCAGGTTCATCCGCAGGACGGCCAACTGGTTGAGGATGCTGTCGTGCAGGTCGAGCGCCAGTCCCAGGCGGTGCTCCTCGAAGTTGTTGATGTTGTCCTGGTACATCTTCCTGAGGCGCTCGGTCTGAAGCAGGTTGCTCATGGCGACGGCGGTCTGGTTGGCGAGCGCTTGCAGGATGGGAATCTCGCGTTGGGAATACAGGTCGTCCGGGTCGCGGCGGCCCAGGAGCCAGACCCCGATCAGGTCTGCGCCCACCCGGAGAGGCAGGACGAGTCGTATCCATTTGCCAGAGTGCTCCTCCGCGGAAGAGACGGGGATGTACTTTCCCGGGGAGGCAAGAAGGTCGAGCAGATCGTTTTCATCTGGCAACTGATACCCATTAATGCTCTCGGCAAGCAATGTCTTCGGCTCTCCGTGCTCGAATTGCAGAAAGGCGGACTGCCTCACCAGCAGGCTCGGAACGATTTCCCGCTTGAGTAGTTCGCACAGGCTGTCGAGGGAATCGCTGGTCGTGATGCGGGCGGAATATGTCTCCTGTAGATTCTGATAGGGAAGCCGTATTCCCAGCAGGCGCCGATCCACGAATGCCTGGAAGGCCGGAAAGGCCAGAATGGCGAGGAACGCCGTTACGATGCCAATCGGTACTCCCACGAAAAGACGGGCCTCCGGTGAAATGTTCAGAGACTGCGCAGGATCGAGCAGGAGCAGGAGGATCGTGCCGAGCAGAATCAGGAAGGTGTAAATGGAAAATATGCGATTGGCGCGTATCTCCATTCCACTCAACTGTTGCCGAAAGACAACAAAGATATAAGCCGCGGGCATGAACGGCAGGGCGAGTAATGCCAGAAGGTTGGCCTCGGGGATACTACCGGCCAGTCCGCTGAGACCCAGACCGATCAGGGGGAGAAAAACGGTCGCAATGGATAGCAAAAGCAATCGAACCGCGCGGCGATGGCGCGGCCGGCGGAGATGCAGGAAGAGCAGGATGATGCTTCCGCCGAACATCAGCAGAACCCCAATGAAATAGAGACTACGCGGCAGGAGTCGCAGGAGTTCGCCCACAGCCAGTCCGCCGAAGATCAGGTAGAAGATCAGCCAAACCCGGTTTGATATCCGCCCCAGCGGCTCAGGGAAGAGCCAATGCAGATTCAGATATACGGGCACGGCCAACCAGGTGACCGCGTGCAGGAGCACGGAACTGTTCCAGACGTGGAAGGCAGATATGGGTCCAAGCAGGAGCCAGAACCCGGTCACTTCGTTGAAGGCGATCAGAAGCCGCCAGCGGGCATCCCTCGGGCGCATGAAAAGCTGAACGGCCATTCCAAATCCCCAGAAAATGTAGCCCAGCCACCAGATGTTCGTAAAGCGGGCCAAAAACTCCTCGCGGCTGTAGCCGGGCAGAACCCAGAAAACATCGTTCCTTTCTCCATTTCGCTCGACGATGATCTTCACCGTCTCGCCCGGCCGGACACCCTTGAAAAACTGGACCGTTCCGTCCGCGAGATAGTCCTCGAGAGGAATCCCTCCCACTTCCTTCAATGTATCGCCCACTCGGATCGAACCCCGGGAAGCGGCCCCGCCATACATCTCAGCGATCTTCCCGTCGAGCGGGTTGAAATAGAAACCCGCGTAGGGCGCCTCATATAGAAACGCGTTGGTAAATGCCAGAAACAACGCGAGCACGCCCAGCGATAACAGCACCCCGATGACGTAAAGAGCTCGAGAATTAACTTTCGGCATGGCGGCGACTCCCGCAGACAGAATTGACACACCGATCCAGAAAGGAGGCGATGTGATTATAGCGTAAGACGAAATACGAGTCCCTGTCCAAGTAAGTGCCTTTCCAATTTCGACCAAAAAGGAGATTCCCAATGTTGACCATGCAAGCCTTCCAGGAATGGCTGGCCTCGCCGGGTAAAACACCGGACGCCCGCCAAAGTCGCCTCGCCCGGCTGACTCGCGTCGGCCGCGAGCAGGTCAAGAGCCTTGCCAGCGACCTGATCTGGTACGTCTGGAGCGCGCCCCAGGCGTAAGCAAACACGCCGGGGCGGCGGTCCGATTGCCGTCCCGGCCTTCAGGAGCACTGATGGACATTTATCGGCAAATCACAGATTCTCTTCTCGAAATCCCGTGCATGGACTCGTGGAATGAAATCGCCGACCTCTTCCGCCGCGTCGCATCCCAAAAGCCGCGTCATTGGCTGCTGCCCCTGCACGCCTGCGAAGCAGTGGGCGGAGACTCCGGGCAGGCACTCTCAGCGGTGCTCGCCATCGCCTGTTTTCACCTCAGCATTATTCTGGTGGATGATATGCTGGATTCTGACCCGCGCGGGGAATATCACCGATTGGACGCGCCGGCCGCGGCGAACATGGCCTGTGCGCTTCAGGCCGCGGGACTGGAGGCCGTGGCGCGCACAAAAGCGGAATCTGCTCTGCGGTTCACCGCCCTCACTTGCCTCAACGAGATGGTTCTCGCCACAACCCTCGGCCAATACTGGGACGTGCAAATCCCTGCCGACGAGGAGACCTACTGGCGCGTCGTGCGGACCAAGTCCGCGCCCTTCTTCGGCGCGGCGCTGCAGGTCGGCGCGCTGATGGGAGGCGCGACCCCTGAAGCGGCGGAGCGATTGAAAGAATTGGGACGCCTGTACGGCGAGATGATCCAGGTGCATGATGACTTGAATGATGCATTGGCCGTGCCCGCCAATCCTGATTGGCTATCGGGACGAAAGCCTTTACCTATTTTGTACGCGCAATCCGTGCCTCATCCTGAACGGGAACACTTTGTCGAATTGTGCAAGAATATTACCGTGCCGGGCGCATTGGAGCAGGCGCAGGAGATTCTCATCCGCTGTGGCGCGGTCAGTTACTGCGTGGACGTGCTGCTCCGTCAGCATGAGGCGGCGCGCGGGATTCTGGACTCAGCCTCACTCGTCCGGCCTGAGCCGATGGAGTCGCTGATCGAGGAGGTCATCGCGCCGGTGAATCGTCTGTTTGAAACGATGGGGAGTTAGTTCAAGAAACCTGATTCCTGGGCATGGTCGGCGGTTCGGGCGTGATCAGTCCCATCTGGCGCGCCTTGGCAAGGGCCGCGGCGCGGTTGTTTACACCGAGTTTAAGATATGCCCCCGAAAGCAGGTTGCGGACGGTTGAATTGGAAATGGCCATCATCCTGGCCAGGTCGGCGGTGGTGGAATTGGGGTAGGCCAGGCTGAGGGACAGCGCCTGCAACTGGCGCGCTGTCGGACCGCCGCTGAGTTCGCCAGTGCGGACGCGCTTCAGTTGCTCGTAGGCTTTCTTGCTGTAATAGACTCCGCCGCCTGCAATGGTGACGACCACGCTGGCAAGGTCGCGGATGGCAGTCTGGTCGTCTTTGAGAATATAGCCGCTGGCGCCTGCCTCCATCACGGCCCTGATCAGACTGCGCTCGGCGAACATGCTGATGACGAGGATGTCGAGATTGGGATGTTTCTGGAGCAGTTTGGGAATGATGTGCAGGACCGGGTAAGGGTTGGAATCGTCTTCGGCAATCGGAACGTTGATGTCCAGCAGGAGCACGTTGACCGGGGTTTTCTCGAGGGCGGGCTCCAGTTCGTTCCCATACGATAGTTTATCCACCACCTCGATCTGCGGCAGTTTGTCCAGTTGGACACAGTAGCCGTCCACAACCGCTGGATGATCGTCCAAAATCGTTACGCGTATCTTTTCTGTCATAAGACTCCCTTGTCAATACTGTACACCAAGCCCCGCTTCAGTGCAAGCCCCCCAGTACAAATGCCTATGCCTTCAAAACACCTGCCTATTGCGACGCGGTTCTTCACAATCTATACTATCCTTGTAAGTCATTGGTACGGGGATAAGGTGCGTTTCAGGTCTGTGGGGGATTCGAGGAAGGGGGTCCCGCCATGGGCCAGGGGGAGGAGAAACGCACCTAGGAAGTCTACTAACCCATCGTCCAAGGAGTTGGAAAATTGGGTCTTGAATTTTTAATAAACTGCTGTACAATAATTTGTAGTAGTATCTATGGGTGGTAATTATGATATCCGCCCAAATCTAGCCAACCCATGATTCGCGATGTATTGAGGAATCTCTATGCAACGAAGACGCGAACTAAGAGTTTTCATATCACTTTTGTTGGGACTAGCTTTTGCATCTCTTGTTGTTTCTAGTTGCACCTTTGAAGAACTCGTCACAGATATAACAGGAATCACGCCAACCCCCACCGTTCCTTCGCCAACTCCTCGGATTTGCCCCGAAATAAGTTTCGATTCTCCGGGTGGATATGAGGTAACCCGTTCTTTCGTTGTTGTTTTGTTTGATGACAAATCAACCAATGGGCAGGATGTATTGGAGTACAAGAGCGGGGAAAGAACATCAGACGTTGTTGGTTTTATTAATGAAGTGTTGCCGATGGTCTTAGGTCCCGGCGACGAATATTCCATCTTCAAATTGGGTTATCGAACTTATGAAGGCGCTCGCTATGACCGATACAGCACAAGAATCTCAGAAGCGCCCGATGTTTTCCCAACACCACAACCGCATTTAACATTGACGCCCATCTCGACGCCTTTTGTTGTTGAAGGGACTCCGGGGCTTGTCATTGTACAGCAAAGAAATCAGTATGGGACTGCCAGTGCGAATCAACAGGCCACATCAACGCAACTGGCGTTTGAAGATCTTTGCATGAGATCAGCCTATGCAACAGCGGCCCAGAGCACAACAACCGCATGGACTGCAACAAATCAAGCATTGGCTACCGAAGTAGCGACGAACATAGCAGACGGAACCGCGAATACACCCTACGTTATAGAGACACCTTTTGCTGCGAATGTGGTTTATGAAGGACTCGGACATGCAACCATTGATTTTGAAGCCCAATGCTCTTTGTACGATAAGTGCATTCTGCTGATAATTGACGATCTCATTGATTGGCGAAATGCAGGCCCTGGCAATAAGATTCCAGAAATATACTTCAACTTGCATGGGGCCGATGTAATCATTGTCATGCCTAATTGTAGAGATCTTGACCAACCGAGTTGCACAAAAACTAAAAATCTCTGGACAGATGAACTTATCTCATTTGGCGCCAAAGACCCAGTCACTTATCTAAATGGTGATCGGCTCGAAGAAACGCTAATCCAAATGATCGGAGGAGACTGAAAATGGAAACTCTCTATGATCTACTTAACTCTACAGCCTTTTGGGTTGTTGTTGTTGCCTGGGTGTTCATTTGCATTGCTTGGGTGGAAAGGTGGAAACCCGTACTTGGTCGTTTGGGCAGGCTATTCCTAAAACCAGTGATTTTTAGTGAGGACACAAACCCTGAAAATGTTCCCTTCTATCCAAGAAAATTTATGGAAGATACAGCGAATGGTTTCCGAAACACATTGAAGAGACCCTTTGCCGATCTAATAAAAGTATTCGCTGGCTGGATCAATAATCTGATCGATGTCATTCACAACAAAGAGCACCCTTTTAGAACCTTTGGATATCTACTCTTCCTTGCAAGTTTTTTGTTTTTTGTGCTGGCAGATGCTATCGCTATTGCTAATACGCTTGCAGTTATTGGGATCACCTTTGGAGCGATACCAGAAATCCTAACCAGATTTGATATTGCTGTATTTGGCGGTTCTTTGTTGGCATTGATTATTGGACTTGTTTTGGTATTTGAAATCAGAAGCATCAGAAGTGAATTTACCAGCTATTCAGATAGAGACGAACGGGCCAAGGCCTTGTCATTGGGTATTGCTTTGCTCGTGGCTTTTTTGTCTTTTCTCACCTTGATTGCGTGGGCCCTTTTCCGTCTCATTGCTCTTGGAGAAATAGAGTCAAACCCGGTGTTGAACGGTATTCTCAATTGGGTTTTGTATGGGTTGGTACCGATTAACAGCGCGCTGGCCGCTGCGATTTGCTTCCCCGAAGCCATGAAGGGAATAGCCGTCATAGGGATATTGCTTGGGTGGCTTCTTATTGGCGTGCTCTATATTTTGGATTATTTAGCCACCATCTTGGGCTCGGTGGGGCCTTTCTTCGTCGACCTGATTTATAGAATTATATATGTGATTGTTGATATCTTGCAGTGGTTCATTTCTACGCCCATTCAAGCAATACTATGGCCATTCAAGATGATAGCCAAAGTGTTTTCAGGGACGCCAAAATGAGACCTGTTTTCATAACGGGCCAATAAAAACTACACGGCACTTTGTAAATATGGGAATGCGAAGCAACGATTTGTGGGCACAGTAAATGGGAAGTAACAGATAGAAAGTACAGACATGAAAGAATAAAGCAAATCGTTCCCAAATAAAAGCGGAGGAATTTATGAAGTTTGCAATTATTATCTGTCTGATACTTATTTTGTCGTTAGTTCTGGTCGCCTGTGGTCCTGCCACTAATGGGCCTGTGCAAACGGAAACGCCGGTTGAAGGCCCTATTATGATTAATGGGGAGCTAGCGCCTGCAAACGCTTCGGAAATAGTAAGTACGCACGTCGAATTTTTAATTGATAATTCAAGCTCGATAGAAAACGATTGCGGTGTCCTAGGCGGAAGGCGATATGTTTTTGTGAACTTCTTGCTGGATATTTTTCGCAGGATACCTAGCTCGTATTCATCTAATTTTTTTGTCGGAGCAGGAAGTTTTGGGAATGACCATATGGGCTACAAGGAAGAAATCCCGATAGCAGTGAGTCCTACATTCAAAGATGCTAACGCACCTTCCAACAACAAAGGTACCAGTCAAAATATTGGCGATGGCATTGATCAATCGCTTGACAGATTACAAACGCAAAATGCTGATAAGAGGTATCTTGTAATTATCACTGACGGAAAATTGACAAACGCTGATTCGTGGGACACTTTGAGGGCAGAACTTAGACCTGCAATTGAGAACAATAACCTATTAGTATTTGTGGGATTGATCTGTCCAACTGATTCAACAAGGAATTTATGGCAAGAAAATATCGCGAACGAGAATATTGATGTTTTTGCAAGCCTCGAGGATGCCGCTCAACAACTACTGTATCTCTTGAGGCCTTTTCTACCTAACAGTAATGCTTTGACATCAAAAAACTATCAAGGTGGCTTTCCCGTCCCTGGTTATCAAACAAACTTAATTTTTCGTTTTTGGGATGCTGTCTCAAATGTATCAACCATTACATTAACCGACAGCATGACTTCCCAGACCATACAAATTGCAGCGGGCCAGCCTTTACCCCCTCAAATTGTTTTGTTTGTTGCAGGCTGCCAGAACCATGTTTTTTTTATAAACCCTCTTCCAGAGAGCCATTGGTTGTTATTTGTTCAACCCGGGATGGAGCAAAATTTAGGTTTTCTAATTAAGTTTAAGAATGAGGAACCTATTGAAATCGTAAATAATGAAAGCGCTACTTTTCATATTGAGGTTTCAGGGAAAAATCCCACTCAGGACTTGAGATTGTGGCCAGAATGTTTTTATCCACGACTAACATTTTCCGATCAAAAAACGGGAGAACAAGTAAATGGATTTGTTACTCCTGTACCTCCTTCAACGACTTCTGATTCCAATACGCCTCTGTTCAGCTATGACAGTGCTACCAATAAGGTGTCAGGGGAAGTGATTTGGCATCCGCCTCCTTTTCAAGAACCGAGACAAGTTGGGGCGAGGATACAGATTGTAAGTTTGTCTAATGATGCTGATATTGTGTGGGAAGCCATCCGTCCAATTCCTATTCTGATCAAATTCGAGGCGAAATTTGAATCATATTCTCCCATAGTTCCGGAAGGTACCCCCCTAGACATACCTGAAGAGTTTTCTTTTGACTTTTCTCATGTTTTTGTTGAGCCAAGGGTATTTCTGATAACGGAATTTGGCGGGGATAAGGTTTTGGCATTGCGGAATAGCAATCCGGATGGCAGAATGGGCTTCCCTTCTTTGATGTTTTCCGTTGACTATCAAGACGCCGCTGAGATTCATTGGACAAATTCGGAGTGTTCTCTCTCATTAGATGTGCCTGGCGAAACATATGCATGCATCTCCTTGACTCCTAACCAAACACTGGACCTCAGCAAAGAGTTATTGTTTCGAAGTTATTTATTTAAAGCCTACAACTACATAGTGTCGCGTTATGGATTTACTCAATTGCTTTTTTATTGGGACGAAGGAAGAATTGAAAGTAGGGCAATCACGTGGAAATGTCCCCTCAATCCTGCAGGTGACTGTGTAATGGTTCAACCGCCGCCAAAGATTTCTCCTAAGGAGTAGCACATGGACCTTCCAAATATAGTTAGGCGATCTAATTTCCTAATTGTCGTGGTGTATACAGCACTACTCTTTGCAATCTACTATGCAGGACTTTTTGGTCCTATACTGCAATGTTACAAAGGATATTTTACTCAAAGTTCATTTACGAAAAGCAGAGAGCAACTTGTCGTATGGCTCGAATTTCCAAAGTATTATTTTAAAGCAGGGCCTGCCACTGTATATGTTCATGTGGAAAATGGTAGCGACAATGCGTTTGAGAATGTCAAGGTTTATCTTGTAACGAGCTACAAGGAGAGCGAGCCGCCCTTGTTGCTCCCGAATATTTTTAATGCTGACACCTATTCGCCTAGCACCGAAATACCCATCATTGCACCTCGATCTAGGGCGACCGGAAGAATCTTTTTAATAACACAATCGAAGGTGAGAATTACAAGCGCGTTTCTTGTTATAGATCAAGGGAAACCAGAAAGAGTATTTCCTGTATCGGAGATTCGATTTGATGAGGCCCCTGGGAAGGCCATGCAACTTCAAGTTTTAGAGCATATATTATTGCCACCTTGGTCAAATGTTTATCTGTCAGCTTTAGTGCTGATTTCCGTTTTCCTGGCCAACAGACATGAGGAAGCTAATAGAGAACCAACTACATTCCTTGTTTCTGGAAGATACAATCCTTTATGGGGGAAAGAGTTTATTGATGACTTTAAGACTTCAACTAAGGTTTTACTTTATATGATAGTGGCCTCGGTTTTGTATTTTTATCTCTTCAGTGTCCTTGATTTGCCCATCTATCTGTCGAATCGTTTAAATGACATAAATACTATGACAACGATTCCCGTTACATTGCCGATAATCATAGGAGTCGCGCTTGCTATATGGGTGTTCAAGGAATGGAACAAGAGATTAGATGAAACTAGGAGACTGTGGAGACAGGTAATTATATTTACCGGTTTTGGATTGGCAATAACAATTGGTTTCTTTTTGAGTACTCGTGTCTCATCCGAAATAATCTCTTTTGGAGGCAGGATAGCATGGGGTGTCTTAGCCTTGGAGGGATTAGCTACGTTTTTTATGTTTTATAGGCGAGAATAGACTATCAGAATACTCCCAACTCTCCTCCCTCGAACCCCGGAAACACCTCCCCCACATTGGGATTCCCCAACCTGTTCATCAATAACTCACCCAGCACCTGGCGGTAATCCGTCGTCACGGCGAGATCGGCGTGGTCGTACAACTGGTCGTTCTTCCCCGGCTCCGGGCGGGAATTTTCAAGCGCGGAAGTGTATAATCGAACCATGCAAACGGCACAACGTCTGCCCTATGTTTGGGATTACGACCTGGACCAGTCCCAATTCCAGGAGATTCTGGAAGGCCGCCGCGCCCTGGGGAGGTTGGATCAGGATTGGGCCGCGCGCCGCCTGCTGGAATATGCCCCATACGAGGAGATTATCCGCCTGATTGGCTTCAAGCGGCTGGTGGAGAACTGGCCGCGCTGGCGCGGGCGCATCCGCTCGAAGAGCCGCGTACGCGGATTCGATTTCCTGGTGAAATGGCTGCCTGAGAAGCATCCGGAGTTATTGCGTGGGTAATCCATCCTTCTACTTCGACGTTTTGTATCCACTTCAAGACCGTGTGATTCATGTCCTCAATCAAGCGGACTCCGAGTTTTATCTCACGGGTGGAACCGCTTCCTCGCGTGGCTATCTTCACCATCGCTTTTCCGACGACCTGGATTACTTTGTCAATGATGACAATCGTTTTGGCTTGTGGGTGGAGCGGATCATTCAGGCCCTCACCCAATCCAATGACTGGGCCTGCAAGGTCCTGATGAAGGAAGAACGCTTTGCCCGCCTGAATTTGACTCAAAACGAGGTTTCCCTCAAACTTGAGTTTGTGAACGACGTGCCTGCTCACGTGGGAGAAATCCAGAATCATCCCTTCCTCGGACGGATGGATAGCGCCGAAAACATTCTCGCCAATAAGGTCACCGCCCTGCTGGATCGTGAAGAACCGAAAGATTTCGCAGACATCTGGGGGTTTTGCACTCAAATGAGATTATCCCTGCAAGCGGCCATTACCAACGCACAAAGCAAAGCCGCTGGTATCTTCCCGGCTGACTTAGCGCGCGTGTTGTGCTCCGTTGCAAGGACGGATTGGGAATCAGTGCGATGGGTCAATGCCCCACCTGTGGATGTGTTCCTCGCCCAAGTCAATCAGTTGGGGGAGAAGTTGGTTTTGGGAGAATAAATTGAGCGGCAATTCAGCCGCTCAATTCTTTACTGGAACAAACCGATCGGGTCAGCGCTAAACCCCGGAAACACCTCCCCTACATTGGGATTCCCCAGCCTGTTCATCAATAACTCACCCAGCACCTGGCGGTAATCCGTCGTCACGGCGAGATCGGCGTGGTCGTACAACTGGTCGTTGTGCAGGCCGGGCCACGCGCCGTAGACCTGTCCGCCGTTGACCGCGCCGCCGAGGGCCAGCATCACCGAGCCGTGACCATGGTCCGTGCCCTGTGAGTCGTTTTGCGCGAGGCGGCGGCCGAACTCGCTGATGACAACTACTGAGAGTCTGTCCGTGTAGCCGCTGTCGAGATCGAGATAGAAGTTGGCAAGGTTCGAGCCGAGACTGCGCAACTGATTCGGCATCCAGCCGTCGTCGGCGCTCCAACTCTCGTACTCGTGCATGTCCCAGCCGCCGAAGTCCACGGTGGCGACCTTGAGTCCCGCGTCCATTTTGATCATCTGCGTCACGGTCTTGAGTTGCGTGCCCAATTCATCGTCCTCGTAGCGTGCCCCATTGGACGGGCGGTATTCTGCCTCGGCCACTGGAGCGACCGCCTGCACCGCGTCCAGTGTCCGCAAGCCGACCTGGTGAAGCAGTGTGTCGCCGTTGTAGAGTCGGCGCAACGCGGCTTGTTGTTCAGTGAGCAGGCCGTTGTCCCATTGCGTGAAGTCGCCGACGGAACTCATGCTGACCGTGACGGTCGCGCCGAGCAAAGCCGTTGGCTGGGAAGGCGCGGCGATGGCGGGAAGCAGGCCGGAGGTCCCGCCCGGCGCGGTCTGCAGGTGACGCGTGATCCAGCCCGAGGTCGTGGACTTCAAGCCGGGCGTGCCGAGTTCGATGTATTCCATCGCGTCGAAGTGACTGCGCGTGTCGAAGTTCAGTCCCACCGCGTGGACGATGCCGAGATGTTTCTGTTGATACAGATTGTAAAGTGGCTTGAGCGCGGGATGCAGTCCGAACTGGTCGTTGAGAGGCAGGAGCGCGTTATCGGGAATCTTCAGCCCGGGGCGGGCTTTCTCGTAGAAGCCGCGGTCATCGCCTGCGAGCGGCGGGACGACGTTGAGCGCGTCCCAGCCGCCGCGCAGAAAAACGACGACCAGCGTATCGGCAGGCGAATCCTGCGCGGCGAAGGCCACGTTGGTGAGACGCGCACCGGCCATGGCCGCGATGGCGGCGGAACAGCCCTGCATGAATTGTCGGCGGGAGATTTTGGTGTTCATAAAATTCCTCGGATTCAAGCACGAAGGACACAAAGGAAGCACAAAAGGTTTTTGTAGGTACCGCAAGATTTATCTTGCCTTGCGGGGCGCAACATGAATGTTGCGGTACTGACTCTTCATCCCATTTCCTTCGTCGCCTTCGTGCCCTTTGTGTTTAAGAATTACCTCATTCGGAATTCAGGCGTCATCAGGACCAACGCGACCGCGCTGGACAGACGCCAGTTGATGTCGTCGTCCGAGAGTTCGTCGTCGGGAGCGTAATCGCCAGCCATGACCTTGATGATGGCCTGACGCGAGTCCTCGGGCAAGGCGCGGCCGAGCAGGCGCGCGATCCAGAAATCGGTCAACAACGCGGCAGTGCGCAATCGCTGCCCTGAGCCTGTCGAAGGGTCAGGCGGCGTCTGCGCGCGCAAATCAACGACTGCGCGGCGGCCTTCCTCATCGTCGTTCCACCAGTTGTCCACCACGCCCACGGTCAGGTTCCAGCCGTAGAGCATGGCCATGCTGTTGGCCCAGGCCGTTGCCGCATCGGGATAACCGTCCGGCGGGTGATGTTCGAAGAGTCCCTGCCCCATCATGTAGTAGGTCCAGCGGATTCCGCCGGGCACGCGCGCAAAGTCCGCGTTCAGGGCGCGGAACATGGCCGCGGCGAATTCGAACGGGCGCTTGATCTTTCCGCCCCACGTCTGGCGGAATTCGGGCGAGAGCAAGATGACGCGGTAGACCTGGCGGAGTTGATCGGGCGAGTCCTTGTGCGCGAGGAACGCGTCCGCGGCGGCCTGCACCAGACCCTCAGGTGCGTCGTCGCTGACGAAACGGCGCACAAGTTTTCGGGCGACGTGACGCGCCGTGCCGGGGTGCGCGGCCAGCAGGTCGAGCACGTCGCGGGCGTCCTTCATGTCCTCCTGGTCGGCGGGCAGGTATTGTCCCAGAATCAATTTATTGAATCGGTCGTGCCAGGGCTTGTAATACAGGAAGCGGCCCGACATGCCGACGTCGTCCTCCCACTCGCCGGTGTCGTCGTCGACGCGCCAGCCGGTGAAACAGCGCGCCGCCTCGTAGACGTCGTTGTCCACGTAGCCGACCGCGACCGCGCTCGCATCTTTCTCGACCGAGGCCTGGTCCCGCACGCCGAGGTAACTCCCAGCCCCGAGCGTGTGCAGTTCGAAGAGTTCGCGGGCGAAGTTTTCGTTGGGCCCGGCGTCCGAGTTGGAACGGTTGTCGAGATAATACAGCATGGACGGATGCCCAGCCACTGCCTCGAGGAACTGGCGGAAGTTGCCGAAGAGATGGGCGCGGATCACGTCGCGGTCGTACGAGGCGAACAGCGGCGTGGCGTCCTCGTGCCAGCCGTAGACGTTGAAGTGGTTGTGCCAGAAATCGGCCAGCATTTCCTGCAACTGCCTGCGGCTGTAAATGGCTTTGAGGAATGTGACCTCGGCGGTCTCGTCCGCGGGCAGGACGAACCACTGCCAGTGACGGTCGTCGTTGTCGTCGTAGGGATTTTCGACGATGTGCTCGCGGAACAGGTCTTCGAGAGACTTGTGCAGGGTCTCGAAACCGAGCGAGGCCAGCCGCGCTTCCCATTCGCTGTCGTCAATGGATTCGGGATAGAGTTGCCCTTCCACGTACGCGGCGAGACGCTCCTCGCCGGTCGCGCCGAGGGACTGAAAGGCTTCGAGGTCGCCGGGCCGCGGGCCAAACGCGAGACGGTTGAGGGCGATGATTGAGAGGTCGGGTAAATTCTCTGGAGGAACGGGGAGAATAGGTTCAGCCGGGGCGTAGGTGGCCGGAGGCGCGGTCGGGGACACGGAGGGAGGCTGGTCCGGCGCGCATGCCGCCAGAGCGGACGCGGCGGCGGTCAGGCCGGTCAGTTTGATGAAGTCGCGGCGGGTGATCTGGGTCATCGGCGCTCCTTTGGGTTGGCTGATTTTACAGGCTTTCGATGTGTCAGTCCAATCACCCGAAAGTTGCAGGAATGGAACACGAGTATCCGTATTTGCGCCGAGTGCAAGCGCGTCTCGTTTCTCTTACCGCGAAGCTCGCCAAGCACGCAAAGAAAAACCATTTAACCTTCGCGACCTTCGCGCTCTTCGCGGTTCAAAAACCGCATAATAGAGAGACTATCCAATTCTATGATTTCCGTTAATCTTCCGAATGGCGCAAGGTTGGGATGTTATAATCTCCCGCCGAAAGGCAGACATGCTCAAAAACTTCGTCAAACTATTCGGGGGCGATCCCCTTAAAAAGGCCATCCTGGAACTCTTCCCAATCGTCGACCAGATCAACGCGCTCGAGCCTGAATTCGAAAAGTTGAGCGACGAGGCCCTGCGCGCCAAAACGGACGAGTTTCGCGCGCGCCTCCCTCACCCCGACCCCTCTCCCTTAGGGAGAGGGGCAGGGGGTGAGGGGATTGAGGATCCCAAAGAACGCTTCCGCGCCGAGCAGGAGATCCTCTCCGAACTTCTGCCCGAGGCCTTCGCGGCCGTGCGCGAAGCCTCCAAGCGGACCATTGGTCAGCGCCACTACGATGTGCAATTGATCGGTGGCATCATCCTGCACCGCGGCCAGATCGCCGAGATGCGCACCGGCGAAGGCAAGACGCTGGTCGCCACGCTTCCCATTTATTTGAATGCCCTGATGGGCAGAGGCGTCCACCTCGTCACCGTAAACGATTACCTCGCCCGGCTTCACGGCCGCTGGATGGGCAGGATCTACCAATTCCTGGGGTTGACCGTCGGCGTGCTGCAAATGGCGGCCGTCACCGAGAACGGCAAAAAGGCTTTTCTCGTGGACTTCGAGCGCGAGTCCCCGCACGAGGATCAGCATCACCTGCGCATGGTGGACCGCGTCGAGGCCTACCGCGCCGACATCACCTATGGCACCAATTCCGAGTACGGCTTCGATTACCTGCGCGACAACATGACCATGCGCCTCGAAGACCGCGTCCAGCGCGGCCATCACTTCGCCATCGTGGACGAAGTGGACAATGTGCTCATTGATGAAGCCCGCACGCCGCTCATCATCTCCGGTCCCGCCTCGGGCGACCTCGAAACTTACGGGAAGATGGCGCAGGTCGTCAAGCAGTTGCGGACGGAGGATTACGAGGTCAACGAAAAGGACCGCGCCATTTCCCTGACCGAGGTGGGCGAGGCGCACGTCGAGCAAATCCTCGGCCAGCCCCTGCGCGACCCCGACCGCCCGGAGGACGTCAGCCCGGAGCAGGCGCGCCTGTACGGCTATCTCGAACAGGCTTTGCGCGCCCAGTATCTGTTCAAACGCAACAAGGACTATCTCGTGCAGGGCGGCAAGGTCGTCATCGTGGACGAGTTCACCGGGCGTCTGATGCCCGGCCGCCGCTGGAGCGACGGTCTGCACCAGGCCGTGGAGGCCAAGGAAGGCGTGCGCGTCGAGCCCGAAAACGTCACGTACGCGACCATTACTTTGCAGAACTACTTCCGCATGTACACCAAACTGGCGGGCATGACCGGCACCGCCCTGACTGAGGCGGAAGAGTTCCACAAGATCTACAATCTCGAAGTCACTCCCATCATCACGAATCTCGAATACCAGGCCTCGCGCCCCGACTCGCCGCTGGTCGAAGTCAAGACAAAGGATGAGGATGGCTACCCCATTGCCTATTTCGCACGACGCGCTGAGCGGAGCGCCAGCGGAGACGAAGCGCGGGGAGGGGGGGCCGAACCTCTCTACTGGCGCCGCACCGACTATCCCGACGTCATCTATCGCACCATCGAATCCAAGACGCGTTCCATCGTGCAGGAGATCGTCCGTTATCATGTCCTGGGAAGGCCGTTGCTGGTCGGCACCACATCGGTTGAGTCATCCGAGAGATTATCGAATCGCCTGCGCGCCGAACCGGTCCGCCGTTTGCTTCAGACCCTGCTCTTGCGACATCTCTGGCTCGAACACAACAATCGCGTGGAGGACGGCCGCCTCATCCCTGAACTCGAACCGCTGTATGCTCCCCTCGAAAAACTCGACCCCTCCGCGTTGCGCCAGTTTGCCAAACCGCTGGGCCTGCAATCCATAAATCTGGAAGATTCAGAAAACCTGCCGCGCCTGCTCGAGATTTTGAATCTGGAGTCGGAAGACGCGGACCGATTGAAGTCGGTCCTTCAAAGCGGGGTCCAGCACCAGGTCCTGAACGCGCGCAAGCACACGGAGGAGAGTCAGATCATCGCCGGGGCGGGCGCATTCGGCGCGGTCACCATCGCCACCAACATGGCCGGCCGCGGCGTGGACATCAAACTCGGCGGCGACCTGGCCGAGGAGATCGTGGCCGACGTCAACCGCGTTTTGCGGAAGAACGGCCACGCCGACCCGTTCGACTTGACGATGGAAGAACGCCGCGCCGCGGTGCAGGCCCTCGACCCGTCCGCGTACGGCATTTATGAGGCCGAGGTCAAATTCTTCCTGAAATATTTCGAGGACATGGAACGCGTGCGCGCCCTCGGCGGACTGCACGTCATCGGCTCGGAACGGCACGAGGCGCGCCGCATTGACAACCAGTTGCGCGGCCGCGCCGCGCGCCAGGGCGACCCCGGCTCGTCGCGCTTTTATCTTTCAATGGAAGACGATCTCATGCGCCTGTTCGGCGGCCAGCAGGTGGGCGCGCTCATGGAGCGCATGCGCGTGGACGACGCCCTGCCGCTCGAAAGCCGACTCGTCGGCGGGATGATCGAGCAATCGCAGCACCGCGTCGAGGGCGCCAACTTCGACGTCCGCAAGCACCTGCTCGAATACGACGACGTGCTCAACAAACAGCGCGAGCAAATCTACTCCCAGCGCGACCGCATCTTCGTCAAGGAAGATTTGCACGACGATGTGCGTGAGATGGTCGAGGCCGAGGTGCGCAAGCGCGTCCCCCTCGCGCTGGAGGACGAGGAGGGGCCGTGGAAACTGCTGGCCTGGCTCGACCAGGTCCAGCCGCCTTTCCCGGTGGACGAGCAGGTCTTCCCCTCCTACACATTGCGCCTTTTATTGGACGAATTCGATTCGGAATCGGACCCGAAACTGGCCGCCGTTAAACTTGTCGAGCGCGCCCTCGAGGCCGAGCACGCCCACACCCAACGCGCCATCCAGAATTACACCGACCGCGCTACCGAAGCCCTCGAGGCGCAAATCCGCGAGCGCGAGGACGCGCTGGATACCTTCTTCGAGGCCCTGCGCGATTCCGAGGAGCCGCGCAAGCCGCAGGAATTGGCCGAGGAATTCGCAAACGTTGCCCGCGTGCCGCTGCGCCTCACGAACGAGCAGATGCGCAGACTCGCCAACGATCCCGAAGAGATCGAAGAGGAATTGCGCGATGCGGTCGCGGCGCAGTTGAATGTCCTGCACGCCGCGCGGCTGGTCGGCGCGGTGGAAAACCGCCTCGGCGATTCGCTCGGATTGGACAAAAACAATTTCGGCAAAATGGAATGGGGCGACCTGGTGGATTCCGTCCTGCGCGCCAGCGAATCCCTGCTGGAGCACCGACGCGAACGCCTGACCGGTGAAAACGGACAGATTGCCCGCGACGTGGAAGCATTGTCCCAGCGCGAACCCGTCACGGACGACTCGGGCAAGGTCCGCCTGCTCATGTCGCTGTCGCAGGGCGTCCGCACGGGGTTCGACGCGAAGACTCACCGCCAGACCAAACAGGTTTACTCGCGTTTCAATTACGTTTTCCTCGCCGCGCAACTCCTGGCGGAGCAATCGGCGGACGAAATCATTGACGACGTGCTCGAACACCTGGAAGAAGCCGAGCAGGCCCTCGTGCTGGTCTGGGGGCAGGCAGAGGCGGCTCGCCGCGGGGACACTCCCCTTGCGTCCTCCCATCTCGAAGAGATGGGGGGAGAGAGGGGGGTGGATGAATCGAGGACGCGCGAACTCGGCCGCGCCATCCTGAACCAAGTCCATCGTCAATTACTTCTGCAGGCCATCACCGAGCAGTGGGTGGATTACCTGACGCGCGTCGAGGCCTTAAGAGTTTCGATAGGCCTGGAAGCCTATGCACAGCGCGATCCGCTGGTACAATACAAAAGCCGCGCCTCCGAGATGTTCGCGGCGCTCGTGCAGGATATCCGCGCCCTCGTGGTGGGACGCGCCTTTGCCTACCGGCCGCGCCCCGTTTCCCTGACCCTCGTGGAATCAGCCGAGGCGCCCGCGCCGCAATCGCCGCAACAACCACAACCGACGGGCGGTAAGAAGAAAAAACGCAAACGGCACTAGCCTTTAGCGATAGACGTGAAATCTTTATCCTTGAACACCGACGCGTTTCAGCCCCTTCCAAAAGTGGAGTTGCACCGCCACCTGGAGGGGTCTTTGCGTCTGGATACCATGCTGGATATCGCCCATCAGCACGGTATCACCGTCCCGGCCAGTTTGATGCGCCTGAGCGGGCTGGTGCAGGTGCAGGAAGAGGACCCGCTCACCTTTCAGAATTTTCTCGCCAAATTCCAGACCCTGCGCATGTTCTATCGCTCGCCGGATGTGATCCATCGCATCACGCGCGAGGCGGTGGAGGACGCGGCGCGGGATAACGTCCGCTATCTGGAGTTGCGCTTCACACCGGTCGCGCTCAGCCGCGCGGAGCGATTCCCCCTGCACGACGTGATGGACTGGGTCTGCGCCAGCGCACAGGAGGCCGCGAAGAAGAACAAGATCAAGGTGGGATTGATTGCCAGCGTCAACCGCCATGAAAGTACCGAACTGGCCGAACAGGTGGCCTGGCTGGCGGCCGAGCATCTGGAAAACGGACTGGTCGGCATGGACCTGGCAGGCAACGAAGCCGAGTTTCCCGGCTATCCGTTCGAGGGCATTTTCAAGGAAGCGAGGCAGGCGGGACTGCACGTCACCATCCATGCCGGGGAATGGGGCGGCGCGCCCAATGTCAAAGAGGCCATCGAGGTGCTCGGCGCGGAACGCATCGGACACGGCGTGCGCGTCATGGAGGACGAAGATATCCTGGCGTTGGCGCGCGAGCGGCAGACCGCCTTCGAGGTCTGCATCACCAGCAATTACCAGTCGGGCGTCGTCGCGGCTTTGAGCGAACATCCCCTGCCGAAGATGCTGGAAAGCGGATTGAACGTGACCATCAACACGGACGATCCGAGCGTCTCGCGCATCAACCTGAGCCACGAATACCGCCTGGTCTGCGCCGACCTCGGGCTGTCGGTGGATGCGCTGAAGGCGCGCATTATCGCCGCGGCCGAGGCCGCCTTCCTGCCCGAAGCAGAGAAGACCAAATTGGTCATAAATCTGAAAAAAGAGTTAAAATTGTAATCCGCACCACGAAAGCCCAAAGGGTAGCAAAGGCGCTCCTTTGTATCTTTTGTGATTTTGTGGTGGAACTCACCCCTCACCCCTACACCCCTCTCCCAATGGGAGAGGGGACGGGGGTGAGGTCACACCACCAAAGGAGTCAGCCATGAACGATTTCTTCAAGTCCCGCGACGTACTGAAAGTGGGGAAAAAGGACTACGTCATCCACCGCCTCGACGCGCTCGAAAAAGCCGGTCTCACGCACCTCAAACGGCTTCCGTTTTCGATCCGCATCCTGCTCGAGGCCGCGCTCCGTCAATGCAATGACCGCGAGATCACGCAGGAGGATGTAAGGAACATC
>JBFMCC010000027.1:0-17254 GCA_040754535.1 Chloroflexota bacterium
ACAGCCTCATCCTCCACATCCATCCCACCAAAGTTCCCGAAACGACCCTGCGCTGGACGTATTCGTGGGGGCTGGGCGGACTCTCTGCCCTGTTGATGACGATCCTCGCGCTGACAGGCGTCGTCCTGCAAAACAATTACACGCCCGCCGCGCCGCAAGCCTATCTCGACATTCTCGAGATCAACTCCAATGTCTGGTTCGGCGAACTGATTCGCAACATCCATCACTGGAGCGCGAACCTGCTCATCGTGGTGGCTGTCCTTCATCTCATTCGCGTCTTCGTCACGGGCGCGTATCGTCCGCCACGCGAACTCAATTGGCTGATCGGCGTCGCCATGCTGTTGCTCACACTCGGCGCGAACTTCACGGGCTATCTTCTGCCGTGGGATCAACTCGCGTTCTGGGCCATCACCGTCGGCACAAGCATCATCAGTTACGTTCCCGTCATCGGCAACTGGCTCGGCCAGCTCATCCTCGGCGGCCCCGAAGTGGGCGCGAACACCCTGCTCAATTTTTACGCCATGCACATCTCGCTCATCCCGCTCCTCATTTTCGGGCTGATGTCCTTCCACGTTTGGCGCGTCCGCAAAGACGGCGGATTGACTCTCCCGAAAAATGTGGACGGACTCGACGAGCCCAAGCCCGAGCGCGTGACGACCATTCCGCATCTCGTCCGACGCGAGGGCGTGTTCGCCCTCGCGTGGATCGCGGCCCTTCTGATTTTTTCCATGCTCGTTCCCGCGCCGCTCGAGGGGATCGCCAACCCCGACGTTTCACCAAACCCCGCCAAAGCGCCGTGGTACTTCATGGGCTTGCAGGAGATGTTGCTGCATTTCCATCCGCTCGTGGGCGCGACCATCATTCCGAGCATTGCCCTGCTTGGAATCTTCCTCCTGCCCTTCTTTGACATCAACCTGCAAAGCGTCGGCATCTACTTCCGCTCGCACCGTGGACGTTCCCTGACCGCGCTCGCGGCGGGCTTTGCCATCATCGCCACCCCGCTGTGGGTCCTGCTCGATGAATTCGTACTCGACTGGGCGGGCTGGCTCCCCACGTGGAACACCCTGCTCTCGAACGGACTCATCCCTCTCGCTGTCATCGCTCTGCCCCTCCTCGCGCTCGACTCGTGGGCGGTAAAAACCTTCCACGCCGATATCGAGGAACGCGTGTTGTTCATCTCCACGTTCCTATTCGTGGCCTTTATCGTTCTGACCATCATCGGCATCTTCTTCCGCGGCCCTGGCATGTCGCTCTTCTGGCCGTGGGCTATGCCTGTTCATTAGTTACGTAGTTGGATAGTTACGTAGTTGCGAGTTTGCGAGCAGTTGTGCGAGCCGTCAGCAGTCCAACTGCTGACTGAACACTGAACACTGATTATTGATAACTAATCACTGGAGTCTTTATGTCTGAAACCACTTCTCCCAATCTCTCCCGTCGCAACTTCCTCAAACTCGCCTGGGCCTTCTTCGGCGGACTGGCCGCGCTTGAAACGGCGGGTGTCTTCATTGCCTATCTTCAACCCCGCCTGGCCGAAGGCGAATTCGGCTCGGTCATCCGCGCGGGCCTCGTGGACGATTTTCCGCCCAACTCGGTGACGCACATCACCAACGGACGCTTCTACATCGTCCGCCTCGGCGATGGCGGATTTATGGCTGTTTACCATCGTTGCACACATCTCGGTTGCACCGTCCCGTGGGACGTGGCCGCGCAGAAATTCATCTGTCCCTGTCACAACTCGCAGTTCGACCAGCAAGGCGTGGTCGAGAATCCGCCCGCGCCGCGTCCGCTGGATCTGTTCGCGGTCAGCATCGAAAACGGCGAAGTCAAAGTGGACACAGGCGACCTGCGCGAGCGTCAATCGTTCGAGTCCGCGCACGTGGTTTACCCGTAAAGCGTCCGTCATTGCGAGCGAGCGCAGGTCGAGTAGGCGGTGTTCTCACGAAGCGGCCGTACCGAGACCAAGCGAGCGAAGCAATCTCCTCCATAACGCAGGGATTGCTTCGTCGGCCGCGGTCTCGCTACGCCAAGAACGCTACTCGACCATCGGCCTTCTCGCAATGACAAAGAAACAGGAATTCTTATGAACAATTCTTCCTCCCGCACACGCATCCTCGAAGTCCTCATCGGGCTTCTCGCCACGCAGTTGATCGTCTTCGCGCTGGCCTACTACATTTTCAACGAACAGACGCGCATCGTCGAAGCGCAGGGCGAGATTCTCAACGTCCAACTCGACGACGCGATGACCCTCTACGCCGAAAACTGCTCGGTCTGTCATGGGCTTTCGGGCGAGGGAATCGGCGCGACGCCCGCGCTCGATAGCGATGTCCTCCGCACGATGGATTACAGCGAACTCGCCAAGACCATCGCCCGCGGCCGCTTCAACACCGCCATGCCCGCCTGGAGTAAGGAAGACGGCGGCCCGCTCAGCGATTATCAAATTTCGGAATTGGTCGCGCTGATCGAATCGGGCGACTGGGACGCGGCCCGCGACCGCGTCGTCAACCTGGGACTCGCGCCCCTCGTCCCGTTCACCACGGACCCCGATCCTGCCTTGCTCATCGAGGTGGGGACTCTCCCCGACGGCGCGACGCTTCAAACCGCCATCACGTTGTTCGCGGCGAACTGTGTCTCATGCCACGGCGCGGACGGACTCGGCACGGCCATCGCTCCCGCGCTGAACGATCCCCTCGTCCGCGAGAAGGCCGCCGACGAGTTGACGCGCACCGTCACGCTCGGAAGCCCTGGCACGCTGATGGCGGGCTGGCAGAACGCGCTTTCTCCCGAAGAGATCGCCGCGCTCGTCTCCCTCGTCCAACGCTGGGACGAAGTGCCCACGGGCATCCTCCCCGCGCCGAACGTGCCGATCCCCGTCACGGAGGAGAGTCTCGCGCTGGGCAGTCAACTCTTCGCACAGAATTGCTCGCGCTGTCACGGCCCCGAGGGACAGGGAACGCAACGCGCGCCCGCTCTGAATGTGAAAGCATTTTTGACCGACACGTCCGACCTTGCCATTCAGCAGATCGTCACGCAGGGCGTCCCTGGCACGGCCATGCCCGCCTGGGGCGACCGCATGACCGAGTCCGACATCCAGGCCATCGTTGGCTTCATCCGTCAGTGGGAGCCGACCGCGCCCGAAGTTGCCACGCCCACGCGCGCGGGTGGCGGAGGTCCGCCGTGGCTGAGGAACAACACGTCTACGACCACGACGCAGGGACAAGGCCAGGGCACGGGGCAAGGCCAATCCCAACAGACTCAGACCAACTGGTGGGAAGTCATTGACTGGCGCATCCTGTTGCTGGCTGTCGGCGCGCTGTCCATTGCTTTCACGCTGATCTTCATGGGAGTGGAGTCGCTCAAAGCGCGGGCGCGTCCTGCTCCGCCTGAGGGCGAGTCCAACAAAACGGGATAAATCCCCCTGGGGCGAGAAAACTTCCCTCGAAACAGAAACAGGCCCGACGTCCAGAAAGACGCGGGCCTGTTCGTTTGGATTGGTCAATTTGTCGCGGCGACGGTCTCGGTCCCGTTCACCTTCGAGTGGTGATTCTCCTCGATCCGAATCAGCGCGGGGACGAAAAAGCCGATCAGCGCGATGGCGAGGTTGAGAATGCCCGCGATCCAGAACCAGGTTTGCAGACTGGTCGCGTCGCTGACGGGGCCAGCGATCAGCAGGCTGAGCGGCATCATGGCCTGCGCTACGCTGTTCACCAGTGACAGGACGCGTCCCTGCATGTTTGGCTCGATCAGAGATTGGAACAGCGCGTGGATGGGGCCGTTGACGAAGGGTAGGAAAAACCCGAACGCGAACATCGCGGCCAGCATGATCCAGAACTTGTCGGCGGGGGCGATGGCGATGGCGAGGATGGC
The DNA here is from genome assembly GCA_040754535.1 of Chloroflexota bacterium. Classification (GTDB taxonomy): domain Bacteria; phylum Chloroflexota; class Anaerolineae; order Anaerolineales; family Villigracilaceae; genus JBFMCC01. The sequence continues at coordinate 3,865 of JBFMCC010000027.1, forward strand.
AAAACTGAAGAGCGCGATGAACGTGAGTGAAGTGACGATGCGTTTTTTGAATCCGCCCCACGCGCTGAGGAGGAGGCCGCCGATGATCATCCCGATGCCGAAGAGCGAGTCGAGACTGCCGAGTTCGAGCGCGCCCTTGCCGAAGTATTTGGTCACGAGCAGGGGCGTGAGCGCGCTGGTGGGCGCGAGCAGGAAATTCAGGAGGGTAGCCATCAGGCCGAGCATCAAAAGGCCAGGCCAGGAGACCATGTATTTGAATCCCGCGCCCAGGTCGTGCAGAAAACTTTTCGGGGCCGCGCCCGCTTCGGGGGAGGCGGAGGCGGGTTGGGGGACGGAGAAATAGAGCAGGGGGGTGATGCCGAGGATGGCGGTCAGCACGTCAATCATCAGCACGTTCTGTGTGGGCATGGCCGCCACGAGCAATGCCGCAATGGGCGGCGCGACGATGCTCACCAATCCCTGCAGGGTTTGGTTGGCTCCAGCCACGCGAGCCAGGTGTTTTTCGGGAACCATCAATGTGGTGGAGGCCGCCATGGCGGGGTAGTGGAACGCGCCACCCAGAGAACGGATGGCAGAGATGAGGTAGATTTGCCAGATCTCCACCTTGCCTGTCCAGAACAGGTAGATCAGCACGAGCGTGGACAGGGCGATTGCCGCGTCCGAGGCGATCATGATGATGCGGCGGTTGCCGCGGTCCACCACTGTCCCCGCGATGGGGCCGAGCAGGATTTGCGGCAACATGGCGAACAGGGAGGCGGTCGCCAGCACGGTGGCCGACCCTGTTTCGAGAGTCAAATACCAGACCAGCGCGAATTGCACCAGCGACGAGCCGAACAGCGAAAAGGCTTGTCCCGCGAAGATGGTGAAAAAGCGGACAGCCCAGTTTTCTGGAATGGGCGGATTGGAACTTTGCATGGCGGCCTCAATAAAATCAAAACCCTGCTTATGATTTTTGAGTATTATAAACAATAATTTAAAATTGTCAAGAATGAAATTCGCATTATTTATCTAAATATGAATTATCTCAAATCTTATTTCAAAAATATCAACATTCGTTAGGGACGCTTGAAACAAAGAAAGCCTCCAGTCCCATTTGACTGGAGGCTTGGATGGGCTTGCTCAACTGGCGAAACCGCGTCTTCGTCTCATTTGGCCGGTCCACTTTTGCCCGAACCAATAGATGGTGACAATCAATCCGATCACGCCGATGTTCTTGGCGAGCTCGAGCAAACCGAGTGCGCTCGCGCCTTCTTCGTGATGATCGGGAGGGGCGGGCATATCACCGGCCATACTGGGGTCAAAGGCTGGAGGTTGTATCGCGGACACGTCAGCCGTGGATGAGGTCAGCGCAGAGAGACCGGCGATGATGATTACAGCCACGGCAAGAATGAGCAGAATGCGGCCAATGGTTTTAAATGTGCTTTTCATGTCGTCGCTCCCTAACGCGCCTGTCGGATGGGCAGGGCCGTGGCGTGATTTTCGGCCACTTGTCGCGGTTGGCGGCGGAATGGGCCGAGGATGTGCTTGACGACCCATTTCCAATTAACTGCCAGATGGAGGCCGACGAGATATAACGTGAAGTCCGAGGCAATCGTATGGATGCTCTTCCAGGATATGCCGCCCGCCAATTCAATTCCCAATGCAGGCATGAGGACTTTGGAAATGACCAGGCCCGAATAGAACGCGGCGGTCATGGCGATGAATAATGCCACGCTGAGAATCCAGTTCACGCGGACCCGAAAGGATTGCTTCTGGAAGAAGCGCCTGGCGGCTGCCGCGAACCAGTCGAAGCTCAGCAAAAGGTGGGTCAGCACTACGGCCAGGACCGCGACGCCGATCCATTCGTGGAGTGTCTCGCCGGTGGCCTTTGCCGAAAGCAAGAGGGCGGTCCCGACGGCCACAACTATATCCGTGATGATTTTGTAAACAGTTTTCTTGTTCGACATTCACTACTCCTTGGTTTTGATTGCCCCATCTTATTTCTGCCAGGTTCAGGAGTCGTGGATGTCTTTTGTGGAAAATGTGAAGGCGGGAAAGAAAGGAACGAGATAATCGAAATGAAGACCTCCTCGCTGTTTTTCGCGAGGAGGTCACTGGTCGCACACTACGCACCATGAATTTACTTTCCCAATTTCTTCTTGAACGCCTCCGTCAGCGCGGGGACGATCTGGAACAGATCCCCAACCACGCCGTAGTGCGCCTGCTTGAAGATCGGGGCCTCGGCGTCCTTGTTGATGGCGACGATCAGTTTGGCGTTTCTCATTCCAACCAAATGCTGGATCGCGCCGGAGATGCCGCAGGCGATGTACAGGTCGGGCGTGATGACCTTGCCCGTCTGGCCCACCTGGTGCGAGTAAGGGATATAACCGCCATCCACTGCGGCGCGCGAGGCGCCGACCGCGCCGCCCAGCACGTTGGCCAGGTCCGTGACGAGCGCGAAGCCCTGCTGCGCGCGCCAGACCTCGGCCTGTTTCTCGTCCATGCCGGCGGGCGGCGTGAGGGACGGGTTGTTCGAGATGCCGCGTCCGCCCGAGACGACCACGCCCGCGTCGGCCACACTGACGGCCTGCTCGGCCACATCGTAGCCCTCGACGGTCACAGGCGACTCGGCTTTGGCCTCGATCTTGGCCGCGGAACCAGAGCGCGAGGCATCTTGCGCGGGGCGCGGGAAGGCGCGTCCGCGCAGGGTGGCGATGACAGGCTTGCCCGAGCATACCGCCTTCTCGTACAACTTGCCCTCGTAGATTGGGCGCGTCGCCACCAGTTTGTCGCCCTCGAGCGCGAGACCGGTCAGGTCAATCAGCACGCCCGTGTTCAGATCCACGGCGGCCATGGCGGCCATCTCACGCGTGCGGGTCGTCGTCGGAAGCAGGATCAGGTCGGGGGTCCGGGCGGAGGCGAGCGCGGACAGGGTGGATGCGTACGCCTCGGCGCGGTAATCCGTCAGCGCCGCGTCGTCCGCGACGAGAACTTCGTCCGCGCCGAATTCGAACGCGGCTTTCGCCAGCGCGTCGACTCCCGAACCGAAGATGACCGCGCTGGCCTCGCCGAGACTTTTGGCGACGCCGAGCGCCTCCCACGAAGCAGGCTGGACCTGGCCCTTGAAGTGGTCAATGTAGACAAAGGTTTTCATAGCACCTTCTCCGCGAGAATTTTGTCGGCGAGTTTATCCGCGATTTCGGCGGGGCTTTCGCCCGCGATGATCTCGCAGGTCACTTCGCGGCTGGGCGGGGTGATGAGTTCGGCGCGGGTCACGATGGACGCGGGCGCGCCGACGCCGAGGTCGTTCAAAGACCAGACGGGGATCTCGGCCTTCGAGGCTTTGCGGATGCCCATGAATGACGGATATCGCGGCTCGCCGATGCTTTGCACGAGGCTGAGCACCGCGGGCAGTTTGGCGCTGACGTTTTGTCGTCCCTCCTCGATGACGCGCGAGACCTGCACGTTTCTGTCCTCGACCTTGATGTGGCCCACCAGCCCGAGCATCGGCCAGCCGAGCAGGCGCGCCGTCTGCGCGGCGGTGACGCCCGAGCCGTCGTCGAGGGTTTGGCGGCCGAACATGACCATGTCCGCGCCGCCGATCTTGTTGATGGCCGCGGCCAGCACGCGCGCCGCGCCGACGGTGTCCAGCGCGCCGAGCGCCGCGTCCGAGACGAGCACCGCCTCGTCCGCGCCCATGGCGAGCGCGTGCTTGAGCGCCTCCCTGGCGGACTCGGGTCCGATGCACAGGGCCGTGACCGTGCCGCCGAGGGCTTCCTTTTGCTGGAGCGCGCCTTCAACCGCGTACTCGTCGAACGGGTTGATGACCAGCGGCGCGTCCCCCCACGTGACTTGCCCGTTTTCAGCTTTTACCTTCGCTTCTGAGTCGGGCACTTGCTTGATGCAGGCGATGATTTTCAATGGAACCTCCGTGAAAGACGTTTGCATTTTCCCGTCATTGCGTGGAGCGACGAAACAATGACGGATATGGTTTATTTCATGCCCACGAAACTGATGAGCTTGCCTGTCTTCAGGTCAATCTCGCAGGCGTGGCCGCTGAGGGTGTACGCGGAGAGATTCAAACCGTCGTCGCTGATGCGGACGCGCTGATACAGCGTATTCGGCTCGGATTTTTCTGCTTTCCAGACGATTCGTTCGTTGGCGGCGAGGCAGTACAGGTTTGAGTCATAACGTGGAAAGCCAGCGGGGGATTCGAGCACGACCAGCCCCGCCGCGGTCTGAATGGTCTTGTCAATCCTGGTGTGAAAGGGTTGCGCGCTCATCTTTCACCTCCTACCCCTGCCAGAAGGCCTCGTCATACCCGGGGAGTTCACAGCGCAGGGGTTTGTCGGTCCGTTCGCCGAGGGCGTAGCCTGCCTGGATCAGGGTCTGGATTTCGGAACTGCCCTCGTAGATCATCGCGCCTCGGGCGTTTCGCAGGTAACGCTCCACGTCGTATTCGTCGCTGTAGCCGTACGCGCCGTGGATCTGGATGGCTTCGTTGGCGGCGGAAAACGACGCTTCGGTGGCAAACTTTTTCGCGAACGAGGTCTCGCGGGTACAGCGCCTGCCCTGATTCTTCATCCAACCGACCTGATAATACAGCAATCGCGCGACCTCGTAATCCTGCGACATCTTCGCTATCTTTTCCTGGATGAGTTGGTGCTCCGAGATGGATTTGCCGAACGTCTGGCGCGTCTTTGCATATTGTACACTGGCTTCGAGGCAGGCGCGGACGATTCCCGCCGCGCCCGAGGCCACGGTGTAACGTCCGTGATCGAAGGCGGACATGGTGATCTTGAATCCCTCGCCTTCCTCGCCGATTCGGTTTTCGACGGGGACTTTCACGTCCTGGAACGCGATCCAGCCCGTCGAACCCGCGCGGACCCCGAGTTTGCCGTGGATGTCGCCGCGCGTCACGCCGGGGGAGTGGAGGTCAACGATGAAGGTGGAGAGGCCTTCGGAGGGCTTTCGGGGGGAGGGATTCGTTTTAACGGTGACCAGCGCCAGGTCCGCTTTGGAGGCGAGGGAGATCCACATCTTCTCGCCGTTCAGGATATAGTGTTCTCCGTCGCGTTTGGCAGACGTCCGCATCGCGGCCACGTCGGACCCCATGCCTGATTCCGTGAACGCGCCACAGCCGATCTTTTCGCCTTTTGCCAATGGTATCAGGAATTTCTGCTTTTGCTCTTCCGTTCCCCACTGGAAAACGGTCATCGCGCACAACCCCGTATGCACCGACATCACCACGCGCAGATGGGTGTCCACGGCTTCGAGTTCCTCGCAGGTTAGGCCGAGGGAGAGATAGTCCATGCCCTGGCCGCCGTAACGAGTGGGAACACAGATGCCGAGGATGCCGAGTTCGCCCATGCGCTTTAGGACCCACGGGACAGGCTCCTGACTGCGGTCGTGTTCCTTGATGATGGGGGCGATTTCTTTCTGGGCGAAGCCGCGCACCATTTTTTGTGTCATTTGGTGTTCGGGGGAGAGGGTGAAGTCCATGGGGCGGCTCCGTGTAATATATTTTGCATTATATCCCAAATCCTGGAGTTCTACCGACCGTTCGGTAGGCACCAGGGCTCTAATGTAATATTAACAGGACAGAAACGTAATAAATTTTTGTATCCTGTCGTCTGTGGGATGAAACTATTTTCGGAGGTATCGAATGAGTGAAGTTCGGGCCCAGCCCAAAGTCATCGTTTTCAGTACGCCAACCTGCACCTATTGCAACATGGCGAAGCAGTATTTTCGCCAGAAAAATGTCCGCTTCACCGATGTGGACGTGAGCCGTGACATGTCTGCCGCCCGCGATATGGTCCGTCGCAGCGGGCAGGCGGGAGTGCCCGTCATTGACATCGGCGGGAAGATCGTTGTCGGGTTCAATCGCCCGAAAATCGACCAATTGCTCGGGCTAAATTAACTTTCTGGAGGTATCCATGTCTGAAACCAAAATCCAACCGCTCGGCACGCGCGTCCTGATCCGCCCGCTGGAACAGGAATCCAAGACCAGTTCGGGGCTGTATTTGCCCGAGACCGCCAAGGAAAAACCGCAAATGGGGCAGGTGATCGCGGTCGGCGACGATGAAACCATCAAGGTGAAACCCAAGGACAAGGTGCTGTTCGCCAAATACAGCGGCGCCGAGTTCAAAATGGAAGGGGTGGAGTATCTTTTGCTCGAATCGAACGACCTGCTGGCCCGCTTGAATTGACGATCCCAATTCCATCGAAACGCCTCCTGCCGCGAGCACGGAGGTGTTTTTGTTTTCCGCCCGAAACAAAAACCCGATGCGTCTTTGATTCGCATCGGGTCAGGGGGATGGATGATCTGCCGTCATCGTTTTTCGATACCCATGTTGCTCAATTCGTCCGAATTATACTGGGCTACGAACAGGTCCGCGCCGGCCAGCAGGGCAATGAGCAGGATGCAGATCAGGACTGCGACGATGGACATTGGGTCCTCCTTTCTTTGATCTCTCTAAACAGTTTAACGATTCCGGAGACAAAAAGATATATCCCCTAACGGTACTGTAATGAAATTACCATACAGTTATGAAAGGGATGCAGGTTCGACGAATGGGACGGTAAATTTGTTCCTCATCACGGTGCCCATTTTAGAAGCGTGCGGTTCAGAAGGAATTAACAGGGCGTATGCAAACTTTGTCAATTTTCCGTTGACAAAAAAACCGTTTGAGATAAAATAGGCAGGCACAAAGCCGAAGTGGCGGAATTGGCAGACGCGCTACGTTCAGGGCGTAGTGAGAGCAATCTCATGAGGGTTCAAGTCCCTCCTTCGGCACTGTGACGAGACCCGCTGGAAGGCGGGTTTTTTGTTCGACCGCTCCCATCCCTGCCCTTACGCTCCCCTTCGGGGGAGAGAAGGGGAGACGCCGTAAGCGGGAGGGACAGAGTCGGGTGGTATAATTGCACTGTAATCACATTGCGCTTCAATAAAGGAAGACACGAAGCCGTGACGCATAAGTCTTCGTGTCTTTTTGTGCCTGTTTGACTTTACTCCACAGGATTGCATATGGAAATCGGCATCGTTCAACAAGTTGACATCGACTCGCAGATGCGCGCCGCCTACCTGGATTACGCCATGAGCGTGATCGTGGCGCGCGCCCTGCCCGACGCGCGCGACGGCTTGAAGCCGGTCCATCGCCGCATCCTCTACGCCATGCAGGAACTGGGCATTCGTTCCAACTCATCATACAAGAAATCCGCCCGTATCGTGGGCGAGGTGCTGGGCAAGTATCACCCCCACGGCGACTCGGCCGTCTACGAGACCATGGCGCGCATGGCTCAGGATTTCTCCATGCGCTACCTGCTGGTGGACGGACAGGGCAACTTCGGCTCCATTGACGGCGACGCGCCCGCGGCCATGCGTTACACCGAGGCGCGCCTGCACAAACTGGCCGAGGAAATGCTGGCTGACATTGATAAAGATACGGTGGACTTCGCCCCGAACTTCGACGATTCGCTCGAGGAACCGACCGTCCTGCCCTCGCGCGTCCCGAACCTGCTCCTGAACGGGTCGTCGGGCATCGCCGTGGGCATGGCCACCAACGTCCCGCCTCACAACCTGCGCGAACTGGTGGACGGCCTGTGCTTCCTGATCGAAAATCACAATCGCATGGACGACATCCCCGTCGAAGAGTTGATGAAGCGCATCCCCGGGCCCGATTTTCCGACGGGCGGCGTTATCGTCGGGCGCGAGGGCATCGAGCAGGCTTACGGCACGGGCAAGGGACGAATTGTCCTGCGCGGCATGGCTCACATCGAGGAGGCCAAAGGCGGCCGCCACCAGATCGTCATTACCGAGATCCCCTATCAGGTCAACAAGACCACGCTGATCGAACGCATCGCCGAACTGGTGCGCGAAGACAAGATCGACATGATCTCCGACCTGCGCGACGAATCCGACCAGCGCGGCATGAGCATCGTCATCGAACTCAAACGCGGCGCCCAGCCCAAGAAGGTGCTCAACCAGTTATACAAGTTCACGCCCCTGCAATCCACCTTCGGCGCGCAGATGCTGGCCCTCGTGGACGGCGAGCCGCGCACCCTGCCGCTCAAACGCGCCTTGCAGATTTTCATCGAACATCGCCAGACGGTCGTCGTCCGCCGTTCGACCCACGAACTCGGAAAACTGCGCGCCCGCGCCCACATCCTGGACGGCCTGCTGATCGCGCTGGCCAATATAGACGCGGTCATCAAGACCATCCGTGAAGCCGAGGATGCCGACGCGGCCAAGGTCAACTTGATGAAGCGCTTCAAGTTGAGCGACCTCCAGGCGCAGGCCATCCTCGACATGCAGTTGCGCCGCCTGGCCGCACTCGAACGCTGGAAGATTGAGGAGGAGGCGAAACAGGTCAACCAGCAAATCGCCCATCTCGAGGACCTGCTTGCACACCCGAAGAAGATCCTGGCGCTCATTCAAACCGACCTGAAGGAACTGGCCGAAAAATTCGGCGACGACCGCCGTACCAAGATCGCCGTCGAAGCCAAAGAGAATTTGAACGAGGAGGACCTCGTCCACGACGAGGCGGTGCTCATCAGCCTAACCGAGCGCGGCTACGTCAAACGCGTGGCGGCCGCGGCCTTCAAGTCCCAGAGCCGCGGCGGACGCGGGGTAATGGGTCACACCACCAAAGATGAAGATGAAGTCGTTGCGCTCATCCCCGCCCGAAGTCTCGACACGATGCTCTTCTTCTCCGACAAGGGCAAGGTCTATTCCGAAAAGGTCTATCAGATCCCCGATGCGGACCGCGCCGCCAAAGGCATCCCGCTCGTCAACGTCCTGTCGCTGGACGCAAACGAGCGCGTGACTGCCGCCATTGCCGTGGGCGACTTCTCGAATCACAACTACTGTATGCTGGCGACCGTGCGCGGCAAGATCAAGCGCGTGGACATGGAGGAATTCGCCTCGGTGCGACCCTCCGGCCTGATCGCCATGACCCTGGAGGAGGGCGACACCCTCGGCTGGGCGCGCCTGACCTCCGGCAAGGACGAGATCATCTTTGTCACCGAGAACGGCCAGGCCCTGCGTTTCGGCGAGGAGAAAGTGCGCGCCATGGGACGCGCCGCCGGAGGCGTGCAGGGAATCCGCCTGGCGGAAGGCGATGCAGTAACCAGCATGGATGTGGTCGAGAAGGACGGCTCGCTGTTGATCGTCACGACCGGCGGCTATGGCAAGCAGACTCCCCTGAAGGATTACGCCGCCAAGGGACGCGCCACGGGCGGCATCGCCACGATTGACCAGAAGGCGCTCGACACGACCGGCAAAGTCACTTCGGCGCGCGTCGTCCGCCCCGCCGACGATCTGACGATCATCACGGCCAACGGTGTGGTCCTGCGGTTGAAGGTGAAGGACGTCAAGCAGTCGGGCCGCGCCACGCGCGGCGTGCGCCTGATCACGCCGCAGGGCGAGGATTACGTGGCCTCGGTTGCGCGTATCTCCGCTGAGGACTTGAAGAAGGCGGGCGCGAAAGTGAACGGGAATGGGGAGGAACAGGCCGAGGAACAACCCAAACTGATATAAGAACACAAGTCCCCGGCAACCGCCGGGGACTTGTCCCATTTAAGTCTGGATGGCTAGATCGCGAACTTGCCGGTCAGGAGCAGGCACATGGCTCCCAGCATACAGGTGATGATCATGATGAAGACAGAGATGATGAACCTCTGCATGGCGTTCATGCCAAGAAAGCGGCCGGGCCTGCGCCGCCGTCTCGGGGGCTGGCTCTCCGGCGGAAACTCCCTGGGTTCCTCGAACTGACTGGTGGACGCATCCTCACGCAGACCGTCTAGCATGTGCACCTCGTTGGTGGGAGTATATCACAGCCCCGGACGCAGATGAACCTCCCCAAATTGTACCGTAACGGTTTTATCATGCACCTGCAACCGCAAACTTCCATCGGATTCCAATCCGAGCACACGGCCAGCCACTGGCGATTCGCTCCCCGTCCACACCTGTACGATCTCATTCATAAACGCGAGGGATTGCTCCCAGTTCCCGACAACTTCCCTGCCCCCCATTTTTCCGCGCCATGCCAGTAGTGAGGCGAGGATATCGCGCAACAGAATCGGGCGATCCACTGCGTGACCGATTTCGGTCTCTACGCACACGGCGGGAAAGGAGACCTGCTCCGGCGGCGGGACGGATTCGGGTTTGACGTTGACGCCGACGCCGATCACGGCGGATTCCATCTTCTCGCCGATCCAATTCGCTTCCACAAGTATTCCCGCCGTCTTCTTGCGGTCAAGCAGGACATCGTTCGGCCATTTGATTTGCGGCGCGAGTCCGCGCGCCTCGAGCGCGTCCACCAGCGCCAGCGCGCCCAGCCCGGTCAACAGGGAGGGGGAGAACGCGTCGGTCGCCGCGGGGCGCAGGATCAGGCTGAATGCAAGCGACGCTCCGGGCGGAGTGAACCATTTTCGTCCCGCGCGGCCGCGGCCTTTCGTCTGCTCCTCCGCGATGACGAGGGACAGGTCGGGCGCGCCCTCGGACGCCCATTGCAGGGCCTCGTCGTTGGTGGAGCCGACCTTTTGGAAATAACGGATGGATGAAATGGGAAGGGAGGCAAGAGCCTGGCGGTACTCTTGTTCCATTTTTATGGAAGCACGGACCAGGGGTTGACAAAGCCGCCGTTCAGGCGCACCTCGAAGTGCAAATGCGCGCCCTGCGAATTGCCGGTGTTGCCCGCCGCACCGATCCACTGACCGCCGCCGACGCTCTGGCACACGCTGACACCGATGACGCTCAAGTGGGCGTACAGGGTAACGTAACCGTTTCCATGATCGATCTGGATGACGTTGCCGTAGCCGTAATTGTAGCCGCCCTGCGCCATCGTCACCACGCCCGCGCCCGCGGCGTACACCGGCGCGCCTTCGCCCGCGGCCAGGTCAATGGCCAGGTGGCCGGACCAGTAATCGTTGCCCGAGAGATAGTGGTTATCCGTTGGCCAGTTGGTGATCGAGCCGACCGCGCCGCCTCCGCAGGAACTGCCGCCGACGGAGGAGGTGCCTGAGTTGTCGCCCGCGATGGTGGGGATGATCCACTGCACGAACTCGCGTGAGCCGCCGGGCACCATCACCCACGTGCCGGGCGGGATGGTCGGGTCGGTCAGGTCAATGTCGTTGCCCGGCCAACTGAGAATGGCCTCGGCCTCTGCGTCGAAGTCCGCCGCCACCGATTCGACCGAATCGCCTTCCTTCCACTGATAGTAGATTCCATTGGTCGGCGGGATGTTCAACACCATGCCGGGTTTGAGGCTGTGCGGGTCGTCCTGCAGGGTGTCGTAATTGGCCCACAGCACGGTCTCCGGCTCGACCTCGAAATTCCTGGCGATGGCGAAGACCGAGTCGCCGCGCGTCACGGTGTAGGTGACCACCTTGTAGCGCGGCCGTTCTGGAATGTTCGTTTCCAACTGGATCCTGCGCTCGATGGCCGGGGACGAGCCGTTGGCCGCGACCACGGACGGCGCCTCCACCGCGGGCGGATTCTCGTCCGGCGCGGCGGTCGGCTCCGGGACTATGGCCGACGCGGCCGCCGAGGAGCGGGTCCACGCGAAAGCGCCGCCCAGCAACGCGGCCACGATGACCGCGGTCACCAGCCAGGCGAGAATGTTGAAACGATGATTGTTCCAGAATGTCAGAAACTTTTCGATCATAGATCGTCGGTGAGGGTCTTGAGGAACTCCTCGTTATTGCGCGACTTGACCATGCGGTTGACGATGGCCTCGGTGGCCACAGCGGGATCCATGCCCGCGCCCTGCGGCTGCGGCGAGGTCATCTGGATGTACATGCGGCGCATGAGCCAGACGCGCTGGAGCAGGTCGGGGCCGAGCAGAAGATCCTCGCGGCGGGTGGACGAGCGTTCGATGTCCACGGCCGGGAAGATACGGCGTTCCTGCAGGCGGCGGCTGAGGTGCAGTTCCATGTTGCCCGTGCCTTTGAACTCCTCGTACACGACATCGTCGAGGCGGGAGCCGGTGTCCACGAGGCAGGTGGCGATGATGGTAAGCGAGCCGCCTTCCTCGATATTACGCGCCGCGCCGAAGAAGCGTTTGGGCGGATACAGTGCCGAGGGGTCCATGCCGCCCGAGAGCGTGCGCCCCGAAGGGTTAACGACCAGGTTGTAGGCGCGCGCCAGGCGGGTGATCGAGTCCATTAAGATTACCACGTGGCGGCCGATCTCCACCAGGCGCTTAGCCCGGTCTAAGGCGATCTCGGCGGTACGGACGTGCGAGGTGACCGGTTCGTCGAAGGTGGAGGCGATGACTTCCGCGTCCACGGAACGATCCATGTCGGTCACTTCCTCGGGGCGTTCGCCGATGAGCGCCACCATCAAATGAACGTCGGGATATTTGGTTGAAATCGAGTTGGCGATCTGTTTCAGGATGGTGGTCTTCCCCGCTTTGGGTGGCGAAACGATGAGCCCGCGCTGGCCGCGGCCGATGGGAGCGATCAGGTTGATCATGCGCGGGGCCAGCGCATCGTGATTCGTTTCGAGGTCGAAGCGCTGGTCCGGGAAGATCGGCGTCTGGCTTTCGAAGTTCGGTCTTCGGCGGGCCTCCTCCGGGTCCACGCCGTTGACCGTCTCCACTTTGAGCAGGCCGTAATGACGCTCCGATTCGCGCGGCGGCCGCGCCGGCCCGATGATCAGGTCGCCCGAACGCAGGTCGTAACGGCGGAGTTGGGCCTGCGAGACGTACACATCGGTGTCGCTGATGCGGTAGTTCTCGGAGCGCAGGAAGCCGATGCCCTCGTTCATGATCTCGAGGATTCCGCCGCGCACCTCCAGGCCTTCCTTATCCGCCTCGGCCTGGCGGATGCGTATGATCAGGGCTTCCTTTTTCAGGCGGTTCGCGTTGGGAATGGACAGGTCCCTGCCGAGGGCGCGGAGTTTCGCCAGAGGTTCGTTTTCGAGTTCGAGAATGTTCATGATTCCTTCCACTTGGTTTGAGATGGGAATGTCAAAACGGCCTATGCCCCCAGGCATGGGCGGGAATTTCGATCAGAGATTTTGTGACGTGGGAGTTTCTTTCAAATTTGGTGGGGTGACTCGCAACCCGGCAAGGCGGCAGGCCAGCAAGGACGGGACGAGTCTGGGTTGTAAAGAATCGGGGATGTTGACTGCATTATAGCACGCTCATTCAGGTGATGCAAGCAGGTTTCGATGGTTATCAGGGCAATCGCATTAGGAAGAGAACTTGTTGATTTGTCCGCTAATCTCCGCGAATTTTCGCCAATTTGATTTGAAAATTGGTAGTGGCTCAAAGTAAGTGACGATCCTCAACGCGAATTTCGCAAATATGCGAATGCCGCGAATTCCATCTTGATTTATTCGCAAAATTTGCCAATTCGCGCCATTCGCGTTCCAAGATTGAAGGTCGTATCTCGGCATCACTTACAA
>JBFMCC010000028.1:0-115956 GCA_040754535.1 Chloroflexota bacterium
GCGCCAAAAATTCCTGCAAGCGCGCTTCGGCCTGATCGAACTCATTGGCCTGAATATAGACCTCCGTCCGATTGCAGGTGGAAAGCAGGACGGCTTCCCTGATAATGCCTTCGTCGTCTCCCCCTCTGTCCAACAATTCACGTAATGCCTGCGGGACGCGTTCCGCGCTGAACGCCAAACGCTCGCGCACGTCCACGGGCGCGGCCTTGTGGTTGAGTCCGATCATCAGGATGAGGGGGTGCGACGTGGTTTCCATGCTGAATTCATCAAGGCGCGGGTTGACGGGATTCGCGATACAGCCGCGCCCGCTTCACCAAGCCCTCCGCCCACGCCGCGCAACTGCCGACGTGCAGGTGAGTGTAGGAAGCGAGGACGTTGTGCAACACAAATCCGTCCCGCCCGCCGCCAAGCCCGTTGCCGCGCGAGAGGCAATAGGCAGTTTTCAGGGAATCAGCCGCGGCGCGCGAGTTGTGGAATTCATGTCCGCGCAGGACGGTTCCCATCGGGAAGAAGGGATTCTCCGCATCCACTTCGGCAGTGACGTAGCCGTGTCCCTGCGGCTTGTTCGTCATCTCGATCTCGCAGGGAAGCACACCGACCATCTCGGCGGATTTTTCGCCCCAGACAATGCGCCGCGAGAGATACATCATCCCGCCGCACTCGGCATAGACGGGCAGTCCGCGTTCGATGGCCTGACGAACCGAGGCGCGCATGTTTGTGTTTGCGGACAACTCGTCCATGAAGATTTCAGGGAAGCCGCCGCCGATGTAGAGCGCCTCCAGTTCGGGCAAGGCGGCGTCGGTAAAGGCGTTGATAAATACCAACTCCGCGCCCGCCTCTTCGAGGGCTTCCAGGTTTTCGGGATAGTAGAAGGTGAAGGCGCGGTCACGCATCACGCCGATTTTGGGATGGGAGTCTGTGGGGCGGGATGGCATCCCGCCCGAATCATCGGGTATGGAAAGCGGCGAGGCTGAGCGGGCGATTTGCAGAACCAAGTCGAGATCGAGGTAACGCTCGATGGCCTGCTGACAGGTCGTGATGGCGGAAAGAAGCGTCTCCCCCTCGCCGCGCGGGACGAGTCCTAGGTGGCGGTCGGGGATGGTCAGACGTTCGTCACGCGGGATCGCGCCGACGACGGGAATCCCGCAATGAGATTCGATGGCAGTCCGCATGCGCGCTTCATGACGTCCCTGCGCCACGTTGTTGAGCACGACGCCCGCGATGTTCGTCCCCGCCTCGAAGGTCTGGCAGCCGTGGACGATGGCCGCCGCGCTCCGCCCGACGCGGGCCGCGTTGACCGTCAGCAGGATGGGCGCATCGAACGTACGCGCCACCGCCGCCGTGCTTCCGACGCCCGTCTCGTCGAAGGAATCGAAAATGCCGTGGTTGCCTTCGATCAGGCTGATGTCGGCGCGGCGGGCGGAACGTGCGAAGGCCGCGCGCAGGTCTTCGGGCTGGTCGTAAAAAAAAGGGTCGAGCGAACGGCAGGCGCTTCCCGCCGCTTCGCTCAACCACGAGGGGTCAATGTAATCGGGACCTTTTTTGAAAGGCTGGACGTTCAGGCCGCGCGCCCGCAACGCCGCGCACAACCCCAGGGTGACCGTCGTTTTCCCACTGCGTCCCTGAGGCGCGGCAACGACCAAACGCGGCAGGCGGTTGACCTCTTGCGCCATTTAGATTTCGGTGATGGTCACTGCGCCCTCTTCGCAGGTCTCGCACGAGCCGCAGCAGATGCAATCTTCGGGATTGCCGCTGTAAATGGCATATTTCTTACCGTTCTCTTCAACCATGGTAATCGCCTGCTGCGGGCAATTGTTGACGCAATCGCCGCAGGCTTTGCATTTTTCGATGTCGATGGTAATGATGTACATAGTGTCTCCAAATCGCGTACGTTTAGAATGAAAGAACCAGGTCGGACTTCAAGCCTTGTTTTACCAGAAAATTGGGGCCGACCAATTCTTCGACTTCTTCGATCAAATCCTCGGGGGCCATCTGGCAGAGTTGCAGGGCGGCGTCGCAGACGTAGAACTTGACGCCCAGCCCGAGAGCCTCGTCAATGAACTCGCGGATCGTCCGCCCGCCCTCGCGGGGACGCAGGGTCTCGGCCACGCCGCGCTTGAGGAGCAGGGGCGCTTGCAGGACGAAACAAATGCCCGCCTCCGCGCCCGCCTTGACCGCCTCGCCCGCGAACATGAACGGTGCTGGACAGCGCTCGGGATTCGCCGAGCCAAAGGTGGCGACCACCAAAACCCGCTTGCCTGCGTAATCATCCTTCGGATTCAATTTCGTCTCCATCATTTGACCGCAATCCGCAAGGCCGCTTCATACGCCTGACGGAGGGCGGCTTCCGCGTCGGACAGGTTGATCGTCCAGAACGCGTCCGCGAGGTCGGTCAATGCCACCGACGGCGCGAGCGCGTCGCCCTGGACGCGCGCCGCCAGCGCCATGCCCTGCGCCTGCTCGAACAGCGACGGGTCTTTCGCGGCCGCGGCGATGATCCGCAACGCGACAGCCTTGTCCGCTTCGCGCCGCATCAGGTCAACCAGTCCAAGCGCGGCCTGGGGATCGTCTTTCGCCAGCGACGCTGTTAACTCGATCAACGGATACGCCTCGCCCAATCCATCGGCGGCTTCGACGGCCTGCTCGTACTCGCCGAGGGCGGTCAGCGCTTGGATGCGATAATAAGGAGATTGGACGGAATCCACCAGTGACGCATTGCCGCTTTTGCGAATGACATCCCGCAAGGCCAGGTCGCGATACAGCGGGACGGAAATCTGCGCGGCGGCCTCGGCGTTTTCCCATGCGGCGGCAATGGCGGCCTGCGCCCGCGCCTGCTCGTACGGGTCGGCGATGGCAAGCGAGGCGTCCCACGCGGCCTGGTAATCGCCCATGCGCAACAGCGCGGCGGTCTTCGCGGCAGGATACGCGGCGTCAATTTTCCCGACCAACGCCGCGTCGTCTGAAGCCGCGGCCAGGTCGCTCAAGGCATAGGCCAGCGCCTCGCCCGAAACGCCGTCCAATGCGGACAGCGCCTCGGCAAAGAGACTTTTATCCCCCGACGCAGCGGCCACTTCGCGCAAGGCCCGCGCCCGCTGGACGGGGTCTTCCACCTGACGCGCGGCTTCCGCGGCCAGGTCGAACTTGCCCAACTCGCGCAGAGTCCACGCGCGAATGGACGCGTCTTCAATGGACCTCGCGGCGGTCACCGCGTTGGACGGCTGAATCTTAGCCCAAGCCAATGCAATGCCGCGCATCTGGAGGTCGCGGTAGATTCCAGTTTCCGATTCGATTCGATCCTGCTCGGCCTGCAACAACTCTGCCGCGCGAATGGGATCCACCGCGTTCCACTCGACGGCGATCAACGGCAGACTCCACAGACGGGCGCGCGCCGCGTTCACATCCGCCGCGACCAGGTCGGCTTTTTCCATGTCAATCGGGACGCCGATCATGGCCTCCCGCACGGCCAGCGACTGTCCCCACAGGGCAGCGTTGTTTTCATCCACCTGCGCCAGCGCGGCCAGCGACTCATCGAGGATGGATTGCGCCTGCGCGGGATCGGTCGCATTCCACTTTGCGGCGAGGCGCGCCAGCATCCAGGCGCGCGCCTGGGCGCGGTCAGTGGCGGCCGCGGCGCGGTCGGCGGTGTCGAGGACGGCTTGCGCCTCCTGCTCTTCGGTCGTTGTCTCTGCCACTTCCACTGCGGGGACGCGGAAGATGGGCATGACGAAGAAGGCCAGCACGATGAGGACGAAGGCGGCGGGCTTGAAAATGGATTTCGGTTTGCCCGCGCCAGACTTGATGTGACGAGTGTTATACAGTCCCCACGCCAGCGAGCCAAGCACGACCAGCGTCACCAGGCCAGCGTAGATCAGTACCGTCTGTTGTTTGGCGGCCTCGGCCATGTCGTTCAACGCGGTGTAGATTTTGTTCAACTGGTAGCGCGTCGTCTGCGCTTCGCTGACAAACGCGTCCAGGCTGGTGACAGGGACATCCAACATGCGGCTGTAGCGCTGGGTGTAGCCATCGAGCCGCGACTGGGATTTTTCGGTCAGCGCGCCGACGCTCTGCTGGGAGCGGTCAATCATCAGCATGAGCCGCTCGGTGTCATACAGTTCCTCGTGGATGGCCGTCGCGGCGGGACAGGGACTATTGACCTCGCGTCCGATGGCGCCCTTCCATTCGGTGACGGTGGCGAGGCGCGGGTCGTCCGCCTGGTGGCAGGAGATGCAGTAATTGCCCGGGACGAGAGTCGCCTCGTTGGACGGCGACTCGTTATTGGTCGAGGGTGAAGTGGCGGCCAAAGGGACCGCGAACGTCAAAGCCGCGAGGAGGATCAGGGAGGGAATCAGGATTCGGCGGGTCATTTTTCCACATCCGTCTTCGGAGTTTCGGCTTCGGGCCTGGAATCGGGCGGCGCGGACTGGATCCAGCGCAGCATTCTGAAGTAGGCGATAAAGACGGAGATGGCGACCGCAAAGACGATGATGGAGCCGATGGTGGGTGTGTCGAAGAACCAGTGTGCCATGTCAACTCCTAGTCGGCGGCATGGGCCAGTTCGCGCGCCTTGGGCTGGATGGCGTCAACTTCCTCGCCTTCCTCCACTTCCCAGACGGAGATGGCCGGGAAGACTTTGAAGAAGAGCAGGAAGAGCAGGGCGAAGAGGGCGAGCGAGCCGGCAGTGATCGCAACCTCTGTGAGGGATGGCGTGTACACGGCGGGCAGCAGCCCCAGCGAGGGACGCGTGAGGCTGGGCGCAACGATCAGGAAGCGCTCGACCCACATGCCAACGAGGATCGAAAGCGAGGCAAAGAACGTGCCGACAGGCGTGCGCCCGTTGCGTCGGACGAGGATGGCGAAGGGGATGACCAGGTTGCCGACGACCATGATCCAGAAGGCGGGCGCGTATTCGCCAGTCAGTTTTGCATGAAGCACTTCGGTCTCGTGTGTGAGCGTGGCATAGCCCGTGGTGAGGAATTCGGCCAGTGTGAAGTAACCCCAGAAGGCGCTCATTACCAGCAGGAGCAGGCCGAGGTAGTTGTATTGTTTGGGGCCGATCCATTTCTCGAAATGCCAGGCGCGGCGGACGAGGGTCATGAAGACGAACAGCATAGCGATGCCCGAGAAGATCGCGCCGACCACGAAGTATGGGCCGAGGATGGTGGAGTGCCACATCGGCTGCATGGTCATGCCGAAAATCCAGGAGACGACCGTATGCACCGAGACCGCGACGGGGATGATCACGATGGCGATGATGCCGATGGCGACTTCGAGGCGGCGGCGCTGTTCGGCGTTCCCATGCCAGCCAAAGGACATGAGGGTGTACAGCCAGCGCCGCCAGCGAGGCGCGTCGGTCATGCGGTCGCGCATGCGGGCGAGGTCGGGGATCATGGGCAGGTACAGGTAGAGCATACTGCTCATCAGATAGACGCCCACGCAGGTGAAGTCCCACAGGAACGGCGACTGGAAGCGGCCAAAAAGGAACGGAAATAAGATGCGTTCCGGCCGCCCCATGTCGATCCAGATTTGGAGCAAGCCCAAAATGAGGGCAAAAAAAGTAATCGCTTCGGCAATCCGTGTGATGGGACGACGCCACTCGGCCTGGGTGACGCGCAGGATGGCGGAGATCAGAGTCCCCGCGTGGCTGATGCCGATGAAGAACACAAAGTTGGTGAGATAAATTCCCCAGTACACGGGGCGGTTGAGTCCGGTCATGCCGAGGCCGAGGTACCATTGGTTGAACAGGGCGGCTACGCCGGTCAGCATTACAAGTCCCAGCCCGGCGATGACTAAGTAAAACCCCGTCGGAGTGCGTCGCAATGGCTCGAGGACTGTCCGTTCAAGTTCGGATTCGCGGGTAGGAATTGAAGTCATCTAACTTGTTCCTTCGTAAGTTGCTCTAGGCAGCGTCCCCGCCGCCGGGGACGGCGGCTGGAGCAGCGGTTATCCTTCTTTCAGGTAATACACCTTCGGTTTGGTACCCATTTCTTCCTGCAAGCGGAACGCTCGCGGGCTGGCGGCCAGTTGCGAGACCAGGCTGTCGGGATCATCGAGGTCGCCGAAATAGCGGGCGTGACCGGTGCAGGTTTCGACGCAGGCGGGGATATAGTCGGTGGCGTTGAAGACGCGTCCCTCCGCCTCGGCTTTTTCGCGCGCCTTGCGCAGGCGCTGCACACAGAACGTGCACTTCTCCACGACGCCTTTCGGGCGCGGCGCGACTTCGGGATCGGGGTTGAGATGCGCTTTGAGTTCCTCCGGCCATTCGGGCGCGAACCAGTTGAAATAACGCACTTGGAACGGACACGCCACCGTGCAGAAGCGGCAGCCGATGCAGCGCTCGTAGTCAATCAGCACGATGCCCTCTTCGTTCTTGTACGTCGCCTGCACCGGACAGACCTTCACGCAGGCGGGATCGTCGCAGTGCATGCACGGTCGGGGAATCATCGTCTCGTTGACGTTGGGATACTCCCCTTCCACGAACGGCAGGACCTCGTTCCATAAAATAGCGCGTCCCATTTCCGCCTGATCCTTCCCGGCGATGGGCGTGTTGTTCTCCATCCTGCAGGCGGCGGTGCAACTCTGACAGGCGAAGCATTTATCAAGGTCAATCACCATTCCCCAGCGGGGCATGTCTACCTCCAAAAATCGGGTCAAGCCCGGGAAATTCGGACGCGCGTCGGGCCGCAGACGGCCAGTCCGCTCAACGGCTCGCTCGTGAATTCGACCAGTTCGTTGGGATTCGCGCCCACGACAAGGTTCTCGTCTGAGTTACGGCCCCAGCGGACAAAGGTGTGGTGTCCCTGACCGGGCGGGAGGAAGACCGCATTCGGCCAGAGACCGGCGCGCACACGGACGACGGCCTCCGCGTAACCGCCCGGCGCTTCCACCCGGACCCGGTCCCCGGTCTGCAGCCCCAAAGCGTTCGCGGCCTTTTGACCGACCTCCACCCAACTGTCCCATTTGACATATCCCTGCAGGCCGTAGCATTCCTGCAAGGTGGGGATGATGCCCTGCCATTGCGCGGACTGCGTGATGATCGGCTGGGTCACCAGCAGGAAGGGATAGTCGAGCGACTCAGCCGTGCTGTCGGTCAGGGTGGCGGGAATATCGAAGTGCGGGAGGCAGGCTAAATCCGAGTCCGAACCGAGAAGGGCGAAGAGTTCGCGCGAGAAGAAGTCGAAGCGTCCATCCTGCGGAGCGTTCAGTCGGTCGCGTCCCAAGACATCCTGCCAGGCTCGACTACCCGGTGTGGCGTTGAAATAGATCATCTCCGACCAGTTGCCATTGGCTTCCAGTTTTTCCCAATCGAATGCGGAGAGGCGATGATTGATCAATTCCTGGTAATCCTTCCAGGGCAGGGCTTTCGCCAGGGGGCCGCCGATGCGATGGGCGAGATCGAGCAGAACATCGCCCGGGTTGCGCGTATCGTGGACGGGTTCGACAACTGGTCGGCGCAGGGAGATGCCCGCGTAGCCCGTGCCTTCGAGATAGTCGTCGCCCCAGATTTCGAGGAAGGTGCTGGCGGGCAGGATGAGGTCGGCGTGCGCCGCGCTTTCGTCCAGCGTGGAGGCGAAACTGACGATGAACGGAACCTTCGCCAGCGCTTCGAGTGTCCGCCCGTCGTTCGGCATGTCGTAGAGCGGATTGGCGTTCAAGAGCAGGAGGACTTCGAGCGGATAGGGCTTGCCCGCCAAAATGCGCTCGAGGACATTTTGATACACCGAAAGCGCCAGCGGGAACTGCGTCCCTGCGCCGTCAATGCGTTCTTTGGATTCGCCCGCGCGCGCGGCAGAATCGAGCGAGTAAGTCGGCCAATCTTTAAGGTCAGGAAAACGCTGGACGATCACGCCGCCCTTCGCATCGATCGAACCGACCAGCGCGTTCAACGCGTGGACGGCCAGCGCGGTGTAAAGCGCGTTGCCGCTGGAGAGTTCGCCCGCCTCGGTCGGCAGGACGGCAATCGCGGGGCGGTTGGTGGCGAATTCGCCTGCCAGCCGCGCGATGACCTCGGTGGCAATGCCCGTGATATTCGAAACGCGTTCGAGCGTGTAGGATTCGAGCACGAGCGACTTGAAGCCTTGATGTTTATTCCCGTCGGCGTCTTCGAAATCGTAGAAACCAAAAGTGAAGTCACGGACGAAGTCCGCGTCGTACAGTCCGCTGTTGATGATGACGTTCGCCATGCCCAGCGCCAGCGCGCCGTACGTGCCAGGGCGGATCGGAATCCACTCGTCGGCTTTGGCGCCCGTGGCAGAGAGACGCGGGTGGACCGCCACCAGTTTGCCGCGCTGCGGACGGCCGCGGCGCATGAAAGCCGTCGCGCCCAGATAGCCGATCACGTTGCGGCTCGCTTCGAGCAGGTTGCCGCCGAAGGTCATCACGTAATTGGCGTTGTTGATATCGTAAACGGGCATTCCGTTGATGCCCTGCGAAAGGAACATGGCCATGCGCGCCGCGCCCTCGCCCAAACTGTCGCGCGAGATCATGTTCGGCGAGCCATACGCGCGCATGAAACGCTGAACGGTCTGCCGCATCTGTCCGCGCAGTTCACCGTGCAAGAGCGCCATCGTGTGCGCCTTGCCCGCCTTGCGCAACTCGTTCAATTTATCGGACAGCAGGCCAAGCGCCTCGTCCCACGGAATTTCCTTCCAATCACCTGAGCCGCGCTCGCCCATTTGCAGGCGCGGGTGCTCGATTCTCTCCGGGCTGTACAGCATTTCCAGCGCGGTCTGTCCCTTCAGACAGCACACGCCCTGGTTCAGCGGGTGAAGCGGGTTGCCCTCCACCTTCACGGCCTTGCCGTTCACCACGCGCACGTCCAGACCGCAACCCGAGGGGCACAGCGCGCAGGTCGTCTTGACGATTCGCTCCTCGGCGGCCGCGGCCTGCGGCGACTGCGGCATCTCGACGGAATTCAGCGCCGTCAACCCCGCGCCCGCGGCCACGGTCACCGCGCCGAGTTTGAGAAAGTCGCGGCGGGAAATACCAGTGTTGTTCGTGCTGGATTTTGGATTAGTTGCCATCGTATTGACTCAACCAATGGAATAATTTCTGGCCCTGCGCGGGAGCCGCGGCGGGCGCTTCCGCCTCCGGAACCTCGGGGGCGGTCACCGTAAAATAAGCCTCGTCCACGCTCAATTCGACTCCCAGCAGGGAGAGCGACTCCGTCAAATCGGGGATCGCGCCCGGCTTGCCCGCCGCCACCCAAGCCTGTCCGCGCGGCCCGCGCGGTCCGCCGCCCGACGGACTGACGTGGCAACTGGAGCACGGTTCGCCCGTCTGCGCGGCGTATTCGGGCAGGGCATGCGCGGATTCGGGCGTCGCCAGCAAAAGGAGGATGGACGCGCACAGCATCAAAGCGCCGAGGAGAATGAGATATTTTTTCATGGCTACACCTCGCCCACAGTCACGGTCTCCCCCTCCACACGGACGGGGATCTGCTCCAGCGGAATCGGCGGAGGTCCCGCGAGCACGTCGCCGAACTCGTCGAAGCGGCCGTCATGACAGGGGCAGTAGAATTCCTTTTTATTGGCCTGCCACTGCACGGTACAGCCGAGATGCGTGCAGATCAGGGAGAAGGCGCGCAGGCTTTCGGGAGTCCGCATCACGAGCGCGGGGACTCCGCCGTAGGTGATGGCCTTCGTCCCGCCAACTGGCAAGTCCGCGAGCGGGAAGGAGACGGGCTGGGCTTCCTGCGCCGCGCTGGCAGATGGGAAGAGGCGCCACTGCAACAGCGTCCCCAGCCAGGCCGCGCCCAGGGTTGCCAATCCCAGTTGGATGAACTGGCGGCGGGTCTGGAAGACGGACGGTTTCGGTGTTTGAGAAGGGGAAGTGGACATGGGATACACCGCGTTATTCGGAGGAGGCGGGGACGATTTCGTCCACGCCGGCATAGTTGTGGCAGTTGTTACACGAGGTGGCGGGGTCGTGGCATTGCAGGCAATCGGTCTTCTCCAGGTCGCCGCGGTTGACCACGTTCTTGTGATTGGCCTGCCACCATTCCAGCGGGCTGTGATATTCGGGAGCGGGCAGGCTGGGATCGAGATAAACGGCCAGCGGCCCTTCCCCGTCCTTCACGGGTTTTTCCACGTATTGCGGATACCAAGCTACGACCAGGAGCAGGATTCCGACGGCGACCAGGGACAAGGCTACTTTTCGCATGATCGGCTCCGAGGTTACAGTTTGAGAGCGCGCGCCAGCAGGTCGATCACGCCGCCGACCTTGACGGGCACATCCCAGTAGTGCATGGATTCGGGCAGTTGCGCCTTGCAGATCGCGCAGACGGTGGCGAGGTAGTTCGCGCCTGTGTGCTTGACGGCCAGGGCACGCGGCTTTCCTCCCGCCATGCGGATGGGCATGATCTCATCGGTCAGCAGGCCGTTGCCCGCGCCGCAACAGAAGGTTTTTTCGCGGATCGTCCCTTCGGGCATTTCCACGAAGCGGTTGCAGACGGCGCGGATGATCTCGCGCGGCTCCTCGATGAGGTATCCCGCCCGCGCCGAGTTGCACGGGTCGTGATACGTGACGAGGTAATCGTCGTTGGCCGATTTATCCATCCGCCCGTCGAACGCGCCCTTGCGAAGCATGTCCACGATGTATTGGCTGATGTGATAGGGATAAGGCGGGTCGAACTCGTCCATCGGACCGTTGAGCGCGGGGGTCATGATTCCCGCGCGCCAGGCATGTCCGCACTCGCCCCAGATGATGGTCTTCACACCCAAATCGCGGGCGGCTTGCAGGATGCGGGCGTTCACTTTTTTCAGGTTGGCAAAATTGAGGAACAGGCCAAAATTCCCGCCCTCGTTGCAGTAGGTGCTGGTGGTCCAATTGACGCCGAGGTAGTGGAACAACTTGCCGTAGCCGATCATCGTGTCGGTGTTGGCGAAGTTATCGGCGGAGGGAGGCACGAGGAGCACGTCCGCGCCCTGCACGTCCACGGGGAAGCGGATGGGTTTTCCGCACTCGGCCTCGATGTCCTCCTCGAGGAATTCGCAATTGTCCTTCCACGCGGCGGGCGGGATACCGAGGTTGTTTCCCGTCGAATAGACTTTCGCCACCACCTCGGTGACGTACTTGGTGGAGACGCCGATCGAGGCCATGATCTCGCGAGCGGCGATGGTGATCTCGGCGGTGTCGATCCCGTACGGGCAGAAAACCGAACAGCGGCGGCATTCGGAGCATTGGTAGAAGTAGGTGTACCACTTCTCGAGCATCTCCTCGTCGAGGTCGGCCGCGTCCCCCAGATCCGGGAAGAGACCCGCCGGGGTGAAGTAGCGGCGATAGACTTTGCGCAGCAACTCCGCGCGGGCGACGGGGAAATTCTGCGGATCGCCCGTCCCCAGATAGAACTGGCATTTGTCGGTGCACGCGCCGCAGCGGGCGCAGATGTCCATGTAAACGCGCAAGGCCTGGTTCTTTTCGAGCAGTTCGCCGAACTTGGCGATGGCACGCTCCTTCCAGTCCGGGACGCGTTCGGTGGGCAGGTCAATGGCGGCGGTGTCCTTGGGCTTGCTCGGATAACAGCGAACTTCCGACGAGGCATGCTCGCGAAGTTCGGGCGGCTTCAACACGCCGTTGACCGCGGGGTCTTTAATGATAGGGGTCTCGTCGAATTTTGACATGGGCGTCTCTCGGGCTCAACTTCGTGGCTGGCGGCTGGCGCGGCCTCCCACTCCCTGAACCGTGAACGGTTCGTGACGCGAGGGGCTGAAGAGGATTCCGCCCGCGTGCAAAAGTTTGCTGAACGGGAAGTAAAGCATCAACAGAAGTACAAAGAATAAGTGCAGGAGGAACAGGGGATGGCGGGGAATTTCGACGGGGTGGAAGGTCATCAATCCTACAATGAAGCCTTTTACGTCCACGATGTTGACGTGCAGCCAGTAACTGACGGCCAACCCCGTCGCGGCCACCAAGCCGAGCAGAACGAGGACAAAATAGTCCGGTATGTTGGAAATGTAGAGCGTGCGCGGCAGGCCGAGCCGACGCCAGAACAGGAAGAGGATCGCCGCGCCGAACAGGGAGCCAAAGAACAGGGCGACTGGTTCCATGTACAAAACCAGGCCGGGCACGGGATAGGTGAAGTAGCGTAAGTGGCGGAAGAGGACGGAGACCAGCGCGACGTGGAAAACCCACGCCCCGGCCCACAGCCATTTATCGGCCTTGAACAAATTCGGAAAGAGTGTGACATCCCCCAAAACCCGCAGGACGGCCCGGCCTTCCGTTTTGGGGCCCGGCGTCAGCGAATGCGGATACGGCATTGGCGTCCGCAGGTAAACGACCAGTTTCCACAGCAGGCCGGCCACAAAAGCAAACGCCGAAAGATATGCCAGGCCAATGAAGAATAATGACAACAGTGTCCAGAAGATTTCGCTCGCTTCCATACGGCCTCAAGAGTTAAGCGAAGGGATGGGAAGTAGTCGAGGCGGGCGGCAACACGCCTCCTTCCCCCCCATCCCTTTGGTTCGGATGAAGAAGCCCGGACTGGAATTAAACGCAACCAGTGGGTTTGGGCAGGCCTGCGATCTTGCATGCGCCCTTGGCCGGGCCGCTGGGAAACAACTCGTAGATCGCCTTCAGGTCGTAGCCGGTCTCCTTGCACAGCTTGCGGATCATGGGGGCGATCCCGAATTGTTTGTAGTAATCCCGCAGGTAGTTGATCACCTTCCAGTGGTCCTCGGTGAGCGCGGCCACATCCTCGACCTTCGCAATGGCAACAGCGAGATTCTCATTCCATGTTGCCGGGTCCTGGATGAAACCATCCTCATCAACATCCAGTTCGATACCGTCTAAGTTGATTACAGGCATACCTACCTCCTTGCTTGATTTGTTCGATTTCGGTCTCGAACCTGTTTACGCCTCGGGGAGTTTGATGAACGTTGCGCCGCCGAACGAGGTGAACTCCAGCGTGCCTGCATTGACCAGTTCGGTGAGGGCCTTCTTGACCAGTTTCTGGTCGAGGCCCAGGCCATTCGCCACATCGCGGTGGGTCATCATCTTCCCTTTTTGTTTGAAGAACTCGACGATCTGGTTCTTCAATTCCTCGGTTACTTCATCGCTCATCATGCACCTCTTTACCACTTGAATGCAGGAGTGGATCGGAAGGTCTCGGATGCCAGAGTGAAATCGTCGATGAGTTGGACCGTAAATGGAATGCCGGTCAGGTCGAAGAACCGTTCCCAGCCGATGCGGTCAATCCATTCGCCCATGCGCTCGTGTTTATGGGCGTGGCTGGCCCAGGTCTCCACAATGTTGCGCACGGCGTCGGTCACTTCCGGCCAGCGCGGCGGATTGTTGGGCAGGAACGGGATGGCCAGGCGGGAGAACTTGGGCGGCGTGCGGGCGCTGGAAATCTTTCCACCCACCCAAATGGAGACGCCGTCACCGGTCGGGTCGGCGAGGGGCATGCCCGGGCACATGGTGTAGCAGTTGCCGCAGTACATGCACTTTTCCTCGTTCACCGTGAGGGACTTTTCCTTCGGGTCCGGGCGGATCGCCCCGGTCGGGCAGGCCGCGATCACGTTGGGGATCTCGCACTTGGCGCGCACGGTGTCGTGGTTGATGTGAGGCGGTTTGCGGTGAATGCCCAGGATGGCAATATCCGAGCAGTGGACCGCGCCGCACATGTTCAAACAGCAGGCCAGTGAGATGCGGCAATACGCGGGCAGTTTCGAGTCTGCGAAGTACTCGTAGAGGTCATCCATCACCGCCTTGACGATGCCAGAGGCGTCGGTGGCTGGCGTGTGACAGTGGATCCAGCCCTGGGTATGGACCGGGTTGCTGATGGCGTGACCGGTCCCGCCGACGGCGAAGCCCTGTTCTTTCAAGTGGGCGATCAGCGGCTCGACCTTTTCCTTGTCGGAGACCAGGAATTCCAGGTTGTGTCGGCTGGTGAAGCGCAGGTGCCCGCCGCAGAATTGGTCGGCGATCCCGCAGACATCGCGGATCCAGTCGGTGCTGACCAGCCTGCCGGAGCCAACGCGGACGGTGTACAGTTCGTCCCCGGATTCGGCCACGTGCTTGAGAACGCCCGGTTTCACCCGTTCGTGGTATTTCCACTGCCCGTAATTTTTCAGGACGACCGGCGGCAGTAAATCCTTGTAGAAAGGAGGGCCGAAGTCAGTTTTGCCAGCCATTATTTCACCTCCTCGGGTTCCCAGAAGTAATACGGGTTGGCGCGCGGGGCGCGGATCATCTGCGGCACGGGCGGCAGGCCGACGGCCTTCAGGAAGGCGCGCATGCCCAGACGGTTAATCAACTCACCCAGGCGCTCGCGCATCTTGCCATTCTCGTCCCACCATTCCCAGATCTTGCGGACCAGTTCCTTGAACTCGGTGTAGGGAGGTTCCATCTTCATGAAGGGAACGATCACCCAGGAAAGCAGGGCGCCGCGCACGATCGGGGCTTTCCCACCGACGAGGATGGTGGCGCCTTTCTCCTTGCCCGGGCGTAAGGCCTTGGGCATCAGGTTGATGCAGTGCATACAGCGGTTGCATTCGCCGTTGTCGATGGATAGTTTTTTGGCGCCCGCGTCCCATGCCATGCATTTGGTCGGGCACAGGTCCACAACTTCCGATTGAATATCCATGCCTTCATTGGCGTAGTTTGCCACTTCGGCGTCGTCCACGCGGATGCTGTCGCGCCAGGTTCCGATCACCGAAAAATCGGAGCGGGCCACGGAAGCCACGCAGTCGTTCGGGCAACCGGAGATCTTGATCTTGGATTTGTAGGGGAACATCGGCCGGTGCAGTTCATCCTGGAATTCCATGGTGACGCTGTAGAGCAGGTCCAGGGTGTCGATGCAGGCAAATTCACAGCGCGCCGGCCCGACACAGCAGGAGGGCGTCCGCATGTCGCTGCCCGACCCGCCGAGGTCGAAGCCGATTTCCGAGAGGTCGTCGAAGCAGGGTTGCAATTCGCTGGTGGGAGCGCCGAGCAGGATGATGTCGCCGGTGGCCCCGTGCATGTTGGTCAGGCCGCTGCCGTGCTTGTCCCATACGTCGCAAAGCTGGCGCAGTTTTTCCGTGGTGTAGAACCAGGCGGAGGGCATATTGACCCGGAAGGTGTGGAACTCTGCCACGGCCGGGAATTCCTCGGGGAGATCGGAATAACGGCCGATCACACCGCCGCCGTATCCTTTGACCCCGACAATACCGCCGTGCTTCCAATGGCCGATGCGGTCCACGTACGAACGTTCAAGCTGGTGCAGTAAATCCTTGGCCGAATCTTTCTTTTCGGCGGCGCGTTTGATCTCTGTCACAAAGCTTGGCCAGGGCCCTTCTTCGAGTTGATCCAGCAAAGGGGTTTTGGAGTCCTTAGCCATGAGTTTCTCCTTGTCGCCGCTGTCGAGATTCGACGGCGGGGAAAGCGACAGACGGCCTGCCGCTTTCCCTGCCGGTTTTCTCTCAGTCGGTCAGTAAATGATCGATTCGTACAAGCGAAGGCGCAGGCTTACAGGCTAACGGGGAAGAGCCAGCCGAAGATCAGCCAGGAGATGGCCAAAGCCAGCAGGGTATTGAAGATGGTCACGATCAGATAGACGATGACCGGCGACCAGCCCATCTTCTTGAAGCCGGAGATTTCCAGCTCGAGACCCATGCAGACGAAGGCCAGGCAGAACGCCCAGTCTTTCATTCCGCCGATGGCCTTGCCCGCTACATCCTTGTCAATCCAGCCGAAGGTGAAGATCAGGGAGGCGACCAGGAAGCCCAAAACGAACTTGGGGAAGCGCTGCCAGATGATCGAGGCGCTGGGTTTTTCCTTCTTCCCTTCCACCACGGTGGTGAAGTACAACGCCAGCAGGAAGGCCACCACGCCGATCAGGACGTTTTGGGTCTGCTTGACGATGCTGGCGATCTTCTGGGCGGTCTCGCCATAGATCGTGCCGGCGCCAACCACGGCGGCGGTCGTATCCACATTGCCGCCGAACCAGGCGCCCGCCACCGGTTCGGGCATGTTCAATGCGCCGGCGATCAGCGGGGCGATCACCATCAACGGCAGGGCGGTGACGATGACGAGGGCGGTCACGTAGGTGATTTCTTCCTTCTTCGCAAGCACCGAGCCGGCTGCGGCGATAGCGGCCGAGACGCCGCAGATCGAGACGGCTGTGGACATGACGGCGCGCAAGGTATCGGGTAATCCGAATTTGCCGCCCAGCCACCAGCTGAAGAAGTACACCGCGGCCACCATGATGATGCCCTGGATGATGGCGCCTCCCGCTGCGGTGACGATCACCTTGAAGCTGATGCCCGCGCCGAGCAGGACGAGGCCGATCTTCAGGAAGAGTTCGGTGCGGAAACCGGACTTCGGATATTCGAAGAACTTGACCGCCTTCAGGATGTAGTTGGCAATCAAGCCCACCAGCGCGGCCCAGATCGGGAACTCGAGCACTTTGCCGGGAATCCCCAGGCCGCCCAGGTCCTTGATGCCGTAGACCTGGTCTTTGAACCAGCGCGCCAGGAATGCCAGCGCAACGACGATCGCCAGGCCGACGATGAAATTGAGTACGCCGGGGCTGGCTTTTTGTTCCTGTTTGACAGCTGAAGTTGTCATTTCGACTTCTCCTTTTAGAATTTCACCATCTCGGCGCTGATGACGTTGACCATGGCCAGGATCAGCAGTACGAATGCAATGATTGTGGCAAGCCAGTCCTCATTAATCTTGATGTTCATCCTTCATTCTCCTTGATTTGCGTTTGACAGGATATTTTGTGGACGGATTGGGGAAGGGGGGAATTTTTCTCGGCCCGTTCCAATTGGTGTCAATCTTCCAATCTTCTGCCGGGTCTGTCGTTGATCGCGCTCCTTTCGTTTTTTGGGATGTGATTTATTAGCCGTAAAACAACTAAAGGAGTCCTTTAAAGGAGTTGACTGTCATCTATCAATGACAGTCAACTCTGTTCCATTATAGGAAGTTTGGGAAAAGGTATACCTAAGACTTGTTTTAAGTAGACTAAGAAAAGTCTTAGGCGGCGGGTGGCGTCATTTTTTCGCCTGCCCCGCCCTGTTCTCACGATATTGCCGGTAAAATTCGACCCCGAGGAAGACCAGGCCGACCAACCCGACCGTCACGGCGGCCCCCTGCGCCCAGATGTGCAACCAGGCCAGGATGATGAGGTCTGCGGCCATCAGCAGGCCCCAACCGATTGCCAGCATCCAACGCCCCTGCAGGAGGTTCGATATGGTAAAGCCCGACAGGAAAAACAGGATGCCCACTGTGACATTCAGTTGCGGCTCGTCGAAAATTTCAATATCCAGCACCCAGGCCCCGATCAGGATGATCCCGATGACCAACGGCACCAGGGTGAGCGTAAGGAGCAAATTCCTGCCGGGCGGAGATTTGCGCGCCGGGCTGTCTTGTTTGTTTTTCGAAACGGTTCTCTTTGTCATCGCTGGCTCCAATTGTATCGTGCAGGGGAATCGTTCATTAGTATAATCCAAATGGAAGGCATGACAATGTTATGAAAATCACATCCAACCAGCTGCCTGTCGTAAGGGATTGGTTATTAAGAAGTGACTTCGCATCCATCCTGGACCTTGCAGGGCGGCAGAAAAGAATCCTCAGTCTGTTAACGGCCCTGACTTACGATCCCGACCTCCGGGTCAACGACCGTGCCATAGAGGCCACCGGCCGGGCGGCCCGAGAAATCGCGCAACGGGACCCGGAGTTCGTGCGCAATTACATCCTGCGCCTGTTCTGGCTGGTCAATGACGAGTCGGGTGGGATATGTTGGCGTGCCCCCGAATTAATTGGGGCGATCATTCATGCCTGTCCTCGATTTGCCTATTTCAATTCGATGCTGGTTTCATTGCTCGACCTGGAAAAGGAAGACGCCCCCCGCTTTCGGGACTCGACGCTACGCGCCATCGAGATGATCCGCGAAACGCAAAGCGGGAATAACGAGGGATAATCCCCTGTTTTTAGCAACAGCAGAATCCCAAATATCAGGTCTGTTGATTAAACAAACATTCGGGAATGTCCGTGTGGTGGAGCGAATTGGGGTGATACCCGAATACCAGGATATACCGCGGGGATACATCCTTCTCGGCCCGTAACTCGTCATTCGCCATTCTGCCCGCACTTCGATTATAGTTAACCCATGTCCCTGCGCACGCGATTGATCATCTTTGTCCTGCTGTTCGGCTCCACGGTATTGGTCAACGTTTCGGCGTTGATCTACCTGGCGCGTTCCATCTCGCAATCGCTGGGCGCCATCGAAATGATCCGCCAGCGGCAGTTGGTGACGGTACAGATGAACGCCCACCTGCGCGATGCCGAGGCGGCGTTGTATCGTTACCAGATCAACGGGGAGGCGGGTTTCAAGATCCAATTCCACGAGCAATTGGAACAATTCTCCCGCGAGATCGCGCAATACCGCCTGCTGGCAAACCAGCCCAATGAACAGCAGTGGGCGTCCGAACTGGAGCGCGCTTATCAGCAGGCATTGACCACTGGCAATGACCTGATCGAACTTCACGATGCACAAGCCGCCCAGATGGACAGTTTCCTCGCGACGCAGTCTCAACTCTCGGCGTTCCTGTCCAGCGAGGTGATGTCCAGCCGCCCCGACGACCCCGCCTACCAGGCCATCGTGTCGGAAATGCACGAGGCTTCGCGCGCCATGCTGACGGCTGTGACGGGTTACCTCGCCTCGCCCGACGAAACCAACCGCGGCCAGTTCACCGACGCGGTCGTGGCCTTTCAGCAGGGCATGAACGAATTCGCGAGCATTGCCCAATCGAATGAGGAAAAAGCCTGGGCGGCGGAAATGCTTGTCCAGTTCAACCAGTTGAAATCACTCGGGACCAGCCTCATCGGCGGGCGCGATTTGCAGCAATCGCTCTACGCCAATTTTATTTCCATCGTGTTCAATGCAGGCCAGCAAACCATTGTCGGGAAGATCCAGCCGTACGAAACGAGCAAGTTCGAGCAGGAACGGCAAGCCTTGTCGGACGCGGTCGGCACGGCGAGCGCGGCAAGCATTCTGGCGACAGTCATCATTTCGGTGTTTGCCATTTTGTTCATGTTCCAACTTTCGCGGCAGGTCAACACGCGCGTGGCGTCCCTGCTGGACGGCGCGGCGCGCGTCACCGCTGGGAATTTGGATGAACCCGTCGCCATCGCGGGGAGCGACGAGTTCGGTCGGCTGGCGGATTCTTTCAACGAGATGATGGTCGGGCTGGCCAGCCGCGAGGAACGCCTGCGCGCCTTGATCGGCAGGCTGGCGAACATCCAGGATGAAGAACGCCGCCTGATCGGACTCGACCTGCACGATGGCCTGACCCAACTCATCATCTCGGCCAACATGCACTTGAACGCGCTCAACTCGCAGATCGGATCCAAACTCAACGCGCAGGCGCTTCAATCCCTGGACGTGAGCCGGACTCTCGTCAAACAGGCCATTGACGAAGCCCGACGCGTCATCTCCGAACTGCGCCCGACGATGGTGGACGACCTCGGCCTCGAGCAGGGACTTTGCCAATACGTGAACGAGATCTGCGAGGAGCAACATTGGAAGGCGGAGATCGTCACCGACACGCGCGGGCTGGAGATCGCGCCCGCGGTGCAGGCGGCCATTTTCCGCATCGCGCAGGAGGCGCTGACCAACGTCCGCAAGCATGCCCGCACGGAGCGGGTGCGGGTGGAACTTTCAGCGGACGATCGAAGCCTGGGGCTGCGCGTGCAGGATTGGGGTCAGGGTTTCGACGCGGCCCTGATCGGGCAGGATGAAATCCAGCATTTGGGGCTGGTCAGCATGGAGGAGCGCGCGCAGATGATCAACGGCGTCTGCACCATCGAAAGCCAAGTGGGGCAGGGAACGCGCGTCGAGGTGCGGATTCCGCTGGCGTCGCTTGCGCCGAGGAGCGAACATGGATAATGAAATCACGCTGTTGATCGCCGACGACCATCCGATGGTGCGGGCGGGCCTGCGGAGTATGTTGGACGATTCGCGCATTCGCATTGTGGGCGAAGCCGGTAATGGACGCGAAGCGCTGGAGATGGTAACGACGCTCAAGCCGCGCGTCGCGCTGATGGACATCCGTATGCCAGAGGTGGACGGCATTCAGGCGCTGGAGGCGATCAAGGCCGCCAGGTTGGAGACGCGCGTGGTCATGGTGACCACGTATCGAAGCACGGCGTATTTATTGCGGTCACTTTCGGCGGGCGCGGCGGGATTTGTGTTGAAGGATATTTCGCGCGAGGAGTTATTGGCGGCGGTGTATTCCGTGGCGCAGGGGACTTCGCTGGTGGACAGCCAGTTTTTGCAGGACGTGTTGCGCAGTCTCGAAAGCGCGGAGAAGACGGACGAATCTCCCGAAGCGCTGGTGGAGCCGCTGACCGCGCGCGAGATGGACATCCTGCGCCTGATGGTGGAGGGACTCACCAACCAGGCCATCGGCGATGTGCTGGGTTTGAGCGCGGGGACGGTGAAGGGCTATGCCCAGACGGTGATGCATAAACTGGGGACGAACGACCGCACACAGGCGGCGGTGAAGGCGATTCGGCTGGGGTTGGTGAAGTAAGTTCTGGTGGTCGAGTAGGCGGCGCTCGTCTGCCGTATCGAGCCGCCAGATTTTCAAGTAAATTCTTTGTTGCATGTAACTTGTGGTCTCGATACGCCCTTCGCAAGGATCGCTCAGGGCTACTCGACCACCAAAGCATCTCACTCCCAAACGGAGGGAAGAAATCCAGCCGTTTGGGAGTTTTGGTTTTAAACCCCCGTCGGTATGCTATACACAATGACAGCAAAGGCCCTGCGCAACCTTCTGTCCCAGCCTGGGATCCTGGTCGTGCCTGGCGCGGCGGACGCGTTGTCTGCCCGCATCGTAGAGGACGTGGGGTTTAGCGCGGTCTATGCCAGCGGCGCGGGGATCGCCAACGTGCAGTTCGCCCTGCCCGATATCGGCCTGCTGACGATGAACGAAATGGTCGAGCCGATCCGCCGTATCGTCGAGGCGGTCAATCTGCCCGTCCTGGCGGACGCGGATACGGGCTACGGCAACGCCGTCAATGTGACGCGCACCGTCCAGGTCTATGAAGACGCGGGCGCGGCGGCGATCCAACTCGAAGACCAGGTGACGCCCAAGAAGAGCGGTCATTTCAACGGCATGGAAGTCATCCCGGCCGAGGAGATGATTCAGAAAATCCACGCGGCAGTCAAGGCGCGCAAGGAAATGCTGATCATCGCCCGCACCGATGCCATCGCCACACACGGCATGGACGAAGCCGTGCGCCGCGCCAACCTCTACGCCCGCGCGGGCGCGGACATCCTCTTCGTGGAAGCGCCTACGCAAAAAGAACAGATCGCCGAACTGCCGCGCAAAATCCAGGCCCCTCTCCTTTTCAACATGACCGAAGGCGCGAAGACGCCCATCATCTCGCACGACGAATTGCAGGAGATGGGGTACCGCATTGTGATTCATCCGAACCTGGCCATGCGCGTGGCGTCGCGCGCCGTGCAGAGCGCGCTGGCCGTGTTGCAAAAGACGCGCTCCAGTGAATTGCTTATCCCGTCCATGCTCGAATGGAACGAACGCCAGCGTCTCGTCCGCCTGCCCGAGTGGGAGGCGCTCGACAATGAATTGAGCCGCTTCGAAACAGCGGATTCAAGAAATTCAGTTCACTAAAGGAGAAGAAAAATGAAACGCAAGTTGAACGTTTTCCTGTCCCTGGCGCTCGCGCTCGCCTTTGTGCTTGCCGCCTGCGCCCCCGCTTCCACCCCGGCATTCACGTATCCAACAGATGCAATCAACATTATGGCGCCTGCGTCTCCGGGCGGCGGCTGGGATGGAACTGCCAGAGCCATGCAACCCATCATCGCAAGCGTTACGGGACAAACGGTTCAGGTCTATAATGTCTCTGGCGCGGGCGGCACCGTTGGACTGGCGCAATTTGTCAGTGAGGCGAAGGGAAACCCTCACGAACTGATGGTGGGGGGGATGGTGATGGTTGGAGCGATCCAGACCAATAAGTCGCCGGTGAACCTGACGCAAGTCACGCCCATCGCGCTCTTGACCGCCGAGGCGGAGGCCATTGTCGTGCCGGCCGACTCGAAGTATGAGACCCTGCAGCAACTCATCGAGGACTTCAAAGCCGATCCCACGTCCATCAGTTGGGGCGGCGGCTCGGCCGGCGGCACGGACCACATCCTGGTCGGTCTGATCGCGAAGGAAGTCGGCGTCGACCCGGCCAAGATCAACTACATCGCCCATTCCGGCGGCGGCGAAGCCACGGCGGCCATCCTTTCCGGCGCGGTCACCGTGGGCGTGTCCGGCGTCTCCGAATTTGCGGACCAGGTCGAAGCGGGCACGATGCGCTTTTTGGCCGTATCCAGCGAGGAGCGGTTGGAAGGTGTGGATGCGCCGACCATCAAGGAGGCGGGCGTGAACGTCACGCTCATGAACTGGCGCGCGATCTTTGGCGCCCCGGACCTCACCACCGAACAGCGTGATGCGGTCGTAGCGGTCATCGAAAGGATGCACGACAGCCCGGAGTGGCAGCAGGCGCTGGAGACGAACGGCTGGTCCGATTTCTTCAAGTCCGGCGATGAATTCGACGCATTCCTCGACGCGGAGATCACGCGCATCGAAGGCGTGTTGCGTGACATTGGACTGATCGAATGACGTCAGGCGACGATTCGAAACCTGCAACCTCAGCCCGTGCGCTATTCAGTTTGCGCGCTGTGGCCTTGACTGTGATCAGCCTGGGTGGGATTATTCTCACCCAGGTATCACGGATTGGAACGGGCGCGGGCTTTATTGTGGTGGGGCCGCGTATTTTCCCAACGGTCGTCGGGGTCGGTATCCTGATTCTCGGTTTCCTGTTTTTACTGAGAACGACGGCGCTATTGGATAACGCTCTCGTGGAAGAGGTTACAGCCGAGGAAGCGGCCACAGACTGGCGCACAGCCATCCTGTCCCTGCTTTCGCTCGTGGCGTACGCCTCCCTGCTTCATCCGCTGGGTTACACCATATCAACCGCCCTCTTTTTCCCGGTCGCTGGGCGCATCCTGGGCAGTACGCGATTGAAGCGCGATATCGTCATTGGCCTGGCGCTTGGACTCGTCATCTATCTGACCTTCACCCGCGTCCTCGGCGTGCGGCTCCCAGCGGGATTACTCGCAGGCATCTTATGAGGATCTCAAAATGGATGTCTTGACCAACCTGCTCAACGGCTTTGCCAGCGCGCTCACCCCGCAGTATCTGTTGCTGGCGGCTCTCGGCGTCACGCTCGGAACCGCCATTGGCGTTCTGCCCGGTATCGGTCCCGCGCTGACCGTGGCATTGCTGTTGCCGCTCACCTACAACTTCGACCCGACCGGCGCGCTCATCATGTTCGCGGGCATCTACTACGGCGGCATGTACGGCGGCTCCACCACGTCCATCCTGTTGAACACGCCCGGCGAATCGGCTTCGGTGGCGACCACCTTCGAGGGGTTTGCCATGGCCAAATCGGGACGCGGCGGCGCGGCTCTGGCCACCGCCGCGATTGGCTCCTTCGTGGCTGGCACCATTTCCACCCTGCTGCTGACCTTTGTGGCCCCCGTCGTTGCCCGGCTCGCCCTGCTGTTCCAGCCTGCCGATTATTTCTCGTTGACCGTGCTGGCCTTCATGAGCGTCACCGCGCTGGTGGGGAAGTCGTTTTTGCGGGGCATGATCAGTCTGTTCATCGGCCTCTTCATCGGGCTGATCGGCATTGACGTGTTGACCGGTCAGCCGCGCCTGACCTTTGGCATGGCCGAACTGCTGGATGGCATTGACGTTGTCGTGGTGGCGGTGGGTCTCTTCGCGGTCGGCGAGGCGTTGTACGTCGCCTCTCAGATGCGGCATACCAAAGAGGAAATTCTGCCCGTCAAAAGCCGCGTCGGGATGACTCGCGACGAATGGCGGCGCTCCTGGCCCGCTTGGTTACGCGGCACCCTGCTTGGGTTTCCATTTGGAGCCTTACCGGCTGGCGGCGCTGAAATCCCAACGTTTTTGAGTTATACGACTGAGAAACGGTTATCGAAAAATAAAGAAGAATGGGGGCATGGGGCAATCGAGGGCGTGGCTGGACCCGAAGCGGCCAACAACGCGGCGTTCTCCGGCGTGCTTGTCCCATTGCTTACGCTTGGCTTGCCCACCTCCGCCACCGCCGCCATCCTGCTGGTGGCATTCCAGATTTATAATTTACAACCCGGTCCGTTGCTGTTCCAAAAATCGCCGGACCTGGTGTGGGCGTTGATCGCCAGCCTGTATATTGGGAATGTGATGCTGTTGATCTTGAACCTGCCGCTGATCCGCATCTGGATCAGGATTTTGGCGATTCCCCGCGCCGTGCTTTATGCAGGGATTCTTGTGTTTGGCACCCTGGGCGTTTACAGCATCTCCAACAGTTTCGTGGACGTGATGATCATGTACGCGATTGGCGTGTTGGGCTTTTTCATGCGCCGCTACGGATTCCCGGTCGGGCCGACGATCCTCGGCGTGATTCTGCTCCCGATGGCCGAAGCCCAATTCCGCCGCGCCCTCTCCATCAGTCAGGGCGACCCGAGCGTGTTCTTCACCCGTCCCCTCTCGCTGGGACTTCTGCTCGCCGCGGCGACTGCCGTCCTCCTGCCTTACATCCCGGCGCTGATGGCGCGGCTGAGGCGGAAACCGGTCGAGTCTGGCCGCGTGATCTTCGGCGACGGACAGGACGATTAAGACGAGGTGGCGCGCATCGCTTTCAGCAGATAGAATCAAAACATGCGATCCTCATTTCTATCACTCAAGAAGGGCAGGACGATACTGCTTTTCCTGACGCTGACTCTCGTGACGGCTTGCGCGCCTACCCCGGCCTCCCCGCTTCCGACTCCGACCGCACCGGCTGCCGTTTCGACGGATTCTTCCTCCCCCAAGATCATCCCGTTCTTCACCACCGAAAGCGACCCCGACCAACTGGCGGTTTTACAGGCCCTGATTGCAGAATACCAGCGCCTCAACCCTGGCATCGAAGTGGACATCATCATCGCCTCGCCCGCCTCGCGCGGTACGCGGCTGCTCACGTCCCTCGCTTCGGGCGCGGACCTGGGCATCTTCGAGATCGAACCGGCGCTCATCTCCCAATGGGCCGACGCGGGATACCTGCTTCCGCTCGACGATGTGGCTGCAAACATCGGCGCGGATGATTTCGTGGACGGCAGTCTTTTCCGTCAAAACGAAACGACGTATGCCGTGCCGTATGCCGTCAGTGTGTATGGCCTGTGGGTGCGCAAGGACATGTTCGAGCAGGCTGGGTTGCCGATTCCTTCCACGTACGATGAAGTGTTGCGGGCGGCAAAGACTCTGACAAAAAATGAGACCTATGGCATAGCTCTGCCCGCGGGCCAGAACATTGCCACCGTCAACTATTTTTCCACATTCCTCTGGCAAAATGGCGGCGACTACTTCACCTGTGATGGGGGAGTCGCGTTCGGTGAGCCGCAGGCCCTCGAAGCAGTCCGTCGCTGGCAGGAACTCACACAATATGCGCCGCCCGGATTCACGACCTGGGGGTTCTCCGAGCAGATTGACGCCTTTGTCACTGGCCGGGTCGCAATGGCCATGTACGCGGGCCGTCTCGGCGTGCAGCTTGAAGAGACACATCCCGAACTGGCGGATAAAGTCACTGTCATTTTCCCACCGTGGGGTGAACAGCAAGTGACGCTCGGCGTATGGAGTCGCTTTGCGATTGCCGCAGGGACGAAGAATCAAGCGGAAGCCAAAGCATTCCTGCAATGGCTGGTCAGCGGCGACAGGCTACTGCACTACGACAGTGTTTTGCCCGGGCACATGATTCCCCCTTTGAAATCAGTGCGTGAAGAGGCGCTGAATAGCTCTTCTGCTTATTCTCAGAAACACGCGGACTGGATTCGATCCTTTTACGAGTGGTCCGCCTTCATTAACCATCCTGCCATGAATATGGGATCGGTTCATGGAAGTCAATTCTATCGCTCCGATGCGGCTCCGCCCTGGGCATGGGAGGTCTTCGGGACGCCTGGAATTGTGGATACCATGTTGCAGGATGTCGCCAATGGCGCTGATCTGGAGCAAGCCTGGCGCGAAGCCGTGACTAAAATGGAAGAGGCGGTGGAAGCCTGGAAATCCATGCATCCCCAATGGGAATCATTGGGATGCAAATGAGGATGATCTGAATAAAGAATATGCCATTCCTTATGATTTTGAGGAATGGCGTATTTCTTAGAGGAGTAAAATTTTGCGTTACTGTGGCATAAGTTGAGCGGGGCGGAATTTATACCCGTATATTGCGCGGCAATCATGTTCATTGAGGATAGACACCTATTTAAAGATCGCCCTCGTCAACATCTTCCCCATTGTTGAAAAATTCAGACGGCGGGTCGAACGGCGGCTCGTTCGGGTCATACCGCTTGGGGGTGGTGGGAGGCTGATAGTGAGCATGAAGAATGTACATGTTGGCCTGTTGCCAACTCGATGTCACCTGTTCGGTTGTTGTTCATTGTACATTAAATTTTTAATCTGCCCCTGCCCGACGACGGCAACCTTCTTATGCGGCGGCTTGGACAGGCGCGGGACCGAGCAGGTAGGCTTCGTCCGCGTGGCGCACGTGCAGCGCTTCGCGGTCCGCCTCCGAAAAGACCACCACGGTTTTGATGCCCAGTTCGTGGCAGGCGCGCAGGATGCGCGCGGCGATTTCCCCTCGGTTGGTAACCAATACCCTCTTGAACATGAATTCTCCCTTTGTCAGATCTGCCTACATTCTTAAAACGGAATATTCCCGTGCTTCTTGGCGGGGTTTGAATCCCGCTTGTTGTTCAACATCTCCAGCGCGTTGATCAAACGCGGGCGCGTCTCGTGCGGTTCGATTACATCATCAATGTAACCGCGTCCCGCCGCCACGAAAGGGTTGGCGAACTTCTCGCGGTATTCGGCGACCAACTCCGCTTTGCGCTGGAGCGGATCCTGCGCTTTTTCCAATTCCTTGCGAAAGATGATGTTGACCGCGCCCTCCGATCCCATCACCGCGATCTCGGCGCTGGGCCAGGCCAGGTTGACGTCGCCGCGAATGTGTTTGCTCGACATCACGTCGTACGCGCCGCCGTACGCCTTGCGCGTGATCACCGTTAGTTTTGGGACGGTCGCTTCGCAGTAGGCGTACAGCAGTTTGGCACCGTGGCGGATGATCCCGCCGTGTTCCTGTCCGGTGCCGGGCAGGAAGCCGGGGACGTCCACGAAGGTGAGGACGGGCAGGTTGAAAGCGTCACAAAAGCGCACGAAGCGCCCGGCCTTGTCGGCCGAATTGATATCGAGAACGCCCGCCAGAACCATAGGTTGGTTTGCAATGATGCCGAGGCTGTGTCCGCCGAGACGCGCGAAACCGGTGACGATGTTCTGGGCGTAGGCTTCGTGGATCTCGTAGAAGGTTCCGTCATCCACCACGCGATGGATGACATCCTTGATGTCGTATGGTTTGGATGGATCCTCCGGGACGATGGAATCCAGTTCTTCGTCCATGCGCATCAAGTCATCGCTGGTTGGGACAAAGGGCGGGTCTTCCATATTGTTCTGGGGAAGATAGCTCATCAGTTCACGAATCTTGAAAAGCGCCTCCGCTTCGCTGTTCGCGGCGAAGTGGCAGATCCCCGAAACCTCCGCATGGACGGCCGCGCCGCCCAACCCCTCGAAATCAATTTCCTCATGAGTGACAGTCTTGACCACATCCGGGCCGGTGACGAACATGTAGGAGGAATTCCGCACCATGAAGATGAAATCGGTCAGCGCGGGGGAATAGACCGCGCCGCCCGCGCAGGGTCCCAGAATGGCCGAAATCTGTGGGATGACGCCGGAGGCTAGCGTGTTGCGCAGGAAAATGTCGGCGTACGCGCCGAGGGAGACGACGCCCTCCTGGATGCGCGCGCCGCCCGAATCGTTCAGGCCGATGACCGGCGCGCCGTTCTTCAAAGCCATGTCCATGATTTTGCAGATCTTTTCCGCATGTACTTCCCCCAGCGAACCGCCGAACACCGTGAAGTCTTGCGAGAAAACGTAAACGAGACGCCCGTTGATCGTCCCCCAGCCGGTGACGACGGAGTCGCCGGGATATTTTTGCTGATCCAGGCCGAAGTCGTGGGTGCGATGCGTGACGAAGAGATCGGTTTCGCGAAAGGATGAATTATCGAGAAGCAAATCAATCCTCTCACGGGCGGTCAGGCGTCCCTTTTTGTGATGCGCTTCGATGCGGTCTTCCCCCCCGCCAAGTTTCGCCTGCGCCTTGATCTCGTACAGGCGTTTCGTTCCCAGGTTTTCGGCCATGTTATCTCTCAGTGTGGATTATGGCTTGCCTTGCAGTGCAAATTTCCGTCATTTCACCTTGCGGAACAAACCCAGCAGGCGCTCACGCCCGGCTTTGATCTCCAGCGATTTGAGCCGCCACGTGCCGACGATGCCATAGGGCAGGAACAGGACGATCAGCACGTAGATCGCGCCGTTGATGAAACTGGCGCCTTCGCCCAAATATCTCCGCAGACCAAAATCGAGCAGGCGGAAGACCAGCGCGCCGACCAGCGCGCCGCTCAGCGTGCCCACGCCGCCGATCAGGATGATGAGCAGGGCGGTGACGGTGTAGCCCAACCCCGCCACCGTCGGGCTGACGATGGGCTGGTAGAGGGTGTGCAGCGTCCCTGCCAGCGCGGCGGTGATGGAGGAAATCGCCAGCGCGACCAGTTTGAAATGGAAGGTGTTGTAGCCGAGCATTCGGGCGCGACCTTCGTTCTCGCGGATGGCGGTGCAGACCCGTCCCGTCGGCGAGTGGACGAAGCGCTGGTACATCAGGTAAAACAACACCAGAGCCGCCAGCGCGACGAAGTACAACGTCAGGCGGTGGGAGGCGGGACTGATCCAATCGGGGATGATGACACCCTGCAAGCCCACGTCCGAGCCGGTGTATTTGCCCAGTTCGCTGGAAAGCACCAGCACGTTGAACACCGCCGCCATGCCGAGCGTGACCAGCGCGAAGGTGATGCCTTTGACGCGCGGCAACACAATGCCAAACAACAACGCCTGCGCGATGCCCGCCACAATCACCAATCCAACCGTGGCTCCCAGCGAAAGCCCGAAGTTCTTCAACAGGATTCCCGTGAAATACGCGCCGACGGCGAAGTACATCGAATGTCCGAAGGAGAGCAAACCCGTAAACCCAAAGAGCAGGTCATAACTCAACGCGTACAACGCCAGGATGAACACTTCGATGGCAAGTCCCTGAATGAATTTGGACTGCCCGCTTTCGTTCAGCCACACCTGCGACGGAGAGTCGCCCGCGATCAAGCCGACGATGAACGGCAGGAGCAGGAAGACCAGCAGGGTAATCAGCCAGCCCCGATTGCTTTTTGCTGTGGAAAGGATTCGGTTCGTAGTCATGACTATTCCTTCTTTCCCAGCAAACCATTGGGCAGGATGAGCAGGACGATGACCATCAGCAGGATGGTCGAAGCCGGGACGATGGGCGGGGTGGGTTTGAAGATGATCTCGGTGAATGGAATGGGAATGCCGATCTGCCCATATTTGATGATGAATTGTTGCAACAACCCGACCAACAGCGAACCGAGCGCCGCGCCCGGATAACTGGTCAGCCCGCCGATGGCGAGCGCGAACAACGCGTTCAGGAAGAAACTCTCGCCCATCGCATTGGACAGACCCGTCGAAGGCGCCGCCAGCACGCCGCCCAAAGTTGCCAGCCCGACGCCGAGCGCGAAGACTTGGGTGAAGACGCGCCGCACGTTGATGCCGAGCGCCTCTACCAT
The DNA here is from genome assembly GCA_040754535.1 of Chloroflexota bacterium. Taxonomy (GTDB): domain Bacteria; phylum Chloroflexota; class Anaerolineae; order Anaerolineales; family Villigracilaceae; genus JBFMCC01. Next base: position 29,771 of record JBFMCC010000028.1, read on the forward strand.
TTCGCGATCCTGCACGCCCGCGCGGATGATCATGCCGAGGCGCGAGCGTTGCAACAAAATCCACACGCCGATCAAAACGGTCAAGCCAATAAGCGGCACGAAAATTTCGTTGTACACGCGGATGCGCTCGCCCATCACGAGCATGGTCGAGCAGTGATATTGCCACCAATCCGCCAGCGACGTGGCGGGGCAGCCATCGCCCGTCGCCGCGAAAAGTTCGGGGCGCGGCATGGTGAACTCGGAGCGTCCCCACACGGCGCGCACCATCTCGATGCCGATGGCGCTCAACCCCAGCGTGAGCATCAACTGATAGATCGGGCGGATATACAGCGGGCGGATGAGCGTGGTTTCCATCAACGCGCCGAGCGTCACGCCGCTGGCGACCGCGATGATGATCGCGACCAAAAAGAGCAGGTTGCTGTTCAGCCCCGCCAAAAAATTTGTCAGCGCGTCGTTGAAGACGAAGAACAAAATTCCCAAAAGGATGGCAACCCCAAAGCCGATGAAACTGCGCCAGGTGACCTTTGGCGTCGTCGGTCTTGCGCCGCCAAAAAGCGACAGGCTGAAAGTCAGCAACAGGCTTCCCAAAATCAAACCGCCGAATGCAAGCAGGGGAGACATGGTTTCAAAAACAGCGGGCGGCTCCAAAACATTGATTCCCTGCCCGGCGTTGTACGCAATCGAGACCGGGCTTTCGGCGTAATTTTCGAGACTCCAATACGCGATGGGATAACGCGACAGGACTCCGACCAGGATCAGGATGGCGACGAGAATCCCCGCCCAGGGGACGATCCGCTTCATTCGTGACTGGAAGCGGATTCGCTCCGAGAGGGCTGACCATGCGTCTGAAAGCAGGAACCCGCTCAAAGTCAAGGCGAGAGGCGTAAGTAAATCCACAAAAGTATCGGGGCGGACGTAGACCGTCCAGCCGATGTACGCGCCAATCATGAAGAGAGTCCCGTGCGCGAGGTTGAGAACGTCGAGCAGACCGAAGATCAGCGAGAAGCCCGCCGCGACGAGGAAGGTGAGCGAGCCGACGGACAGTCCGCGCAGGAGCGTGATGACGAAGTCCTGCGTTTCCATGCCCTGCGCCGCGGCGGCGAATAACCCGGCGAAGACAGCCAGCACGATCAAGCGGGTGAAGTTTTTGCGGAGGAAGATGTTCATGGTTTTTATAGGTTCATTGTCATTGCGAGCCGCTGGTCGAGTAGGCGGTGTTCTTCCGCCGTATCGAGACCAAGCGGCGAAGCAATCCCCGCATAATCGAGAGGAGATTGCTTCCTCGGGTCGTGGTCTCGGTACGCAAAGAACGCTACTCGACCACCGACCCTCCTCGCAATGACGGGATGTGATTACGCGGCTCCGAGATAGCGGTGGATGGTTGACTTGTCTTCCGCGAGGTCTTTCATGTTGCCCTGCTTCACGGAACGACCCTCTTCGATGATGACGTAATATTCCGCGAGTTTGCTGGCGACGAGGAAATTTTGCTCGACCAAAATGACGGAGGTTTCTGCCGAAAGTTGTTTGATGGCTTCCATTAATTGTTCGATCAGAACGGGAGCGAGACCTTCGCTGGGTTCGTCAATCAAAAGCAGTTGGTTATCCGCCACGAGGGCGCGGGCGATGGCGAGCATCTGCTGCTGTCCGCCGGAGAGGGAGGTACCGGGCAGGTGGATCAGACGTTTCAGGTCGGGGAAGAGAGAAAAGATGAATTCCTGTTTGCGGGCATAATCCCCTTTTTTGCGTTCGGCGATCTTGAGATTTTCTTCCACACTCAGGTCGCGGAAGATGGCGCGGTGCTCGGGGACAAAGCCGATGCCAAGCGAGGCGATATCGAAGGAGCGCATCCCGTGAATATCGCGTTCCCCAAACGTGACCCTGCCCTGGCGCGGCGGCGTCAATCCCAAAATGGATTTGAGCGTGGTGGTCTTGCCCGCGCCGTTGCGACCGAGCAATGCAGTAATGCTTCCCTTCGGCGCGCGCACGCTGACGCCCTGTAAAATGTGATACTGCCCGATGAAAGTGTGGATGTCTTGTACGTCGAGGATATAATCCATAACTCAGCGTTTTCCAATATCTGTTGGTCCAGTAGGGTCGAGCGACAGCGAGACCCGTATCGAGACCAACAAGTTACATGAAGACAAAATATTTCTTGTAAACTGGTGGTCTCGATACGAGCGAGAAGAACACTCGCTCTACTCGACCACCGGGGCCTGCCTACACATTCAACTCGTACAACCCGCCAAGGTAGGCGGTCTGAACTTCCTTGTTGGCGGCGATCTCGGAGGGCGAGCCTTCGGCCAGGACGTGTCCCAGGTGCATGACCGTGATCGTATCCGACACGCTCATCACCACGTTCATGTTGTGTTCCACCAGCATGACGGTTTTATCACCCGCCTGCTGGACATCTTGGATCAGTGCGATCAACTCCGGGACTTGCTCCGCGGCCATGCCTGCAGTCGGTTCGTCGAGCAGAAGGACTTCAGAGTCGGGGGCGAGGATCATGCCTAGTTCGAGTTTGCGCTGGTCGCCGTGCGGAAGCGTGCGCGCAGGTGTGAAGGCGCGTTCTTTCAGCCCGACACGTTCGAGAACAGTCCACGCGCGTTCTTCATATTTCTTGAACGCGGAAGTTGCCTGCCAGAACTTGAAATTGTCCGCGCCAAGCGCCTGGCAAGCCAGGCGGATGTTTTCAAAAACGGTCAGGTTGGGGAAGATGTTGGTAATCTGAAACGAACGCCCGATCCCGAAATGGATGGTGCGATGGACGGGCTGGTGGGTGATGTCGCGTCCCTTGTAGATGACGTGTCCGCCCGTCGGCTCGATGTTGCCGCTCAACAGATTGAAGAAGGTGGTCTTGCCCGCGCCGTTGGGACCAATGATGGCATGGAGCGTGTTGCGGCGGACTTTCAGGCTCACGTTATCCACGGCCACCAGCGCGCCGAATTCCTTGCGGAGTTTGACGGTTTCGAAAATGATTTCAGAGTCCATGGCACCTTCCATGAATCGAGTCCCTAAGGGTTTGGGGAACCCTTAGGGACTTATTGTACCAACGGACTTGTGGTTACTGTCCGCTCAGGGAGCCGTAGGGCAGGTCGCCGCAGCGATCTTTCAGCGCTTCGGGCAACAGGCAGGGCGGCTCGGGGCGGGTGGTCTTGATGATCTCGAAGAACTTCGCGTCGGGGTCGTCCACGTTGAGCAGTTTGACGATGTACATATCCTGGATGGCGACGTGGTCTTCGGGGCGGATGTAGATCGTGCCTTTCGGACCCTCGAAGGTCATGCCTTCGAAGGCCGCGAGCAAAGCCTCCGCACTGGCGTCGCCGTTGGTGGCTTTCAAACCTTCGACCAGCATCAGCGCGGCGTTGAAGCCGTCCGCATCGAACAGGTCGGGATAGACGCCGTAGCGGGCTTTGTCTTCCGTCGTCAGCCAGTCATTGATCTCGTTGTCGGGCGCGGTGTAGTGATAGAGGATTCCGCTGGTCGAGCCGATGGCATTGGAGAAGAAAGCGGGAAGCGCCACGTTGTCTACGAAGGACGCGCCCAGGGACATTTCCTCGGTCACGCCGGTGTCCACTGCGGCCTGCATCATGGCGATGAAACCGCCGCCGGCCCAGGTCACGATCCAGGCGTCCGCGCCGGAGTCCTTGATCTGTTCCATGTAGGGGGTGAAGTCGGTGGTGTCGAGCGGGGCGAAGATGTCGTCCGTCACGAAGGTTCCGCCATTGAGCGTGCAGGAATCACGATAAGCGGCCGCGCCGCCGTAGCCAAAACTGTAATCGGGCGCGATCTGCACGAAAGTGCTGTACACCGTCGGCAGGTATTCGCACAGGTTGATGGCGTCCTGGTAGTTATTGCGGCTGGTGCGGAAGGTGTACTCGTTGAACGTCGCGCCGGTGATATCATTCGCGGCGGCAGGGGCGACGATCAGCGGAATCTTGTTCTCAGCCGCGACCTGTTGCAGGGAGGCGGTCGCGCCGGAGGAAACGGTCCCGACCAGAACGTCAACGCCGTTCACGTCGATCAATTCGCGCGCCAGGCTGGCGGTGGTATCTGGCGTGCTTTGGTCGTCGCGCACGAAGACCTGGATTTCGCAATCGTCGATCTTGAACGTGTTTTCCTGGACGACGGTGAAGTCGAATTTCTCGCCCGCGGAACCGGGCGCGCCGGTGGCGTATTCCATGCCCAGCATGAACGAGCGCAGGATGTGCGCGCCGTAGATGGCCAGTGCGCCTGTGGCATCGGTGATCAAACCGACCTTGACCGGCTCGTCACAGACCAGGCCGGTGGGTGCGGGCGGCTCGGTCGGCGCGGCGGTGGGCGGTTCGGTCGGTTCGGGTGTGGGGATGGGCGTGGGAGTCGGTCCGCAGGCGGAAAGCAACATGGCTGCCGCCAGCAGGCCAACGATAAGGATACGAAGTGTTTTCATCTCAGGCTCCTCCAGAAAGGTTTTGGGTGGGTTAACGTTATCGAACATCGAACGTTTGGCTAATGGATATTTTTTGAAATTCATCACCTCCTCTATTTGATATGGGCGTGGAACGCCCGGTTGAATTCTTCCGGTTTTTCGATGAATGGCAGGTGACCGGCGTCTTCGATGACAACTTCCCGGTAACTCCCACCGGAAGCGGCATATTTTTCCAGAACCGCGCGCGTCTGCCCGAGCATGGGTTGAGGCGGGAAGACCTCCGCGCCCGGCCAGCCGGGGATCAAGCCCATCCTGCCGAGAGTTCCGGGATCGGAGGCCGCGCTGTCGGACACGACCAGGTCGTTCTTCCCTCGAACCCACAGGACTTTGGTCTTGGGTTGCGCGGCGAGGATTTTTGCCACGCTGACGGCGTATTTCGGCGAGGTGGCGTTGGTCGCGCCCCATTTGCCCGGAGCCATGAACGGCCAGTTCGGGGATTTCTCCGCGTCGCCCGGCACGTCCTGCTCGCCGATGTGGGTGCTGTTCAGCGAAGCGACCAACACATCCTCCCGCGCAGGGACGAACGGCGGCTTGACCAGCAGTGTACGGATGGCGGAGCGCGGCGAGAATGGACTCTCCAGGCTTTGATCGCCTTCTTTGATGCGCTTGATCAGTTCGGGATTTGAGAGTCCACCGCCCGAACCGGCGAAGTCGGGATAGCACGGCGTCCCGTTCACATCTTTGGTCGCGCCGAAGCCGTAGGGCGAGCCCGTGTCCACTAGCGTGACGGTCAGGAAGCGTTCGGGATGGTCGGCCATCAAGCGCCAGACGACCATGCCGCCCAACGAATTGCCAACGATGTGCGCTTTGTCAATGCCGAGATGATCGAGCAGTGCAACGGCATCCTCGGCGAGATCGCCCATGCCGTTGGTGGCGTCAATTTTCTTTTCCAGTTCCGCCTCGCCGAAGCCGCGCTGGTCGGGGGCGATGCCGCGATAGCCTGCGGGCAGGGCGACCATCGTCTCCTCCCACCAGGTGGCAGACGAGACGTTGCCATGCAGGAACAGGACGGGAACGCCGTCCTCCGCGCCGCTGAACAAAACACGCGTGGTGATGCGTTTCGTTGTAATTGTTTTGGCGGTGATGCCTTCCATGGTCGGGATTGTCATAGGAGACTCCTTTTCGGTACTGCAACATTCATGTTGCATCACGAGCGCAAAATAAATTTTGCGGTACTGCTGTTACTTGAGATACTTCTCTTTCAATTTGAGTTTTTCAACTTTTCCATAAGCCGAGTATGGCAATTCATCTGCACACACAAATTCTTTGGGGATCTTGAACTTCGCCAGTTTGCCCTGGCAGTGTTCCTTCAATTCTTTTTCAGAAACCTGCCTGCCGCTTTCCAGGACGACGACCATCAGGCCGACCTCGCCCCAGGTTTTATCGGGCTTGCCGATCAGCGCGGCGTCCTTGACGGCGGGATGGTCGCGCACGACCGCTTCCACCTCAGCCGCATAGACATTCTCGCCGCCGCTCTTGATCATGTCCTTGTAGCGTCCGTCAATGTAATAGAAACCGTCTTCGTCCTTGTGAACCATGTCGCCGGTGTGGAACCAACCGTCCACGATGGTTTTGGCGGTCGCTTCGGGATTGCGCCAGTAGCCCGAGCAGACGTGCGGGCCGCGAATCAGCAACTCGCCGGCCGCGCCCGCCCCGAGGTCCGCGCCTGATTCGGGGTCAACGATCCGCATCTCGCTGTGGAAGATCGGCTTGCCCACCGATCCCGTCTTCGGCATGGAGTCCTCATCCGTCATGCTAAAGCAATTGGCGCCCACTTCGGTCAGCCCGTAGCCCTGTCGAAAGATGATGCCTTTTTTCTCGCGCCAGGCGTTCATCAACGGGGGCGGGCAGGGCGCGCCGCCGCTGATGAAGAAATGCACGCCGCTGAAATCGGCTTTGTCGAAGTAGTCCGAATCCATCCACATTTGGAACAAGGTGGGCACGCCAAGGATGACCGTGCAACCTTCGTCCATGATCCAACGCATCGAGGAGGCGGGGTCGAAATCACGCGCCAGGATGATGCGCCCGCCGACGTAAAGAATCGGCGTGAGAAACGCGAACAACCCGCCCGCGTGAAAGAGCGGCGTGTAAACGGGCGAGATGTCTTTTTCGGTCAGCCCCCAACTGACGACCGTGTTGATGGCATTGAACAGGATTTGCCGATGCGGGAGGATGGCGCCTTTGGGATTGCCGGTCGTGCCGGATGTGTACAGGATGCAATACGGCGTTTCCAAGTCTATGGGCGGGCGCGTCGGTTCCTGACTGGAGGCGGACTCCACGCCCCGTTCGTAAGACGCCGCCCCGGGCATTCCTGCTCCGCGCAGGTTGACATAATGCTCCACGCGGATGTCTGCTTTCATTTCTTCCACAACCTTCACAAACTCAGGCTCGACGATGAGAACTTTCGGCTCAAGGTCGTTGAGCATGAAGGTCAATTCGCGAGCGGTCAACCGCCAGTTGAACGGCGCGAAGATGGCGCCGATCTTGGGCAGGCCGTAGAACAAGTCAATGAAGACGATGCTGTTTTTGGCAAGGATGGAAACGCGGTCGCCCGGCTGGACGCCCAATTCGTCGCGCATGAAATTTGCCAGGCGATTGGCGCGTTCGTTTAATTCCGCGTAGGTGAAGCGGGCTTTGGTCTCCAATTCCACCAGGGCGATGCGCCTAGGGGTCAGGTATGCTCGTTTGCTCAACAGGTCAGCCGCGTGCATATCTCCTCACGAGATGTTTCATGGTAGCATTTGGCGGTTTCTCGACGGTTACAAAGCTTGGCGCAACACGGAGTCCGAAGTCTCTGACTTCGACGCAAAGTCTGGAGATTTTGCACTCCACTCATTGTTTCGCCAGGAAATCCAGAATGCAGTTGTTGAATTCCTGCGGGCGTTCCCAGCAAGAGGCGTGTCCCGCGCCTTTCAGGATGTGAATTTCGGCGTGTGGGATGTTCCTTTTCAGAATCTCGGCATAACGGATGCCCTTGAGCAGGTCGAGTTCGCCGACCAGGATGCAGGTCGGGGCTTTGATCTCGCCCAGGCGCGGAGTGAAGTTCACGTCAAAGAAGGCTTCGCACAGGTGAATGACAGCGAGGAAGTCCAACAGCGCGTAGCGTTTTTTGGCGTCTTCCAGGACGGGCGCATTTGCCGCGATCCACTCAGGGGAGAAATTCCACGGGACGGTAACATTGAAGAAAGTCAACGCGTTGCCTGTTTGCAGGGCATCCACCCAACTTTGGATGACCAGCCGCAGTTCCGCACCGACTTCGCTGACGGTGTCCATCAGAATCAGACTGCGGACTTTGTGTGGGTACTTCAAAACAAAGGCCTGCGCCACCTCTCCGCCGTAGGAAATTCCCGCGATATGAGCCTTTTCGATTTTCAAGGCATCCAGCAGCGCGGACAAATCGTCGGCGTGGAGTTCCATCGAGTATGGACTTTCGGGATGATCGGACTGTCCCTGCCCGCGGCAATCGTATTGCAGGAGGCGGTAATGTTTCGAGAGAGTCGCGGTCTGAAAGACCCAACTCGTCGCCGCGTTCATGAGGATGCCGTTGTTCAACACCAGGACAGGCGCGTTTTCAGAGCCGTGGAATTCGTGGTAGAGATTTACGCCGTTGACAGGTATCGTGGGCATATCGTCTCCAGGTTGTCAGTAGCGCAAGATAGTATCTTGCGCTACCCAGCGCGAAACGCCAGGAAGGTCTTTTTCGAATCGCCTTCGCCGCGCTCGACAAATTCGACTGTGAGTGGCGCGCCAATCTTAACCTCTTCCGCTTTGCGGGCATCCATGCCCAAAATTTGTGCGCTGATCTTGACGCCTTCGTCCAATTCGACGACGCCCGCCAGGTAGGGATTCTCGCGCCCATAGCCCGCCTCAATCATCGCGGTCGGCGCGATGTAAATGGACGTGAACGCCGCCAGTTTTGCCTTGCCGCCGAATTCGATCCATGTCAACTGGTCGCCATAACATTGCGGACAGATGGCGCGCGGCGGGAGGAAGTCTGCGTTGCAGTGAGGGCAGTGCGAGCCCATCAGTTTCTTTTCATTCAGGTATTGTGCAAAGGACGCGGCAGTGAATGGCCGCGCGGTTTCGGTGGTCATCAGTCTCTCCTCTCGTAGATGTGAACGACGCAAGTGCCGCCCGTCCCGCCGACGTTGTGAGTTAATGCCAGCGGAATATCGCCTGCCACCTGACGCTCGCCCGCCCCTCCGCGCATTTGCTTGAAGACTTCTACTGCCTGTCCCGCGCCCGATGCGCCGACGGGATGCCCCTTGGACTTGAGTCCGCCAGAAGTGTTGATCGGTTTCGCCCCATCCCGCGCGGTGACGCGGTCTTCTGCCATGCGATAGCCTGTGCCTGCCTCAAAGAATCCCAGGTCTTCGGTCGCGACCACTTCGGCAATCGTGAAGCAGTCATGGACTTCAGCGACGCGGATGTCGTTCGGCGTGACGCCCGCCATCCCGTAGGCTTGTTGCGAGGCGCGGCGGGCGGCGTTGATCGTGGTCAAATCGGCGCGGTCGTGGAGCGCAACGTCCGAGGCTTGTCCCGACCCGATGATGTGGAGCGGATGGTCGGTGAACTGTTTGGCGATCTCTTCGGAGACCAGCAACAGGGACACCGCCCCGTCCGTGATCGGCGAGCAATCGAAAAGCCGCAGCGGCCAAGCGACCATCGGGTTGGCGCCATCGTCGTGCAGGAATTCCATCTCGTTCTGCCAGGTGGGAATCGGTTTTCCCTTCTTTTCCGCGGCTTTCTTTCTTCCTTCCATCCACGTCGGGATGGACATCCCGAACTGGGCGTTGGGGTTGAGCGCGCCGTTCTCATGATTCTTGATGGCGACGTTCATCAGGTGTTCGGGCGTCATCCCGTATTTGTGCATGTAGGCGGTGGCGATGGCGGCGTAAAAGCCGGGGAAGGTGAAGCCCGCGGGGATTTCGAAGAGGGTATCGGCGGCGGCGGCCAGGGTGTCGGTCACTTCGGCGGTGGGGAGGTTGGTCATCTTTTCGATGCCGCCCACCAGCGCGACATCGTACAAGCCTGAAGCGATTGAGAGAATCCCCTGCCGCAAGGCGACTCCGCTGCTGGCGCAGGCGTCTTCGATGCGCGTGGCGGGACGCGATGCCAGCCCGACCACATCCGCCATGATGGGCGCGGTGTGACTCTGCGATTCGAACAGGTCGCTGGAGAAGTTGCCGATGTAGATGGTCTCGATGTCCGCGGGATCGAAGCCTTTGTCCACCGATTGGCGCATGGATTGGAAGGCTTCAACGAAAAGGTCGCGGCTGCTTTTCTCGGGGAACGCGCCGAACTTGCTCATCCCCGCGCCGACGAGGGCGACGCCTCGTCCAAGTTTTTTGTTGGTCATGGTTTGCTCCTTTTTTGGTGGAAAGTGGGAAGTGGAAGGTGGAAGGTGAAAAGTGGTTTGCTTACTTTTCACCTTCCTACTTCTCACGTAATTCGCGCTTGAGGATCTTGCCCATGGACGAGAGCGGCAACGCGTCCATGAAGGCGACGCTCTTCGGCACTTTATAGCGCGCCAGGTTCTCTTGCATGAGTTTCATCAGTTCTTCTTCTGTGGCGGTTTGACCGGGCTTCAACACAACGCAGGCTTTTCCAACTTCGCCCCACTTTTCATCGGGCAATCCGATGACCGCGCACATGTGAACGGCGGGATGTTTGTACAGCACGTTCTCGATCTCGACAGGATAGACATTCTCGCCGCCTGAGATGAACATATCCTTTTTGCGGTCGCGGACGTAGAAGTACCATTCGTCGTCATATTCCACGATGTCGCCTGTGTGGAACCAGCCGTCCGCGTCGAGGACGGCGGCTGAGGCGGAGGGATTGTTCCAGTAACCGGAACAGCCCGAAGGTCCCTTGAGAACGAGTTCGCCGGGTTGGTTGGATCCAAGCGGCTGGTTATTTTCATCCAGCACGCGCACGTCTATGAAAAAGTTGGGACGTCCGATACTGCCCGCCTTGCGGATGGCATCTTCGGGCGGCAGCGCAAATAAGCCGGGTCCATACTCGGTCATGCCAAAGCCTTGCTTGAAGCGGATATTTTTTTCTTTGGTGTAATGTTCCACAAGGGGAACGGGTAACGGCGCGCCACCACTCGTGCAGAAACGCAGACTGCTCATGTCCGCCGTTTTGAAATTGGGCGACTGCGTCAACATCTGATACATGGTTGGCACCGCGGCAAAGACCGTAACCTTCTCGCGCTCGATCAACTCCAACACTTGAACGGGATCAAACTGCTTCGTGAGAATAGTGGTGTTGCCGAAGACAACCTGCGAAGAAACATACGCAAACAATCCTCCGGCGTGGAAGAGCGGAAAGACGCACAGGTAAATATCGTCGTGATTCAAATCGTGCGTGACCGTGTTCAGCACGTTCCAGCAGATTTGCCGATGACTGATCTGCGCGCCTTTGGGAAGTCCCGTCGTGCCTCCAGTGAAGAGCAGGCAGGCGATGTCTTCCTTATCAAGTTTTTCATAGGTGACAGGCGTATCGGGCGAAGAATGAAACGCCTTTTCATATTCAAGTGAACCTTCGAGTCCATCGCCATCGACATGGAGGTAATAGGATATTGCGTGTTGCGTGTTGCGTGTTGCGTGTTGAACTTCCGCAACGGATTCTTTGAACTTATCAGAATAAATGATGGCTTTGGGTTGTGTGTCTTCTATGATGGCGACAAGTTCGCGCCAGTGCAGACGCCAGTTTAACGCGGTGTGGATCGCGCCGAGTTTCGAGCAGGCATGGAACAGGTCAAGGTGTTCGATGCCGTCCTGTGCAAGGATCGCTACGCGGTCGCGGTAGCCAACGCCAACCGTGTCCTTCAACCAGTTTGCCAAACGATTGACACGGCGATTCCATTCCTTGTATGTCAAACGTAATTCGGGCGATTTGCCCGCATCAATGATCGCAAGTGTGTTGGGAGAATAGATTTCGCGCCGTCCAAGATAATCGCCGATGTACATGAGACCTCCTTCCCTCACCCCTTGCCCCTCTCCCACTGGGAGAGGGGTTGGGGTGAGGGTTTAGAATTCAACTGATTTCGCGGCCATGAATTTTCGCAGCGTTGGCCAGAAAATGTCAGGTCTTTCCATATAAGTCATGTGACCGCATTCGGGCAGCATGATCTGGCGGCAGTTGGGCAGGATATTCACCATCTTCGTCTGTTGCCAGGGTGGGATGGCGCGATCCTGTTCGCCAGTGAGAATCAAGGTTGGCGTCATTACATTTCGATATGCGTTCGGGTCATTATCAATGTTCTCGAAGAACGGGTCCTGCGCTTCGGTAAGTCGCACGAGACAATATTTTTGATCTTTATATCGGTCGTAGAATTTGATGCGCCCCGCCTCCATTGCCTCGCCATAAATCTTGCGCGAGATATTTTCGCCAAACGTCTTTTCGTAAAGATATTGGGTGTAAATGTCAAACACTTCATCGGTCGAGTGATAGAACCGCAGTGAAATATCCTGATACATCTGGAACAGCGTCTCGCGCGTCAGCAGGATGCCCGACAGTGTGAGCGTATGCAGGCGGTCCTGATGCAGGCGACCCAACTCCGCGCCGATGAATCCGCCGTACGAAACTCCGATGGGATGGATCTTATCCACACCCGCCGCGTCCATGACATATATGAGGTAATCTGCAAACTTGTTGATGAAATACGGTTCATCTTCCGCCGACGATTGACCCTGTCCGAAATAATCGTACAACAGGATATCGTAGTCTGGGTGCAGGAACGGGATGGTGCGATACCAGGACTTGGTCAGCATTGCCAGACCGTTGAGGAAGATGACGGCTTCTTTTTTGCCTTCACCGAAGTATTCCCAGTAGATTTTGCGGGTATTATTTTCGACTTCCACGAAGCCAGATTTGGAGGGGGTAAGTTCTTCTTTAGGTGACACAATGCCTCTTTCTAAAGCTAGTGTTTGCGAGGGAAATGTATCTCTGCCCTCACCCTAACCCTCTCCCAAAGGGAGAGGGAACTCAGGAAGCCGTCCACTTCCACACGGAGGAAGCCATTGTGATGCCGCCGCCGCTGGCGCAGAAGAGGATCACTTCGCCAGGTTTGGGTCCCTTGCCTTGATCAATGGAATCGTCAAGAGCCATGACGACACAAGGCGAACCCGTGTAGCCCCATTTGTCCATCACCCAGTGAGTCTTTTCGATGGGTTGTTTGAGCAAATCCATCATGTACTCGATGGTGCGAAGGTTGAGTTGGGTGAAGTAGTAATGGTGGACATCATCGAATGTGAGACCCGCTTTATCGAGCGCGCCTTGCATGAGGCGGGGCCAGTATTCAGTGTTGAAAGTTTTGGGGAATTTCTTGACGAACTCCACTTTGGGCGCGCCGAACTGCGAAAGATTCTCAGGTGTGCAGGGACGATACGTTCCGCCTGTGTAAATGCCCAGCGCGTCATGGAAGGAACCGACGGCTAAGAGATTGCTTCCGAGGAAACCTTGTTCCTCTCCAACACCCAAAATGACTGCGCCCGCGCCATCCGCAAAAAGATTGGCAGTCTTCTTGTCCTTGAAATCAAGGAAACGACTCATGCCGTATCCGCCCGCGACCAGGATGTATTTCATCGTTGGCTCGGTCATCAGGTAGCGCGCGCCTTGATCGAGAGCCGTTACCCAGCCCGCGCAGGCTGAGTTGACGTCGTAACAACCCGCTTTGTCCGCGCCGAGTTTGGATTGGACAACAACAGAGGTGCTTGGGGATAGGTAGTCAGGGGTATCAGTGGAGATAATGATCAGGTCGAGGTCACCAGCCGAAAGTCCGGCATGAGCGAGAGCTTTTTTAGTGGCTTCTACTACCAGATCGGAAGTCGCCTGCTCGGGGGACATCCAGCGGCGTTCGCGAATCCCGACGTTGGCGAGCAGCCACTCGTCCGTCGATTCGCTCATGAGCGCGTCCACTTCCGCGTTGTTGACGACGCGCTCCGGGACGTAACTTCCAGTGGAGAGAATTTGCGGATGCCGCATACTACGTCCCCACCACAATGCCGCCGTCCACGCGCAGAGTTTCGCCTGTAATGAACGAGGCTTCGTCGGAGGCGAGGAAGAGATAGGCGTTGGCAATGTCGCGCGGCTCGCCGAGACGACCGAGCGGCGTGCGGGCTTTCATGCCGTCAATGATCTTCTCGGGCATGGAGACGAGAATCTCGGTGGCGGTGAAACCAGGCGCGACTGCGTTGACGCGGATGCCGTACTTGCCGAGTTCGCGCGCCCAGACCTTGGTCATGCCGATGACACCCGATTTGGTGGCGACGTAATTGGTCTGCCCAAAGTTGCCATCCAAGCCGACGATGGAGGTGGCGTTGAGGATGACGCCGCCGCCCTGCTTGATCATCTGCGGAGCGACCGCCTGCGCGCAGTTGAACACGCCCTTGAGGTTGATCGAGATGACGAGGTCGAAGTCCGCCTCGGACATCTGACCGACCAGTTGCCCCTCCTTGACCTTGACCAATTGCCCATCGCGTAGGATGCCCGCGTTGCTGACCATCACATCCACACGCCCGTATTTTGCGACAACATCGTCCACCCACTTCTGGACTTCGGCGCGGTTCGCCACGTTGACCTTGAAGAATGACGCGTCCGCTCCGAGTTCCTTGACGATTTCCTGTCCCGCCGTTTCGTTCACGTCGCAGATGACGACTTTCGCGCCTTCTTCCGCGAATCGCAGGGCGGTGGCTTTGCCAATCCCCGCCGCGCCGCCAGTGACGAGTACAACTTTATCTTTCATGCGCATGTTGATTCTCCTGATTCAATATGGTTTGAGCGCGCCGCGTCTTGCTCATTGGAGTCACCCTTGAGCGGCACGTAGCGTTCGATGAAATCCACCGCATCCTCCCAAACGTTGAAGACCAATTCCTCATTGCTCTGAATGTGACGAATGGCGCCGCGATAAGATGGTTGGGCTTCCTCGGCGGGTGGGGTCTCGGCCATCACGAAGCGGATCACGAAGGACACAATGGAAGGAGAGGCGTCGGATTCCATTGCCACTAAGATAGCAGGCGGCAGTAACAGGCGAGTTACACCGGGAAACAAAAAAGCAGTCCGAGGACTGCCTATTTGCTCGAAGCACTGGGAAAGTCAGGTGCCTATTTTTCGCCTTCTACCAACTGCTGGTAGAGGCTGATAGTATCCGGGGATGGGTCGAGGTCCAGTTCGCCGCGCAGGGTTTGGACACAACGTTGGTAGGCGCGTCCCATCTGGCCGCGGTCGCCGAGGGCCGCGTAGGCCTGCATGAGGTGGCGGTAGGCGCGCTCCCAGCAATTGTCGTGAGCGAGAACACGCTGGGCAAGATCAATGGCTTCTGCGAATTTTCCCTGCTGGAGGTATTTCTCCGTTAACTTGTCCGCGCTTTCGAGGAAGAGCGCAGCCAGGCGTTCGCGTTCCTCGGCCGCCCAGGTCTCGTAAAGAGTTTCGGGAAGGTATTCGCCTTTGTACAACGCGACAGCGCGTTCGAGCGGAGCGGGATCCGCTTGGCGGGCCGCGGCGCTGAATTCGTCGGCATCCAGCCAGAGGTCCGCGCCGGGGCGCAGGCTGTAGCGCGTCCCCTCCCGCAGTATGAAGGCCGAGTCGCTGCCCGGCTCGCGCTCCGGTTCCAAAACCTGGTAAAGCGTGTTGAGCATGATCTTGAAATTTCTCTGCGCGGTGGCGGCGTCGGCGCCTGGCCAGAGGTGTTCGCAGATCTGTTCGCGGTCGAGCGGCACCTGACGATAGGTCAACAGCAACTGGAAAAGTTGGCGGGCTTTTTCGCGCTGCCAACCCCGGGCTGTGATGGATTCATTCCCGCGCCAAACCTGAAAAGTCCCCAGCGTGAAGACCCGCAGGCGATATCCGGGATGGCGTTCGAGGCGCGGCAAGCCCAGCCCCTCGAGCAATTGCGCGGCGTAGTCGGATTGCCAGCCGCGCTCACGCGCCAGGATCAACAATGGGATGAAGATGCGTTCGTCCGGCGCGCCGAGGAGGGAGGGGCGCATGAACAGGAATTCATAACCGCCCTCGCGGCACGCGGATAGGACGCGGGGCAGCGTTCGTTCCAGACGGGCGGCCTGCTTCTGTTTCGAATAGCCGAGACTCAACCAGAGATTCGCGACGGTTGCCCCAAACAGATCGCTGCATTCCTGGAAGCCGCGCAGGGCGCGGTTGAGCCAATCTTCGGCGGATTCGTAACGCGCCGCCAGCGTCAGGCTTGCGCCCATGGTCAGGCGGGTGATCGAGGCCACCCACTCGTCCCCGGCCTGGGCGGCGATCTCGATCGCCTCCTGGGCGTGTTTTTGAGCCGCGGAGAGTTCGCCCTGATAACCATACGCGCGGCACAGACCCCAATCGGCTTCGACCATCAGTCGCGAGACGGCCAGCGTGCGGCTGATCTCGATGCTTTTTTCGAACTGGACGCGCGCCTGGGCGTAATTTTCAGCCTCCGATTTTCCCGCGGCAGAGAGCATGAGCGCGTGTCCCTGGCGCATGTGGCCGACGGCGGTCATAAAAGGCGATTTCAATTCATTCCCGCGCCGCGTCCCCTCGACGGCCGCCTGGTATGCCTGCTCGCCCAATCCCATGAAGGAGTAGATCAGCGAGAGGAGCAGCAGGGTCTCACGGTGGGCGCGTGGCGTGTTGACCGGCTCCAGTTTCTCCGTTTCGGCGCGTTCTTCGAGGGCGCGGCGCGCTTCGTTGAGCCGCCCGGTCCGCACTAAGACGCGGAACCACAACTGGTCGTTGGACGGGCCTTCCGTGCGCAGGGATTCGGCGCGCTGGAACAGTCGTTCCGCTTCCTCGGCGCGCCCGGCGTTCAACTTGTTCTCGGCCAGCAATTCAAAAAGACGTACCTGGGCTTCGCGGTCCTCGAACCCGTCGCTCAAGCGGATGGCCTCTTCGAGCAGTTGTTCCGCCATGCTGGGGTTGACCGTATCGAGATAGACGCGCGCCTGTCCGCGCAGGGCGCGGGCCACGCCGTCCTGCTGTCCGCGGGCGCGCCAGGTTGTCTCGGCTTGTTTGTACCAACCCAGGGCTTCATCAAAGCGGCTGTGCAGGCGCGCCAATTCGCCGAGCGTGAAGATCAGCATGGGGCGCTGGTGCATCGTCTCGGGCGGAAGCGCGTCGAGGTAGGCCGCCAGCGTATCGAGCCGCCCTGCCGAAAGCAGGTTCGTGGCGTAAACGTCCAGCAGGTTTGCCACATCATCCCACGCCCTGGCTTCCAACAGGTGGTAAATGGCGGTTTCAGGATCTTTGTTGGCGTGGAAGTAATCCGCGGCCAGGCGATTCCATTCGCGGCGTTGTTCGGGGTCGGCCTGCTGGCGCAGGAAGTTGTGGAAGATGTGATGGTAACGCAGCGCGCCGCCGGCGGTCTCGACCACGAACAGGTCCTGCCGCCGCAGATACGCCAGCATGGAGGCCGAGTCGGAGAGGGCGGACCCCGCGGCCCGTCGGAGCGAATCGCAGGCTTCGGGACGAAGGTCGCGCAGGGTGGAGGTCACCAGCAGGAAGTCGCGCACGTCCGCGGGCTGTCGTTCGAAAACCTCGCGCGCGAGCACGTCGAAAAGCGCGTCCAGCGAATCGGTCTGCCAGTGAAGCGGAAATTCGATGGCCGAGGCGGATTGGGAACGGATGCTCTGCCAGATCAGTTGCAGGGCAATCGCCCAGCCTTCGGTGTACGTGAGAAGCGCGGACACTTCCTCGCCGCTCAATTCCAATCCGTAGTGGGTGGAAAACAACGCGGCTATTTCATCAGCGGTGAATGTAAGCGCGGACTGATCAATTTCCAACACGTCCCCCTGAGAACGCCAGCGCGAGAGGGTGGGCAGGGTGATGACGGGACGCCCCGAAAGCAGAACGTGTAAATTGGCGGGCGCCATCCCGAACAGCCGGTCGATAATGTAGGCGGTCTCGCCGCTCTCGGTGACGATGTGCGCGTCGTCCAGAACGAGCAAGGCTGGATTTTGCAATTGCCCGCTCAAAGCGTTGAGAATCTCGTCGGTCACTCCCCGCCAGGGCAGGGGACCCTCCGAACCGTCCCACGTTTCGAGGAAATGGATCGGCAAATCGGCCAGGTCGGGAATCGCGCGCAAGATGGCGTGGCATAAATGGAGCAGGAAAACCAAGGGGTCGCAGTCTTCCTCGTTGACCTGATACCAGACCAGGGGCTTGACGCTCTCGGCCAGTTCGGACAAGGCCGTGCTTTTCCCGTAGCCCGCCTCCGCCTGAAGGATCGTCAGGCGATGATCGAAGGCCTGCATCAGGAGGCGCGTGACGCGCGGGCGCGCCAGCGTCCGCGCCTGGCGCGGCGGAGGGATGATCTTGGTGCGGAGGATGCTTCGTGCCATCCCTGTAATTTTAGTCCATTTTATGCGGTCATAACCACTTGTGAGACAAGCAGTCAGCGCCATCGTTCAATACTAGCATTCCCGCACTGCAGATGGTGAAAACACTGGTCTCCACCAAATCGGTCAGTCATGATCTCGTTTACTCAGGATTATGGCTGATAGATCCTTGTGTCTGGACGAAACGCCGCCCACGAGAACCAGAAGTGGTTGATGGAAACGACAGGCGCAAGTTGTTCGCCTTGCAACTCTCCTGCGATTGCGATGCCGAAGATATTCCATTCGCTGCCTGTTTGCCTGTCGAAAATCATTCCGTCTTTGAATTCGAAGTCCAGCGTTGCGCCATCCAATATCCGTGAATAGGCGACTGCCGAGCCGACTTCACGCCCTTCGGGGATGTTGCGCGCGTCCAATGCGGAGGCTGTGCCTTCCGCCCAGAAGATGACGACGGGCTGCGCGTCAACTGTGTCGTTGACGACATTGACTTCTTCCAACACGTCGTAGGGATACGCGACCACTTTGCCGTTCAAGTCAACGGTCAGAACGCGCGCCATTGGCGGGAGTTGGTCGGGCGTTGCGCCATCGAACAGGAAGGGCGATTGGTTGATGTCGTCGTAGCCGAAGTAGGGATTCCTTCCGTAGTCGCGCGAAAAGCCCGTGTCGCGTGAGAGGACTTTGCCGTCGGGGTGTTGCGCTTTGAAGTCCGCCCACGAGATTATCGCGGCGGGATAAAACTCCAGTTGCGCGCCTGTGTGTTCGCCCGCGATGGCGTCGCCTGTGGCTTGCTGCCACCAAGTCTCAGTTTGGCGGTCGTACATGATCAGGTTGCTGTAACGCAATCTGCCCGTTGTGCCGAAATCCAAAACGGTTCCAGCGAATGTTCGTTTGAAAGCAATCGCGGTATTGCACAGCGGACAGAACGAGACCAGCAACGGTTCGCCGCCAACGGTATCATTTACGATTTCGTGCCACATCAGGATTTGGATGGGGTAGGCTTTCGCTTCGTCGGCAACTTGGATGAACACGACGGGTTCGCGGTCTTCGAGCCATTCGTCCGCTTCGCTCACTGACTGGAACTTGGGCGCGTCAATGGCGGGGATTCCATCTTTGGGCGGACCTCCCGAAAGGATTTCGCTGTATGGGACGCTGTGCTTGCTGAAGTCGGTGGTGAATTCGCTTTGGGCACCGCGTGGGGGAGATTCGGCTGGAAGGGAGGTCAAGGTCGGTTGGGGAGAATCAGGCGCGGGGGAGTCGGAGGCGGAGGGCGTCGGTTGGGAGGTCGGCGCGCAGGAGTTCAGAATCCATCCCGCCGCGAGAATCCAGATCATCCAATTTCTAAACATGGCGACTCCTTTATTCTGTTAGAGGAGAATCGCCCTGCGTTCCTTACCTTATTTGCGACGGCTGTAAGGGTAAGACTTTTCGGAATATTGTTCTCTATTCGGGGAGGAAACAGCCAATGGAAATGTCGAACCCTGTCCCGCAAAAGAACTGGTTTCAAACGCACGCGCAAAAGATCGGCGCGCTGCTCTTTTGGATGTTGCTGGTCGCTGCCTATCAATGGTATGCCGCCTCGAACGGACTCTCCCCTCTGCAGGTCGTTCAGCAATTGCTCGATTTCATGAAGAATGGCGTGTGGGGCGTGTTGATCTACATCGTGTTATATGCCGTGCGCCCGTTGATTTTGTTTCCGTCCACCATTCTCACCCTGGCGGGCGGTTTTGTTTTCGGACCCGTGTTGGGCGTTATGAATTGAATCCGCCGCCCAGACCATCCATTCCGAGATGTGCGGAAGCCCGGATCCCTTTGGGCGGTTGGGTGAATCAATGTCCGCTATGGTTGCCGAGTTCGCGGAAATATTTGAGCGCGCCCAGTTTTCCGAAACTTCCTTTCGCCAGCGCGCCGTCTTCGTAAACTGGGAAGTTGTGTCCGGCATCTCGCAATTGCTTGAGGGTCTGCGCCAATCCGAGCGTACCGTATTCGCGTGTGCGCGCGGTGTGATCGAGATCGAGCATTTCGGTGATGAATGTCTGGTTGGTGGAGGCTTCCTGCAACACGCGCCCGTCGGGATCAATGATCGTCGAACGTCCTCCGCCCCAGGTTCCAATCCCGTTGATGCTGACGAAGTAACATTGATTGAATAACGCGTTGGCGCGCGCCATCACCAGTTCGAGTTCGCGGTCGGAGGTTGGCGTGAGAGTCGGTTGCAAAATCACCTCCGCGCCCATCCAGGCCAGCGTGCGCGTCACTTCGGGGAACCACATGTCGTAGCAAATGCACAGGCCGAAGCGCCCCACGTCGGGAATGTCGAACACGCAAAATTCGTTCCCTGGCGATGTGCCGGCCTCATAAGGAAGCCATGGGAACATCTTGCGATACCTTGCGACGATCTCTCCATCGGGCGAGATCACCAGCGCGGTATTGAACATCTTGTCGCCCTCGAGTTCCCACATCGAACCCGGCAAAAGCCACTGCCCTGTCTTGCGCGCCAGCGCGCACAGTCGGTCGGACAGCGCGCCGGGGATCTGCTCCGCGTTTTTCTTCCACCATTCGCTGTCCGCGGGTGTGACGAACTGCACCAGGCCGGGCACAACCAACTCGTGGAACATCACCATGTTGACCCACGGAAAACTCTTGTTGATGTTCAGCGCGATATCAGACATCTTGTCGATTGTCCCGTGCGCGTCCCACGGCGGGACCGTCATCTGCACGCCCGCAATTCCAAACAAACGAGTCATAAATGGCTCCTCAATCCACAAAATGACAGGCGACGAAACGCCCGCTTCTTACTGGACGAAAATCTGGTTCCGTTATTTTGCATTTTTCCTGCGCCAAAGGACAGCGCGTGTGGAAGCGGCAGCCCGAAGGCGGGTTGACGGGACTCGGTACGTTGCCCTCCAAAACCCTCAACTCGCGTTTGTCTTCGACTACAGGCATGGGGATAGCGCCGAACAACGCCTGCGTGTACGGATGCAATGGTTGGTTGTATACCTCTTCCGCCAAACCGACTTCGACCAACTTGCCCAAATACATCACGCCGATACGGTCACTGATGTGCTGAACCACATTCAAGTCATGCGAGATGAATAAATAGGTCAACCCGAACGATCTCTTGAGATCATCCAGCAGGTTGATGATCTGCGCCTGCACCGACACATCCAGCGCGGACGTTGGCTCATCCAGCACGATCAATTTGGGATTCAAAGCCAATGCCCGTGCAACCGCCACGCGCTGACACTGCCCTCCGGACATCTCGTGCGGGAAGCGGTCAAGGTGCTCGCTTCCCAACCCAACCTGTTCCAGCAGCTCGACCACACGGTTACGAATTTCATTCAATGGCAACGCCTTGTGAGCAGTCAATGGTTCTGCCACGATCTGTTCCACCTTCAAGCGCGGACTCAGTGACGAAAGCGGATTCTGGAACACAATCTGCATCTCGCGGCGGATGGGTTTCATTTTGCTTTTTTCAATGGTGGTGATATCCTTCCCATCGAACATCACCTTACCAGACGTTGGTTCAATGAGCCGCAGGATCATCCGCCCCAGCGTAGTCTTCCCGCATCCAGATTCGCCGACCAGCCCAAAGGTCTCGCCAGAGGCGACGGAGAAATCCACCCCATCCACGGCGTAGACGTGTTTGACGTCGCCCGAAAGCCATCCGCCCGGCAATCGGAAATGTTTTTTGAGGGTGTGAACTTCGATCAAATTGGTCATCAGTTATCAGTAATCAGTAATCAACGGTCAACCAGGAAACAGGATGCAAGATGTTGTTCGCCTACTTTCAACAGCGCGGGCGTTTCAACGCGGCATTTCTCGAACACGAATTCACACCGCTCCGCAAACGGACAGCCCGTCAGCGCGCCCGGGTTCGATGGCACGGTACCCGGAATCACCGCCATCTTTTTCCCGCGCGAACCGGGCTTGGGAATGGCATTCATCAATCCGCGCGTGTAGGGATGTTGCGGGTTGTTGAAGATGTCATGCGCTGTGCCGACTTCAGCCACGCGCCCCGCGTAGAGAACGGCTAGGCGGTTGCAGGTCTGCGCGACGACGCCGAGATTGTGCGTGACGAGGATGATGGAAATATCGAATTGGTTTTGCAGTTCGCGCAGGAGTTTGAGGATTTGCGCCTGAATGGTGACGTCCAGTGCGGTGGTTGGCTCGTCGGCGATCAGTAATTGCGGACGGCACGAAAGCGCCATGGCGATCATGACACGCTGCTGCTGTCCGCCCGAAAGTTGATGCGGATATGAATTCATCACACGCTTGACATCGGGCAAACCGACCGCTTCGAGCATTTCGCCCGCGCGTTCGCTGGCTTGTTTTGCATTCAAATCCGTGTGCTGGCGGACCACGCGTATGATTTGCGAGCCAATCGTGAAAACAGGATTGAGAGATGATGACGGGTCTTGAAAAATCATCGCAATCCTGCCGCCGCGCACCTGTTCCATTTCCGAGGCGGGAAGGTCGAGCAGGTTTGCGCCGTCGAAGTTGATCGCCCCGTTGGTAATCTTTGCCGAACGCGGCAGGAGACGCAGCACCGAAAGCCCGGTCACTGTTTTTCCGCAGCCTGTTTCACCGACGATGCCAAATACTTCGCCGTGCTGAACGTCGAACGAGATGCCGCTCAAGGCTTTGAGGATTCCGCGCGATGTCTTGAATTCGAGATTCAGATCGGTGACGGTGAGGAGAGAAGTAGTGTCCATAAAATAATTCAATCTCCAACTCAAAGGAGATTGCTTCGCTCCCTCTGGTCGCTCGCAATGACATGTATCATCTATACTGCCTCGGGTCGAAGATGTCGCGCAGGGTGTCGCCGAGTAAATTGAAAGCCAGCACCACGATGAAAATCGCCAGGCCGGGAAATGTCACGATCCACCACTGGTTGAGCATGTACGTGCGTCCTTCGCTGACCATCAGTCCCCAATCGGGCGCGGGCGGCTGGGTCCCAAGACCGAGAAACGCCAGTCCGCCCATCGCAATGATCACGATGCCCATATCCACCGTCGCCTGTACAAGGATCGGGGAGATCGTATTCGGCAAAATATGACGGAAGACGATAACCGCATCGGACACGCCCGCGGCCTGCGCGGCTTCGACAAAATATCTCTCCCTCAGACCAACTGCCACGCCTCGCGCAATGCGCGTGTACCACGGCCACCACGAAATGATGAGCGCGATTGCGGCCTTATCTGTTCCGCGACCCAGGGCGAAAGCGATTGCCATCGCCAGCAACAGGGATGGGAATGCCAGGAAGAGATCCGTGATGCGCATGATGACTTCGTCCACCCAGCCGCCTTTGTAGCCTGCCAACGCCCCCAGCGGCGCGCCGAGCAGGACAGCAAATACGACGACAAAGATGGGAATGATCAACGCCGAACGCGCGCCAACGATGACGCGGCTCAAGATATCACGCCCGAGTTTGTCCGCTCCGAAGAGGTTGACAGATGAAGGTTCCGCCAGTGAATTGCTGGCATTGGTTTTCCCCGCGCCTTCCTGCGGGTACGGCGCGATCTGATTCGCAAAGACCGCCATCAAAATGAACACCACAATGACAATGAGACTCGCCAACGACAATGGATCGCGCGCAATGACAGAAGCCACATGCCGCCAGGTGCGGGTGGATTCGGGTTCGAGGGAGGTGATGGCAGGAAGGGTCATGTCTAATTTCTCAACACAAAGGACACGAAGTACACAAAGGAAAATCGAGGAGAATCTTCAAGTTGTGCCAACCGTCTAACCGTAGTACCCTTGATGTCCTTTGTGGTTAACTATTTCAAACTGATCCTCGGATCAACCCAGGCGTGGGCAATATCTATTAGCAGGTTGATCAACACGTAACCCGTTGCGCCGAAGAGGGTCATGCCCATAATGGCGGGATAATCGAGGCTTAACAGTGAACGCACGGTGAACAACCCCAACCCGGGCCAGTTGAAGATGATCTCGACAAAGAATGTGCCCGTGAGGGCATAGGCAAAGGTGAGACCAAGAACTGTCAGCGTGGGACTGATGGCGTTCTTGAGGGCGTATAAATAAATAATGACGTGTTGCTTGATGCCATACGCCCGCGCCGTGCGGATGTAATCCTGCTCCAGCGTTTCGAGCATGGCGGCGCGGGTCATGCGCGCGATCAGTCCGATGGGATACGCGGCCAGTGTAAGGGCAGGAAGGATCAGGTGGAGTGACGCATCCTTGAGTGTGACCCAGTTACGGGTCAGGAGTGAATCGATCAGGATGAAGTCCGTGATCTGGGTCAGCGGAGCGGTGAATCGCAGGTCTGAATCCACGCGCCCGGCCAACGGAAGTAATTCCAGATTGCGAAAGAAAACGATTTGAAGGATGAGTCCAAGAAAAAAAGCGGGCATCGAAACGCCCACAATCGAGAGCGTGCGGACAGCCACATCAGGCAATCGGCCTTGGGATTGCGCGCTCAACACACCGAGCGGAACGCCGATGAGGGTGGCAACGAACATGCCGAACAAAAGCAGTTCTAATGTGGCGGGAAGGCGGTCGGCAAGTTCCTGTGTGACGGGACGTTTCGTGGCAATGGATGTACCGAGGTCGCCGCGAGTCAGTTCCTGCATGTAAATCAGATATTGCACGGGGAGCGGTTTGTCGAGGCCGAGTTGTTTCGTGACCCGATCAATATCCTCCTGCCGCGCCTTGGGGCCGATGTACATCGCGGCGGCGTTGTTCGGCACGACGCGCGCGATGAAGAAGGTGATGACCGAAACGCCCAGCAATACAAAGACGGAGGTCAGCAGGCGGCGGAGGATGAATTCGAGTCGTTGCATGATTAAAGCCCTCACCCCTTGCCCCTCTCCCGGCGGGAGAGGGGTTGGGGCGAGGGAGAAAGTGTAATCTTACGGTGCGGGCCTCAGTTCATAGAAGAAGTAACGCACGAACGGGTAGTTCAAATTGTACTCGAAACCTTCGATGTACTTTGGCACGACGAAGACGTCCATCGTGTCGAAGAAGAACACGGCAGGCGCTTCCTGCACCAGAAGTTGATTCGCTTCGACGTACTTGGCTTTCGAGCCTTCGTAGTCCGTGGCGGTGATCGCGCCGGCCACATCCATCAACGCGTTGTACTCGTCGTTCTTCCAATAGGACATGTTGAAGTTGGTCACGTTGAGGTAGGGAGGATCCGCGCCTGCGTAGAACATGGACCACATGTTATCCGCGCCCGCGTCCGAATAGGTGGGCCAGTAGAGCAGGAGGAACATGTCCTGGGCGTTGGCGGGATCGGTCTTGGCAAGTTCCCATTGCTGACTCCACGCCAGCGGCTCGATGGTCACATCCACGCCGATCTGCGCGAAGGAATCCTTGATGAGCGGGGCAAAGGCTTCTTCGGTGGCGTTTTCTGCGGCGTAAGTCAGGCGGATGCTGAAGCCTCCGCCTTCATGCCCCGCTTCGGTCAGCAAGGCTCTGGCTTCATCGAGATCATACGAATAGCGGAAGACGCTGTCATCCCATGGGAACACACCCGCAGGCACGGGGCCATAACTTTGCGTGCCGAGTCCCTTTGCGGCGATGGCGATGATGTCATCGTATGGAATTGCGTATGAAAGCGCCTGACGCACCTTCACGTTATCGAGGGGCGGGCGCAGCGTATTGAAGAAGCCGACGTAGTTGAAGAAGGACGGCTCTTTGTAGACGGTGAAATCGGGATTGCTCTCGAAGACATCGAGATTGTCGAGAGGCGGGGCAGTGATCAAATCCACGTCGCCGCCCTCGAGCATCTGCTGGCGCGTCGTCGCCTCAGGGACGATGGATACGACAACCTTTTCATACTGCCCCTCTTCCCAGCCGCCCCAATAATCGGGATTTTGTGTGAAGACGATCTCGGCATCGGGCGTATAGGATTCGACCATGTACGGCCCCGTGCCGTAACTCTTGCCGTCCGCCCAGAAGGTTTCGTCCGCGGCTCCGGCTTCGAGCGCCTTCGGGCTGACGATCCAGGCACCGTAGAGGGATGAGGCGATCAAGTCCACGGGCGCGGCCCACGTGAGGTTGAACTTCACGGTCAGGTCGTCCACCACTTCCACATTATCCAGCGGAAGCCAGATGAACGACGCGCCCGCGCGTTCCACCGCGGCGTCAATGGATTTCTTCACAGCATCCGCGTTCATCGGCTCGCCGTCGTGGAATTTCACGCCCGCGCGAAGTTTGAAGGTGTAGGACAGGCCGTCCGCAGCAACTTCCCAGCTCTCGGCCAGCAGGGGCGTGTACGTCTCGGCGGAGCCCGGCGGGTTGATGCGCAGGAGTTGTTCGTACACGTTGGCAAGATATGCCGCTTCGGTCGAAAACGAGGCGACAGGGTCCCAGGTCGTGATATTCGCGGTGTTGGCAATCTTCAAGACCACAGGCGCGGGCGGTTCCGTCGATGCGGGCTCGGTGGCGGGGGCCTCAGTGACAGGAGGCGCTTCGGTGGCCGGCGCACCGCACGCGCCCAACAACAGCGAAAGCGTCGCAATCAGGGAAACGAACAGGGTAACGCGTTTCATACTCTTCTCCTTTTTGGCATTTGGGTAACGCTGTCAGTGTATCACGCCGCGTTTGCAAAAAGTTTGCAGAAGATTAACCGATACCGTCATTGTGGGCGAAGGTCGGGTAGATCGTGTTCTTCGGGGACATCGAGACCAGGTGAAGCAATCTTCACCAAGGAGCAGGCGATTGCCTGGGGGAGAAGCGGATATAATTTTTCCTGCATGAAATCCTCCATCCTCTTGAACACAAAATTCGCGCCGCCGCCCAGCGAGGGAAACCTGCCGCGCCCGCACCTCATTCAATGGCTGGAGGGACACAGCCAACAGCGACTCATCCTCGTCTCCGCGCCGCCTGGCTATGGAAAGACCACCCTGCTTGCGGAACATCTCCTCGCTCATTCAGGACCCGCGGCCTGGTACCAGCTCGAGTCGTCCGATTCCGACCCGACGGTTTTTCTCACCTACCTTATCGAGGCGATCCGCCGCGCAAAATCCAGCCCGAGGAAAGCCAGCAGGATCGGGGCAAACGCCTTGAGCCTGCTCAACAGCGCCGAAGCGGGAACCAGCCCGCGCCGCGTGATGGCCGTGCTGGTCAACGAACTTGCCGAACAGGTCACCGCGCACCTGACGATCGTGCTGGACGATTACCACTTCATCGCCAGTCCGGTTGTCCATCAGTTGGTGGATTTTTTGCTGGAGAATGCGCCGCCGACTTTGCAGCTCATCCTCTCCACGCGCACCGACCCGCCGCTGGCGCTGGCGCGCCTGCGTGCCCGCGGCTTCCTGGCCGAGCTGCGCGCCAGCGACCTGCGCTTCCGCGACGACGAGGTCGCCTCCCTGCTGCACCGCGAAGCGCCCGACCTGTCCGCCGAAAGCCTGAGTCTCCTGTGCGAAAGGACCGAAGGCTGGGCGGCCGCCCTGCAAATCGTCCGCAGTTCGCTGGCGGGGCAAAACGCGGAATCGGCGCGTGAAATCGTCGCCTCGTTGAGCGGCTCGCATCGTTTCGTCTTCGAATATCTCGCAGAGGAGGTCTTTCGCCGCCAGCCAAAGGAGAAACAAAGCTTCCTGCTGCAAACGTCCGTCCTCTCCCAAATGGACGCGGCCTCCTGCAACGCGGTCGCGCAGATCCAAAACGCGCAGGATATGCTGGAGGAGTTGGAGAGTCAGAATCTCTTCCTGACCAGTCTCGATATGGAACGGCGCTGGTATCGTTATCATCATCTCTTCCGCGAATTCCTGTTGAGCAGATTACGCCGCGATCACAGCGACCAGGCCAAAAGTCTGGAAAGACGCGCTGGCGCGCACTACGAATCGCAAAACGAATTCGAAGCCGCGTTCCTGCATTACGTCTCCGCCGAAGATTTCGAGATCGCGGCGCGCGTCGCCTCCAAATTCGCGGGCGATTACGTCGAGCGCGGCCGCGTCGAGGTCCTGCATCGTTATCTCGGCATGCTTCCAGGGGACGTGTTACGCGCCCATCCTGAATTGCTGTTACAGCATGGGAACGCCCATCGCAGGCTTGGCGAAGCGGGACTCGCGATTACCTCTTATGAGGACGCGCGCAATTGTTTCGCTTCCCAGAAAAATGACTCTGGAGCCAGCCGCGCACTGACCAGACTCGCGGAGGTGCATCGCGCCCAGGGCAATTACCGCCAGGCCGAAACGCTGGCGAAGCAGGCGCTCGAATCGGCGCCTGAGAACGATCACACCGCCCGCGCCGAAGCGTTGATGGCGCTGGCAAAAAGCACAGGCTTTTTGAGCGGTATGGATCGCGGACAGAAGCTTGCCGAACAGGCCGTGGAGGAAGCGCGCAAGTCGGACCTGCTTTCGCCGTTGGCGCGCGCAGGTCTCCTGCAATCGCTGGGTCAAATCTGCTGGTGGCACGGCGACCCGCAATCCGCTGTCCGATACGCGCAGGAGGCCCTGCTTCTCGCGCCCGATGAACGATCTCCGATTGCCGCGCAGGCTTGTCTCCTGCTGGTCTCCCCGCATTTGTATTGGCGTGAGTTCGAGACCGCCCTGCGTTACGCCGAGCGCGGACTCGAAATTGCCCAGACCCTGCACTTGAATGAGCTACTGCCCGCGGCTTACACCGCGCTGGGAAATGTGCTGACGCGCCGCGGCGAAACCGCCCGCGCCGAAGCCGCTTTGCGTCAATCGGTGGAACTTGCCCGGCACCTTGGAATGGCTTCCTACGAGCAACTCATGGCAACGGGTTATCTTGCGTACAATCTCTACGGTCAGGGGCGCGTGGAGGAAGCCTGGCAACTGGCCGAGGGCGCGTTGTGGGCATATACGGGAAGTCCCGACGCGTACGAGGCCTTCGTATGTCGAAGCGTGTTGGCCGATGTTGCATTGGAAAGTAATCAACTCAACCGCGCCGAGAATCTTTTCAGCGAACTCGCGCAAACGGGCGCACGCCGTCAATTCCGCATTCCACTTTCGATGGTGTATTTTGGGCTGGCTTATATTCATCTTGTCACAGACCGCAAAGAGACGGGCATCCAACACGCCTGCGCCGCGCTCGAACTCATCGAGCCGACCCGCGCCATCCAACTTTTCATAGATCAGGGTGAGCGCAGCCGCGTGGTTTGC
The DNA here is from genome assembly GCA_040754535.1 of Chloroflexota bacterium. Taxonomy (GTDB): domain Bacteria; phylum Chloroflexota; class Anaerolineae; order Anaerolineales; family Villigracilaceae; genus JBFMCC01. The sequence goes on from JBFMCC010000028.1 coordinate 58,654, forward strand.
AACGCATTGAAAGAAGCGGGATATGCCAGTCCGTTTTTGGATAAGGTGCTCGAGAATTTGCCGAACGGGAAAAAGGCCGGGACGATCACCGTCACCGACCAGTCCGTGATTAAAATAAAGTGCCTTGGAAGTTTCCGCGCCTTCGCGGGGGATATGGAAATTTCGCAGGAACGCTGGGTCTCCGCCAAAGCGCGCGACCTGCTGGCCTACTTCGTCACATTTCGCGGTGAGCGCATCCCCGCCGACCGCGCCTTCGACGCCATCTGGGCTGAGAAGGCGGGCCGCGGTCTCACTGCCTTTCACACCGCCCTTTCCCGCCTGCGGACCGCCTTGAAGACGAATGAAAATTCCCCGCGCTTCATCCTGGTGGAATCGGGCGACTATCGCCTCGACGCGGCGCGCTTCGCGATCGACGTGGACGAATTCGACTCAGCCCTCGCCAAAGCCCGCGGCGCCGCGGACGATGAGGCGGCTGCCCGTTTTCTCGAGCAGGCGGTCAATTTATACAGAGGGGAATACCTGCAAAATCTCTACTACGATTGGCTGTTCCCCGAACGCCGCCGCCTGACTCAGGCTTACCTCGGCGCGTTGCGTGGCCTCGCCGAGCATCACTATATCCACAAACGCTATACCCGTTCCCTGGAACTGCTCGAACGCGCCCTGCGGGTGGATAACCTGCAGGAAGACCTTCATTGCCAGGCATTACGCGCCCACGCCGCGCTCGGCGACCGCGCGGGGCTGGCGAGTCAATACCAGGAGATGAAGCGAGTCTTTGCAAAAGAATTGGATATGGAACCGTTACAGAGTACGACCGCCCTTTATCAAAGTTTGATGGAAAGATTCGCAAAGTAAGAAGTATCGCGCTATCTTTACTGACTGTTATGCACCTTGGCTATTTCCTCCACTGCCAAGGTTTTGCCCAGGCAGGCCTGAATTTATACCCGTAAATCAGATATATACCGCGCAGGTTTGGTTTTTGTGATGCTGTAAACCCCTTTGGCTTTTCGGCTGTTTTTATCCAAAATCGAACAGGGCTGGCAGGAACTGCCCGATTTACTGGGGAGTTATTTCAAAAGCCGTTTTTGGCATATAGCCAAAATGCCGTTAAGGATGTCCATTGGCGCAGGTGGGCACCCAGGAATATGTTGGATGATGTTTTCTTCGATTTCTTTAGGCCGGCTAACAATTGCATAGGAATTCTTGAGTTCGCCGCCGTCTTTAGCGCAGTCGCCGATGGTCATGATCCTGCGGGCGAGCATGGCTTCCAGGGTTAGTTGAGCGGCTTCTGCCAGGTTTCGAGTGAAAATCCCCGTTATCGCCAGCAAACGTGCGTGGCGCGGCGACGCTACAAATTCAATGCCATATTGTCCGATGTCGTAGACGGGATTCATCAGCGTGTTGAGTTCCAATTCACAGGCATTGCACGAGCCACAATCCAGATGACGGATGAACAAAAAATATTGTTTCTTGGGGATATGGGGTTTTTGGGTGTTTGTTCCAATAATTTTCTGCCTCTGTTTTTTGTCCATACCTATCTCCATTTTATAAATCGAAACCTGCATACGATAAATTGAAACTTTTGTTAATCAGCGGGAAATCTGCCAGACGATTTCCTCGAACGGTGGCTGGAAAGATCTGCCAGTTGATGATGGAAGGGTCGCGGGGATTGCATCGAAAAATGGTGTCTTCTTGCCCCTTAAAGACAGTGTAAACAATGTCCCCGCGCCAGCCTTCCACAATTCCCACACCAAAATTCAAGCCAGGTTGTTTTAACAAATGATCCGTGATGGAAATATGAGCAGATCGTGTCAAGTCAAACGCCTGCAATCGTTCGGCAAAATGGAAAATTAGTTTGGCAGAAGTTTCCACTTCGGCCACGCGCAGGGCGAGACGGGCAAACACATCGCCTTTCAAATCGTGACGATAGATGGGAATCTGGCGGGTTGGATTTTCTTCTCCGTCTGGGACAATAGTTGAAAGCAGAATCTTTTGTGTCTCGGGGTCATCGTACACGCCTCGCGGATGCTGAAGCCGCCAATCGTGGTGCAACAATCCCGATGCTCGCGCCGCCAACCCCGTGGCCCGGGTCGCTTCATTAGGCGGCAGCGTTCCCACTCCCAGCATCCGTTCACGACACTTTGGATTCTCCATTACGTTCTTCGCCCATTCCAGGAACTCTTCACTCACTGCTTGTACAATAGTTATGATATCGAGCGTGTTGACCTCCATTATAGAGAGGTTGATGCCGCCTGGAAGGTTGACGCCTCGCAGAAAGCGGTTTCCGCTGACGCGTTGATTCAATTCAACCAGCGTTTCTCGCAGGGAGGCAATTTTGGCCGCTGCCCTGTCGTAAGCCATATCCTGTGCTAGCGCGCTGACATCGGCAATATGATTGTAGACGCGCTCCAGTTCCAGTAAGAGGGCGCGCCACCAGAGCGCAGTTTCTGGCGGGGTGATCTGGGCAATATCTTCGACTGCCTGACAATAAGCGAGAGAATGTGCGAAGGAGGAATCGCCTGAGACTTTTTCGGCCAGTTTCCAGCCCGTTTCGAGGGTGTGATGCGTTTCAAAAAGTTTTTCCACGCCTCGATGTTTGTATCCCAATCGCAGCGATAGATCTTCGATGACTTCTCCCGCCAGATAGAATAAGAATTGTCCAGACTCAATAATTCCAGCATGAACGGGTCCGACAGACAGGAGCGATATACTCCTTTTGGCGAACATATTGTCCCACCTTAAGGCTGGAGAAACGCGTTGCTTTTGACCCGACTGGATGATTTGTTTCAGCCTCCCTTCGGTGCGGGTGCGCCTCAAAGGAAGTAAGGCTTCTTCAAATGAGTAGGCAGGAGAATGGAGCAAGTAGCCGTTCTCTGCATCTTCCAGACCAGCATCCGCTTTTAGCCCAAACAAATCATAGATCTGTTCTTCCATGGCTTTCACGGCTGGAAAAATAGCGCGGCCTGATGGGTAAGTAACATCTTCCGAATGCCCAATATCGGTTTCAAAAATCATCAGTTGGCCGTTCTGGTCGTCGGAGAGCAGGTAATAAATCTTGAAACAGCGGCCTTCGCGCAGGCGTTCATCCGTCGCAAACATGGAGCGCAGAAAACATCCCTGTTCCCGTGCCAGATGAAGAAGTTTCAACATGGTATTGCCATCACCAACGATGATATGCCGTTGGTTATCGGGTTGGTGCGGCAATTCAAGAATTTTGTTGCCAGGTTCGCGAAGGACAAGATCAATATCCATGGTTACGTCAAACCCAGAATTACCTTTATGCTCTCATTAATGAGGTTTGCCAAAATGGGGAAGACCCAGACGCCGAGCGCCAGCATGAGTGTTGCTAGGAAAACCAGTGGCACGGTTTTGGCTCCATCGAACTTCTCAATACATTCGAGTCTGGGCGATGGATTCAAAACGATTTTTCCTAAATGCCTGACCAGCCCAAAGAAAATCAAAGTGGTTGAGAACACAAATACGAAAATTGCCAGACCAATCACCCAGGGAGAAAATTCACTAGTCGCCCAGAATTTACTGAACGCGCCCCACAGAATGATGAATTCACTCATGAAGATATTGAAGGGTGGAGCGCCAACGAGCGCCAGCCCGCCCAACGACAGGATACCGCCTGTCAGCGGCATACTTTTCAGGACACCTGTTATCTCTGGCTCTTGCACGCCTCGTTCGTTATATTGTTTGATGACATTTCCAAACGCGAGAAACATCAATGCTTTGGTAATGGCATGATTGAGTGAATGCAGTAAAGCCCCAAAGATGGCGATTGGTCCGCCCAGTGCCAGGCCGAAGGTGATGATTCCCATGTGTTCCAGGCTATGATACGCCAGCACGCGCTTAAAGCGATTCGTTTTCAGGATGAACGGGGTGGCGACCATGAGTGAAAGCAGGCTGATAACCAAAATGGCTGTGGATGTTTGTCTTGTGTCTCCCAATACAAGATTCGTCAGCGTGTAGAAGCGCAGAATGGCATAGAGAGCAGCTTTGAGTAAAACACCAGAAAGGAGCGCGCTGATGGGGGAGGGCGCTTCGCCGTGTCCGTCGGGAAGCCAGGTGTGCATGGGGGCCAGTCCCGCTTTTGTGCCGTAACCGACGAGCCCAAATAAAAAGGCAAGCCAGACAAAGTCCTTTTGTAACTCACCGTGTTTTGCTAAATTCAATAAAGATGTCCAATCCAAAACAGCGATACTGGAAATTCTTTCCTTAGGGATAGCGTTCGCGAGGAACACGGTTCCCAGCAATGCCAGCGTGATTCCTGTTGAAGTAATGATGAGATATTTCCAGGCGGCTTCCCAAGAGCTCCGCCTGCCATGAAATGCCACTAAAAACGCGGACCCAAGGGTGGTCAGTTCAATTGCAATCCAAACACCGACCATGTTATCAAGCATGGGAACTAGTAGCATCGTGAAATGGAAAAAATTTATTAGTGTGTGGAAGACCGTAGGTTTTTGCAAAAAACTGCCCGCAGCCCTGCCTTCAAGATAGGAGAGCGCATTCCAGGAGGCCGCGAACATGACCACATTGATCAACAACACAAAAAACACGCTCAAAGAGTCCAGGTGAATTTGAATCCCGAACAACCATGAAAAGGGAGAAGGATACAAACCAGGGGAAGTGAGCGCCATTAGAACGGAGACAACCAACAGCGCGGCAGATCCGATTACGGTGGCATAGCCAAACCATCGGCTGACGGAATCAGGCAATTTCAGGAATATCATCATAATTCCTGCTAGCACTAATAGAATTGGCAAATCCAAAGTCAGTTGAGCGAAGAACAACATACATTATCCTTCCAAGTCTGAGCCGCGGGCGATGGCGTCCAAGTCAATGCTATTTGCACCCTGGCGAACCTGGGGAACGATTAAAACGATAATGGAAATAGTGATAAAGGTGTAAAAATACAGGGCGAGGATAAAAAGCCCTGCAAGGTGCTGAAAATCCACAATGGTAACAACCGCCAGATAGAGACCATGATCCATGGTGAGCAAGCCGACCACCTGCGAGATGATGTCGGATTTTGAGGCAGTATTTAAAAGTCCTGTAAGGAAAAGCGAAATGGAAACCAATAAGCTGATGCGAAGTCGCAAGTCAATTTGCGGATTGTCCAGTCGGAGGACCCCGCCAAAAGCCACGGCAGTGGATAACCCTACCAGACCCAAGAAAAACGCGACGCTCCAAGGAGACACTTCTGAAATTTGTTGCAGCCAGACACGCTCGGCGGCAGGCGATTGCGCTTTGGCCTGTAGCGTCTGAATCGTTGCGCGCGCTAGCAACCATTTAATTGAGATAGCAAGGACAAATGGCAAAAAAACAACACTGATAAACAGCCAAAAGTCTGAAAAGGAAAAATTCTTGTCATCCGAAACTAATACAACCCCACCCGTGACAAAGGCGAGTAAAATTGATTGAACCCGATAATAAATGATGGCTCCTTCGACAGCATTATGTGTCGTTATCAAAAAGGCTGTGAACAGCAGAGAAATCTCAACGGCAGCCAGTATCAAATTCATGAACGGCAAGTCTGAAATATTCATGGTCATAAACCGCCTAAATAGCCTTGAAAGTGATGGTTAGGATGATCGAGATCAGACTGAACACAAGCGTTACCCAGGCAAACCTGGAAACTTGCTGGATGCGGGTTCTTGCCTGACGTAGTTCCCACAAGACGAGCAGGCAACTCAGGATGAGCAACTCGCCGATAAAGACTGGCATCGCCATTCCTTGAGCCAAGCGATGGATTGGCAGGAATAAATTGCTGAACATCGAAAATAAGAACATCGTTTTGACCATCTCCGCCCACTCAATCAGCGCCAGATCGCGGCCAGAAAATTCCAACAGGATGGCTTTGTAGGTCATGGTCAACTCCAGGTGTGTATCTGGGTTGTCCATAGGCAAGCGCTTGGACTCAAACATGATAATTAGCGCGAGAGAGAATGCTAGAAAGACCAGCCCAAAGTTATCAGGGAATTCCTGAATATTGTTGGAAAGACCGATTAAGATTTGGGCATGTTGGTCGAAAATTTCCTTTAAGTTGATCGCTCTCCAGCGCAAGGTCAGGGCAGCAAAAAAAAGAATCAACCCGATCTCAGTGAGAAAATGAAAAAACATGACACGGCTTCCGCCCATGTTTCCAAAGGCGCTTCCTGCATCCCAGCCTGACAGGCTGATCACAAAATGCCCAAATCCTAAGGCGTAAATGACCACGATAAAATCCACTGCTAGCAGTGGTTCGCAAAAAACAGGGACGATAAATATCAGCCAAGTGTAGGATGCGAATAGAACCCAGGGCGTCGCGGCGAAGATCCATGAGGCGGTCTGCGGATGCGTGGCGGGCGTACGAAAGATAGTTGCCAGATTCAAATACGGTTGGAAAATATAAGTCCACGAACGATGGCGTCCCTGCACACCGGCTTTGAACCAGGCAATCCAACCCGTTAGGGCAGGCGCGGCGATAGTCAGGAGGATACCTTGCAAAATGGAGAGAAGCGTGTCGTTCATTTTATTTCTCGGTAATCTTGACCAGGATGAAAATCAACAACGTCACCAAATTGACCACAAAGATGTACCAAAGATATCGGCGAATATCCCGATTTTGCGTCCATTCTCCAAATGATCGCGACATGCGCAGGGTATTGTGAAATAAAAAGTTGTAGAGTGTGCTAAAGATCTCCACCCGCCCAGGCGAATCAACGCTTGGCGAAACTTCGATGTGTGCGGGAAGATATTCAGGAATTTGATGCAGCCTCTTGTTGAGGACGGGAATGGCAAATGTATCGTGTAGCAGAAAAGACGCCGCGGCGCCACTGAACTGGTGGGTTGGCGGCTCCTGAAATTTGGTTCCCCCATTCCAGGCTGAATCAGGCTTCAGCGCCCTGAGGCGGGTGCCTATCAGAAGCGGAAACGCTAACAGGATCAGAACTAGTCCCAGACTTCCAAGAACAGGCAGGTGATTGGAGGAAGCTCCAAAAGGAATGGCGATATCCACTCCGTTGGCCGAGGCCAGATGAAGCGCAGAGAAGTCCACACCGATGGGTTCGAGAGCCTTTTCGAGCGCCTGAAGCATCAAAAACGGGGTTAATCCAAGCGCAAGACAACCAATTGCCAGAAGCATCATCATGCTTTTCATGGACCAGGGAACATCATGGGATTCCCATTCATCTATAGTTTCTTTGGGAGAGCGAGGCAAACCCAAGAATGCAATCCCCACCATTTTGTAAAAACAGAACGCGGTCAGCGCAAAGGAGGCGGTCAGGAAGACCATGCTTAGTAGGAGTATGGCCAGGCCAAACAGGGAGGTGGATTCGGCAGTCACGCCGCTCAACAAGGCTTGCAATGTGAGCCACTCGCTCATGAAACCGTTGAAGGGTGGAAATCCCGCTATGGCAACAGAGCCAATCAAAAACATTGCGGAAGTAAATCCGTATCGCTTGAGCAGTCCACCCAGTTTATCCATTTCCATTATCTGATGGGTCAGGTTATCTATGGCGCCTGTTGCCAAAAAGAGTAGTCCCTTGAAAAAGGCGTGATTCAATACATGATAGAGACTTGCGATCAAGCCCAGAAAAGCAATGGCGGGCGCGGCTTTCCAGAAAATTAAACCGACTCCAATGCCAACACAGATGATGCCAATATTTTCGATGCTGTGATATGCAAGCGCGGTTTTCAGGTCGTGGCTGGAGATGGCATACCAAACATTGACCAATGCGGTCAGTACAGCCAATCCCAGGAGCAGATATCCCCACATGGGCTGCGGCTCCAGAAATTGAAAAAAGAAGCGATACATCAGATAAATGGCTACCTTTATTCCCACTCCAGTAAAAAGAGTATGCAACGTAACGGGCGCGGACGGATGCACGAGCGGAGGCCAGATATGCGCGGGGGTTAATCCCGCCCGAATCCCCAAGCCTGCTAGCGCCAGCAAGAAGACCAGCGTCGGGACAAAAGGCGAAAGTTGTTGCTTGTATAAGTCGTTGTAACTCATGCCTTTGTTCTCAATTGCCAAAATCAGCAGAGCGATGAGCAGGAAGACCGCGCTGACATGGCCCAGGGCAAGGTACACCTGCGGCGCAATGCGAGCCCTCTTTTGTTCCTGATGCGAAGCGTCATGATTGGGCTGAGATTGATAAAACATGTGTTTATATAAAGCCAAATAAGCCAAAACCAGAGAAGATATTTCCAGGGAGAGGAGCAGGGAAAATACATCATGAGAGAAAATGACCAGCAGCGTGGACCAAATGAAAAGGTTGAACGCGGCGACGATGCGGGAGCGGTAGCGTTCGTAGTGCGGTGCATTTAACGCGCCAAAAGAATAGATGGCAACAATTGTGGAAAAGGCAGATACCAGAAAAACAAAAAATGCAGACAAGGCATCCAGTTGAAATTCCATCTGCAAGGGTGAAATCGAAACAGTTTTAAACCCCTGTCCAAGGCCCACCCAAAGATTTGGGGAGACGATCGGTTTGGGTAGGGGAAGCACCCTTAGCCATATAATCCCCCCGAGGGTCGCGCTGAGGCCACTTCCCAGCAGCGCCAACCATAGCGAGGTTGTGGCCGACCTGCGGCTTTTTCCCATTGCCGCTAGGAAAAAACCTCCCCAGAAAATTACAGAGACGACCGATAGAAAGGTTTTTGTGTCAATCATGCCGACAATCCCTTGCTGGCTTTGAGCCATTTTTCGTAGTCGCGCAATATTCCCGCGCAGGCATGTTGGACCGCATTGGGATTGAGCCGCGTGGTTTGGTCAAACCATTGTTTCGCCAGGGGAATGCTGAATTTAAATACTTGTCCATCCTGTTTGATGGCGTCGAAAATGTATTCCAGTTCGGCCACCTGCTCAGTGAATTCATCTTCCAAAAAATCCTGGGGGACGTGCGTTTTTTGTTTATGCAATTCACTCCAGACCGCCTTTTTTATATCTGAGAAGGTCAGTCCCGAAGAGGAATGTTTGTTCAAGACAAATAGAATTATCCTGCCCATCCAGTGCAGTCCCACCTCCTCCTGGCGGCCTTGTAGAATTGAATCGGTCTGCCATAAAAACGAAAACGGCTGTCCGCCTGTCTGTGATGTTCTGATGAAATGGCTGACGATCTCGTTGACCAGTTTTGTATCCACAAGGCTGACGGCCTGGCTGTACAACGTGTTGATAATTTCCTGGCAGAGCGATTGAACCAAATAAGGTCTTTGCGCGGTCTGTTCAAGCAGACTGACAATGGCGTCGCCATTCCAGTCCACGCTGATTTTTCTGCTTGGTTCGATAATAAGATTGGAGGCCGAAGCCCAGTCCATTTCTCGCAATTCCATCGCTTTGGCCTGACCGTAAAAGGGCGAGCCAAACCTGCCTAGTTCCGCTTTGAGCGTCCACGTGCTGGAAATAATCCAGTTGACGCGGTCTTCATTTTGCATGATTGCCCGCAGGCTGGTGCCCAATTCAGGCAGGTGACGTTGCTCATCCCATTCGTCAATCATTACCAACAGGCGCATGTCTGGTCTTTGCTCAAAAACGTGGTTAATGGATTTGGCGAAGGCCCGATAGGGAAAGCGATTGAATTCTCTTTCGAGAGTCTCCTGAGAATAGGAAACGCTGACCGCATCACAGATTTGCATGTAAATGGATTGAAGCCAGCGGGCGACATAATTGATATCGGAAATTTCCTGCAAGCTGGTGAGGACGGGATGAATGTTTCGAAGCGCAATTTCTTCATCTCTTGAAAATCCGATTTTTTGCAGCTCGGCTTCGTGAGTGAGTAAATAACGGAGTTGGTGCAAAATAGATGATTTACCAATCCTGCGAGCGCCGCGTAGCAGGATGGGTTGGGTTACGCCGCCCAGTAAAAGGAATAAAATTTCCTTGATTTCTTTTTCCCGACCGTAGAAGCGCTGGGCAGTTACAGGCGAACCTGCCTGATACGGATTCCCGCCTCGAGGCGGCGCATCGGATGCTTTGGCGCGAAGGGCGTTGATTTGGATGGGTTCATCTACGGGGATTTTTTCTCCATTCGATGTCTCGCAGCCTCCCTTGAAATGTAGTTTGAGCGGCGACTCGCGGGAAAGGATTTGCCAGGTAAAGCGATAGGGCCTGCCTGCTTCCAGCCTCTCTTTGGATACCGATTTTTGAGGCAAAGTCAATTCGAAACTTCGAGAAGCGGATAAACTGATTTCGAAATGATGAGCCGCCGCGTTGCCAATATTTTCCACCTCCACATGGAGGCTTTCGTGTTTATCGAGGATGACTTGTGGGTTGAGCGCGCGGATTTTTATAATAGGTCTTAATTCAAGCGCATTTTGCAGGCGTAAGATGTTGTCCATATCCTGTTGGCATGCCCATTGCAAGGCCCGCCATTCATGCGCGGGCGCGTAGGCCATGCGCAGCAAACTTTTGTATTCGGCCAGAAGGCTTTGCAAATCGTTCTCGGATGGTCGGCGGATTTCCGATGCATCCTGCAAGGCCTGCCATTTGTTGTGACAGGATTCGTAAGCATCCAGAAGATCTTCAAACGGCAAGGAGAAAATATTGATGGGCGAGGAACTATCTGCGACCTGCCTGAGATATTTGATGACATCAAAGTGTGAAGGCAGCGTACGCGCTTCTCGCAGGGGTTTTGTCTCTGTCTCGATGAAAACCTTTGCCGCACCTGCTAGTCGTCCAGCAATTCTTTTTTCATTTTCCAGCGAGGTAAGTTTTTCGCTTTTTTCCAGAAAGCGCTCGCAGGCGTCTATAATTTTATTCAGGCTTTCGGGAATGTCTTGGCTGATGCCACAACCGTACCACTCTTTTAGGGCTTCATAATAGTCCAATAAAACTGGATTGAATTGTCTTTTTTCCTGGAATAAGACACATTCCTCCAAGTATTTATAGGAGTTTTCCACCAGCTGTTCGTAGCGCGAACGCCATTGTTTGCGCCAGGGCTCTTCGATGGCGTAAAACATGGCGGCACGGAAAGCAAGGCCGGTAATTGCCTGAGGCTTGATTTGAACAGAGAACTTCGCGCCAAAAGACTCCTTTAATAAATCCATAGATAACAAGGACAGGGTTTGGGCTAGTTCGGGCCATTTTCCCGCCTTGTAAAGAACAACGCCCAAATCGCATACTGGTTCAGACGTAGTCTCCGAAAAGGCGGCGGAGAGAATAGGAAAGGTAAGGGGAGCGGTACGGTAATTACCCAAATCAGACTTTGGGATTGAAAGGAATTCGCTTAACGAACAATAGAGACTGCCTGGCGAGATGGTTTTTTCGAAAATACGAGGAGAGCGGTAAATCCAGATGGCTTCACCCGTTTCAAGAAAACGCTCAAAATTTTTGCGGGGCAAAATCCCAACCAAATCCTCTACGTCGCCTTCCATAATCCAGGCTTCTGCCGCCAGGGCGTAGGCCGCCTGCTTACAATCCGCGCTCTCTTTTTGCCACAGGGTGCGCGCCAACGAACGGCAAATCCTTTGCAAAACGTTTCCTCGCCCCGATTGTCTCAAAGTCAGTCGCAAATCGCTGAAGGTGGATTGCTTCTGCCCAAGGTTCTCGTTGAAAAAGTGAACTTCTTCCAACGCCACCAGCCATTCTTCTTCGTTCAGACCCAGGAGCGTATTGCCACTATGAATCGTGACTGTCTGGAAGCCATTCTCGCTTTTTTCTAAAAATTGGTTGAGTTCTTTATTGGGAATTATAGCAATCAGGTCTTGAAGGTTTTCGATATTCTGTAAAAGATAGGGCAGCGCCAGTTCGATAATTTTCGAGCGTCCGCGTCGCGCGTCTGTAAAGTTCGACGTGTGAGCGTGGAGCCATATAGCTAGCCGATAAAGTTCTTCGTACGGAGATGGGCGATTTTTTGACTCGTAAATGTGTTGGATATGGTAGAAATTAAATCCGTGAGTGGGAATATTGGGAAAGACGACATCCAATGCAGAATATCCAACCAGCAAACCGTCAAACTCCGCGCAATCTTTGGGACTAAGTTCTTCCAATTTTTTTGTTTTCCAGTCGGGGCTGGGTAGGACGGGGAGAGTGGATGTGTTGTAAACGAACAGGTATTGGTCGCTGTCTTTTTGGCTGAACAAGAGCACCAGGTCTTCCAGCGGCGCTTCATCCAGAACTTTTCCGATTTCGCGGATTTTGTTGTACATGGCGGCTATTTCTGGAGTTTAGGCGGAAGTAAGGTTTTTATCTTGCCAAAGCAATTGTGCAAAGGCGCCGATCAAAAGCGATAATCCTGTCCAGAGAAAAATGATCGCCGGAAAAAAACCTATGGAAATACTCCCAATGTTCCATGTTGCCGTTAGAGAGCATTGGGAGAAGCAGCGCAGTTTAGAATAGTCGTCTAATAAAACACCCTGATAAAGCAAAGAGGAAGTAACCAGCACGGCGACAAACGATTCCAACAGCCCAATCGAGAAAATCTTCAGGCTGACTCGGATGGAATGCTTCATCATCAGGTTCTGTTTTCCCTTGTTTGAGTCAGCACCGGCATCGTATGTCAGATAACGTAATTCTTTATGGACATTGATGAAAATGTAAAGGAGCGCCATCGGATAAACAACCATGCCAATTAAGGCCAGGTTGGCGGCGCTTAGTTTCATGCCGAAATTCCAGGAGGTGTCTTGAAACAATAAGACAGATAAGCCGACAACAATGGCGCCCAAAAGCCTCGGAAAGAACATTTCAATGTATTCGGGCCCTTTACGAACAACGATGAAACGAATAAAGATGTAAATTGCAAAAAAGGGAATGGCGGCAAGAGGAGGCAATAATACAACAAGCGGAAAATTGGATAAAAAGATTTTCACGGCAGGGCTGAAGGTATTTGCAGTGTTCAACCATATCGCTGCTACTGCCGCCACCATGCCAACGATCATGGTCACGACATATTTCCACGTCCTGCCATAAAGTTTGAGTATTTGTCGCAGCAATCTGTCTTTTTCGTCCAATAAATTCCAAAACTCAATCGCGCGCTCGAAATCGTATCGGCGAAGGTAGTACGCGCTGATGGCGCCGATGATGGAGATTAAACGGGATGCCTCGCATCGTTTTTCCCGCACGTCCCCGCGCACATCTTGGACAATATCCTTGCAGCGCTGGTACTTGCCGCGTTCATTTTCCCTGCTTTCCAATACCCTTCCCAAATACGATTGCTGGTCGCTCAGACGCACATTTTCATCCTTGATGGCGACTCCCAGTATCGTGTTCATTGTTCTTATTGGAACATGGACAGTTTCATCTTTATCCAGAAATTCAATCAACGCCTTCGAAAAATTTGCAAAACTGTGTTGGACGAATCCTTTTTTCTCGAGATCCATGTCTTCCTGGTAATGCGTTGACGCTTCTAAAAGTCTTTCATAGTTTTGCAGTAGAACCTGAAATTTTGCAGGAGATTCCGTTTGCAACTCTGCAATATCAGCAGAAAAAACATAAACGGGAACACTCCGCGGAACAGCATGAACTTTTGCTAGGGAATGTTGCCGCAACAAGACCATCTCACCGCCCGCGCAAACCAGGTACTGGTATGCGTCCGCTGCACAGCGTGCTTCGAAAGAGAACCACTTTTGCAAGCAGGCGGTCAAAGGTTCAGCGGAGGCTTTATCACAGTTGAGGGCTCTCAGGGCGAAGATGATTCGCCACAGCGTAGGCAGGTCATCATAATTGCAGTTCTTCAATTCACTTGCTTTGTCTAATAAATTTTGCAAATATGGATGGGATGCCTGTTGCAGTTTTTTTAATCCTGCCAGCCACCCCTCTATCGTATTTTCGTCAACTCGCAAAGCCAGAACAACCGCCCCGTTACCCTCGACAAACAGGGCATCATGGAAAAAGGATTCCGCGTCCTTTGCAGTTTGTCGGTACGAGAATTTCATGCTTCCTCGTCTGCGATACCGTTGAAAATATCATCTCTCTGGATTCCCGCCCACGGGTCCTTCTGCCGTTCGATGGCTATTAATACTTCGGCAGCATATTGCTCTGCCTGTTCTTCAAATCGTGCCCAGCGACAGAACCAATCCAGCATGAGGGCGACGCGAAATTCGTAACCGTCATTCCTTTCTACGACATATCCGCGCTTGATTAGTACCTGCGCGGCCGCTTTGATGGAAACATCCAAAGTGGATTTCTCTTTTGCGTTGATTTTCCCGCCCAGTTTTGCCAGCGCCAATAGAATGGTGCGCTCAGACGGACTGAGGTGCTTCAGGTAGATATGTTCTATCGCATCACCCAGACCCGTGTCTTGTATTGCTTTTTCCATTGCCAGCCTCAAGGCATCATCCCTGCCTATCGTCTCGACCCAGTAGTAGAGCAGGGCTTTGGCAAAGTAAGGCCAGCCGCCCGAAAGGTTGAATACTTCGTTCCTTTCCTGTTCCGAAATGGGAATCTGGTTTTCCAAAATACCGATCAGCATCTCATCCATCTCGGTTTTTGAAAAAGGCTCCAATCGGATTTTTTCCGATTTTGTGGTCAACGGCGAGGTATATCCCGTTTCGATGCTGGCGGGTTCACGCGTCATTGTCAGAATTACCCTAACGGGAAACTCATCGGATTCCACGAGTGAGATGACCGCGCCGATGATTTTCTTTCTCTCTTCTTCGGATTGTTCGAACAAAAGCGCGTCGAATTCATCAATGCCAAGCGCCACGATTTTGCCCGAATTTTCCAACATACCCTGCATCACATGCCGAAACTCTGCGGGGGAATGGGCTTTTTCAAAGGCATTGAGCAGGGCCTCATTGCTCAATGCCAGTTTTTCATAAATGCTGGCCAGTATTTCGCGCATCAGTTCGGGAGCGGAATGAACCTCAAGCCAAGAGATTTCAACTGGAATAAAATCCGATTTGTTCCTCAGGGAGCGCATGATTAATTTGAAGATGGAAGTCTTTCCTGCTCTTCTTTCCCCGATAAAGATGACAGGCCTCGACGACAATCGAAGCGCCGTTTTGGCCTTCTGGATGGCTTCCTGCCTGCCGTAAAAATCCTTTGGCTGGGCAGTCTTTAATTGCGGATGCAGATAAGCCTGGTCATGCCAGACATATTCTGCAAACTTGACCCGTTGTTGAAGTTGCAAGGCGTCCATAAGTCCCTTTTCATGCGGCTGACTGCATCTTCGACAAATCCAATATCGTTATTGTACTTTAAACCCTAAAAAAACATGCCTACTGAAACAAATTATACACCCAAGGCCAAAAACGCTTTGTTGCACCACACCAGCGCACTCATAGCGATTCCTCGCGGAAGGCGGCATTTCTGAAGCGGCGCGAAGAAATGATGAGATTGAGCGACAACGCTTATTCTTCCTCGCTTGTATCCTTGAACGCGGTTTGAATCGCCTTTCGACCCACAGCTTGATATGCGGCGGACAACCAGCTTTGTATTCCAGGCTCAGGGACAAAGCTCGCCGCGCCCAGCCGCTTGAGCAGAGGCATCTCAATCGCAGGCGGACGAATGGATACCGAGAACCCTTCTAACGGTGTGCCCATATCCCAGAAGTTAGAGATGCTTTCTTCGAGAGGAATCGCAGCTTCCATTTCTTCCGCTTCCTCTTCGACCGCCTCATCACTTCCTGCTCGCCGCTGCCGGAGCGCCTGCATCACCTGCTCCTGTGTACGCCCGCGTAAGCGGAAAATAAGGAATGGGTCTTCGTCGAAGCGTTCACCCAGAATGTAATGTGCCGCAGCAATATGCTTACACGGATTGGCAGGGTCGGGGCATGAACATTCTGTTTGCAAGTCCCTGCGAGTGGCGGGGAACAAACTGACCTTCGCTTGCTCGAATGCCTGCTCGATATCCTGCGGCATTTCACCTGCCAGCAATTGGGCGGTGAAAATGGCTTGCTCCGCCAGAGCGTCAATTACCTTGCCCCATTCTGCGTCGGTCAGATGATTGATCTTGATACTGATTTTGTAGGGCGTCTGCATGGAACCCTGCACGCGCGCCGCGACCCCATCCTTGGTCTCGTCAATCGAAAGAACCTGTCCCTGGCGCGCGTAGCTCCGACCGCGCGTGAGACGACCTGAATCGACAAGCCTTTCCAGCGCGGCGATCCAGCGCTGCGCCCACCAGTTTTTGGCAAACGCACCACGCTTGCTCTGAGCCTTGATGCCGTCTTTTGTCTTGATGGCTTTGGTCGGTTTGAACCAATAATCGTATGGCATTACTGTCTCCTCAACGTGACCACGCGGCGGAGTTCATCAGTGCTCATTTCCGTCAGCCAGTTTTCGCCGCTGCCGACAATTGCCTGCGCCAATCCCTTTTTGGATTCGATCATGTCGTCGATCATCTCTTCCAGCGTTCCCGTCGTGACGAACTTATGCACCTGTACATTCCGCTTTTGCCCAATGCGGAAGGCGCGGTCGGTGGCTTGATTCTCCACCGCGGGATTCCACCAGCGGTCGAAATGGAAAACGTGATTGGCGTGTGTCAGGTTTAAGCCCGTACCGCCCGCCTTCAATGACAGGATAAAAATTGGCGGCGCGTGCTCGTCCTCCTGGAAACGCCTCACCATCTGGTCGCGCGCTTTGGCAGGTGTGCCGCCGTGCAAAAATTGCGTTGCCGCGCCGAACGCCTTTGGCAGATAGTCTGCCAGCATCTCGCCCATCTCCGCGAACTGTGTGAAGATCAAGGCGCGGTCGTTTCGCGCAGCGGCCAATACTTCCTCCAGCAGCTCGCCGAGGCGTTCCAACTTGCCGCTTCGGTTGTCCAGCGAAACATCCGCGCCAGCCTTGCTCTTTTGATGAATATACTGCACGGGATGATTGCAGATCTGCTTCAACTGCATCATCATGCTGAGCACCAACCCGCGCCGCTTTATGCCCTCCTCTTCCTCAATCTTTTTCATGACATCCTGCACCACCGCTTCATATAACGTGGCTTGTTCCTCAGTCAGCGTGCAATAGACTTTTGTTTCCACTTTATCGGGTAAATCTGAAATCACGCGCGGGTCAGTTTTGACACGCCGCAAAATGAATGGCGTGGTCAACTGCTTCAATTGTTTGATTGCTTCCTCATCACGGTAGCGTTCAATCGGCAGAGCAAAATTCTCGCGGAACGATTTGCGCGCGCCCAGATAGCCAGGATTCAAAAAGTGCATGATTGACCACAACTCGGACAGGCGGTTTTCCACGGGCGTACCCGTCAACGCGATGCGAAACTCCGCCTCGAACTTGCGGATGGCCTGCGTCTGTTTTGCTTCGGGATTTTTGATGTTCTGCGCCTCGTCCAAAATCACCGCCAGCCATTTCATGGATTGGAAGGATTCCGCGTCGAGCCGCGCGATGGGGTAACTGGTCAGCACTACATCCTGACCCTTGACCGCCTCCCGCATCTCTCCGCCCCTGAGGCGGGTTGCTCCCCGATGGATGTAGGTTTTCAACCCTGGGGCGAATCTGCCAATCTCCCGCTCCCAGTTGGTCACCACCGACGTGGGCGCGATCAACAACGCAGGCGCGGGGAGTTTCTTCTTTGTTCCCTTCTCGTTCAGCAACAGCGAGATGGTTTGGATTGTCTTGCCAAGTCCCATGTCGTCGGCGAGACACGCGCCCATGCCCCACTTCCGCAAAAATGTCATCCACGAATATCCATAAAGTTGATACGGGCGCAGTTGACCATCCAAACCTTTAGGCTGTTGTAATTGTTCGAGTTTGTCGGCTTGCTCGAATTTCTTTAGCCAACCAGAAAGCCAGTCATCGGATTCAACTCCATCAATTGGTAGCCCGCCTGCGGAGGTCTCCCCGCCCAAGCCGAGCTTCATCGCGTCGAGTAGAGACATCTCGCCTTCGAGTTGACTCTTCTCCCAGAACTTGATCGCGGCTTCGATTTGCTCCGCGTCGAGCGTGACCCACTGCCCGCGGATTTGCACCAGCGGCGATTTCAACTTCGCCAGCGCCTTGAACTCGGTTTCGGTCAATTCGGTCTCGCCCAGCGACAACTTCCACTGATACCTGACCAGATTGTCAAAAGACATGTGTCCCTTGACGACATCCTTGCCCTGCGATTTCATCTTCACCTTGACGCCCAGCCGCGCACCTTTCTTGTTCCACCACGGCGGGACGAGAATCCCAAAGCCCGCGCCTACCAGCAGGGGAGCGGTCTCGCGCAAAAAGGTGTACGCGCCGTTGGTATCTATCGTTAATTCGGTGGGGCGTTTGCTTCTCAGGCTTTCTGTCATGGGCGGGAACAAGCGCGCCGCGTAACCCAACCCTGCCAGCAACTTCTCCTGCGGTTGTTCAAAGCGATGACCAAGATGGGTCAACGCGCCTCGAGTCTTTTTCCATACTTCATCAGCGGGAATCAGCAAACTTGGGTCGTCCTTTGCTTGAATCAGATAATGCAGTTGCCAGGGCTGTTTTTGCGACGCCGGCGCTTCCAAACGAAAGGTAATGCGGAACGCGGCGTCGCCCGCAACATGCAAGTTGCGCATCCATGCTTTGTGACTTGCCGCAAGGTTCTGCGCCTGCGCGGACGATAACTGGATGAGGGCGTTTTCGCTGAACAGGGCTTTGATCCAACTTACCGCGGATGAATTATCGTATGACTTCGGCGCAGCGGATTTGCCCCACTCCCGCGCCAGCGCATCACAAAACGTATCGAGGAAACTGGTCAGGAGATTCTTTGGCGAAACATTATCGAGGGATGCGCGGCAAATGGCCGGCATCGCATCTTCCAATTGTTTCAGCCGCGCCGCGTCTTTTGGTGCGTCCAATATGGGCAGCCAGCGCGCATAATAATTCTTTTCTTCGTTCACGATGACAGGGATGAGTTTATGCGCGGCGAGAGTCTCCAACGCCAGAGCGCTGACCATGCTCCAGAAACGGGTATCCGCTGCGGGGGAGAAAGAAGCGTCCGTTTGGGAGGAGAAAATCAACAGCGTGGGAAGCGCTTCGGGTGGTCGTGTCCAAATCCCATTGATGAGGAACGGGGCGAGTTCCGGATTTTTGGAATCCAGGTTCCAGTTGTGAATGAGTTGCGGCGATGGTAGCGGAATTCCCTTGACCGCGGGCAGGCGCAATGTGGCAGTCTTGGGCGCGCCTTCAATGTTGAGTACACGCTTGAGTGTATCGGTATCCGCGCAAAACGGGTGCGGGCGTGATTTTTCTTTTTTCGCGGCGCGTCCGCTTTTAGGCGCGGGGAGGTCGGATGTTTCCATCCAGAATAGAATCCCGCCTGTTTCGCTGGGCATCTGCGGAGGTTGGTAATGCGCGTGGAGGATGTTCATGATTATCTGTTTGCTGCTCATTGTACAATAAATTTACGACAGCTCCTTTGGATTATTGCGGCATCAAAAAAGGAACTGCCTGCGATCCCGTAAAATGGAATTGCAATTGGTTGAGTCGCCGTAATATCCATATACACAGGGATTCATCGCAGCCATGCTCCGGGATTCTTAGCGACACTTTGATCCCACCCTTTCTGGTTCTTTGCTATATTTGCACTGGCAGTCTCATTACTACCCAAGGAAACCGAAATGACACGAAGAGCAGTAATCTACATTCGTACCTCGTCTGATATCCAGGGCGCAAAATCCAGTGCGGCTGAACAAGAAACTGATGGTCTGCGTCTGGCACAGGAGCGAGGATTGGAAGTCGTTCGCGCCTATCGCGATGTGGAGAAATATCGGGTGGGCAAAAAACTGGTCGAACCCTCAGGCAGTCGCTCAGACCGTCCTGGTTTACTGGCGATGCTCAAAGATGACGCCAGAGATGAATTCGATGTCCTCCTTGCCTGGCGGGAGGACAGACTGTATCGCGGGTTGCGATCCATGTTGACGGTCCTGGAAACCATTCAAGAATACGAAATCGAAATCCTGCTGGCAAAAGAAACCTTCGATCCGAAGATCACTCCGGTTCGCACATGGGCGGCTCAAATGGAACTGGATGGCATGAAGGAACGTATGGAGATGGGCGTCAAAGCGCGATTGAAAGCAGGGAAAGCTAACACCGGACAAGACCGCTATGGCTATTCTCGCGTTGGCGAAAAAATCCATTTTGTGGAAGAAGAAGCGAATTGGGTACGAAAGATATTCGAATGGTACAACCAGGGCATAACACTGTCAGAGATTCGAGAAAGACTGATGGCTGGTAGCGCTCCGCAGAAAAGGAGCAGCACACCACGACATATCGAATGGGCTCGCTCCAGCATACAAGGGATCTTGGAATCTGCCAAAGAGTATGCCTATGGCTACAAGGAGCAATCCCGCGATGGCGAGACCTATCAAATCCCTGTGGAACCGATTATTGATGTTCCCACTTATGAGCAGTTCAAAGCTCAACGAGAAAAGAATAAGACCCATCCCACTCAACCAATCCGCCACGACTATTTGCTTTCCGGACGTCTGAAGTGCTCGTGTAATTTGACCTGGCAGGCAAGGACAGCAACTCATCGTCGCAGTCGGAAGAGGGAGTGGATTGAGCGCAAGACGCCAATTGGAACTTATTTCTGTCCACAGCCACATAAAGAGTTGCGACTGTCATCCTGTCCAAAAACAGTAAGCGCCAAACAAGCGGAAGCCCAAGTCTGGGAGAAAGTAAGCCAGTTCATTACCGACCCTGATTATCTTTTGGCTCAAGCCAAAGCAAGGGTGGTTCAATTACGGAATGATTACGAACAGATGAAGCGGGACGAACTGCAGCTGCAAGAGGAGATCAAGAGGCTGAACACAGAGCGTCAGGCGTTTATCACCAAAGCTCGTAAAGGGCATATCGCTGAGGAAGAATTCACTTCACAGATCAGCGTGATGTACGATGATGAATTGGGTGTAAAACGTAGACTGACAGCTATTGAACAAGAGAAGGACGCGTTCGAAAAACTTGACTTGGAAGAGCAGGTGAAGAGGTATGTGACTGAATTACAGAAAGAGATGGCTGAATTCATCACCGCCAATCCTCAAGCCCCAGAGGAGAAACATCAGGTGTTTCTGTTGAAGAAGCGAATCGTGAATACAGTTCTGACGGAGGCAAGGATTGATGAGAAACGTGAAATCCATATAAAGTTTCGCGCGGATTTCTTCAACGCAAGGTGAAACTTTGAAAACAAGAAGCTGACTTGGAAGGTGACCGAATGTGGGTCACCTTCCGTGTTTAAAAACGACTCCCCGGCTTTGAAGGTCGGGGAGTGGGGCATGATTGTGTACGAGAGTTAAGGCGAATAACCGTATACAAGTATTCTGCAAGATAGAGAAATAAATCCTCGTTTTTTGTACTTCATCCCGTATCTAGGGGCTATCCTGTGGTATGCAGGGGAGTAGGACGAAATTTATACCCATACACAATCATTCCCCGTTCGTCCCCATCGTTCCTCATCTTGCGGGTGACCATCTCGACGGGCATGCCGATCTCGACCGCCTCGTTGTCCACGTCGGTCAACTGGGCGGTGACCATGGTCCCCTCCTCCAATTTCACCAGCGCCACCGTGTAGGGCGCGTTCGCGTCGTAGCCTGTTGGGGCTTCGTAAATGGTGGTGTATGAATACACTTCACCCCTGCCGCTGAACGTATATAGTTCCTTCGCTTCATCTCCGCAGTTCGGACAAATGTCGCGCGGCGGGAAGATCTTATGCTCGCAGTGCGGGCAGACCTCGCCGACCAGTCCGTAGCGTTGTTTCTTGAGGCGCCAGTGTCGCGGGATTTCCATTCAGACTCCTTATCGTCTTGTCTTATTGCAAGCGTAATTCTATTCTGCGCGACTCTCAGGAACTATCAAGCTTTGTTCATTCCGAATATGATAGGTTTTGTCATGGCTCGATATCATATTCCCGGCAGGTATCGGCCTTGCAATCCTTTAATAATTTCAGCCATTCATGCAGTTCGTCCAGGAATTTGGGGTCGGCGGTTTCGTAGATGTTCTCCAACTGATAAGGGTCATTTCTCAAGTCGTAAAGTTCCTTATCGCCGTTTTTGAATTCCACGTACGTGTATTCATAGGTTCTCAGGGCAATGAACTGCCCGCCAGCCTTGGCATCGTAGAGGGAGTCCAGGGGTTCGACCTCGCCCTGGGGTCCGAGAGCCGGGATCGGGTCCAGCCAGACCGTTTCGTCAACGCTCGCCTCTCTTCGGATGAGGAGTCCTTCCCGCCACGAGAAGACGATCCTGTTCTTTAGAAGAGGCGCCAGCGAGCGGCCATCCACGAAATCGGGTGGGACGACACCGGCCAGTTCCGTGAATGTCGGCGCCAGGTCGATGTTGCTGGCCAGTTTCTCAATCACCGTTCCGGCCTTTATGCCGGGCCCGCGGACGAGGAGCGGGACGCGGATGTCCTCTTCGAAGGGCGTATTCTTCCCGGCCAGCAGGCGGTGCTCGCCCAGGTGGTAGCCGTTGTCTGACGTGAAAAAGATATAGGTGTTGTCCAGCTGGCCTGTCTCCTCGAGTGCGGCGTAGACCTTTGCCACCATTTCATCCACCGCCTGCAGGGACTGAATGCGCAGACGATACTGCCGGCGCAGATCCTCGACCTGCTCGTCGGTGAGCATCGGATTTCGGCCAAAGAACCTTGATTTGTCGGCGATGTCCTCTTCGTTGATCGAAGGCGAGGCAGGCAATTGGATATCCTCGAACAGGTCGGCGTGACGCGGCGCGGGGACACTCGGCCGGTGCGGGGCGTAGGTCGCCGCGTAGACGAAGAACGGCTGACCGTCCTGACTGCTTCGCTGGATGAAATCAACGGCCTTCCCGGCGAACACGTCGGTTGCGTAGTCCTCGGGCGCGTCGTCATAATCCACGATCTCGCCGTTCTCGTTCAGGAAATAATTGAAGCCCTGATAGGCAAAATCGTTCATCAACTCGTCGCCCGCAGGGACGTACCATTCGTCCCAGCCGGGCGGGATGTAGGTCGGGGTGGCCGTGGCGGGATAGCCGTTGAGATATTTCCCGATCAACGCGGTCCGATATCCTGCATCCTGCAACCAGACGGCCACGGTCGATTCTTCCAACCCGAGTTGGTACATCATTTGGAATCCACCGGCGGGCGGTTTGTTGCCCACGATCTCCGAATTGTGCGGATACTGCCCGCGCAGGATACACACTCGCGAGGGACAGCACAATGAGATACTGACAAGGTACTGGCTAAATGATGCGCCTTGATCGCCGATCAGCCTTTTTGTCTCGGTCATATATTCCAAATCGGCGAGCGTCATGTCGTCGGTGAGAATCAGGACGATGTTGGGATGTCCGTTTTCCGCAGCGGGAGGCTTCTCCCCGTTGCACGACAGGAGAGCAAGGATCATCACTGCGAGTACGCCGACGTGCACAGCCTTCAAGAGATTCCTTTTCATCGCGAATTCCATCATTTCAATGTCAGGATATGGGTCACGGCTGTTGATGCAGGTCCGCCGAGCGACTGGATCAACGCGGTCTTTGCATTCGGGACTTGATTCGCCTCGGCCCGACCCCGTAGCTGAATCGTTGCTTCGACGGCCTGATACACGCCCGCGGCGCCTCCGGGGAACCCGCGCGCTTTCATGCCTCCCATCGTTGCGCAGGGGATTTTTCCCGTTTTGCTTATCTCGCCGTCCTCGGCGAGACGCCAGCCCCTGCCTTTGATCGCAAACCCGACCGCTTCGAGTTGCAGCGCGGCATAGATGCTGAACGTGTCGTGGTACTCGAAGAGGTCAATTTGATCGAGCGTGACGCCTGCCTGCTTCATGGCTTTGCCCGCGGAAAGCTGCGCGGTGTCGAAGTACAACATGTCTTTACGGTCGTGCAATGCAAGCGTATCCGAGGCGGATGCTGAGCCAGGAATCGTCACCAACGGATGTGGAAAATTATCTGGCAGCAATTCACGGCGAGTTAATACAACAGCCGCCGCGCCGTCCGCGTTGGGAGCCATGTCGAACATGTTGATGGGGTCGCTGACCATCTCCGCTTTGGCGTACGTCTCGGGCTTGATGGCTTTGCGGAACATCGCATTTTTATTTGCGACTCCGTTGGCGTGTGCGGTCAATGCAAAACCTGCGAAGCCGTCCTTTGGCACATCGTTTTCGTGCATGTACCGCTTCATGAGAAGCGCGGCTTGCGCGGCGGGGGTCATTCCCTGCACGGCTTCAAAGTCTGCGTCGCCTGTCGTGGCGAGCGCCGCGTCCACACCTGGGCCGACCTTGTCGGTGAATTTCTCCACACCGACGACGAGCGCCACATCCACCATGCCGCTAGCGACCGCGAGATAACCCTGCCTAAGCGCCGCGCCGCCAGACGCACCCGCGGCTTCGATGGTCACGGCTTCGATGCCAAGCAAACCCGAATAATCGGCAATGAGCACGCCGAGGTGTGCCTGATTCGAAAGATTCGGCGCGAGCATGTTGCCGACGAATAATGATTGCGGTTTCAACCCGCCTGAATCTTTGACCGCGTCCTGAATGGCGGCAAAGGCCAGGTCGCGCAGACCAATGTCCCAATGCTCGCCGACTTCTGTTTGGCCGATACCTGCGATGATGATGTCTGTCATGAATTATGTATACCTCGATGGTCGAGTAGGGCTGGGTGTTCGTCCCAGCCCGTATCGAGACCACCAGTTTTAAGTAACTTATTGTTTGCCTGTTATACGTTGGTCTCGATACGCCCCAACTTGCACGGGGCTACTCGACCAACGGTTTTATTTCATCGCCAACTTGCCGCGGAAACGCACATACGTCGCGTAATCAATCTCTGTGCGGCGGGCAATGTATTCCTGTGTCTTTGTCGCCAGTCCCGCGCGGAGCGGAGCGGCGTCCGTGACGGTGAGGTCGAAGGCGTCGGAGCCAGCCCCACTTCCGAAAGAGACGACGAGAATCCGATCCCCAGGCTGGGCGATGTCGAGAGTCGCAGTGAGTCCGATCATCGCCGCGCCCGCGTATGTGTTTCCAATCGTGTGGACTAACAGCCCAGGCTCAATTTGTTCGGCGGAAAATCCGAGTTGTGACGCGACTCGTTGTGGGAATTTCGTATTGGGCTGGTGGAAGACCGCCCACTTGTAATCCTTGGCGGTTGTGCCCGAGGCTTCCATCATATGCGTGGCGGCTTCGGTGATGTGTTTGAAGTAGGCGGGTTCGCCCGTGAAGCGCATGCCGTGTTCGGGATACTTTTGATTTTCGCGCCGCCAGAAGTCGGGCGTGTCGGTGACGTACGAATACGACGAGTTGATGATCGCCAGCGACTCTTCGGCGGGACCGAGAATGTACGCGCCGCCGCCCGCGCCCGCAGTGTATTCGAGCGCGTCGCCAGGTTTGCCTTGCGCGGTGTCCATGCCGATTGCCATTGCATATTTGCCCATACCCGAGCCGACCAGTCCCATCGCGGCGACCATCGCTTCGGTGCCCGCTTTACAGGCGAATTCCCAATCGGCGGCTTGCGTGTTGGGGACCGCGCCAATCGCTTCAGCGACTAAGGTGGAAGTTGGTTTCACCGCATACGGGTGGGACTCAGACCCGACCCAGACCGCCCGCAGTTCGGTCGGGTCAATTTGCGCGCGTTTCATGGCGTTGCGCGCCGCTTCGATGGACATCGTGATGACGTCTTCATCCAGCCCAGGGACGGCTTTCTCTTTGATGGGGAGTCCGCCTTTGCCGCCTGTCCATACGCGCGAGACTTCTTTCGCGGGCAGACGATAACGCGGCACGTACGCGCCGTAGCCGATGATGCCAACGGGTTCGACGGGTTTGAGTAATGTGGGGGAGTGGGGGTGAGGGGTTGTCATTTAGGAACCTACTTCATGGATCTGATTTAACTATGCACAATTTCGAATCATAAGAAAATAGAACGGCAAAGGTTATTTCTCTTTTACAAATCTCTTCCTTATCCAGCGCGGGATCTTAATAAACAGATAGTCAATTCCGGTGAATAACGCACCAATCCAGATCAGAGCATTAAATATTCTTGATAACAAGGGATTGGCCCCTAATGCGATTATTTCATTAGTAAGATGTACCCACATATATGTGAAGCGAACAGGCGAATTTATAGGATTTATTTTATTGTTTGAAACAGTAACACCGTTAGGGATTTCTATTCCATTTTCTGGCGCCTCTTTTTGAGCAAATATTGTTACTGTAGATAATTCAATTGAACAATTAGGGTAGGGGCTGCCCGACGCCCATGGCCCAATAGTGCAAATAGACAAAAGTGGTCCTATCCAACCCAAGTATAGAGCCATTATTGTACCTGTGATGATATAAAATGCTGTTGGCAACTTGTCAACCTTATGCGCCCACAAGGGTTGTGAGAAATTGATGATAATTGTGATGAATATTACCTGCACTAAGAAAGCGCAGAGCAATCCGAAACTTGTATCCGTGCTAATTAGAATATTGTTCCATGTATACGGATTATTTGATTGTCTTAGCGGTTCAATAACTGCGCCGTAAAATAAATATATTACACATGCCAAAATATACAATAAACGGTATATTAATCTAGCATCGCTAAGCAAACCAACATAGATCACCACAAGATAAATAGGAGCAATCAACACAAGAATAGGGAGTGAGCCGTAATCTATTGGCATTTCAGTTATATCTCTATTTCAAGATTCTCAGAATTTTACAAATACCAAAACTTTGATGTCAATCCTGCCTGCGGTTTTCAACGGATTGCTCCGCAGAACGAATGCGCGGATGGTGGTCAACGGACTTGTTTACCTGTTTCCTTGTGTACTTTTCACATATACCAAAACTTTGACGTCAATCCTGCCTGCTTGAAAATCTCTGCAACCTGTTCGGTGCTTCGTCCATGATACTCCAGTGACAGGCGTTCGCCCTCACCCTAGCCCTCTCCCGCAGGGAGAGGGGTCTCGTGGGCGGTTATTTCTTGCGCTTCTCAACTTCTTCTTTTGCTTTTGCAAGAATTTGATTCCACATTTCCAAGGTTTCTTTTCCAATGCGTGAGGCTTCTTTTGTGATTAATTCATAATTGATTTCAACATCGCTTGCACCGCTTAGGTCAAAAACAAGCATGGAATAAATATCTTTTGGATGCTTGTCTGACCTGCCTTCATCCCATGCCCATAATTTTCCAATGATAATGTCGGATGGCTGGGCAACCCATGCTGAGAAGGAATTTCCTGTTGGGTCGACAAACTCTCGGCGAACACGACGATCAAAGGCAAGTTGGTAATCAGGTTCTCGTTTTAATGGCACAAGGTCCGCTTTGATACCTTCGTTCGTGTCAATGACGTTGAACATGATTCCCATTTGCACGGAATTTCTCATCATTTCGGGGTCAGCATAGTAACGCGGTAAAGGGAATCTCTTTGAAAGCTCGTCAAAATCTTCTTCTCGTAAATCTACGAGGATATCAATATCGAATGTCACGCGGGTAATGCCAAATGGATAACCGCCAAACGCGCCAACAATCATGTATGATGCACCGATTTCATCCAAAGCCTTAACGACCTGCACATAGAATGAGATAGCTGTCATTTCATCTCCATGCGCACAGGGGTTAGGTAAGTCAATACCTTCATATTGATTTCGGGGAGAGAAAGTGTCGGGAATTTTCTGCGAAATGTTCCACGTAGCGCTGCCATCGAAAATTCCTGTGCGTTCAAACCTGGAATAAGGCGTTTTTTAGGTGGCATTTTGGCAAGCAAATCTAATTGAACCCAATCAATGGGGTCGAATCCGCTCACAATTTTGGAGATTTCTTCGGACGTAAGGGATTTTTTGGTGCTCATGAGGTCTATTTTATCCCTTTTAGGATCTCTTCAGCCCGATCTATTCTCACAACTTTCTCCGCCACCATCTGCGCGGCGACTTTTTCGATCAAATCTCCGCTCGCTCCTGCGGCAATCGCAACCTGCCTTGCGTGTAGCGACATGTGTCCGCGCTGGATGCCTTCGGTGGCGAGGGCGCGCAGGGCGGCCATATTCTGGGCGAGACCGACTGAGACGATAATCTCGGCCAAATCGTTGGCGGTTTTCACCCCCATCAACTTGACCGCGGCCTGCGCGGCAGGGTGCACCTTGGTCGCGCCGCCGACGATTCCCACTGCCATGGGCATTTCGAGTGTGCCGACGAGGTTACCGTCCGTGTCCTTGCCCCAGGTGGAGAGTGATGTGTACTTCCCAGAACGAGCGGCATAGGCGTGTGCGCCCGCTTCGATGGCGCGCCAGTCGTTACCTGTGGCGATGACAACCGAGTCCACGCCGTTCATAATGCCCTTGTTGTGGGTCGCGGCGCGATATGGATCCACGGCGGCGAAGGCGTAGGCGGCGATGATGCCGTCACGGACTTCTTCGCCTGAAAAGTTATCGAACGCCAGGTCATTGACTAGGATTGTGCATCTTGCGCGTGCGATGCGTCTGTCCGCAAGATTGGAGAGGATTCGCAAATGGACTTTTCCGCCTGTAATGGTTTCCACTTTAGGGGAAAGGCGTTCACAAGCCGTATTCACAGCGTTTGCACCCATTGCATCACGGACATCATAGATGAGGTGAACAACGAGAAAGCCGCCGATGGGGGAGTCCTCGATGATGCGGACTTCCAAGTCCCGTGCGCCGCCGCCGAATTTTTTGAGGATGGGGTCAATCGTATCCGCTTCAGCGAGTAATTCTGCTTTGTGCTCGTATAGTTTGAGCTTCGCTTCATATAAGTTGGTGACATTGATAACTTGCATCTGTCCGATCATGAGCGGATCGGTGGTTGTGGCAGTGAATCCGCCGCCCGCGTGGGCGAGTTTTGCCATGAAGGATGCACCCGCCACCACGGACGGTTCCTCGATTGCCATTGGCACAAGCACATCTTTGCCATTCACTTGAAAATTCAGCCCGATGCCCAGCGGCAGGGCGTGGGTCCCGATGACATTCTCCACCATGTGGTCGGCGGCCTCAGGGGAGAGTCCGCCCGAGGCCCACGCGGACAGGCTTTCGGGAGTCTGGCCCGCCGCGTCCGCCAGCCTGGCGCGGCGCTCGTCGAGGGTCAGGTCGTAGAATCCAGCGATTCGGGAAGTCGGCATGAGTGCACCTGTGCAGACTAGATTTTATTGCCGTCCCCTGCCAAAACCTATCAGGGAAGTTGGATTTGATTATAATGGTTGAAATGCGAGGTGTCTTCCATGCTGTTGACGCGTGAACAACTCCAGGACCGGTTGATTGCGCTTCACCGGGCCAGCCTGGAACTGGTCAGGGATGTATCGCTGGAGTCTTTGCTGGAACGGATCGCGGCCACCGCGTGCGAACAGGCGGAGGCGCGCTATGCCGCGCTGGGGGTGCTGGACGATGAAGGAAAACTCTGGAAGTTCATTTCGGTCGGCATGACGGAAGCGGAGACCAAACGTATCGCGCACCCACCCGTGGGACGCGGCTTGATCGGCGCGCTGATCGGCAGGATGGACCCGTTGCGCGTGCCTGTCGTGGCCGAAGACCCGCGCTCGGTCGGGTTTCCCGCGCATCATCCTCACATGACCTCGTTTCTGGGCGTTCCGATCCGGGCGGGCGACAGCCAGCTGGGGCAGTTGTATCTCACCGACAAGATCGGCGCGGCGGAGTTCACGTCCGACGACGAGAAGATCATCCAGATGCTGGCGGCTTACGCGGCCGCGGCCATCCAGAACGCGCGCGTCTACGAGAAAATGAGGGAACGTGACGCGATCCTGACGCGGCGCAGTGAGGACCTGTCCCTGCTGAACGAGATGGCCTCCACGCTGACCTCCTCGCTCGAACTGGACGAGATTCTGAACAAGACGCTCGGCCTGGTGATGGGTTACATGAAAGTGGAGGCGGGCGAGATCTTCCTGCTGGAGGACGACAAGCAGACCCTGCGCATGGTATTGCATCGCGGCCAATCCGCCGAAGCCTTCTGGACCCGGACCCGATTCCGCGTTGGGGAAGGATATCCCGGCCTGGTGGCCCTGAACGGCGAGCCGCTCATCAGCACCGACATCCAATCCGACGACCGCTTCCTGCGGCAGGCGGTGGTCAGCGAAGGATATCGGTGTGTGGCCTGTTTCCCGCTCAAGGCAAGCGAGACGCTGGTGGGTGTATTGGGTGTGGCGACCCGCGAGTCGGCGCCGTTTAACGACCACGATATGCAGATGCTGATGGCGGTCAGCAACTGGGCGGGGCTGGCAATCGACAACGCCCGCCTGCATCACAACGCGCGGCGTCTGGCGATCCTGGAGGAGCGCGACCGCATCGGCATGGACCTGCACGACGGCATCATCCAGTCCATTTTTGGCGTTGGGCTGGCGCTGGAAAACGTGCAACACCTGGTCAATGAAGAGCCGCAGAAGGCCAAATACAATCTACGCAAGGCGATAGACGACTTGAACCAGATCATCCGCGACCTGCGCGCCTACATCCTGGACCTGCGCCCACGCGAGTTCAAACAGGAGAAACTGGTGGATGGTCTCAAGCGGCTGGTGAACGAATACCGCGCCCACACGCTGGCGCAGGCGGTCTTCAGCGGTGCGCGCGCCAAGGTCGCGGACCTGCCTCAGGGGCACGCGTCGGCGCTGTTCCACATCTGCCAGGAAGCGCTGGCCAATTCCGCCAAACATGCCAGCGCCAGCAAGGTCAATGTGACATTGTGGACGACGGACAACCGCGTGCTGATGGAAGTCCATGACGATGGCAGGGGATTCGACATGGAGAAGATGAGCAAATCGCTTGGACATGGTCTCGCCAATATGCAGACGCGCGCCCGCGCCGTGGGCGGCGAAGTGGATATCACATCCTCGCCCGGCGAGGGAACGACCGTACTTGCGTGGGTTCCGCGCGACTCCGAGCTCTAATTCGCGAAACACGCCTCGATTTGGCTTATTGAATCCCGGAAATCGGCGCTTCATTGCCAACAGCGAAAACGCTTTTCGCTGTTGGGTTTTTTAAGGCATATCTTTGCATATACTGTCCCAACACCTGTTGACCGCCATATGTGGGGGATGATTATGTGGATTTCATGTCTTTGGCTGAAACGATTGTTCTAAACCGCGATGGACGGCCCCACGTCTGCGAAGAATTCTTTTAACATTAATTGACCTTAAAAAAACGGAAGTTTTTAAACTAGCGTAGGCTTATCGTGTTGGTAGTTATCCACATTCTCTGCTAGAATTTGGGCACGCTGAGAGAAGAGGATGTGAGTAGTTTGCATCCAGATCCCTGATCGTTAGTTGGACAAGCGCATATTTTTTACCTCACTAACCGCGCGGGCCGTCTTGCGGGTTAGTTCAATCTACCCTATCCTTGCTTCGAGGGAGTGACTTATGAACGCACAGCAAGCCTGGCAATCTGTGTTGGCGCAGCTCCAGATGGAGATGCCCCGGGCCTCATTCGATACGTGGGTGCGCGACACCACTCCTGTCCAGTACGCCGACGGGGTGATTACAGTCAGTGTCCGTAACGCGTACGCGCGCGACTGGCTCGAGTCGCGCCTGGCTGGCACAGTCAACCGCTTGCTGATCGGGATTTTGAATGCCAATGTCGTCGCCAACTTCGTGGTCGCGCAGGCCGCAGACGAGGAAATGGATCGGGAGTCTGACCAGCCTCAGGTCCGGGCCGAGGCGGAGGTGGCGGAAGTCCGCGGCCGCAATGCAAAACTCAATCCGCGTTACACGTTCGATGCGTTCGTGGTCGGCGCGGGGAATCGCCTGGTGCACGCGGCCTGTCTGGCGGTCGCGGAAAAACCCGCCCGCGCCTACAATCCGCTTTTCCTCTACGGGGGTGTCGGGCTGGGAAAGACCCATCTCCTGCACGCCATCGGCAACGCCTGTCACGCGCGCGGGCTGAATGTGCTGTACGTGTCTTCGGAAGAGTTTACCAACGACATGATCAATGCCATTCGCACGCATACCACGCAGGCCTTCCGCGACAAGTATCGCTCCGCCGATGTTTTGCTGGTGGATGACATCCAGTTCATCGCGGGCAAGGAATCCACGCAGGAGGAATTCTTCCACACCTTCAACACCCTGCACGGACAGGATAAGCAGATCATCGTTTCGTCGGACCGCCCGCCCAAATCGCTGGTGACGCTGGAGGAGCGCCTGCGTTCGCGCTTCGAGTGGGGCCTGACGGCCGACATCCAGCCGCCCGACCTGGAGACGCGCCTTGCCATCCTGCGCTCGAAGGCCGAACGCACCGGGCGTTTCATTCCCGACGAGATCCTGGATATGATTGCCCGCCGCGTGCAGTCCAACATCCGCGAACTGGAAGGCGCGCTCACCCGAATCCTGGCCTTCGCGGAATTGAGCGGTTCCTCCCTGACCCCCCAACTGGTCGAGGTGGCCCTGGCCGACCTGTTGCCGCAGCACAGCGTATTGGAGCCGCAGACCGTGATCGACGTAGTGGCGCGTTTCTTCAACCTTTCCGCCGAGAAATTGCTCAGCGCGGACCGCTCCAAAAATGTGGCCCTGCCCCGGCAGTTGGCAATGTACATCCTGCGGGAAGATGTGAAAGCCTCCCTGCCGCAGATCGGCGAGGTCATCGGCGGGCGGGATCATACGACCGTCATGCACGCCATCAAAAAGATCTCGGACGGGCTGGCAAAGGACGACCGCATGCAGCGCCAGTTGATGCAGATCCGCCAGCAGTTGTACGGGCAGGCGGCCGCCGTTTGAGGATAAGCCCCGGTCGAAAGACCGGGGTTTTTTCGTGAAGCGGCTATAATGGAGCGCTGGGAATAGATATTAATGAAACGTATTCAGGGCCTGGACGGCCTGCGGGCGGTCGCCTTCCTTCTGGTATTTTTCTTCCACATCTATTGGTTCCTGCCCGGCTGGATTGGCGTCCAGTTGTTCTTTGTCCTTTCGGGTTTTCTGATCACGGGCATCCTGCTCGACATGAAGGAGAGGCTGACCGCCAAGGACTACTTCATCAAGTTCTATGGACGCCGTTTCCTGCGCATCTTTCCCTTGTATTACTTTTATCTTTCGGCAACCGCCCTGCTCGTGTCATGGCTTATCGGGCAGGGATTTCGCGTCGGCTACATGCGCGATTTCCAGGAACAACTACCCTACGCGCTTACCTATAGTTACAATTTTTACTTTGCCTCCAGTTTATTCGAGCGCTCGATCAATCTTCTGACGCATTTCTGGTCGCTGGCGGTTGAGGAACAGTTCTATTTCGTTTGGCCGTTCCTGATCCTCCTCACGCCGCGTAAGCATGCCCGAAATGTCTTTCTGGGAGTGATTGCGTTCAGTCCACTGTTTCGTCTGGGAATCACGATTGTGGACCAGAACGATCTCTGGTCGATCCTGTCTCCTATCGAGGGACTGGCTGCTTATGTGCTGCCATTTTCCCATCTGGATGCATTTGCCTTTGGGGCGCTTCTCAATGTGGCGAATCTTCCAAAAGCCAGGCAACAGTTCTGGGCATTGCTCATTGCCCTGCCGGTCGTCGGCGCGCTCCTGGACTATCTGGCCGCGGGCACCTGGGAATATCTGCCTCACCTGGGTTTAATTGAGCCGCTGACCTACGCCTACAAGCCTGTCTGGGGTTACACCGTCTTGGACTATCTGTTTGCCCTGCTTATTTATGGAGTTGCGCGCGAAGGCTGGTGGAAGGCAATCCTGGATTCAAAATCCCTGAGTTACCTCGGCAAGATTTCGTACGGGTTGTACGTTTATCATAGTGCAATCATCTGGTTTATCTACGTCTGGATAGACCATTCTCAATTACAGCCGTTTCCGATCTGGGCCGCCACCCTTGCCCTGGGCCTGACCATCCTGATCGCCGGCTTGAGTTATCGGTTCATGGAAAAACCCCTGATCGACCTGAAAGACCGCTTTTTTGCCATTTAGGATTCACACCCCGCCTCCTGCCGGACCGTGTGGGGGCTCCCGTTTCACAGACCGATTCCCGGCCCGCGCGCCCGAATTTGTGTGGTATACTCCCGTCGCTCCCGCTCCGGCGGGACATATCTTGCCCGGGCGGGCAACATACGCCCAAATTCACACGCCTGTGGACCTGCCAGTGCGTGCCGCGGACCTGATTGGACGCGGTCGCTGGCGGGGGTGAAGCAGGCGGAGGCCAAACGCAAGGAGGTTCGTTCCCCATGGCCGTTATTTCCATGAAAGCCCTGCTTGAAAGCGGTGTCCATTTCGGCCACCGTACCAACAAGTGGGACCCCCGCATGAAGCCGTACATCTTCACCGAGCGTAACGGCATTCATATCATTGACCTGCAACAGACCGTCAAAATGCTGAACCAGGCTTATAACGTCATTCGCGATGCGGTGGCGAACGGCGGCTCGGTGCTGTTTGTCGGCACGAAACGCCAGGCGCAGGAGACCATTAAGGAAGAGGCAATCCGCTGTGGAATGCCCTACGTCACCGAGCGCTGGCTGGGCGGCATACTCACCAACTGGTCCACGATGTACAACCGTATCCAGGAATTGGACCGTCTCGAGCAGATGCGCGACAGCGGCGAGATCAACCGTCTCACCAAGAAGGAAGGCCTGCTCATCGGCCGCGAGATCGACCGCCTGCTCACGCGCCTCGAGGGCGTCCGCAAGATGAAACGCCGCCCCGACCTGCTCTTTGTGGTGGATGTGGGCCGCGAGGACGCGGCGGTGCACGAGGCGAACCTGCTGAATATCCCGATTGTGGCGCTGGTGGACACCAACTGCAACCCGCGCGGCATTGATTACGTCATCCCCTCGAACGACGACGCCATCCGCGCCATCAAACTGCTGGTGGCCAAGGTGGCGGATGCGGTGCTCGAAGGCAAGGCCATGCGCAAGGAAGAGGAAGCGGTCGAGGAATCCGCCGCGCCTGCAGAAGGAAAGGCGGAAGCGCCGGCCCGCCCGCGCAAAGCCCAGCGCGTGGTGGAAGCCGCCGACGTGGACGAGATGGGTGAAGAATCCCTGTTGGGCGAGGCCACCCTGGCCAAATTGACTGCCAGCCGCAAGCCGGTCGAGGTTGTCGAGGCCGGGGAGGATACGGTCGGGGCGGAGAAGGACGATGCGGCTGAGAAGCCTGCGAAGGCGAAGCCCGCTTCCGGGTCCGGGAAGGGAGCGGACGAACAGGCCGAAGGAAAGGTAGACGCGGCGGAGTAGTCCGTCCGTTGAATGAGGAAAGCAATATGGAAATTACAACCGACATGATCAAGGAATTGCGCGCCGCCACCAACGCGCCCATGCTCGATTGCCGCAAGGCGCTCCAGGAATCCAATGGCGATCTTCAAAAAGCCATTGACTGGCTGCGTGAAAAGGGTATGGCGACCGCCGCCCAGCGCGCCGACCGTGCGACCACGAACGGGATGTTGGAACTGTATTCTCACGGCGGGGGGCGTGTGGGCGTGATGGTCGAGGTCAATTGCGAGACCGACTTCGTGGCGCGCTCCGAGCAATTCCGCACGCTGGCGCACGAGATCGCTTTGCAGATCGCGGCCAACGCCCCGAAGTATATCCGCGCGGAAGACATTCCCGCGGCGGAACTCGAGCACGAGGCCGAGATCGCACGGGCGCGCGCCAAAGAGGAAGGCAAACCCGAGAACATCATCGTGAAGATCGTAGAGGGCCGCCTCGATAAATACAAGGACGAGGTCTGCCTGTTGCGCCAGACCTACATCCGTGATGAAACCGTCACCGTCGAGAAGCTCATCCTTCAGAACGTGGCCGCCATCGGTGAGAACATTTTGGTGCGCCGCTTCCAGCGCTGGGAGCTGGGCGAAAGTTTGAGTTAATAGTCAGAAAGGCCAGCCTTCGGGTTGGCCTTTTTCTTAAAAGTAACATACAATTCAGAAGGAGAGGAGTTGGGCATGTCCAATCTCAAATACCGTCGAATCCTGCTCAAGTTGAGCGGGGAAGCCCTGGCGGGCGAAACGGGTTATGGCATAGACACAGACGAAGCGGATGCCGTCGCCAGCCGGATCAAGGAAGTCTTCGACATGAAAGTGCAGGTGGCGGTGGTGATCGGCGCGGGCAACCTGTGGCGCGGCAAGCAGGGACTGGAACGCGGCATGGACCGCGCCACCGCCGACTACATGGGCATGCTCGCCACCGTGATGAACGCCATGTCCCTGATGGACGCGCTGGAGCGCCAGGGGGTCTTCACCCGCGTCATGTCGGCCATCGAAATGCGCGCGATTGCCGAGCCGTACATCCGCAGGCGCGCCATCCGCCACCTCGAAAAGGGGCGCGTGGTCATCTTCGGCGCGGGGACGGGGAATCCGTTCTTCTCGACCGACACGGCCGCGGCCCTGCGCGCCACCGAGATAGACGCCGACGTGGTCATCAAGGCCACCAAAGTGGATGGCGTTTACGACTCGGACCCGAAGAAGAATCCCAATGCGGTGAAATTCGACCGGCTGTCCTACATTGACGTACTCAACCGCCGTCTCGAAGTGATGGATTCCACGGCCATCACCCATTGCATGGAAAACAAGATCCCCCTGCTGGTGCTCAATTTGTGGGACACCACCTCACTCGTCCGCGCCCTGCGCGGTGAAGCGGTCGGGACGCTGGTCAGCGCCTGACACAGCGTCCGAGTCTCCTCCCTCGTGCGGAGAGATTCGACGCGATAGACTCTCATTTCACCTCCAAATTCTCTCGCAACCGGCGCGGCAGTAGCGCAAATCGGAAAGTTAAGGTATCCTTATATCGAACTTCCTCTGCTGGAGGCCCACATGATCAAGGATATCCTCAAAGAAGCCGAAGCACGCATGCAAGGCGCTCTCCACGCGCTGATTGACGATCTCGCCGGAATCCGCACCGGGCGCGCCAGCCCCGCGCTGGTGGAAAAACTTCCCATCGAATACTTTGGCGTACCGACGCCCCTCCTGCAACTCGCTTCGATCTCCGTCCCCGAGCCGCGCTCGCTGATGATCAAACCGTTCGACCCCTCCACGCTCAAGGCCATCGAAAAGGCGATTCAGGCCTCGGACCTGGGACTGAATCCCAACAACGACGGCAAGTCCATCCACCTCAACCTGCCGCCGTTGAACGAGGAGCGCCGCCGCGACCTGGTCAAGCACGTACACGCGCGCCTGGAGGAGGCGCGCATCGCCGTCCGTAACGTGCGCCGCGACTCGCATAACGACATGCGCGATTTCGAAAAGGAAAAAATGATCTCGGAGGACGACCTCAAACGCGGCGAGGAGGAACTGCAAAAACTGACCGACCGTTTCGTGGAAGAGATCAACAAACACGGCCAGACGAAAGAAAAAGAGATCATGGAAGTGTAACAGCGATGTGGCCGCGGCCTCCCATTTACAGCATGACTGGTCTTCCCCTGAACATTCCCCCCGATAGAATTCCCCAGCACGTTGCCATCATCATGGACGGCAATGGTCGCTGGGCGATCCAGCGCGGCCTGCCGCGGGTGGCTGGTCACAAGGCGGGCACCGAGAACCTGCGCCGCGTGATTCGCTCCACCGTCGAGTTCGGCATCAAATACCTGACGATCTATGCCTTCTCCACCGAGAACTGGGGACGCCCGCCGGAGGAGGTGCAGGGCCTGATGGGCATTCTGCAGGACGTGATCGACCGCGAACTGAACGAACTGCACCAGGAAGGCGTCCAGTTGCGTCACATCGGGCGACTGGAACGGCTGGATGAGAAGATCCAGGCCAAAGTCCTGAAGGCGATCGAACTTACGAAAAACAACGACCGCTTGGTCCTGAACGTGGCGTGGAATTACGGCGGCCGCGACGAGATCGTCTGCGCCATCCAGAAAATCCTGAAGGACGGCATCCTGCCCGAGCATGTCACGGATGAACTGGTCAGCCACTATCTCTTCACCGCGGGCGTCCCCGACCCCGATCTGGTCATCCGCACTTCGGGCGAACTGCGCGTCAGCAACTTTCTGATCTGGCAGGCCGCTTACTCGGAGTGGTACGTCACTCCCACCTTCTGGCCCGATTTCGACAGGGAGGAATACCGCCGCGCGCTGGAGGCTTTTGCCCAACGCGACCGCCGCTACGGAGGTGTAACGGCCGCGGTGAACACGGCCCATGGTTAAACGCACCGTCACTGCTTTCGCCCTGCTGGCGATAGGCATGCCGGCCATCCTGCTTGGGGGAATTCCTTACCTGCTGTTCATCGGTTTTTTCGTCGTCATGTCGGCTTATGAATACACCCAGCTGTTTCGCACGGTTGGTTATCAGCCGT
This sequence comes from Chloroflexota bacterium, assembly GCA_040754535.1. Taxonomy (GTDB): domain Bacteria; phylum Chloroflexota; class Anaerolineae; order Anaerolineales; family Villigracilaceae; genus JBFMCC01. The sequence goes on from JBFMCC010000028.1 coordinate 96,635, forward strand.
CCATCTGGATGACGGTCGGAGGGACCGCCCTCATCCTGATCGCCCGTTCGCAATTTCCAGAGTGGGCGGGAGCGGTCTTCGCCTTTACCGTCCTGGCGGCCATGGCACGTCACCTGCTGGCGTACGAACAGGGTCGTGATGAGGCCGCGATTGATTTTGTGATCACTGCGGGCGGACTTGCCTATCTGGGCTGGGTGGGCGGCTACCTCATTGACATCCGCGCCCTGCCCGACGGCGGCTGGTGGATGTTCCTCGTCCTGCCCATAGTCTGGATGGCGGATGCGGGCGCCTACATCCTCGGCGCAAAATATGGGAAGCATAAAATGACCCCGCGCCTCAGTCCCCGGAAATCCTGGGAGGGTTACTGGGCGGGTGTTTTCACCGGCACCCTGTTCGGCGGTTTCTTTGCATGGGCCTATAATGTGAATACCTTCGTCGGTCCGCTCACCATTAGTATCTGGCAGGGCGCGCTGCTGGGCTTTGTATTGAGCGTGCTGACCACGCTGGGCGATCTGGGCGAGAGCCTGTTCAAGCGGCCCGCGCATTTGAAGGACTCCGGCAGTGTGATCCCCGGCCACGGCGGCGCATTCGACCGCATCGACGCGTCGTTGTGGGGGGCGGTGATCGGTTACTATTGGATCGTCTGGTTCTTCCTCTAAATCTTCCCCGGAGGTCGCGATGGTGGATGCTATTCCAACCCGAAACCTGGCTCTCGAACTCGTGCGCGTGACCGAAGCGGCCGCGCTGGCCGCGGGACGCTTCATGGGCCGCGGCGACAAGGAGTCCGCGGACCGCGCCGCGGTCGAGGCGATGCGTCTCGTCCTGCGGACGGTTGACATGAACGGCGTCATCGTCATCGGCGAGGGCGAGAAGGACAAGGCCCCCATGCTGTATAACGACGAGCACGTGGGCAACGGTTCGCCGCCGGACGTGGATGTGGCCGTGGATCCGATTGACGGGACGCGCCCCCTCGCCATGGGCCGCGCCAACTCGCTGGCCACGGTCGCGCTTTCGCCGCGCGGTACGATGTTCAACCCGGGGCCTTTCGTTTACATGAACAAACTGGCCGTCGGGCCGGCCGCCAAGGGGAGGATCAATATCGAGAAACCCATCACCGAGAATCTCAAGGCCATCGCCAAAGCACAGGGCAAGGCGGTGGAGGACTTGGCCGTGATCATCCTCGACCGCCCGCGTCACGCGGACATGGTGGCTGAGATCCGCCGCAACGGGGCGCGCATCCGCCTCATCCCCGACGGGGACGTGGCCGCGGCGCTCATGACCGCGTGGCCCGATTCCGGCATCGACGTACTGATCGGCATCGGCGGCACTCCCGAAGGCGTGATCGCGGCCTGCGCCCTGCGCGCCATGGGCGGCGAGATCCAGGGCAAACTCTACGCGCGCGACGAAAACGAATTGCGCCGCGGCCGCGAGATGGGTTACGATTTCGAGAAGGTCCTGACGATGGACGACCTGGTCACTTCGGAGGATGTCTTCTTCGCCGCGACCGGCATCACCGACGGGCAGTTACTGCGCGGCGTGAAGTATTTCGGCGATGGCGCCCGCACCGACAGCCTGGTTGTGCGCGGCTTGACCGGTACCGTGCGGCAGATCACGGCCACGCATCGAATCGACAAACTGCACGAATTGAGCGCGATCAAATATTGACCGCCATTGTCGTCGGACGCGTTTTGGCTTGACACCCGTGTACCTTGCTTATATAATCCCGTTCGCCTTCCTCGCTAGCTCAACGGCAGAGCGGGCGGCTGTTAACCGCTAGGTTCGAGGTTCAAATCCTCGGCGAGGAGCTTTTTGTTAGGTTCGAGGCCCCCGGAGCGGGGATGGTATTCAAATTCTCGGCGAGGAGCTAAGCCCCAACCTAGGGGCTTTTTTGTTCTCCATCATCACAACAATTGCATAACAAACCTTTGGGGGAGTCTTGCGAGTGTATAAAATGTTAAAATACAAGTATGAAGCGAAGTTGCAGGCGAAGCGCGCATCCCCTTTTGTTAACCCTTGCGGTCGTCATCCTGTTTGCCTGTGCACCTCTAGCACCCGGCGCATATCCCACCCAGGGACCCGGCTCGGTGGAGACGTTGATAGCGGTGAAGGCTACCGAGGCGGCTATACTGACGCAGACGGCCCTCGGCCCGGCGACGTTCACGCCCACGCCCGGGCGCATCACATTGACGCCTTCCCAGACCATGCCCGCCACGGCGACCATGCTGTTCCTGCTCAAGACCAATACTCCCACCCCGTCTCAAACGCCGACGCGGGTGGTCATTCCCACCGTGTGGCCGGACTGGACGACCGGCGACGTAGTGGACATGCCAACGGGCTCCGGCGAGGGAATCGGGGTGACAAAATACTTCAGCAGTCTGGCGCATGTGACCGTCGTCGTCGTCCGCACCAATGGCGTCAAACTTCGCAAACTGCCCACCAAAGCGCTGGGCGGTCCCATTGCCCCCAAGGGGACGATCCTGATTCTGACCGGTTACTGGAACAGGAACGGCGATTTCGGCGCGCCGTGGTCTTTCATGAAGGTCATCACGCCAGATGGAAGGCAATACTGGGTGGGCGGAAATGCGAATGATGATACCAGCCCCACAGAAAGTTTTATCTTTTACAACCCCCCGGAGCCAACGGCGACTTTTACTCCCACGCCCACCCCATGACAAAAAGACGACACCTCCGGGCGTCGCCTTTTTATAAGAATGCGGCAGGAATGGTTATTCCGCGCTGGATTTCTCGGTGCTCGGCGCGGCGGGTTTGCTTTCTTCTTTTTTCTTTTTCCCGTGCGAACCCTGTCCTGACGGGGAGCGATGGTCGGTGGCGTAGAATCCTGACCCTTTAAAGACGATCCCCACCGGTGCGATGACTTTGCGCAGGCTGTTCTTTCTGCATTCGGGACAACGCTTGAGCGGCGCATCACTGAAGGATTGCTGACGGTCGAATTGCACGCCGCACGAGTCACAACGATAGGCATAAACAGGCATGAGACTTTCTCCTTGCTTCCAACGAGGCGTGATTATAGCGCGCCCGCGTGCCATGTGCAAGACTCTGACGCCGCGTGTTATAATTTTCTAACACTCCCGGGAGAGGCGACATGTTGAAGATTTCCATCGTTTATTGCGCGGTCTGACATTATACGGACCGGGCCGTGAGTCTGGCAACCGACCTGCTGAGGCAGTTCGAGTCACAGATCGAATCGCTGGAACTGATTCCCTCGGACGGAGGCCGCTTCGAGGTCAGCGTGAACGGGAATTTAGTCTATTCGAAACTCCAGACCAGGCGCCACGCCGAAACGGGTGAGGTTGCAGGTCTGGTTAGAAAATTGATGCGAGGATAGAGAATGGCAAAAATGGGACGCGTTTTTTCGGGCGCCCGTCCGACGGGACGCCAGCATCTGGGCAACTATCTGGGCGCGATCCAGAATTACGTCGCGTTGCAGGAGGACTACGATTGCGTCTACTGCATCGTGGATGTTCACGCGCTCACGACCGTGGAAACCACGGAGAACCTCAGGCAGAACACCTACGAAATGGCCCTCGACTGGCTGGCCGCAGGCATCCGTCCGGAAGAATCGATCCTGTTCGTCCAGTCGCACGTGCCGCAGGTGATGGAACTGCATACCCTGCTTTCCATGGTCACACCCCTCGGCAAATTGACCGATCTCCCGACTTTCAAGGAGAAGGTGCGCCAGCAGCCCGATAACGTCAACTACGGACTGGTGGGCTATCCCGTTCTGATGACGGCGGACATCGTCCTCTACAAGACGGATGTGGTGCCGGTCGGCATCGACCAGGCTCCCCACGTGGAGTTCGCGCGCGAGATCGTGCGCTCGTTCAATTACCGTTACAACACAAAGGTCTTGATCGAGCCGCAGGTCAAGCATACCGAAGTGCTCAAGGTGCTGGGCATTGACGGCAAAGAGAAGATGGGCAAGAGCCTGAACAATCACATCGAACTGGCCTCGACTCCTGAAGAGACGCAACAACGCGTCCGCGAGATGGTCACGGACCCCGCCCGCGTCCGCCGCAACGACCCGGGCAATCCCGACGTGTGCAACGTGTTTTCGATGCACAAGGTCTTCTCCTCGGCCGAAGAGGTCGAGATGGTCAACCGCGACTGCCGCACCGCCGCGCTCGGCTGTGTGGACTGCAAGAAACTCTTCGCGAAGAACCTGAACAAGCACCTGGAGCCGTTCCGCGCCAGGCGCGCTGAACTGGAGAGGAAGCCCGGTTACGTGGACGATGTCCTGCACGACGGGGCCAAGCGCGCCCGCGTCATCGCCGAGCAGACGATGAAGGAAGTTCGCGCTGCGGTGCAGCTGCCAGAGTAATCGAACCGCGAAGACGTGAAGGGCGCGAAGCGACCCGCCTTCGCGAAGTTAATTCCTCTTCGCGTTCTTCGCCCCCTTCGCGGTGAAAAATGAGAGTCCTGATTCAGCGAGTTTCCAAGGCCAGTGTCACAGTCGAAGGCCGCGTCATTTCCAAAATTGACAAAGGCCTTTTGATTTTATTGGGCGTGGGTCACGGCGACGGGGAGGAGCAGGTTCAGTTCCTGGCGGAGAAGGTTGCCAACCTGCGCATTTTCGAAGACGAACAGGGCAAAACCAATCTGTCCGTGCTGGACGTGAAAGGCGAGGCGATCCTCGTTTCGCAGTTCACGTTGTACGCCGACGCCCGCAAGGGACGCCGCCCCTCGTTCACCGACGCGGCCCCGCCCGAGGTCGCCGAACCGCTGGTGAATCGCTTCGTCGAATTGCTGACCGGGCACGGGGTCCCGACACAGACCGGGAGGTTTGGGGAACACATGCTGGTGGAAATCCACAACGACGGACCGGTCACGGTCTGGCTGGAGAGATGAGCGTCAGGCCCAATTCGTTCCAGAAGTTCATCCATCGCATCCTCATGCTGGGACCCGTTTCAGCCTTCCTGGCGCGCGTCCTGGAGCCGCTGGATGAATTCGTCATGCGCCTCACGAAAGGGAAACACACGGTCACCGAGCTGGTCGGCCTGCCCATCGTCGAACTCGATACCATCGGCGCGCGCAGCGGACAACGCCGTTCGCATCCGCTCGTCGGTTTGCGCGACGGGGACAGGATCGTGATCATCGGCTCGAACTTCGGGGGCAAACGTCATCCCGCCTGGGTCCATAACCTGCGCGCCCGCCCCAAATGCGGCGTGCATGTCAACGGCCGATTTGGAAATTACCGTGCGCGCGAGACCGAAGGGGAGGAACGCGCGAGATACTGGCAGCTCGCGCTCTCGTATTACAAAGGTTACGCGGCCTATGAAGAGCGCGCCGCCCCGCGCCGCATCGCCGTAATGGTGCTGGAACCGATTGAAAACTAGAATCTTCGCTCTGTCTCTGTTGATGTTCGCCCTCGCGGCGTGCGCGCCGGCCGCGGGTCCCGCGCCCGATGCGGAATTCGAGCAGGCGGTGAGTCGGGCGCGCGAATCGCTGGACGAGTTCAAGGCCCTGCTTCAGTCGCCCAATCCCACGCGCACCTTTGCCGCGCTCAAAGTCCGCTTCATCTCGCCCGATGGCCAACAGGATATCTGGGTGGACAATGTCACCTATGAAGATGGGGAATTTTACGGCCTGATGGGCGACGATCTCCCTGCCCTGCGGCTCGAATTTGGCGAGAGGGTTGACATGCCTGTGGAAGACATCCTGGATTGGATGATCGTGGAAGACGGCCATCTCATTGGCGGCTACACCATCCGACTCGCCTACTCGCGCATGACCCCCGAAGAGAAAGAATTCTTTTTGAAAGACGCGGGTTACTCGATTGACGAATAATCGCCGCGCCACAAGACCGCGTCCAACTGGACGGCCAACGCCCCCGCTTCTTTCAGGGCCTCGGCCTGCTCCCGTTTGTAGACCCCGCCTCCGCCGATGACCGGCAGTCCCAGCCGCGCCGCGGCGTGGACGATTGCCAGCGCGCGCGGAAACAGCGACGGCCCGAAGAGTCTTCCCATCACCAACTCCCCTCTCCCATTCGCGCCGAGCGGAGCGTCAGCGGAGACGAGGCGCGGGGTGAGGGGGAGCATCCCGCGCGGCGCCGCCAGACTCACCGCCGCCGCGCCCATCTGAATCACCGCCGGGCCGATGCGCAAAATCTGCTCCTCGGGCAGGCACACGATCAACGGCAATTCGCCGAGGCACATTTCAACGGCGACCAAAATAATGTCATCGGCCAGCAGGGGAGCGAAGCCCAGTTCGGCCGCCATCACGTTTTCCATTGACTCCAGTTTCTCGACCATCTGCTGTGTCTCTTCCGGCCGGTCCGCCATCAAATGGACGATGACCGGCAAGGGCGCGTCCGCCCAGCGCGCCGCGTGCTTTTTGACGACGGCCGGGAAGCCGGGGTTCGGCAGTCCCGTGTGCAGGAGGAACCCGCCCGGGTATTCGATCAACGCGGGTTGCGCGGCCGGCCGCCGCGGCCGCAGGCTGACCGGGTTTGTCACGAACGCGCCGAGCTCATCTGCCAGACCTCCGAGGTCTTTAAGACCTCGGAGGTCTCTATCTGGCGCGAAGCCGAGCGTGCCAGCCGCGTTCATCAAGGGAGTGCGAAAGTCGAGGTCGCGTTTCGGCATGGTGTAAAATGATTATACAGGCAACTACCCATTCCCGATTTACGAATCCCAATGCCCGATTTTTCCTCCTACCTTTCCCCCTTCTCCTGGCGCTACGGCAGTGACGAAATGCGCCGCCTGTGGAGCGAAGAATACAAGCGGCGGCTGTGGCGCCGCATCTGGATCGCGCTGGCAGAGACCGAGTCCGAGTTCGGCCTCGTGACCCCAGAGCAAGTCGCGGACCTGCGCTCCCACGCGGACGAAGTGAACGTCGGGCGCTCGCTTGCCATTGAAGCGGAGATTCACCACGATTTGATGGCCGAGGTCAAGGCATTTGCCGAGCAGTGCAAAATCGGCGGGGGCATCATCCACCTCGGCGCGACCTCGATGGACATCGAAGACAACGCCGACGCGCTCCGCGTCCGCGCCGCGCTCGATCTCATTGGGCAAAGCCTTGCCAAACTCCTGCGTCAGTTCGCGGCGCTGATCGAAAAATACGCCGAGACGCCCGTCATCGCCTTCACTCACCTCCAGCCCGCCGAACCGACGACGCTGGGTTACAGGCTGGCGATGTACGCGCAAGACCTGCTCGAAGACTACGAAGCGGCCCGTCGTCTGTCGTCTATGGTCAAAGGGAAGGGGTTTAAGGGCGCGGTGGGAACCTCTGCCGGTTATGCGGAATTGATTGGCGTAGAAAACCTGCCCGAATTCGAAAAGCGCCTCTCCGAAAAACTCGACCTGCCCTTCTTCCCCGTCGCCGCGCAGACCTATCCGCGCCGACAGGATTACGCCGTCGTCAGCGCGCTGGCGGGGCTGGCCGCCTCGCTCCACAAATTCGCCTTCGACCTGCGCCTGCTCCAGTCGCCCGTCGTCGGCGAACTGAGCGAACCCTTTGGCGAAAAACAGGTCGGCTCCTCGGCCATGCCGTTCAAGCGCAATCCCATCCGCGCGGAGAAGATCGACTCGCTGGCGCGCTATATCGCGGGACTGCCGCGCCTCGCCTGGGACAACGCCGCGCATTCGCTCCTCGAACGGACCCTGGACGACTCGGCAAACCGCCGCATTCTCCTCCCCGAATCCTTCCTCGCCGCGGACGAGATGCTCCGCACCGCCGCGGACATCCTCTCCGGCCTGCGCGTGGACGAGACCGCCATGTCGCGCAACCTCGCGATTTACGGCCCCTTCGCCGCCACCGAGCGATTGCTGATGGCATTGGTCAAAGCCGGCGCAGACCGACAGTCTGCGCATGAGACAATCCGCGCCCACAGCATGTCCGCGTGGGAGGCGATTCAGCGCGGCGAGGCGAATCCGCTGGCCGAGAGTCTGTGCCACGATCAGTCATTGCAGGCGTTTCTCTCGGAGGCCGAGATGCTAAAGTTACTGGATTACACAGGTTACATCGGCGATGCACCCGTCCGCGCGCGGGAGATGGCGAAGAGGATATTGGAGGAGGTCAAATAGAGCAATGGCCGCGTGCGATGATTGTCTGCACAACTATGCTATACTTGCGTCGTAGCAAGGAGCGCCCATGCTGGATATTGTCGAACGTGAACGGATCGTGCGTCTGCACATCGAGCGCCTGCCCGAAGGGGTGTATCTGGCCACGTCCGAGGATGTGCAGGGATTGGTGGCCCAGGGACGCACAGTTGCCGAAGTGGTGGAGATTGCCCGCGACGTTGCGCGCAAATTGATCGAAGCCCAGTCCGAATTGCGCCTGCCGCCGGTGGGCGAGAGTTTCGATTATCCGCTTATCGTAGGGGGATGACTTCATGGGGCGGCTGTCGGGGTTTCGATATCGCCAGATCGTCAAGAGGCTCAAACAGTTTGGGTTTGAATTTTATCGGCACGCGACAGGCAGCCACGAAATATGGCGCAATCCAACCACAGGCAGGTTTACGACCATTCCAAACCACCCCGGCGATATGCCGGAGGGAACCTTGCGGGCAATTCTGAAACAGGCGGGAGTAGAGGTTGATGAGTTCTTGAAAAAATAGCAATTGTGTTATGAGCGATGCGTCCGCGCACGGGAGAGGGCGAAGAGGATTTTGGAGGAGATTGAGATGAAGATGCGTGTCAACTTACCTAAGTTGGCGATGAAAGCGACTTGCGGTCTTGACTTGGTGAGGTCGTAGACCGCTGTCAAGCGAGACTTCTTAATGTGAAATGTAATCGCAAGCCGCCAAATTAGCGTTCTGTGCTAGAATTTTTTCACTATATCCAATACCAAATACACAAGGAAGGAAAATATGCCGGATTCACCAGAAATTCGTTTGGCGTTTATAGATGTTACAGTATTTTCCGACGGCTCAATCAGAGGCGGGATACTTACTACAGATATTGAGACTCGTCCCTTTGAATTTAGAGTTACCAGCTCAATAAAACCAACACAGGTACAACAAATACTGTATGGCGCATCGTTGAAAGATTACGTTTATGGCGAGTTGATTTGTGCGCCGCTAGTGAAAGCAACAAAAGAAAAGATCAGCATTGTACTGACCAAAGAAATTTTCTTGATCTCAATGAGACCCCTTGTTTCTACGCCAGTAATTCTTGTTCGCCCAAACAGTACACAAGTAAGCGACGGGGTCAAATCAGTGAGTTTTTCCTCTCACCGAAACTTCCAAAATGAGTTGTCGTTTGCACAAACGATCCTTACACCTATAATGCAGAAACATGATTTGTTGGAACCGTTCGAGAGACTTAGACTTGCATTAAATGAGGTACACAGAGTTGGGTTAGGGGAGGCTATGAAGAGTGGCTAACCTTCGGACTGCTATCGTCAAAGAACTGTCCAACCTTCCTCGGCCCAAAATTTCAAAACCGTTCAACTTGGTTGTTGAAGCTCCCGAAGTATGGGATGAGACGGAAGAAGTCGGACTTGAGTGGGGCATGGAAATTTTTACCGAGGAAGCAAACATCCAATGGCCAAGGTGTGATGTAGCTTCTGGGCTCATCCCACTAAAGAGCGTTATTTCAACGATGGATGTTAATCCCTCAACATTGATGAGCTTACATAACATCGTTGTAACAATTCCGCCTGTCAAGATAGATGCTTTTGATTCTCGAATTGAATCTCTAGTACAGTTTTTCCGTGTTTCGTTCATAGTACTTACTTCTCATAAACTGAATATTTTTGGCATGAATTATGCCGATAAGCATTGGCAAAAAATTACTTCACCAAGAAACGAGAATGTTCCTCAAGCCGAAGAAAAATCGGAAAAACAAAAAGGGAAGGGTGATTTTATAGAATCCATACCCAAAAAACGAGGGCGGAAGCTGAAGAAGCAACAACCACTACCTTCGATATGGGATTTGCTTTTTGCTGTACTGCAGCCTCCTTTGACCCTTGGACAATCTGAGAATCTCTTCTTGCCAAACGCACCTTATCCTTATCAGTGGCAAGGCATTAAGTTCTTAACAGATAATGAACATGCCCTTTTAGCAGACGATATGGGAACTGGTAAAACGGTCATGACAATAGTTGCTTTGAAGATTTTAATTCGGCAGGCTAAGATTCATTGCGCGCTCATTTTATGCCCACCGAGCGTATTATACGAATGGAAACGCCATCTTGATGATTGGGCGTCAGAATTAACAACATATCTTATTAGAAGTCTCCAGAAGGACGTCAGGAAGTCACTTTGGGAAACTCCGATGCATATCTATGTTACGACTTATGATACGCTTAGAAGTGATATTGAAAACCACATTTTACCAAGTTTGACGCATTTCGATATCGTCATTTTAGACGAGGCACATCACATCAAAAACATGAAAAGCAAGCGTTTTCGAGCGATCAAGAGATTGCAACCAAAACGACGTTGGGCATTAACTGGCACACCCATTCAAAACAAAATTGAAGATATGGCCTCCATTTTTGAATTCGTTTATCCAGAATATTTGACTTCGTTTGACCTTCGTCCCGAACAAATCCAAGCGAGGATCAAGCCGTATTTTCTGCGACGCCGCAAGAAAGAAGTCATGCCTGAGCTGCCGCCCAAAATTTACGAACCGATTGAGCTTGAACTTGATGAAGACCAAGAAATTGCCTATAGAGAGGCAGAAACAGGTATACGAGAAGAATTATCGGCGCTTGGTGATAAAGTTACAAAGCAACACATTTTTGCAAAGCTAACTATTCTGAAGCAGATATGCAATTTTGCCCCGAGAAAATTTACCAGCCCAAAAACCGACTCGTTGAAAGAGCAAGTAGAAGAGATAATTGAAAGCGGCAATAAAGTTATAGTTTTTTCTCAATACGTTGATGAGGGTGTAAGTAAGTTAGAAAAAACACTTGAAACTTATGGTGTGGCAAAGATTGTCGGCGGTCAAACGGATGCAAATCGCAAAAGTGAGATCGAAAGATTTAAGAAAAACCCGGAAATATCCATTTTAATAGCATCAGTCCGTTCAGGTGGCGAAGGTTTGAACCTTACTGAAGCATCTTACGTAATACATTTTGACCATTGGTGGAATCCTGCTGTAATGTGGCAGGCGGAAGATAGAGTCCACAGGCGTGGGCAAACAAAAGGGGTAAACATTTACTCTTATTGGATGAAAGACACAATTGATGAGCGAATACGCCAAAAACTTCGAGAAAAAGGAATTTTGTTCGAACAGATTGTAGATGGGTTAGCAGAGGAAAACATTGAAGAATTATTCACGGTAAATGACTGGCTGGAAATGTTCGGTGTAATAAAGGTGGAAGTCACAAAGAAGCCTGTCATGGACGCCAAAATTTGGCAATCCATGAGCCTGTCGGAAATTCGGGAGAAACTTTATGAAATTTCGCCAGCTGACTTTGAAACACTAGTCAGAGAGTTAATGCATTATTTAGGTTATCCCAACGTCAAAGTAACGGGTAAGAGTCATGATGGCGGAATTGACGTGCTTTCTACTCGCAATACACCTGATGGTATAGAACGGATAGCGGCCCAATGTAAAAGATATCGAGGAAATGTATCAGTTTCTATTGCAAGAGACTTTCTTGGAGCAATTTCAAATGACCAAAGTATCAAACAAGGTTTTTTTGTGACGACTGGAGAGTTTACTGCTGAAAGTTTACAGTTTTGTATGAGCAGCGGAAAGATAAGACCAATTTCGGGAATTGAACTGGCAAAATATGTGAAGCAATTCGGTTTACATGCCTGAATCGTTGGCATTAAGATGACGGCCTTTCTTGGTGTGGGTCTTCGACTCCGCTGAGAATTGACATCAAGTCTCAAAATACTCAAAACAAAATCGGTCGGATGAGTTCATCCGACCGATAATTATTTTCTCAGGCGCTTACATCCCAATCGCCTTCAACATCTCCTCGTTGCTGGCGAACTTGAACTCCTCCAGCCCGCGCTTTTCGGCCTCGGCTTTTTCGACGGCCTCCAGTTTCTTGATATCCGCGTTGCGGACGATGGGCCTGTCGGCGCGTTCGAGCAATTGACCCAGCCGTTCGGTGTTGGCACCGTTGGGCGGTAGCGTCTGCAAATATTGCCACACAGCCTTGGAGGCGTTCGTGCCGTCCTTACGCGCGTAGCCGACCAGTCCGCTGCTGGCCTGCCGCGACCAGCCGCCCACGAACACGTCCGCGATGGGCTGTTTGGTCTGCGGATCGTAGGCCTCGTAGGAGATTCCGTCCACGGGGAAGCGCGGCGAGGGGTTCTTGACGAACTCGTTCCACTCGATGGGCAGGCCGAAGGTATCGTCCACTTTATCGCCGATGGCGAAGATCACCGTCTCCACAGCCAGCATACGCTTGTTGCCGGTGCCGCGCGCCTTCGTGTCCGTGCCCTTGAGTTCGAGCGTGTTGTCCTCCAGTTCGAGGTAGGCCAGTTTGCCGTTCTCGTCCGCGACCATCTGGACGGGGGAGGCCAGAAACTCGAAGCGGAACTTCGTCTCGGCGACTTTGGGAGCGGCCTTCGGCAGGGCCTCCAGCATCGAGGCGCGCGCCGCCGCGGGGTCCTGACCGACCGCCTGCATGATGGGAGTCACGCGGGCGATCTCCTTGTCCAGCGCCTCGAGGTCGAGGTTGGCAACGACGTATTCCATTTCCTTCTTGTCGAACTTGACCTCGGCCGGGCCGCGGCGCACGACCGCGACGACCTCGTCCGCTTTCACTTCCTGGATCAGGTAACGGGCGATGTCCACCATCACGTTGCCCGCGCCCACCACCGCGCATTTCCTGCCGAACAGGAAATCCTTCTGCGGGTAGGGCGGGAGATTGTTGTAGAAGTAGACCACGTCCTTGGCGTGATACACGCCCTGCACGTTCTCGCCGGGCAGGCCGAGCCACTTGGTGCCCTGCGCGCCCGCCGTGACCAGGATGGCCTGAAAGCCGGCCGAACGCAGGTCGTCCAGCGTCAGGTCGCCCTTCGTGCCGATGGTCACGTTGCCGTAATATTCGATGTTGGGATTCTCCAGCACCTGGCGGAACTGTTTGCGCAATCCCTCCTTCATGGTGTGCTTGGCGGGATAGATGCCGTATTCGGCCAGCCCCCCGGGCTTGATATCGCGGTTGAAGACCACCACGCGCGCGCCCTGAGTTGCCAGTTCGCGCGCCGCAAACAGACCGGCCGGGCCGGCCCCAACGACCGCGACAAAATGATGTTGTTCCGTCACGTGTTCCTCCTGTGAAAAATTCTCCAAAGCCGGGTAGATTATATGGGAAAAACCTGCACCGGACAAGCGGCGTTACAGTTTCGATTGTAGCGTCCCGTTCTTTCTATTCAAAGTGAAAAACGTCCATGATTCTTCGTGATGCACTGGGTCAAATGCCCCGTAATGTGTTAAGATTAGCCACCGCAACATGAGGAGGCCATATGTCCCAGCCCAATGACCCCAACAAACCCGAACAGACCAGCCGAATGAAAGCCATTCTGGATGCTGGACGGGAGGCCGAACCGCCGTCCGCGCCGAAGGCCGACAAAAAACGCTCCGCTCTGGACCTCTTGCCGCACGCCGAGGCCGAGAAAAAGGCCGCGCCGCCGCCCCAGCCGGCGCCCGTCAAGCCGCGCCCGAAGCGGACGCCGGGCGAACGCACCCCGGCGCGTGAACGCCTGAAGCGCCTCGGTCCCCCCTTCTGGACCGTGACCGGCACGATCTCGCTCATCGTGGATGTCGTGTTGGTCGGCATCATCATCATCCTGTGGTTTCAGGTCACGAAGTTGAATCTTCAAATCAACAAACTGCTCGAGTTGAGCGATATGCCTCTCAACCTTGTTAGCGGGCTGTATGCCAACTTCGAGCAGATGGAAACCGCCCACATCAAAACCAATATCAAGGTGGAAACCACCATCCCGGTCAAGTTCGATCTGGCCATCTCCCAGTTGACCGAGGTGGTGTTGAGTGAAGATATCGCCATCAGCGGGGCGCGCGTCACATTGCAGACCGGCGGCCTGAACATAGCCAGCGCGCCGACCAACATCATCCTTCCGGCGGGGACGGTCCTGCCGATCAACCTGCAATTAACCGTGCCGGTCGATACCACGGTTCCAGTCACGCTCGATGTGCCGGTCGATATTCCGCTTGCAGAGACCGACCTGCAGGTTCCCTTCGCCGGTCTGCGGGAGGCCATCGAACCGTTGTACTGTCTTATGAAGCCGGATGCAATGTCCATTCAGCAAACACCCATTTGTCAATAACCCCGGAGTTGAATGAAAAAAGACTTTAGCAAAACCACCCTGTCCAACGGTTTAACCGTATTCCTGAAAGAGATTCATACCGCGCCGCTGGTCTCCTCGTGGGTGTGGTACCGCGTCGGTTCGCGGGACGAAGCCTCCGGCAAGACCGGCGTCTCCCACTGGACCGAGCACATGCAGTTCAAGGGTACGCCCCGGTTCCCCGCGCAGGCGCTCGATAAGGCCGTCTCGCGCGACGGCGGCGCCTGGAACGCTTTCACTTACATGGATTGGACCACCTATCTCGAAACCATGCCTGCCGACAAGATAGACCTGGGCCTGCGTCTCGAAGCCGACCGCATGGCGAACAGCCTCTTCGACGTGGAGGAAGTCGAGTCCGAGCGCACGGTCGTCATCTCCGAGCGCGAGGGCCATGAGAACGAGCCCATGTTCCGCCTCGGCGAAGCCGTCCAGCATGCCGCGTTCCGCGTCCACCCGTACCATCACGAGGTCATCGGCGACAAGGCCGATCTGCGAAGCATGACCCGCGACGATCTGTATCAGCATTACAAAACCTATTACGTTCCGAACAACGCGGTCATGGCGGTGGCGGGCGACTTCGATTCAAGGAAGATGCTGGCGCGCATCCGTGAACTCTACGAGCCGATCCCCGCCGGGCCGACGCCGCCGCGTCTTTCCCGCGCCGAGCCGGAGCAAATGGGCGAGGTCAATCTCGCGGTCGAAGGTCCCGGCGAGACGACCTATCTACAGGTCGCTTATCACTTCCCGCCCGCCTCGCATCCCGATTTCTTCCCACTCTCCGTGCTTGACAGCCTGCTGGCCGGTCCATCGAACCTGAACATGTTCGGCGGCGGAATCTCCAACAAGACCTCGCGCCTGTATCGCGCCGTCGTCGAAAAGGAATTATCGGTCGGCATGTCCGGCGGGTCGAGCGCGACGATTGACCCGTTCCTCTACACCTTCTCGTTCACCATTCATCCGAGCCGCAAGCCGCAGGAGACTCTCGCCGCCCTGGATGCCGAACTCCAGCGCGTGCAGGACGAACCGGTCAGCGAGGCGGAGATCGCCCGCGCCATCAAACAGGCGCGCGCCATCTTTGCCTACGGCAGTGAGAGCATCAGCAACCAGGCCTTCTGGATGGGCTACGCCGAAATGTTCGCCACGTACGACTGGTTCCTCACTTATCTCGATAAACTGGCCGCGGTCACCCCGGCCGACGTCCAACGCGTGGCGCGTCAGTATTACCGTCCGCAGAATCGCGTGGTCGGCACGTATCTGCCGGTTGAAAGTTCGCAGGTTGAAGGTCGAAAGTGATTGGAGACGCCATGACTGCAAAGAACGTTAAACCTGCCGACTTGAGACCTTCAGCCCTCCCCGGCCCGGAGGACATCCTGCGCGAGACCCTGCCGAACGGGATCACCGTCCTCAGCCGCGCCAACTTCAACAGTCCATCCGTATTTGTTAGCGGATACTTCGCCTCGGGCAGTCTGTTCGAGCCGGACGAGAAGCTGGGTCTGGCGGATTTTGCCGCTTCTATGCTGATGCGCGGCACGGCCCAACGCGACTTCCAGCAGATCTTCGATGCGCTCGAATCGGTTGGCGCGAGCCTCGGCTTCGACTCGGGTACGCACACCTCCAGTTTCAGCGGGCGCGCCCTTGCCGAGGACCTGCCGCTTCTGCTCGAACTGCTCTCTGAATCTCTTCGAACCCCTGCGTTTCCAGCTGACCACGTCGAACGTCTGCGCGCCCAACTATTGACCGGTCTTGCCATCCGCGCCCAGGATACGGCCGACATGGCCGACCTGATTTTCAATCAGATTGTCTTCAAAGATCACCCCTATGGCCGTCCCGACGACGGTTACCCGGAGACGATTCGGGCCATCACGCGTGAGGATTTGATGGATTTCCATCGCCGCACGTATGGCCCGCGCGAGATGGTCGTTGCCGTCGTCGGCGCGGTCGAGCCGAAGGCCGCGCTGGAGCGGGTGGCGCGCGCCCTCGGCGATTGGCAGAATCCGAATCAGGAGGCGCGCCCCGAGTTGCCGCCGGTCAAGTCGTTGAAGAAGACCGTCAAAAAGCATCACGCGATTGCCGGCAAGATTCAGACCGATATTCTTATCGGCACAGTCGGTCCGCGCCGCAAAGACCCCGACTACATGGCGGCCTCGCTGGGCAATTCGGTGCTGGGCCAGTTCGGGTTGATGGGGCGGATCGGCGACGTGGTGCGCGAGAGGTCCGGGTTGGCGTACTACGCCTATTCGAGTCTGAGCGCGGGAATCGGTCCCGGCGTGTGGGATGTTTCGGCGGGCGTGAACCCGGCCAATGTCCAGAAAGCCACGGATTTGATCGTCGCCGAGTTGAGGCGCTTCGTCGAACAGGGCGTCACGAAAGATGAACTGTCGGACAGCCAGGCCAATTATATCGGGCGTCTTCCGCTCTCGTTGGAGTCGAACGTCGGCGTGGCGAACGCGCTGTTGAACATCGAACGTTTCGACCTGGGACTGGACTATTACCGGCGTTACGCGGACCTCGTGCGTGCGGTCACTCCCGACGATGTGCTGGCCGCGGCGGCGAAATATATCGACCCCACCCGGCTGGCGGTTGCAACCGCCGGGCCGTAAGAAAGACTATGAACATCGCAAGCGGCATTGACCTGATCGAGATCGAACGCGTGCGCTCCGCGATCGAAACACACGGCGAGCGTTTTCTTCAACGTGTCTTCACACCGCGCGAGTTGAAGGAACGAGGCGGCCGCGTCGAATCGCTGGCGGGACTCTTTGCCGCGAAGGAAGCCGCGGCCAAGGCTCTCGGCTGCGGCATCGGCGATGTGACGTGGAAAGAGATCGAAATCCTGCGTGGTGAGGCGGGCGCGCCGCGGCTGGTCCTGCATGGCGCGGCGGAAAGAATGGCAAAGGAGAAGGGGTTGACTGAATGGTCGGTGAGCCTGAGCCACAGTCATGATCATGCCGTTGCGGTGGTGGTGGCAATCGGCTAGACAAAAACGACGCGGCCAGTTCGCGTCGTTTTTATCTTAAGGCGAGACGGTTCGCGCGGTCTTGCGTTAATTCTTGTCTGCCATCCCGATCCACAGGTGCCCGGGCAGGACGGCGCGAAGTGGGCGGATAGTCATCTTCCCGCCGTCGGGGGGAGTCTTGTCCAGCATACTGGGGTGCACGAGGCACAGGTTGGGGGTCAGGCCGTATTTATTGCGGTAATATTCGGCGGCGTTTTTGATCTTGGCGACCAGGGCGGTCTTCGGGTCGTTGTCGAACCATAACATTCCAGTGTTCATCTTGCTCCTAATCCATTTGCGGAATCCAGAAGCGCAACCAACCCCTGCCCTCGCGCAGGGCGAACTGCGCGTTGGCCAGCAGGGAATCTAGGTCACGCGTATCCTCGCGCACTAGGTGTTCACGGCTGTTCGAAGGCTGCATTTTTCCGAAGATGCGCGTGCGGAAGAAATCGAGCCAGGGCAGGACCTGCCTGGCGCGGTCTCCGGTCAAGGTCACAATCGGCCAGACGCGGCGGCTGGGTCCGCGCAGGAACAACCAGCGCAGCGCCTGGCTTGCTTTGAAATTCTCTCCGCCGATGTCTGCCAATTCATCAATCAAAAGCAGGATGTATTGGCTGGTTTGACGGTTGTCGTGCGCCCAGTGGTGCAAGGATGTGATGAAATCAGCCGCCTCGTTGCCTTGGGTGTTGTAGACCCCGAGCAAGTGCGGGAGGGAGCCCAACGATTCCCACTCCTGCGGAGTATCCGTTATGATGCCGAACCGGACATTGTTTGGATCGTGGACGCGCGCCGCGGCCAGCGCAACCGTTTGAAGGAAGGCGGTCTTTCCGACCTGCGCATCTCCCGCGACGAGAAGCGGGCCCGGCACCGAATCGCGCAAGTCGAGCAGGACAGGGAGGCCGTCGTCCGCCAGGCCGAGGAACAGCGCGTTGGCAGGCAGCGGCCCCAATTCCGTCAGGACTTCGCTCAAGAGCGGCAGGGCAGGCCGCGGGTCCGCATGTGCCGCGTCGATCTCGGATGCGAGTTCTGTCAGGGATTCGAGCACGAGGGAAAAGCGGTTGGTTTTCATGAATAGAACTTTTGTTCTATATTTTACGATATTTCTGTGATTTGTCAAGAGGCGCGCGTTGAGGTTCGGACAAAAGCTCGGACAGTTGCCAAAAACTGCTCTAAGCGCCGTCCCCGGCGCTTGACACGGGTGCGCTACGCTGCCGGGGACGGCGGCGAGAGCCATAAAACGAGGAAGTGTCTGAAGTTCAGGCGCGCGTTTTCCCGCGTCGAATTATGATTTCTCAGAGCCGCCTGAGAGAAATTGCCCGCTTTGGAACGCGAACACTTGCACCGCACTGCGTTCGGTGCAGTGCAGGTGTGGCGCAAATGGGCAAATTTCGCGAATTTTCTTTGGCTTCTTTGCGTCATTCGCGTTGCGGCTCTTTCGACTTTGAGAAGGCCTTGTGCGTCGACGTTGCAGGCTTGACGCTCATATCGAATTCTGATAAACTCTCAACCCGTCGCTCCAGACTCTCTGGAGCAATTTAATTGCCCAAACCTTGCAGGTGGGTAAGGGCGCTGGTATAATCTGCCTGCTTAAAAACCGGGCACACCCTTGCCGACGTAGCTCAATCGGCAGAGCACCCGCCTTGTAAGCGGGCGGTTACGAGTTCGATTCTCGTCGTCGGCTCCATAGTTATTGGTTGGCGTTCAAGACCAGCAATGGCCTTGAACTCGAGCCAGTAACAATTAACAACCTGACCCGGGCGGTTACCCAAGTGGCCAAAGGGGACTGACTGTAAATCAGTTGTCAGAAGACTTCGGAGGTTCGAATCCTTCACCGCCCACTCCGGCCGCAGGCCGGCAGCAAGGACAGGCCCATGTAGCTCAGTCGGTAGAGCACACCCTTGGTAAGGGTGTGGTCGTGGGTTCAATTCCCACCATGGGCTCTCGGATTGCTGGCAATTAGTATTCTTGTCAGAAAAAGGAGAGACGAAATGGCGAAGCAGAAATTTGATCGGAGCAAGCCGCATTTGAACGTGGGGACGATGGGGCACATTGATCACGGGAAGACGACCTTGACGGCGGCGATCACGAAAGTGAGCC
>JBFMCC010000029.1:0-65316 GCA_040754535.1 Chloroflexota bacterium
TTCGACAAGCTCACCCCATCGGCTTCGGACTGGGGGGAGGGTGTCCCGTTTCGGGAGGTGTGGTGGGTGGGGGGAACCGTCCGCGAATACCCTGCGGGTACGATGTGGGACCCACGAACCTTCGGCGAACAGACGGCGTGCGGGTGGAAGGTCGCTTCGGGGTGGGGGAGGGTGTGGTGGTCAACGGACTCTGTCACGGAATCACGGACGGGAACGGATGGACGGCGCGCGGGTGGAAGGTCGCTTCGGGGTGGGGGAGAGTGTCCCGTTTCGACACGGCTTCGCCCCTCCCTGCGGTCACAGCGCAAGGGTTTGGGAGGGTGTGGTGGTTAACGGACTCTGTCACGGAATCACGGACGGGAACGGATGTCGGTGCGCGGGGGGAAGGTCGGTTCGGGGTGGGGGAGGGTGTCCCGTTTCGACACGGCTTCGCCCCTCCCTGCGGTCGCAACGCAAGGGTTTGGGAGGGTGTGGTGGTCAACGGGGCGGACGCGGCTGCAGGAAATTGGCAAGAAGTTACCCCGAAAATTGGTTGTTGACAAATAGCACAAAACCATTATACTGGTATTAGATGTTGGACGTCCAACGTCTTGCGGTGCACCCATTTACCCGACGAGGTTCAGCGGCATGCCGATCAATACTGCCACCCGTTCCAAACAGGTGAAAGTAGACCTGCTTAATTACATCAAGCAGAGCGGACTTACACGCAATGATCCCCTGCCGTCCGAATCGTTAATTGCCAAACAACTGGGGGTCAGCCGAAATACAGTACGTGAAGCCTATATATTACTGGAAAAAGAAGGGGTCATTGTGAGGCGGCATGGGGTTGGTACGTTCGTAGCCAGTTCCCATGTGATTCAGGATCCCCTCAACGAATTCCTGCCGTTCGCCCAGATCATACGGAAAAGCGGATATGCGCCAGGCTTTGAAACCCTGTCCATGAGTTTCGAGCAAGTAACAGCGAACGTTTATGATGCCCTTAATGTGCCGCCCGATACGCAACTGCGTCACATCAAGCGGCTCGTGCGGGCCGACCGCCAACCGGTGATCTACGTTGACGATTTTATCTCTCCTATCATGGAGGCCGCAGGACTGCATTGGGATGCCTTCGATGGCAACATGGTTGATTTCCTGTCTTCCTCGAAAGAATTTGTGATGAACCAAATCCAATCGCGGATTCGCGTTACTTCCTTGACCGCAGAAGTCGCTCGAATTTTGGAATTGACAGAAGGCATACGCGTCTTGAGTGTCTGGTCGACTATTTTTACAACAGAAAACCAGCCCGCTGCTTTCAGCGAGGTCTGCTTCAATTCCGATTTTGTAGAGTTGAATATTGTACGATCCATTCGTACATAGAAAATACTTCACAAAGGAGAACAAAATGTTACCCACCCTGAAAAGATCGTTCGTTGTAATGATGGTCGCCCTGTTGTTATTGACCGCATGTGGGACACCCGCCGCCACCGAAAGCCCCGCGACCCAGCCACCGGCGGCGACGCCAGAGCCCACCGAACCGCCGGCTACCGAAGCCGCTCCCGAACCTGTGACCATCCAGGTGTTCTACCCGGTCGCCGTGGATGCACCCATCGCCAAGATTTTGAACGGCTACATCGAGGCGTTCCAGGCTGAATATCCGTATATTACCGTTGAACCTGTGTTCTCCGGTGGATATGCAGATGTTCAAACCGCCATCCAGACCACCATCGACGGCGGCGGCGAGCCGCCCGCGTTGGCAGTCCTGCTTGCCACCAGTCTCTACGATCTCATCAACGCCGATTACATTGCCCCACTGGATGACTATGTTGCCTCCATGGACAATGGAGACGCCTATGTGAATGATTTCCCGCCCGCGTTTTTGGCGAACTCCTACTATGATGGTCAGTTGTGGAGCATCCCCTTCCAGCGCAGCGCCGTGGTGCTTTACTATAATGCAGATATGTTCGAGCAGGCAGGGCTGGAGCCGCCCACCAGTTGGGATTCCTGGGCCGCGGCCGCGCAAACGCTGACCGTTGCCAGTGGAGATGCCACCAATTGGGGAATGCACTTCTCCTCCGATTGGCCGTACTGGCTCTTCCAGCCGCTGGCGATTGGCAATGGACAGAACATCTTCATTGATGATTGCCATGTAGCCTTCAATGATCCCAAGGTGATTGAAGCGATTCAATACTACAACGATCTTTCCGCCGTCTACGGGGCCATGCCGCCCGGAGTCCAGGCAACCTGGCCCACCGACCCGACCGACTTCGCCAGCGGAAGCACCGCCATGATCGCGCACACCACGGGGAGCCTGACCAGCATCCTTTCCCAGGCACAGTTTGAAGTCGGCGTGATGCCCTATCCCGGCAGGGAAGAAGGCGCGTACGCAAGCGTCCCCGGCGGCGGCAACTTCTACATCCTCAAGGGCGCTCCGCAGGAAAAGCAGGATGCGGCCTGGAAATTCATCGAGTTCATCACCTCACCGGAATTGGCTGCGGATTTCAGCATCCAGACCGGCTACATCGCCAGCCGCGCCAGCGCCTATGACACCGACGCCATGCAAGCCTACGTTGCCGAGGTTCCGCAAGCGCTCCAGGCGCGTGATGCCTTGCAATACGCGCAGGCCGAACTCGCCATTCAAGACCTGGGCGAAGTGCGGGGCATTTTCCACAGTTACATTCAAAAGGCGTTCAACGGAGAGATGAGTCCCACCGACGCGATGAACGCCGCCCAGGCAGAAGCGGAAGCGGCCCTACAGCCTTTCTGCCAGTAAAATCGTCCAAGCATGTGTGGGGCGCTCCTCTGTGAGCGCCCCATTACAATAAAGAGTCTGGCATGGCCCCTCATAGTCGGCAACTCTCCCGTCATCGATTCTTTATTCTGCCCTACCTGCTGACACTTCCAACCCTGGTTTTTGTGGCAGTGTTTACAGTCTGGCCGGTCATCCTTTCTGTCTACCAGAGTTTTTTCCTTCAAAGAATGAATATTGCCCGCTTTCGCGAGCCGACTTTTATAGGATTGGGAAATTATCGCGAGTTATTTTCGGACCCCTATTTTTCACAAACAGTAACAAACACCTTTTATTATGTGATTGGTACGGTGCCTCTCAGCATTCTGTTGGGCTTCCTGTTCGCCTTGTTGGTGAACCGCAAAATGCGGCTGACGGGCTTTTTCCGCCTCGCCTTCTTTCATCCGATGGTGATGCCCATGGTGAGTGCCGCCACCATATGGCTATTCCTGTTTACGCCAAGTTATGGACTGTTCAATTCTGCCCTGCATAATCTTGGCTATACAGGCCCGGAAAACTGGACGGGCAATCCCAATCTCGCTCTGCTTTCGGTGATGATCGTCGCAATCTGGAAGAACGCCGGGTATTACATGATCTTTTACCTGGCCGGGCTGCAAAACCTGCCATCCGACGTATACGAGGCGGCCGCATTGGACGGCGCCAACGGCTGGCAGATGCTATGGCGCATCACCTTCCCACTGCTCAGGCGCACGACGGTGTTCATTTCGACCGTCGCTTTCATTGACGCCTTCCGAACCGTGGATCACATTTTCGTGTTGACCAGCGGCGGTCCCAGTTTTGCCAGCACCGTGCTTTTGTTCGACCTGTGGCTGGAGCGGTTCGAAAACCAGAACATCGGGCTTTCCGCCGCCATCACGGTCATCTTTGTCGTTATCCTGCTGTTTTTCACCATTACGAATTTCCTCGTTTCCGAGCGGAAGGAAAACTGAGATGAGCACAAGGAACATCCTTTCCAAAATCGGAAGCGGGGCGACAACGCTCCTGACTGCGGTCCTTGGGCTGTTTTGGATGATTCCCGTGCTATGGGCAATTGTCGCCTCTTTCCGCCCCGCATCGGACCCGATCGGGCCGGGCGACGTCTGGTTTGGCGGCGCCCTGACGATGGGAAACTACGCCCGAGCCTGGTCGCTGGCGCCGTTTGGTCAGTATTACGTCAACACCATCCTCATCGTCTTGATGATCCTTGCCGTCCAACTCGTGACCATTATTTTGGGCGGTTTCGCGTTTGCCCGCTACGAATTCGCCGGAAAAAAATGGCTCTTTTTCTTCATCCTGCTTCAAATGATGATTCCCACCACGGCTTTACTTGCGCCCAACTTTGCCACAATTCGACAATTGGGTATTTTTGATACCTTGCTGGCAATCGCCATTCCTTATTTCGGATCGGCGTTTGGGGTATTCCTGGTGCGGCAGGCTTTCATGGAAGTGCCGCGCGACCTGGTGGACGCAGGCATCATGGACGGCTGTTCGTGGCGGCAACTGATCGTTCATATCTACCTCCCGCCTTCGATCCCGTCGCTGGTTGCGTTCGGGCTTTCCTCCGTAACATGGCATTGGAATGAATTCCTCTGGCCCCTGATCATCACCAATAGCGACAAGAGCCGCCCGCTGACCGCCGGGCTGGTGCGCTTCACCCAGCTGGGCGAAATTGGCGCCCAATGGTCGTTGCTAAGCGCCGCCACTTTGATGGTCATTGCCCCGCTTTTCATTGTCTTCCTGATCTTCCAGCGCCGCTTCGTCGAAAGTTTTCTTCATTCTGGAATCAAATAACCATCATGCAGAAATTGATCATCCTGGGATCGTCCAATGCACTCCCCACACAAAACAACGAAAATACGCACATGGTTTTGGTCGGCGACGAACGCATGGTGTTGGTTGACGCGCCGGGGAGCAACACCGCCTCGCGGCTGGAGCAAGCCGGGCTGGATTCCAACGACTTGACTGATATTATCGCGACCCACTTCCACATGGATCACACCCTGGGAATCCCGCAGTTGTTGATGAATATGTGGCTCATGGGACGAAAACGCCCGCTCGAAATCCACGGGCTGGATTTCACCATTGACCGGGTCGAGGCGCTCATGAACTTGTATGACTGGTCAGAATTTCCCGGCTTTTTCCCTGTTGTGTTTCATCGCATTCCGCCCGTGGAAATGACGCCTGTGCTGGATTGTTCCGATTTCGTTATTCACACCTCGCCAGTACATCATGTGATTCCCAACATCGGCTTGCATGTTCAACTCAAAACGTCCAATCATGTTATCGCCTATTCATGCGACACAGAACCGTGCAACGAGGTCATCCGCCTGGCCACTGGAGCCGATATCCTTCTGCACGAAGCCGCGGGGCAAGTTGCCGGGCATTCGTCGGCAAAACAGGCCGGTGAAATCGCCCGAAAGGCGGAGGTTGGCCGTTTATACCTGATCCACTATCCGACCGGGAAATATGCGGCTGGCGACCTCGTTGCGGAGGCGCGCACCGCTTTCCCGGGCGAAGTCGCCCTGGCGAAAGATTTCATGACGCTGATGTGACCATTGATCCTGGTTGGAAGGGAAAATATTGTGCGCGAAAAAAATACATTCGATATCATCCTGCTGATCGCCAGGCCCGCGGCCGGGAAAAGCGAGATCATTGACTACCTGAAAAAGGTTCCCTCGGACGAGAGGGAGCGGCGTTTTCATATCGGTAAATTCGAAGAGATTGACGACTTTCCGATGCTTTGGACCTGGTTCGAAGAGGATGGTTTGTTGGAAAAAATGGGCCATCCAAGGTTGCACACCGACAGCCAGGGAATGTTCCTTCATCGGTATCTCTGGGATTTGCTGGTCGAGCGCATGGGGTTGGAATACCAAAAGAGACTGCGGGATATCGCCCATTACGCGGATGAGTACACGACCATTGTGGAATTTTCGCGCGGGTCGGAACATGGTGGATACAAATCGGCGTTCTCCCACATCCACCCGCAAATGCTTCCCAAAATGGCGGTGCTCTACATCGACGTCGCCTGGGAGGAATCGCTGCGAAAGAACCGTAAACGATTCAATCCCGAAAAACCTGACAGCATCCTGGAGCATTCCCTGCCCGATTGGAAACTGGAACGTCTCTACAAAGAGGTTGACTGGGGCGAAGTGAGCCAGGGCGATCCGCAGTACCTGACAATCCAAGGCATCCAGATCCCCTACGTAGTCTTCGACAATGCGGACGATGTCACCACGCAAAGGGGACAGGCGCTGGGGGAGAGATTGGAACAGGCCTTACAAAAACTGTGGATTCTTTACAACGAACGCGCTGTCGTATAACAGGAAGGCGCCTTAAGGGAGCCCACGCCCTGCGATTCTCTGCGCACTCCAATCTGCGTGCGTCTGTGGGATGGGCTTCACTTCCTCCACGGGCCTCCGCACGAGACCCAGCGCGCCCGTGGAGCAGTGAATCACGCACACGCCACAGCCAGTACAACGGACTGCATCCACTTTTGCCAATAACCCATCCATCGAAAGCGCGTTGAACTGACAAGCCTTGATGCAATCCTCGCAACCGTTGCACAGGACCTCGTCCACCTGGTTGACAAAGGCCGAACTCGCTATTACGTTGGCGATTCCCAACTCGGCCATGCCGCGCAGGATTCCGCACGAGCAGGTGCAGCAATTGCAGATGTAATACACCCCCTCGGCGCTGTTGCTGACCGAATGGACGAGTCCCGCCTCGGCGGCGCGGCGCAACGTCCCCATCGCTTCGTCGCGGGACAGGGCACGGATGGCGGCGCTTTTGTCGAACGCGTTCGGGCGCGGGTCAAGGATCATGCAAACGTCGATTGGGTGTCCGCAGGCCTCTCCAATCAGCGTCTTCTGTTTTCGGCAGATGCAATCCAGTACGCCCCACGACTGCATGGCATTGACGATCTCGGCCGCGCTCTCGAAGGGGCGCACCTCCATCGAATTGCGAACCGTTTCGTACACCGGGATGACGCGATGGAATTGGGGTTTGATCGTCAGCATCTCTTTGAACGCGCTCTGGAAATACTCCTCGAACAGGCGCGCCAGTTCCGCGTCCATTGCGTGGACTTGCATCTCATAGATGCCGACAACGAATGGCATTAGCTTGAACCCCAGCGCGCCGTCCTTTCGCCCCGCCTCGATCAACCCGCGTCGGGACATCCCTTTGAGTTGGTCACGCAAGTCTGCAATATCTCTCCCCGTCCGCGCCGCGATCTCCTCGACGATCTCCAGCGAGGGTTGCAACTGCGCGGCCAGTTCCGCCTCTTCGGGTGTGAATAACTTCGCCAGCAATTTCAATTCCCTGCCATCGCCCGTGGGCGGGAATCCGTTCGGCAGGGCGTTCAATCGTTCGGCAAGTGGTTTGTATTTTGTGTTCATGTCTCCTCCGCCAATTGACAGACGCAACAATGCAAAACCCACCATTGCTTCTTCCAAAAGTATAGCACGGAATTTTGCCCCCGCGTTGTTTGTTCGCTCAGAAATGCTTCTTGATTCCGCCGTATCCAAAAATCTTGTTCTTTTCGGTCATCTTGATGAAATACCGTAGTCGCGTCTGGAACACTTCGGGATGTTTGCGCGCCCCTTCAATGAAGGCGATACGAATTCGAATATAAGAATCCGAAAAAGTCTGGAAATTCTTCCATGCCTGCTTGTTGGCCTTGATGGTTTTCATAATATCGGGCGGGACGACGAACTTCTGGTTCAATACATCACCCAGTGTCTCCGCTACTTCCTTGACCACCTTCTTCTGTGCCACTAATGCCCGCAGGCGCTCGATGTTGGCTTGCGAGTATTTCGAATTCGGCTTGCGCGGCGAGAAGCGTTGGACGGCGTGGTCTGCATCCAATTTCTTGATGAGGCTGTCGATCCAGCCGAAGCACAAAGCCTCTTCCACTGCGTCGTTGTAGAGAATGCGCGGCTTGCCCGTCGCTTTGTTGGGATAGACCAGCCAGATCTCCTTTTCGGTCCGGTAGTGCTTCTTCAGCCAGGCGCGCCAGGCTTTTCGGTCCGTGACGTATAGGGTTTGGGTGATATCCATTGTTTGCCTCTGGAGGCCATTATAATATTTTCATTCAAACGATATAATTGCCGTAGGCCACACTTTCACTGCCCAATTTGCAGTTCGGGAATGAGGAGCGACCATGAACACTGTTGCCGCGCTCGTGCTTGGCTTGTTGATCGGATGGTTGATCGAATGGGTGATTGACTGGTTCTACTGGCGGCGCGCCAGGCCCGAGCCGCGCGGCGAATCGGCCGCGTCCCTGGCCCCCACGCAAAAGACGCGTTACGCGTCGCCTCCGCCCAACCCCGACGACCTCGTCGCCATCAAAGGCATCGGCCCCGTGATCGCGAAGCGGCTGAACCAGTCGGGGATTTACATGTACGAGCAGTTGGCGAATCTCACCCTGGATGAATTCGAGGAGGCGCTGGGCGACCTGCTTCAACGCTTTATCAACGAACGATCCATTCTGCGGCAGGCGCGTGAGTTGGCCGATAAGAAGAAAGTGGGGTGATTCATGGCACAGACCAGCGGGTCGAGATTTGTTCCGGGCTACGACCTCTTCAAATTGGTCGTCGCGGTCATCCTGACGATCATCCTGATTATCCTGCTTTTGCGCGGATGTCAGCAACCGCCTGCACCTGCAACTGTGACGCCAGCGCCGCCCTCTGCCACTGCGACGGATACGCCTCTCCCGCCAACCGTCACCGAGACGCCCGTCCCCGCGTCCGCGACCTTCACGCCCGTACCCCCGGCCACAGATACGCCGACCGCGACCTTCACGGCCCAGCCTCCACCTGGAGACACACCGACGCCGTCTCCCACCTCGACCTCCACCCCGCTTCCCGCGCCGACCGAGCCTGTCCCCACGTCCGACCCGAACGCCTGCCCCTCGGCCGTCACCCGCATCCGCGTCGGCGACAGCGTCCGTGTGCTCTATCGGCTGAACTTCCGCACCGGCCCCGGGCTGAACTGGCCCATTATCCTGACGAATAATCCCGGCACGCGCATGGAAGTGATCGGCGGGCCAGTCTGCACACGCAGGGCCACACCCGGCGGTGACAGGGCATACCTATGGTGGAAGGTGCGCCTGCCAAACGGACTCGAAGGCTGGTCTGCCGAGGCGCCGCTCATCCGCCCCGATTATTTCCTCGAACCGATTCGCTGATTCGGAGAAACGTAATGAAGGAATTTCGCAACCCGCAAAATGTCCACCCACCGATTGGTGGCTACGTTCATCAAATCGAAATAACAGGGAATGAGCGCATGTTGATCCTTTCGGGGCAGGTCGGCATGAGGGAAGATGGCAGTGTACCAGAGGACCCCCTCGGACAGATTGACGCGGCCCTGGAAAACATCCTCCGCAACCTGCGCGCCGCGAAGATGGACGTGAAAGACATTGTAAAACTCACCTATTACCTGGTGGGTGAAATTGATACAACCAAACGACGCGAGTTGGTAGCCGCCAAATTACAGGGACATAAACCATGCAGTACCCTGGTGTATGTGGCGGCATTGGCCAGCCCGATGTACAAAGTTGAGATCGACGCGTGGGCGTCGCGCGCGGATTGAGCGCGATGACTTTCGAACAAAACTCCGAGGTCGCGGCGGCTTCGGAGTTTTGTTCGACCCTGTCGATTCCGGGCGGCTAGTTGGGATGGATCAACATGACGGGGATGTGAGTCAGGTGGACGACCTCTTCCGCGACACTGCCCTTCAGCCAGCGGCGAATGCCTGTGCAGCCGTGCGTGGACATGGCGATCAGGTCCGCGCCGACCTCGTCGGCGACTTTAGTGATTGTTTCAGGCACCGGGCCTTCCCGCACAACACCTATAACCTTTACGATCCCCATCTTCAATCTGCGGACCTTCTCGCGCACGTACTGGTCGGATTCGTCGTCGATCTTCTTGTTGATCGCGGCCCTCATGGCGTCGTTATGGCCGAAGAATTCCCTGGCGGGAACGATTGGCACACGGAGGATGACGACCTCCGCGTTTTCCGATTTTGCCAGCGCCATCGCATGAGGCAATGCCGCTTCTGCAAGGGTTGAGCCATCCAACGGGACGAGGATTTTCTTGCACATGTTTCATCTCCTTTGAAGGAGCTCAAACTTACATTAGCACGAAATCCTCCCGGTTTCAAGTAGCATCGCCTTACAGATCACTCATTTCAGATGAAAGCGAGTTTTATAATGTGCTTATGGGTATATTTAACCGGGCCGCCCATCCGGTCGTTCAAGAGATTGTTTTGCGCTTTACGTCCAGCACTGCGATCTTGGTGGAATGGTTGAACGGAGTTGGGTCGGTGATGGACTCGTCAATTTGATGATAGCCGACGAAATCGTCGGGGATGGAAATCAATTCCCCGATTTTTAGATAACCATCTTCGCATAACTCTTCCAGCGTGCGCATGTACTCCTGCCCGCTGACGAATAACGCGTTGTTGACTGCGATCAGATATCCGCCATCGTTCACCAATGGGCGCACCTTGTTGATGAGACGCGCGCTTTCGCGGACCTGGTCTACTCTGCCTCTGTCCGTTGCGGAAAAGAATGGGGGATCGAGGATGACGCAGTCGAAGGCCTGTTTTGCGTGTCTGAGGCCGCCGACGGTGGGGAAGAAGTCGTCCGCGATAAAGTCTTCCTTGTGGATCGGGAAGCCGTTGAGCGTATATGTCGTTTTCGCGAGATTGAGAAATTTGCGGCTGCGGTCCTGCTGGACGACGCGGCTCGCGCCTCCCGCCAGCGCCGCTGCGCCCAGACTGCCCGTGTAAGCAAACGTGTTGAGCACGGTCCTGCCGCGCATGTTTTCGATGAGCCATTTTCGCAGGTTGCGCGTATCGAGATAGAGACTCGCGTCGCGGTTGAGCGTCAGGTCGAGCGCATACCAGACGCCATGCTCTATGACTTTTTGGTCGGGCTTATTGCCGAAGACGAGACGCCCGCGTTGGTCCTGCTGCGATTTGGCGTTTCTCGTTTTTACGATTCCTGCGCGCAGCCAGGGCAGGGAGTTTTGCAGGAAGGTGGTCGCTTCCTGAATGTGAGGCTGACTTTGCAATGGATCGTCCGCGTGGTCGTGGATGACGAGTGTGCGCCCGTAGATGTCCAGCGCGAGGTCGGGCCAGCCTTCGGCGAATCCGTTGAAGAGGCGGAAGGCCGTCTCGTGGCGCGAGTCCATCAAAGTCCCGCGCGAAGCGAGGGCTTTTTCGAACAGGGGCGCGAGGGTGTCGAAGGTCCGAGCGTGGCCGCCGTCCGTCATTTTATTTGCGATTGCCCCCGTAAAACAGGCCCGCTCCAATGAGCATGACGACTCCGCCGTTCACTGCCCACTGCGGGTCGCCCGTCATGAAACTGCCGGGCAGGAGGGTGATGCCCTGCAGGAACCAGACCGCGCCCGCGAGAACGAGCAGAACGCCGATGGTTTTCGACGCCGTTTTCACAGCCCTTTTTCCTTCAGCCATTCCAGGATTCTGTCGGCCGCGAGTTTCCAATTCGCTTCGAGCATCACATCGTGCGCCATGTCGAAGAACTCGGCTTTCGTCCCGTAAGCCCGCGCGGTGTCGTTCACTGCCTTGCGAGAGATGACCGCGTCCCTCGCCGCGCCGATCACGAGCATCGGGGTTTTGACGCGCTTTGGGCGCGCGAGGTTGAGTCCCAGTTCGTCGAGATAGGCGCGGAACGATTCATCGCACAGGCGTTTTTGATACGCCGCGGCCTTTTCCCTGGGCATGTCACTCGAGAACAAGGCGTATTGCGCCAGCGCGGGCGTCTCCACTACTGGGTACAATCGCAGGGTTGCCAGCACTTTTAACACGGCCAGCGGCCGCCGCATGAGCAAGGAGAATGTTGCGGGCCAGAGACCGTAATATGGGACGGAAGTCAACAAGATCGCGGCGTGCGCGGCGTGCGACTCGAGATATTTCTGGGTGATGAATCCGCCCATCGAGTGACCGATGACGACGGGCGGCGCGTCCAACCGACCCGCGGCCTGCGCCACATCCGAGATGTAATCCGCGATGGACGCGCCCCAGATCCTGCCTTCGCTGGCGCCGTGTCCGCGCAGGCTGAGGGCGTGGGCGTTGTATCCACGCTCCGCGAAATACGGCAGGAAGTATTCCTCCCAGCACCAGGCCGCGTGCCACTTGCCGTGGACGAAGAGCAGGGGGGTGGGTTTCGCCGCGCCGTTTGGCGTTTTGTGAATCAGTTCGACTTTCATGGAATCCCTCCGGGTAAATCCTTCACTTTGATTGGCCGCGTGGCAATGTGGCTCGGACAACATTTCGCCAGGGGCTTTGGGCGCTCGTCACTTTTCGATCCCGGGCTTTGTGCATGTGGAAACAGTTTACCAGCATTTTGCGCCCTTAAACGATATTGGGCCGACAGCGTAAATGTCGGCCCAACAAAGTGAGGGGAAGAATCGATCTCAAGCGGCGGAGGGCACGCCCGACGGCGCTTCCATCAATTCCTTTGCGGGGTGGACGCGGTGCAGGATGATGTAGCCCAGCACGGATAGTGTCCCGACGATGCCGCATGCGTACCACAGCCAGTTCGAGTCAAGATTATCAATGATCTGGCCTGCCAGCAGGGGGCCGACCGCAAAGGGTATGCCCCAGGCGAGGATGCCAAAGACCGCGCTGTATCGTCCGCGCATCTGTTCGGGGGCGAAACTGACGACCAGCGCCTGTCCGACGGGCGCCACCAGCATCTCGCCGATGGTGATGACCACCATGGCCAGGATGAACATCCCGTAGTTGCCGACGAAGCCGTACATGGCAAAGCCGACGGCGTAGAGGGCCGTGCCCGCGGCCATGACCAGCATGGGCGGAAGTTTTTCGATGCGCCGCGTGATCCAGAATTGGAAGAGCACCACCATCGCGGCATTGATGCTGAGGATGTACGCGTACCTGTCCTCGGGGACGCCGTAATTGTCGCGCAGGAAGACGCCGAGGGTGGTGTTCATGTTCATGTAGACCAGGCCCGAAAGCATGCCGGCGAAGATGAAGAGCATGAAGACGGCGTCGCGCATCACGCGCCCGTAGCCGATGAACGTCTGGCCGAAGGTTTCGGGTTCCTCGTGCGGTTGAGGCGCGGGTTTGGTCTCGGGGATGTTGAGGTAGACGATGGCGGCCGAGATGATGCTGATGACCGCGTCCATCAGGAACAGGGCGGTGTAGGAACGCGCCGCCACCAGTCCGCCGATGATCGGCCCGAAGACGACGGCTAGGTTGAAGGTCACGCGGATGATGCCGAAGCCCTGGGCGCGTTTCTCTTCGGGCAGGATGTCTGCCATGATGGCCTGTTGCGCCGGGCCGCCCACGTCAGTGAAGAGGCCCGAGACGACGCCGATGATGTAGAAGCCCTCGAGCGTGTCCACCAGGCCCATCGCGGCGGTGCTCAACGAGGAGGCCACCAGGCTGAAGATGATCATCTTGCGGCGGCCGAAGCGGTCGGTCAGCGCGCCGCCCATGAAGCTCCCGATGAAACTGGTGATCGAGAAGATGAGGAACAGCCAGCCGACATCGCTCATCCCGACGTTGAAGCGTTTGGTGATGTACAACGCGAAGAACGGGAAGAGCATCGAGCCGCCGAGGCGGTCAATGAACGTCGTGACGACGATGATCTTGAAGGTTCGAGGAAACTCGTTGGAGATTGCCTTTAGCTTTTCGAATTGATTTTTCATGTGTACTCACAGTTCGCTCATCGAGCGAAACTTCTGTTAGATGCCGGCGGGCACTGGGCGGCGGGGATCTCGTATCGCCGACGCAGTTGCTTGCCGGTTGCGATCATCCAGTTGGCGAGATCGTACATTCTATACGCCATCCAGCCGGGACGGTAGATCGGCGCTCTGCCCGCCTCTTCCTCCAGGCGGATGCGTTGCATTTCGCGCCGAATTCGCTGTCGTTGGTATTCGGCCATAAATTCTGTATGCCAGTTGTTCATGTCATCCTCCGTTGGTCAACTCACGAACGGCCTAATAAGAAGGCAGAGACAGCCTTCAGAGTTTTTTCGATGCGGTCACGGTTGAGTGCGTATACCTTTGCGCCGCCGGTCCTCCTTTCCTGCAAGTATCCAGTTGCGGTAAGTTGAGTCAGGTAGCGTGAGACGCTGGGCTGGCTCAAGCCGGTGGTTTCGATAATGTCCTGGGCGCGCGATTCGCCGTTCTCGATGATGATTTGCAAGATGTGCAGGCGGGTGTCGTCGGCAAGGGCGGCGAGCCGGGCGACCATGTCGGCGCGGTCGAGTTCGGGAACGCGGACGGCGGCGTTATCGGGCTGGCGCGCTCCAAATAATACGGCGATGCTGTCCTCGCCGGTCGGCATCTTTGTGACGTACGGCCCGAGGTGCGCGCTCGGAACGAAGGTGATCCGCTCGACCTGGTCGAGCGTGCCCCGCCAGTGCGTTTCGTCGAGGTCCTGGCCGGTGACAAAGCGGGCGGCTTCCATTCGATCCATGCCCGTGAGGTCCACTTCCTGAAAAGCGCGCACAGATTCTGTCACCATGGACAGAACCCGCTTCCACTCGCCTGCCAGGTGGTTATCCCAGAACCAGTGCAGATGATCCACGATTAATTTCTTCATGGCGGGCGGGTCCATGACGTATCGGTAGGCCTCGGCTTCCAATTCCCTGTTGACGTGGCTTTCGCCGAAACGGCTGACGAGGAAATCAACGTACGAATCGGAAGATGCCAGTATAGACCGCCAATCCACTGCCGTGCCGGGCGCGGCGCCAACGAGAGCATATGCCTTCAATAGCCTCTCTTTCAGCGCGGCCGGCTCCGACCGGGAAAGACCGTTCAGGTATTCCTCGAATGAAGCCCATTCGCCCTGCGGCGCGATCACATAATAAAATCCAATCAGCACCAGTTCGTGCCGGAACAACTCGTCCGGCGACAGGCGGGAACGCGTCAGGGTCACCCAGTCGGGCAGGCCCGGCATATCGTGATCCTTGACAAGCAGGATCATGCTTGCCAAGGCGTTTCGCGCCGGCTCCAGAGAGAAGCGGATGGTTTCTACCCTGGGCTTTTCGAGACTGAGAGCAAGTGGTGCCATAAAAAGCGCTCCTGTATTCTTTTATTCAGAAAATTGAATAATTCACATATTTTAAACAAAACCTGCGTTTTGTCAAGGGAAAACAAAGAAAACTCCCTGCGTTTCGGCAGGGAGGGAAAGACGATTCTTTCGGGACTATGGGGCTGGCGAGCTTTCGATGGTAATCCCCACCCAGGTGAAGACGCGTTTCTCGCTCATCGCACCGGCAGAAGCCCAGATAGGCTGTCCCTGTTCGTCGGTCCCGGCCTGGCGGACCGGGGTGACCCACCAGCGCAGGACGTGAGCGATGTTGTCGTTCGGGCGGAAGGATGTGGGGATGATGTATTTGGTATCGGTGACGTAGTCGGTGATGCGGCGTCCCTGACCCTCGGTCACATCCTCGACGATCACCTGGTAGGCCTCGTTATCGCGCAGTGTGCCCAGCGAGGCCCATTGCAGGGTGACCACGTCATTCGCGAGGGTGAAGGCCGCGCCGTCGGCAGGCAGGAGCAGGTTGGGCGCCGGGTAAGGAGGCGGGACGGTCGCCGTGGCAGTCGGCTGTCCCTCCGGCGTGGCGCGCATGCACAGTGGAATCAACAGGTTCTGGCCGAGGAAGACGTTGTCGGTCGAAAGATTGTTGAAGGTCTTGATGGCCGACATCGGCACGGCATAATTTTGCGAGATGCTGGAAAGTGTGTCGTTGGCCTGCACAGTGTACGCGACGGTCTCACAAGCCTGCTGAGTGGCAGCGTCGGGTGGCAGTGTGCCGGTGGGCAAAGGCGCGGGGGTGGGAGTCGGATAGGGAATTTTGAGCACCTGCCCCGGCGTCAGCGGACAAGTCGAGGACAGGTTATTCAAGATGATGATACTCTGCACGGACACGCCGAACGTGAACGCGATCCCGCCGCAAGTGTCCCCGGATGCGACCGTGTAGTCGAAAGGAGGAATGGGTGTGGCCGTTGGAATGGGGGTGAGCGTGGGGATTTCCGTCGCCGTCGGCGTGATCGTAGGCGTCGCGGTTGAGGTTGCTTCCGGGGTCGGCTCCACCACGCGTCCGCCCGCGGACAGACCAAGGTAGACAACGACCGCGCCGATCACCAGAAATAACGCGAGAAAGCCCAGCGCGGCCGGCAAGCTGAGGGTAACTTGCGGCATACGGCCTGCCTCGAGCGAAGCGGCCGCGGTCTTCTCTGTGCGCGCTTTTTTTGCGGGCCCGGCCGGTTTGACGGCCAGTTCCGTCCCGCACACGAGACAGCGTGTGGCATTCTCGCTCAAACGCGTCCCACAGGTTGGACAGATTTTCGTCTTTTTGCTTTCAGTTTCGGGGCTCATACGGGCGGAGATTATACCATCGAACAGAATCGGGGGCTTTCAGGCGCTTTAGAGAAGGGTGAGAGACCGATGGGGGGCGGCGCTCACTCCTGCCCGGCTTCGGCGTGTGGTTTGGGAGGTAATGTCGTGACCAGCACCTTGTCCACGCGGCGGTCGTCCATGTCCATGACTTCGAAGCGCAGATTGCTCCACTCGAAATAATCGCCCGCCCTCGGCAATCGGCTCAGCGACAGCATGATGAAACCGCTCAATGTTTCGTACTCTGATTCGTGGGGCAGGGACTTGAAGTTGAAGATTTCCTTGAAATCATCCACAGGGAGCATCCCGTCCAGCAGCCAGGAGCCGTCCTGCCGCTGGGTGGCCTGCGGTTCGGGCTCGAAATCCCCCACGATCTCCTCGATGACGTCGTTCAAGGTGATCAAGCCCTGGAGGGTGCCGAACTCATCAATGACAAAGAGCAATTTTCGATTTTGCTCCTTGAACATCTGTAAAGCCTGCGATGCGAACATCGACTCTGGAATATAAAGCGCGGGCCGAAGCATATCCTTCAAATTGAAATCCACACCAGCCAGCGAGGGCACGAGCAGGTCGCTGGCTTTGACGATGCCCAGGATGTGATCCAGGCCGCCATCGCAGACCGGGTAACGCGAAAACCCATGCTCCGACACCTTGGCGCGGACTTCGTCGGGGGAATCGTTGATGTCCAGCCAGACGACCTCGGTGCGCGGGGTCATCAACGAGTACACGCGCGAATCGCTCAGGCTGAACACGCCCTCGACCATATCCTGTTCCGACTCTTCGAAGACTCCCGCGCGCGTCCCCTGATCGAGCAGTACCTGCAATTCCTCCTCTGTGACGGGGGGCTCATCCGTGGCCTTGACGCCCAGCAGGCGCAGAATCAAATCGGTCGCGCCGCTCATGATTCGGACCAGGGGCGAAAAGGCCTTCGACAGGAATAACATCGGCCCGGCGACAATGCGCGCAATATACTCCGGTCTGTGCAGGCCGAGCCGTTTGGGAACCAATTCTCCCAGCCAGATGGTCAACACAGTGATGATTACGACCACGATTCCCAGTGCGAGCGACTCGCTATATGACCCCAGCGCGGGAATCTTGGCGAGTTCGGCTGCCAGCAGTTCCGCCAGCGTTGCGCCTCCGAACGCGCCTGCCAGCACCGAGATCAGCGTGATCCCGATCTGGACCGTCGAAAGAAACGTGTTGGGAGTTTTCAGCAAATCGAGTGCGGTTCGCGATGCCCGATCCCCTTCATTGACCTGCTGTTCCAGCCGCGCCTTGCGGGATGCCACTAACGCCGCCTCCGACATGGCCAACAAGCCGTTGACCAGAATCAGCAGCGCAATCACCAATATTTCATTCCAGGAACTCATCGTTTGCCTTCCTGACGGACAAGCCTGCCCGTCAGACTAATTGTACGCGATAATTGCGTCTCTGCAGGCCGATTCAACCTATTTCGATTCCTTTCCCTTCGCGTACTTCCCCGATGATCCACATTGGCTGATCCAACTCCCGGCCGCGCGCCTGAAACGCTGACAATTTGTCTTGCGGGACGCCCAGCAGCAAGCCGCCGCTGGTCTGTGGATCGAAGAGCAGCATCTCATCCGGCTCGCTCAATGCTTTTGTGAACTTCACATTAGCCTTATAGTAACTTTGATTGTCGAACGCGCCGCCGGGGAACGCGCCCAGTTCGGCGTATTTATGGGCGGACGGGACGAACGGGATTTGCGCGTAGTCAATGTGAAGAGCGACTCCCGATGCCGCGGCCATTTCGGACGCGTGGCCGAGCAGGCTGAACCCGGTCACATCCGTCCCGCCGCGCAGACCGAACTCCACGGCCAATTCCCCGGCAGTTTTGTTCAATCGTATCATCCACTCGACTACTTCGCGCACGTCCGCTGCGTCTGCCTGGCCGCGTTTGAGCGCGGTAGTCGTCACGCCGAAGCCGAGCGGCTTGGTCAGCGCCAGCGCGTCGCCGGGACGCAGGCCGCCCTTGGTCAGCATCTGGCGCGGGTCGAGGAAACCGATCACGACCAGTCCGTATTTCGGCTCCTGGTCCTGGACGGTGTGTCCTCCCGCGATGACCACGCCTGCGCGGCGCGCCGTTTCCGCGCCGCCGCGCAGGATGTCGGTGGAAATCTCGGCCGGCAGGTCCGGGGGCAGGGCGGCGATGTTCAATGCCAGGAACGGCCTTCCGCCCATCGCATACACGTCCGAGAGACTGTTGGCCGCCGCGATGGCGCCATAGTCATAGGCCTCGTCAACGACCGGGGTGAAGAAATCCGTCGTGATGACGACGGCCCGCGATTCGTCCAGCCGCCAGACCGCCGCGTCGTCGGGACCATCGAGTCCTACCAGCAGGTCGGGATAGTCCGCCGGGTTAAATAAACTCTGAAGTGGACGCAGGACCTGCGTCAGCGTTTCCGCGTTGAGTTTCGACGCTCAACCGGCGCACTTCGAAAGAGTGGTCAGGCGGATCTCCCGACCCGATTTGGGAATGGGCATCGAACTCCTTTTCAGATTGGCTACGGCGTTGTTGGCGTCGTTGTCGGCAATGGCAGAATGAACTGGTTTCCCGTCGGAATGAAGATGGTCTGTACGCCGGGCGCCAGTTTATTGATGTACAGGTACGAAAGCAGGTTCGGGTTGTCGGCCAGCGCCTGGGCGATGAGTTGCAGGGCTTTGGCTTCGGCTTCGGCTTCGATCAAGCGCGCCTGCGCCGCGCCCTCCGCCGCGATCACGGACGCATCGGCCTGGCCCTGCGCCACCTGGCGGGCTTGTTCCGCTTCCTGCTTCCTCTGCTCGACGACGAACTTGGCCTGCTGCGCCTGCTGTTCGGCGATCTGCTTCTGCTCGACGGCCGCCGCGTACTCGTCGCTAAAGCGGATGTTGCGCAGCAGGAAATCGGTCAGGAGCAGGTTGTTAAGGGCAAACCCTTCCCTGATTTGGTCGGTGATGTATTGTTCCATTTCAGCGCGCTGGGAACTCACAATTTCCTCCACGCCGTATTGCGACACGGCGTCGCGGATGGCCTCGCGTGCGACAGGCCGTACGACGTTGTCCTCGTAACGGTTCTGCCAGTTGATGTGCAGCCCCACCAGGTTGGCGGGGTCTACTGAATAGATTACCGAAGCGTCAATAAAGACCTGCTGTCCGTCTTTCGTACGGGCCTGGATCGAATCATCGCCCACTGACTGACCTTCGGTGGGCGTCGAGGACATGGTGTACGTCTGCCGCGCGATGGAATACGTCCGCACGCTTTCGACGAACGGCACCACCCAGTGCAGGCCCGGGCCGAGCGGCTCTGAGCGATATCCTTTGGGTTGAAGCGCTGAGATAACGATTCCATACTGGTCGGCTTGCAAAAAGACTAGGCCCGCGCCAACAGTCGTAAGAACGATTGCCAGCACCAGTGAACCGATCAGTGCGCTGGTCAATCCGCCCACGGGCTGGCGGCGGCTGGAGCGCATGATGATCGCGATCAACACACCGCCGAATACGAGCCAGCCGAATGTCGAAAACACTTGAATAACGCTTGCAATATTCATGTCTGCCTCCTTGAGTTTCGGGTAATTATAATCGAGTGGCGCAACCTCATCACTTGGGCTACACTTGGGGCAATGGATGCAGTTCGCCTGGTCGAACGTTATTTGGATGACTCCCGCGCCGCCGGGCGGATCGCCTGCGAGCCGCGCTTGGTCCCCGCGCCCGGACAATACCTGCTCGCCCATGCCCTCGGCTCGGACTCCCCCCTGCCTGTTTCCGTTTTCTCAGCCGGGACCGACGCCGACGGTTTCCTCGCCGCCCCGCCCCTGCCCGCCGCGTGGACGCCGGGTGCGTCCCTGCTTTTGCGCGGCCCTCTTGGGCGCGGCTTCACCATGCCTCCCTCCGCGCGCCGCGTTGCCCTCGCCGTGCTGGACGCCGCTCCCTCGCGTTTGCTCGGATTGATACCCCTTGCATCGGCACAGGGCGCGGCGATCGTACTCGTAAGCGATTCGCCGCCCGAACGCCTGCCGTTGGCTGTTGAAGTTCAGCCGCGCAAGGCCCTTGCCGAAATCCTAGCCTGGGCCGACTACCTCGCCGCGGATGTCGAACGCGATTCGCTTGGCGGTTTGCTGGACACGTTTGGGCAGAATCCGAAGCGTCCAAGCGGGAGCCAGTTTCTCGTCCACGCGCCGATGCCGTGCGGCGGGATCGGCGAATGCGGAGTCTGTGCAGTCCACTCGTCACGCGGCTGGAAAATGGCCTGCAGGGACGGCCCCGTATTCGATCTCGATGAGTTGAAATAAAAAATCCCTTCCAGCCGCTGGAAGGGATTCATGTCGGATGCAGGTTAATACCAGATTCGGAACGAGGTCGTCGTTTTCCCGTTCAGGCCGTCCTTCGCCACACTGATCTCGATGGTAACCAGCACGCCGTAGGGCTGGTCTGCGAACGAAAGCGGGACGATGCCGACGCCGTTGCTGTTGGTGGTGAAGGGGATGTCGCTGACCTGCCCGGACGGCCACTGCACGCGCGCGTTCCCTTGCGCGCCAGAGACCGGTTGCAGGGTCTGATCCTGCACGACCACAAAAACCAACTGCTGGTCGTTCGCCAGTGTGACCGCCTTCCACACGAAAGCGCGCGTCTGGAGCGACAGGACGGTCGGTCCGGTCACGTCCCCGCCGGGCGGAACGGGCTTGAGCAGGTCGGGATTCTCGCCCAGCTTGTCGAAGTACAGCCTGCCCGAATCGGTCAAGCCGACGCGCTGGCCCTCGGCCTGCCAGGGCTGCCACTCGAAACGCGCCTTCTCGAAATATTGGACGATCACCCCGTCATGGAATTCAAAAGGCGAGATCGGGTAGCCGAACTGGGCCGCGCCGCCGTATTTGTTGTAAAAATCTCGGAAAGCATAACAGACCGGGAATCCCGTTTGCGCGTACAGGTCGCAGGCCAGCGGATCGTTGATGTTCAGTTGCCCGGCCGGGACGTAAGTTTCCCTGCCGACGTTCGAGAGCGCCACGCGCTGTCCTGCCGGCTGGGCGGGACTCAATTCAAAGCGCGCCCGTTGGAAGTATTGAACCGTGAGTCCGTCCTTGTTGACATACTGCTCTGTGATGGGGTAACCGAACATCAGGGCGGGATCCGAAACGCTTCGGTAGAACTGGAGAAAATCCCCTTTGACGTTGTGTCCGGTCTCGGCAAAAAATTCACTATCCGAGGACTGCGCCTCCGCAGGTGACCAATTCCCCAGCAGAAGGAACAACGACAGGAATAACCCCAAAAACCGACGTGCGTTCATGTTTTCATTATACTCACAATTTGGTTCTGTGACATTACAAAGCACTAACGGCATGAGACAGCAGCGCCCGGACGATGCGTTCAGCCGCCTGTCCGTCGCCGTAGGGATTGACGGCTTTCGCCATGGCCGCGTGGGCGGACGGGTCGTCCAGCAGGCGCGTCGCTTCGCGGACGATGCGACCAGTCGCCGTTCCGACCAGTTTCAGCACGCCCGCCTCGACGCCCTCCGGGCGCTCGGTCACCTCACGCAGGACGAGGGCGGGTACGCCGAAAGCGGGTGCTTCCTCCTGAATTCCGCCCGAATCGGTCAGGATCAGCGCGGCGCGTTTCATCAGGTGGACGAGGGGCAGGTAATCCAGCG
The DNA here is from genome assembly GCA_040754535.1 of Chloroflexota bacterium. GTDB lineage: Bacteria > Chloroflexota > Anaerolineae > Anaerolineales > Villigracilaceae > JBFMCC01. Next base: position 21,795 of record JBFMCC010000029.1, read on the forward strand.
GCGGGAGCAAAGTGATGTTGGGAATATTGCCCAGGAGGCGATAGACGGGTTCCTGCACGTTCGGGTTGAGATGCACGGGGTAGACGATCTCCGCGTCGCCGCGCCGGGCCAGGGTCAGGAGCGCGGCGCAGATGTCTTCGAGGGGCCGCCCAAAGTTCTCGCGGCGGTGCGCAGTGACGAGCACGAGCCGCTTCCCCGCGGTCTTTTCGAGCAACCGGCCGACTTCACGCGGCTCGGGCTGGGCGGCGACCACGCGCAAGGCGTCAATGACCGGGTTGCCGGTCACCGCGATGGATTTGTCGTCCACGCCCTCGCGCAGCAGGTTTTGCCGCGCCCATTCGGTGGGAGCGAAGTGCAGGTCCGCGGCGACGCCGGCCACGCGGCGGTTGATCTCCTCGGGGAAGGGCTGCCACTTGTCGTGCGTGCGCAGTCCCGCCTCTACGTGCCCGACGCGGACGCGGCGGTAGTAGGCCAGCAGGGCGGTGATGGCGACGGTGGTGGTGTCGCCCTGCACCAGCACCCAGTCGGGCTGGAACCCGGCGAGGACGGGGTCGAGACCGGTGAAGATGGCCGCGCTCAACTCCGCCAGCGACTGGTCATCGCGCATCAGGTCGAGGTCGTAATCGGGCTGAATCTGGAACAGGTCGAGCACCTGGTCGAGCATCTGACGGTGCTGGGCGGTGACGCAGACGCGCGCATTGACGCCGGGTGTGAGGCGGAGCGCCCGCACCACCGGGGCCATTTTGACGGCCTCAGGCCGCGTGCCGAAAACGGAAAGAATTTTCAATTTACGATTTACGATCTGCGATTGACGATTGACGATTTTCGACGGGCGGTTTGTTGCTTCCCAGCCGGGCGAACTTGAAACCCGCTCGTTGCCAGGCCGAAGCGTCCCAGCCGTTGACCATGTCCACGACGAGGCGCGCGGGGGTGAGTTCGGCCACCTGCGCCGGGTTCAGCGCGCGGAACTGCGAGTGGCCGACCAATAACACGATCGCATCCGCTCCATCCAGCGCGAATCCGAGGCTGGGCGCGAGTGTCAGGCCGGGCATCTCGGCGTCGGGCTTGAACGGTTCGTAGCAGGTGACCGTTGCGCCTTCTTTTTGGAGCAGGTGGGCCACCTCGGCGGCGGGACTCTCGCGCAGGTCGTCCACGTCGGGTTTGAAGGCTAGGCCGAGCGCGGCGATCCGTTTGCCTTTCAGCGATCCGAGCGCCTTTCGGACGAGTTCCAGCGCGAAGCGCGGCTGGTCGTCGTTGAGGTGGCGCGCGGCGTAGATGAGGCCGCTCAGGTCGGGCGCACCCTCGACGAAGAACCAGGGGTCCACGCTGATGCAATGTCCGCCCACGCCTGTGCCGGGCGAGAGAATCTTCACGCGCGGGTGGCGGTTGGCGAGGCGGATGGCCTCCCACACGTCCACGCCGAATCGTTCGGCGAGGCGCGAGAATTCGTTGGCGATGGCGATGTTGATGTCGCGGTAGGTATTTTCCATCAACTTGACCATTTCCGCGGTGGTAGCGTCGGTCTCGATGATGTCGCCTTTGACGAAGAGCGCGTACAGGTCGCGCCCGGCGCGGGCGGACTCGGGCGTGACCCCGCCAATGACGCGGTCGTTCTCGACCAGTTCTTTCATGATCTGCCCGGGCAGGACGCGTTCGGGCGAGTAAACGAGGTGAAAGTCCGTGCCCGCTTTCAGGCCGGACCTTTCGAGGATCGGCCCGACCAAATCAACCGTCGTGCGCGGCGGCGAGGTGGATTCGAGCACAACCAAGCTGCCCTTTCGCAAAAATGGGAGAATGGCTTCGGTGGCCGAGACGACGGCGCGCATGTCGGCTTTCTTGAAGGTCATGCCGTCGTATTCGCCGGTCTCGTTTTCGTAGAACGGGGTGGGCACGGCGATCAGGAAGGCGTCGGCTTCGGCGGGTTGGGCGGAGACAGTCAGTCGTCCCGATTGAAGCGCCGCCTCCACCACTTCGCGCAGGCCCGGCTCGTGGATGTGCAGTCCGCCGTTGCGCAGGGTTTCGAGGATGCGATGGTTGACGTCCACGCCGAGGACTTGCAGGCCGTTCGCGGCGAAGGTGCTGGCGGTGGGCAGTCCGATGTAGCCCAGGCCGAGGACGCAGATTTTCTGAAACTTCACGTTGACTCCTGAGGAGGGGATTTCGATGGCGTGCCTATTATAAACCGCCCAAAGCGGAATCCTTTACGCAACTTTAACAGGGGGCGAGCCGTAGATTGAATCGAGCGCAGAGTTCTTGTTGTATAATGGATAAGGAGCATCCAAATGGATATTTTGGTTGACCCCAATCTGGCCTACCTGTTCCTGCTGGTGGGCACCCTGCTGGGCCTGCTGGCGCTGGTCACGCCGGGGACGGGGGCACTGGAAATCGGCGCGCTGTTCGGACTGGTGCTGGCGGGGTTTGCGATGATGCAAAACTCGTTCAACCTGTGGGCATTGATCGTGCTGGCGGCAAGCGTGGCGCCGTTTTTTTACGCCATCCGCGGACCGCGGCGCGAGTTGTTTTTGGGGCTTTCCATTCTGGGACTGGTCGTTGGCTCCGTCTTCCTGTTCCGCAGTGACGGCGGCGGCCCGGCGGTCAACTGGATGCTGGCGCTGGCGGCCTCCGCCTTCTACGCGGGATTCCTGTGGATCGCCATCCGCAAGGCGATGCAGGCGCATCTGACCCGCCCGACCCACGACCTGGGGACGTTGATCGGGCAGGTGGGCGAGGCCAAGACGCGTATCCACGAGGACGGGTCGGTGCAGGTGGCTGGTGAGTTGTGGAGCGCCCGCAGTAAGAATCCGATTGGGACCGGCAAACAGGTCAGGGTCACGGGCAGAGACGGGTTCATCCTCGAGGTCGAGGCGGAATCCGAGAAATAATCAAATCCATGGATATATAAAAAGGAGTCGCTATGGACGTAGGTATTCTGTCGGCATTGTGTATCTTCGGCGCGGTGATGCTTGGGTTGTTCGCCTTTCTATCGAACGCCATCCGCATCGTGCCCGAGTATCAACGCCTGGTGGTCTTTCGCCTCGGCCGCTGTATCGGCACCAAAGGCCCCGGCCTGATCCTGCTCATCCCGGTCGTGGACCGCGCCGTCAAGGTGGACCTGCGCGAGCAGGTGCGCGAAATCCCCCACCAGACCTCGATCACGAAGGACAACGCGCCCATCTCGATTGACTTCCTGTGGTATTACAAGGTGCTCGACCCGGCCGAGTCGGTCCTGCAGGTGGGCAACTTCGAGGTGGCCGCGCAGGGCATGGCCACGACCACCCTGCGCGCCGTCATCGGCGGCATCCCGCTGGACGACGTTCTCTCGGAGCGCGAGCACATCAACACCATGCTCCGCACCCGTCTCGACGAAGTGACCGAACGCTGGGGCGTGAAAGTGACTAACGTGGAGATTCGCGAGATCATCCCGCCGCGCGAAGTTCAGGAGGCGATGAACCGCCAGATGTCGGCCGAGCGCGTGCGCCGCGCCGTGGTGACCGAATCGACCGGTACGCGCGAGGCCGCGGTCAACGTGGCGGAAGGCGAGAAACAGGCGGCCATCCTGCGCGCCGAGGGTCAGAAGCAGTCCGCCATCCTGCAGGCCGAGGGCGAGAAACTGGCCCAGGCCCTGCGCGCCGAAGGCTACTCGGTGGCGCTGGAAAAGATCTTCGGCGCGGCCAAGTTGGTGGATCAGAAGACAATGACATTGCAGTACTTCGAGACGCTCAAGACCATCGGTACCAGTCCGTCCACGAAGTACATCTTCCCGATGGAGTTCACCAGCCTGCTCGAGAACTTCCTGGCGGGCAAGGGAAAGTAGCGCGTAGAGTGTAGTGCATAACGCGTGTAAAATAGAGGCCTCCCGTTTGGGAGGTCTCTTTCTTCGATGAACATCCTCCCCGCTTCCCTCCTCGACCTGAGCGCGCTCCTGAAACTGGAACGGGCCTGCTTCGAGAATGATTCCTGGCCCCTGCTCGACCTGATGGCTGTGCTGACCTTCCCCGACGTGGTGCGCCTCAAGGCCGTGGCGGACGAGCGCATGGTCGGGTTTGTGGCGGGCGACCCGCGCCGCTCGAAGGGTTTTTCGTGGATTGCGACCATCGGCGTCCTGCCCGAGTTTCGACGCCGGGGAATCGCGCGGGAGATGTTGCGGGCTTGTGAGTCGAGGCTTATTACGCCGCGCATCCGCCTGTGTGTCCGGCCGGAGAATCGCCCCGCGGTCCAGTTATATGAGCAGGAAGGTTATCAGCAGATTGAAATCTGGCATAAATATTACAAGGATGGGGGTGACGCGCTGGTGATGGAGAAAGCCAATGGGAATATCGGTCGCGGAGACGAGAGTCCGAAACCCCGCCTTGCGCTATAATATGCCTCCATGCCGCATACACTCCCGCCGCCTGTCTGGGTGGCGACGCCCGAATCGTTTGCGGCCCTCGCGGCCGACCTCTCAAAGCAATCGCGCATCGCGGTGGATACCGAGTCCAATTCCCTGCACGCCTACCGCGAGCAGGTCTGCCTGATTCAGTTTTCCACCGAGACCGATTATCTCGTTGATCCATTCGCCCTGTCCGATCTAAGTCCGCTTGCTCCCATCTTCGCCGACCCGAAAATCGAAAAGGTCTTTCACGCCGCGGAATACGACCTGATCTGCCTGTACCGAGATTTTGGCTTCACGTTCTCCAATCTGTTCGATACCATGCAGGCGGCGCGAATCCTCGGCCGCGACAAGGTCGGGCTGGAGGGCGTGCTGGCCGAATATTTCGGGGTGGCGGTCAACAAGAAATTCCAGAAAGCCGATTGGGGCGCTCGTCCGCTGACTTCCGAACAGATCAACTATGCCCGTCTCGACACGCACTATCTCCTGTCTCTGCGGGACATGCTGTACGCCGACCTCGCTGCCGCCGGACGCTGGGAGTTGGCGCGCGAGGACTTCCGCCGCGCGTGCTGGGTGGGCGAACAACCCGTTTCGCGAAACGGCCCGGCCTGGGAACGGCTGTCGCGGCGGCGCGATCTGTCGGCCCGCGAACTGACTCTCCTGCGCGAACTGTGCGAAGCGCGCGAGATCATCGCCGAGCGGCTCGACCGACCGCCCTTCAAGGTGGTGGATGACGACATTCTGATCGCCATTGCGCGCGGCGCGCCGTCCACGCGGGAGGAACTGCTGGGGCTGGGCCTCTCGGAACGGCAGGTGGGACGCTGGGCAAATGAGATGCTGGCCGCTGTGGCTCGAGGGGTGGAAGCGCCTCTCGTGCGGCGGCCCAGGCCCGAGCGTCCGGACGACGCGGTGCTCGTCCGCCTCGAAAAACTCAAGTCGTGGCGCAAGAAGGCCGCGCAGAAGATGGGCGTCGAATCGGATATCGTCCTGCCGCGGCCGTTCCTGTTTTCGCTGGCCGAGCGCGGCCCGCGCGATTTGAAGTCGGTCATGGAATCGTCCCCCTGGCGGCTCGAACAATTCGGTTCACAGATTCTGGATGTACTTGGAGGCTGACAATGCGTATCCACTTCCACGGCGCGGCCCGGACGGTGACGGGGTCCCAGCATTTGCTGGAGGTCAACGGCGCCCGCCTCCTTCTGGAATGCGGCCTGTTCCAGGGCCGAAGGGCCGACACCTACGCCCGCAACCTGCACTTCCCCTTCGACCCGCGCAAAGTGGATGCGGTGATTCTTTCGCACGCGCACATCGACCATTCGGGCAACCTGCCCAACCTGGTGAAGCAGGGATACGAGGGGCCGATCTACGTCACGCCCGCCACGCGCCAACTCTCGGCGGTGATGTTGCGCGATTCGGGCCACATCCAGGAATCCGACGTGGAGTTCGTCAATCGCAAGCGCGCACGGCGCGGCGAGGAGCCGGTCGAGCCGTTGTACACGCAGAAGGACGCGGAGCGGGTGGCGGAGTATCTTACGGAGGTCGAATACGACCGGCCGTTCGAGCCCGTGCCCGGTGTGACGGCGCGTTTCATCGAGGCGGGACACATCCTCGGCTCCGCGGCGGTCTCGCTGGAGATAGATGAGAAGGGGCGCAAGATCCGCTTCTGGTTCTCGGGCGATATCGGCCGCCGCAAACTGCCCCTCCTGCGCGATCCCGTCCTGCCCGGCGAAGTGGATTACCTGTTGATGGAAGCAACCTACGGCGACAAGGCGCACCGCGACCCGGAGCAGGCCTTTGTGGAGTTCCGCGACGTGGTCGCGCGTGCGGCGGCGCGCGGCGGAAAGGTCATTGTCCCGGCCTTCGCGGTCGGGCGGACGCAGGAACTGGTCTACAACCTCAACCGCATGATGACCAATGGCGACGCGCCGCGCATCCCCGTGTATGTGGACAGCCCGCTGGCGGTCAACGCCTCCGACGTGTTCCGCAAACATTCCCAGTATTTCGACGAAGAGACGCGCAGGTTCGTGATGGAGGCGCGCCACCCCGCGCTGGATTTCAAGATGCTGACCTACGTCCGCTCGGTGGATGAGTCCAGGGCGCTGAACGAACGCAGGGACCCGATGGTCATCATCTCGGCCTCGGGCATGGCCGAGTCTGGGCGCATCCTGCATCATTTGAAGAACAACATCGAGAATCCCATCAATACGATCTGCATCGTCTCGTGGCAGGCGCCCGATACGCTCGGCCGCCGCCTCGCGGACCGCGAAACGCAGGTGCGCATCTTCGGCGAGGTGTACAACCGCCGCGCCGAGGTGGCCACGATTGGCGGACTCTCGGCTCACGCGGGCCAGGACCTGCTCACCGAATACGCGCTGGCCGCGAACGGCAGGTTGAAACAGGTCTTCCTTGTCCACGCCGAACAGAAAGGGGCCCTGGCGCTCAAGGAGAAGTTGCGCGAGAAGCGGCTGGATCGCGTGGCCTATCCCGACCTGCATTCCAGCGTGGAAATCTAGGTTATAATCTGCCCCGCTCACCCGACACGCGGAACGTGACGAGGAATTTGGAGAGGTGCCAGAGTGGTTGAATGGGACGGTCTCGAAAACCGTTGTGGGCTTCGGTCCACCGAGGGTTCGAATCCCTCCCTCTCCGCTGGAATGAGAGCCCCGTTTTCTCACAGAAAACGGGGCTCTCATTCGGGGACTTCAATTTTTCCGAAAGTGCTACAATATCAATGTTGCCCACTCTTTCGGAAGATCGCCATGCAAACCCGTCCCACCCTTCTCTCGCAACAATTCAGAAACCTGCTGATCTTCATGGTGGCGCTGGGTTACATCGTCACCTTTTTCATCGCCTCGCGTAGCGCGGTTCATTACACCGCGTTCCAGATCATTGTGGGTGTTTCGTTTGGCGCGGCCTATCTCGTCCTTGCCCTGTTCGACGAAGAACTCCTCCGCCGCTTTTCTGCAAACGCGCGCAACATCATTTTCTTTTCCCTGCAATGCGCGTTCGTCACAGGGATTGGCGTTCTACTCGGACCAGGCGGCAACTGGCTCATCGGTCTGCCTCTCGTGAGCGCCGCTGTCGAGCGACTTTCCCCGCGCTGGCGATGGCCTGTTTATCTTGGCGTGCTGGCGACGGTCATCCTGCCCATTCTTTATCATTCAACTTGGGAAGTTGCGCTGACGAATGCCTTGTTCATTGCGCCTGGAATCATCTTCGTCGTGATCATCACCCAGGTGCGGATCAACGAACACCTCGCCCGCGAGAACGCCGAACGCCTCACGCGTGACCTCGAGGCGGCCAACCACAAACTGGCCGAATACGCCACCCAGGCGGAGGAACTCGCCGCCACGCAGGAACGCAACCGCCTCGCCCGCGAGATTCACGACAATCTCGGCCACTACCTGACCATCGTCAACGTCCAACTCGAAGCCGCCCGTCTCACCCTCGACGACGATCCTGCCCGCGCGTTGGACGCGCTGACCAAAGCCCAGGACATGGCGCGCAAGGGACTCAACAGCGTCCGCGAATCGGTTGCAGCATTGCGTGTCTCGCCTGTGGAGAATCGTCCGCTTGAGGAGGCGATCGCTGAGGTGGTGAACGAATCGCGTATCGCAGGAATCGCAACCGCATTTCACCTCCTCGGCGATTCGCGTCCCGTCGAACCGAAGTCCGCCCTCGCGCTCTACCGCGCCGCGCAGGAGGGACTGACCAACGTCCGCAAACACTCCCGCGCCTCTCGCGCCGATGTGACTCTCGATTTCTCCCAGCCCGAGCAAATCTGCCTCACTGTCAGCGATAACGGCGTGGGCGCAAGTGACACAAGCCAGGGCTTCGGCCTCGTCGGCATCCGCGAACGCGTCCTGTTGCTTGGCGGCGAGTTCAAAGTGGAGACTCAGCCCGAAAAGGGATTTCGACTCGAAGTCAGTATTCCATTTTGGATGTAGAGCAATTTGCCAAATTGCTCTCGGCAAATTGCCAATTTGCCCTACAAAAAGGCCATCCCATGACCATCCGTGTTCTCCTCGCCGACGATCAAGCCCTCTTCCGTGAGGGACTGGATACGCTATTATCCGTCCACAAGGATATTCAAGTGGTCGGGCAGGCCGCGAATGGACAGGAAGCCGTTGACCTCGCGCTCAAACTCCGCCCCGATGTGATTCTGATGGACATGCAAATGCCCGTCCTCAACGGCGTCGGCGCGACGCGGCGCGTGACTCAATCCCTGCACGAGTGCCGCATCATCGCGCTGACCACTTTCGACGACAAGGAAACCATCTTCGACGCGTTGCGCGCGGGCGCCGTCGGATATTTGCTCAAGGATGTCGGCTCGGCGCAACTGGCAGAATCGATTCGCAGGACAGCGCACGGAGATTCGATTCTCGATCCGTCCGTGGCCGCGAAGGTGGTGGCCGAATTCAGCCGCGTATCCAGCTTGGTCACCGCGACCCGCTCCGAGGTCCTGCCCGAACCGCTTTCGGAGCGCGAGGTCGAAGTCCTGAAGTTGCTCACGCTTGGGCTGTCGAATCAGGAAATCGCGGAAAGGTTATTCATCAGCGCGGGGACGGCGAAGACGCACATCCACAACCTGTGCGGCAAATTGGGAGTCCACAACCGCACCGAGGCGGCGATGCGGGCGAGGGAGTTGGGGCTGGTGTAATTGAAGAATCAGATTCATTAGGTGACGGTCGTGTGACTGTCACCTTTTCGTTTATTCCCAATATACCGTTTCTCAACCCGTGTCTCTACCATTCGGTAGATGACCCGCGTTTCGTAAGGGAGTAAAGTAGGAGCGTAAGTTCAAACCACCTTTTCAAACAAAAGGAGAAAAAATCATGGACATGTGGCTCGCACTCTACTGGGGAAGCCCGATCGGCCTCGGCGTGTTCTTCATCGGCCTGGGCGTGCTTTTCATGGGCATCGCCAAGGTTCGCCAGACCGAGAAAAAGTAGGCAACCCGCTTCCATCCCCGGTCATCGGCGGAAACGCCGCCGATGACCTTGGGATTTTGACTTGGCATCATTTTTACGATTTTCGAAAGGAGAAAGAAATGACTGCAATTCCCCATGTTCAACCTCAGGCCAAAGTGGCAGGAACGGCTCTGCGCTTTGCTTTGGGCGTCCTCCTGTCCGCGCTCAGCGGCGTGATGCTGCTACTGGCGTTCCCGCCATACGGGATATGGCCGTTGGCTTGGTTTGCTTTTGTGCCTGCTATCTTTGCCCAATACCGGCTCTTTCCGGTCAAGTATTCGAGCCTGGCGCCTGCATTGTACCTGCTGGTCTGGCTGGGACCCTACCTCGCGAGGCTGTTTGGCACGGAGTTTGGCCCGTTCTTCACCTATCTTGGTGTGTTGATCGGGATCATTGCCTATTTCGCCTATCGAGAACGGGCTTTTATCGAACGCACCCGTTACCGCTGGCTGGTCTTGCAAGGTGTGATTGCCTGGGTTGGATTTGAGATGGTGCGCGCCACATTTATACCGGTTATAGCAACCAGCGCCTTCATCGGTTATTCCCAGGCAACCCAGGCGTGGCTGATACAGCCCGTTTCGATTTTCAGTGTGTATGGCATGAACCTTGTGATTATGCTGGTGAACTATGCGCTCGGACAAGGATTGCTCGCCTGGTATGACCACAGGCGACAGGCGCTGGAGGCGGTCGCCGTTGCCAGGTCTCTCGCCCGTAACTGGCTGGTGGTAACCGGCATAGTACTGGCGGCGTGGATTGGAACCAGTCTGGTTATCTTGTATAGCGCACCAAAAGATACGGCCACTGTTCGTGTGGCGGCGTTACGATCTGGTTTTCCGGCTCCTGCCCACCGGGATAACATCAACGATTCGCAGACGCGGGTCGACACGTTTGCCCGGCAGGCGCGCATGGCTGCTTCCCAGGGTGCACAGATTCTATTCACTTCCGAGATGATGTTCAATTTCGATCCGCAGGTCGAATTCACAGACGAGTTCCGCGCAATTGCGGCGGAGACCAATACCTACATCTTTATCTCGTATTCGGTCCTCAAAGAGGGCGAAGCGAGACGCAACCAGGCCGTATTGCTCAGCCCGGATGGTACATTCTCTGAAGCGTACAACAAAACCCATATCCCGCCAGGCGAACGCTATGATGTGATAGGCGGTACGTTCCCGGACTACGAGACCTCCTTTGGCCGCATGGCCTCCCTGATCTGTGCGGATGGTAACTATACCGATGTTGCCCGTAAACTGACCCAAAACGGCGCACAGTTGATCGCCGCGCCTTACCTGGAATTCCCTGGCTTTGGGGAACAACTCTGGCAGAACATCACCTTCCGCGCTGTGGAAAACCACACCGCCATGGTGGTAACCGGCGCGGCCAGTGTGGCAGCCATCATAGATCCTTATGGCCGGCAGATTGCACTGGATGTCAACAAGGATGGCTCCGAAGTGATTCTGGTTGGTGATGTCAGCCTGGGCTCGGGCGAAGGAACACTCTATACCTCCCTGGGTGACATTCTCGGTTGGGTATCGTTGGCAGGGTTGGTGGCTTTCCTGGTCTACATGACTATGGAGAACAGACAGGCTAAGAAGGCCGCGAAGGTGTCCCAGATCGAGAAGAAGAAGTAAGGCGCGTAAAAGTTGCCGTGATGAATGGTCGGAAGGCTGTTCATCACGGCAATTTCCGTTGGACGGAATTATTTTCCAATTTTTCCAAAACCGCACGAATGAGAAAGGCACGAAACATGGACACGAGAAAACGAAAGGCGTTCTGGCTCTACGTTGTGCTGGCCTACGTCATCACCTGGCTGCCGTGGATTCCCGTCGAAGTGATTGCAGCGCAACGCGACTATGTGATGCCCAATCCTCTAACTATTCCTGAATTGATTGCAAACGGTTTTCAGGATAATACCCACCTCATCCTGGCCCTGCTCACGATTGTCGGCATCTTGCTGCCGGGGACGGTGATTGGGGCAATCATCGCGCAGGCATACGAATCAGGGAAGGCGGGTCTGCGCGGCTGGTGGCAACGGGTAACTCACTGGCGGGTGGGATGGCGCTGGTACGGAATCATGCTCGGGCTGCTCGGCCTCATCTTCCTGCCCATCTTCAGCCTCGGAATGATCAAAGGGCCTCTCCCCACCTCGGGTCAGGTTACGAGCATTCTGGTCTGGGTCGTGCCGATGTTCCTCTACACTTTCCTCGCCTCTGGGATGGAGGAACCAGGTTGGCGCGGCTACCTGCTTCCCAATCTCCAGACGCGCATGAGCGCAAAGAAAGCCAGTGTCATCATCGGCATCGTCTGGGGTATCTGGCACTGGCCAGTCTTCATCCCCGTGTACTTTGCCACGTGGAGTTCCCCCGGCGGAGTTCCGCAGGCGGTCATCACGGTGTTGGTGCAGTTGATCCTTTACACCGCAGGTTCCATCATGAGCGGCGCGTTGACCTACACCTGGTTGTACAACCGCACAGGCAGCGCCTTCCTGTGCATCCTCTTTCACGTGTTGCACAACAACCTTTCCACGTTCACGTTGATGCTCTTCCCCGACCTCGGCGGGACAATCCCCATGCTGGGAACGATCGCGCAATGGATCATCGCCATCGTGTTGATGCGCTTCTTCTGGACCGAGGCTCGTGAATCCAAACTCGGACAGTTCGCTGTCCACGGGCAACCTTCTGAAATCTAAATAGGAGAAATGAAAATGAAAAAGTTGAATCTCTACCTCGGCATCCTCAGCCTGCTCATCGCGGCTGGACTGCTCTACGCCAACCTGACCCTGCCTCCCGAAAGCCTGATGCTCATGGTCGGCGATCAGAATATGCCCTGGCTGGGTCCCGTCTTCTTTGCCGTCGTTGGCATCATCCTGCTCGCAACTTCCAAAAAAGGAGAAACTGAAATGACTGAAGAAACCCCCAAGCCCGAACCACCCCTTGATCCCGCGAAGGCCGCGCTCAACAAACGTCTCGAGACCGCCTTCTGGGGACTCTTCCTCATCATGCTCGGCGGACAATGGCTTCTGCGCGATAGCAATGTCCCGCGCGGATTGTGGGATATGGGCGTCGGCCTGCTCTTCCTCGGTCTGAACGCGGCGCGCTACTTCAACGGTCTCAAGATGAGCGGCTTTACCACCTTCCTCGGGATCCTCGCCTTCGTTGGCGGTCTCGCTCAACTGCTCTTCAAGTTCGATCTCGGCGGCGCGCTCCTGCTCATCGTCCTCGGCGCGTACCTGATCCTCAAGCCGTGGTTCGACCAGAAGGGACTGTTTGGGAAGGCGGAGCATAGTTAACCACTTCCTGCCTGAATCAAAAGAGACCGCCACTTCCAAAGTGACGGTCTCTTTGTGTCCCCAGAATTACTTCTGAGCAAAATATCTTCGCATGGAAGGAACCAACGCCAATAGCAGAATCAAAATCCCGTTGACCGCCGTCACGTATTGAATCGGCCATTCGAATCCGATCAGCGCGCCTTCGACGACCAGCCAGAGGGCAAGTACGACGCCGAGCGCGACGGTCCCCGTCCACGACCAGTGATGTCTGCTCCAGCGTGCGAGGGAGGTTGCCCACGCCCATTCGGGACGGGCGAGCAGGCCAAAGGTCAGGAAGAGAGGCGCAAGTCCCATCACGAAGAGCAGGAAGAGTCCAGGCAGGGTGTAGTCGGGAACGGGGAGCAGGGGCAGGACTTCGGCCATCTGAAGCGAGGCGCCCGAGGGGTCGGTCAGCATGGCGACGCCGCCGTACAGTCCACCCAGGGCGAGGAAGACTAGACAGAAGATGAGCAACCAGAGAGCAAAGGGACATTTCATTTTTGATTTCCTTTTGCGGTAAGTGTAGGGGATTCGTTTGATTTTGAGAATGGGAGGTCGTCATGCAATGAGGGTGCAATCTGTTCATAAAATTCCCCACCTTTTCACTCTGTTTTTTAGTGGTAAGATTCGCCCGATGAAACTAAACCTCGCTCTCGCGCAGATAGGCACCAAACTGGGGGACGTGCAGTCCAATCTCGAGAAGCACCTCGACCTCATCAAACAAGCCAAATCCCAAAGCGCCGACCTGTTGGTCTTCCCCGAACTTTCCCTGACCGGCTACGTCTTGCAGGACATTGTCGCCTCCGCCGCGCACACGCCAACGGACGACGATCCCGTGTTCAGGTACCTCCTCAAAGCCAGCAATGACCTCGACCTCGTGGTCGGGTTCGTGGACGAGGACTCACGTCACCGCTTCTACATCGCCTCGGCCTACCTTTCGGGCGGGCGCGTGCTCCACGTCCACCACAAGGTCTACCTGCCCACCTACGGCCTGTTCGACGAGGGCCGCTTCTTCGCCTGGGGTGACTCGGTGCGCGCCTTCGACACGCATTTCGGGCGCGTGGGGATGTTGATTTGCGAAGACTTCTGGCACGCCTCGCCGCCCTACCTGCTCTGGCTGGACGGCGCGGACCTGTTTCTGTTTTCATCGGCTTCACCGGGGCGCGGCTTGAACGACAACGAAAAACTGGAGTCCGCGCGCTGGGTGGAACGCGTGAACAAGGCTTACGCCAGCATGTTCACCTCGTTTGTCGCGCACGCGAACCGTGTCGGATTCGAGGACGGCTTGCTCTTCTGGGGCGGGGCCACGGTCTTTGACCCGAATGGGGAGGAGATTGCCCACGGCCCGTATTTCGAGGAGGCCCTGACCTGCGTCGAACTGGACTTGAATCAACTGCGGCGCACGCGCGCCCGACTGCCGCTCCTGCGCGATGAGCGCACGAATCTGGTGCAGCGCGAGTTGGAGAGGATTCTGTCCCGTGATTGACCTGTCCATCAATACCGATCTTGCCCGTACCATTCTCACGGGTTTCATCAAGTCTGAGATCACCCGCGTCGGATATTCGCGTGCGGTGGTGGGTCTGTCTGGCGGGATTGATTCGGCCCTCTCCTGCGTTCTGGCCGCCGAAGCGCTGGGGCCTGAAAATGTGCTGGCTGTCCGCATGCCGCATAAACTGTCCAGCCCCGATTCGCTGGAACACGCCCGGATGGTCATTGACCAGTTCGGGGTCCAGAGCGAAACGATCGAGATCACAGACATGGTCGAGCCGCTGATCCAGCGCGATCCGAATATGTCGAAACAGCGGAAGGGCAACGTCATGGCGCGGGCGCGCATGATCGTTTTGTACGACCAGTCCGAGGCATTCAAAGGCCTCGTGGTGGGCACGAGCAACAAGACCGAGATCCTGCTGGGCTACACTACCCTGTTCGGCGATTCGGCCAGTGCGCTCAACCCGATTGGCGATCTTTACAAAACCCAGGTGCGGCAACTTTCTCGGGCGCTGGGCATCCCGCAGGTCATCATTGACAAGGCCCCGTCCGCCGATCTGTGGACGGGCCAGACCGACGAGGGCGAACTTGGTTTTACCTACGAAAAGGTGGATCAATTGCTCACCCTGCTGGTGGACCGGCGTTACAGCCCGCAGGAATGTGCGGAGGAAGGCTTCGACGAGAAGTTCATCCAGGCGGTGATGACGCGTATCCGCCGAAGCCAGTTCAAACGCATGCAGCCACCGATTGCCAAGCTCAGCAACCGCACGGTCGGTTATGATTTCTTATATTTGCGCGATTGGGGTACTTGATTTCATTCATGAGAATTTCTCTTCCTCCTGCTCTCACGCATCGAGGTTATCTTTACCTCTGGATCGGATTGCTCATCTCCATCACGGGTTCGCAGATGCAGATCGCGGCCATCCACTGGCACATCCGTGAGTTGACCGGCGAGCCCGACCCTCTGGCTTTGGGCGCCATCGGACTGGCGCGTATTCTGCCCGTCGTCGTTTTTTCTTTTATCGGCGGCGCGGTAGCGGATAATTTCAACCGTCGCTGGATTCTCTTCATCACGCAGACCGTCCTTGCCCTGCAGGCCGCCGCGCTCGCCATCCTGACCTTTGGCGGGCACATCACGATCTGGCACATCTACGGGCTGACGGCGCTCCAGGCCGCGGCCATGGCCTTCGACCTGCCGGCGCGCCAGGCGCTTGTTCCCAACCTGGTGCCGCGCGAGCACCTGCCTTCCGCGTTCAGCCTGGGGACGGTGGCGTTCAACGCCGGCGCGATCACCGGGCCGTTGTTTTTCGGCCTGATTCCCGAGGGTGGGCAGGGGACGGCATACCTGCTGAACTCCCTGTCTTTTGTAGCCGTGATTGCGGCGCTTCTGCTGATGGGGCATGTGCCTCAGGATTTTAAACATGCAAGCGGCGTCAATCTGCGCGCCATGCTGGACGGGGTGCGTTTCATTTTCGGCCGCCCGCTGATCCTCTCCACGATGCTGATGGATTTCGTCGCCACCTTCTTTGCATCCGCCAACACCATGCTCCCCATCGTGGCGCGCGACATCCTCCATGTTGGCAAAGCGGGTTATGCCTGGCTGACCTCCGCGCAGGCCATCGGCTCGGTGCTGGCGGGCGTGGTCACTTCGCAGATCAGGGAACTCCGCCGCCAGGGAAGGTTGTTCCTTTTCTCGGTGACCGTTTTCGGCGCCGCGACCGTCTGGTTCGGCCTCAGCCGCGCATTCGTCCCGGCCATGATCGCCCTCCTCCTGATCGGCGCGGGCGACGCGGTGAGCACCGTCATCCGAAACACGATCCGCCAGTTGCAGACTCCCGACCACATTCGCGGCAGGATGACGAGCGTGAATCAGATCTTTTTCATGGGCGGTCCGCAACTCGGGGAGGTGGAGGCGGGGGTGGCGGCATTTTTGTTTGGCGTCCCGTTTGCCATCGTCAGCGGGGGAATCGGCTGCATTCTCGGCATGTTGCTGATCGTCCGCAAATGGCCGCAGTTGGTCTCGTACAATGGCGACGAGCCCATGCCAGCCGGCGCGACGGCTGATTGACGTTATCCATGCGATTCCCTTACAAAATTAGATTCTTCTCACTGAACCGTTGACTTTGAAGCCGAATCCTTATATACTCTCTGCAAGGAAACAACCTCCTATGCGAGCATCTGCCAAGAAGGATTTGTTCGGGTGATTGAGAAGGCGCGCGGCTGTCCGCGTGCCTTTTTGTTTCGACGAATCTCTATCATAAAAGGAGATAAAGCATGGACTATGGAATGATCGGCAAGATCGAAAAGGCCAAGCGCTACGCGGAAGACCGAAAGCGATTCCGCTTCAATAAATTCGAAATTACCTTCCACGGCGACAACAACGATCATAACGTCATCTTCGACAACGGCGCCTTCCACTGCGACTGTGAATTCTTTATCACCCATCGCCGCTGCGCCCATACGATTGCCCTCGAAGACTACCTGCTCAAAGACATGATCGTCGTCGCGGCGCAGGCCTGAGCCTGATCGCTATTCAACTTTGCCTGCCCGCCTGAAAAAAGGCGGGCAGTTTTTATCCGTCGTTTCGTATACAGGCATGATGAGCAAAGCGTGAGCGGGTTTAAATTTCGGACGAATTCGGGTACAATTTTTAGCATGTCGAAACTTTCGCGGCGCGACTTTCTCAAACTCAGCGGCCTCGCGCTGGGCGGGTTGGCATTCTCTCCATTCCACGCCGGCCGCTTCGATTTCGAGGACGCGAATGTGGTGCGCGTAGCCACTGATTCGGTCAGCGTTTATAGCCAGCCATCGGACGAGAGTAACATCATCGGCACCTGGTATCGCGATGAGTTGATCAACGTGTACGATGAGGTCAGGGCCGAGGAGCCGCAACATAACCCCATCTGGTACCGCGTGTGGGGCGGATACATGCATCGCGCCCGCCTGCAGAGGGTCAAGACCCTCTATAACAAGCCCCTGGATTTCATCGCGGAGGGGACGCGCCGCGTCGTCGAAATCACGGTCCCATTTACCCAGCCCTGGCGGCTGACGAAGACCTACGGCTGGCAGGCGTTGTTTCCACTGCTGTATTACGAATCGGTGTATTGGGTGGACGCCATCGAGGAGGGCCCGGACGGTGAGCCGTGGTACCGCGTAGTGGACGACCTGACGGGCAATTATCTCATCGCCGCAAAGCATGTCCGCCCCGTGCCATTCTCGGACCTGGAGCCGATCAGCCCCGAGATCCCGTTCGAGAGCAAGCGGATCGAGGTCAACCTGACGACGCAGACTCTGACGGCCTTCGAATACGACAAGGCGGTCTTCCAGACCCGCGTCGCGACGGGAATCATCGCGGGACGCACCAACCCGAAGGAACTCTCGACGAAGACCCCCGACGGCGAATTCCACATCCAGAGCAAGACCCCCTCGAAGCACATGGGCAACGGCAACCTGTTTGCGGGCGTGGACGATTACGAACTGCCCGGCGTCCCGTGGACGAGTTTCTTCACAGACGTGGGTCACGCCTTCCACGGCACGTACTGGCACGAGAATTACGGCGTGCCGATGAGTCACGGCTGTATCAACATGCGCACCTCCGAGGCCAAATGGCTCTTCCGCTGGGCGCGGCCCGCCTACGAGACCGTCCGTATGACGGACCGCTCCGCCACGCCCGACGTGCGCGGCTTCGGCACATTAGTCAAGATTTTCTACTAAACCATGCCCAATCTGGACTGGCCCGGCAAGCACCTGTCATCGCCCGCGCCCGCGCGGCTGGCTACGGAAACTGTTGTCTACCCAGGCGGGCGCGGCTATCCCAATACAGAACCTGAGAGCCGTTTGATTCTTGGGGATAACCTCGCCATCATGGCCTCGCTCCTGCCTGAATACGAGGGACGTATCGCCCTCATTTACGCCGATCCGCCGTTCTTCACCAATCGGAAATATCCCGCCCGAATCGGCCGCGGCGAAGATTCGCGCAAGCCTGCCGAGTGGCAAACGGCGGAAGGCTACCACGATCATTGGCCGAGTCTCGACGATTACCTGCAATTTCTATACGAGCGCCTGGCGCTCATGCACTGCCTGCTCGCGCCAAATGGGACCCTCTATCTGCATCTCGACTGGCACGCGGACGCCTACGCCCGCCTGATTCTCGATGAACTGTTCGGCGCGGACCACCTGCTCAACGAGATCATCTGGGCCTATCATGGACCCTCGCCCATCCGCCGCGCTTTCAATCGCAAGCACGACACGATTCTGGCTTACGTGAAAGGCGACGGTTATACCTTCAACGTAGATGCAGTCCGCGAACCGTACAATCCCTCCACTGTGAAGACCTTTGGGGCCTCATCCAGGGCGGGCTTCGGCAAAGTGCCCGACCTGGAGCGCGGCAAGGTTCCCGAGGACTGGTGGTATTTTCCCGTCGTTGCGCGCCTGCACAACGAGCGCACAGGTTATCCCACGCAGAAGCCCGAGGCGTTGTTGGAGCGCATTATCCTTGCCTCCTCTAACCCCAAAGATTTGGTCGCGGACTTTTTCTGCGGATCGGGGACGACCGCGCTGACCGCGGCGAGACTTGGCCGCCGTTTTCTCGCGGCGGATGCCACCTGGCGGGCGGTTCACACGACCCGCAGCCGGTTGACCGTTTCCCCGGCCGCTTTCACACTGGAACGCGACACGTCGTCTCCGTTTCCGCTTCGACCTGCGCCCTCTCCTTTTCGACTCTCGTCGAATCAAATTACTCTGGCGGATATTAACGGCATTGATTACTGGGAGGTCGATCCCGCGTGGGACGGCAAAACCTTCCACAGCGCCGCGCAGGCCGTTCGTCCGCTAAGAAGCGGGGAGATTCCCTCCGAACTTAAAATAAAACTCGGACGCAGAGTCTGCGCCCGATGGGTGACGGTTGACGGTCGGCAATTCCAGGCGGAATTAAACGTCTAGGCGATAGCCCACGCCGCGGATAGTGTGCAGGAAGCGGGGATTATCTGGATCGAGTTCGATGGCGCGGCGCAGCCAGGAGATGTGCACGTCCAGCGTGCGCGTATCGCCCGTGTAATTTGTCTCCCAGACCTGTTTGAAGAGCGCCTCGCGTTCCACCACCTCGCCGTGATGATCCATCAAAATGCGCAACAACTTGACCAGGCGCGGGGTGAGTTTTGTATTTTTGCTCAGGCATTTTACGCGGCGTCGCTCGGCATCGAGACGAATCGGCCCGACGTGCTGGACGTTCTTCCCGTCCCCGGGCATGAGCGGCTTGATGCGGTTGACGAGTTTCTGAACCGTGAACGGCAACGACAGGACGGCGTCCGCGACGGATTTGTCAACGTGCGTATCTTCCGAAACGATCAGGATGATCGGGAGTTTGCCGTCCTTCTCGTGCAGGGACTGGCAAATGCGCACGCCGCTGCTGCGAAGCGACGCGGCGTTGACGACCGCCAGCTGCGGCGCGGTCCTTCCGAGGCGCGAGGCGGCTTCGCTGCCGCTCTGGGCAATAACGATTTCAAATCCCTTCTTTTGCAAGGCGGTTGCGAAAGAAGGGACTTCTGTGTGACGACCTTCGATAACCAGGAGTTTTGATTCAGCCATTACAGTTGGGTATTTGGGGGAACTGGCTCTATCTATCGGTGAGTTGGGCGGCCAGTTGCTTTAACATTTGAATGCATTATACACCAATTCTTAACAAAAGTTCCTATACAATAGTACTGTTGAAAAGTATTCGATTTGGATAACCGTCTTGACTCTGTCATGGATGTCTGGTAAACTCTGCGGGCTCAAATCACCGATGCGGGGTAGAGCAGTGGCAGCTCGTCGGGCTCATAACCCGGAGGTCGCAGGTTCGAGTCCTGCCCCCGCTACCTTGAAGACCATGGCGCAAGCCGTGGTCTTTTTATCTTAAATCCTCGGAGGTCGCAGGTTCCCTAAAGGGTGCTTCGCGACGAGTCCTGCACCCTGCCTTAAGATCACAGTGCAGGCCGTGGTCTTTTTTATCATAAATCATCGAAGGCCGCAGGTTCCCTTCATCGGACGCGGACAAGCGCGGAGGCACGCGGAGAGTCTATTTTGATCCGTGTCGATCCGCGTTCTCCGCGTCCTGCTTTTCTATTCTTCCCAACTCTACATTCATCAATTGTTCCAGCGCCTTGACCAGGCCATGATTGCCATCGCCGCCCAGTCCCTGTGCTTGAAGCGTGCGATACAACTGAAACACGAGACTCGTCGCCAACAGCGGCACGCCCATCTGGTCGGCGGCTTCGAGGGCGAGACGCAAATCCTTTTGTTGCAGGTCAATCGTGAAGCCAGGGCGAAAGTCGCGGACGATCATCTGCGGGCCGCGGTTGGCAAGCATCCACGAGCCTGCCGCGCCGCTCTTGACTGCCTCGATAGTCGTTGCCAGGTCGAGTCCGCCCGCTTGTGCGAAGAGGAGCGCCTCGCTCGCCGCGAGTTGGTTCACGACAACCAGAATCTGATTCACAAGTTTCGTCATCTGACCCGCGCCGTGCGCGCCGACGTGCGTAATTGTCTTTCCATAGGCTTTCAGCGCGGGTTTGGCGCGCTCGAAATCGGCCGCTTCGCCTCCGACCATGATCGAAAGCGTGCCTTTCGCCGCGCCCTCGCTCCCGCCGCTGACCGGCGCATCCAGGTAACGGACTCCCTGCGTGTTCAGCCGCATTGCCATCTCGATAGTTTTCTTCGGGCTGATCGTGCTGTGATCAATGACCAGCGCCCCCTTCTGGACGCCTGAACTGACTCCGTTTTCACCAAAAATTACCTGCTCCACGTCGGGCGTGTCGCTGACGCAAACCAAAATGATGTCGCAGACGCGCGCTAACTCGGCGGGTGTAGATGCGGATTTTGCGCCCGCGGCCACGAACTCGTCCACACGCGCCGCGGTGCGGTTCCAGACAGTGACATCCTGGCCTTTGCTCAACAAATTGTGCGTCATGCCGCGGCCCATGATGCCGAGACCGATAAATCCGATTCGTTCCATTGAGTCTCCTTGGTAGCGCAAGTTTTTGTAAACCTGCCAATTATTCTGACATGGACACTCGCGCTGAGCGGAGCGTAGCGGAGACGAAGCGTGGGTGTCATGCGATTTCTGCGTCTCGTCTGCGGCCTTCCCCAGGCACGAACGCCTCCGCTCGACGCGATATTAGCTCAATTTAGTTGAAATCATCAAAAGATTGCATGCGTGGCCGATTATAATGGATGCATGGAATTTACAGTCTCTCACGGCCAGATGGATGTTACATTCGGCGATCCTGACGCCAACCTTGAAACTGTCAAGCGGATGACAACCGAGGCCGCGCGGCGCGGCTCGCAGATGGTCGTCTTCCCTGAGTTGTGGAGCACAGGCTACGACCTGTCCAACGCGGCGCGCTATGCGACTGGATTGAAAGAGGGCATATTTGCAAAAATTTCCGCGTTGGCGGCTAAAGAAAAGATTTATATTATCGGCTCGAATCTATCTTTGCTTGGCGAGGGCAAATTCTGCAACACACTGACGGTCTTCTCGCCGCAGGGCGAATTGCTGGCCGATTATTCGAAAATCCACTTGTTTCAATTAATGGACGAGCACCAATATTTGACAGCGGGGGAAAAACCTGTTCTGCTCGATCTCCCCTTTGGCAAGGCGGGTCTTGCGATTTGCTACGACCTGCGCTTCCCTGAACTGTTTCGCGGCTACGTGCTGGCGGGCGCGGACCTGGTCATCCTGCCGGCCGAGTGGCCGCATCCGCGGCTGAGTCACTGGCAGACGCTGGTGCGCTCACGCGCCATTGAGAACCAGATGTTCATGCTGGCCTGTAACCGTGTGGGAAAAGACCCCGGCAATGAATTCTTCGGCCATTCGATGGTCGTTAGCCCGTGGGGGGAGATTTTGGCGGAGGCGGGCGAGGGCGAGGAGCTGGTCACGGTAACGGTTGACCAGGCCAAAGTCCAGGAAGCGCGGCGCAAAATCCCCATCCTGCGCGACCGCAGGCCTGAGATTTACAAATTGTAGGGGCACAGCAGGTCAATTGTCTGTGTTTCGTTCGCTCATCGCTGTGCCCCTACTCGTTACCAAGCGCAGTCCGGGCAGGTGGTGATTCCCGCCGATTTTCCCACGCGTTTATACATGGTTACGTCGGTGAACGGCTCGCCCAGGATGCCGTCGTGGATAGCCCACGAGCGCAGGCGGATGCTCTCGGCCGCGGCGAGCTGACGGAACGGGTTGGAGCCGTCCAGCCCGGCCAGCAGGTCGCCGCCCTTGGAAAATCCCGTCTGGATGCGCTCCATGAACTTGCGTCCCACCTGATAGGCAAAGCCGTAACGCTCGAAAATAATGGCGTTGTGATAATACAGCGGCTCGACGAAATACATCTCCTGGCCGAGACTGCTGACGAAATGCTCGAAGGTCTCTGTGGCGGCGGGGAGCAGACGAAGCCCGCGTCGCACCTGACCCGGAGCCAGTCCCGCCTTGAGGGCCGCTTGTTCCGCTGACAGGTTGCGGCGCAGCGTGCCGAATTTGGTGGTCTGGCCGTCGGGCATTTTATCCACGTCGAAGCGCGGCGAGTCGGGATCGTTCAGAATGTAGAGCAGAATGTGTATCTGACCGTTGAGCGTATCGGTGAGGTGACCGTAGAGGATCGGGTCGGGGAAGTCGGGCTCGTGGAACAGGGACATTTCCACGTCGCTGGCGCCCGCCGCGAATTTGAATCGCAAATGGGACTGGAGACGTTTGGAATCCAGGTCGGGCAGGTGAAAGCGTTCGAGCAGGTCGCGCGGGATGACCTGGCTGTAGATGCGCCGTTTTTCTGCTTCGGGCAGGCGGTTGATTCCGCCGATGGTTGAAGGTTTCATAGTCTTATGGTCTCATAGTCTCGTGGTCTCATAGTCTCATGGTCTTATAGTCTCATGGTCATTGGACTATTCGACCATCCGACCATCTGACTATCAGACTATCTGACTCGCGCCTCGCGTTGGACTTCGCGTTGCGCGTCGCGTTTGGCGATTTCGTGACGCTTGTCGTGGAGTTTCTTGCCGCGGGCGAGCGCGATCTCGATCTTGGCGCGGCCTTCTTTCAGATAGATACGTGTGGGAATGACCGTCATGCCCTTCTGGCGGACCGTGTCCCATAGTTCGCGAATCTCCTTTTTGTGGAGCAGGAGGCGGCGCGGGCGCACCGGATCGTGATTGTTGCGGCTGGCCTGCTCGTAGGGTGCGATGTGCGCGTCCATCAGCCAGGCTTCGTGCATGTCCACGCGGATGTAGGCCTCCGCCAAACTGACCTGTCCCGCGCGGATGGACTTGATCTCCGTGCCCTGCAAGGCCATGCCCGCCTCGAACTTCTCCAGCAGGAAATATTCGAAGTTGGCCTTGCGGTTGGTGGCAACGACTTTCACGCCTTCGGTCATAGGGATTCATTCTAACACAAGAGCTTGGGAATATTTTGAGTGCGGCAGGCGCTTTGGAGGGAAAAGGGATTCGGATGTAGAATTGTCTTGACTGAGACTTGTAGTCGCGGCTCGGTGCGATCACAGATCCATGCTGAGCAAGGTTAACATGAAAAAACGGCCCACTTATATTCCTTTGTTCTTTGCATTGCTAGTAGCCATTACCAATGCCTGTGCTGGCAATTCAAACATGGTATCGAGCACTAAAACGCCTAGCTTGCCAGAGGCAGCCTCTGTGCCAGAAAGTCAGTCTTTGACCCAACAAGAATGCATTCCTCCAATAGCCACATTAGCATATCGCCCTGATCTACCTCCAGTGCTATCGGAGGATGAAACGCCAATTTTCCCATCCGGTGAATGGCAATATGTTGCCGACTTACCAGTAACAGATGAGAGTATTGAAGAACTCGTAGCGCGTTCCAGCGACGAGATATGGGCGCTTTTTACGCATCGAGGCGGATTATGGAGGTACCGTCCCAGTTCTGGGGAATGGAAAGAGTATACATCTATTGATAAATTTGAAAACATTATTCCGATCATTATGTTGACACCAAGTCTGACAGAACACAACGAACTATGGGGTGTTGGTTATTTTTATAAAGAATCGTCAATTGAAAGGGAAATTCCCAGGTCTTTCTTTTTCAGTCGATACAACGAAGAAACTGATCAATTTGAGTTCGTTCAAAACGATGAGGAAATATTAATGGGATACAATATTTCTTATCTGAGTATTCGGCAAGATCAAAACGGAATATTTTGGTTGATGGCTCAAAAGAAGGACCAACAGTTCCCTGATTTGCTGATTGATGGTCAGCCCTTTACTTTATTTAGTTTTGACCCATTCACGGGGAAAATTGAGAGCCACGGAGAATTTCCATATTCGGCTAAGTATTTCCAAATAGCAAGAAATGGCAGTATCTGGATGCTGGTAGATGATGAGGAAAAGCTTTTTCTCCAACAATACTTACCGAGCACAAATGAAACCCGCATCTACCGAGATCTTCCACCTACAGTAAGTGAAACAAATAGATATGTTGGAATGATGTATTTCGACCGGCATGACAACTTATGGATAGAAGATAGAGGCTGGGTGGATTTCAGCGACTCGGATAAACCAGTCTGGTATCAAGTTATTCGTTCTTCAGTATTTCTGACTGATCGCGCGGAAGGCGAGACACGGATAGTGTGGGCGCGTCCGAATCAAATGTATGAAAGTTCAAATGGCCTTTATTGGTTTGGCTCATTTTATGGATTAGTAAGGTTGGACCCGGAGTCCGGCGAGTGGTGCAAATTCACTAATGGAAGAAGTCCATTCGCGGAAGATAACCAGCAGAATATATGGATTGCTGTGTTTGGAAGATTGTACAGGTATTCTTTGTTGCATTGAAAAATGCAGCAATCCCCCTCAGCATATGACTCCTGTCCCCCCGATGCTTGACCGATGATCTTCGGCCTTGTACGCTTATCCCCACTTCAATATTGCCAATCCCGTCAACAGTCGCAGAACACCAAACAAAATCAGCGCCGCGGCCAGACCGATTTGACCGGCAAGCGCGGGGCCCGCCAGCGAGCCGATCAGCACGGCCGCGTTCAGCACCACGTTGTACCATGCGAGGTGAGAAGGCCTGTCGTCCGCGGGCGTGTTCTCGAGCAGGTAATTGGCGTACGCGCCGCCGACCATCGCCCAGACGAATCCGCCCAGGATGGAAATGCCGTAATATTGCCAGACCTGGCTGGAGAGCGCCAGCAGGATGGGATACAAAGCCATGCTCACCGCGCCCGCGGCGGTCACGTTTTTGTGGCCGAGGCGGCGTACGATGCGATGCAGTTGCGTCGAGCCGATCAACACCGTGAGATAGAAGAGCGCGGTGCCGACGCCGATCTCGTCGTCGGTGAGGCGCAGTCCGCGCACGAAATACAGCGAGAAGAGCGGCAAGGCCAGATATTGCGTCAAGTGGAATCCCAGCAGGACGAGCAATGGACGGCGGAACGGCGTCTTCCAGACGTCGAGGCGGATGGCGGCGCGCCAGTCGCGGGACCCGGCGGCGGGTCCGGGATAGGGCGCGGGTGAATCCGCTTGCAGGGGCCTGACGAAGTAGAGGTGCAGGCTGCTCATCGCCGCGCCGATGAATCCGATCCCAAAAATGATTTGATAATTCATCGGGAAGGGGAGATGCTCCAGCAGGTAGCCGCTGAGGAGCGAGGTGAGCATGAACGCGACCGAGAGCACCACGTTGCGGCGGCCCGCCACGTGGGCGCGCCAGTCTTCGGGGACCGCGGCCGCGAACAGCGCGTTGAAGCCGACCGACAGCGCGGCGAGCGGGATGCCCATGTAGAGCGTGATGAAGATCAGCGCCCAGACCTGTTCCTGTTCGCTGAACAGCCAGGGCAGGGGAATCCACATGGCGTAGCCGAGGCGGTAGAAGACCGAGGTCCAGAACACGGCGCGGCCGACGTGCAGGCGTTCGAGCCAGTGGCCCGCGGGGATGGCGAACAGCAGGTTGACCACGCCGGTGACCGCGGCCAGCAGGCCGATCTGGAAAGCGGTTGCGCCGAGGCGCGCGGCGTACACGTTGAGGAAGTTGATGGCCGAGCCGCTGAGCACGCCGAACCAGCCGATGTCGAGGTACAGGTGGATGAAGTTGGCGCGGTATTCGGGCGGAGCGGAGGATTGGAAGAAGTTGCGGATGGTAGGCACGGGAAGGGATTATAAACGATTGCGGATTGGCGATTTCTGATTTACGATTCAAGTGACCGTTTAGGCGTTCACCACAGAGAGCATAGAGTTCACGGAGATAAATGGAGAATCTCCGTGCTCTCAGCGTGCTCCGCGGTGAAACGAATGAGGCAGTTTATGTTTGGACTCCGCCGTCGCTTTCAACTTGACCCATCTGTTACCTACCTGAATCACGGTTCGTTCGGCGCGACGCCGAGGCCCGTCTTCCGCGCATACCAGCGCTGGCAGCGCGAACTGGAACGCCAGCCAGTGGAGTTTCTTGGCCGCCGTCACAACGACTTGATGCGCTCCGCGCGGACGAGTCTGGCCGCGTATCTCGGCACGAAGGCGGAGAACGCGGTCTTTACCCAGAATGTGACCATCGCCCTGAACGTCGCCGCGCGCTCACTCGAATTGGGCCGCGGCGATGAAGTGCTCGGCACGAATCACGAATACGGCGCGCTCGACCGCGCCTGGCGTTTTCTTGCAAAGGAACGCGGCTTTGCTTACATCAACCAGTCCATTCCAGTTCCACTGGCGAACGAAGGACAATTCGTCGAATCGTTCTGGCAGGGAGTCACGCCGCGCACGCGCGTCATCTTCCTCAGCCACATCACTTCGCCGACTGCGACGATTTTTCCCATCAGGGAGATTATCGAACGCGCCCGCGGCGCGGGCATCCTCACGGTCATTGACGGCGCGCATGCGCCTGGCCAGATTCCGCTGGCGCTCGATTCGCTCGGCGCGGACTTCTACGGCGGCAACCTGCACAAGTGGCTGTGCGCGCCGAAGGGTGCAGGCTTCCTCTATGCGCGCCCCGAAGTCCAACATCTGCTCAAGCCGCTGGTTGTCTCGTGGGGCTACGAGTCCGAGACGCCGAGCGGCTCACAATTCATTGACAATCACGAATGGTGGGGCACGCGCGACCTGGCCGCGTTCCTGTCTGTGCCTGCCGCGATCGAGTTTCAGGAAAAGCACGGTTGGGATAGAGTCCGCGCCGCATGCCATGAATTGGCCGGGGAAGCAGAACGCCGCATCTGCGAATTGACCAATCTCTCTTCGCTTCACGCGGACGCCGATGGCTGGTTCGGCCAGATGGTCAGCGCGCCCCTGCCGGGGGATACCGACCTCGCCGCGCTCAAAGTGCGTCTCTACGACAAATATCGTATCGAGATTCCGCTGTTCGAGTGGAATGGACGAAAGTTGATACGCGTGTCGCTCCAGGGATATAACACGCGGCGGGATGTGAACACACTCGTCTCGGCGCTTCAGGAGGAGTTGCGGATTATCTCCTGAAAGTCGTCACTTCCTGAAAGTCGTCCGGTTCATAAACCGTGCCCGTATACACCCCGACCACCCTGCCATCCACTTTGACAGTGACTTCGAAGTCGGTTGGGCCGCTCCCAGCACAGGCTGTAAAATAATGGACGGCGACCCGATATGGTCCCGTGGGCGCGCCGCCGGTTGGCCAGAATGCATTCTCCACTGGATTGGCAACGATGCCCTGGCAACCAGCATTCGCGTCTACATCCAGTATTCCTCCGGAGGAAGAAGTCGGGTGTTCGAACCAAATTTCTTCTCCGTATGGATCGTACACATGCAAGTCGAGGTCAGCAGGACCCTCCCAGCGCAGGGTTACCTGCACGTCGCCCGTTCCAAGCACCACGTCGGGTGTGGGCGTGGATGAGAACAGGTACCACAAGAGGAATATGCCGCCGCCAGCCAGTAATACAACCGCGCCAGCCGCAACTACGGCCCCGATCACACAGCCCGGACTGCATCCCTTGCTTGGTTTCGCGAGTTGCTGTCCCATTTGCTGTTGTGGAGGGGGAGTCGGCTGAGGCGTACCTGGCGGAATTCCTCCCAAAACTGTGTCTTTCAAGTTCAACGGGTCGGCATGTGCGGGATCGAGTTTGAAAAGTTCTTCAAGTTTGGCGCGGGCCATATCCCACAGTCGGTCTTTCACGTGGTCGAGGACTTCATCATAGAGCTTTTCCAGGTAACCTGTTAGTTTCTCGTTGCGTTCCGCCCTTAGAAGGAGCTCCATCCCGGGCGTGATCCCGGCTTGGGTGAGTGTGAGGTGCGCTGGAATGGGACTGGCATCCGCAACGGCTGGGACCAGTTCGTAGTCCAGGTCCTTTGGCAAGTCTAATCGTTCGACCAGCGAGGAAATGACCTGCCTAGCTGCAACCGCATTGTTCAAATGCTGTTCTGATTGTCTGCCTCTATGATCTATGATCGTGACGGAGATCTCTGCCATCTTGATTCCTTTCTCTCATAAATTATTATAGGGAAATCCAGGACAAAATACAATCGTTTGTCGAAAGGTATAATAATCGGCAATGGACATCTCACTTGCACTCGGCGGCGGCGGGGCCAAAGGCAATGCCCACATCGGCGTCCTGCGACGCCTCGAACAGGAAGGATTTCGCATTCGCGCGGTGGCGGGGACCAGTTTCGGGGGGCTGGTCGCCGTTTTCTACGCGGCAGGCTTCGGTCCGGACGAGATCGAGGCGCGCTTCAGCAAAGTGGACCAATCGCGACTGTTCGGCCGCGGCTCCGGCGAGGGTCCGTCCCTGCTCGGGCTGGCTGGAGTCACAAAGTTCCTCGAGGAGTCGTTCGGCGGCAAGACCTTCGACGACCTGCGCCTGCCCTGCGCGGTGACCGCGGTGGACTTGAAGTCCGCCCGTGAGGTCATCTTGAATAAAGGCCCCTTGCGCGACGCGGTGCTGGCGACGATTGCCCTGCCCTCGATCTTCCCGCCGCGGCGGATTCGGGATTGGGATTTAGTGGACGGCGGCACACTCGACCCGGTCCCTGTCTCCGTTGCGCGCGGCCTCGCCCCCGGCCTGCCGGTGGCGGCCGTGGTGCTTTCGAGCCCGGTGGGCGCGCCGACCCATTCGCACGGCGTGACCTTCCCCGGCCTGCCCGCGCCCATTGCCCGCCGCCTGACCGGGTTCCGCCTGGCGCAGGCCTTCGAGATCTTCATGCAGGCGCTGGATATTTCCAGCCGCGAACTGACCGAACTGCGCCTGCAGGCCGACGCCCCGGAGGTGATCGTGCGCCCGGACGTCAGCCAGATTCAACTTCTCGATAAAGTGGACGTCTCTGCTGTGGCAAAACTGGGTGAGCAGGCGCTCGATGAGGTCCTGCCCGACTTGCGTCGTGTTGCGGCCTGGCCAGCCCGTCTTGCCCGTTCCTTTCGGCGCAGGGTATGAAAAATCCGCTTCGGGTCATCGGGATATTGGTGCCTTACATCACAGTAGGCATCGGGTTGTTTGCGGCGCGGAACGCATGGATCGCCCTGCTCGGTTATCATCTTGGAATTCTGATACTGCTGGCTTTGACCGGCGAGTGGCGCATCACCGGGCGCTTTCGAATTCAAAACCCTTTCCACGCGCCGATTGGCGCTGCGCTTGGATTGCTGGCGGGCGCGGGCGTTTTTGTGTTGTGGCCGTTTGCGGAGGTCTCGCCCAATTTGCATTCGACGTTGCATGCCTGGGGCTTGAACCTCCACACATGGCCGCCGTTCATCCTGTACTTCGCCCTCGTCAATCCGTGGCTGGAGGAGTCCTACTGGCGCGGCTGGCTGGGCGGCGACTCGCGCCTGCCGATCCTGCGCGACTTCTGGTTTTCAAGCTTTCATTTGCTTGTCGTATTCCCATTCGTGGGATGGTTCTGGCTGGCATTCATATTTCTAGTGCTTGCATCTGTCGGCTGGCTGCTGCGGCAGGCGGCCCGCCGTGAGGGTTCCCTGCTCGCGCCGAGCGTTTTTCATTTGACGGCCGATGCGAGCATTCTTCTGGTCATCTTTCTGTTGCAGGAGGTTCTGTGAAACGAGACCTGCGTGAATACGCCAAACAAACCGACCGCCGCCTGATCGTCGGCGCGATTCTGATTCTTTTTCTGGTCGGCGGCGGGTTGATCTGGTGGATCTATGGCGCGGGCGCGGCCGGGCTGGCCCTCACCTGTATGTTGGGCGGCGTGTCTGTCGTGGTGTTGATCGTGTTGATCTTCTATGCCATTGACAAAATCCTGAAGAGCGCGCGTCCCAAATGACCCAGTTCCAAACCGACCTGGTCACGTTCGATTCCTGGACCCTGCGCGTGCACCCCGCAACCGAGACGCCGCCGCGCCTCCTGCTCCTCATCCACGGCTGGACGGGCGACGAGAACTCGATGTGGGTGTTCGCGCGTAATTTTCCGCCGCGCTATCACATGCTTGCGCCGCGCGCGCCGCATACCGCGCCGGAGAAAGGTTACACCTGGCGTGTGCCGCGCCCGGGCACGCGCGGCGCGCCTACGCTGGAGGACTTCCGCCCGGCGGCCGAGGCGCTGATCGGCCTAGTGGACGCGTATGCGCCCAGGGTCCGCGTGGACGCGGCGAAGTTCGACGTGATGGGTTTCAGTCAGGGCGCGGCGGTCGCGAACGCGCTGGCGTTGTTGTATCCGTCGCGCGTCCGCAGGGCGGGCATTCTGGCAGGCTTTATGCCGTTGGAGTCCGAAGCGCTCATCGCGCAGAGGCCGCTCGAAGGCAAACCCTTCTTTGTCGCGCACGGCACGCAGGATGAGTTGGTCACGGTGGACAAGGCGCGGCTGTCCATCGAGGCGCTGGAACGCGCCGGCGCGCAGGTGACATATTGCGAGGCCGACGTGGGCCATAAGGTCAGTGCGGATTGCCTGCGCGCGCTGGAGAAATTTTTCGCAGATTAAGGGCGTCTTATCCGTATGTTGACGCCGCGCTTCTTTACGATTATCCTTGCCCGATAGTTTGCGAACAGACCATGAACCGATCCCATCTTTCCCGCCGCGATTTTCTCAAACTCACCGGCCTCGGCCTGGGCGCGTTGGCCCTGCGCCCCTTGGAGCGCGTCCTGCCCCTGCCGCAATTTCCCGCCGCCGAACGCCTCGGCCGCATCCTGTTCGCGACCGACGTGATGTCCCAGCCGGGTTTCGACGCGCCCATCGTCGGCAGGTTGTACGAGGACAACGTCGTGGAATGGAATCGGGAGACGGTCAGCGCGTTCCGTAACGCGAATGTGATCAACCAGCGCTGGGTAGAGACTCCGCAGGGTTATATTTATTCGCCAAATGTCCAGCCCGTGCGCAACCTGCCCAACGCGCCGCTGGATGCCGTCCCCGCGGGGGAACCCGGCTTCTGGGCTGAAGTGACCGTCCCGTACGCGGACCTGCTCATCGCCAATCCGCCGATTCGTTCACCTTGGGCTCAGACCATGCTCTCGACGCGCGGCGTGAACCCGCGGCTGTATTACGGCCAGGTGGTGTGGATAGACCAGGTCAGGAATGAGAACGGCGTCATCTATTACCGCTTCAACGAGGATTTCGGTCACGGCTACGGCTACGGCGACATGTTCTGGGTGGAGGCGGCGGCACTGCGTCCGTTGACCGAGGCGGATGTCGCGCCCATCAGCCCGGATGTGGATCCCGCCCTGAAAACGATCCGCGTCGATATTACCTACCAGACCTTCTCGTGTTTCGAGGGCAGTACCGAGGTGTACTTCTGCCGCACATCCACAGGATTGCTTGAATCGCAAGCCGGGACCGACAAGTACGAGACCCCCGTCGGCGACATGTACGCGTTTCGGAAGATGCCGTCCATTGCCATGGGCGCCAACGCGCAGTCGAACGCGGCGGGTTACGACACTCCCGCTGTTCCATGGACGACCTTCATCGCCACAGGCGGCATTGCCATTCACGGCGCGTTCTGGCACAACAATTTCGGCACGCCGCGCTCGCACGGCTGCATCAACCTTCTTCCTGAAGACGCCAGGTGGGTCTTTCGCTGGACCGCCCCCTACGTTTCGTTGAAGCAGAACGAGATACAGTTGACCTGGCCCGAGGTGGGCACAAAAGTCACCTCGGTGCGAAAAACCGTTTAGAGGCATCTCATGGATATTTCCAACATTACTATCGGCTGGGCGTTTCTGGCGGGACTGGCTTCCTTCCTTTCGCCCTGCGTGTTTTCCCTCGTCCCGGCCTACGTCGGCTATCTCGGCGGGCGCGCCGCGGGCGGCGAGGCGGCTGGATCCAGCCGCTGGGTCACGTTCAGCCACGGCCTGGCGTTCGTTCTGGGATTCAGCGTTGTTTTTGTCACACTGGGCGTGGCGGCTTCCGCCCTCGGCTCCGTGCTGTATGACCTGCGCACCTGGCTGGCGAAGATCGGCGGTGTGGTGGTCATTCTCTTCGGCCTGCACATGATCGGCGTCTTCCGCATTCCCTTTCTCGAATACGACATTCGTGTCCATTCCCTGCCGGACCGAAAACTGGGCTATCTATCTTCCGCCCTGATGGGTGTGTTCTTTTCGGCGGGCTGGTCACCCTGCGTCGGCCCGGTGCTGGGCGCCATCCTCACGCTTGCCTTCAACGGCGGCGACCTGACCGTCGGCACCACTTTGCTTTCGGCCTATTCCGCCGGTCTGGGAATCCCGTTCCTGCTGGCCGCTCTCGGAATCGGCTGGGTTTCCACAATTCTGAAGAAATACAGTAAGACCATGCGCTACGTGGAGATCGCCATGGGCGTGATTCTCGTGATCGTGGGAATCATGCTCTTCGCCGGGACGTTCGAACTGCTGGCGCGCTACGGTCTGTGGGTGGACTTCGGCCTGTAGGCCGCCTCGACGCGGAATCCAACCTGCCATGCTTACCGTTACCCTCTACACCCGCAAGGACTGCAGCCTGTGCGACGAAGTCAAGGCCGACCTGCAATCGCTGGAGAAGCAACTCCCGCACCGCCTTGTCGAAGTGGACATCGACTCAGACCCATCCCTGCAAAAGGCGTTCGGCGAACAGATTCCAGTGGTGGAAATCGGGCCATACAGCCTCAAGGCCCCGATCACCAAACAGCAGTTGCACATGACCCTCGGCGCGGCGCTCGACCGGCGCGGCCAGCTGGAAAAGGTCGGCAATGAACGCTACCAGTCCCGCGTGAAGCGGGGGCAGAGCTTCACCCCGGCCGACCGCATCTCGTTCTGGTTGTCGCGACATTATCTGCTCCTGCTGAACGCGCTTGTCCTGTTTTATGTCGGCTTGCCCTTCCTTGCGCCTGTATTCATGAAAGTCGGCGCTCCCGTCCCTGCGCGCGTGATCTACGCCGTTTATAGTCCGCTGTGCCATCAGTTTGGTTTTCGTTCGTTCTTTCTCTTTGGAGAGCAGGCCTTCTATCCGCTGGCGGAGGCGAATGTGCCCGGCGCGATCACGTTCGAAGAGGCCACCGGCCTGGCCGATTTGCAAAATCCCAACAGCTTGTCCCGCCTCGACGCCCGAAACTTCACGGGGAACGAAGCCATGGGTTATAAGGTCGCGCTCTGTGAACGGGATGTAGCCATTTACGGCGGTATGTTGTTATTCGGCCTGATCTTCGGCCTGACGCGCCGCCGTCTTCCGCCCCTGCACTGGGCCCTGTGGCTGGTGCTCGGCCTGGGACCCATCGGGCTGGACGGTTTTTCGCAACTGTTCAGCCAGTTCAACTGGGAGTTCTTGTCTTCGCTCCTTCCGTATCGCGAATCCACGCCCTTCCTGCGCGTGTTCACGGGCGGGATCTTCGGCCTGTGCACGGCCTGGTTTGCCTATCCCAACATCGAAGAGTCCATGCAAGAGACGCGCCAGTTCTTTGCCAAGAAACTCGCGGTGCTCAAGACTTCCTGACCCATGCCCTTCCACGAAAAAGACGGCATTCGTTATTTCACTTTTGACTCTTTCGCGTCCCTGCCGCACGCGGTGTTCACGCGCCGCGGCGGGGTCAGTCCCGTGCCATATCATTCGCTCAACATGGGCGGGAGCGTGGGGGACGAACTGCCCAACGTGCGCGCCAACCGCATAAGCGCCTTTCGCGCCCTCGGACGCGACCCCGATTCGTTCTTCGATGTGTGGCAGGTCCACAGCGCGGACGTGGTCCACGCGGACGCGCCGCGCGGCCAGGCGCAATACCAGCGGGCCGACATCATCACCACCGACCGCCCCGGCGTGACGCTCACCATGCGTTTCGCGGACTGCGTGCCGCTGTTGTTCCACGACCCGCGCAAGGGTGTGATCGCCGCGGCGCACGCGGGCTGGCTGGGCACGGTGCGGGACGTGGCGGGCGCGGCGCTTGCGTCCATGCGGGAACGTTACGGTTGCAACTTGCAGGACGTGCGCGCGGCCATTGGCCCCTCGATTGGCCCGGACCATTACGAGATCGGCGAAGATGTCATCCAACATGTCAGGCAGACGTTTGGAAAAGATGCGGATGACTTGCTCGAATCGCATGGGACGAGCGTGCATTTCAACCTGTGGGCGGCCAACCGATTTCTGCTCGAACGCGCGGGCGCCGGTCAGATCGAGACCGCCGAGCTTTGCACCGCCTGTCATCTCGACGACTGGTTTTCGCATCGCGCCGAGAAGGGACGCACGGGACGGTTTGGAATGATTGTGGCGCTTTCGTAGGATAAATTGCCAATTTGTCCTACGTTAAAATAAGCATATGAATCCCCTCTCCGCCTCCATCCATGAACGACACCAGCAGACCCTTGACCGCATCGCGGCCGCCGAGCGCGCCAGTGGACGCGCTCCCGGCTCGACGCGATTGGTGGTGGTGACCAAGTCCCAGCCGCTGGATGTGGTGCGCGCCGCACTCGAAGCGGGAGTGAAGATACTGGGCGAAAACTACGCCGAGGAGGCCATAGCGAAGATGGATGCCCTCGGCCCGCGGCCCGGCCTGGAATGGCACATGATCGGTCACGTGCAGAGTCGCAAGGCCGACTTGATTCCCGCTAATTTTTCGCTGATGCACTCGCTCGACAGCCTGAAACTGGCGAATCGGCTGGACCGCTTCGCGGGCGAAAGAGGAGTCACCCTGCCCGTTTTGCTGGAGTTCAACGTGGGCGGGGAGGTGAGTAAATACGGCTGGTGGGTTGTAAACGAATTGCAATGGCCGAACCTTCTGCCTGAAGTGGAAGCCGTGTTAAAATTGGGGCACTTGTCCGTGCGCGGACTGATGACGATGCCCCCGCTCGAGGAGGACCCGCAGAAAACGCGTCCGTATTTCGAGAGACTGCGCCGCCTGCGCGGTTATCTGGCAGAGCGTTTTCCGCAGGCTGAGTGGAGCGAACTCTCGATGGGCACGAGCGCCGATTTCGAGGCGGCCGTGGCAGAGGGCGCGACGCTCGTCCGGGTGGGGACGGCCATTTTGGGGCCGCGGCCGCCCAAAGTCGAGAATGACGCGAGGTGATGTTTGGATATCCTGATACGATTGGTCAACGTCTTTGCCCAGCTGCTGATCCTGCTGGTGATTCTTTCGTCCGTCCTTTCGTTCTTTCTCGATCCGTATCATCCCGTGCGCCGCTCGATTGACAACATCGTCGGGCCGTTATTGAACCCGATCCGCCGCGTGGTGCCGCTGGTGGGCATGTTCGATTTCAGTCCGCTGGTGTTGATCCTGTTGATCGAAGTCGTGCGGATCGCGCTGGTCAATTTTATGTACGCGTTGAGGTAACCATGCCACGAAAATTCCGTTTACATGGCGGGAGGAAAGGCGCCGCGCTGGCTGTGCGCGTCACGCCGCGTTCGAGCAGCAACGAGATCGTCGAAGTGCAGAGCGACGGGACGGTGAAGATCCACATCAAAGCCCCTCCCGTGGAGGGCGCCGCCAATGAGGAGTTGGTCAAATTCCTGTCGGATGTACTGGGCGTGCCGAAATCCAGGATCGAAATTGTGGCGGGGGCCGCGGGCCGCGACAAACTGGTCTCGGTGTTGGACATGGACGCCGAGACGGTTCACAACCGAATCGTCGGGCATTTGAAATAGAGAGACTGGCCGCAATCAGCGGCCAGTTTTTTGTTGCACGTCTGTGGCTTGCGAGTATAATCGCAGAAATTTTAACTGGTCTGCAGAGGACCGGAGGGAGCAGTTATGACACACATCGTCGACTCGGTTTCTTTGGGGGCGATTGTGCAGGTGCGCGACCGTTTGCTCGAACAGCAGGCGCGCGGCCGCAAGGTGTTGCGGCTCGAATCGGGCGATCCGTCGTTCGATATCCCCGTCCATGTGCGAGAGGCGATGGAGAAGGCCCTGCGCGACGGGCTGACGCATTACACGGCCTCGACGGGAATTCCCGCGCTGCGCGAGGCGATCCTTCGCAAAGTGACGATGGAAAATGGCCTGCGCGTTCCCGACGCGGATCACGTGGTGGTCACGAACGGCGGGATGCACGGTTTATACATTCTCTTCCGCGCCCTGCTCGACGCAGGCGACGAGGTGATCCTGCCCGACCCGATGTGGACGGAAATCGCCGAGAACATCCGCCTCGGCGGCGGGACCCCGGTCCCGGTTCCGCTGCGACGCGAGAACGGCTACCAGTACGATTCCGCCGAGATCGAATCGTTCATCACACCGCGCACGCGCGCCATCTTCGTCAATACGCCGCATAACCCGACCGGGGCCGTATCCAGCCGCGCCACACTGGAAGGCATCGCCGCGCTGGCGGAAAAGCACAACCTGCTTCTGGTCAGCGATGAGGCGTATGAACATGTCATCTTCGACGACCAGAAACACGTCAGCCTGGGCTCCCTGCCCGTGGCGCAAGGACGGACGCTCACCACCTTTTCGATGTCCAAGACCTACGCCATGAGCGGATTGCGCATGGGCTATGTGATCGTGACGGATGACCTGTTGCTCGAACGGATCAAGAAACTCGTGCGCTGCACGATCAACGGAGTCAACTCAGTGACGCAGTACGGCGCGGCCGCGGCCCTGAACGGTCCGCAGGAGGCGACGCGGGCGATGGCAGTCGAATACCAGAGACGACGCGACATCCTGTTCGCCGCGCTGGAGGAGTCGCCTTACGTGAAGGCCTTCAAGCCCAGCGGCGCGTTCTATCTGTGGGCGCGCATTCAGCCCGACTGGCCCGGTTACGAAGGGAAGACCGACGACTGGTCCATGACAAATTATCTGATCGACGCGACGGGAATCGGATCGTCGCCAGGCTCGGCCTTCGGCGCAGCCGGCGCGGGGCATATCCGCTTTGCGTTTTCGTGTTCGACGAATCAGGTGGAAGAGGCGGCAGCATTATTGCCTCAAACGTTGCGCGCCGCCAGGTGACCGCTGCCTCAGGCCGCCTTCCGTGCGGGGACGCCGCCGAGGACGGCGGCTTGAGCATACTCAACTGAGGGGACTGTAAATGGTGCGGTAGATGTTGTAAATCTCGGCAATGAAGCGGATGTAATCGCGCGTCTCCGCGAAGCGGACGATTTCAAGGAACAGGTCGGGATCGCTTCCCGCAAGTTCGTGCCAGACGGCGGCGTTGCCCGGGCCGCTGTTGTACGCGGCCAGCATGGCGTACAGGTCGCCATCGAGCAGGGCGCGGTTGGCGGCGAGATAATGCGCGCCCAATCTGACGCTGACGTTCGGCCGATACAGATCATCGGCCTGGAAGTTGACCGGCCAGCCGAGATCGGCGGCGATGCTTGCGCCGGTGGAGGGGACGATCTGCATCAGTCCGCGCGCCCCGGCGGTCGAACGCACGAATCCCTCGAACAGGCTCTCCTGCCGCATCACGCTGAACAGGAACAGCGGGTCGAATCCATTTTCGGCCGCGGCGGGAAGCACCAGGTCTTTGTAATACAGTCCGTAGCGCACGTGCTTGAAATAACGCGGCGCGGCCAGCGAACTGGTCTGCTCGTCCAGGCCGGCCAGGGTCAACACCTGGCGCGAGGCGAAGATGGCCGAACGATACAATCCCAGATCGAGCAGATAATTCGCGAGGCGGAAACTGTCGGTCGGACTGCTTTCGACGGTTTTTCGCAGGCTCTCGAATTCGAGGCGCGCCTCGCCGTACATTCCCAGCATCCATAATTCCGTGCCGCGGATGAAGCGCGGATCGGAAGCCAGCGCGCCCGGCCCCGATAAATCCGTATCGGCGGGAAGGCCGAATGTGACGCGCACCCACGAGGCGGCTTCGGCGCGTTCGACAACGAGGTCAACATCCAGATTGACGACGGATGGCGCGGCAAACGGGACGCGTCCCAGCAACAGGTCGCGAGCGCGCTCGCTGTAGTAGCCGGTCGGGTCGAGACTTTGGGCCTGTTGCCACGCGGCCTGGGCCGCGGCCGCGTCCCCCAGTTTTTCCTGCGTCTTGCCGATCCACATCTGGAATCGCGACTGGTCGTATTTCTGTGTGGCAATCGTGAGTCCGCGTTGGAATGTCGCGAGGGCGCGATTGTAATCTCCGAGGCGATAGTAAGTGATGCCCGCGAGGAAAATGGAGTCAATCGCCTGCTGTCCGCCGTATTCGTCCGCGACCCGCTCCCAGGTCTGGGCGGCTTCGGCGAGACGGCTATCGCGTTCGAAGATGCGCGCCGCATCGAAGAGATATTCCGCAGCGACGGGACTGGATGGGGCGACGGCCACGAAGTCCAGAAGAGTCTGCGCCGCGGACTGGTAATCGCCGATGACCGCCCATTGTGTGAAGGCTTTCTCGCTCCACGCGCTGGTCCAATTGCTATTGGCTGGATAGCCCAGGATAAAAGTTGTGAAATCCTGAATGGCTTCTTCGTGGCGGCCCAGCGCGTTGAGGGTGAGGGCGCGGTAATAACGCGCGGTGCCGTCCGAGTCCAGGCCCGCTTCGAGGTAGCGATCCAGCGCGGCCAACGCGACATCGTAACCGGTGGCGCCGCTCTGGGCGGCGAAGTAGTCCACCAGCCCGCGGTCGAGGTCGCTGACCGGCACCTGCGCGTTGACCAGTTCCACGAGGCTGTTGTATGAGTAAATGGAGAGGGGATAATTTTCGACGGCGTGCAGAAAACGTTGATATGCCGAATCCGTCTGGCCGAGTTCGAGATGAGCCTGCCCGGCCAGGTAATCAATTTGCGCCTTGATGTAATCGTTGGCCGTCGCGGCGAAGATGGTGTCGTACAGTATCAGGGCGTTGGCGTAATCGCCGATGGCGGCGCGCGTCCCCGCGATCTTGATTTGAAGCGGGATACCGTCGTCGAGTCGCGGCGCTTGCGACGCGCTGTTGTATGCGCCGAGCGCCTCTGCGTAATTTGCATTTGCAAAGAGGGCGTCGCCCTGCAATTCGAGGACGTAGGCGTCCAGCACGCCGGGGCGCAGGGATAGATAGACGTCGTATTCGCTCGCGGCCGATTGATATGAGCCAAGTTGTGTGTAAGCCTCCGCGAGCAGGTAATGCGCGCGCGCGGCTTCGAGTGTGTCGGGATATTGGCTGATGAGAACCGTGCCGTGGACGAGCGCGCCTTCGTAATCGCCGCTTTCGTAGGCGGCGCGCGCCAGCCCCCATGCGGCCGCGGCCTGCACGGCGCGGTCGGTGGACTCCGAAAATGCCTGTTGATATTCGGCGCGTGCCAGGTCGTAATCGCCGTTGAAGAGCGCGTGGTCCCCGCTCTCCACGCGCACTTCGGGAATCGGAGTCGGACTGGGCGTCGGTGTCGGCGAGGCGGTGGGGGTGAATGTGGGGCTTGGCGTGTAGGTCGGGCCGAAGGGCAGGGGCGGGACGGTCCCGCCGGGGATGAGGCTGCACGCCAACATGGCGGCGACCAGTCCCAGTCCCAGCAGGAGGCGCAGGGGACGATTCATGGCGTCCTTATACTGGCAAAGCCAGGGGGTGTCAACTGAATGGAAAAGATGACAAAAGTCACTTTGTGCAAGGCAGCGAATCCTGTATAGTATTAATTAAAGTCGTTAAATGCTTTAGAAGTGAGGATATCTCGCCAGCCTGTCGCCAAAGGAGCTGAGCATGAGGTGTCCTTCATGCAATTTTGAGAATCGCGAAGGGGTAAAATTCTGCGAGAGTTGCGGGGCGGCCTTGCCGGCCGTCGTGTTTTCTGCGCCTCCCGCTGTTCAAACTGCTGTACAAGTTTGTCCTGTCTGCGGGACTCAAAACCGCGCCGGCGCTCGCTTTTGCGGGAAATGTGGAACGACTTTCCTTGTTGCGCAACGACCTTCGATTGTCACGACGCCTGGCCGTGATGCCGGGCGAAAATCTTCCGTTTTAGGCATCGTGTTTGGAATTTTGGCGCTTGGCGTTCTCATCATAATTGGCTTTGGCGCTTTTATTGTCTTGGGCGGGATGGATTACTTTTCTCCGGTTCAGCCGGTTCAACCCACTCAGCCTCCCATCGTTATCTATGTGACAGCAACCCCGCAGGCTGGAAACCAACAGCCTGCCGCGCCTCAGCCATCGCCGACTCGTTCTCCGACCCGCAACCCCGAGTCAACTCTTCCTCCCTCAACAAAAACAGTTAATCGTTGCGGCTTGTTTGAAGGCATTGAGATGAAAGTGATCTATCTGGATTGGATCTCAGGCGCGCCGCTGCAATTTTACGTGAAGATGCCGGGCGGCGTGCCGGGACTGGAGAAGAAGATCGGCAGTGATAGCCAACCCTGGAATTATTCGGTCAAGATCGGGGATGTCGCGACTGACGATTGCCGTTTCATCGAGGGATACAAGGAACGGCTTTACTGCTCGATTGACCTGCCGTCCGGGTATGCCAATTCAGCCCGCACATTTGACTTGTCTGTCAATGGCTGTACCTCGCCGATTTACCATACCGGCTGGACGGATATCCCCGCGTATGCGGGAGGAACTTCATCGAATTCCTGTGGGGACGCGCCAAGTAATACTGATTTAACGGCCTTTCAAGCATGGTGTTCCTGTATGGGCGGGGCTTATTCTGTTTTTTATCCTGCGGGAGAACTGCCTCAGGGTTTCTGCTTGATTCCCTGACGAAGGGTTCAGGAGAAATTGACAATGAAATGTCCAGCCTGTGCATTCGAGAATCGCCCCGATATCCGCTTCTGCGAGAACTGCGGAAATTCACTCGTCGCGCCTGTATCCGAGTTTCAACAGGCCAGTGGGAGGCGCTGTCCGAGTTGCGGGGCGATGAATCCACTCGACACGCGTTATTGCGATCAGTGCGGGAATCCATTGTTTGTGCAGGCCGTTTCGGCGGGCATTGTATGTTCATCTTGCGGGATGGAGAATCCTGCCGTTAATCGATTCTGTGAGAATTGCGGGAATGCTCTTCAAGCGCTGCCCGGCCGCATGAATATACAGACACCTTCGCGGCCACGATTAAGATTTGGAATGATTGCCCTTTCCGGTGTTGGTGTATTTCTTATTGTTTTTGTCGTAGGCTTGATCGGCTGGACCAATGGCTGGTTTTCGGGTCTTCCAAGTGAGCGAAGTGGGTTGAATCCGCCCGGCGCTGAGGCTGTTGAGTCCGATTGGAGTGAACAGAGTCCGCCCAGCGCGGAGGATTTCGAAGATGGCGTCCAACCGATTGCAATTGTGGATGCAGCGGTTCAGCCTCCAGCCTTCACTCCGGAGGAGGTCACCTTCAGCGACGCGGCAACCTTCTCTGTGGATCTTGGCAATCCAAATGAGGATCCCAACGATGGCCGCCCAATAATCGCCGAATATCAAGGTTATAAGATCCTTTTCATGGGCGGTATGGTGACGATGGCTGACAGCAGTATCATCACCGGCTTTCCCCTTAACACCGAATTGGCACAGGTTGCAAATTTGCCCATCCGTCTCGACGGCATGTCTCTTGGTTCGAGTGTCATGCCTCCGCCTGGCTTTGGCCTTGGTACCATCATAAGTCTTGGGACAAAAGTGGGTGAATTAGGGCGGGACGGCGTGGTGAGCATTTACGACAGTGGAAAAGATGCGACCGAGTGGGCAGGCGAGCAACTTGGAAACGCGGCCGACGCGACGTGGGACGGGACGCAATGGGTCGCCAATAAGACGGTGGATGCCAGTGTGTGGGTGGGACAACAAGTGGTGGATGGCGGCCAGTGGGTATGGGACGGCACCAAGTACGTGCTGGTAAAAACCAAAGATGTAGGCATGTTTGTCTGGGACGAATCCGTCAAGGGCGGGCGTTGGGTTTATAAAAAAGGCAAAGCAGTGGTCGAATGGATCGCGCTGCATTACGATTTCGAAAAGGTCTGCGGGCCAAAGGGCGAACCCGGTCCCGGGTCGGGGCCGAGCGGGACTGGCGCACTAGAATACCCAAAACCGGGTTACCAGGCTCCTGAGGGAAAGGAAGATTTTCTCACGTTGGCGCGGGCATGGATGCCCTATCTGCAGATGTCCAAAGATGAAAAATGTGGTGAGATCAGGCGTGTGATAGCTAAAGTCTTCCCGTATCGCGACAATTCGCTGGTTAGCAATCTCGAAGATGCCGACCGGGTCGAGATTGTTTATACTTTAGTATTCTCTTACGATGGCGGGCGCTGGTATGGGGGTACGCATCCAGGGGACAACGAGGGATTCGTGATCGGCTTGTTGCCGACTGATAACACTTATGGGCGTTGTGGAGCAACAGATCCGCATTTTCAGTTCTATGCCGGGCGGACAGTGAAACATAAGGACGTGGATACTGCACCTGGTTTGACAGTTGAAAATTTTCTGTATAGTTCGGCGTTGTTAGGTTTCCCGGCCGGCCCGGCAACGTTAGGGTTGGCGCACATGTTTCCCGAGCCAGCCAATGAAGTTGTCCGCTGGGCCGGGTTTGAGAAAGGGATTGAGGATTTTAACTGGCATGAGCTCGGCACTACCTGCCCGGAAGTTAACCCCTCCTCCTATTCACTTTGGGTGGCTGAGAGCAAACACGCCACATACTTTAGCCAGGAAGAATGCGAAAAGACCCTGCTGGGTTGGGAGGTGGCGGGCATCACGTTGGGCGGTCTGGAGGAGTGCGAGAGTGGACGGCCCCCCTCGGATTTACGCGACCGCGTGGAACTTTGGAGCACTTCAATGGCGGCGGAACCTTCGCCCATCCACGGCAAATCCTACGACGACGTATCCAGGGGCCATGCTGAAAATCCGTCGGACCTGTATCATGTGCCTATGTTGGAATGTCCTGATTTCGATACTGCGAGCGCGATCCCCATTCGATTCACAGGCATCCCCGATGATTCGCAATGGACCGTGACCGTGATAGGCATGGGGGAGTTTGACCCCATGGTGGGCGTTTCTGGCGACCCATTATTCTGCAATGATGATTCCGATGCCGCCAGCAACTACTCGGTTTCGGGAATTCCCGGCTACGGAGATTATTCGGGCAGCCGGCGTTCGGCTCAGATCAGTTTCACTGTGATCGATGGCGGGGAGCGAACCTTCTATGTAGATAGCCGCGATGGAAAGCCGGGCGCCTTTGTAGCCATCTTCGAATCTGCAGACGGAGGCATTGGCATTTCGCCGGTCGGAGATAAGGACAATATCTATGTC
>JBFMCC010000030.1:0-45039 GCA_040754535.1 Chloroflexota bacterium
ACCACCCACCCCCGAGCCTCCATCCCCCTCATCGAAAGTATCCCCAACTTCTCCGAAGCGCGGCGGCCTGAAGTGATAAACTGCATCGCCGCCGTCCTGGCAGTCCGGCGCGGCTTCTCGTCACGCGAGACCATCCCGCCCCGACCGACGATCCGGTCCGGGGCGGGGACAGCGGCAGGATCAATCCTCAGCTCACCGCTTTCTTCACGAGCGCGGCGATCCTGGCTTCTTCGGCGGCGGTCAATTCCTTCAGCGAGAAGGCGCTCGGCCACATGTTGCCTTCGTCGAGGTTCGCGTTGTCGTGGTTGAAGCCCAGCGTCGCGTACCTCGAATTGAACTTCCCGGCGCTTTGGAAGAAGCACACAACCTTGCCGTCCTCGTTGGCGTACGCGGGCATGCCGTACCAGGTTTTCGGCGACAGAGATGGCGCGCTGGCCTTGACGATCTCATGGATGCGCTTTGCCATGGCGTGATCCGACCCTTTCATCTCGGCGATCTTCTCAAGCACGGCTTTTTCCGCCTCTTCCTTGCTCGCCGTTGCCTTCCTCTCTTTAAGGGTCTCCTTCATGGCCGCTATTTCTTCGGCCGATAATCCCGCGTACTTCTTACTGCTCCTGGCGGACTTTTTCGTATCTTTCTTTGGGCTCATAGAAACCTCCTCAAGGTGATTGATTGTCGTTGAAGCCAAGTTTGGACCCACCCGGGATGGGTGGGTATTGTATTTTAGAACATTCATTCCATTCGGTCAAGATAAAAATTGTCCGAATTAACCGTCGTACGTTGTCTGCAAGTCGGCAACGACGGTCTTCTGCATCTTGCCAGATTTTCATCCTCCTCTCCGCCTGTCTTTTTCCTTCCTGACAATCTCTTC
Organism: Chloroflexota bacterium; assembly: GCA_040754535.1. Lineage (GTDB taxonomy): Bacteria > Chloroflexota > Anaerolineae > Anaerolineales > Villigracilaceae > JBFMCC01. The sequence continues at coordinate 872 of JBFMCC010000030.1, forward strand.
ACCCCTTATAATTGCCCTCGCAATCGTAAATCCAAAATCCAAAATCCAAAATCCTAAATCCTAAATCCTAAATCGTAAATCGCAAATCCCATGACCCAACTCATCGAATGCATCCCCAACTTCTCCGAAGCGCGGCGGCCCGAAGTGATAGACCGCATCGCCGCGGCCATCCAATCGGTCGGCGAGGTCAAACTCCTCGACCGTTCCTCCGACCTCGACCACAATCGCACCGTGCTGACCTTTGCAGGTACGCCTGCGGGCGTGGAGGAGGCCGCCTTCCGCGCCATCCAGACCGCCGCCGAATTGATTGACCTCGACCAGCACACGGGTGAGCATCCGCGCATCGGCGCGACGGATGTGTGTCCCTTCGTGCCGCTTAGCGGCGTCACCATGGATGACTGCGTCGCCGTCGCGCGTCGGCTGGGGGAACGCGTCGGTAACGAACTCGGCATCCCCGTCTATTTGTACGAAGCGGCGGCGGCGCGTCCCGAACGCGTCAACCTCGAAAACATCCGCAGAGGCCAATACGAGGGACTCAAGTCCGAGATCGAATCGAATCCAGAGCGCAAACCAGATTTCGGTCCGAGCAAACTTCCGAAGGCGGGCGCGACTGTCATCGGCGCGCGCAATTTCCTCATCGCCTTTAACGTCTATCTCACCACCGCCGACGTGGACATCGCCAAGAAAATCGCGAAAGTCATTCGCCATTCGTCGGGCGGGTATCGCTATCTCAAAGCGCTTGGCCTGCTCGTCGAGGGCCGCGCCCAGATTTCGATGAACTTCACCAATTTCCACGAGACGCCCCTGCATCGCGTCATCGAAACCATTCGACGCGAAGCCGCGCGCTACGGCGTTGCGATCCATCACAGCGAACTCGTGGGCCTGATCCCGCAGGAGGCGTTGGTGGATGCGGCGGTCTGGTATACCCAACTGGATGGATTCGACAAAGGGCAGATACTCGAGTCCAGGCTTTATTCCGCCTCTCCCGCCGCTTCCGACTCCGCCGATAACTGTCCCTCGTTCATCGAGGAGTTAGCCTCCCCCACGCCGACTCCCGGCGGCGGCTCCGCGGGCGCATACGCAGGCGCGATGGGTGCGGCGCTCGTCTCGATGGTCTCGGGGCTGACCATCGGCAAAAAGAAATACGCGGACGTGGAAGCCGAAATGCAGGCCGTTCGAGTCGTTGCCGAGAATCTTCGCGAAGAATTGACCCAGGCCGTGGACGACGACTCCGCCGCGTTCGAGGCCATGATGGGCGCGCTCAAACTCCCCAAAGACACCGACGACCAGAAGGCGGCGCGCAACGCCGCGATTATCAATGCCACCCTCAACGCCGCGCACATTCCGTTGCACGTTTCGGAGAACGCCGTCAAGGTGATGGAACTTGCGCTGAAATGTGCGCAACGCGGCAACCTCAACGCCATCAGCGATTCGATGTCGGGTTTCGCCATGTCCCGCGCCGCGCTGACTGCCGCAGGTTACAATGTGCGCATCAATATCAATTCGCTGGAGGATAAATCGGCAGGGGAGAAGATGTTGAAGGAACTCGCCGATCTGGAAAGGAAAGCGGATAAACTGGAAAAAGAAATCCGCGCCGTGATGAAGGAGCGCGGAGGGATTTAGAGAAAATTAACCGCGAAGAGCGGAAGAACGCGAAGCCTGAGTGGTTTTGGCGTCCTTCGCGTCTTCGCGGTGAAAAATAACGAGGAGCAAATATGGGTTTGAAACCTGACCATTGGATTCGCAAGATGGCAACCGAACACCGCATGATCGAACCGTTCGTCGAGAGCCAGGTGCGCGATCACGTCATCTCGTTTGGCGTGTCGTCTTACGGCTACGACATCCGCGTGGCGAACGAATTCATGATTTTCACGAATGTTCATTCGGCAATTGTTGATCCCAAGAATTTCGACCCGAAATCCATGTTCGAGTTCAAGGGCGACGTGTGCGTCATCCCACCGAACTCCTTCGCGTTGGCGCGCACCATCGAATACTTCCGCATCCCGCGCAAAGTGCTGACGGTTTGTCTTGGCAAGTCCACGTACGCGCGTTGCGGAATCATCGTCAACGTCACGCCGTTCGAGCCTGAATGGGAAGGCTATGTGACTTTGGAAATATCCAATACGACACCCCTGCCCGCAAAGATTTACGCCAACGAAGGCATTGCCCAGGTGCTCTTCTTCGAGGCCGACGAGGAGTGTGACATCTCGTATGCTGATAAGAAGGGCAAGTATCAAAAACAGAAGTCCATTGTGTTGCCGAAGCTTTAGGAGTCCAACGACACCAGTCGTTGGACTCCCGAAGTCAGGAGACTTCGGAGTCCATTATGACCAATCTATTCACCGACCGCGTTACCCACCTCGAAGCCGAAGGCGCGTATGCCGTCCTTGCCCGCGCCCTAGAAATGGAACGGGAAGGCCGCGAGATTCTGCATCTCGAACTCGGCCAGCCCGATTTTCGCACGCCCGAACACGTCGCGCAGGCGGGTATCGCCGCCATTGAAGAGGGACTCACACGCTACACACCTCCCGCGGGACTGATGAAATTTCGCGAATTGATCGCGGCGGACGCGGGCAGGCGCCGCGGCGTCAACATCACCCCCGATATGGTCGTGGTTGGACCTGGCTCGAAGCCCGGTCTCTTCTTCCCAACCCTCGCGCTGGTTTCGCCTGGCGACGAGGTGATCTACCCCGATCCTGGCTTCCCGACCTACCATGCCATGATCCGCGTCGCGGGCGGGGTTCCCGTGCCTGTCACCCTGCGTGAGGAGAATCAATTCTCGTTCGACCTGAATGTCTTCGACTCGAAGATTTCGGACAAGACCAAACTCATCATTCTCAACTCGCCTGCAAATCCGACAGGCGGCGTGATTCCGCTCGACGACTTGAAACACATCGCAAAACAGGCGCAGAAATACGACGCGTGGATTCTCGCCGATGAAATCTATTCACGGCTTGTCTACGACGGGATGGAGTCCGCGCCGAGCATTGCCTCGATTGACGGGATGCTGGAGCGAACGGTCATCGCCGATGGCTTCTCGAAGGCTTACGCCATGACAGGCTGGCGGCTGGGTTACATGGTCGCGCCGCCCGCCCTGGCCGAACGGCTGGAACTGCTGGTCACACATTCCACAGGATGCACGGCCATGTTCACACAGTACGCGGGGATGGAGGCGCTCACGGGGCCGCAGGATTTCGTCCGTGAGATGGTGATGGAATATCAGAAACGCCGCGACCGTATAGTGGAACTGGCGAACGCGATTCCAGGTGTCCGCGTGCAGAAGCCGCAGGGCGCGTTCTATGTCTTTCCGAATGTCAAGGCGTTTGGAGGCTCGTCGAAGGAGATTCAGTCGCGCCTGCTCGAGGAGGAGGGAGTCGCTGTTTTGGCGGGGACCGACTTCGGTCGCGCGGGAGACGGGTATATCCGTCTGTGTTATGCCACCTCGATGACGGTCATCGAGCGGGGCATGGAAAAGATCCACAGGTTCTTTGCGAGGCTATGAATCAAAAACCAGGTTTCTTCGGGAAACCTGGTTTTGTATATCATCCGTTGTTTTTTGTAGCGTCGTATCTCTTCACATCCTCCATTGCCTTCTTCACGTTGACGAACGGCAGGACGATGAGACCCGCGATGAAATAGAAAATGAGCGCCAGGATGCCGTAGCGCAGACTGCCGAAGAGTTGGTTTGCCAGGCCGAAGATGAGCGGTCCCGTCCACGAGGTGCCGCGCTCGCTGACTTCGTAGAACGAGTAGAACTCGGCTTCCTTGCCTGCGGGAATCATCTGCGCGAAGAGACTGCGGCTGATGGCCTGCGAGCCGCCCATGACGAGGGCAATGAACGCGCCGAGGATGAAGAACTGCATCGTTACGGAGGACGCGGGGCCTTTGAGTCCGCCGTACGCAAAGACCACCACTCCCAGCCAAATCACCAGGCTGACGATGATGGATTGTTTTGCCCCGATCCGTTTGGCAAGGACTCCCCAAAGTAACGCGCCGCCAAACGCCATGAACTGGATCATAAGGATGACAATCGTGAGCGTGCCCTGGTCTTGTTCGAGCCCGCCCTGAATCAGCGGCGCCGTTGCAAAACCGGCTGAGATTGCGATCACGGTCTGGATGCCGTCGTTGTAGAGGAAATACGCCAGCAGGTATTTCAGGGTTTCGGGGAAGTGCTTGAGTTCCCGAAAGGTACCGCCAAGTTGTTTGAAGCCCGCGCTGATGTACGTCTCACCCTGGGGCAGGGCATGGATGGCGTGCCTCGGTTTGACGCGCGCCCAGGTGAAGAAAGAAAAGCCGATCCACCAAATCCCTGCCGAGGCAAGGTTGATGCGCACCGCCATGCCGCCGTCCATGAATTTGAACTGGTCGTTGAGCAGATAAAGCGCAAGGTTCAGAATCAATAAGAGCCCGCCGCCGAGATAGCCCATCGCCCAACCGAAGGAGGAGACGCGGTCGCGCTGGTCTTCGCTGGCGATGTCGGGCAGGTATGAGTTGTAGAAAACGAGCGCCGCCCCAAAGGTCAGATTGGCGAGGATGTAGAGAAAGCCTCCCAGCCACCACAGGTCGCCGGTTACCGCAAAGAGCAGGATCGTGCAGATTGCGCCGATCGTGGCGAACAGTTGCATCATTTGTTTACGGCGATGGGAATAATCCGCGATGGCCCCCAGGATGGGGAGGAAGAGGACTTGCATCCCAACCGAAAAGGAAATGCAGTATGGCAGGAAGGAATCCGGGGCGATCGGAATGCCGAGAAGATTCACAAGCAGGGGTGGGTCCACCTCTTCCACCCAGGCGCGGCCGTGTTCGGCCAGAAAAGCGGCCATGGCGGCGGCGCGCGCAAGGGATGCGACATAGGGAGCGAGGAAAACCGTTCCAACGGTGGTGCTGAACGCCGAGTTGGCCCAGTCGTACATGGCCCAGCCGAAGATCTCTTTCCTGTCATTGACCATGGTTGCGGTTGCCATAGGTTCTCCATTCCCGAGGATGATATTCTAGTCTGGAAAACCCTCCCGCCGGGCAAGAGTTTCGAGAAGGACAGTACCAGCGTCCATTTGCTATGCGTCGAAAATCCTGCTATGATTGGCATGGTACAGCCCGATGTTCTTTCGATCCGTCCACGCCACCGCCCGGCCATTGCCTGAAACCCGTCTGCAGGATCTGCTCGGTGAATACGAAAAAGATTCCGCTTCGGGCCTGATTCAGGCGTCCTCGTCGGCCGACACCCGTGTTGCCCTGATCATTTTCAAGGGACGGATAACAAACGCTTACTCGATCTCGACCGATTCTCACGAGCACATCAGCGCCGGGCGGGCGGTCGAAATCATTTCCGGACTTGGGGCTGGCACCCTCGCCTCGGCGCGATTGCCGGCCCTGGCCCTGCGCGCGGCCAAAATTCTGGCCGAACAGCCCCAGCCCGCGGAAACCCTGAAAGTGACCACCGAGCGCCTCCACATTTTGCTCGACCAGTGGAAGCAATTGCCCCATCTCAGCCTGGCGACGCTCACCTGGCCCACCGCCGAGGGACTCATCCTGTTGCCGGGCTATGGCGTTACCCCGAGACAGGGATTATTCATGTCAGATGGGGTCCACGAAAGTGCGGAAGCCGTTTCGCGGATGAACGGCTGGTTCGAAGGAACGCTCGACGCCGCCCGCTACACGTACTCGTCCGAGATTCCCGCTTGGGAGGAGTACTTAACCCACCGCAGTTTTATCTCTATTCTGGAGGCGGTTCTCAACCGCTACAAGGAGTTGACGGGGCTGGCGCTCCTGAACGCGCTGGGCCGCACCATCAATCGTATTGCGAATGAGAACAGGTGGGACGTCAGCGTCATCGTGGATCGTGTGAATGACCAGGAGATCTTTCCCGGCATCGCCGACATGGTCAGCGCGTATCGCATCCTGCTGGCGGTCACTTATAATCACGTGTCGTCCGTTCTTGGAGAGAAACTGTTACAAACAGTTCATCGCGAAGCACTGGCAGACGTTGACGCTCTCGCCTCGCGGACCGTGCTCAAGTACGCGTTGCTGTCGGGCACCGGCTTCCTGACGGCGCGCCAGACGGAGACAGACTATGCTTAACGGTTTCATCAGAAAACGACCATTGGCAATATTCTGGGCGCTTGGCGCCCTGCTGCTGCTGCTCTATTCGGCGATATATCTGGTCTATCCGTTCCGCGATGCCTGGAACGATGCCGTCCTCTATGTCGTTTATATTACTACTGTCTCTACGCCCGCCCTGGTCGTGACGGTGACCCTGCAACTTTATGATGTGAATGACCTGCCGCGGCGCGTCTGGTTGAACTTCACAATCGGGTTTTGGGGCTGGGTGGTGGCTGAGTTCATCTGGGTATCTTACATTTTGCTGGTGGGCAACCCGCCGCGTGTCAATTTATCCGACTTTTTCTACCTGCTCGGATATGTATTCATTACGATGGGCGTCTATCATCAGTACCTGTTGTTGGGTCAGCCCGCGGCCCGCTGGTCGCGGTCGGCGGCGATCCTTTTCTGGGGGCTGGCTGTCCTTCTCACGCTCCTGGCGCTTGTGTTCACGGGCGCGTTTTTCGACCCCGCCATGTTCCTCGAGGACTTGTTTGGCATCATTGATCTTATGCTGGGGGCGGTCGCGCTGATCATGCTGTCTGCGTTTCGGGGTGGAGCGTTGGCGCGTCCCTGGAGAGGCTTCATCGTCCTGGCCCTGGCCAACGTCTTCTATGCCTGGCTTTCGCAGACGGGCGCCTACCAGGTGGATACGGTCAGCGGGGATGTGTTGCGGCTGATTTCCGACCTGGTGTACATGCTTTCCTATCTGGTGCTGGCATCCGGCTTTCTGTACCAGTATTTGCTATTACGCTTTGGACCGCGAATTTCTGGCGGGGAAGAAATTCATCGCAAAGAAACCGGGATTTCCGCTTGACCTGTGGTCGCCTTGTGCTATAATGTCAGGTCGCTGTCCCGAGGACGCTCGGGACAGGCCGAATTATTTTAAGCCGCGGCCAGCCCCAGGTCAGGAGTGAGACGAATGGCATCTTCCTTGCCCCAAAAGAATTACGCGCGCATCCCGGTAAACCTCGATCTTCCCAATCTGATTGAAGTACAACTTGACTCATTTGAACGCTTGAAGCGAGAAGGCCTCGGGGACCTGTTCCACGAGGTTTCTCCCATTGAATCATATAACAAGGGGATGAAACTCTATTTCCCCAGCCGCAGTCCCGAGTCGAAGCAGTGGGGCTTGAAATACTGGTTTGGCGAACCGAAGCATACGATTGAAGAGTGCGTGGAGCGTGACCTGACCTACGCCAGTCCGTTGTACGTGTCGGTCCTGCTTGCGGGCCCCGATGTGCCGGAGCCGATCAAGCAGGATATTTTTCTGGGCGATTTCCCGGAGATGACCGACAAGGGAACCTTCATCATCAACGGGACGGAGCGGGTCGTGGTCTCCCAGTTGATCCGTTCCCCCGGCGTTTACTTCGAAGCGCCCACGGATCGTTCGACGGGCCGCCCGCTGGCGATGGCAAAACTCATTCCCGACCGCGGTGCATGGATGGAGTTCGAGACACGCAAGTCCGATTACATCATCCTGAAGTTCAATCGCAAACGCACCGTGCCCATTACAATATTCCTGCGCGCCATGTCCACGGTTTCGGATGGGATTGATGATATGCCCCTGAAGACCGGAACCGACGAGGAAATCCTGGCCTTGTTTCAGGATGTGGATAATAACCCCGAGCGTCTTTTCATGGCCTCCACTCTGCGTCAGGAGCCTGAATGGGATTTGACCGGCGGCCTGACCATTGCCGAGGCCGCGTTGATCGAATTCTTCCGAAAGATGCGCCCGGGCGATCCTGCCACGCTGGATAACGCGCGCGCGTTTCTCCAGGAGCAACTGTTCGACCAGCGCCATTACGACCTCGAGCGCGTTGGCCGCTACAAACTGAATCAGAAACTGGACCTGTCCATCCCGATCCCGCATCGCACTGTGACAAAAGGCGACATCATCCGCCTCGTGCGGCGGATGATCCTGATCAACAACGGCGTCGAGCCTCCGGATGATATTGACCACCTTGGCAACCGCCGCGTCAAAACGGTGGGCGAGTTGATTCAAAATAAACTGCGGATCGGCCTGCGGCGCATGGAGCGCGTTATCAAGGAGCGCATGTCCATTCGCGATCAGGAACAGCTCTCGCCGGTTACTTTGGTCAACATTCGCCCTGTGGTGGCGGCCCTGCGCGAGTTCTTCGGCTCCAGCCAATTGAGCCAGTTCATGGACCAGACCAACCCGCTGGCCGAGTTACGCCACAAGCGTACGCTTTCGGCGCTCGGTCCCGGCGGCTTGCGCCGTGAACGCGCCGGCTTCGATGTGCGCGACGTGCATCACTCGCACTACGGACGCATCTGCCCGATCGAGACGCCCGAAGGCCCGAACATCGGCCTGATCGGCCGTCTGGCTTCCTTCTCACGCGTGAACGAATACGGCTTCATCGAAACGCCGTATCGCAAGGTCATCAAGGCTTTGCCCTGCGAGGATGCGCGCCTCGAGGGACGTGCGGTGCGCGGCAACGTAACCGATCCGAAATCCGAGAGCGTCCTCATTAAAGACGGTGAGCGTATTACCGCCAAGATGTTGAAGGCTCTCGCAAAGGTTGGGAAGGATATCCCGGTCGTCCCATTCATTTCCGACCAAATTGATCATTTGTCCGCGGATGCCGAGGATAAATACGTCATCGCGCAGGCGAATGCGCCCCTGACCGAAGAGAATGAATTCGTGCGCGAGCGCATCTCCTGCCGTTATCACTCCGGCTTCGTCTTCCAGACGCCGGATGCGGTGGATTACATGGATGTCGCTCCCCATCAAGTGGTTGGCATCAGCGCCGCGCTCATCCCGTTCCTCGAACATGATGACGCCAATCGCGCTTTGATGGGTTCCAACATGCAGGCCCAGGCGGTCCCTCTGGTGCGGCCGGAGATCCCGATGGTTTCGACCGGTATGGAATACCACGCCGCACTGGATTCGGGCCAGGTGGTGGTTGCGGTGGAGGATGGGGAGGTGGTGTCTGTTACCGGCAGTTCGATCTCGGTCAAGGAAAAAAGGAGCGGGGTGCGCGTTTACCAATTGCGAAAGTACCAGCGCTCCAACCAATCCACCTGCATTGACCAGCGCCCGGCGGTGGTCAAGGGGCAGGTGGTCAAAAAGGGCGACATCATTGCCGATTCCTCCTCGACCGAAAGCGGTGAACTGGCTCTCGGTCAGAACGTCGTGATTGCATTTCTCTCGTGGGAGGGCGGCAACTTCGAGGACGCCATCCTGATCTCGGAGCGCCTGGTCCAGGAGGACCGCTTCACTTCGGTGCACATCGAGAAATACGAGGTCGAAGCGCGCGACACCAAGCTGGGTCCCGAAGAGATCACGCGAGACATCCCGAACGTCGGCGAAGACGCGATCAAGGATCTCGACGAAAGCGGCATCATCCGCATCGGCGCGGAAGTCGGCCCGAACGATATTCTGGTCGGCAAGATCACGCCGAAGGGTGAAAAGGAATTGACGCCGGAGGAGCGGCTGTTGCGTGCCATCTTCGGCGAGAAATCCCGCGATGTGAAGGATACTTCGTTGCGCATGCCCCACGGCGAGCGCGGCAAGGTTGTGGACGTCAAGGTCTTTACGCGGGAAGATAACGCCGACCTTTCAGCCGGCGTCGAGACGATGGTGCGCGTGTCGGTTGCACAGCGGCGTAAGATCACTGCTGGCGATAAGATGGCCGGACGGCATGGCAACAAGGGTGTCGTCTCGAAGGTCGTTCCCGTGGAGGACATGCCGTTTCTCGAAGACGGGACGCCGGTGGACCTGATCCTGAATCCGCTCGGTGTGCCGGGCCGCATGAACATCGGCCAGGTGCTGGAAGTGCATCTTGGCTGGGCGGCCAGACGGCTCGGCTTCCGCGCGATCACGCCGGTCTTCGACGGCGCGTCCGAATCGGAGATCGAGGCCGAACTCGCCCGCGCCTGGATCGTTGACCAGGCCTGGAAGGAAGCGGCCCAATCTGCCTGGGAATGGATCGGACAGCAGGAGTATGATCCGAACACCATCCAGGATGACGACGAGGTTCGCCGCCTGTTTCTGGAGGAACGGCTCGGCAAACGCAAATATGACGTGTACAGCCTCAATGAGGTTGATTATGCCCGTCTGTCCACCGCGCGCGAATGGCTGCGCGACCGCGGATACGATCCGGACGAAATCTTCGACCTTTCGGAAGAGGCAATTCATCACCGCCACCCGGACCGCGATGAGTACACGGTCCGCGCCTGCCTCAGGCTCTGGATGGATAGTCTGGGCAACACGAAAAAGATCGCCGACAGCAAGGTTTACGAGGCGGCGCAGGAGTTTTCAAAAGAGAATTACGTCCCCATGCCGACCCTTGGCAAGCAGATTCTTCGCGACGGCAAGACCGGCCTGCCCTATGACCAGCCCGTCACCGTTGGTGTGATGACCGTGCTCAAGCTCCACCACCTCGTAGAGGATAAAGTACACGCTCGTTCAACCGGTCCATACAGCCTCGTTACCCAGCAGCCGTTGGGCGGTAAGGCGCAGTTTGGTGGACAACGCTTTGGTGAAATGGAGGTCTGGGCTTTGGAGGCCTACGGCGCGGCATACACGCTTCAGGAAATGCTCACGGTCAAGTCCGACGACGTGCAGGGGCGCGTGAACACGTACGAGGCTATCGTCAAAGGAGAGGCTATAGAAGAACCGAGCATTCCGGCTTCGTTCCGTGTGCTCGTAAAAGAACTCCAGAGTCTTGGCCTGGCAGTGGAAGCCGTCAATGAGGGCGGCGATGTGGTCAAGTTCGGCAAGGATGAGGAAAAGACTCACCCGCCGAGGATGGAGACCGGCCTGCTCGGCCTCGGCGAGAAGAAGGAGAAAAGCAGGAAGCCGGTGCGAGAGGGAGAGATTTCTTCTTGACGACCACCTGACGGCGTGATAGAATAACGCGCCGTTGCCAACCAGACGGGTGGCAATCATCCCACCCAAAGCATGGCACTACAAGCGAGGCCATCAATTACGTCTTCTTGATGGCCTCGTTTCTTGAGAAGACGTTTTGTGAATTCTGTTTCGGAGGCGAATGTGCCGACTGTCAACCAAATGATCCGCAAAGGCCGCAAGAACAAGAAGGTCAAAAGCAAGGCCCCGGCATTGCAATATACGCTGAATTCCTACAAACAGCGACGCGTGCGCCAGGATAAGGGCGCGCCGCAAAAGCGCGGCGTTTGTACGGTGGTGCGCACCATGACTCCCAAGAAGCCGAACTCGGCGCTGCGCAAGATCGCCCGCGTACGCCTGACCAACGGCATCGAAGTCACGGCGTACATACCCGGCGAGGGCCATCAGTTGCAGGAACACTCGGTGGTCCTGGTGCGCGGCGGCCGCGTGAAAGACCTGCCGGGTGTGCGTTATCATATCGTGCGCGGTTCATTGGATACGACCGGCGTAGCCAATCGCAAGCAGGGCCGCTCCAAATACGGCGCGAAGCGTCCGAAATAGTTCGATGGAGAGATAAGAAATGCGACGTGGAACCCCTGAACTCCGCCCGACGCCCCCCGATCTGCGATATAACAATGTCAATCTGCAGGTCATGATCTCGCACGTCATGTCGCGGGGCAAGAAAAGCCTGGCCACCCGCCTGGTCTATGACGCACTCGATCTCGTTAAAGAGCGGACGCAGAAAGACCCGATCGAGGTGTTCGATACCGCGCTCAAGAACGTCGGCCCCGCGATGGAAGTCCGACCGCGCCGTGTGGGCGGCGCCACCTATCAGGTCCCGATGGAAGTGAACGCCGAGCGCCGCGTCACGCTGGCCCTGCGCTGGATCCTGTCCTCGGCTCGTGAACGCGCCGGCAAGTCCTTTCCCGATAAACTGGCCGCAGAACTGATCGAGGCCTCGAACGAGACCGGCAACTCGATCAGAAAACGCGACGAGACCCACAAAATGGCGGAGGCCAACCGCGCCTTCTCCCATTATCGCGTGTAGTTCCATCATTTATTTGTTAGAGACAGAGGCAGTTGGTACGCATCATGGCACGTGAGTATCCGCTTGACAAGTATCGTAATATTGGCATCATTGCCCACATCGATGCTGGGAAGACCACCAGCACCGAACGTATCCTGTTTTATACCGGCAAGACACACCGCATCGGTTCGGTGGACGACGGCACAACCGTCACCGACTGGATGGAACAGGAGCGCGAACGCGGGATCACTATCGTCTCGGCGGCTGTCTCTGCAGAGTGGAATGGGTACCAGATCAACCTGATCGACACGCCCGGTCACATTGATTTTACGGCTGAGGTCCAGCGTTCGCTCCGCGTCCTGGACGGGGGCGTGGTTCTGTTCGACGCGGTGCAGGGCGTGGAGCCGCAATCCGAGACCGTGTGGCGTCAGGCCGACCGCTACGGAGTGCCGCGCATCTGCTTCGTCAACAAGATGGACCGCGTCGGCGCCTCCTACGAGCGCACCATCCAGACGATCAAGGACCGCCTCGGCGCGAATCCCATTGCGATGCAGGTCCCGATTGGTTTCGAATCCACGTTTGCCGGCGTCGTCGATCTTCTCGGGATGAAAGCCATATACTGGGAAGACGAGATGGGCCGCACCATGCGTGAGGCCGAGATTCCCGACGACCTCAAGGCGCAGGCCGAGGAGGCCCGCCAGCAAATGGTCGAGAAGATCGCCGAACTGGATGACGAGCTTACCGTCAAGTATCTCGAAGGGGGCGTGATCGGCGTTGATGAAATGAAGGTCGCTCTTCGCAAGGGCGTGCTTGCCAACAAGGCCACGCCCGTTTTTTGCGGTTCTGCCATGCGCAACAAGGGAATCCAGGTCCTGTTGGACGCCGTGATCGATTACCTGCCCTCGCCGGCCGACGTGCCCCCGGTGCGCGGCGCCAACCCGGACAATGCCGAGGATGTGATCGAACTTCCGGCAAACGACAGCGCCCCCCTGAGCGCGCTGGTCTTCAAGATCGTGACCGATCCGTACGTGGGACGCCTCGCCTATTTCCGTGTCTATTCCGGGACCCTGAGCCAGGGCGTCATGGTGACGAATTCGACCAAGGGCAAGCGCGAGCGCATCGGCCGCCTCATCCGCATGTACGCCGACCGCCGCGAGGACATTACCGAGGTCCGCGCCGGCGACATCGCCGCCGCGCTGGGCTTCAAAGAGACGTTCACCGGCGACACGCTTTGCGACAATAAAAAAATCATGCTGGAAAGCATCTCCTTCCCCGAGCCGGTCATTTCGGTCGCGATCGAGCCGAAATCCTCGGCCGACCAGGAGAAGATGGGCGAAGCCCTCCGCAAACTCTCGGAAGAGGATCCCACCTTCCGCGTCCGCTCGGACGAGAACACCGGGCAGACGATCATCGCCGGGATGGGCGAACTCCACCTCGACGTCCTGGTGGACCGTATGTTGCGGGAATTCCGCGTGCAGGCCAATGTCAGCCGTCCGCGCGTGGCGTACCGCGAGTCCATCACTCGTCCCGTGGCGAAAGCCGAAATGCGTTACGCCAAGCAGTCGGGCGGACGCGGTCAATACGGCCATGTGGTCTTCGCTGTCGAACCGGGGGAGCGCGGCAGCGGCATTATTTTCGAGAATAAAATCGTGGGCGGCGCGATCCCGCGCGAGTTCATTCCCGCGGTCGAGAAGGGCGTGAAGGAGGCCGCCGATAGCGGCGTGCTGGCCGGATATCCGGTCGTGGATGTGAAAGTCACACTGTACGACGGCTCCTTCCACGAAGTCGACTCGAACGAAATGGCGTTCAAGATGGCCGCTTCGATGGCCTTCAAGGACGGCGTGCAGAAAGGATCGCCGGTCCTCCTGGAACCGATCATGAAAGTGGAAGTGGTCATTCCCGATGAGTACATGGGCGACGTGATCGGCCAGTTGAACGGCCGCCGCGGCAGTATCCAGGGCATGGAAGTCCGCCCGGGCAACGCGCAGGCAGTGCGCGCCATGGTTCCCCTGGGCGAGATGTTTGGGTATGCAACCGAATTGCGCTCGGCCACTCAGGGCCGCGGCGTCTTCTCGATGGAATTCGATCATTATGCGCCGGTCTCTGCGGCCGTGGCGCAGGAAATCATGAACTAATCCGTTTGTCATTGTAGAAAAAGGAGAGACGAAATGGCGAAGCAGAAATTTGATCGGAGCAAGCCGCATTTGAACGTGGGGACGATGGGGCACATTGATCACGGGAAGACGACCTTGACGGCGGCGATCACGAAAGTGAGCCAGATGCTGGGGAAGGCGGAGTACAAGGCGTACGACCAGATCGACAATGCGCCGGAGGAAAAGGCGCGCGGCATCACGATCAACATAGCGCACGTGGAATACGAGACGGACAAGCGGCACTATGCGCACGTGGACATGCCTGGGCACCGCGACTACATCAAGAACATGATCACGGGGGCGGCGCAGGTGGACGGGGCGATCCTGGTGGTGGCGGCGCCGGACGGGCCGATGCCGCAGACGCACGAACACGTGCTGCTGGCGCGGCAGGTGGAAGTGCCGAGCATTGTGGTGTTCCTGAACAAGATCGACATGATGGACGATCCGGAGTTGCTGGAGTTGGTGGAGTTGGAACTGCGGGAACTGCTGACCAAGCAGGGCTTTCCAGGGGAAACGACGCCGATCGTGCGCGGCAGTGCGAAGAATGCGCTGGACAGCGCGAGCACGGATCCGAATGCGCCGGAATACGCCTGCATCCGCGAGTTGCTGCGGGTGGTGGACGAATACATCCCGGAGCCGAAGCGCGAGACCTCCAAGCCGTTCATGATGGCGGTGGAGGACGTGTTCTCGATCAAGGGACGCGGGACGGTGGTGACGGGGCGAGTGGATCGCGGCACGGTGAAAGTGGGCGAACCGATCGAGATCATCGGGTTGCGCGAGACGCAGGCGACGGTGGTGACGGGGGTGGAGATGTTCCACAAGTCGCTGGACGAGGGCATGGCCGGAGACAACCTTGGGTTGCTGCTGAGAGGCATCGAGCGGACGGACGTGGAGCGGGGGCAGGTGCTGGCCAAGCCCGGGAGCATCACGCCGCACAAGAAGTTTCTGGCGGAAGTGTACGTGCTGAAGAAGGAGGAGGGTGGGCGGCACAAGGCGTTCTTCAGCGGGTATCGGCCGCAGTTCTACATACGGACGATGGACGTGACCGGGAACATCACGCTGCCGGAGGGTGTGGAGATGGTGATGCCTGGCGATAATGTGAACCTGA
Source organism: Chloroflexota bacterium (assembly GCA_040754535.1). Lineage (GTDB taxonomy): Bacteria > Chloroflexota > Anaerolineae > Anaerolineales > Villigracilaceae > JBFMCC01. The sequence goes on from JBFMCC010000030.1 coordinate 16,129, forward strand.
CGGTGGAACTGATCGTGCCGGTGGCGCTGGAGCAGGGCTCGAAGTTCGCCATCCGCGAAGGCGGCCTGACCGTCGGCGCTGGCGTCATCACCAAGATCATCGAGTAGGCCCGCCATGACGAAGCAGAAAATCCGCATCCGCCTCAAGGCATACGACCATCGCGTCCTCGACCAATCCGCCAGGCGAATCGTCGAGACCGCCGAGCGCTCCGGCGCTCACGTAGTCGGTCCCGTGCCCTTGCCAACCAAACTGGAACGGTTTACAATACGGCGCTCTCCGTTCATTGATAAAGACTCGCACGAGCACTACGAGATCCGCACGCACAACCGCCTGATTGACGTCCTCGATCCGGACTCCAAGACGATTGATATGCTGATGCGCCTCAACCTGCCCGCGGGCGTGGACATCGAGATCAAAATCTAATTGCGTACCCTGCACTCCGTCCCTTTTACGGAGCGCACACGAGACGGCGCAAGAGAGGGTGTGCGAGTGGACCGACAACCACCGCTTCACTCCGGACCCTCTGACTGCTCCGTGCTGAGATGATGCAGTCTAAGGCCAGACTGACAGTCTCATCGGGCGGGCTGATTGCCGCCCTACCACCTTGTAAAGGAGAAAACCGAGCATGTTAAAGGGCCTGATAGGAAAGAAGATCGGCATGACCCAGGTCTTCGATGAGCAGGGCGTCGCGCATCCCGTGACGATCATCGAAGCTGGGCCATGTTACGTTACACAGGTTCGCAGTCCCGAGAACGAGGGGTATTCGGCGGTGCAGTTGGGTTTTGGCGAAGTCCATCCCAAGCGGCTGAGCGGCGGCGAACTGGGCCACCTGAAAACCAGGGAACTTCCCCCTCTGCGATTCCTGCGCGAGTTCCGCACCAAGACGGTTGACATGGCTGTCGGCGACAAAGTGACCGTCGAGGCTTTCGCGGTTGGCGAACGCGTGGACATTGTCGGGACCAGCAAGGGCAAGGGCTTCGCCGGACACGTCAAGCGGCATCACTTCGCGGGCGGACCCAAGACGCACGGCGCATCGGACCGCGTGCGCGCACCCGGTTCGAGTTCTTCGACCACGACTCCGGGCCGCGTCTACAAAGGCACGCGCCGCGCCGGTCATATGGGCACCGACCGCGTCACCGTCCAGGGATTGAAAGTCGTGCTGGTGGACGCCGAGCGCAACCTGCTCGGCCTGCGCGGCGCGATCCCCGGGCCGAAGGGCGGCGTGATCGTCATCAAGGAAGCGCGCAAGCAGTAGGCGCGGCATAACGGGAGCAAGCAGTCATGAAAGTAGACGTTTTCAATATGGAAGGCAAGAAGGTGAAGCAGGTGGAACTGCCTGCCGCCATCTTCGGAGCCAAAGTGAACGTGGACCTGATGCACCAGGCCTACCAGCGCCAGATGGCGAATGCGCGTCTCGGCACGCACAAGACCAAGACGCGTGGCGAGGTGGCTGGCGGCGGCAAAAAGCCCTGGAAACAAAAAGGCACCGGCCGCGCTCGTCAGGGGTCGACGCGCGCGATCCAATGGGTGGGCGGCGGACGCGTCCATACCCCGCAGCCGCGCTCGTACGCGCAGAGCATGCCCAGGAAGATGCGCCAGGCCGCGTTGCGTTCGGCGTTGACGGTCAAGGCCCAGGACGCGGCGGTGGTGCTCGTGGACGAGATCGCGCTCGAAGAACCGCGGACCAACCTCATGTCCGAGGCTTTGAACCGCCTCGTGGGCGAGTCCAGCGCGCTGGTCGTGATGTCCGAAAAGGATCAGACCTACGACGCCGTGATGCGCTCCGCGAAGAACCTGCCCGACGCCAAGATTCTTCTGGCCGGTTACCTGAACATCCGCGACCTGCTTGGGTTCGACAAGCTGGTCATGTCGGTGAAAACGCTGGATGCCCTGACGGCGCAACTGGGATAGGAGAACAGGATGACCACGATTTACGAAGTTTTGCGCCGCCCGCTGGTGACCGAAAAGACCAGTTACCAGTCCGGGAAGTTGAATCAATATTCGTTCGAAGTGGCGCAGGATGCCACCCGCACCATGGTGAAGGACGCGGTGGAAACACTCTTCGATGTCACCGTGGAGCGCGTCAATGTGATCATGGTCCCGGCCAAGCGCGGACGCCGCGCCAAGAGCCGCCGCCTGCTGGTTCGCAAGCCCGGCTACAAAAAGGCGGTGGTCACCCTGGCCGAGGGTCAGACCCTACAGATCTTTGAAGGTGTGCAATAATGGCAGTCAAGAAGTTCAAACCAGTCACCCCCGGTCAACGCGGCATGACCGGCCATACCTTCGAGGAAATCACGAAGGGAAAACCCGAACGCTCGCTGTTGATCGCGCCGCGCTCCAGCGGAGGCCGCAATGCCTACGGACGCGTGACCGTGCGCCATCGGGGCGGAGGCAACCGCCGCTTTATCCGCATCGTGGACTTCAAGCGCGAAAAGCACGGCATCCCGGCCAGGGTTGCGGCCATCGAATACGACCCGAACCGCACGGCGCGCCTGGCTTTGCTGTATTACGCCGACGGCGAAAAGCGCTACATCGTTGCTCCGCTCGATCTCAAAGTCGGCGATACGATCGTCTCCGGCCCGAATTCGGAAATCCGCACCGGCAACAGCCTGCCGATTTCGAACATCCCGGTGGGCACGATGATCCATAATATCGAGGTCAAGCCCGGCAAGGGAGGTCAGCTGGTTCGCTCCGCCGGAGGCGCGGCCCAGTTGCTGGCCAAGGAGGGCGATTTCGCCCAGGTGCGCATGCCCTCCGGGGAAGTGCGCCTGATTCGCCAGGTCTGCTATGCCACCATCGGCCAGATCGGTAATCTCGATCACAGCAACGTGAAACTCGGCAAAGCCGGCCGCAAACGCCACAAGGGTATCCGCCCGACCGTGCGCGGCTCCGCGATGACGCCGCGCGACCATCCGCACGGCGGCGGTGAGGGCCGCCAGCCGGTAGGCAAACCGGGTCCGCGAACGCCGTGGGGTAAACCCACGATGGGATACAAGACCCGCCGCAACAAGCAGACCGACAAGTACATCGTGCGCCGCCGGAGCAAGGGCAGCCGTTAGGCAAAGTAGAGGAACGCATCCATGTCACGATCTTTGAAAAAGGGTCCGTTCATTGACCCGAAACTGTATAAAAAAGTCGAAACAATGAACAAAAAGGGCGAAAAGAAAGTCATTCGCACCTGGAGCCGGGCGAGCGTGATCTTCCCGCAGATGGTGGGGCACACGATTGCCGTCCACGACGGCCGCCGCCATGTGCCGATTTATGTTACCGAAAACATGGTCGGCCACCGCCTCGGCGAATTTGCGCCGACGCGCACCTTCCGCGGCCACATGACCGAAAAGAAGGCCGAAACCGCGGGGACCGCGGGAGCCACGGGAGCGTAAGCCATGCACGACATTAAAGCGCACCTGCGCTACCTTCCCATCCCGCCGCAAAAGGTCCGCCTGACGGTCGACCTGGTCCGCGGCAAAAGCGCCAACGAGGCGCTCGAGATGCTGCGCTTCGAGACCAAAGGCCCGGCCGCCCCCATCCGAAAATTGCTGGCCTCGGCCGTGGCAAATGCCGAGGAGAACTTCGGCGTCAGCCGCGACGACCTGTATGTTGCCACGATCTTCGCGGACGAGGCCCCGACGCGCAAGTGGCGACGCTTTGGCGCGCGCGGCCGCTTCAAACCGGTCCTGCGCCGCAATTCGCATGTGACCGTGGTCCTGCGCGAGCGCGGGTCGTAAAGGAGAAATTATGGGTCGCAAAGTTCATCCCGTAGGTATCCGTCTCGGCATCAACCAGATGTGGCAGGGGCGCTGGTTTGCCGAAGGCTCACAATATCGCGAGCAGCTCTGGCAGGATATGGCCATTCGCCACCTGCTCACGGGCGGCGCGCCTAAAGGCAGCGCGGCGGTCAATACCAAAGTGCGCGTCCTGCGCAAGGAACTGCCCGAGAACATCCTCAACAACAAGGCCGGCATCTCGCGCGTGGACGTGGAACGTTATCCCGGCAAGATCAAGATCTCCATCCACACCGCCAAGCCGGGCATCCTGATCGGCCGAAAAGGCGAAGGCGTCAAGAAGATCCGCACTTCGCTGGAGGCCCTGGTCGGCAAGAAAGTCGACCTGGACATCAAGGAGATCAGCACGCCCGATACCGACGCCGTGCTGGTGGCTTACAACATCGCGGACCAGTTACAGCGCCGCATCGCCTATCGCCGCGCGATGAAGCGCGCCATCCAGCAGGCCATGAAGCAGGGCGCCGAAGGAATCAAGATCGAGGTGGCCGGGCGCCTGGGCGGGGCGGAGATGTCCCGCACCGTCTGGCTGCGCGAGGGGCGCGTCCCCCTGCAGACCCTGCGCGCCAATATGGATTATGCGCGCGCCGAGGCTCACACCACCTATGGCCGCATCGGCATTAAAGTATGGGTTTATAAAGGCGAGGCCATGCCCGAAGTGGAAGAAAAAGCCGAGTCGACGGAAGGCGTGTACGTCAGCGAGTAGCCGCCGGAGAGAAAAGGATAGTTGTCATTATGTTGATGCCAAAACGTGTCAAGTGGCGCAAGCAGATGCGCGGCCGCATGCGGGGCAAGGCCCTGCGCGGCGCCGAGATTTCTTTCGGCGAATATGCCCTGCAGGCGCTGGAACCGGCCTGGATCACCGCGCGGCAGATCGAAGCGGCGCGCCGTTCCATCGTCCGCGAGATGAAGCGCCGCGGCAAGATCTGGATCCGCATCTTCCCGGCCAAGCCGTATACGCACAAGCCGCCTGAAACCCGCATGGGTTCCGGCAAGGGCAACGTGGAATATTACGTCGCCGTCGTGCGCCCGGGCCGCATCATGTTCGAGGTCAGCGGCCTGCCCGAGGACGTGGCCGTGGCGGCCCTGCGGAGCGCCATGTACAAATTCCCGATCAAGACCAAGATCATCGCCCGCCATGATGTGGGCGCTGGAGAGTAGCCATGAAAGCCAGCGAAATCCGTGATATGAAACCCGAAGAGATCGAAGCCAAACTGGCGGATGCCCGTGAGGAAATGATGAAACTCCGCTTCCAGCAGGTGAGCGGCCAATTGACCGACCCGAGCCGGTTGCGCATTCTCCGCCGCGATATCGCCCGCATGATGACCGTGCTCAACGAGCAGAAGGCCGCGGCCCCGGAAGGTGAAGCATGAACGATCGTCGCCGTATGACTGGTGTCGTCACCAGCAACAAGATGACCAAGACCGTGGTGGTCGAGATTACGCGCGTGTTCCGCCACCCGTTGTACAAGAAAGTGGTGCATTCGAGCAAGCGCGTCAAGGCCCACGACGAACTGGGTTGTCAGGTTGGCGACGAGGTCCAGGTCGTGGAATCCCGCCCGCTGTCCCGCGAGAAGCGCTGGGCGGTGGAGACCATCCTGAAGCGCGAGAGCCGCACGGCCGACGCCGGGGTGGAATCGGTAGCGTCTGCGGATGTCGATACCGCCGCGATCATGCACACGGAGACCCCGGCCGAGCCGGAAGCGGAAGCAGGAGCCCAGCCATGATCCAGCAGGAGACTTTTCTCAAAGTGGCAGACAACACCGGAGCGCGCGAGATCCAGGTGATTCACGTGCTGGGCGGGTCCACCCGCAAGTACGGCGCGGTGGGCGACATGGTGGTGGCGGCGGTCAAGTCGGCCGCGCCGCAGGGCTCGGTCAAGAAGAGCGAAGTGGTACGCGCCGTGATCGTGCGCTGTTCGAAGGAGTGGCGCCGCGAGGACGGTTCGCACATCCGCTTCGACGACAACGCCGCGGTCATCCTGGATGCCGACAACCAGAATCCGAAAGGCACGCGCATCTTCGGGCCGGTGGCGCGCGAACTGCGCGAAAAAGGCTTTATGAAAATCGTTTCGCTGGCGCCGGAAGTGCTGTAGGCCAGCGCGGGAGCAATCGAGATGAACGTCAAGATTCGTAAAGGCGATACCGTCGAGATCATCAGCGGTAAGCTGGAGGACAAGGGCAAGCGCGGCGAGGTCATCAATGTGATGCCCGACCTGCGGCGGCTCGTTGTCCAGGGCGTCAACATCCGCACCAAGCATCAGAAGCAGGTGCAGACGCAGGCCGGCCGCAACATGAATCCCGGCCGGATCAAATTCGAAGGTCCGCTGGACATTTCCAACGTGATGCTGGTCTGCCCGAAATGCGACAAGACGACCCGCGTCGCGGTCCAGCGCGACGAAGCGGGCGCGCACCGCGTATGCAAGCAGTGCGAAGCGCAGATCGATTAGGCCGGTGCGGAGCATGAATATGAATCATATGCAAGAGCGTTACGAGAAGGAGATCGTGCCTGCCCTGCAAAAGGCCTTCGATCTCAAGAACATCATGCAGGTGCCGCGCATCGAGAAGGTGGTGGTGAACATCGGCATCGGCGAGGCGATGGACAACCCCAAGGCGCTGGAGTTCGCCGTGGCGGATCTGACGACGGTCACCGGCCAGAAGCCGATCCAGACCAAGGCCCGCAAGAGCATCGCCAACTTCAAACTGCGCGAGGGACGCATTATCGGCACGAAAGTGACCCTGCGCGGCCCGCGTATGTGGGCGTTCCTCGACCGGGTCATCAATGTGGCCCTGCCGCGCGTGCGCGACTTCCGCGGCGTTTCAGCCAACGCCTTCGACGGCCGCGGCAACTACACCCTCGGCCTCAAGGATCAACTGGTGTTCCCGGAGATCGAGTACGACAAGATCGACAAACTGCGCGGCATGGAGATCACCATCGTGACCACCGCGAAGAATGATGACCAGGCGCGCACGCTGCTGTCCATGCTTGGTATGCCGTTCAAAAAGGAAGCGTAGTGTATGGCTAAGAAGAACATGCAATATCGAGAACTCCGCCGGCGGCACGCCGTGCAGGTACGCAACCGCTGTCATCGCTGCGGCCGCTCGCGCGGTTACATGCGCCGTTTCGGCCTGTGCCGCATTTGCTTCCGTGAAATGGCGTTGCAGGGAAAAATCCCCGGCGTCACCAAGTCGTCCTGGTAGCCGGTGGGAGGTAGATGATGAACGTTACTGACCCGATCGCTGACATGCTGACGCGCATCCGCAATGGCGTCCTGGCCGGTCACGCCCTGGTGGCGATGCCCAGTTCCAAGATCAAGATGGAGATCGCCAAGATCTTGAAGGAAGAGGGCTACATCGAAGGATACGAAGTGGTGGACGGCGAGAACTCCGTCCAGAAGGTTCTGCGCCTCAAGATCAAATACGTCGGTGAGCGCCGCGAGCGCAAACCCGTCATTAGCGGTCTCGAGCGCGTGAGTAAACCCGGCCGCCGCATTTATACGCACAAGAAGGATATTCCCTGGGTGCTCTCCGGCCTGGGCGTTGCCATCCTGTCCACGCCCAAGGGCGTGATGACCGGGGCGCGCGCCCGCCAACTGGGCGTCGGCGGCGAAATCCTTTGCAAGGTCTGGTAGGCAGGAGGAAAGCAATTATGTCTCGTGTTGGACGCTTGCCAATCGCCGTACCGGGCGGTGTGCAAGTTAATATCACTGGTTCGCAGGTGGCTGTGAAGGGCCCGAAAGGGGAACTCAAGCGCACGTTCTCGCCGCTGATCGGCATCGCGCTGGAGAACGGGCAGGTCACGGTCACGCGCAATTCCGATGTTCCCGCAGAGCGCGCCCTGCACGGCACGACGCGCGCCCTGCTGGCAAACATGATTCGCGGCGTGAGCGCCGGGTTCGAGACCGTCCTTGAAGTGGAAGGCGTGGGGTACCGCGCCGAGCTGAAGGGCAAGAACCTCGTGCTGTACGTCGGATATTCCCACCCGGTCGAGATCGAGCCGCCGGCGGGCGTCTCGTTCGAGGCGGACGCGAAGACCCGGCAGATCAAGGTGACGGGCTTCGACAAGGAACTCGTCGGTCAGATCGCCTCCAACATCCGCAAGGTCCGCCCGCCCGAACCCTATCACGGGAAAGGCATCCGCTACGCCGGAGAACGCGTCCGCCGCAAGGCCGGCAAGGCCGGGAAAGGAGCGGCCAAGTAATGGCTAAATTATCCCGTAACGAAGCGCGCCAGCGCCGTCATACGCGCGTCCGCAAGGACCTGGCCGGTACCACTCAGCGCCCCCGCCTGAACGTCTTCCGCAGTCTCTCGGAGATTTACGCCCAGATCATTGACGACCAGGCCGGGCACACGCTCGTCTCCGCCTCCACGGTGGACGGCGAAGTGAGCAAGAAGATCAGTGGATTGAACAAGACCGCCCAGGCCAAACTGGTCGGGCAGACGATTGCCGAGCGCGCCAAGGGCAAAGGCATTACAACGGTCGTATTCGACCGGGGCGGGTTCCGTTATATCGGCCGCGTCAAGGCCCTGGCCGACGGCGCCCGCGAAGGCGGCCTGCAATTCTAGGCCCCGTAGGGGCAGGTCTTTGTGCCTGCCCAGTGGAGTAGAACATATGGCAGATCATAACAAGAATCCCGAAAAGCAGGATTTCGAACAGCAGGATGCGTTCGAAGAGCGCGTGATCGAGATCGCCCGCGTCGCCAAAGTCGTCAAAGGCGGACGCCGCTTCCAGTTCCGCGTGACCGTCGTCGTCGGCGACAAGAAGGGCACGATCGGCATGGGTACCGGCAAGGCCAACGCCGTCCCGGACGCGATGCGCAAGGCCTCCGAGCGCGCCCGCAAGAACCTGCGCCTGGTCAACCTCTCCGGTACGACCATCCCGCACGAAGCGACCGGCAGGGTGGCCGGCGCGAAGGTTTTGTTGAAACCCGCTCACGCCGGTACGGGCGTGATCGCCGCTGGCGGCGTGCGCGCCGTGCTGGAAGTGGCCGGCGTGCGCGATATCCTCACCAAGTCCATGGGCAGCGCCAACGTGCTGAACGTGGTCATGGCGACCTTCGGCGCACTGGACCAGATGCGTTCACCGCAGTCCGAGGCGGCCCGCCGCGGCAAGCAGGTTCATGAAGTACTGCCGTTCTGGGAACGGAGGAAACAGCATGCCTAAGAAGGACACCGGCGGCAAGACCCTGCGCGTTACCCTGGTTCGCAGTCCCATCGGCTACACCAAGGACCAGAAGGCGACTGCCCGCGCGCTTGGCCTGCGCCGCCTGAATCAGACCGTCGAGCATAAAGACAACCCGGCCCTGCGCGGGATGCTGAACAAGATCATCCATCTCCTGCGCATCGAAGAGTAGGTTAGCAATGAAATTACACGATCTCGTGCCCAATCCGGGCTCCAAGAAAAATCGCAAGCGTGTCGGGCGCGGCATCTCGGCCGGCCAGGGCAAGACCGCCGGCCGCGGCACCAAGGGCCAGGGCGCACGCTCGGGCGAGGGCGGCCGACTGTATCGCCAGGGCGGCAACCTGCCGTTCTACCGCCGCCTGCCGTTCAGGCGCGGCGAGGGCTTCACCCCGCGCAACCGCGTCGAGTTCAACGAAGTCAATCTCGACCAGTTGTCGGCCGCGTTCAAGGCGGACGCGGAGGTCACGCCCGAATCGCTGGGCGAGGCGCGCCTCCTGCGCGACCCGCGCAACCCGGTCGTCATCCTGGGACGCGGCGAGATGAAAGTCGCCCTGAAAGTGCGCGCCCACCGCGTCAGCGCGGGCGCCAAATCCAAGATCGAAGCGGCTGGCGGTTCCGTCGAGTTGATCGCCTAGCCGGCCGGTCAGGAGACCTGAAATGGCTGAAAAGAAACAGTCCCCCTGGCGATTTCTTTGGAAGTCGCAGGACATCCGCCGCAAGTTGGTCATCACCTTCATCCTGCTGGCGATCTATCGCATCGCAGCCAATTTCCCCGCCCCCGGCGTAGACGCGGCCGCGCTGGCGGCGTTCCGCGAATCTGCGGCGGGGCAGGGCACTTTCCTTGGATTCCTCGACCTGCTTTCCGGCGGAACCGTCTCCAATTTCTCCCTGCTTTCGATGGGTGTGTACCCGTACATCACTGCCCAGATTATCATTCAATTGCTCGTCCCGATCATTCCCGCCCTGCAACGCCGAATGGAAGAGGATCCGCGCGAAGGCCGCAAGTGGATGGAGAAGTGGACGTATTACCTGGCCGTGCCCATGGCGGCGCTCTCGGCCGTCGGCCAGATCAACATCTTCAACTCGCTGGCGCAGGCCCAGATCGTAAACTTCGGCTTCACCGGCGAGCAGATCATCCCCTCGCTGGCCATCCTGCTCTCGATGACGGCCGGCACCATGTTTGCCATCTGGCTGGGTGAACTGATCTCCGAATACGGCATTCGCGGTCAGGGCCTTTCGCTGGTCATCTTCGCCGGTATCGTAGCGCAGATTCCCTACAACATCTTTGCCCTGATCAGTTCGAATGACTGGGGGCTGGTCATCTTTACCGTGTTGATGATCATCCTGACCATCTTTGCCATCGTGTTCGTCCAGCAGGGACGCCGAAACGTGCCGGTGATGTATCCCGGACGCCGCATGGGCAATCGCATGTCCATGCCGGTCAAAGGCACTCTCCCCTTGATGGTCAACCTGGCCGGCATGATCCCGCTGATCTTTGCCAACGCACTCCTGCAATTCCCCGTCATTCTCTCCTCGTGGTTCTTGAGATCCGAGACGCCGTGGGTTGCCAATCTTGCCCAGGGCATCCAGGATACATTCAATCTGAATTCGTGGGTTTACTGGGTGTTCTACTTTATCATGGTGGTCGGGTTTACGTTCTTCTACACCGACGTGATGTTCTCCCAGCAGAATTATGGCGAGAACCTGAAACGGGTCGGCGCCCAGATTCCCGGCGTCAACCGCGGCGCGCCGACGCAGAAATACCTCACCCGCGTCCAGCGCCGTATCACCCTGCCGGGCGCGCTGTTTCTGGGTATTGTGGCCATCCTGCCGTTCTTCCTGAAACTGCTCTTCCCGGCGGCCTCTTCAGGAGCGGCGGGCCTGTTCCTGGTCTCCTCGTCCGGCCTGCTCATCGTCGTCGGCGTTGTCCGCGATACGTTCATGAACATCGAAGCCGAACTCAAGCTCCACGGTTATCAGGATACTCTGCTGGTCAAGTAGAGGATTTCGCATGGCGACCTTCATCGTTCTTCTCGGACCTCCCGGCGTGGGCAAGGGCACCCAGGCCAAGATTCTCTCGGAGAAGACCGGCCTGGTGCACGTCTCCTCCGGCGACTTGTTCCGTGAGAACTTGAAGTCCCAGACCGACCTCGGCAAACTGGCGCAGACGTACATGAACAAGGGCGAACTGGTCCCGGACGATGTGACCATTGCCATGATCCGCGAGCGCCTCGTCCGCCCGGACTGCGAGGCTGGCGCCGTTTTGGACGGTTTCCCGCGCACGACGGCGCAGGCCGAGGCCCTGGAGGTCATGCTCAAGGAATTCCACGGCCAGGTGGACGTCGTCCCTTACATCACCGCGGCCGAGGCGACCCTGGTCGAGCGCCTCTCCGGGCGCTGGACCTGCCGCGCCAACGGGCACGTGTTCCACGAGAAGTTCAATCCGCCCGCCAAGTCCGGCGTGTGCGATCTGGACGGTTCGGAGCTGTACCAGCGAGACGACGATAAAGTGGAAACGGTCAGGCGCCGCATCCAGGTCTACCTGGAGCAGACCTCGCCGTTGATCGCTCATTATCGCGAGCGCGGCAAACTGGTCGAAATAGACGGCGCCCAGCCGATCGAGCAGGTATCTTCCAGGCTGCTGGCTGTGGCAAAGCGTTAGCATGGATTGGGCGCGACAGATTCATTTGAAGTCCCCTGCCGAGATCGCCATCATGCGTGAGGCGGGACGCATCAATGCGGCCGCACTGGCGGCCACGAAGGCACTTTTACAACCGGGTGTTTCCACAGCCGACCTCGACGCGGCTGCCGAGGAAGTACTGCGGAAACACGGATGCTATTCGCCGTTCAAGGGATACGGGCGGCCGCCTTACCCGGCTTCCACCAATGTCAGCATCAATCGTGAGTTGGTGCACGGCATTCCGAGCAAGAATCGGAAATTGCGGGAAGGCGACATCGTCTCTGTGGATTGCGGGACGGTGCTGGAAGGTTTCGTAGCCGACTCGGCCTACACGGCCGGAGTGGGCGGAATCTCTCCGAAAGCCGCGAAACTGCTCGAAGTCACGGAGGGCGCGCTGTGCACGGCCATCGAAAAGATGCGCGTCGGCAACCGCACCGGTGACATCTCGGCGGCGATCCAGCAATACGTCGAAAGCCGCGGGTATCACGTCACGCGTGAATACACCGGGCACGGCGTCGGGCGGCAGATGCACGAGGGCCCGCAGGTTCCCAACTACGGGAAACCCGGCACGGGCCAGCCTCTCCGCCCCGGTATGACCATCGCGCTCGAACCGATGGTGTTGATCGGGACGCACGCAACCCGCGTCCTTTCCGACCAGTGGACGGTCGTCTCTGCCGACGGGTCCTTGACGGCTCATTTTGAGCACTCGGTGGCCGTCACCGAAGGAGACCCTTTGATCCTGACTGTCCTATGACCCCGCAATACCCGGACCACTGGACGGATGTATGAGGTTTATGTATAATTCAACCTTTGGCTGGCCGAATCGGCGGCCGAACGAGTAAGGAGATCGTTTTCATGAAAGTTTCACCCTCCATTCGCAAGCGCTGCGCCAAGTGCAAGGTTGTGCGCCGTAAGGGTATCGTGTACGTGATCTGCGAAAACCCCAAGCACAAACAGCGACAAGGATAGGATAACTATGGCACGTATCGAAGGCGTTGACCTGCCCCGCAACAAACGGGTCGAAGTTGGCCTGACGTATCTTTACGGGATCGGGCCCACCCGCGCAAGACAGATTCTGGCCGCAGCCCGAGTCAGCCCGGACACGCGCATCAAGGACCTGACCGAATCCGAGGTCGCGGCATTGCGCGAGTTCATCAGCAAGAACTACAAGGTCGAAGGCGACCTGCGCCGCGAAGTTCAGTTGAACATCAAGCGGCTGGTCGAGATCGGCTCCTATCGCGGCCTGCGCCATCGCCGCAACCTGCCGGTGCGCGGCCAGCGCACGCGCACCAATTCGCGCGTCCGCAAGGGACCCAAGAAGACCGTGGCCGGACGCGGACGCCGCCGCGGCACCAAGAAGTAGAAGGGATAGAAAAGTCCTATGGCACAAAGTGTTCGTTCCACGCGACGCGCCAGCGGTGCAAAGAAGGGCAAGCGCGCCCTGTCCGCCGGGCAGGTGCACATCTTTGCATCCTTCAACAATACGATCGTGACGGTTACCGACACCTCCGGCAACACGGTTGCCTGGGGAAGCGCCGGGTCGGCCGGGTTCAAGGGTTCGCGCAAGAGCACGCCCTTCGCCGCCCGCCTGGCGGCCGAGCAGGCCGTCAAAGCCGCCCAGGCGCTGGGTATCCAGGAAGTGGACCTGTTCGTCAAGGGGCCCGGTCCCGGGCGCGAGAATGCCATCCGCGCCGTGCAGGCGCTGGGCATGAAGGTGCGTTCCATTTCCGACGTCACGCCGGTCCCGCACAACGGATGCCGGCCTCCGAAGAAGCGCCGCGTGTAATTCAGGTATGAGGTAAGAAAAGATATGGCAAAGAATATTGGACCGGTATGCAAACTCTGCCGGCGCGAAGGCGAAAAACTCTATTTGAAGGGCGAGCGTTGCTTTACGCCGAAGTGCGCGTTCGAAAAACGCTCGTTCGCTCCTGGCCAGCACGGCAAGACCGGCAGCCGCAGCGGCGGTGGTAATCGCACCGGCCGCGAATCGGACTTCAACCGCCAGTTGCGCGCCAAGCAGAAGGCCCGCCGCGTGTACGGAATCCTCGAACGGCAGTTCCGCCGCTATTACGAGACTTCGCTGACGCGCCGCGGCCTGACGGGCCTCAACCTTCTGCAGATCCTCGAGTCCCGCCTCGACAACGTGATATATCGTCTCGGTTTTGCGTCCAGCCGCGCCCAGGCGCGCCTGTTGGTGACGCATGGCCACTTTACGGTGAACGGCCGCCGCACAGACGTTCCCTCCATGATCCTTGGCGAGGGCGATGTGGTGGCTGTCCGCGAAGGTTCGCGCGGCCTGGCTTTCTTCAAGGAACTACCCGACTTTGCAGAGAAGCGGGCCTTCCCGGCCTGGCTGGGCCGTGACCTGAAGGGATTGAGCGGCTCTGTGGACCGCCTGCCCGAGCGCGCCGAGATCGACGGAAGCCTGAACGAACAGCTCATCGTCGAATACTACTCGCGCCGCTAATTGGAATGGCTGGAACCGGACGGCCCCGGCCGTTCGGCGCCTGCCTGTTGGTAGACAGGGAGAGGTGAACCGTGACGGGTATCACGAACATGGTCATGCCGAAAATCGAGCGCGAAGCGGAGGCTCGGAACTACGGCAAATTCATCATCAGTCCGCTTGAAAGGGGTTATGGCGTCACCGTCGGTAACGCGTTGCGCCGCGTCCTGCTTTCCTCGCTGGACGGCGCGGCGGTCACCTCGGTGCGCATCGTGGATGTCCTGCACGAGTTCAGCGACATCCCCGGCGTGCGCGAAGACGTCATCCAGGTCATGCTCCAGGTCAAGCAGTTGCGCCTGAAACTGGACGGCGTGGACAACACCCGCATGCACCTGGAAGTGCGCGGCGAGGGCACGGTCACCGCCGCCGACATCATCACGCCGCCCGAGGTCGAGATCGTCAACCCCGACCTGTTCCTCTTCACGGTGGACAGCCCCAAGGCCAAACTGGACCTGGAGTTCACCGTCGAGCGCGGCCGCGGCTATTCCCCCGCGAACGAACGCGGCGGACACCTGCCCATCGGCGAACTGCCGGTGGACGCCATCTACAGCCCGGTCAAGCGCGTCAACTGGGAAGTCGGGCAGGCGCGCGTCGGTCAGAGCACGGCGTACGACAAACTGAGCCTCGAGATCTGGACCGACGGCACCGTCTCGCCCGAACGCGCCCTCAGCAGCGCGGCGCGCATCCTGATCGACCACCTGCGCTATGTGGCGGGCATCAGCGAAGAGACGCTGACCATCGCCGTCGAAAAAGAAGCCGGCGGAAGCCGCCTGACCAGCGAAGTGGCGGAGACGCCGGTGGAAGCCCTCGACCTTTCGGTGCGCGTCTTCAATTCCCTGAAGCGCACCGGCATCACCACCGTCGGCGACGTGCTCGAACTGCTGGAGAAGGGCGAGCAGGCGGTCATGTCCATTCGCAACTTCGGCGAGAAGAGCCTGGACGAACTGCGCGACAAGATGCGCGAAAAGGGCTACCTGAAAGACGAAACGAAATCCGCGGAGTAATTTTGAGATGCGACATCAAGTATCCGGTTATAAACTCGGCCGCACCAAGAGCGCCCGAATCGCGCTGCGCCGAACTTTAATCAAGCAGTTCTTCACCCACGAGCGGATCCAGACGACGCGCGCCAAGGCCGCGGCGGTCCGCGGCGAGGCCGAGAGGCTGATCACCATCGCGCGCAACAGCGCCGAAAAGGACGACGCGGCCAAAGTGCACGCCCGCCGCCTGGTGGCCTCCCGCCTCGGCGACAACCAGGTGGTTGCCCGCCTGTTCGACGAGATCGCCCCGCGCTTTGCAACCCGCCCCGGCGGCTACACCCGCATCATGAAACTCGGGCCGCGCCAGGGCGACTCGGCTGAAATGGTGATGCTCGAACTCGTGGAAGAATGATTTAGTTATCAGTAAGCAGTCGTCAGTAATCGGTCACCGAAAACTGATCACCGATGACTGATCGCTGGCACGATGGCACGTTACCAGTTGATCCTTGCCTACGACGGCACCGATTTCCTCGGCAGCCAGCGGCAGGCCAAAGACCGGACGGTGCAGGCCGAGTTGGAAAATGCCCTGCGCACCCTCGGCTGGACGGGGCGCTCCATCCTGATGGCCGGGCGCACCGACAGCGGAGTCCACGCCAGCGGGCAGGTCGCCGCCTTCGACTTCGAGTGGGCGCACAGCCCCGAGGAGTTACGCGCCGCCCTGAATGCCTGCCTGCCGCGCGACATGGCCGTGCGCAACGTTCGCGAAGCGCCCGCCTCGTTCCATCCCCGTTTCGATGCCAGCGCGCGGCGTTACCGCTACCGCCTGTTCCGCGACGCGATTCGCGACCCCAACCGCGAGTGGTTTGCCTGGCGGGTGTGGCCCGAATTCGACGAGGCCGTCTTGCACGAAGCCGCCCCGTTGTTTCTCGGACGGCACGATTTTGCGGCCTTCGGTTCGCCGACCAGCGCGAAGGGGAGCACCGTCCGCACGGTGACGCTCTCAGCCTGGAAGCGGCTTGGGGATGAGTGGCGGTTCGAGGTCCGGGCGGATGCGTTTCTGTATCGCATGGTGCGGCGGATGGTCTTCGTCCAGGTGGCCGCGGCGCAGGGACGGTTGTCCGTCCAGTCCATCGCCGACGCGTTGGAAAAGCCGTCAAAGCTCCTCGCGGGACTTGCTCCCGCGCACGGGTTGACGCTGGTCGAAGTGTCGTACAAGGATCGAAGTTCGAAGTAAATTCTGTCTGTACGTGGAGAGACGATGTTCAAAACCTATTATCCCAAAGCGGGCGAGATCGAGCGCAAGTGGTTCGTGGTGGACGCCAGCGGGCAGAACCTGGGCCGCATGGCGACGGCCATTGCCCGCGTATTACTCGGCAAACACAAACCGACCTTCACGCCGGGCGTGGAGATGGGCGATTACGTGGTGGTGGTGAACGCCGGCAAGGTGAACGTGACCGGCACGAAAACCGCCAGCCGCCTGACGACCAAGACGTATTACCGCCACTCCGGTTATCCCGGCGGCTTGAAGTCCATCTCATTGCGCGATCAACTGCGGTCCCGCCCGGACCGCGCCATCCGCGCCGCCGTGTGGGGCATGTTGCCGCACAACCGCCGCGGCCGTTCTATTCTGAAACGGTTGAAGATTTACGCCGAGGCCGAGCACCCGCACACCATGCAGGCCCCCCAGCCTCTGAAGTAGAAAGGAACGAGGAATCATGTCTGTTCAATATTTCGAGGGCGTTGGCCGCCGCAAGGAAAGCACCGCCCGCGTCCGTCTCATGAGCGGCACCGGCAAGTTCGTCGTCAACCAGAAGGAAGCCGAGGCCTACTTCTCGCGTCTCGGCGATCTGGCGAGCGTCCTTGCCCCGCTGGCCGTCGTCGGGCAGGACAGCAAGACCTACGACATTTCGGTGACTGTCAGCGGCGGCGGCGTGAGCGGCCAGACCGAGGCCGTGCGCCTGGGCATGGCGCGCGCCCTGGTCAAGATGAACGCCGATTGGAACACCGCCATGCGCAAAGCCGGTCTCTTGACGAGGGATGCGCGCATCAAGGAACGCAAGAAGCCCGGTCTCAAGCGCGCCCGCAAGGCCCCGACCTACACCAAGCGTTAAATTCTACGTTTCAGGTGTCAAGTTTCACGTCAGAGTGGAGACGTAATGCGTGACGAATGTTGCGCATTACGTTTTGCTTTAACAGGATGAACTTATGGACCTCTCTCACGTCGCCTCCGCGATTGAAACGCTCCGCCTCTCTCCGACCCCGCGCCTGGTCCTTCTCGAAGCGCGGACTCTGGCATCCGCGCACGTGCCGCCCTATCCGCCCGATATGCCCGTTCTGCTGACGGGAGTCGACTCGCCTGAACTGGCCGCGCATATTCGCGAGGTGCTGTTGACGGTGTATCCGCGACAGCATGAGGTGAGTTTGGTCGAAGGTGACAGGTTGAAAGTTGAAAGCCTCATTGAACTACAGCCTTCGACTTTCGACTTTCGCCCTTCGACCGTTCTTTACGTCCCCGCGTTGACCGAGGGTACCGCGTTCGAATCCTTCCACGAGATCGTGGCCCGCCTGCGCGCGCCGGACGGCTGTCCGTGGGACCGCGAGCAGACGCATCAGTCCCTGCGGACGCATCTGCTCGAAGAATCCTACGAGGCTTTGGAGGCAATCGATTCAGACGATCCCGCCTCCATGCGCGAGGAATTCGGCGACCTGTTGTTGCAGGTCGTTCTGCAGGCGCAGATTGCGAGCGAGGCGGGTCATTTCACGATGACGGATGTGGTGAAGGGAATCTACGACAAGATCGTCCGCCGCCATCCGCACGTGTTCGGCGATGTGGAGTTGAAGGATGTGAACGGGGTGTTGCAGAATTGGGAGAAGTTGAAAGAAAAAGAAAGGGGAAAGAAAAAGGAAGATAAAGGGTTGCTGGATGGAGTCCCGCTATCCCTGCCCGCCCTGACCCAGTCGCAGGAATACCAGGACCGCGCCGCCCGCGTCGGCTTCGACTGGCCGGAGATCGAGGGCGTGCTGGAGAAGATTGCGGAAGAGGTCGAGGAAGTAAAACGCGCCAGCGATGAAAAAGAACTGGCTTCGGAAATCGGCGATTTGTTGTTCGCCCTGGTCAACCTGGCGCGCTGGAAGAAGGTGGACGCCGAGTCGGTCCTGCGCGAGACCAACGCGCGGTTCAAGCGTCGCTTTGCCTATATCGAGAAGGGGGCGAGGGAACAGGGACGCAATTTGAGCGAACTCTCATTAGACGAAATGGAATTCCTGTGGCAGCAGGCGAAGAAATTGAATGAACACGACTGACCTGAAATTGGCTTCCCAGGCGGCTGTAATGGTAAAATCCGCCCATTAGCCGCACCCGTTTATACTGGTAGGAGGTTCCGATGAAACGGATTTACCTGCTCATTTCCGTGCTTGTGCTCGCCGCGCTGGCCTGTTCGTTTGGGGGATGGCAACCCAGCAGCCAACCCTCCGATGAAGCCGAAAGCGCCCCCGGACCCTCGGGCGCCCGCCCGACCCTGCCGGTCATCGAAGGCGGAGATTGTTCCGCGGGCGGGGGGCCGGGAGTCAACCTGGCAAAGTGCGACCTGACCGGACGAAACTACGTGGGAGCCGATTTCACCGGCGCGAACCTGGCCCAGGCCATGACCAGTAATACCAACTTCACCGAGGCGGACTTCACCAATGCGAACCTGGCCGGGGTCTTTGCCAGCGACACTAACTTCCTCGACGCGATTTTCGTCAACGCCGATCTGACGAACGCGGACATGCGCGCCTCGAACATGATCAACGCGGATTTCACCGGAGCCATCACAATCGGTGTGGACTTCAGCGGCAGCAACATGACCGGCGCGATCATCACCGACAAACAGTTGGATCAGGCTTACTCTGTCAAAGACGCAATCCTCCCTGACGGTTCGATTGGAAAGTAAGTCTGGTCTCCGGCCAACGGGATGACGAATCGCATTCGCCATCCCGTTTTTTATTCCAGCCCTAATTCGAACAGGTGAAGCGATTGATGGCATCGGCAAACATTGCCTGTGCAGTCGTTTCATCCGGGGTATAGACTTTCCATGCGAAGACGCGGTCGCCGCAGACCCAGCCCGCCACGCCTCCGAACGGGAGCATGGGGGAGGCCGTCGAAGTGATGGGACTGTAGAGCACGTTCATGTCGCGTATCAATTGAATATCCAGTTTCCCACCGCGCGTATCCAGGCCGTCTTCGAGGATCAGGTCAATGAGGAATTGCGGATCGGCCGCGCCGGGCGCGTGTTGCCAGAGGACTTGAATGAATAGATTCGCGCTGTAAGCTGCCAGAATCCCATCGTTGTATGTGTTGGGCTTTAATTGCCCGGTCTGGACTGCGGATACATCGTAAAAGGCCACTTCGGGTGGATGGCCGATGCAAAAACTGTATTCGCAGAACAAGCCGCCCGGGTCCACGCGCGTCGGCGCGGGGTAGGGGGTGAAGGTGGGATAGGGAGTCGCGGCGGGGATGGCGGCCACGGTCGCGGCCACGGCCTGTCGGACCGCGGCGTCGGGATCGGGCTTGGGGCCGCAGGCCGCGTTGGATAGCAGGATCAGGCCGAGGGTCCAGAAAAGAAGCGGGGAGGATTTCATGCGCGGATTATACTGGAAAAGGAAAGGCCCCGTTCGTGAATGAACGAGGCCTTCGAGTCGAGCATCTGTTTTTAGTAGATGTCGTTCACGGTGTTGTGCACGTTGAATTTGCCGGTGGGAGTGATCAGGTCTTTGATGCGCGCGATCTCCTCGAGGGTCTCGTCGTTGTAGATGACGATCTCGCCGGTTTGCCCGGGAACGGCGGCGTCGCCCCACAGGCTGATCCAGACCTCAGTGCCATCCTTGTTGTATTCCATGTGGACGGCGCGGCCGTAGTCGCCGATCTCCCAGCATTTGTGCGTCTTGGTTGGGTCGGACTTGGCGATGACGCAGATGGTGCGCGAGAGAGCCGGGTCGGAGTTCAGGACGAAGTCCACCCAGATCCACTGACTCTTCGGATGAGTCTTGATGAACAGGCTGCCGGAGCCGGGCAGGGGCGTGATGCGCGTGGCCGTCCAGGCGACATCGGGATGCCCTTCTGGATCGGTGCTGATGGACAGCATGGCCGCCTCGCCCAGGTGGGGCGTGCTCCAGACGGGGCCGAATTCGGGATCGATCCAGTTGGCGCCGCGGCCGGGATGCGGCACGGCGGGTGAATCGACCAGGGCTTCCAGGTCGCCTTCGAGCGCGTCGATGACCGCGATCTTGTTCGATTGGTTGGCGGCCACGAGGAAGTAACGCTTGGTCGAGTCCCAGCCGCCGTCGTGCAGGAAGCGTTCGGCCTCGATCATGGTGATGGTCGGGTTGCGCGGGTCGGCGTAGTTCACCAGCCAGACCTGGCCGGTCTCTTTGACGTTGACGATCCACTCGGGCTTGAAGTGCGACGCCAGGATGCTTGCCACGCGCGGCTCGGCGTGATATTCGCCGGTGTCATACGTGTAACTGCGCGTGCTGACCACCTTGAACGGTTCGAGAGTTTGACCGTCCAGGATGACGAAGTGAGGCGGCCAGTAGCAACCGACGATGGCGTATTTGTCGGTGAAGTCGCCTTCGATGCCCTCGTATTTGCTGACCTCCACCGAGCGCGCGTCGTAGCACAACTGGGCTTCGGCCACTTTTTGGGGGATTTCCATCCACAGGTCAACGAGGGCCAATTTGCCGTCGCGGCCGATGACGTAGGCGTAGCGTCCCGTGGCGGACATGCGGGTGATGTGCACCGCGTAGCCGGTGTCCACTTTGGTGACGACTTCGTAAGTATCGCCGTCAATGATCGCCACCTGGCCCGCGTCGCGCAGGGTGACGATGAAATAGTTTTCCCAATCGCGAGTCGTCTGCGGCGAGGTCGGGCGCTGGTCTGGCGGGACGATCAACTTCCACGAGTCTTTCATCTGTTCCAGCGACATTTCGGGCGGCGCGGGCGGCTCGTTTTGCAGGAAGCGCGCCATAATGTCGGTCTGCTCCTCGGTCATGAAGCCCTGCTTGCCCCAGTCCGGCATGCCGCGCGGCGTGCCATTGAAGATGATCGAGGCGAGCGCCAGCGTGCCTTTGGGCAGGGTGAGGTCCGGGGTCAGGGCCGGGCCGGTGGCGCCTTTACGCAGCGTTCCGTGACAGCCCGCGCAGCGTTCGAAGAAGGTCTGCTTGGCCCACGCGAATTCCCCCTCGGTCAACTCGGGCGCGGCGCCGAGGGCGGCAGGCTCGGCGGTTTCGCCTTCGGCCAGTTTCGCCGCCGATTCGGGCAGGCCGCTCAGATAATCCACGATGGCGCTCAATTCATTCTCGCTCAGGGTATCCTTCAGTGTCAACGGCATCAGGCCGGACGGGCAGGGTCCGCTGGGGCAGGCGGGAGCGGTGAACACGTTCGGATCAACGAGACTCTCGCGGATGTATTCGTCCGCGGACTGTGCCGCGCCGGTGTAGTCACTGCTTTGGATTTGCTCCGCGGCGCTGGCCGCGATTTCCGTGAGGTCCGGGCCGATCGTGCCGACGGCGTTGGGAATGCCCGGGATGACATGACAGGCACTGCATCCGCCTTTCTGGAACGCGGCCAGAATCGCGTCGCTCTCGGACCCTTCGGTTGTCGCGGTTACAATCGAGGGGGATTCCGCTTCGGGCGCTTCCGCGTCTCCCACGAGGAGGTACCCCATCATCCCCGCGTCCGCGTGCCCGGGGACGGTATCCATGTAAACGTAACTACCGCTTTTTTCGGGGGCGGTAAAGGTCACGGACACGCTGTTGCCCTGTCCGCTGACGCGGCTGGTCTTGACGTCGAAATCGGGGAAGAAGATATCGTGTTCGGCGCCTTCTCCGTTGATGAGCGTCAAGGTAATCTTTTCGCCGGGTTCGGCTTTTAGGGAAGGATTTGCAACTCCTTCGATGTCACTGCCGACGCCGATGAATACCAGTTTTCCGTCTTGCAGGCCGGTAGTCAGGACGTAGCCGCCCTCTTTGGGGGGCGTCTGTCCGCCGCATCCGCTGAGCAGGATAAGCGCCATCAAGCCGATTGTCGTGAGTTTTAGAATGGACTTCATAAATTACTCCTCTACTGGGATCGGATGGTTCAGAGATTGTGCTGTATGTCACCAAGATACTCCGATTTGTGGAGTTTTTCTTTGCGCCAGCGCAAATAAAAAAAAACACGCGGTTGACCGCGTGCTAAAGCTTCGACCATCCGCTGTGTTTATTGCCCTGTTCCCTCGGCCAGTTCCATGAGCCCGTGAAGGTCTCGGATCACGACCCGCTCGCGGCCTGCCTTCACGATTCCCCGGCGCTCCCACTCGGACAAGGTGCGGCTGACCGTGTAGATGGTTGTGCCGGTCGCCTCCGCAAGGTCCTGGTGGGATAGGTTCAGTTCCAGCGGGGAGGCCGCGTCCCCGCTTTGCTGTCCGATCTGCCGAACCAGCCGCAGGATGGCGCGGGCAATCCGCTGTTCGACGCGTTCCGTCGCCAGTTCGCGGTACCGTTCCTGTAGTTCTGCAATATAGCCCGTCATGAGCTGCATCAGCCCGAAGGAAAGATGCGGCCGCGTCTCCATCATTTCGTGCAATATCCTGCTTTCGACTGCCAGCGCGACACTGTGTTCGAGCGCCTGTGCGCAGGCGGGATATACGGCCCTCTCACGAACTGTGCCGACGGCTCCGAAGACCTGCCATTCATTGATGGTTCGCAGGTTCGTCGTCTGGCCGTTTTTGCTGATCTGGCAGAGTTTGGCTTTACCCGAGACCAGGATGTAGAAATGTGTGGCGGGGTCGCCTTGCAGGAAGAAAAATTCGCCTTCCTCGATAGGGCGGAGCACTGCGTTGTTGAGAAGGTTGGCAAGATCCTCGTCACTGGATTGTTCCAGCACGTTGACCCGGCGCAGGTCGGAAGGCTTGAGTTCCATGGGGTAATTCTACTCTGAGAACGGGAAATTTTTCACTCGCAAACCGTGACATTTTGTCCTGAGGGCGCTTGACATAAATGAGCCGTCCCGGTTATCATTTCCTTACCCATCCCCCCTGGGGGGGGTAGAAGAGAGTCGATATGGAAAACGACACCAACACCCTCCGCCGTTTGAAAACCATCGAAGGCCACCTGCGCGGCGTGATCCGCATGGTGGAGGAGGACGCGTATTGCATTGACGTGATCCGCCAGATCCAGGCCGTGGAAGCCGCGCTCAACAAGGTCAGTGCTCAGATCCTCGAAAGCCACCTCAACTCGTGCGTCATCACCGCCGTGCAGGGAAGCGACAAGAAGGAGCGCGAGCGCGTGTTGAAAGAGATCACCGAAGTGTTCGAGATGTCTACGAAAGTTTGATTGCTCGGTGGTCGAGTAGCCGTGAGCGATAGCGAACGATGTATCGAGACCACCATTGACAAGTAATTTTCCCATAACTGATGGTCTCGGTACGGCGGACGAACCCCGCCTACTCGACCATCGGATAAACAAAAAACAGGAGTAAAAACCATGACCACCGTTACCTACACCGTCCCCGCCATTCACTGCGGCCACTGCACCCACACCATCGAAATGGAAGTGGCTGAACTGGCTGGCGTCCAGTCCGTGAAAGCCGAGCAGGACAGCAAGAAAGTTACCGTCACCTTCGACGTCCCCGCGGATGAAAGCAAGATCAAGGCGCTGTTGGCTGAGATCAACTATCCCGCTGAGGGACTGATCGCGTTGTAAATTTCTTAAACACAAAGGTCACAAAGGCAACGAAGGGGGGGAGTGATGGTTGTGGCAATGCGTTTTCGATCATCGCGAATGATGGTCAAAAAGAAAGAGCCACGTTGAACAAGTCAACAACCTTTGTCCCCTTCGTGTTAAAAAGGTTTTGAATGCCCGACACCAAACAACTCACCCTCCCCATCACAGGCATGACCTGCGCGAACTGTGTCGCGACAGTCGAGAGAAATTTGAAGAAGCTCGACGGCGTGACAGGCGCGGTGGTCAACCTTTCCTCCGAGCGCGCCACCGTGGATTTTGACGCGGCGAAACTGGCGTTGCCCGACGTGATCGCCCGCGTCCAACGCGCGGGATACGGCGTCGCGACAGGCGAAGCGGAACTCATCATCAAGCGCCTCTCGGACGATAACGACGCGCGTCGTTTGGAGAAAGCCCTCGCCAAACTCGAAGGCGTGCTGGAAGCGCAAGTGACCTACGCCAATGAGAAGGCGCGCGTCAAATACGTGCCGACCATCATCACGCAGGCGGAACTTCGCCGCGCGGTTTCGTCCGCGGGATTTGAAGCCGTCGAACTCGGCGGAGAGGCGGAGGACGCCGAAGCCCAGGCGCGCGAGCACGAGATTCAAGAACAACGCCGCCTGCTCATCATCGGCCTGATCTTCACCGTGCCGCTGTTCCTGCTCTCCATGGGCAAGGACTTTGGCCTGCTCCCCGATTTTTTCTACACACAAAATTCAATGGAAAGCATGCGCGACGCCCGGCCCTGGTTCGGTTGGCTCATGCTTGCCCTCGCGCTCCCCGTGCAATTCTACGTTGGCTGGCAATATTACGTTGGCGCGTACAAAGCCCTCCGCAACAAATCCGCCAACATGGACGTGCTCATCGTGATGGGTTCCTCCGCCGCGTTCTTTTATTCTCTGCCCATCACGTTTGGACTTTTGATGGGACACGTCTACTACGAGACGGCCGCGGTCATCATCACGCTCATCAAACTCGGAAAATTTTTGGAAGCCCGCGCCAAGGGACGCACCTCCGAAGCGATCAAAAAACTGATGGGACTGCGCGCCAAGACCGCTCGCGTCATCCGCCCCGCTGAGAACGGCGGGACAGGCGACGGGGAGGCGGTTGAGGTCGCCATTGACGACGTCCGCGTCGGGGACGTTGTCCTCGTCAAACCTGGCGAGACCATCCCCGTGGACGGCGTGGTCATCGAAGGCCGCTCCTCCGTGGACGAATCCATGCTGACGGGCGAATCGCTCCCCGTCGAAAAGAAGCAGGGCGACGCGGTCATCGGCGCGACGCTCAACAAGTTGGGCTTGCTCAAATTTGAAGCGACGAAAGTCGGCAAGGAAACCGCCCTCGCGCAGATCATCAAACTGGTGGAAGACGCGCAGGGAAGCAAAGCGCCGATCCAAAAGCTCGCGGATCAAGTCTCCGCCATTTTCGTTCCCATCGTCATTGGCATCGCCGCGCTCACCTTCGCGGGCTGGTACTTCTTCGGACCTCCCCTCGCCGTCAACGCGGACATAGACAACTTCACCCGCGCCCTCATCTACATGGTGGCCGTGCTGGTTATCGCCTGTCCCTGCGCGATGGGACTCGCCACGCCGACCGCCGTCATGGTTGGCACAGGCAAAGGCGCCGAGATGGGTGTGTTGTTTAGGAACAGTGAAGCGTTGGAACGGGCGGGCAAAGTCTCGGTGGTTGTGCTGGATAAGACTGGAACGATTACGAAAGGCCAGCCTGCTGTAACGGACATTGTTACGAGTTACGAGTTACAAGTTACGGATGGCGAATTGCTACGTTTGGCGGCAAGCGTCGAAAAAGGAAGCGAACATCCGCTGGGCGAGGCCATCTGGGCGGAAGCGACCACGCGCGGATTGAATCTCGTCGAGCCGCAAGGGTTCAAGGCGGAAGCGGGGCACGGCGTCGAAGCGGAAGTAGACGGCAAAAAAATCATTGTTGGCAACAAACGCATGTTCGACGGGCGCGGAGTTGCGCTCGGCAAGTTGGAAGCAGAAGTGGCGCGTCTCCAATCCGAAGCCAAGACCGCCATGCTCGTCGCCGTGGACGGCGTCGCCGCGGGCATCATCGCCGTCGCGGACACGATCAAGGACAGTTCGCGCGAAGCGATTGCCGACCTGCGCAAAATGGGCTTGAAAGTCGCGATGATCACAGGCGACAACCAAAAAACCGCCGAAGCCATCGCGCGACAAGTTGGCATTGATCAAATCCTCGCCGAAGTCCTCCCCGAAGGCAAGTCTTCTGAAATCAAAAAACTCCAAAATTACCAATTACCAACACTTGCACCTGGCGCAAGTGCAGGTGTTACCAATATCGTGGCTATGGTTGGAGATGGAGTTAATGATGCCCCCGCCCTCGCCCAAGCCGACGTGGGTCTCGCCATCGGCACAGGCACCGACGTGGCCATGGCCGCTGCGCCTGTGACGTTGATGAGCGGCGACCTGCGCGGCGTGGCGCGTGCCATCAACCTTTCGCGCAAGACACTCGGCACGATCAAACAGAATCTCTTCTGGGCGTTCTTCTACAACGTGATCCTCATCCCTGCCGCCGCGCTGGGCTATCTCAACCCCATGTTGGCCGCGGGCGCGATGGCGTTTAGCAGCGTCTTCGTGGTGAGCAATAGTCTGAGACTGCGTCGCGTGAAAATATAAACGTAGACACGTAAACAAGTACACACGTAAACAGGTAAACATGTTTCACTTGAACTTGTGTACCTGTGTACCTCTCAAGAGGTTGCATGTCCAACAATAAAACTAAACCCATTGACCCCGTCGTCATCGTCACGCTTGGCGTGTTGTTCGTCGCGATTGCTTTCGCACTGATCGCCTTCCAACCCGAGTCCAATTCCATTGACATCGCCGCCGATTCGGGAACACTGACTCAATTGATGGTCGCCTTCGTCACGGGACTCACCACAGGCGGCCTCAGTTGTCTCGCGGTGCAGGGCGGATTGCTCGCCTCGTCTCTCGCGCATCAGATCGAACAGGATTTTGCCGCGCAAGCGACTCACGGCAGGAAATCGAAACAACCCGCATCGCGCACAAATTCCGCACTCCCCATTACCCTCTTCCTCATCGCAAAACTTGTTGCCTACACCCTTCTCGGCGCGCTCCTTGGCTGGCTCGGTTCGTTCCTTACCCTCAGCCCAATGACCCGCGCCATGCTGATGATCTTCATCGGCATCTTCATGGTCGGCAACGCGTTGCGCATGTTCAATGTTCACCCGATCTTCCGTTATTTCTCCATCGAGCCGCCCAAATTCATCACCCGCACCATCCGCCGCACCGCCAAAGGCACCGACGCCGCTACTCCCATCTTCCTCGGCCTGCTCACTGTCTTCATCCCCTGCGGTGTGACGCAAGCCATGATGGCCACCGCCCTCGGCACGGGCAGCGCGATGATCGGCGCTCTGCTCATGTTCGCCTTCACGCTTGGCACGAGTCCCGTCTTTTTCATCGTCGCCTACCTGACCACCGAACTCGGCGCGCGTCTCGAAAAATTCTTCATGCGATTTGTCGCGGTCGTTGTTTTGATTCTAGGATTCGTGACCCTCGACGGCGGACTCAACCTGATGGGCTCCCCCCTCTCGCTTCAAAACCTGACCCGAGGCTGGTTCGCCCCCTCGAGCGGATCAGCCCCCATAGCCGCGCCCGCCGCGTCGGACGGCTCTCTCATCCTCAATGTGGAAAACAATGGCTACTTCCCCGCCATTTTGCGCGCCCCCGCTGGCAAAGCCCTGACCCTCAACCTCGTCACCGAGAACACCCGCTCCTGCTCGCGCGATTTCGTCATCCCCGCGTTGAACTATTATCAACTCCTCCCCGAAACAGGGACAGTGCAAGTGACCATCCCCGCCCAGCCCGCCGGCTCGAAACTCTTCTTCACCTGCTCGATGGGAATGTACACGGGGCAGATCGTGTTTGAATAATATCTGTTGGTCTCGATACGGCGGCGATGGTCGAGTAGTGCGAAGCACGTATCGAGACCCGCCGCCTACTCGACCAATGATTTCAGGAGACCAGTGAAAAAACAAACCTTTCGCGTTGTCGACATGTCCTGCTCCAATTGCGCCATGAAACTGGAGAGTCTCGAAGACTCGCTCGAAGGCGTCAAGGAGATCAACGCCAGTTACCACAAGTTGACGATGGTCGTCGAATATGACGAGTCCCTCCTCACCGAGGAGCAGATCGTGGACGCGGTGAAACGCAAAGGCTACACCGCCGTCCCTGCGTAGCGACGCGCCCCTCCATCTCCGTCCGAAATGAAGCGGGGAGTTTTCCATCATCGGGTATACTTTCTCCATGCCGCATTATTTCGTCCCCAAAGAAGCCAATGAGACGTTGACCGTCCTCCGCCCGATGATCCGTGAGATGATGGAAATTTCAGAACGGATTCGCGAACGCCAGCCTGAACTTTGGTCGGTGGCGCATAAAGCGGCGGGCAATGGCGGGAATCCCGCGCTGAGCAAAATCCTCCCCGATTTCGACAGGCTCGATTTTCTGCTGCACCAGGTTCTGGATATGGGAATCGAAGTCAAGGATTTGACGATTGGGCTGGTGGATTTTCCCGCGTTGTACGATGGGCGGGTTGTTTACCTGTGCTGGAAATACGGCGAGGAGCGCGTCGAATTCTGGCACGATCTCGAAACGGGCTTTGCAGGCCGACAGCCAATTGATTGGGAATGACGATGAGGAGTCGCTATCTGCCTGTGCTCAATATTTTAATGATTTCCTGCTCGTTGGCCTGAATCTCTCTTTCCACAATCTCCCAGGCCTTGTGATATTCATCGTATTCCCTGACCAATCCCTTGAATCGGCGCACCTTGTCCAGTCTCTCCTGGCCGAAACTGCTCAAACGAAAACGGCGGTCGAAGCGGAACACGGTCTTCGATGGCCCTGATTCGCTGGGTAGTTTCTTGATCTCGCGCGAGTAGGCGATCAATCCCATCTGTTCGTACTTGCGGATCTCCTGGTCAAAAGTACTCGTAATGTTCTGCATTTTCAGGTTCATTTTTCCCCTGATTTCGAGTTTGCCCGCCAGGCTT
>JBFMCC010000031.1:0-69522 GCA_040754535.1 Chloroflexota bacterium
TCTGGCCTGATTCAGCCTGTAAGTAAGGTCGTTTTTTGGGGGGAGGGGAAGGCGCGTTTCTCTCGTGATAGAGAAGCAAATAGAACCCGTCCAGCACGCTGACATCTCCCAATGTGGACTGAGGCGAGAGGCGCACCACTCCCTGCTCGGTTTTAACGGCCAGACTATATTGTTCCTTTCCGCTTTTATCTACGTCCAGTGCTTGAGCGATGGCGTTTGCCAGCGCATGATTGGGAACCTCCAGCGGCAGGGCCAGGTCCGCGCGGGTTTTGGAATCAATTTCGACGGTGACGACGGCGTGGGTCATGGGACATGTTCGAATGGCAGTTTGAGAATGAAGGCATTAAGGCTGGATGAATTGGTGAAGCGCACGAGACAGCGCCTGCCTGCCGGCAGAGTGGATAACAGCGATCTCATTATCAGCAGCTTTTGGAAATTCGAATAACCAGTTGTTTTGCCTGCCTGCCAACAATAAAATCAATGAGCCCGATTGATATCTTTCGCGTTTGGAAGCCCCTGTTTTATTAACAGTCTGTGTACCGATTGACCCGCGTGAAGTGTGATCTGCAATGTCAATGCTTAACCGAGCCGCCAGATCTTTGGGGAGTCCTGCCCGTTCCAGTTGTTGGAAAATAGAGTCTGCATTTCCATTTTCTTTCATAAGAGTTCCGAGCAATCCCAATGTTACTTTATGACCATTTTCGATGGATAACTTTGCTTCCTGCGTATCAAACTCGTGGAATTTTCCAAGGAGATATTCGACAAGTCCCGCATATTCGCCAGATTCGATAACATGCACCACGCCATTTTTGATAAGATGGGACATAAATGACCGTTTCCGATAAATGTGAACCGTGTAAAAAAAGGTTTCCTTCCCGGTGGTTGCCTTCGAAATTTGAATCAACTTGTCGAATTTTACGAGGGGCAATAATGCCTGTTCTAATTCAGAAATGAGCCTTGCCTGCTTCGATTCGACAATGTCCACCAGATCGCGGGCGGCGAGAGAATGGCTTGCGGCGGTTAAGCGCGCGTCCATTTGTTCATTGGAAATACCCGGAGAAACCGATTTAAGCATCTGGCGGCCCAAATCCGAGCGATTGATCATGCTTAGGGCCAGCGCAAGTTCCTCAACTCCAAGAGACCAGGTAGCGTATTCCTGTGTTTTTTTCATGATCTAACTCCTGATGCAAATTACCATGAACCGCTGTGTCCACCGGGATCAGCGGTTAAAATCTGGTTGATATGGGGGGCAAATGAGGAATCTACCGATTGAACCGCGTTATTGATTGCGCCTCCGAACCAATTTACAAAAATATCCTTTGCTTCTGTCGCGAAATCGCTTTCCAGGGCGGTGTCAAACGCAAGACTGAAAGCCTGCCCAGCGGACCAAAACCCAAGCCCCACGGTTGTTGTCACCCAATATCCGCCAGGAACCAGATCCAACGTGTCGATCGCAATTTCCACAACGTCCAACGAGACAAGGACGCTTGTTTTTATGGCAGCGAATGTACTATCGAAATAGGAAGCGGCTATTTCCTGCCCGAATGTATCATATTTTTCCCAATCCTGGATCGCCCACATCATATAATCATTTTGGCCGCCGCCAAGGTCTGCGAAAACCTGAACGAGCCCACCGGCCCAGGTCGGAATAAACACTCCCACCAATCCAAGAGAGGACCAAGCGACGTCTGCCTCGGAATTATAGATATCCTTCAATTGAGTACGATAACTATTCAGCCAGCCTCGTGGATATAAGTTGTTCTCTGTA
Source organism: Chloroflexota bacterium (assembly GCA_040754535.1). Lineage (GTDB taxonomy): Bacteria > Chloroflexota > Anaerolineae > Anaerolineales > Villigracilaceae > JBFMCC01. The sequence continues at coordinate 1,769 of JBFMCC010000031.1, forward strand.
AACAAAGGACCAAAACCAAAAACGGTTTCATAAGCTACAGCATTGATTTGGAATTTGAAGGAGGCATCATTTCTCTCCCATTCCTCCACCTCGTTCCCCACCCGCACTGCAAGCCGCTGGAGGTTGATCACCTCGCGTTGCAGGATCTCACCCATCCTGCGGAGTTCTCTGGCGTAATGACCGGACCTGCCACCCTGCCATGCGCCGGAAAGAGATCCCGCCAGGTTTTTCAACTTGGGCGGCATGTAATAGAGTTCCCCGCACGTCAAATCCAGCAAACGTGCGGTTTCGCGAACCACCTCGGTATCCATGTGAATGCGGGTCATACAACGGCTCCTTGATTCCGAGCGCCAACGCTAATCGCCAAAGCCTTTGTCTAAACTCTCGTAGTTGGCGACCTCCACCGAGAGTTCGGATGCAATTTCGCCCAGTCTCTCCAAAATGGTATTAATGTGACCGTCGAATTCGGTGTAGTAATCGAAATATTCGTTGGCAGAATTTCCCATCCAGTGTTGGGGCAGCCCCTGGTAATTACGGCGTAAAGCCTGAACCCGGTCGCGGATCTTTCCCTGAATATCCAACAGATTGCGCTGAATTCGCAACATTGCGTCAATATCCATATGAAGGGTGGTCATTTACGCGCTCCTTGTTTCGGTATAGCCAATGGCGTTTGAATCAACATTGCCTTATTGCCGCTCACCCAAAAACCGCGCCCGGGCGGCAGGTCCATGCGGCGGTATTGAAGCGGGGCCTGGTAGCCAAGAAGTTCGAGATCACTCGAATCGCGGGAGAAACCAATCCCATTCTTGCTGATTTTCAAATTTTGCACCAGTTTGGACATCATTTGATGTGGGCGTAATTCATCCGGCAGGCCGGCACCTGCAATGATAACATCTTCCCGGCTGGATGTCTTCAAAGCCAGGTTACTTAATGCAGTAGAAAATGCCTCCCGTCCCGGCTCGAAGGCCACGCCCAAATCATCGAGTAATAGCAGGACGCGTTTCTCCAACTTGGGCGAATGGTCGAATGTCGTCAGTAATTGTTCAATCATCGCAACCGCCTCCGCAGGCGTCGAAGCCGGTTGCGCCGCATCCTTATCCAACCCGGCAGGCACGGCGCGGCGCGGCGAGATGTAACGAATATCCCACTGGCCGGGCTGTTGTGCAAATACCGCGTTTGCCAGACAGGCGAGAAAATTGCTCTTGCCACTGCGAGGCGGACCCAACACCAACCATCGGTGGATTTCATCTACCAGATCGGCGGTGACTAGTTGCGCTGTCTCGAAGGACAATCCCAGCGGGATTAGTAAACCATCCCCTTCCAAGGAAGCGATTTGTTTCAGCAATTGGCCCAGGGTGATTTCCATAGGCAGGATGCGGATCTGGGTTGCCGAAGAACCGCGCCATTTTTGCGCGAGAGTTTGACAGGCCGCATCGAGTTCCAGAAGAGAATCGTCCGATTCAAGTGAGACGACCGGGCGGGCAATCTGGCATTCGAGCGGCTTCCCATCCACCCACAGACCGCGTCCCTCGGCTTGCACGGCGGGGATGGTCACACGCCCGCCGATGGCATCCGAATAATCGTCTCGATTGGTGAGGCGCAACACCACCTTGCGGGCAATTGCAAGTTTGTTGGGAAGTTCGATACGGCGGTTGGTGGAAACGATCAGGTGAATGCCCATGGCCTTGCTTTTGATGAATGGCGTAAGGCGATCCATGTGATCTGGATAGGCGGTCCGAAATTCATTAAAGTCATGGATGACTAGGAAGATATCTGGCTCGCGAGATTGTCGCTTTTTCTCGCGGCTCTTTTTATCAGAGCGGCGGTTCATTTCCTCGTCCAGGAAGCGAAGCAAGCGATCTACAAGTTCGGGTGGATCTTTGGAAGTAATAACCGCGCCGCAATGGGGAAGGGATTGGAAGGTTTTCAATCGGCCTTCGGCGCTAAATTCAAGGATGTAGAACTGCGCTTCTTCAGGCGTGTTGGTCAATGCAAGCGAGAGCAGGGTTGTTTCGAGGCTCATGGACTTGCCGCTGGCCGGGCCGCCGATCAACCATAGGTGTCCATCCTGGTCTTCGAAATCCACTATCAGGGGTTCCTGGATACATGCTTCGGTAGAATCCGTATAACCGATTGGCGCAACGAGACGGGCGCGTTCGGCCTTGCGATTCCATTTGCCAGCCAAAAAGGCGCGCTGGATGCCCGCTTCTTGTAGAACAGATTCAAGGGGAATGTTTTTGTCCAGCGGTTCCAAGTAGATGGGCGGCGCGGCTTCTACCTCGCGTGATAATTCCTTCACAAGAGAAATCAGGTAATCCTGCTCTACGGGACGGTTCCGTTCTTTTTCCGCCGCGCTTTGCCGGCGTGTGTTGGTAAAGATGGGTTGCCATTTGCCGTCATTGCCCACCTGATATATTCGAAAAACCTGCTCCGCGCTTTCCTCGCGGTCGAGCATGGCAAATCCGGCGTAGGCGGCCTGGAACTCGTAGATGTCGCCATCCATGGAATGCAGGTAGCCCTGCCCGGTCCGCTCTACTTTTGGAAGGGAACGGTCAATGACATACATTTCCTCCTGGCGCGCCACCTTGAGGGCGATGTGCCAACCCACGTTATTCAACAGGCGATCCACCGCGGCGTTCACATCCTGGTTGGCGAGCAGGAGATAAACGCCAAGAGACCGGCCAATTCTCACAAGTTTATCCAGCATTTCGGGCAGGCGCTGGAAGTCGCTCATACCACGCGCAAATTCATCCAGCAAGAGCATCAAGTGCGGAATGGGAGATTGCGGGAATTTTTCGTTGTAGGCCCAAATGTTTGCAGCCGCCGCCTCGGCGAAGCGTTTTTGCCGCCGTTCGAACTCGGCCTCCAGCGCGTCCAAGCCGCGCTCAACAAGTTGCGGGCTGAGATTGGTTACTACACCGACCACATGAGGCAGGTCTTTAAGGATATTAAAAGCCGCGCCGCCCTTGAAGTCCATGAAAAAGAAATTGAGCAACCGGGGGGAATACTTCCAAGCCGCCGAGAGCACCAGGGATTTCATGAATTCGCTTTTACCGCTCCCGGTGGTTCCCACCAGGATAGTATGGTAAGCACCAATGCCTGTAAATTCCGGGGGAGGAGGCAATAGATTCAGAACGACAGGTTCCAATCCCTTGCGACCGCTGCGAAGGCCGAAGGGAAATTGCAATAATTCATCCTTATCCCTGGCTAGTTTCCAGTTTTGTTTCAATCTCTCCAGCGTAATTTCTTTGTTGTCGAAAAGGTCGGAGAGGCGGACGGTTTCAGGTAGAGTGCTGCTATTCCCGCCGCTCGAAATTTCCCATCCTGCCAGGGCACGTGCAACGCGTTCGCAATCCAACTGACTGGCGGGCTCGGTTTGGCCGCGCAATCGCTTCCCGCCGCCCTCCCCGGCGAAGGTTTCGGTATATTTGAATTCGCCTTCGGAGACGTTGATTTTTGCCCGGCACTCCCTCGGCCAATTGCGCCCGCCGAGGAACATTAGGTAAATTTCCGCCTCCCGTCCCGATTCCGCCAATTGGCGAATGTCCTCTGTGCGGCGTATATCGCCCGAATCGTCCAGCAAAACAAAAATGGCGGCATTAGTTTTGTGTTTCTTTACGCCCGGTTCCGATTTCCTGCGGCCTTCAAACTCATCCACCAGCCATTCTACAATTTTATCAATAGCCAGTGCGCTGAAAGCAAGCTTGCGGAGGCTTTCGCCTTGATAGATGCCGCGAGTGTGTGGCGCCCATTTCAACCAGTCCCAGCGATCCTGAGCCTGTGGCGTATCGGCAAGAACCACGATCTGAACATCCTGTGGGGAATGATGAACAATGATATCCAGGACTAACCTTCGGGCAAATCCGTAAATTGCCCCCTCCCCTCGATCCTCCAACCCAACGCTTCCGATCTTGAGAAAATCCAGCAATAGGGGAATATTGGAAATTTCTTTAAATTCCTCTGCAAGTTCATTTGCAAGGGGAATGAGTGGATCATCTGGATCGTAGGAACGCGGTGGATTAACCGTGAAAGAGGCGCGCCCGCTTCCCGTTCCCATGCGAAGCGAGAGAAAGTCCGGGTCGGCCATACGCCGCCACCACAGGCGTTTCTGGTGGCTGATCCCCAGGCCGGTTTGTACTAGCCGCGGCAGAAGAGGATATTCCCGATCCAACGCCTCGCGTTGTTGTTTTGCCAGTGCCTCCAGCCTTACGCGGGTTTTTTCCAATGCCACACGATAATTTTGTTCCCGTACCTGCATGGCCTCGCGATATTTCTTCACCTGTTGTTGATGGGAAATGTAGTTGGCAAGTGGCATACCCAACCCCACCAGGGGCATGATTAGGAAAAATCCCCAAGAATTCGAAGAAGAACCGGATGCCGCCATGAAGGCAATCACTGCCCCATAAGCCGCCATCATAAGAACTGGCGGCAGGATCATGGTCAACAGGTTCAATTGTCCTGGCGCTTGCGGCGGGCGGGGCGGGGCGGGAATATCCTCGGTTTGATTTGGCCATTCCCACGGCTCGCGCGGCTTGATCGTATATGGCCGACGCGAAAGCGCGACTATATCAGTGCCTTTTCTGGTGCGAAGCGCTGATTCGACCAAGAAATGATCCTCTTACATTCGGGCGCGCGTCTCACCTTGACGAAACGAACAGCGAGGTAGTGAGCCCTGAAGATTGAAATACCAACTTATCCCAGGATCATATGCCTAGGATAAGCCTGAAATTGAAGGAGCGATGGGTAATTTAGGCTAATTTGCTCGCCATCGACTCCCACTCGGTGATCTCGTTGCTTAGGCGGGTGCTGAGCATTTGCAGGTTTTCCAGCAGGGTGGTCATGGATGATTTCCATTGCTCGTATTCACCGAAGAATTCCGTGGCGGAATTCCCCAGCCAGGCGGGTTGCAGGCCGTTGACCGAACTGGTCATGCTCTGGAGCATAGACATCAGTTGGGAATGCGTGTTAGTCATGTTGTTCTGTGTGCCACGAGCGGTCTCAACTTCCATGTGAAGCGTAGCCATATTTTGTTCCTCCTGAATCGAATGGATTGACGACTGAAATGATTATATAATAGTTACGGAAAAAGTCAACGCTTTTGCGGAAGGAAAATATGGCATTCTCAAAGTCGGGCAGAAGAAGTGGTGAGAAGGGTAAACACCTTGCAAATGTGTGCAGAAAACCAGCATCTGGATTGTGCAGAATAATGAAATTTTGACTATCGGTTCAAAGCCAGATAAGGTTGTTGATGGATATCATTATTGGGGCGACGACTTCCACCATCACGTGCGGGGCATCTTCTTTCAAGGTGACAGCGTGGCGATAGTACAGGCCGGTTTCAATCCTCCTATGAGCGCAGCGAATGTCGAGCAGGGTCAATAGTGTTGCTTTCTGGCGTGTCAGACTGGTAATCCCGAATTCTCCTGGCAGGAAGTTTTGACGGATCGTCTGTTTCGCCATCAATCGAAATAGAGTTTCAAACGATAGACTTGAGCCAGTTCCGGCCAATCCGAATAGGCATTGAGCAGTTCGCTTGTGGTATTAGTTCGAATTTCAATCCGTCAACGGTCTTTGTTTACCGCGCAAGCCGTGAGGAAATCGGTTGGGATTTTTCAAACCCGGGTCTGGGATATTCGGGGGAAAATAGGCCCTGGATATTTTGGCGGAGGCGCAGTTCTTTCACTATCAGGCAGGAAAAACCTACCAGGCTACAAGTTTGGGCAAACCCGGCATCAACCCGTTATCAGCGATCTTAAGGAGATTAGGATTCCCCAATGTCTTCCTCAGATTCGCTCTCTTGCTCAATCATGGCATCACGAGCTCGGTTGTCAGACATAAACTGGATCGATTGTGAAACGACCTTGGTGTAATACTTCGTCTCGCCCTTATCTTCGTACTTATCGGTCTTGAGGCGGCCCTCGATGTAGACGAGGCTCCCCTTATGCAGGTATTCCTGCGCCACCTCGCCCAGGCGGCCCCAGGCTTCGATGTTGACCCATTCCGTGTATTCCTTCGTCTCGCCGCCCGTCTTCCAACGCTGGGTGACGGCCAGGCTGAAATGAGCCACCTTCTTGCCGGTGGGCGTGAACTTGCTTTCGGGGTCCTTGCCCAGGTATCCGATCAGTTGAACGCGATTGAGAGCAGGCATGAGTTTCCTCCATTTCCTGGTTTCCAAACGAGAACCGCCGGGCCAGGTTCGTTACCCGGCGTCCGGCGGTTTGACGGTAAATAGCGTTATACTTTCTTCAAGGTCGGCAGGCCGGTCTTCATCTCGGCCACTGTGTAGCCAGCCGGGACTGCGTCCAGTGCATCCTCCTGCTTGACCTGGCTGGAAAAGTAGAACAGTTTGCCTTCGGTCCCATTGGCGCGCTTGACCGTCTTTGCGTGTAGGAAGTAGGTCTTGCCCTTGGAATTGGTAAAAGAGTAAGCCATTTTTCGTCTCCTTTTCTCTGATGTAGTTCCAGTTTAGCACATCTTTTCTAAATGTCAACGAGGAATTTGACCTATGGACAAGCAGATGATGATCGCCGCCAGCCTGGACGAATTGCGCTCCGCCCGCCGCCTGCTGGACGAACCGGTCGGGTTCGTGCCCACGATGGGCTATCTCCACGAGGGACACATCTCCCTCGCCCGCCGCGCCCGCGAGGAATGCAGGAGCGTCGTGGCGAGCATCTTCGTCAACCCGACCCAGTTCGGGCCGAACGAGGACCTCTCGAAGTACCCGCGCGACCTGGAGCGCGACCTGCGCCTGCTCGAACCGGTCGGCGTGGACCTGGTGTGGACTCCCACACCCGAGGAGATGTACCCGCCCGGGTTCCAGACCTGGGTCGAGGTCGAGGGGCTGACGCGGCCGCTCGAGGGCGCGGCGCGACCGGGTCACTTTCGAGGCGTGACGACGGTGGTCGCCAAACTGTTCAACGCGGTCCAGCCGCAGGTCGCCTACTTCGGGCAAAAGGACGCACAACAGGCGGCCGTCATCCGCCGCATGACGCGTGATCTGGATTTCCCCATCGAGGTGGTCGTCTGCCCGACCGTGCGCGAGGCGGACGGGCTGGCGATGTCGAGCCGCAACGCGTACCTGAACGCGGACGAGCGCCGGGCCGCGACGGTCCTGTTCCGCGCGTTGAGCGCCGCGAAAGTCGCATTCGAAAAGGGCGAACGCGACGCGGGCAGGTTACGGCAGGTCGTGACCGAGACGGTCAGCGCCGAGCCGCTGGCGAAACTGCAATACGTCTCCTGCGCGGACTACGACACGCTGGAGGAATTGGAGAATGTAACTGGTAAGTCCCTGCTCTCGATGACCGTATTCATCGGCAAGACGCGGCTGATTGATAATTTCGTGTTGGAATAGGGCCATCGTCCTGAGCGGAGCGAAGCGCAGACGAAGGACGATGTCGGGAGCAGGAAGAGATCACGGCCCCCATTTCATGTTCATCGCGAAGGCAGTCAGCGCCACGTTCGGGCGGCCGTCCAGGTAAACGATCTCGGCGCGCCCGCCCTGATACACATCCTGGATCGGCGCATACGCCACGATGACGAAACTGGCGTCTGGGGCCCATAAGTTTTCGTTCATCAACTCGAAGGTGTCCGGGCGAAGGACGGTGCGCCCCGTCACACCGTCCGGTGCGGAACGAACCAGTTGAAGCGGCGTACGGCTGATGAACTCGTCTGTCACCGGCATGTTGGCGAAGAAGAAATACAACTGACCGTCCGGGCCGAGATGGGGATCGTCGGCATAGTTGTACGTGCCGTTGCCGGGATCGCCGGGCAGGAGGGTGATCACCGCGCCGCTGGCGGCATCCACGCGCCACAGCCCCGAAGTGAACATGCCCATGGTGGGACTGCCCGAGAACAGGGCGGCGCCGTCGGCGGTCCATTCGACTTCGCCGCAACAGATCGCGGCTCCCTCCCCGCCGCTCAAACGCACCAGCGCGTTCCCAGCCGGGTAATAGATGGCCGATGACGCGCCCTCGTAATAGCCAAGCGTGACGAGCAATTTGCTTCCATCGGGCGAATACCTGTCCGGCGAATACAGTTCGCGCGGGAACTGGAAGTTCTCGTCAATGTTTTCAATCAGGTTTTCGATCACAAGATTCGAAACGCCGGTATCCAGGGCGTAAAAATTAAGTCCCTTGAACCCATACGCGAGGGTCTTGCCGTTCGGGGAAAACACGGGAGACGAGACCGCATTCAGGAAGGGATTGTTCACATCCTGCGGCCCGCCGTCCACCAGCACGCGGCGGTTCGAGCCGTCGGCGTTGATGAGCAGGAGTTGATTGTTGGATACATACGCCACACTACCGTCCACAGGCGACGGGTCGAAGCCGCGCACCTCGCTCGTCTCGAAAGTCACCTGGCGGACCGTCTTTCCATCTTTTTCCATGCGAAAGACCTGCAACAGCCCGGCGTTGTCGTTGGCGAGATAATACAACGTGCGAGGCAGCACGTCCGAGGAGGCGGGAGGCGGCGTGACCGGCGCCGCGCCCGGCGTCAGGGCTTGAAACGTCGCCGCGACCACGGTCTCGACATTGGCCGTCGGTTGAGAGGGCGAGGGCGTCTGGAACGCGCAGGCCAGCGCGGTCAGCGCAAGGATGAGGCCGACGGAGAGGGCGCGGAAGCGGATCATCGGCTACACCTGCTCGAAGCGCTCGACCGGGACAACGAAGAGGGTGGCGCGTCCTTCGCCGGTTGCCAGCGGAGGCAGTTTTCCGCGCAGCACCTGGATGGCGTCCTCGACCTGCGCGTCCTCCACGCCGATCAATAGCGTGGCGATGCCGCTGCGCAGGAAGCCGCCGGTCGAGGCGACGCGCGTCACACGGAACTCCTTCTCGGTCAACGCCTGGGTGACGGCGTCGGCGTCGTTATCCTTCACAACCACAATCATCATTTTCATGGCTAAAACTCCTCGTAGTGTTCCACGGGCAGGGCAAAGACCGTCGCGCCGCCCACCGTCACCGGGACGGGTGCGGGCAGGGGCAGGGGTGTGCCCTCCATGGGCAGAGTCAGATATTCCACGCGCTGGCGGCAGGATTTGCCCAGCGCCTCCAGCACGGCCTCGGCGCGTTCCTCCGGCAGGCCAATCAACAGGGTGGCGTTGCGACGGCCCAGGAATCCGCCCGCGCTGGTCAGGTGCGCGGCGGGGGCATGGGCGTCGCCCAGCGCGCGCACAGCCGAATCGAAGTCCTGTTCCTGGATGACGGCGACCATTAAAAGGCGGATGGGAGAAACATTCATAAGCGCCTCCTCGGAAAACTAAAACAATGGATACATAATAGTATACAGAATACTGGCGATTGCACAAGTGACCAGCATGACCGGCAGTCCGCGTTTATTCCAGATGGCGGAGGTGATGGGCGTGCGCGTCTTTTCTGAAAGTGTCGTCACAATGATATTCGCGGTGGAGCCGATGATCGTACCGTTACCGCCAAACCCCGCGCCGAAGACCAGCGCCCACCACAGGGGCGTGATGTCCATGGTTGGTTCCAGCCCCTTGATGACGGGAATCAGCGCAATGGTGATCGGGACATTGTCCACCACTGCAGATAGCGCGGCCACGATCCAGATCAACGCGACCCCGAAGAGGACCGGCGGCACATCCGACGCCCGCGCTGTCAACCCGACAAGGGCATCCATGACCCCGGCCGCTTCCAACCCGCCGACCATCACGAAAAGCGCGCCGAAGAAGATGAGCACGCTCCATTCGATGCGCTTGAGAACTTCGTGGACGTCGGGACGCACCCACACCAGCGCCACCGCGGCCGCGCTCAACGCCACCACCGAGGGGCTGACGTGCAGGGCGTGATGGACAAAGAAGAACAACACCGCGCCGCCGAGCACGATCAGGATTTTACGCGCAACCACCGGTTCGTTGAGCGTCTCGGCGGGGTTGAGTTTCATGATGGCTTTGACGCTGCGCGGTCGTTTGGCTAGTTCCCTGCGGAAGAGATAGCGCAACAGGAACAACGCGCCCAGCCAGGCGAACAACACGATTGGCAGGGAATAGATCAGGAAATCATTGAACGAGAATCCTGCGGCCGAGCCGATCAGCACGTTGGGCGGATCGCCGACCAGGGTGGCGACGCCGCCGGTGTCGGACAATAAGGCCTCGGCCATCAGGTACGGCAGGGGATTGATGCCGAGGATCTCGCAGATCACTAGCGTCACCGGCGCGATCAGAACCACGGTCGTCACGTTATCCAGGAACATGGACAACACAGTTGTAACGGTTCCAAGCAATACCAACAGCCGCACCGGCTTGCCCTTGGAGGCGCGCGCCGCCAGCACGGCGAGATATTGGAAGAACCCCGTCGGTTCGAGCATGGCGACCAGGATCATCATGCCGAGCAGGAGTCCCAGCGTGGGAAAATCAATGGCTTCCACCGCCTGTTCTTCGGTGTAAAAGTTCAGCGCGCGCCCAACGACCAGCATCAGCGCGGCGCCTGCCAGCGCAGTGATGACGCGATTCAGTTTTTCGGAAAAGATGAGAACCAGGCTCCCGATAAAAATAACTGTGGCGAGGATGGCAGGGAGAGTTGTCATTTATCCGCCTTCGGCCAGATGGAGAGAATGGCCGCGCCGATGTCGACGCGCGAGGTGATGCCCACCAGTTTCCCGGCTTTGGAAACGACCGGCATATCATGCAGGTTGTGTTGCAACATCAACGCGTAGGCGCGCAACAGTCCGCATTCCTCATCCACGGAAAACGCATCCCGCATCAGGGACGACACCGGTCTATGCAGCGTTTTTGCCGAGGGACGCGTATCTTCCACCGCCCCGAAATCGTGGACAAAGTCCACATCCTCGATAAAACTGACGAAATCGGGCAGTTCGAGTGTGAGCAGGTCGCGCAGGCTGACGATGCCGATGAGTTTGTCCCCTTCGTCCACGATCGGTAACATGCCGATATGTTTTTTGACGATCAGCGCGGCCGCTTCGAGGACGGTCGCATCCGGGTGGATGGAAATTACGTTGCGTTTCATACATTTGGCAATGTTCATAAAATCTCCAGTCTCGCGTCACTTGGATTTTCTGCCGAAGAATGTATCCTGCCGAATGGGCGTGCGGACGGGAAAGACGCCCTGTTCCACCGAGCGCAACTCCTCCACCGTGAAGAACGTCTTCGGATATGCTTTGTGGATGGTCGCGATTACGCCTGGCAGGTCCTTCCGATTGACGATAGTATAAACGAGTTTCACCGGTCCCTTCGCCCCATGCGCGTTCACACTGGTGACTCCATAGCCCGCGGCGCGCAGTTCCTCGATCAGGACGGTCTGGTTTTCGGGCAAAATGGCGCGCACGACGAGAGTTCCGATGGCGAGCCGTTCCTCGATCCACATGCCGATGTAGTTGCCAGCCGCGAATCCGCCCGCATAGGCGAGATAGGCCGCGAAGTTATGCGCGCCCTTGGCGATCTCTGCGATCACGCTGACCCAGATGAAGACCTCCACGAAGCCTAGCAGGGGTGCAAGATGTTTTTTGCCGCGTGCGGTGAAGATGATGCGGATCGTGCCGAGCGAAACATCCACGACGCGCGCCAGGAAGACCAGCAGCGGCAGGACGATCCACGCGTACCAATCAAATGTTTCCATGCCGACTCCTACAGACTGCGACTCTGTCCCATTGTTGGGAAGATCCATTTGTCATCGTAGAACCCACGCAAGGTCTTATAGTAGTACAGGGCCTCCTTGTTCTGCAAACTGTAGTCCCATTCGCTTTTCAGGCGGCGGGACTCGCGCTGGAATTCCTCGTCAGCGATTTCGGCCTCGGCCATCTGCGCGATCAGGTCGGAGGAACCCGCGCCTTTGGAGAATTTCTGCTTGGGGCGGTTGACGATCTCCGCGGGCAGGTCATCGGCGAAGGCCTGACGGAGTAGATGCTTCGGGACGCGGCCGCGGTGGGACTTCCAGCCGGGAGGAAAGCCCAGGGCCAGCGCGACCGACTTCACGTCCAGGAAGGGGACGCGGGCCTCGAGGCTGAACGCCATGGACATGCGGTCGGCGCGTTGCAGGTTGGTGTTGTGCAAGGCCGCGGTGATGTCAATCATTTCCTTCTGCAACACTTCGGGAGAGTCGAATCCGCCGAGATATTCGTAGCCCGCGTAGACCTCGTCCGCGCCTTCACCGGTGAGGAAGACCTTGACGTGTTGCGAAGCGAGTTTTGCCAGAAAGTAATTCGGGATGGCGCTGCGTACCAGCGCGGGATCGAATGTCTCGAGGTAATACAGCACATCGGGAAGCGCCTCGGCCATGTCCTGTGCGGTGTAGATTAACTCGTGGTGCCATGTCTCCAAGAAGTCGGCCATCGTGCGCGCCGCGGCCAGGTCTTCGCTTCCATCCACGCCCACCGCGAACGAGTGAAGTTGATCCGTCCCTTCGCAGGCCAGCAGGGAGACGATGCTGCTATCCAGTCCGCCGCTCAGGCTGACGCCGACCGGCACGTCGGCCAGCAGGCGTTTGTGGACTGCCTCGCGCAGGGTGGACTTGATGAGGGGCAGCGCTTCCGCTTCGCTTCCACCGAACGGTCGGAAGGTCTCTTCGATCTGATAGAAGCGGTTCCAGCCCAGTTTGGAGTGGAACCAGAACCCCGCGGGGAATTCGGTCACCGCGGGGGTCAGCCCCGCGAGCGCTTTGATCTCGGAGGCGAAATACGTTCGCCCGTCCTCGCGGCTTGGACCGTAGTAGAGCGGCTTGATGCCCAGCGGGTCGCGCGCCATCAGGAATTCGCCGTTGCCGTGAATGACGAAGGCGAACATGCCGTCCAGCAATTCGACGAATTTGGGGCCCAACTTGCGATACAGATGCAGAATAACCTCCGTATCGGAATGGCCTTTCATTCGTTCATCGGCGAGATATTTGTTTTGCAGGTCGCGGTAGTTGTAGATCTCGCCGTTGAAGGCGATCCATGAATCTTCGTATTGCATGGGTTGATGCCCGCCTTCGATATCGAGGATGGCGAGGCGTGTATGGCCGAGGGTGGCCGCCTCGAGGTCCTGAACGCCGCTCCCGTCCGGGCCGCGATGCGACAGTTTTTCGATCATCCTTTGAACATTTTCATTTGACGGCGTTTGTAAAACGCCAGCGATTCCACACATCATTTGTCTCCTTTATTCGATCATGCCTTCCTGTACGAAACGCGTCAGTTCGCTCACGCTCCACTGCTCGAGGCCGAGTTTTTCCACGGTGCGTCCGCGCCGCCAGTAGTCGGTGCGGTGGATGATGCTCCCGATCTTGATGATACTTTCCATGGCGCGCACCGAGACGCCGTAGCGCATGCCCAGCGAGGCAATCGGCACAAGGCTCATCGGAACATCCTCGAAGATGTAGCGGTGGTTCAGCGTGGGCGGGGCTTTGATGCCGTAATATCCCTGCTGGTTTTGGATGGCGTCGTGCAGGTCTTCGCCGGTCGTGTCATAGGCGAGTTTCAGCCATTCCAGCGCGGTGCGGGCGCGGATGCCCAGCGCCGAAGCCACCGTCACGCGTTCGCGGTCCAGCACCTCCAACATGCGCGCCACCGAGGGAGTCACGCCGTCAATGTAAAACTGGTAATCGCCGTGCGTGGCCTCGATCCAACCGGCGTTGAGCAGGGTGAGGGCAGGATGAAAGATGGCGCCCATGTTATTCAGGCCGGTGTTGAGCACGTCCACGCCGTCAATGAACTGGGGGTAGGCCTCATTGATGACCTCCAATACTTTGGCGGTGCGATTGGCGGGAAGCGCGGCCAGCGGGACGGCCTCCTTGATGCGGAAGATGCGCGCCTGCGCGGGACCGTCGGAACGGGAGGCGTAGATGAAGGTCTCCGCCTCGGCGACGGTCACGTCCGCCTTGCAGCCGTTATCGCGCATGACCTTGACGAACTCCAGCGCGCCGCATGTCCGCCCCGGGTGCAGGATGACGATCTGCCCATCCTTGAAATGCGGCGCGGCCGCCGCGGCGATGTCGGCGTGCGCGGAGGAGGGCAGGACGACCTGAATCACCTCCGCGTGCTTGACCGCCTCGCCCATATCCGACGTGACCTTGGCAAGTTTGCCGAAGCCGTGTGGACCTCCCTCCTCTTCACTGTCCAATTCGATGCCGCCGCGCTTTTTCATGATCTCCACGTGCGAGGCAGTGCGGTTGAAGAGCGTGACGGAAAATCCCATCAGCGCCAGGTGCGCGGCCATGGCTTTTCCGCCATGCCCCGCGCCGATTACGGTGTGTTTTCTGGTCATGTTTTCTCCTTTTCCGCTTTCCAGGTAGTGACGACTTAAGTCGTCGGTTGCTTCACAGTCACGACTTTCAACGCCACGATGGGAACCATTTTGGCGAATCCGCGACAGTCAAATTCGCCTTTGCCCACCTCATACCCGATGATCCTCGCCAGTGTGCGGATGGCGGTCGGGTAGCGATGGGCATAATCCAGAAAGATGCGTTCTGCCTCTTCGATTGACCTTACCTCCGCGATAACGTCCGCTTTACGAAACCCCGAATGGATCTTAGCGCTCGGCGTTTTCAGCAGGTTCTGGTACCAATCGGACGAGGGCCCGAACCCCGCGGCGAGATAATAGACATCGTTGGTTTTGTCGCGCTTGACAATCTCGATCACAGCCCGGCGGACTTGTCCGCTTCTGCGGCCGACGTGTTCCAGCATGAGGAAGTGGCTGGTGAGAAGCCATCCCAAGCCAATGCGATATAACCCAATCGGCAATCGCCAAAACATTCGGCTGAACCCGCGCGGCGGGTGAATTTTGGAATTAGCGATACTCATGTCATTCTCCTCTCAAGTTCCTTCCAAAGCGCTGCGGATTTGTTCCTCGTGGGAATCGAAATGCGCTTTGACATAATGGAAGAGTCTCTCCAGCGTCACTGTGCCAGAGAGCAACGGATCCCAATCCGGGTATTCGAGGCTTTTCTGCAAATCTTCGCCGGGAATTTGCGACAGCGCCTCCAGCGTACGGCGGTGCGCCCTGTCGTACTCATCCGCCAGAAACTGGCGCGTGAGACGGCGCGCCCCAAAGCGCGTCAGTTTGGCGTTCAACCAGTCGAACAGGCGTTTTGGAAACAGGATGGGGATCAGGCGATAGACCAAGCGTTGACCGCCGATCATTTTCACGTCCTCGATCAGGAAGCGCGGCGCGATGCTCATGTGATAGAGGACTTCGCCGATGTTCCAGGCCGCGTTGCCGCTCGGTTTGGCAAAATCGGAATCGGGGATGGAGTCCAGCAGCCGATGAAAACGCTCTCGCGTCTCTTCGATCTCGCGCTGGAGGGATTCGCGCGTGGTCATTGGGCAATTCTCCGCGGCAAGAAAGCAGCGGTGCGTTGCATGTACTCTGCGTACGAATCGCCGAAGCGAAGCAACAGATCCTGTTCCTCCGCATGGCAGAGAACCAGGAAGATCGGAAAGTACACAAGCGAGAACACAGCCAGGAAGGGCGAGTCGAGCAGGAGCGCGATCCACAGCCAGGCGGACACCTCGCCCACCGCCTGCGGGTGGCGAATCTTTTTGTAGATGCCGCCGTACATGCCGTGTTCTTTTTTCGGGGTCATGGTTTCACTGCCCGCGTCCCTCATCCCGATGAACATCAGCGCCAGGCTTGGCAGGCCGATCAGCGCGGCCAGCAGTGCGGAGATCCACCAGTCCCAGGGGAAACGTTCCGGCAGCGGCGACGAGACTGGGAAAAAGCGGTACGCGATGTAGCAGGCGGCAGTCACGGTTTCGAACAGCGCGGCGATGATGCGGAACCTTGCGCATTTGCGATAGGCTTGCATCCCGATCATTTTCTCCAACGCGGCGGGGCTGACGCTTCGCACGTAGAAATACAGGAAGAACAGAGAGGCAAAAACCAAAACCGCCAGGTTCAGCCATGCAATCATGATTTCTCTCCTTTCTTCGATGGTTTATCGAGGAGCGCCTCGATGCGCCGCGATTCCGAAATAGGCTTGCCCTCGGAATCCACACTGACGCACGCGCCGTCCACGATGCGCGTCTTGACCTGTCCGCGCCCGAATTTGTTGTTGACGAGTTGCGGCGCGTCGAGGATGCCCGAGGTCACCGCGCGGGCGAGGGTCGCGGCGTCCGTGAACGAGTCGCCCGCTTCGGGCGGCGCGAGGGAGCGGATCGCGTCCAAAATCGCGTTTGCCTCGGCGGACAGTTCCGCGCGTCGACGCGCGATGCGCGGGTCGGCGGTCATGTCGGGCGCGCCCATCGCATTGTCAATTGCGCGGCGCGCGATCTTGGCGGCCTCGATGATGTCGTCGGCGGTGGCGGCATGATGCGCCTCGGTGTGGCCGACGATGTGATAGATGTGCGGTTGGAGCGCCATCTGCAAGTAGGTGGAGGCGGCCAGGTGGCCGCGCGCCGCTTCGGGGTCGAGAGGATGCGAGAGCAGTCCGATGCGGGTCTGCTTCCAGATGTGGAAGCCATTCTCCCCTCTCCCAAAGTTGGGAGAGGGGTCGGGGGTGAGGGCCAGGGGGGTGATCAAATCCATCACCGTCAGCATTTTCGCCAAATCCATTTTGTCGGAAAGTCCTGGCGGGCTATTGAACATCATCTGCGCGATGTAATCTTTCACGCCGAAAGCGCGCGCGTTGTAGGCGGAGAGAAACGCCGAGACTACGAAGACCGCGTCCGACGAGTCGCGCATGCCCCAGTGATGCGGCTCGTTGAGTTCGACGGGGATGTCGTGCGCGCCGTACCACTGCATGACCTGTTGATGCTCGCGGATCGAGCCTTCCAAATCCCAGGGGCCGCGCCCGTCCATCTGGTTGAACCAGAAAAGCGGAATGGCGCACCAGGCGATGTTGATCGTGTCGGCGTACATTTCGGCGAGGCGGATGAAATCGTCCGTGCCAGAGTAAGTGCGGAGGAGCGGGAAGTTGCCGCGGCGGCTGGCCGCGTAGAGCGCGCGATAATCTTCTTCGGAGCGCACGGGGACTCCGCCCGCGCCTGTTCGTCTCGGGTCTTGTCGTTCGGGGTGATAAAAGTTTTCCTGCGCGTCCTGATCGATGCCGAGCGAGATCACGTCGAGGGCTTTGGCTTCCGCGATCTTTTCGATACCCGCCAGCGTGTCTGCCATCGTGGGCAATCCAAAATGATGACGCAGGATCGGATACGGCGACTTCCATTTGATTCGTTCGACGGTCGATTGCGGATAATTCGCTTCCCCCGGACCCGCGGCCTGTTGACCTTTCAAATAGGCGAGAATCTCCTCGACGGGTTCACTGCCGTCGAAGGATCGCTCGAAGAATCCCAGCGCGTCCGCGCGCTCGACGACGGGAGGGGTTCCGCCAAACGCAAAGCGGACGCCGCGCTCGTGCAGTTCCGAAGCGGCCTCGGCAAATTCGCCCAGCAAACGCTCCCCCGTCTCTGGCGTGAGGCGATATGAAATGCCGACCAGGGCCGCGTCCTCGCGCTGCGCGGCGCGCAACACGTCTTCGATGGGAACGGCGGGACCGAGGAACACGGTTCGCCATCCCGCCGATTCGGCCAGCCGCAGGAAGTTGGAAATCCCCGCGACATGAACACATTCGCCTAGCGCGGCGGCGATGACAGTTTTTTGTTTCATTGTGTCTCCTTTCCATTCACTACTTCCCCCCTCGAAAAAACGATAAACCCTCGAAATTTTTATACCACAAAAAAAGCGACTCCCAATGGGAATCGCTTTGAATTAAAAAAGATTTAACTTTGAATCAACCAAGCAAATACAATGCAAAAATGGATCCCACGTACATGACGAGCAACGCGATGCCGTCCCATGAAAAACGATAGGGCGTGCGCGGTGAGGCGCGATACATCAGGCTGATGATGACCACGCCCGTCATCATCATGGTCATCACCGCCGCGAAGCCGTTGGCGTTGTTGAGGGATGACCAGAAATTAGAGCGCCCATCCGCGAGATCGTAGACGGAGAGCAGGGTCACATTGAACAGGTTGCTTCCCAGCACGTTGCCAATCGCCAGGTCAATCGCGCCGAGGCGGATGGCCGCGATGCTTGCGGCAATTTCGGGCAGGGATGTGGATGTGGCGAGGAACAGGTTGCCGATGAAACTGCGCGAGAGTCCGGTGGCGGTCGAGAGTCGGTCTCCGATGGAGGATAGCCAGATGCCGAGGAGGATGACGCCAATTGCGCTCAGGATGAAAACGACATACGCCTTGCGAGCGGAGATGTGGGCATAATCCAATGCCCTGGCTTCCTGCTCCAGCACCTGCCCCATGCGTTCCTTTTCCAGCCCTGCGATCATCTTCCCGCCGACGGCATAGAGAAGGATGATCAAGACACTCAAGAAACTGATTCCCAAAATTCCGAAGCCGCTCAATCCCGCGCCGAGCAATACGCCCATCGCGACCAAGCCGAGCAAAAGAATGCCCAGTCCGCCCGAAAGGATATGCACATCCTGTGCATTGGCGAGCACGCGCCCCGGCTGGTAGGCCAAATCCATGACAGCGATCAACATAAGATTGAAGAGGCAACTTCCCAACACCGCGCCCGCGGCCAGGTTGGGCGCGTCCAGCCAGACGACGGCCGAGACACCCGAAGCCATCTCGGGCAAGGAGGTCACGCCCGCGATCAGGATCGCTCCGATCCAGGCGCGCCCGAAGCCGGTCTTCTCGGCGATCACATCGCCGTATTTCGAAAGATAGTTCGCGACCCACACGATGGCCGCGGCACACAGGATGAATTCGAGCCAGATCATTTTTTCTCCCTTCCATGTTTATATTGTCACGATGCACGGTTTCGTATCTGTCACCGTCACGGATTTTTCATTGGCAAAAATAATTTCGGTGGAATCCAGTCCGCGTTTCACCATCAGGCCGCGATAGCGAATCGTCACAGGCCAGGGGAACGGATTCTTCCCTTCGAGTTTGACCTTCGTCGCGGAGAGGATCGTCACCCCCAGCGTTTCCAGGAACAGTCCCAGCGGCGCGAGCCCCTGCAGGGAATTGCGCTCGCCCAGCCCTGCGCCGGTCTCGGCGTGATAGCGTTGATAAAAAGCGCGATTCTTTTTCAGATTCTGGATGACGCCCGTCATCAGATGCGCCACGAGGCGGGCGGCCTCGGCGCGGAATCCGTAGGCCAGCAGTCCCTCGCCGACCAGGTGATTCCACGGAAGTGACACGCCCAGGCAAACGGGAGCCGCCGCCGGGTCCGGGCAGGAGGCGCAGGCCGGGATCCCGAAGGGACGGTCGAATCGTCCGGCATCCAGCAGGGAACGTCCGATCATGGCCTGGGCGCGCTGGGGGTCCGGGATGCCCGCCCAGAGCGGCAGGAAGAGCGTGTGATCCTCGCCGGTCAAATCCACCGAGCGCACGATCACTTTGTCTTTTGGAGAGAGGCCGCGCGCCTCCACGCGGCCGAGCCGCTCGTAGACGCGCGCGCTGGTGGCCGTCAACCCGCCGCTGCACCAGCGGAACTGCTCGGCCGTGATGGTCTCGACAGCCTCCTTCGTGGCAAATTCTGCAAGGTGGATTTCGGGCCGCGTCGCCGCGGGGCTTTGGGTCTGGATCTCGATCAACAGGCGCACCGGCTGTTCGAAGGTTAACTTGGGCTTGAGCGCCCGGTTGCCCTTGCCGTTTGCCAGCGCCTCGCCCGGCAGGCTGAGACCGGTGAGCAGGTCGCGGTATTGATACAAGCCCCTGCGCGCGTTCCAGCCCGCCTCGACGGCCCTGCATAGAAGGTCGGCCTGCTCGCGCACGAGCGTCATTTCGTCGGCGCGGCCGAGGCGCGCGGCCATTTCGAGCAGGGACTGCGCCTCGCGGTACAGCATGGCGAACAGGCCGGGGTTATCCACCGCGGCGATGTCCGCGCCCTGCGACCAGGGATTCCACACATCGAAGAGCGGATTGTCCTCGAAGCCTGTCTGTAAGAGATGATCCCATTCGGGCAGGCCGTTGCGGTCGCGGTCGTGTTCGGGCGAGAACCAGGCCCAGAAAAAGGACAGTAATTTTGGGAAGACTTCCGCCAGTTTGAAATCATCCGCGTGGCGCGCGAGACCGGCAAGCAGGGGCGCGGCCAGCATCTTCCCGCGCTGACCGGCCAGGCCGGGACGGTTGTCAATGAAGCCGTTTTCGGTTTGTGTGGAGAGGAAGTTATCCAGCAGGCCGCGCGTCAGGTGCGGCGCGCCGGGCAGGAGGCTGGTCAGATAATAAGCATCCAGCGGAGACTGTCCGCTCCAGGCGAGGGGATGGTCACTGCCGTCGCCCTTGTGCGAAAATCCGTGATCGGGCTGGCGCGCAGAGACGAACGAAGCGTTCGGGAGATGACCGCCCGCAGGAAAGAACAGGCTCGCCGCGGCGGTCTGGCTGAAGGCGAAGGCCGCGTCCCAGTCGGGATCGCCGGTGCGGACGTCCACGAAATCGGATTCGGCCATGCGCTCGATGCGCGTCCGTTCCGCCTCCCAAGGACGCGCCGCGGTGCGACGCGCCAGGTCGAAGGAGGCCTCGGGCGCGGACAGCGCGGCCTGCGCCCAGGTGATTCGGTGGGACGCGCCGGGCCCGAGATTCACCTCCAGCATCAGCGAAGGGAACGGCCCGGGTCCGGGCAGCGGGCCGCCGGTCATAAAGAGGACCGGGGCGAGGTTGCCGGTCCGCCCGGCCAGCACGTTGACCATCTGCAATTGCGCCGCGGCCATGGCCTGTCCGTCCAGTGGAACGAGCATGGCGCACATTTCAAAACGGACGCGGCGCGGCGCTTTCGAGCGATTGGTCAACGTGTACCGCCCGGCTGCAACCTGCGACTGGGGAACCCAATACTCGGCTGTAACGTCCAGTGACTCGAATGGAATCAATTCAAAATGAAGGAAATTGGGATGGAACCGTTTCAAGCGCGGCAACGCGAAAAACTTCGCCGGGTCGGTGAGGTTGTGTTTGCCCTCGCCGAAACGCGGGAACAGGCGCATCGAGCGCGCCCGCAGGCCGAAGGTGGTACGAAGCGAGAACGCGGGCGGTTCGCCGGAGCCGGGCTCCAGTTCCCAGATGTGGTCGTTCCCGTAATCCACCGCGCCCGGGCGCGCGTCCGCGGCGAGAGTCAGAAAGAGCGGATCACCCGCTCCGAGAGTCCATTCACGCATAATGTAATTGTACGGGCAGATGGGCAAGAGGTCAAAGGGTATAATTGAATCGCATCGCCAAAGGAGAAAACCATGCCACTACCCGCCGCACATGGAATGTATTTCGAAGAGTTCGAGGTCGGACAGAAAATCGTCAGCGCCGCGCGCACCGTGACGGAAAGCGACATCGTGACGTTCGCGGGACTTTCGGGCGATTACAACCAGATCCACACCGACGCCGAATTCAGCAAAGGCACGCCCTTCGGCCAGCGCATCGCCCACGGCCTGCTCGGACTCTCCATCGCCTCCGGGCTGGCCATGCGCACGGGCCTGCTCGAAAAGACCGTGATGGCCTTCCGCGAGATCAGCGAGTGGAAATTCGTCAAACCGATCTTCATCGGCGACACGATCCTCGTCGAAATGCACATCACCGAGACAAAAGCCCTGCCGCGCCTCGGCGGCGGTTCCGTGACCATCGCGCTGGACGTCAAAAACCAGCGCGGCGAGACCGCCATGAAAGGCACGTGGATTGTGCTGGTCATGTCGAAGCCGCAATAAGGAAACCATGACCGAACACGACGACCGCGACGACGAAATCCGCCGCCTGCTCAAATCCGAAGAAGAGACTCAGGCCGACCTGCCGCCGGAGCAACTCCCGACCTCGAAGCGGGCGCGCGTCCACCGGTCGGATCCCGCCTCGCGCCCCGCCCTCGACGAAAACAACATGCCCCTGCCCCGCCGCGTGGACGAACTCGACACGGGCGGCACGCGCGTGACCCGCGCCGCGTACGAGCCGGTCACCACCGGGCGGCGGAAAGCCGCGGCGCGACACGCGTCCGCGAAAGGCGGCGGAAAACGCCCGGTCAACTGGCGGCGCGTGCTCGGCTGCACGCTCTACGCGCTGATCGGGCTGGTGTTCATCGCCGTCATCCTCGCGTTGATCGGCGGCTCGATTGCCATCTACAGTTATTATTCGATTGCGCGCACCCTGCCCGACATCGAGGATTTGCAGGCGCGCGCCTCCCAGTTCGAGACGACGCGCATCCTGGACCGGAATGGAAACCTCCTTTACGAGATCATTGACCCGAACGCCGGGCGGCGCACCTACGTTCCGCTCGAAAATATATCGCCGTACCTGATCGCGGCCACGATTGCCACCGAAGACAAGGAATTCTACGAACACCCCGGCTTCGATCCCATCGCGTTGATCCGCGCCCTGTGGCAGAACTATCAGAGCGGCGGCATCGTCTCCGGCGCTTCGACCATCACCCAGCAACTGGCGCGCGCCCTCCTGCTCTCGCCCGAGGAACGCGCGGAAAGAACTTATCTGCGGAAAGCGCGCGAGATCATCCTCGCGGCCGAGATCACCCGCCGCTATTCCAAGGATGAAATCCTCGAACTCTACCTGAACGAAATCTATTACGGCAATCTCGCTTACGGCATCGAGGCCGCGGCCGAGACCTACTTCCACACCACCGCCGATAAACTGACCCTGGCCCAGTCCGCTTTTCTGGCTGGTCTTCCTCAATCTCCGTCGGTCTACGACATCTTCACCAATCCCGAAGCCACCCATGCGCGCAGTGAGCAGGTGCTGGTGCTGATGTACACCCTCAGCCAGGAAAAGGGCTGTATCAAGGTCAGCAACAGCCCCGCGCCGGTCTGTGTGGACGTGCAGTCCACGCTCGCGGCCGCGGACGAGATTCGCGCCTTCACCTTCCAGCCGCCCGCCTTCGATGCGCGTTATCCGCACTGGGTCAATTACGTCCGCAGCCTGCTCGAGGAGCAGTACGACGCGCAGACCATCTATCGCTCCGGCTTCACCATTTACACTACGCTCGACCCG
Organism: Chloroflexota bacterium; assembly: GCA_040754535.1. Classification (GTDB taxonomy): domain Bacteria; phylum Chloroflexota; class Anaerolineae; order Anaerolineales; family Villigracilaceae; genus JBFMCC01. Next base: position 24,635 of record JBFMCC010000031.1, read on the forward strand.
GTCTTGCAGGATGAAGCGCAGCGCATCGTGACCGAACAGGTCGCGGCGCTGGTGGACAAGAACGCCAGCAACGGCGCACTGGTCGCCATCCGCCCCGCGACCGGCGAGATTCTCGCCATGGTCGGCTCGGCGGATTTCTACAACGCGGCCATCTCCGGACAAGTCAACATGGCCGACAGCCCCACGCGCCAGCCCGGCTCTTCGATCAAGCCCATCAATTACGTGGCCGCCTTCGAAAAAGGCTGGACTCCCGCGACTTTGATTTGGGATGTGCCCACCGACTTTCCCGACATCGCCAACCCGCCCTACCAGCCGGTCAATTACGACGGCAAGTTCCACGGCGCGGTGACCGTCCGCACGGCGCTGGCAAATTCGTACAACGTCCCGGCAGTGAAGACGCTCGAGTTCGTCGGCATCTATGACGATCCTAACACGGCCGAAAAAGAAGGCATGATCGCCATGGCCGAACGGCTCGGCATCACCAGTTTCACGCGCAACGATTACGGCTACGCACTCACCCTCGGCGGCGGCGACGTCAGCCTGCTGGACATGACGGCCGCGTACTCCGTTTTCGCAAACGGCGGCAAAAAGGTCCCGCCGGTGGCGATCTTGAAGATCACCGACTTCCGCGGCAACATCGTCTATCAATACCAGCCGCCCGCGGGCGAACAGGTCATCCGCGCCGAGCACGCTTTCCTGATCTCGTCCATCCTGTCCGATAACCAGGCGCGCGCGCCCATGTTCGGGACCAACTCGATCCTGAACCTGCCCTTCCCGGTCGCGGCCAAGACCGGCACCACCAACGACTTCCGCGACAACTGGACGCTGGGCTACATCCCCGACCTGACCGTCGGCGTGTGGGTCGGCAACGCCGATTACACTCCGATGGTCAACACCACCGGCCTGACCGGCGCGGCGCCCATCTGGTCGCAGTTCATGCAATATGCCGTGCCGTTAGTCAGCAATGGCAATCCCACCCCGTTCACTCCGCCGCCCGGCATCGTCGAAAAGATCATCTGTGTTTCATCGGGCACGGAACCCTCGCAATGGTGCCGGGGCGGTCAGCGCACTGAGTATTTTGCATTCGACCAATTGCCACTGCCCGCCAGCCAGGACCTGTTCCGCAGGATCAAGATAGACACGTGGACCCTGCTCGAGGCCTCCGATGCCTGCAAGGATTTCGCGGAAGAAGCAACCGTCCTGCGCGTCACCGACCCGTGGGCGCGCAAATGGCTGGACACCGGCGCGGGCCGCGACTGGCTCGAAGCGCACGACCTGCCGCGCAATCCCATCTACGCGCCCGAACGAGAATGCCGCGCCGACGACCCGCGTCCGCTCATCGAATTCTCCAACCCCAGGGATGGACAAACAATCACCGATTCGCCCTTGGACATCAACGGGATCGCGGATGCAACCGGCGGATTCCGCTCCTGGGTGCTCGAATACCAAAACGAGAACGGCAACTGGAAGGTGATTGCCGAAGGCAACAACCCGGCGAGAGGCAAACTCGCCACATGGGATATCAACGGCATGAACGGGTCCGTCACCCTGCGCCTGACCATACGCGGCGCCAACGACGCCCACGCGGCGCGCACCATCACCATCAAGATCCAACTTCCCATTCCGCCCACAGCTGTCCCGCCTACTGCGACCGATACACCTATCCCCACCATTATCCCACCCACTGACATTCCCACCGATACTCCCACCCCCGAACCGACGTTTACACCTACGCCTGTCCCGCCGACGGATACGGAAGTCCCCTCGCCAACCCCCACTCCCTGAACCCCGGTAACCCATGCGCCTCGAAGACCTGAACTGGATGGATGTCGAAAAATATCTCGAGCACGATGACCGCATCATGCTTGTGCTGGGCGCGTGCGAACAACACGCCTACCTCAGCCTGTTGACCGACATCAAAATCCCGCTTGCGCTTGCCGACGCCGCCAGCCAGCAGACCGGCGTGCCGGTCGCGCCGCCGCTCAACTTCGGCTTCTCGCATTATTTCCTGTCCTACCCCGGCACGCTCAGCCTGCGCGTGCCCACGCTGATCGCGGCCGTGGAAGACATCCTCCGTTCCGCGCACACAAGCGGATTCCGCCGCATCCTCATCCTGAACGGGCACGGCGGCAACACCCCGGTCAACGACCATCTGAACGAGGTGATCAACGAACTGCCCGGCGCGCAGATCCGCTGGTATCAGTGGTGGGACTCGCACAGCGTCGAGGCGGTCGCGGTCAAATACGACCTGAAGCCCGCCCACGCCAACTGGCTGGAGGCCTTCCCCTTCACCGTCCTGGGCGAACTGCCCGGGGAGGACAAGACCCCGCCCCGCGTCCCGAGTTCGATCCTGAGCGCCGAGGAGACGCGGCGGGTCTACGGCGACGGGTCCTTCGGCGGAAAATACCGCGCCGACGATGGGATCATGCACGAGGTCTTTCAAGCCGCGCTCGAGGATGTCCTGCATTCGCTCAAATTCGAATAGCGCACCGGCAAAATGCCCCTTGACGCGCGTCCCGCGCATCCGTATAATTGCCATCGTTGGATTGTATAATAACCGAGTAAAAACACTGCGAGCGCTTGAGAAAATACTCTCGAAGCGCTTGTCTTTGTTTGTCTCTTGTGCGATCCGATTGACGACGCGCAGAGACGCTCTCGGACCTCATTATTTCTGAACGAGGAGAGGAACGAGTGGAAACCAAGGGATTGACCGCACTCCGCATCAGCCTGGCATCGCCCGCCACGATCATGTCGTGGTCGTACGGCGAAGTATTGAAACCCGAAACCATCAACTACCGCCGCCTGCGCCCGGAAAAAGACGGGTTGTTCTGCGAGGCCATCTTCGGCCCCACCCGCGATTGGCAGTGCTACTGCGGTAAATATAAGAATCCTCGTTATAAAGGCATCATCTGCGACAAATGCGGCGTGGAAGTGACCCGCGCCGCCGTCCGCCGCGAGCGCATGGGGCACATCTCGCTCGCCACGCCGGTCGCGCACATCTGGTACACGCGCCGCATCCCCTCCTTCCTCGGCCAACTGCTGGACATCTCGCGCCGCAACCTGGACCGCGTGCTGTACTTCGCCCAATACATCGTCACCTACGTGGACGAGGAAGCCCGCCAGAAGGCGCTCAAGCGCCTCGAGGACGAAATCTCGGTCTCCGAGCGCGAACAGGCCGCGGATATCAACTCCAAGATCGCGGAGATCAAGACCTCCCGCGACCACAAGATCGCGGAATTGCATCAGCGCCGGACGGACCTCGAGCAGGGCTACGACGAACAGGTCGCGGCGCAACTCGAGCCGATCATCAAAGAGGGCCAGCGGCTGGAGAAACTGCTCACCGAGCAGACCGGCAAAGTGACCAGGAAGGCCATCGTCTTCGGGGTCAGCGGCGACACGCTGGTGGAAGCGGGCGGGACGGTTTCCGCGTCGCAGATCGGCAAAGTCCAGAAGATCGTACAGAAAAGGCTGGAAGCGCTGGAGAACGAGCTGAAGGATAAACGAGCGCGCGAACTCGAAGAAATCAAAACGGAGATTGCACGCGTCAAGGCCGAAGCCGACCAGCAGATGGACGCCCTGCGCAACGAACTGGAAGACCAGTCCTCCGCCTCGCAGGGACAGAACTCGCGCATGCGCGACGAACTGCTCGAACTCCGTCCGTTCACATTTATCAGCGAGGTTCGCTACCGCGAACTAAAATCGCGCTGGGGCCAGGTCTTCCGCGCCGACATGGGCGCCGAGGCCTTTTACGATATCCTCGGCCGCCTTGACCTGGATAAACTGTCGGAAGAACTGTGGAAGGAAGTCCGAACTACTAAATCCAAGCAGAAGCGCAAGAAGGCCACCACACGCCTCAAAGTGGTGGAAGCCTTCCGCCGTTCGGGCAACCGCCCCGAATGGATGGTATTGACCATCCTGCCGGTCATCCCGCCGGACCTGCGCCCGATGGTGCAGTTGGACGGCGGCCGCTTCGCCACATCCGACCTGAACGACCTGTACCGCCGCGTCATCAACCGCAACAACCGCCTCAAGCGTCTGCTCGAACTCGGCGCGCCGGACGTCATCATCCGCAACGAGAAGCGCATGTTGCAGGAGGCGGTGGACAGCCTCATTGACAATTCTCAGCGCGGCAAGGCGCTTTCGCGCCGCGGCCGCCGCGAACTCAAGTCCCTGAGCGACATGCTCAAAGGCAAGAAGGGACGCTTCCGCCGCAACCTGCTCGGCAAGCGCGTGGATTACTCCGGGCGCTCCGTGATCGTGGTCGGTCCGCAACTCAAACTCTATCAATGCGGCCTGCCCAAGAGCATGGCGCTGGAATTGTTCCGCCCGTTCGTCATCGCCCGCCTTGTGCAAAACAATTACGCCGCGAACGTCAAGGGGGCGCGCCGCCTCATCGAGCGCAACCGGCCCGAAGTCTGGGAGGCGCTCGAGGAGGCCATCAAGGAACGCCCCGTCCTGTTGAACCGCGCGCCGACTCTGCATCGTCTCGGCATCCAGGCGTTCGAGCCGATCCTGATCGAAGGCTCGGCGATTCAACTGCATCCGCTCGTGACAACCGCCTTCAACGCGGACTTCGACGGCGACCAGATGGCTGTCCACGTTCCGCTTTCGATGAAGGCTGTGCAGGAAGCACGCGACCTGATGCTCTCCTCGAAGAACTTGCTCAAGCCCGCCGACGGCGAGCCGATCATCAGCCCGTCGAAGGATATGGTGCTGGGCGTGTATTACCTGACCATGCCGCACAAGGACGCCCATCGCGGCGACGGGCGCGCCTTCGCCGACATGGACGAGGTGGAACTGGCGTACCAGCTCGATCAGGTGGAAGTCCATACCGAGATCAAACTGCTGATCAGCACGTGGTACGGCGATGACAATAAACGATTGCCCGCGGCGCAGACGCGCATGATCGAAACGACCGTCGGCCGTGTGCTGTTCAACCGCGTCCTGCCCGAACAGGTTCAGTTCGTCAACCGCAAATTGGACAAGGGCGGCGTGAAGGACCTGATCGCCGAGGTCTACGAAATGTGCGGTCAGGAGATCACCACCAGCGTGGCCGACCGCATCAAGACCATCGGATTCGAATACGCCATGAAGTCCGGCACGACGCTGGCCGTGGCCGACATCTCCATCCCGCCGGAACGCAAGGACATCATCGCCGAGGCGCTTCAGCAGGTGGAGGTCGTCCAGCGCGACTTCCGCCGCGGCCTGCTCACCGAACAGGAGAAGAACGAGCGCGAGATCGAGATCTGGCAAAAGACCACCGACCACGTGGCCGACGCGGTCAAGAAGCACATGGACCCCGACGGCAACCTGTCCACGATGGCCACCTCGGGCGCGACCAAAGGCGGTTTCTCGACCATTTCGCAATTGGCCGGTATGCGCGGCCTGATGGCCGACCCATCCGGGCGCATCATCCCGCTACCGATCCGCTCCAACTTCCGCGAAGGCCTGACCGCCCTCGAATACTTCATCTCGACTCACGGCGCGCGCAAGGGTCTCGCGGACACCGCCCTGCGCACCGCGGACGCGGGTTATCTCACCCGCCGCCTGGTGGACATTGCCCAGGACATCATCATCAATGAGATCGACTGCGGCACGAAGGACGGCATCTGGATCCGCAAAGCGGACGACATCGCCGGTGAGTCGATGACGGCGCGCATGTACAGCCGCCTGCTGGCCGAGCGTGTGATCCACCCGAAGAGCGGCGAGGTGCTGGCCGAACGCGACGACGTCATCTCGCACGAACTGGCCCGCAGGATTTCCGCGGCCGGCGTTGAGGAAGTCAAGGTGCGCTCCGCGCTGACCTGCGAACTGACCCACGGCATCTGCGCCAAATGCTACGGCCTCGACCTGGGCCGCGGCATCATGGTGGACATGGGCGCGGCGGTCGGAATCGTGGCCGCGCAGTCCATCGGCGAGCCCGGCACGCAGTTGACCCTGCGCACCTTCCACACCGGCGGTGTGGCCGCAGGCTCGGACATCACGACCGGTCTGCCGCGCGTGGAAGAACTCTTCGAAGCGCGCAAACAGCCGAAGGGCGAAGCCGTCGTGGCGGAGATCAGCGGCACCGTGCGCATCATCCAGTCCGAGAAATACGCCGACATGCGGCTGGTCAAGATCGTGCACAGCGAACTCGTCAGCGACACCTACACCCTGCCCGAAGACTGGAAGTTCTCGGTCAAGGACGAGGCGGAGGTCAAGCCCGGCGACGTGCTGGCCGCCAAAGGCGACGCCACCATCACCGCCCAACACGGCGGGCGCGTCCGCATCGAAAAGAAACAGCGGCAGGTCGTCGTCTCGTACGACCAGCGCGAAGAGAAGGAGGAGGAAATTCCCACCACTTCGCGCCTGCTGGTGCGCGACGGCGATCACATCGAAGCCGGCGAGCCGCTCACCGAAGGCTCGCTCAACCCGCACCGCATCCTGCGCATCAAGGGACGCGAGGCCTGCGAACTCTACCTGCTTGGCCAGATCCAGGAAGTGTATCGCTCGCAGGGCCAGAACATCCACGACAAGCACTTCGAGGTCATCATCCGCAAGATGATGAGCAAGGTGCAGGTCACCCGCCCCGGCGATACGAAGTACCTGCCCGGCGACGTGGTGGACCGCCTCGACATCCGCCGCGTGAACGAGGCATTGCTGGCCGAAGGCAAACAACCTGCCAAGTTCGCGGAGGTCCTGCTGGGCGTCACCAAGGCATCGCTCAGCACCGACTCGTTCCTCTCAGCCTCCTCCTTCCAGCACACCATCAAGGTGCTGGCGGGCGCGGCCATCGCATCCACCACCGATCCGCTCTACGGCCTGAAGGAGAACGTGATCATCGGCAAGCTCATCCCGGCCGGCACGGGCTTCGTCCACGACCGTTTCAGCAAGGACCCGCGCGGTGACGGCGCTTCGTCCCAGTGGACGGAAATCCCCGACAGCGCCGCGGCCGATTAACCACCACCCGTCAGGGGCAGGTCTCAGACCTGCCCCTGCGTTGTTTATGCCTCCCCGTTCCCAAAAACCAGAAGGCCGCCCGACGCGCGGCAAGACCGCCTCCAACCGCCTGCGCCGCGCCGACAACTTCCTCCTGCAATACGACCTCTCGCTTCTCACGCGGACCGACGGCCTGTTCGCCGCGTCCCTGTTCGTTGACCTAGGCTACGGCGCGGACGCGCGCACCACGCTCGAATCGTCGAGGCGATTCCACGCCGTCAACCCGTCCCTGCGGATCCTCGGCGTCGAGATCGAGCCGGAGCGCGTAGACGCAGCCCTCCCTTTTGCAGACGAAAGCACCTTCTTCCGCCTCGGCGGTTTCAACCTGCCGCTCCTGCCCGGCGAGACAGTGCGGCTGATCCGCGCATTCAACGTCCTGCGGCAATATGAGGAGGCAGACGTGGCTCCAGCCTACGAACGTCTGGCCGAACATGTTCTACCCGGCGGGTTGATGATCGAGGGCACCTCCACGCCGTTCGGACAGTTGTGGGCCGCGAACCTCGTCCGCAAAACGGAGGCAGGCGCATGGTCGCGCGAGGCGCTGGTCTTCAGCACCAATTTCCGTCTCGGCTTCGAGGTCGCCGAATTCCAGACCATCCTGCCGAAAAACTTCATCCATCGCATGACGCCCGGCGAGCCCATCCATGATTTCTTCGAGGCCTGGAAGCGCGCCGCGGCAGAGACCGCCGCCGCAAAAACGTATGGACTGCGGCAATGGTTCGCCGCCGCCGCAGAGCGGCTGGAGGCAAAAGGCTGGAACATACATTTGCAGAGGAAGTGGCTGGCGAAAGGTTATTTGATTCTCGAAGGAATATAACAAGGCTTTTTCTTCTTGTTTTACGCAGCAAAGACCGGTATACTGAAATCACCAACAGAGGAGAATGCCATGTTACGCCCAATTCGTTTGATCCCACCTGTGATCATTTTGATCTTATTGGTATCGTCCTGTAACCTGCCAACGGGCACACCCGCAGTGCAAGACCCCGCCGCGGCCGGCACCTCCGCCGCGCAGACCGTCATCGCCCAGTTGACCGCGGCCGCGCCGCTGGCGACGCCCACCTCCGCCGAACCCACTTTCACGCCCCTGCCCACGCTCACATTCACCCCGGTCTTCACCTCCACACCATCCATCCCGATGATCAGCGTATCGGTGGCGACGAATTGCCGCTACGGCCCGGGCAAGGTCTATGATTACCTGGGCGCGCTGCTGGTCGGCGAAACAACTGAGGTCGTCGCGCGTTCAGCCGACGGCAACTACTGGTACGTCCGCAACCCGGACCAGCCCGGCGGCTACTGCTGGCTTTGGAACGAATACGCCACCGTGACCGGCAACTGGGCCGCCCTGCCGATTTACACCCCGCCACCCTCTCCCACTCCCGCGCCCAGTTTCGATTTGTCCTATGAGGGTTTGGATACCTGCGTCGGCTGGTGGGTGGAATTGAAACTTAAGAACACCGGTCCGCTGACCTTCAAGTCCATTTACATGTCGGTCAAGGATACGGTCACCGACGTCACACTGACCGACTCGGCCAACGGCTTCGAGGATATAGACGGCTGTCTCAGTTCGGGCATGATCGCCAGCCTGGGTCCGGGTGATTCGTATGTGGTCAGTTCACCGGCCTTCCTGGCCGACCCCACCGGGCATAAGGTGAACGCAACGGTCACGCTGTGCACCTTGGAGAACCAGGGCGGTCAGTGTGTGACCCAGAGCATCAGTTTCAAACCGTAATTTTCAAAAAGAACTCGGAGGTCTGTGAGACCTCCGAGTTCTCATCATGCTGTCAGCACATCGGCCAACTCGGCCGTGCTTTGCAGGATCATATCTGCCCCCTGTTTTTTCAATTCCTTCTCCTCGCCGAAACCGCACAGCACGCCCACCGTTTGCGCACCGGCGGAGCGACCGGCGCGGATGTCCACGGTGGTGTCGCCGATCATGAGACAGGCTTCGGGGGCCGCGTCCATTTTTCGCGCGGCGAGCAGGACCGGGTCCGGGTAGGGCTTCGTGTGTTCGGCGGAGAGCGCCGTCACCACCACGTCGAAATAGCGGGTCAGGTTGAAGCGGTCGAGGAAGCGCATTGTCCCGCGCTCGTCGCGCGCGCTGACCACCGCCATCGGATAACGCCCGTGCAGGCGCGCCAGCATCTGGTCCACGCCGGGCACGAGCAGGAACTTCTTCCACGGCTGTTTGCGGTGGCGATAGATCCAATCGATCACCGCAAGCATCTCGTCGTCGACGCCGAGTGTGTCCGCCAGGCCGAGCAGACCATTGCCCGGCGCTTCGGCCCACATCACGATGCGCCGCGCCGTGCGCATCGGGTCGCGGAAGATAATGCGCGGCAGGAACCGCGCCAGCCTCTGCGTGTACAGGTCGTCGGTGTCGCTCAACGTGCCGTCCACGTCGAAGCACAGCGCCTTGATGCGATGTAACGCAAGTGACATGGTGCAATTGTACCAAAGGGGCTATACTGGGACGAATGCGACGCGCGCTTACTCATCCTGAGCCTCCGCGAACTCGGTCGAAGGGCCGGCCCGGCTTCGACGAAAGCGTGATTTTATTTATGCGGGGAGTGGGTTAAAATACCGATACCCCGCGGTCCGAGACACGAAATGCCCGCCCTAAAGCCATCCATCAGCCCCAACACCTCCGCCCAGCGGGCCCGCGCCCGCCTGGAACTCTTGATGCACGTCAGCCGCGAGGTGGCCACCGCGCTGGACCTGCGCACCGTGCTCCAGCGCGTCCTGTTCGAGGCCATGCGCACTGTGGGCGGCGAACGCGGCAGTATCGTGGTGCTGGACGACAACAACAAGCCGATTGACGCCACCATCGTCTACGGCAAGCAGCTCCACGAGCACACCACCCAGCAATTGCGCGAGACCGTCGAGCGCGGGCTGGCGGGATGGGTCGTCCGCCATCGCAAGCCGGTCCTCGTCCCCGATACCAGCCTGGACGAACGCTGGCTGAGGCGCCCCGACGACGCAATGGAACGCACCGGCTCGAAAGCCGCCATCTGCGTCCCATTGCTGGCGCGCGAACGGCTGGTGGGCGTGCTGACCGTCGTACATTCCGCGGTCAACGCGTTCAACGACGAGCACCTGGAACTCATGCAGGCCATCGCCGACCAGGCGGGCATCGCGGTATTGAACGCACGCCTGTACACCGAAAGCCAGCGGCAGGCGCGCGTGATGACCGCCCTGGCCGAGGGCGCGGCCTCCATCAACACCTCCCTGAAACTGGACGAAGTGCTCCAGCGCATCCTCAACCAGACCATCCAGGCCCTGCAGGTGGAAACGGCCGCGGTCGCGCTGACCGAGCCGCTCAGCGGCGACCTGGTCTTCCGCGCCGCCAGCGGGCATAACGCCGGCAATATTCTCGACCGACACATCCCGGCCGGGCGCGGCTTTGCCGGTCTGGCCGTGCGCGAGGGACGCGGCCTCATCGTTCCCAACGTCAGTGCAGATAAGCGTTATAGCGAGGCGGACAAGTTCGGCGGCATCAGTGCGAAGACTCTTGCCGTCGCGCCCATCCGCACCCAGGCGGGCATCATCGGCGTCATCGAAGCGATCAATCCCGTCTCCGGCGCGTTCGACCCGGACGCATTGCTGGTGATGACCGGCCTCGGCTCGCTGGCTGGGACCACCATCCAGAACGCGCAACTCTACGAGAAACTGGACGCGGCGCACCAGCGTTACCGCGAACTGTTCGAAGACAGCATTGACCCGATCCTGATCACCGATTGGGAGGGTCACATCCTGGAAGCCAACCGCCAGGCGGCCATGTTGAGCGGCTACACCGGCGAGCAGTTGCACACCTTGAGCATAGACCAGGTCCACGAAGTGAACTGGAGCCGCACCGGGCTGGAGTTCGAGACCCTGCGCAGTAACCGCTCGGCCGCGTACGAATCCGTGCTTCACAAGCGCGAGAGCGGCACGGTGCCCGTCGAAGTCCACGTGAGGCACGTGGAATTCGAGGAGAGCGACGTCCTGCAATGGACCCTGCGCGACATCAAGGAGCGCAAGGACCTGGACGCCATGCGCGAAGACCTGACCTCGATGATCTATCACGACCTGCGCTCGCCGCTGGCGAACATTGTCTCGAGCATCGAAGTGCTCACCGGCATGGTGGATCACGGCGACGAGGCCGCCCGTTCGATCCTCTCCATCGCCGCCAATTCCACCGACCGCATCCAGCGTCTCATCAACTCCCTGCTGGACATCAACCGCCTCGAAGCCGGGCAGCCGGTTGTCGGTTTCAAGGTGGTGGATACGAACAACCTCATCGAACAGGCGGTGAAGGATACGCACCCGGCCGCCGAAGGCCGCCGCCAGACCGTGGAGACGGCGGTTCCCAAACAACTGCCTCCCATCTGGGCGGACGCCGATATGATCCGCCGCGTGCTGATCAACCTGCTGGAGAACGCCATCAAGTTCACGCCCACCGAGGGCAGCATCCAGGTGGGGGCGCGTCCGCAGGGCGACTGGCTTCACATCTGGATCAAGGACAACGGCCCGGGCATTGCCCCCTCGGACCAGGAACGCATCTTCGAAAAGTTCACCCGCCTGCGCGGCAAGGACAAGCCCGGCGGGCTGGGCGTGGGGCTTGCCTTCTGCCGCCTGGCCGTACAGGCGCACGGCGGGCGCATCTGGGTCGAAAGCGAGACCGGGCGCGGCACGGCCTTCACCTTCGCCCTGCCGCTGGCAACCGACGGACAGATCGCGGCCGCCAGGGCCGAAGAGGCAGAATAAATCCCGCTCAGGAGTTTCCATGCAAGCCATCACAAAAAAAGTTTTTATCGAGGACGGTTATCCCGGAGTCACGCTGGGCGCCGTCAGCATGCCGCGCGGCCTGGTGCAGATCGACGCGCCGCCCGCCGCCGACGACGCCCGCGCCTGGCGCGCCTCGCTGATGGGCATCGGCGCGGGGACGGAACGCGTCCTGATCAACCTGGACGCTCACCCGGACCGCACCCTCGGCGTGCGCGCCATGGACTGCACCGTCATCGCCCACGAGAAGACCGCCCACGTGTTCCGCAACCGCCCGAACACCTTCAAGGCCCAGGGCGACGAAACCGGCGCGGACTGGGAATCCATTCCCGGCCTGGGAAGCATCCGCTGGGCGCCGCCGGAGATCTCGTTCGGCCAGCAGATGACGCTCTACTGGGGGGAAACGCCCATTTTGCTGGAGCATCACCCGGGTCCCGCGGCCGGGGCGATCTGGGTCATCCTGCCCGCCGAAAAGGTCGTCTTCGTCGGCGACCTCGTTCTCAAGAACCAGCCGCCCTTTCTTGCGAACGCCGACCTGCCCCGCTGGGTGGAATCCATCCAGCATTTGCTTGGCGGAGAGTTCAAAGGCTACACGATCGTTTGCGGCCGCGGCGGTACGGTGAACTCGACGACCATCAAAAACCAACTGGATTACGTCAAACGACTGCACGAAAAACTCGAACGGCTGGCCGCGCGCCGCGCCGCGCCCGATGCCACGGAAGCGCTCGTCCAAAAGTCGCTCACCGGCTTCCGGGCCACGGCCGCCCGCCAGAGGCACTTCGCCCAGCGCCTGCGCTACGGACTGCGCCACTACTACGTGCGGCACTACCGTCCCAGCGGCAGCAACGACGAGGAATAAATGGCCGCCGCCTTCGCACCCCTCTTCGAACTCACGCGCGGCCGCATCGTCGAATCGACCCATTACGGCGCGATCGCAGTCGTGGATTCCCACGGCCGACTGCTCCGCTCCCATGGCGACCCGCAGACGGTCGCCTTTTTACGTTCTTCGGCCAAACCGTTCCAGGCCCTGCCCTTCGTCGAGCGCGGCGGGGCGCGGACCTTTGGCCTGACTCCGCGCGAACTGGCGCTGATCTGCGCCTCGCACGAAGGCTCGGACGAGCACGTGCAGGTCGCGCGCGACATCCAGGCCAGGGTCGGCATTGACGAAAACAACCTGCAATGCGGCGTCCACATGCCCGGCGACGTGACCACCTACAAAGCCCTCATCGCCCGCGGCGAAAAACCGACCGCCAACCGCAACAACTGCTCCGGCAAACACAGCGGCATGCTGGCGCACGCCAAAATGCGCGGCTTGCCGCTGGAGACCTACCTCGAAAACGACCATCCCATCCAGCAGGACATCCTGGCCGCCTTCGCTGAAATGTGCGAGTATCCGCGCGAAAAAGTGGAGCTCGGCATTGACGGCTGTTCCGCCCCGAACTTCGCCGTGCCGCTCTATAACGCCGCGCTGGCCTTCGCCCATCTGTGCGACCCGCGCGGCCTGCCCGCGGCGCGCGCCGAGGCCTGCCGCGCAATCACCTCCGCCATGACGAGCCATCCCGAAATGGTCAGCGGACGCGGCGAATTCGATTGCCGCCTCATGCAGGTCGGCGCGGGCAGGATCGTCTGCAAGCGCGGCGCGGAGGGCTACCAGGCCGTCGGTCTCCTGCCCGGCGTGCTGGGACCCGATTCGCCCGGCATCGGAATCGCTTTCAAAGTCTCGGACGGCGACCTTCTGTTTCGGACGATCAACATTCAGCCGCTCAACCGCGTCCGCCCGGCGGTCACGCTGGAGATCCTGCGCGTTCTGGGCGCGTTGAGCGAGTCTCAGTCGAAGGAACTGGCCGAGTTCGGACCCGCCCTGCCCATCAAGAATCACCGCGGACTCGTCACCGGCGAGTCGCATCCCATCTTCCGCTTTCAATGAAACTTCCCAACGATCCGTTCACCGAATCCCTCATCCCGCGCCTGGATCGTCCCGGCGTGATCGGCATCGCCCTCACGGGCAGTTACGCGCGCGGCGAGAACAAGCAGTTCAGCGACGTGGACGTGGACATTTTCGTGAATGCCCTTCCGCCCGAACCATACACATTGCGTTATTGGGACGATCATCTCGTCAGTCTGAAATACGAACTGCTCGAAAACGAACGGCTCTCGTTGACCCGCCCGGAGCGCGCCATCTGGTCCGTGCCCGGCCTGCGCCAGATGCAAATCCTGCTCGATCCGTCCGGGGAACTGGCGGCGCTTCGTCGCTCTGCGCTCTCCTTCGACTGGTTGTCCCTGCAACCCGCCGCGAACGAATACGCCGTCGAGGAACTCATGGGATGCGCGGAGGAGGCGCACAAGATCATGGGCGGTTTGGCGCGGGAGCACGAGTCGACTGTGCTGTACGCGGTCGCGGGCCTGCTGAAAGGACTTGGTAATGGCGTGGCTGTCCAGCGCGGCCTGATGATCGAATCCGAAAATCGTTACTATCAGATCATCCAGAAAAGCCTCGGCCCCAAACACGAATGGACCCGCGCATTCCGCCTTGCGCTGGGCGCCGACCTCGGGCCTGTGGATGTCCCCGCCTACAAGACCCGCGGCGCTTCCGCCCTGACACTATACAAACACACTGCCGCCCTGTTCGAGGACCTGATTACAAACACCCACCGCCAGGTGATCGAAGCCACCCTCGAGGTCATTCAGGCATCCGAGTACGTCCATGGCTGATCTTCGCAAGCGCGCCCTCGCGATCCATAAACGACTGCTCGAAGTCTTCGGCGAGCCGGTCTGGCGCAATCCCCTGCCCGCCGTGGACGAACTGGTCTCGACCATTCTCTCGCAGAACACCAACGACACCAACCGCGACCGCGCCTTCGACGCGCTGCGCGCTAAATTCCCGACCTGGGAACAGGTTCGCGACGCGAAGGAGGCGGATGTAGTCAATGCCATCCGCCCTGCGGGACTCGCCAACCAGAAGGGCCCGCGCATCCAGCAGGTCCTGCGCGAGATCACCGCCGAACGCGGCTCGCTCGATCTGGACTTTCTGGCTGGTCTGCCCCTCGAGGAAGCGCGCGCCTGGCTGACGAAGTTCAACGGCGTCGGTCCGAAGACGGCCGCCATCGTATTGTGCTTTTCACTGAACAAACCCGCCTTCCCGGTGGACACACACATTTACCGCGTGACCGGCCGCATCGGACTCCGCCCACAAAAGATGACCGTCGAGCAGGCGCACCCGCACCTCGAAAAAATATTCCCACCCGAAACCTATTACGCCGCGCACTTGAATTTGATTCGGCTGGGACGCGAGGTCTGCCAGGCGAGAAAGCCGAACTGTCCCGCCTGTCCGATTCGCAGACTGTGCAATTACGAGCCGAAGACCAAATGATGTTTCAGCATGGTATCTGAGATTCCTCCCGCCAGCCTCGCCCTGGAAAAACTGGGCATTCCCCATCGCATCTTCCGCCACGAACACGCCGTCGCCTCGTTCGAACAGGCGGCGCGCGAGCGCGGCCAGCGGCCGGGACAGATCGTCCGCAGTATCCTGTTCCAGGTGCGGCCCGGCGAGTTCGTCATGGTGCTGGCCGCGGGCCGCGGACAGGTGGATTGGAAGAAACTTCGCAAACTCGTGGGACGGTCGCGTGTAAGGATGGCAACTGAAGACGAGGTGCTCGAAGTGACCGGTTACCGCATCGGGACGGTGAGTCCCTTCGGATTGCCGCGCCCGCTCAAGGTCATGGTGGACGCGGGCGTGCTGGCCGAGGAGGAGATTTCCATCGGGTCGGGTATCCGTAACACGGCTATCGTCATGAAGAGCGCAGACTTGCACCGCGCCCTGGGGGATGTGGAAATCGTTAGGCTGGTCGAATCCGCTTGACAGAATTCAGGCGCTGAATTATAGTTAGTAATACTATAAAGTCTATAATTTCAGTAGGCTATGAGACTCTCCAAACGCGGTGAATATGGCCTGCGGGCCATGATTATGCTGGCGGACGCCCCTGCCGGGAACGGACCGTTGCCTGTGGTCCAAATCAAAGAGATCTCGCAACGCGAGCAAATCTCGGCCAAGTTTCTCGAGCAGATCCTGCTGACGCTCAAGAATGCTGGCCTGCTCCACAGCAAGATGGGCGTCGGCGGCGGGTATTACCTGGCGAGACCGGCCAGCGAGATCACGCTGGGACAGATCTTCCGCGTATTGGACGGGCCGGTGGCGCCGGTCAAGTGCGTGAGCCAGATGGCCTACGAGCCGTGCGGCTGTCCCGACGAGCAGACCTGCGGCCTGCGCCTGGTGATGGGTGACGTGCGCAACGCGATTGCAGATATTCTCGACAATACCACCCTAGCCAATGTGGTCGAACGACAAGACAGTGTTCGATAAGAGGCCGGGCACGTAATTCCCAAACGACCCTGAAAAGGGTAGTTTTTTGCGCTCAAAGTACTACTATTATTATAGATTTTATAATACATTTGACGAATTCAGGCAGACACACTCAACAAGGAGAAACCATGGAACCCTCGATCCTGATTTACGTCCTGATCGGCTTTGCCGCGCAGATGATTGACGGCGCGCTGGGCATGGCCTACGGTGTCAGTTCGAACACCTTTCTGCTCAGTCTTGGATTGCCCCCCGCCTCAGCCTCGGCCTCCGTTCACATGGCCGAAGTGGTGACCACCGGCGTTTCGGGCGCGTCGCATTGGAAACTCGGCAACGTGGACTGGGGACTGGTCAAACGCCTGCTCATCCCCGGCGCCATCGCGGGCGGGGTCGGCGCGTACCTGCTGACATCCTTCGACGGCGATGCGATCAAGCCCTACATCTCCGGTTATCTGCTCATCATGGGCATTATCATTCTGGTCAAGGCCTTCAATCACAAGGAACGCTTACCGACCGGCGTGCACACGGCCCGCGTCAGCGCGCTCGCCCTCGTGGGTGGATTCTTCGATGCCGTCGGCGGCGGCGGATGGGGGCCGATTGTCACCACCACGCTGGTAGCCCGCGGCAAGGACCCGCGCCTGACCATCGGCTCGGTCAACTTCTCGGAGTTCTTTGTCACGCTGACCGAATCGATTATTTTCATCTTCACGCTAAGTTTTGGAGAATACTGGCAGATCATCCTCGGCCTGCTGATCGGAGGCGCGCTCGCTGCCCCTCTGGCCGCACGCGTGACCAGGAAGATGCCGGTGAAAGCGTTGATGATCCTCGTCGGCGCGATCATCATCGTGTTAAGCATCCGCACGGTTTTGCTGGCGGTGTTGTGACGCCCTCCCCGCCTCACCCCTGGCCCCTTCCCATTGGGAGAGGGGTGTAATGCTCCTACCAAACGCCCGGTATCAGCCGATAGCGCGTTTTCTGCGCGTACTCGGCGTAGCCGGGCAGTTCTTCTTGCAGGGTCGCGTCTTCCAGCGCGGTGCGGATGATCACAACGACGGTCAGCAATCCTGCGGGGATGAACGCCCAGACCGAATCGAGCAGGAGCGGGATCAATACAAATCCCAGTAAGGCACCCGCGTAACCGGGGTGTCGCACGATGCGATACGGCCCATCGGTCACCACGTGATGCCCGCGCTCGGTCTGGATGCGGACCGTCCCGGAGAAAAAGCGGTTCACCACCAGCGCCCAGGAGGAGAAGGTGTAACCGAGAACGATCAAGCCGATGGCGGTAATGTGGACCCACCCGGGAAACGCGGACGACCAGCCATACAAACGATCCACCCCGGCCACAATGGCGATGAAAATCGTACCCAGCGCCAGCATCGGCGCGAGGACCTTGTCCCAGGGTTTGGTATTTTTGGCGTCCATGAAGCGGGCGCGCTCCCGAATCAGGTCCGGGTGGACGCGGTTCACGATCAGGCGGCTGACGACGAACGAGAGAATGTTCACCGCCGCGTAAACCCAGCCCTGCCACCAATCCCAGTCTCCCGAAATGATCATCGGGAGCAGGGGCGCGACCAGCACCACGATCACCAGTTGAACGACCACCCGTGCGATGTTTGGTTTGTTTTGTTCCGACATGGTTCCCTCCATAAGCCATTATAATTAGGAACAACCATGAAGACCATCCTGAGAATCTGCCTCCTTCTGACCTTCGCACTCACGGGACTCGCCTCGGCCCGCGCCCAGACGGACGCCCCACTGGTCATCGTGATAAATGTTGATGGGCCAATTATGCCTGCGATGGAGGAATATGTGCGACGCGGTTTGCGTGTCGCGGAACAGCGCGGCGCCGAGGCGCTCATCCTCCAACTGGACACGCCGGGCGGCCATGGCGGATCTATGCTGGACATCATGCAGGCAATCCGCAACAGCGACGTTGCCGTTGTGGTGTACGTCGCGCCAAACGGAGCACAGGCGGCCAGCGCGGGCGCGATGATCACGATGGCCGGCCGCGCCGCGGCCATGGCTCCTGAGACTGTCATCGGCGCGTCCAGTCCAATTTCAAGTACAGGGGAAAATCTGGAGTCCACCGCGGAGGCCAAGGCAAAAAACGACACCAAGGCTGCCATCCGTCCACTGGTAACGCCGCGCGGCGAACGGGCATTGGCGCTGGCCGAGTCCATGATTGACGAGGCGGTTGCGGTCACGTCCGATGAGGCGCTCGAAGCGGGGCTGATTGATTTCATCGCCCGCGACCTGGACGAACTGCTCGAAAAACTCGACGGCTTCACCGTAGAAATGAACAACGGCGCGCGCAGCCTTGAAACCACCAATGCGCTCGTCGAATCCCTGCCGATGAGTTTCATCGAGGAACTGCTGATGCTTCTCACCAATCCGGCGATTGTGCTGTTTCTGGTGGGTGTGGGCATCCAGGCGGTTCTGATCGAGATCTCCAGTCCGGGCGGATGGGTCGCGGGCTTCATCGGTGTGGTGTGCATCACGCTAGGTGTGTACGGGGCGGGTTACCTGCCCCTCAACTGGTTCGGGATCATCTTCCTCGTCACCGCGTTCGTGTTGTTCATTCTCGACATCAAAGCGCCCACCCACGGCGCACTGACGGCCGCGGGCGTAGCCTCGTTCATCGTCGGCGCGCTGGTGCTGTTCAACTCGCCGGGCACGCCGGACTTCGCACGAGTGCCCCTCCCGGCAGTGATCCTGCTGGCCGCGATCCTCGGCGTCACCTTTGCGGTCATCGTCGGGTTCGGCGTTCGCGCGCTGAGGCGGCCCGTCACGATGGGGGTCGAGTCCATGGCCGGTAAAACGGGGACAGCCCGAACGTGGTCCGGCGTGGCGGGCCAGGTCCAGATGGACGCGGAGTTGTGGAGCGCGGAATCCGTTCCCGGCTCCGAACCGATCCGTAAGGGCGACACGGTCGAGGTCGTCGAAGTCAAAGGTTTGAGATTGAAGGTCAAGAAGAAATAAACTGTACAGCAAGATTCATCTTGCGAGAGGCGGGCGCAAAATAAATTTTGCGGTACGGTACACGATAAGGATATTATGCCTGCCACCCCCACAAGAGACCGGGTCATCCCCGAAACCGACGTCCGCCCGCTGCGCCGCCCGGAGTGGATCAAGGTGCGCGCGCCCTCGGGCGAGACCTACGAATGGCTCCACGGACTGATGCGCAAAAAGGAACTGCACACGGTGTGCGAGGAGGCCATGTGCCCGAACCTCGGCGAATGCTGGGGGAGCGGCACCGCGACCTTTTTGATGCTCGGCGACGTATGCACGCGCACCTGCGCCTTCTGCGACATCAAACACGGCAAGGCCGCTCTGTTGGATTGGGGCGAAGCCGAGCGCGTGGCGCAGGCCGTGAAGGCCATGGAATTGAAGCACGCGGTCATCACATCCGTGAACCGCGATGAAAGACGAGACGGCGGCGCGCCGATTTTCGCGATGGTGATACGACGCATCCGCGAGTTGTTGCCCGGCTGTTCGATTGAGGTATTGATTCCCGATTTCAAGGGAAGTATCGAGGCGTTGAAGATCGTCATGGAGGCGCGGCCCGAGATTCTAAATCACAACGTGGAGACCGTGCCGCGCTTGTTCAAGACCGTCCAGCCGCAGGACAATTACGAGTGGGCCGCGGCGACGTTGAGCAACGCCAAGAGACTCGACTCCGACGTGCTGACCAAATCGGGCATCATGGTGGGACTCGGCGAAGAGATGGACGAGGTCAAGGCCGTGATGCGCGACCAGCGCAGTTGGGGCGTGGACATCCTGACCATCGGCCAGTACCTGCAACCGAGCAAGAAGCATATGCCCATTTCAAGATATTACACGATGGAAGAATTCGCCGAACTGCGCGAGTATGGCTATTCGATTGGATTCAAGTGGGTTGAGTCGAATCCGCTGGTGAGGTCTTCGTATCACGCGGCGGAGCAGGTGCGCGCGCTGAGCGTGGTGCATCGGGAGTTATATGGAGAAGGTGAGTCTGTAACCCCGGGCAAGTAGCCCGCGATAATCGCCCGATGCGGTGGAAGAACGCACTCGACAAGCCTTTTCAAGGGAGAAGTTCATGCACAACAATGCAACATCCATCCGGCGCGGTTTGCTGTTCGCCGCCATACTCCTCGTAACCCTGGGATGCAATTTTCTCCTGGGCACGCCGGTCCCGACGCCCCTGCCACCGCGGCCGACCCCCGTCCCCGCCACGCCGACCGACGCCCCACCGCCGTGCACCTTTCAGCCAAGCGTCGAAGCGATCAACTGGGTTGAAACGGGCAGCAGCGCGTCCTGCCCGATAGGAACCGATCCCATTTATCAGAGTTTTCTGGCATCCTCTTCCCAGATAACTTCCGTATCGCTCCTGTTCAGGGCGGGAGGCTCCTTTCCGTCCAGTGGATATACGGCTCACCTCGTCTTGCGGGACTGCCAGATTGACGGCCCAATTCTTGCGGAGGCCGATGCAACGATAGGCGGCCAGCCGGTTGGCAGACAATTCGAGGTCGAGTTTATCCTGCCCATCCCGCTGGAGGTCCCCGTTGGCCGCCGCATCTTCCTGCAATGGTCCGGCCCGACCGAAGGCGCGAAATACTTGAGCTGGATGTTTGCCGATGGTGACCCATATCCCGATGGCGCCGCCTTTGGTTGTATTGAGAAGGAGATCGTCGGCGAGGATTTTATTTTTCAGGTCACACCTCGCTAGAAGACGGTTGATTTGCCGGCCTGGCATGAAGCATGGATTGACGAAGTAAGAGGAAGATTTGTAGAAAGCAGGTTGATATGAGCCCAGCCCCCATGTCACGGTTAGAAACAGCAATCCGCATCGTCCTCGAATTCAACGAGGCTTTCAACCGTCACGATGTCGCAGGGATGATGCGTCTGATGAGCGACGATTGCGTCTTCGAAAACACGAATCCCGCCCCCGACGGGACCATCTACTCGGGGAAGGACGCGGTCACGCAATTTTGGCAGGACTTCTTCCGCGAGTCCCCTCAGGCTCACATCGAAATCGAGGAGATTTTCAGCCTCGGCCTTCGGTGCGTCATGCGCTGGAAATACACCTGGGTGGACGCGGCCGGGAAAAAGGGACACGTCCGAGGCGTTGACGTTTTCAAATTAAAGGACGGTCTTATCTCTGAGAAGTTATCCTACGTCAAAGGATAGTGCGGAAGGGTTACAATCATGCCCAACCAGGATGCTATTCTTTCGTTGAAACACGCATATCAGGACTTTACGGAACTCATTCTTTCCTTGTCCGATGAGCAATTCCTCTCACCCATGAACGGCTGGGCGCCAAGGGACGTGGTGGCGCACCTGGTTGGCTGGAACGGCCTCATGATCGAGTCTTCGTTGTCCATTCTGGCGGGTAAGCCGCCCGCGTACTACGAGGATGCCAGGAACGATTACAGTAACATCAACGCGGGCTTCACTGCAAAGCATTCGTCGCGGTCGAAGCGGGAACTCCTCGCAGAACTCAAATCGTCCATGGAAAAATTCGAGGCCTTCATTCACGCCCTGCCCGCCGAGGAACTGACGGCGGATCACGGCGTGGTCCACTACAGCGGCAGTCCCGCCACAGTTGGCAGGATCATCAATTCCCTCGCGGGCGATTACCAGTATCATACGCGTCAAATCAAGGAATGGCTTAAACAGCCTAATTGATGGTGTGCGAAGTTTGACAAACCCAGCAAGATTTCCCGCTGGTCCCAGCCCGGCGGTTTTTGCAAGTTGGCAGTTGTATTGGAGCCGCGAACTCCCTATAATGATTTCGGGGAAGTCAATGCAAGGCGCGAGAGACTATCGTGTGAGAGCAAGGAGGAACACCATGAGTCCAACCAATGCAACGGCGGGGACGCTTCCGGTCGAGTCGGTGCGGTACGTCAGCCGCGAATGGGATTTCAGCCTCGAGCGTCCCGCGGACTGGAAGGTTGACTTCGAGAACCAGGCCGACCCGCCCTACGTTCTGCCGGTCGGTCTGCTCGGACCTCAGGGCCTGCGCGGCTACCCGGCCCTGACCGTGCAGGCGAACGTGGTCACCGATTCCGGCCTGACCCTCAGCGGGTACATGAACAAGGCGGAGGGCGAACTGCGGGGGTATTTCCCCGGCTTGCAGATCATCCGCAAGTGGGAGGAGCCGTTGCTCGAGTCCCCCACCGCGTGGATGAGTTACACCTATATGGGCAACAGCGGGGCGCGCCAGGAACTCAACGTCACAGCCTTCATCGGCAAGGGACGGCTGCTCTGGCTTCAATTCATCGCCGAGACCGACCGCGAACACGCCGCGAAGGACATGCCCATCCTGGAAGCCATGATCCGCAGTCTGACGCCCGGCCCGACCGGCATCCGCGTCCCGAACGTCTTCCTGACCGGCGTACCGGCCTGCCGTTTGTGTGGAACGCCCTTCGCGCCCGGGGCGACTCCGAACGCGGTCTTCAGCCTCACACAGGGAATGATGGCAATCTGTGACGGATGTAGAAAGCCGGTGATCCCCCCGACATGAGCGGATTGTTATTACAGGTTTGTACGGTTTGAACCGCGAAGAAACGAAGGCCGCGAAGTTTTCGATTTCCGCGAAGCGCCTCTTCGCGTTCCCAATTCTTCGCGATCTTTGTCCCTTCGCGGTGAGGAATCCCGAATTACCGCGAGCCAGCGGCGCGCTCGAGCAGTGCAGGCAGTGGTAAATCTGCCAGGGACTTCACTGTCAGGTCCGCGCCGTCCACGCCCAGTTGCGCGGTCAATGGATTCGGGACAGCCACCACAAATATACCCGCCGCTTTGGCAGCCTTCACGCCGTTGGGAGAATCCTCGAAGACAATCGCTTCGTGTTTCTGGACATTGAGTTGATTCAGCGCCTCGAGGAACAGGTCGGGGTTCGGCTTGGTGCGGCCGGGCGCCACGTCGTCGGCGCAGATGATCTTCTCGAATTGCTGAATCAGGCCGAGGCGCGCCAGATGCGTGTCCACCCACGAGTGGGGCGAACTCGAAGCGACCGCGAGTCTGAGTCCGCGTTGCGGCGCGGCGGCGAGCAGGTCGGTCACGCCGGGCAGGACGGGGTTGGCGTGGATGATCGCGTCGGCCTCGGCGCGATAGCGGGCGCGCAACGGCGCGGGGTCGAGACCGGTCAACCGAGACAGGTGCTCTGCCGCGTCGAAGGTGGAAATCCCGTAGCCGCCGATGGTCTTCACCCATTCGTGCACCGGCAGTTCGTGACCGTGCTCCCGATAAATGGACTGCCAGACGTCCACCTCCGGGGTCTCAGTATCGAGGATGAGGCCGTCGAAATCGAAGATGAGGGCTTTGATCATAGCCGCCCCATTATACACAATGAGACCCTGAAGGCCTCGAAGACCTTCAGGGTCTGCATTTCGAAATATCCATGCATCAGAATAACTTCAACACCGACTCGCTCGCCAGGGCGAACAGCCACTGCGGGACAAGGCTGACGATCACAGTGACCAGAGCAGTCACGGCAGTGGTGGCATCCAGCCAGAACTCGCGCCCGGCCTGCGGTTCGCCGTCGCGCATGTACATCGTCACGACCACGCGCAGATAATAGTATGCAGAGACCAGCGAGGTCAGTACGCCGATCACCGCCAGGCCGTAAAAGCCGCCATCAATCACCGCGCGGAACAGATAGATCTTGCCGACCAATCCAAGCGTGGGCGGCAGGCCGATGAGCGAGAGCATGAAGACGGTCATGGCGGCGGCGAGGGCGGGATATTTGCGTCCGAGCCCGGCGTAATCCGCGACTTCGAGTCCTTTCCCCTCGGCCTTTTCCAAGGCAATGACCACGCCCCACGCGCCGAAGTTGGTCACCGCGTAGGAGACGAGATAGAACAATCCCGCCGCGACCGAAACGGGCATGACTTCGCGATTTCCATATGGAACGAAGGCCATGAGGATGTATCCCGCATGTGCGATGCTGGAATATGCCAGCAGGCGTTTGATGTTGGTTTGCGAAATGGCAATCACGTTGCCGACGATCATGGTCAGCGCAGCGAGCGCCCAGAGCACATTCGTCAGGTCCACCGCGAGGGAGGAGAAGGCGGTGGCGAAGACGCGCAGCAACGCGGCGAAGCCCGCGATCTTCGCTCCCGCGGCCATGAAGGCAGTGACCGCCGTCGGCGCGCCTTGATAGACATCGGGTGTCCACATGTGAAACGGGACAGCCGCGACCTTGAAGCCGAATCCCACCAAGATCAGCGCCGCGCCGACCGCCAGCAGGGGGAGGTTCGCGGCCCCTGCGCCGGTGGCGAGAGCGGCGACGATTCCGGTCAACGAAGTCGTGCTCGTCGCGCCGAAGACCAGCGCAATGCCGTAGACCACAAATCCCGCCGAGAACGCGCCGAGCAGGAAATATTTGAGGCCTGCTTCCTCCGAGTCCGTTTTGGTGCGATTGAAGGCAGCCAGCACGTACAGGGGAATCGAGAGCAGTTCGAGCGCGAGGAAGACCACGATCAAATCCGCGGCCTGCGCCATGAGCATCATGCCGGCAACGCTGAAGAGGAGCAGAGTGTAATACTCACCGCGCTCCAGTCCCATACGCCTGACGTAACCGTAAGCCACCGCCACGCCCAGCAGTCCGCTGATCAACAGGATGGTGTTGATGAAAATGGAGAAGCCATCCAGCACGACCATGCCATTGAACCCGGTGAGAGACAGGCCGGTCTGTGCGAGGGTCAGGCCAAGGGTCAGGGCCAGACCGAGGGCGGAGAGCAGAGCCGTGATGCTCTTGCGCGTCTTCGGAATGAAGAGGTCCACCAGCAGGAGCACGCAGGCCCAGACCGAGAGGACGGTCAACGGGAGGATGGTTTGAAAATCGGTTGGTTGGGGCATATCATCCCTTTACCGTCATTGCGAGCGTTCTTCCCTGGCACCGCCCGCCAGGGCAGGTGTGCGAAGCAATCTCCTGCGTGTGAAGTGGAGATTGCTTCGGCGGGAGAACGCCGCCTCGCAATGACAAGTAAGAATTAAGGCATCGCCATCGCGGCGGTCTGCAACGCGGCGACCAGGTTATTCACCGACGGGGCCATCAGGTCGAAGAACGGTTTGGGATACAGGCCGATCCAGAAGATGAAGACCAGGATCGGAACAATCGTTATGATCTCGCGCCAGTTCAAGTCGCGCAGGCCGTGGCCGTGCTTCTTCACCTCGTCCACGATCTCGCCCTGCGGACCGAGGAACATTTTCTGGAACATGTACAGGATGTAGATGGCGGCCATGATGACGCCCGCGGCCGAGACGCCCGCGTACCATGGACTACCAATCGCGTCCGAGCCGAACGCGCCGAGCAGGATGGCGAACTCGCCCACGAACCCGTTCAGCCCGGGCAAGCCCATCGAGGACAAAGCCACGACAAGCATGATCGAACCGAAGACCGGGGTGATCTTCCAAAGTCCGCCATACACCTTGAGCTCGCGCGTGTGCGTCTGCTCGTAGATCATGCCGACGAGCAGGAACAACGCGCCCGTGCTGAGACCGTGATTGATCATCTGCAGGATCGCGCCCTGGATTCCCTGCGGGTTGAGCGCGAACAAACCCAGCATGACGAAACCGAGGTGGCTGACCGAGGAATATGCAACCAGTTTCTTGACGTCCGCCTGCGCGTATGAAACCGCCGCGCCGTAAATGATGCCGATGGTGGCGAAGAGCGCGATCCACGGCGCGGCCTGGAGCGAAGCGCCGGGGAACATCGGGATGTTGAAGCGCAGGAAACCGTACGTGCCCATCTTCAGCAGGACACCGGCCAGGATGACCGAACCAGCCGTGGGCGCTTCCACGTGCGCGTCGGGAAGCCACGAATGCAGCGGCCACATCGGCACCTTGATGGCAAACGCGGCCAGGAATGCGCCGAAGAGAATCATCTGCGTTCTGGGATCGATCACGCCGCTGGCGTAGAGCGCAGGCAGTTGATTGACCAGGTCGGGCACGGCGAAGGTGCCGCTCTTGATGGCAACGTACAGAATCGCCAGCAGCATGAGGATCGAGCCCGCCATCGTGTACAGGAAGAATTTGATCGCGGCGTAAATGCGCCGCGGGCCGCCCCAGATGCCGATGAGGAAGTACATCGGCACGAGCGTGAATTCCCAGAAGATGTAGAACAGGAACAGGTCCTGCGCCACGAACACGCCCAGCATGCCCGTTTCGAGCAACAGGAAGAACAACATGAAATCCTTCACGCGCTCCTCCACCGCCGTCCACGTGGAGAGGATCGAGATGGGCGTCAGGAAGGTGGTCAGCAGGACGAGCAGGATCGAGAGTCCGTCCGCGGCGAGGTAGTACTGGATATTCCAGCCCGCGACGGTGATCCAGTCGTAACGCGCCACCAGTTGCAGGTCCGGGCTGGAGGCGGCATACTGTCCGCTGAAGAAAAACGCCCACAGTGAAATCCCGAACGTGATCAGGCTGACGACCAGCGCCGTCCAGCGCAAAAGGTTTTTCTGCGCCGAGGGCAGGAAGAGCACCACGAGCGCGCCCAACAGCGGGAAGAAGGTCATCAGGGTAAGCGGTTGAAGAAGAAATTCCATGTTCAGCCTCGTTCGATGCTATTTGAAAAGCAGGTATCCCAAAATGAGGACGACGCCCAGCAGCACGGATAGCGCGTACGACCGCACGAATCCGTTCTGGACCCGGCGCAGGGCCGCCGATAAATTCTTGGTCGCGTCGCCCAGGCCGTTGGCGAAAGCGTCAATGCCGCGCTGGTCAACGTATTTATTGAGGGCGATATTGCTCAACCAGTTGTATGTCCCGGCCAGGACCTTGTCGTGGAACCAGTCGTGCCAGAAGCGCCAGTCAATCACGTCCGCGAGGAAGCGGGAGATGTCCACATAGCGGTCAACGAACACGGCCCGGTAACCCTCGTCCACGAACCATTTGTTCTCCATGCCGGTGAAGATGAAGCCGAGCGGCTTTTTGAGCGGGTCGGGCTGTCCCTTCTTGAGCGGATTACGCCCGTAAATGAGCCAGGAGATGAGAATGGCAACGAGCGCGAGGGCGGTGGAGATTCCAGCCACCTTCAAATCGAGGGGCAGGGCTTCGACTTCGTGAAGGGTGTGCTCCAGCCAGTGACCGAGGTTATGAAAGCCCTCGAACGGCAGGTTGAGCGCGCCGCCGAGAAACGAGAGCGCGGCCAGCACCATCAAGGGGGCGGTGATGATGGGTTTGCTCTCCTCGGCGTGCGCCGCGGCCTCGTGCCGCGCTTCGCCGAAGAAGACCATCCATACCTGGCGTCCCATGTAAAAGGCGGTGAAGAAGGCCGCGATGGTGAGCAGGATATAAACGGTCGGGTAATGCAGGCTGGCGTCCAGCAGAATCTCGTCCTTCGACCAGAAGCCCGCGAAGGGGAAGATGCCCGCCAGCGCGAGCGTGCCAATCATGTACAGCCAGAACGTGACCGGCATGGTCTTGCGAAGTCCGCCCATGTTGCGCATGTCGCCGGGGTCGAAGACTTCCTCATGCGCCTCGTCATGGCCTCCCTCTTTCTTCTTTCCTCTTTCAGCGTGATGCCCATGTGCCAGATGATGATGCCCGCGTTCCAACCCAAGAATGACCGAACCCGCCGAGAGGAAGAGCAATGCTTTGAAGAAGGCATGCGTCACGAGATGGAACATCCCCGCCACGAACGCGCCCATACCCACCGCGGCGACCATGAAGCCGAGTTGTGAAATGGTCGAATAAGCCAGCACCTTCTTGATATCGTATTGACCGACGGCAATGGTCGCGGCGAATAACGCGGTGACCGCGCCGGTCATGGCGACGATGTACTGCGCGGCGGGAACGAGCGTGTACAGTTCCGCCGAGCGCGCCACGAGATACACGCCCGCGGTGACCATGGTCGCGGCATGGATGAGGGCCGAGACCGGCGTCGGGCCGGCCATCGCGTCGGGAAGCCAGACGTAGAGCGGAATCTGCGCCGATTTGCCCGTCACGCCCACGAGCATGAAGAGCGTGATGGCAATAATGATTTCGGGCGGAGCATGCTGCGCGGCCTCGAAAACATGATCGAACTGGAACGAACCGAGATACCAGAACATCAAAAAGCCCGCGATCAGGAAACCGAAGTCGCCGATGCGGTTGGTGATGAAGGCTTTCTTCGCGGCGTTGGAATTGGCCCACGAGGGACGCGCCAGCGTGTCCATGTCATACCAGAAGCCGATGAGCAGGAAGGAGCACAGCCCCACGCCCTCCCAGCCGACGAAGAGCATCAGGTACGAGTCGCCGCCCACCAGGATCATCATGGCGACGATGAAGAGATTGAAGAAAACGAAGAAGCGCTGATAACGGCCTGGGTCGTTTTTGAAGCGCACGTCCTCGTGCATGTAGCCGATGGCGTAGATGTGGATGAGCGTCCCCACGCCGGAGACGACCAGCATCATTGTGGTCGAGAGGGTGTCGACGCGGAAGGTCCAGTCCAGTTGCAGGTCGCCGATGTGCATCCACTCGCCGATCGTCCAGCGGAAGGCTTCGCCGTGCGCGGCCGAGAGCGAGTACGCCAGCAGGAGCGAAACGACGAAGGCCGCGCCGGAGGCGAGACTGGCAATCCAGCCGATGGCCTGTTCGGGCAGGCGCTTCCCGAAGATGAGATTGATCAACAGCCCGATGAGCGGGAAGAAGACGATCCAGGGGGCGAGGAAGAAAAAGCCGGTAGTTTCCATGATTAACCCTTGAGGCTGTTCATCTCATCCACGTTGATGCTGTGCCTGCTCTTGAATATCTGCACGATCAACGCCAGCCCCACCGCCACTTCCGCCGCCGCGACTGCGATGACGAAGAAGACGAAGATCTGCCCACTGTAAGCAACGTTCGAGTCCCCGTTGGCGCGGGCAAAGGCCACGAAGGCCAGGTTGGCCGCGTTCAGCATCAACTCGACCGACATGAAGATGATGAGCGGGTTGCGGCGGATGAGCACGCCCAGCGCGCCGATGGTGAAAAGCACGGCGGAAAGGATAATGTAATAGTTGACGGGGACCATCAGTTCTGTTCCCCTTTCTCTTTGAGGGTCAGCACGATAGCACCTATCATCGCCACCAGCAGCAGAATGGACGTGACCTCGAATGGCAGGAGATATTCATTGAACAACATCCTGCCCATGACGCGCAGGCTTTCCATCGTGTTGACGAACGCCTCGGGGCGGAAGATCTCTTCCGCCGGGGCGGCGCGCGCGACCAGCAGATAAACCGCCTCCGCCGCGAGGATAAAAGCCAGTACACCGGCCAGCGGTCTCTGCCAGGGCAGGGCCTTGCCGGGCGGCAGGACATCCGTGCCCAACAGCATGATGACGAACAGGAACAACACCATGATGGCGCCCGCGTACACGGTCACCTGCACCATGGCGATGAACGGCGCGGCCAGCAGGATGTAGAAGACGGCCACCGTGGCGAAGTTCAGCACGAGGAACAGCGCCGAATAGACCGCGTTGCGGCTGAGCAACATGCCCAGCGCGGTGGCGACGGCGACGAGAGCGAGTATCAGGAACAGGATGAGGTCAATGGTCATGAGCAACCTGTTAACTTGCGATTGACGATTTATGATTTACGATTGCATCAATCGAAAATCGTCAATCCAAAATCGTCAATCGGATGGGTCCTTCATCTCAGGCACAGACCGCGTGTACACACCGGGCTCCACCGCCCGCGGCGTGGTCATGGCGCTTTCGGGCACGGGCTCCAACAGCATTTCCTTGGGATAGATCGCCTGACGGCGGTCGGTGAACGAGAGTTCGTAGTTGTCGCCGAGCACGATCGCCTCGGTGGGACAGGCATCCTCACAGAAGCCGCAGTAGATGCACCTCAGCATATTGATCTCATACGTGGAGGCGTAGCGTTCGCCCGGCGAGAAGCGTTGCTCGTCCGTGTTCTCGGAGGCCTCCACGAAGATCGCGTCCGCGGGACAAGCCGCCGCGCACAACGAACAGCCGATGCACTTCTCCAGTCCGTTCTCGTAGCGCTTCAGCACGTGACGCCCGCGGAAGCGCGGGCGCACCTCCCGCTTCTGCTCGGGATACTGGAAGGTCACCGTCCGTTCGAACATCGAAGCGAACGTGCGCCACAGTCCGCGCCCCAGTTCGACGACAGGCTCAACGACGCGCATAATCTTTTCTCCTCAGCGTACGGTCGATCATATAGACCGCAACCAGTAAAGCGATCAAGGATAAGGGAGGGATGATCCAGATGTAAAGCGGATTGACATCCTGCGCCAGCAGAATGCCGATGGCCGTGATGAACACGACCGCCAGCGCCAGCGGAACGAGCACCTTCCAGCCGAAGGCCATCAGACGGTCGTAACGGATGCGCGGCCAGGTGGCGCGCACCCAGATCATGATGAACAGCAACAGGACAACTTTGATGAACATGTATAGCGGGCCGAGCCAGGGGAAACGGTCAACGCCGGGGCCGAGGAAGCCGCCGAAGAACAACGTCGCCGCGATGGCGCAGATGACGATCATCTTCTGGTATTCAGCCATGAAAAACAGCGCAAACTTCATGCCCGAATACTCGGAGTGATAACCCGCCGTCAACTCCTGTTCCGCTTCGGGCATGTCGAACGGAGAGCGGTTGACCTCCGCCAGCGTGGCAATCATAAAAACCAGAGCGCCGACCGGCTGGATGACGACAAACCACATCGGCCCTTGCGCCTCGACAATTTCCAGCAGGCTCATCGAATTACCCAGCATGATGGCCGTGACGAACGAAAGTCCCAGCGCGAGTTCGTAGGAAATCATCTGCGCCGAGGAACGCATCCCGCCCAGCATGGCGTACTTGTTATTGCTCGACCAGCCCGCAAGCACGATCCCATACACCGCAATCGAAGCCACCGACATCAGATACAGCACGCCCACGTTGATGTTGGCAATTCCCAGCGAAATCTCGCGGCCGAACATCGTCACCGTCCGCCCCCAGGGGATGACCGCCGCGATGATGATCGAGGGCACCATCGTCACAATCGGCGCGAGGAGGAAGACCACTTTATACGCGCGGCCCGGGGTCAGTTCCTCTTTGAAGATCAACTTGATCGCGTCCGCGATGGGTTGCAGCAGGCCGAACGGTCCGGCGCGGTTCGGGCCGACGCGCACCTGGATGCGCGCCAGCGCGCGCCGTTCGTACAACGTCAAATAGGCGAAGCCGCCCAGCAGGCCGAAGATCAGCACCAGCGATTTGATGAACCACTCGAGGAAAAGCGCCCAGTCAATCATGCCTTCACCTTTGCCCTGGATTTCAGGCCGACGGCCGACGGCTCACGCAGGGCCAGGCCGAAACTGCGCGGAACCAACACCACGCCCGCCGAAATCGACTCATCGATTCGGGCACGGACCTCGACCTGCCCGCCGTTCAAATTAAGTTTGACCTCGTCCCCGGCCTCGACGCCCAACTTCTCCGCCGTCGAGGGATGCAGGGCCACGGTCGCCTCGCCGATGCGATTCGCCAGCAACTCCGAGTCGACCACCGTCACGCCCATGTCGTACAACTTCGTGACCGGCACGGCCAGCAGTTCATCTTCCTTCGGCCGCAATGCCTTTGCCCCTCTTCCCTTGGGAGAGGGCAGAGTGAGGGAACCGCGTCCCGCCGCGCTGGACAGATGCGCGCCCAGACCCTGTTTGTTCTCGTAAGTTGTGCCGCCGTAGTACAGATCGTTGCGCCCGACGATGGGCCATTGCTCGGTCACTTCGGCCAGTTTTGTGTAATCCAATCCGCGGAACGATTCCACCGACTCGGTCAAAAGATCGAACACGAGGAAAGCCGACGTCCCTTCGAGGATGTAGCCCATCTCACGCGCCAGTTGCGCGGTGACGGCAAAATCGGGGCGGGCATCGCCGCGCGGCGGCACCACCGGGTAGAAGCGCTGGACGCGCCGCTCGCCGGAGGTGTACGTGCCTTCGCGTTCTGTATAAGCCTGCGCCGGCAGGACAACATCCGCGAGTTCGGTCGTCGCGGTTTCGAGGATGTCCTGCGCCACGACGAACTTCGCGCCGTTCAATGCCTTCGCCAGCGCGGGGTCGTCCCCGGTCGGGTCCGCCGCGACAATGTAAACCGCCTTGCCCTTCAACTCCGCGGCCAGGTCTGCAATCGGCTGGAAGCCCAACTCGAACGCGCCCTGGTCGTTGACCCGCGGCCAGACGCCGATCAATCCGTTGTTCGGCCTGCCGACATGATTCGTGTTCGACAAGAGTTTCGCACAGGCCGCGGCCAGCGCGGACGAACCTTCGAGGCCAAGTCCCTCACTGCCGAACAGCACGACGGCATTCTGCGCCTGGGCAAAGGCTTCGGCGATCTTTCCCTTCCCGTTCAAATCATCAATCGTCTTGACCTCGTCGCCGTACGCGTAACGGATGGCGAACGAGGCATGTTTATCCAGTTTCGTCTCGCGCGGGTTGACGACGATGAGCGTCGCGCCGCGGTCGGCGGCCTGCTTGACGCGCAGCCACCAGATGGGTGCTTCCTCATACAGGTCGGAGGCAACAACGAGAATGGCATCGCCCTTGCCCATCGCGCCGAGGTTCGTCCCCTCACTCACACCTACCAGCGCGGTCAGTTCTCCGCCGCCCATGTCGGAGTAGAGCAACGCCTGTCCGCCCATGCCGTCGGCGAGAGACTTCAGGTTATACAAGTCTTCGTTGGAAAGACGGCCCGAGGCCAGCACCACGAAATTCTTTTTGTTGGCCGTCAAACCCTCGGCCGCCCGCGTGAGGGCCGTGTTCCACGAGACTCTCGAAAGTTTATCGTCCTTGCGGACAAGCGGCCGCGTCAAACGCTTTTCGCTTTCGGTGTAATGATAAGCAAAGCGGCCTTTATCGCACAGCCAGGTCTCATTGACCTGTTCGTTCTGCCGCGGCATCACGCGCTTGATCACGATCTGTCCGTCGGCTTTGGCCTCGCGGCGCGTGTTCAACGTCACGTTACAGCCGACCGGGCATTGGGTGCAGATGGAAGCGGAGGCGTCCAGTTCCCAGGGACGCGCGCCGAAACGGAAGTCGGCCGTGGTCAGCGCGCCGACCGGGCAGATGTCCGAGGTGTTGCCTGAGAAAACGGAATCGAACCCGGGGTCCGAGAAGGAAACGATTTCGAGCGAGCGTCCGCGATTATAGAATCCAATGACGGGCTCACTTGCCACGTCGCTCTGAAAGCGCACACAGCGGGCGCACTGGATACAGCGCTCGCGGTCGAGGAAGATCAGGTCGCCCAGCGGGAGGCGCTTGGCGAGGTGGATTTTGTCGTCGTAGAGGAAGCGGCTCTTGCCCGGACCGTGAGCCATGGTCAGGTTCTGAAGCGGGCACTCACCGCCCTTGTCGCAGACCGGGCAGTCGAGCGGATGCGAGGTGAGCAGGAACTCGACCGTCGCGTTCTGGCCGTCGTTGGCCTTCGCCGAGGTCAACTGAGTCTTGACCACCATGCCGGGCTCGACCCTGTTGGTGCAGGCGGTTTCGAGTTTGGGCATCCAGGAAATTTTCGGCAGGCCGTTCTCATCGAGGACGGGCTGGTTGGTGGCGCGGTCGATCATCGGGCGGCCGATCTCCACCAGGCACATGCGGCACATGCCGGCCGGTTCCATCTTGGGGTGATAACAAAAGACAGGAATGTCAATGCCGATCTTCTTGGCCGCATCCACCACCAGAGTCCCCGCGGGGACGGTGACCTGCCGTTCGTCAATGGTGAGCGTGACTTCGTTTGCCATTATGATCTCACTGCCGATTTGAAATCGTCCGGGAAGCGCTCGATGCCGGTCACCACCGCCATGGTGGCGAACTCGCCCAGCGCGCACAGGCACTTGCCCTGCATTTGTTTCGCGACCGTGTAAAGCAGGTCCACGTCGGCCTGCGTGCCTTCGCCGGAGTGGATGCGTTCGGTCAGGTGCTGCATCCAGTAATTGCCTTCGCGGCAGGGTGTGCACTTGCCGCAAGACTCGTGCTTGAAGAAGTGAATGGTCTTGTTGACGACCCAGTCGAGGCTGACCGTATCGTCAATGACGATGACGGAAGCAGACCCGAGGTCCGCGCCGAGGGTGCGGACGGAAGCGTAATCCATCGGCGTATCCAGGGCCTTGTCGTCCGCAACGATCATGGACGAGGAGGCGCCCGCCGCCATGATGGCGCGCACCGGGCGATCGTCAATGATCCCGCCCCCCTGCCCATAGATGAGTTCGCGGAAGGTCGCGCCGAGGGGAAGTTCGTAATTGCCCGGCTTCTTGATGCGCCCGGAAAGCGAAAAGACTTTGTTGCCGGGGCTGTCGGCCGTGCCCATGGATTTATACCACTCCGCGCCGTTGGCAATGATCATCGGCACGTTGGTCAATGTCTCGACATTGTTGACGACGGTGGGTTTCCCGTACAGGCCATACGACGGCGGGAACGGCGGGCGGATGCGCGGCTGGCCGAGGTTGCCTTCCAGCGATTCGAGCATGGCCGTTTCCTCGCCGCAGATGTACGCACCCGCGCCCAAGTGAGTATAGATTTTCAGGGAATAATCTTTGCCAAACAACTTTTCACCGAGAAAACCCGCCTCTTCCATTTCGGCGATTCTTTCATCGAGGAAATGCGCCACCTGCCAGAACTCGCCGCGCAGATAGACGTAAGCCGCGTTCGCTCCGACCGCATACGAGGCGATGGCAACGCCCTCCAAAAACTGGAAGGGATTGCTTTCCATGATCTCGCGGTCTTTGAAGGTGCCCGGCTCGGATTCGTCCGCGTTGGCGACCACGTAATGCGGCCAGTTGTTCCTGTCCATGAAGGACCATTTCATACCGGTGGGAAATCCAGCGCCGCCGCGTCCGCGCAGGACGGAGGCCTTGACCACGTTGATCACGTCCTCGGGCTTCATCTCGGTCACGGCTTTCTTGAAGGCCGCGAAACCGCCGTTCCTCTGATAAACGTCAAGTTTATGAATATCGGGAATATCGCGATGGCGCAGCAGGATGTGAGTCATTTCTTCACCTCCTGCCCGCTCTTACGCAAAGCCTCGATTAACTCGAGGGTCTTGTCCACGTTCATGTTCTCGTGATATTCCAGCCCGTCCCCGCTCTGAACCTGGAACATGGGCGCTTTGTCGCACGCGGCAAGACACATGACCGCTTCGATTGTCACAAGGCCGTCAGGTGTCGTCTCACCGACTTTCACGCCCAAATTACTGCACAGGTTCGAGAGGAAAGTATCTGCGCCGCGCAGGGCGCAGGGCAGGTCGGTGCAGACCTGCATCCGATACTTGCCTTCTTTCTTATCGTGGTACAGCGTGTAAAAGCCGACGATGGAGGCGACCTCGGTCTCGCTCAGGTCGAGTATGGAGGCGATGTCCTGCATGGCGGCCTTGTTGACGTAACCTTCCTCGCGCTGTGCCATATAGAGCAACGGCATCACCGCCGAACGCTTGTGCTCCGGCGGATACTTCGCCAGGATCTGTTTGACTTCTTTCGGGTATTTTTCAGCCAGGCTCATCGGTCAATATCTCCGAGCACGATGTCGGTGGAGGCGAGAATTGCAACCAGATCCGCCACGAGGTGCCCCTTCACGATCTTCGGAATAACGGACAGGTTATCGAACGAGGGCGTGCGCCAGTGGACGCGGTACGGTTTGGGTCCGCCGTCGCCTTCGAGGTAGACGCCCAATTCGCCGCGCGGGGATTCGATTGCGCTATACACAGATGCCTTCGGCGCAGGGAAGCCTTCGGTCCATAACTTGAAGTGATGGATGAGCGCTTCCATGCTGACGCCGATCTCGGAACGCGGCGGTGTGACGAACTTGCGGTTGTCGCTTCGCACGGGTCCCATCGGGAGTTTGTTCAACGCCTGTTCCACGATCTTCAACGTCTCGCGCAACTCCTGCACGCGCACCTGGTAGCGTGCGTACGTGTCGCCTTCGGTTCGGACAGGCACATCGAAGTCATATTGTTCATAGCCCATGT
Source organism: Chloroflexota bacterium (assembly GCA_040754535.1). GTDB lineage: Bacteria > Chloroflexota > Anaerolineae > Anaerolineales > Villigracilaceae > JBFMCC01. The sequence goes on from JBFMCC010000031.1 coordinate 60,623, forward strand.
AGGGGCGGGCTTTACGCAAATCCCACTTCACGCCGGAGGCGCGCAGCATCGGGCCCGTCACGCCGTGTTGAAGGGCGGTGGCGGCGTCCAGTTTGCCGATGCCAAGCAAACGGTCCAGCATGATCGGGTTTTTGGTCAACAGGGTTTCGTATTCGTCAATGCGCTTCGGGAAAATCCTGATGAAATCCCGTACCGCCGCCTCGAACTCCACAGGGACATCCCGCCATAACCCACCGGGGCGGATGAAGGTGGTCATCATGCGCTGACCGGAACAAAGTTCGAGAATATCCAGGATCAGTTCGCGTTCACGGAACGCATACAGGAACATGGACATCGCCCCGGTGTCGAGACCGAACGTTCCGATCCAGACCAGGTGCGAAGCGATGCGCTGGAGTTCCGTCAATATCACGCGGATGGCCTGGGCGCGCGGAGGCACATCCAGGTCAACCAGTTTTTCCACCGCCATGCAGTAGGCAAGGTTGTTGCCAACGGTGTCCAGGTAATCGAGCCGATCCGTCATCACCTCGGCTTTGAGATAAGTCTTGGCTTCCATGTTCTTCTCGATGCCGGTGTGCAGGTAACCGATCTCAGGCACGGCGTTGACAACCGTCTCGCCATCCAGTTCGAGCAATAAGCGCAGAACGCCATGCGTGGACGGATGCTGGGGTCCCATGTTGAGCAGCATGGTCTCGCCCTTCAGGGCGCGCTCGGAGACCAAGTGCTTGTATTTATCAATGGCGACTTCTTCAAGTTGCGGCATAATAATTCCTTGAAACGTAGTGACGACTTTAGTCGTCCATCAGCGACTAAAGTCGCTACTACATTTACTCTTTCGCGTACGGCTTGCGGACGTCAATCTCGTCAAAGTTGAACGTGAACTGCGGCTCCTCATAACCGAGCGGGAAATCCTTGCGCAATGGATAACCTTCCTGGTCGTCGGGCAATAAGAGCTTGCGCGGATCAGGATGACCTTCCGCCACGATGCCGAACATATCCATGAGTTCACGCTCGCGCCAGTTCGCCACCTCATACACACGCGTCGCGGTCGGGACCCTGGGCTGGTCGCCGTTGACCGGGACTCTCAACTGCACTGTGACATTTTTCGCCAGCGAAGACAGTTGATAGATCACGTGGAAGCGCGGCGAGGTCTGCGGGTAATAGTCCACAGCGGTCATCGCCGAGAGCAATTCGAATTCATGCTTGTCGCGCAGGAGCGTCAATGCCTCGATGATCTGTTCCGTGGTGAGGAAGACATGCACCTCACCGCGGAACTCTTCATACGTTGCCTTGAACTGATCCTGCAAAGCCTTTACGATGGGTTCGAGTTTGTGATCCATAAAACAACCCCGTAGCACCGACTTAAGTCGGTACTACAAATTTCTCGCCCTTCACTTTTTCGTAGACTGTCAGCACGCCATGAATCAGGGCCTCCGGGCGCGGCGGACAGCCCGCTACGAACACGTCCACCGGAACGATCTCGTCCACGCCCTGATAAATGGCATAGTTGTTGAAAACGCCGCCACAGGAGGCGCAATCGCCCATGGCGATGACCCATTTCGGCTCGGGCATCTGGTCATACAGGCGGCGAAGGACGGGCCCCATCTTCCTAGAGACGCGCCCTGCCACGATCATCAGGTCCGATTGGCGCGGGCTGGCGCGCATCAGTTCCATGCCGAAGCGGCTCATATCGTAATGAGAAGCCTGCGCGGACATCATTTCGATGGCGCAACAGGCCAGTCCGAACAGCATCGGCCACATGGCGCCCGTCCGCGACCAGTTGACCATACTTTCAAGGGTGGTCGTCACCACGCCCATATTGCCAAGTTTTTGCTCTACTCCCATTCCAGGGCTCCTTTTTTCCACGCGTATACGTAACCGACCAGTAAGATGACGATGAAGACGACCATCTCGATCAGCCCGAACAAGCCGAGTTGACGAAAGACGATCGCCCACGGAAGGAAGAACACAACTTCGATATCGAACAGGATGAACAGCACCGCGATCAGGTAAAAGCGCACCGGCATACGCCGCGTGCCCGGTCCAATGGGGACTATGCCTGATTCGTACGGTTCGGATTTGGCCGCCACTTTGCGGCGAGGCCCGAACAATCCCCCCAATACGATGGCAATGATTGCAACCAGCGTGGCGACCGCGATTAACAGTGCAATGGCAAGATATTCGAGCAGCATGGAATCCTCGGTGATACGTGAAAACTGCCACTTACTTTCGGCAAAGTATATCATAAGAGATTTTGCCAGACCAGATAAAGTGTTACATTTCACAAAATTAGAGGATAATGGTCATAAATGGACAAGGGATGTGGGAATAAAAAAAGGCGCAAGATGCAATCTTGCGCCACATGGGAATCACCCCAAATAATCCCTCAGTAACCGACTCCTCGTGGGGTGCCGCAACTTTCGCAGGGCTTTGGCCTCGATCTGGCGGATGCGCTCGCGGGTCACGCGGAAGAAGCGGCTGACCTCCTCAAGCGTGTGGTCCTTGCCGTCCTTCAATCCAAACCGCAATTCCAGCACTTCGCGCTCGCGGTCGGTCAACGCCTCCAGCGCGTGCTGGACCTGTTCCCGAAGCATCTCGCGCGAGGCCGCGTCGAGCGGTTCGAGCGCGTCGTCGTCGGGGATGAAATCGCCCAACTGGCTGGAGTCCTCGTCCCCCACCGGGCCTTCGAGCGAGACCGGTTCCTCGGCGGACCGGAGCACGCGGTCCACCTTGCTGGTGGCGCTTTCCCACCTGCGTTGAACGGCGGGATCGAGCGGCGTCCCCTCGGCCTGGGAGCGCAGGACGGCCTGCACGTCCGCAGTGGGCAGGTAGCCGACTTCGAGAGCCAGTTCCTCGGTGGTCGGGTCGCGGCCGAGTTCCTGCACCAACTGGCGCTGGGCACGCAGGATGCGCGTGATCGACTCGAACAGGTGCACCGGGATGCGGATGGTGCGCGCCTGCTCGGCAATCGAGCGGTTGATGGACTGGCGGATCCACCACGTGGCGTACGTGCTGAATTTAAAACCGCGGCGCGGATCGAACTTGTTGACCGCGCGCAGTAAACCGAGATTGCCCTCCTGGATCAAATCGAGGAACGAGATGCCGCGCCCGAGGTAGCGTTTGGCCACGCTCACCACGAGACGCAGGTTGGCGCGGATCAGCGCGTGACTGGATTCCTCGGCGCGGATGTGTACTGCGTCCATTTCCACTTCGAGCAATTTATCTTCCGGCAGGTGGGAATATAACGTCCGCTGCACCGGCAGGTCGTGGTGGAGGCGGACGTGTTCGAGAAGCCAGTTGGCGTAACCGCCGGGCAGGAGATAGAAACACAGGAACAGGCTGTAGGCATGGCGGACAAGTCCCTCCCACAACTGGTCCGTGCCCCACTGGCCGTTGTCGAGGAATGCCCGCAGGAATGAGGGGCTTTCGATCTCCCAGCCCAGGCGCAGGGTCTGCGCTTCAGCCAGCACCAGGGCCAGGTCCGGCAGATGGCTTTCGAGGCGTTCGGCGTCCTCGTTCAACCGCTTCCAGGAGGTGAGCATTTCGATGATTATCCCGTGATAGACCGCGCAACACAGTCTCACCCCCTTGCGCAAGGGACGCCGCCGTAACTGGCCCAAAAACCGTTCCGCCTCGATGCGCGTGGAGAGGCGAAATTCGCTGTCTGAATCGAGCAATTTGACCTGCCCGATCTCACGCAGGTACAGCCGCACCGGGTCCTCGGAGAGTTCGCTGGACAGGTCGAGCTTGGACAGGTCGAGCGGCTCATCCAACACCTCGTCCACTTCCGCGAGACTGCTCTCGTCCGGCTCCCCGATCTCCTCCTCCATCGCCAAAAAGCCGGGACCGCCGTCCGCTTCGACCAGGTCGGCCTCTTCGAGCGCGTCCACAGACAAATCGTCCGCGCCCGATTCGCCGGGCGGGGACTCTTCTTCGGGCCGCTCCGTCCGTTTCATCGGCGGGCGCGGCCGTTTCCGAGGAGCCGGTCTGGCGCGTCTTTTCTTGATCATCCTATACTCGTCGGTGACTCAACTGACGGTTGGCCTGGTCCAAATCGCGCAACAATTTCGTATGATTTAACACCAGTTCCTGATAAGAGGCGGCCCGCAGATCGCCCTGTTGCTGCGCCTCCTCCTGCAAAAATCGCAACTGGTTCAGTCCCTCGCTCAACCGCGACCTCCGCAGTTTGATGACGCTCCGTTGCAGTTCCTCCAGCAGGCGGTCGTCCAGCGGCTCGGGACCCTCGGTTGCGGCCTGCAACTGATGCACCAGTTCCTCCAGCGATTCGGGCAGGTGCATGACCACGAACGGGTGATGGTCGGCCTCCACCTGTTCGAGCGACTGGCGGATGACCCGCAACAGCATCTGATGGTCAGTATACTCGAAATCCTCCGGCGCAAGCGGCGCCAGGCGCGCCGCCTCGAGACTGCGGTCGAGGCGGTACAACAACTCGGGTTTGCGGAACAGGATGCCGAGACAGTTCAACTCGACCTTGCGCGAAGAACCGACCGCGAACGCGGCCTCGACTTTGGGCTCGCCCGCGCCCTCCTCCGTTCGCGGCCGCGTCCGCCTCACGCGCGGAGCCTGTGCCTGCGCGCCGATGAACGCGCGTTCGTCCACCTTGAGGAAGCGCGCCAGCCTCTGCGTGAAAAACTCCCTGTCCGCGGGCGTCGGGAGGTCGCGGATGAGCGGCAGGACCTGATTCGCAATCTCGTTGACCACCCGGCGGTCGTTCAGGTTCCTGCCTTCGGCCAGCGAGACCATCACGTGTTCGACGATGGGTTTGGCGTCGTCAATCAATCGTTTCCACTCTTCCCTGTCGCGCGCGACGATCTCGTCGGGGTCGAGTCCCTCGGGCATGGAGGCCACGCGCAGGTCGGCCTGGAGGCGCGCCTCGTTGCGGAGCAGTCCGCGCGCGTCGAAGGCGAATTCGCCCTCCTTGTCCATGGCGGAGCGCGCCGCTTCGAGTCCGCGCAGGACAGCCTTCTGGCCCGCCGTGTCGGGATCGAGCGCAAGGACAATCTTGCGCGTGAAGCGTTTGAGCAGGCGCAACTGGTCTTCGGTCAGCGCCGTGCCCATCGGCGAGACGGCATTTTCATAGCCTGCCTGATGCAGGGCAATGACATCCAGATAACCTTCGACAATCACAGCCTGGTCTGCGGCGCGGATCGGCTTGCGCGCCCTATCCAACCCATAAAGTAAACGACCTTTGGAGAAGATCGGCGTTTCGGGCGAATTGAGAAATTTGGGAATGTCGTCCGGGTCAACGACGCGCGCGCCGAAGCCCGCCATGCGTCCCTGCTCGTCGCGGATGGGAATCATGATGCGGTGGCGGAATCTATCATAGACTCGCCGATGGTCGAGCAGACGGCGTTCTCCCGCCGTATCGAGACCATCGTATTGCGTATTGCGTGAGTCGTCCTCCTCGCGCACCGTGAGAAGGCCTGAGTCGATCAAATCCTGTTCGGAGTAGCCGCGCGCGGTGAAATGCCTGAGGGCGCTGTCCCATCCAGGAGGGGCGTAGCCCAGGCCGAAAGTCTCGATGGTCTGGCCGGTCAACTTGCGCTTTTCGGTTAAGTAGCCCAGGACGTCCCTGTTTTGAAGCAAATGCCCGCGATAATAAATGACCGCCTCCTCGAGCAGTTTCCGCAGGTGATCGTAGGCTTCCTTTTGCTGGGGCGTCTCGCGCTGATAGGACTCGACCTTCACGCCAGCGCGGGCGGCCAGTTTTTGCAGGGCCTCCTTGAAGTCAATCCCCTCCTTCTTCATCACGAACTTGAAGATGTCGCCGCCCTCGTTACACGCGCCGAAACACCGCCACGTCCCGGTCTCCGGCCAGACGACGAAGGCGGGCGTGTGCTTGTTCTCGTGGAACGGACAGAAGCCCGTGTAGTTCCTGCCCGCGTGGCGCAGTTTGACGCCCGCCTCCGAGACGAGGTCCACGATATCTATCTTGCTCTTGATTTCGTCAATTGCGGTCATAGCGTGATTGAATTATAGACGCGTTCGGGAATTTGGCAAATAAACGGAGAGTCAGGAACCAGGTTTCTGTGAGAAACCTGGTTCCTGTTGGAATCGCCCCTCGCAAAGATTCGAATTTTCAGGTACAGTTGGCAAATGGAATCGCCCGCCCAGGAAACCTTTATTTCCGTGGATGTGGAAACCGCCGGGCCGGACCCGAGTCGATACTCGCTGTTATCCATCGGCGCGTGCCTGGTCTTCGATCCTGCAGAGACGTTTTACGCGGAATTACAACCGGTCAACGACGCGTTCACGTCGGAAGCCCTGCAAACCAGCGGGTTGGACATGAAGAAGTTAAAGGCTCACGGTCTGCCGCCGGAGGAAGCCATGCGCCGGTTTTCGGACTGGGTCGCGAAGAACACACCCGCCGACTCCCGCCCTGTTTTTGTCGCCTTCAATGCCCCGTTCGATTGGATGTTCGTTTCGGACTACTTTCATCGCTATCTCGGCCGCAGTCCCTTCGGCCACAAGGCGCTCGACATCAAGGCTTTTTTCATGGGATTAACCGGCGCCCAATGGGAGCAGACGGGGTTCGAAGAGATAGCCAGACATTATGGTATCGAAAGGCCCCTGACCCATCACGCCCTCGAGGACGCCATTGCGCAGGCGGAACTCTTTCGCAGGATGCTGGCGGAGCGAAGGGATTAGGATGTGCATGCAAATTCAAATTGTGGTCTCGGTACGGCGGCGGAGGTCGAGTAACCCGAAGGGTGTATCGAGACCCCGCCGCCTACTCGACCACCTCCGCAAAGCATTTTTCATACAAGCCCTAGAGAGGACTCCATTTCATTAGGAAGGAACCGATCATGAGCAATCCATCCCCCGCACCGAAAGAGGAGCTGGAGCGCATTCTCCAATCCGCGAAGCGATTGGGCGTGGAAATGAACGAGGCGGACGCCCTGCAATGGCTGACGGCCATGTCCGCCGAACAGGCCGATTCAAATATCGTGATGGACACGCGCGCTGGGGTCTTCGGACACAAAGTAAGCATGCTCGACTTCAGCGCGGCGGACCTCGATCACTTCCGCAGACTCGGGCGGCTGGTGGAGTTCGCAGACGTGCCCGGCGTGGTCGAGACCGCCCTGGCGCTCTCCGGCTCCGCGGCGCAGTCCAAGATCCAGACCTATCCCGGCGACGCGGACTACTTCGAGCGAGTCAATATCATCGCCGGGAGCCGCGAGGCGGCGTGCAAAATCCTGGCTGACCTGATTCGGCAAAAAGCACTACAAACCATCAAGGGGCCAACCTATCTGCTGATCGAGGTCAAGTTCGGGTCGTATCCGATGAATGTCGTGCGCGGCGGCAGGCCCAAGTCCAGGGGCGATTCGATCACGTGGTCGCCGCAGGAGATCGAGGCCGGTCAGTTCGACGCGTTCCTGCCGGACGGCCAGACCGTGACCGTCCGCTGGGAGGACGGGATGCTGGAGCCCGGCTGGTGCAAATTGGACTGGGTAACGACCGACGGCGTGCGCGGGCAACTTGTCAACGCGAGCAACATGCTCGACGTCACGTGGGAAGCGCCCGACGGGACGATCACCCCGCTGGACGGGTATCTCGATCCGTATTTTCAGGAAATCTACCTCGAGGCGGAGTCGGTCCCGATCTTCTCCAAACTCGCGCAACACGTCTCGGCGGACGCGCTCGACGATTACGTGGCGCAGTTGGAAAAAGAGATCAACAAATACGTGACGAAGGACGTCAACTACGGCAAGGCCGCAAAGCGAATGTACAACGTCTTTCGGTTGACGGGACGATACGAGGAGGCGGTTTTCATCCGGGAATTGTTCGACGAGCCCGCCTCGATGCTGTACCAGGTCTGGTCGCTGTTCCGCACGATGGAGGAATGTTGTTCGCCCGGCTCGAACATTCCGATCGAGACCGTGATGGGCCAGGCCGACCAGTTGATCCTGTCGGTGATCGAAGCATTGGAAGGCGGTGAGGAGACCGCGGTGGTCAAGCACCTGCTGCGCCTGCGCCGCAGTCTCGACAAACAGGAAAGCGGACACGCCATGCACGCGGACGTGGAGGCCGCCCGCGCCGAGGTGATGAATCTCGTCAACAACTTCTTCTATGAGAAGATGACCGCGTTGCCCTCGATCAGGGTCTATATGGATGAAGTTCAGCAGAAAAAATAGGACCGAATGAAAACGGAACTGGAGTGTTTCCAGTTCCGTTCATAGAACTTCGATGCTTAATCAAACCCGTCACACCCTATATTAGGAGGAGCTCCTTTCACGCTTGGGGCAATCGGGCGGTTGACGGTGAATGAAAAGGAATTCTTTGCAAAGTCTTCCTGACCGACTGAGGGAATTCCACGAACATGAAGAAGTCGGCGGGATACAGGTAATCTTCGCCTTCATTGTCAATCACACGAACATGGTTCGACTTTGCCGCACTCGCATCGGGCAGGATTTCATAGATCATGCGCGGCGTGAGCAGATCGGCATCATTAGATTTGATGCAAATTGCAAATTGGTGTGTGGTTTTGGAAGTCGCCATAAGATTTAATCCAGGAATCTTTTGATTCTCATTTTCCTTTTGCCAATGCCGTGCGCCTCAAACCAGTGGATTTCGGCAAGGCGAACATCACCATTCGACAAACGCACAGATGCAATTCCTTTCAACTTTCGCCAACGACCCGCGCCGTAACCTTTTCACAGAATTGGAAGAATTCGAATGCCCGAACCTGCCGCTATCGTTTCGGTCTCTGCGATGTCGCCGATGATTTCGAATTGCATCGGTTGGAATTATACAACCAAATAAAGATGATTTTAGTATCCTTCCAACTTACTTAAGTCCGCAACGCCGTTTGCCAGCGCCGCGATCCTCTGCAATAAGCCGAGACGGTTTTCCTGCAATTTTTTGTCCTCGGTCATGACCAA
>JBFMCC010000032.1:0-14920 GCA_040754535.1 Chloroflexota bacterium
AGAGGCGATGAATGGGATGGATCAGAGCCTCGATCAGATCGAGGCGGCAACGATGCAAGCCATTCTGTCGCAAAACGCGTCGTACTACGAAAGTCTGGAGGCCATTATCGAGGAGACCGCATCGGATACCCATGATTCGGTTGCAGCTTTGTCCCAGCAGATCACAGAGAGAATGCAGAGGGAACGCGAACACCATCTCCGTGAACTTCGCACGCTCGCCCGTAAATACGACGCGTACGCACAGAAGGAACATCGCAAGGAACAAGCAGCTCGACAGTGGCTTCGACAATCTGGAATGTTAGCCGACCTTATTCAACAGCATTTTGCACACGAACGCTTCCTGCCCGGCAGGCTGCGGCGTATTCTTCAAGGTCTTGAAGTTGCCCAAGACAATCTGGCACAGGGATTTCACGAGGCAAGCCTCCAGGTTTCCCAGCAAGCCTTCCTCGAACTTTCCGAGTTGCAACTTGAACTTGAACAATGCCTGCTGGAATGGCAAGTAGAATACGAAAATGCATGCAGCGCTTTTAAACAAGCCCTGGCCAATCTGGTTGCAAATTCACAGGTTAACGCCATGGGCTTGCAGGGCGAAGAATTGATCGAAAGGGTGGATCTGGACTATTGGACCAATGGAAAATATCGTCAATTGCTGGAGGAATGCCGGCAAGTACTGGAGCTATTGGCGCTGGAACAGCAATGGATTTCAACGGCCGAACTCAGGCGCTTGAACACCGAAACTCTTCCAGCCATCACTCGATTCCTCGAGAGCATTATTTACGAAGCGCGTTTCAAAGCGCTGAACTCACAGCTGCGGATGAACATTGCAGAGAGGGCACTGCAAGCACTCGAAAATCACGGATTTATCCTCGCAGGCGCCGGCTATGAAAGCGAGGATATGCGCGCACCCTTCATAGCGCAGTTGACGAACTCGGACGGAAGCCGTGTGACCATACAAGTGCTTCCGACGAATGATATCGATCGGGAACTCACAAACGACCTGGTTGTTGTCACCGAACATCCCTCTATTAAAACCGCCCAGGAGGCGCGCCTGCAGTGGGAAGCGCTCTGCAAGACCCTCACACGACACAATTTCCGCGTTGGCCACCCCGATATCCGCTCCGCGCGGTCCACAGACACAACCGATCAAACTGATTCCTTGCGGTTGCTTCCACTGCAACGGCCAGAGCCGGAGAGGCAAAAAGATGTTCGATAGAATATCACGCACTTTACCGGCATCGAGCCTCGAAAGATTTTATATCATTTATGGAACGGGTGTAGAAGATATTTTTATCAGTCCAGATGGCAGCGAACTGAATCTCGAGCACGCGCTTCTGGAAGAATTAAGACCGCGCGGATATGAGCGTTTAGTATTCAGCGCACCCCATCGGCCCATTTTCTTCCTTGACGAACGTTCCGCATCCCTCACTTGGCCTCGAGAACCCATTCAAGTAGAGCCAGCAGAAGAAGATCTCCTCAGATACAAGACACGCGTCGGCAGTGGACCATTTGGCCCGCGCCTACTTAATGCTCTCTCCCCTGCGCCACGCCCGGCGGACTTTTTCGAACATGGAATGGAGGATATCTTCCTGATTAACCTATTAAACACTGTCATGCTCGATACACAGACCGTCCGCTCGGTTGTTATATTCCGCCAAGCAGAAACCCTTCTTTCCCACTTCGAATCGAGGCGGATCATGGCGGGGCTGCTTGGAGAATGGGCGCGTCTTCCGAGTCAGAATACCAACGTGTGCCTCCTGATCTTCGCAGCAGTCAATCTGGAACAGTTGAAGGAAATCGCAGTGAATATTCCTGTTCCTGAAATACGCAATTCAATTCAAGCCCCGGCGGACGGGAGTTTTACGGCTTTGGTTCATGTCGGGAATCCCGGCAAAGACGAGATATCGAGAGTTGCAGAAAAAACAAAGTATGATGATCCCGGCGAAATAAACGCGCGCCGCCTGACCGACATGATTTCAGCAGAGGGTGGAAGCATGAGACTTTGGCTGGGTCGTCTGAGCATCCTGAAGGGATTGAACCGCCAAATTCTCCGGCAAAGTGGATGGTTTAAAGCATATCACGATCCGAACGACTCCGCCTGGGATAAACTGGAACGTCTCGTGGGTCTTGTCGAGATCAAGAAGCGGATGCGCGAACTCACAATTTGGGCAGATGCAGCCCGACGTAAGGATGAAGCCGAAGCCCCGCTCCTTCACATGACTTTTTCAGGCAACCCGGGTACCGGCAAGACGACTGTCGCCCGCCTCATGGGTGAATTATTCTACGAAATGGGTATCCTCAAAAAAGGCCACCTAGTCGAAGTAAATAGCAGCGCACTGGTAGCAGACTATGTCGGCGGAACGGCCATCAAAACCACGCAGGTGGTTGAATCTGCGCTGGACGGGATCCTGTTCATTGACGAGGCCTACGCGCTTTCCGAGGACGACCGCGGCGGGTTCGGGAAAGAGGCGATTGACACACTCGTTCCCATCCTGGAAAACTATCGCGGCAGGCTGGTCGTCATCTTCGCGGGTTACTTATCCAAAATGAAGCGATTCATGGACTCGAACCCCGGCCTGGCGCGCCGTATCCCCCGCGAAAACTTATTTGTTTTTCCTGATTATTCGCCAGAAGACCTTTGGGACATCCTGAAACAAGAACTTGGAGACCGGGCGATTCCTTGGGAACTCGAACTGAAGGATCGCCTGCGTGGAATCCTCCAGGAACTTTACAACTCGCGTGACGAGAAGTTCGGAAACGCGGGGGAAGTGAGAAATTTGATTGACGCAATGGAAAGGCGACGGGCGGCGAGGCTTCGAGAGGCAGGAATGTCCAAAGATGCCCCATTGACGGAAGCAGACATTCCCGACGAATATAGGATCGTGAAAAGTGACATTTCACCGGCTGTGGATGATCTGCTCAAAGAGGTAAATCATCTGACCGGGTTACGACCCTTCAAGGAGCATATTACCGATTTGGTGTATCGCGTCCAATACGAGGATGCCCGCAGGCAGTTCGATTCGGAGTATCACCCTGCCAAAGCGCTGGAGCACATGGTTTTTATCGGCAACCCCGGCACCGGAAAGACCACGGCCGCGCGCCTGGTTGGCAGGATCTATCTCTCGCTGGGGAGACTGCGCAAAGGGCACTGCGTCGAGGTCTCCCGCGCGGACCTCGTGGCGGGATACGTTGGCCAGACTGCGCTCAAGACCATGGAGCGAATTAAGGAAGCCCTGGACGGGGTATTGTTCATAGACGAGGCCTATTCACTGGCGCGCACATCCGCCAACGATTTCGGACAGGAGGCAATTGATACACTGGTGAAAGCCATCGAGGATCACAGGGATCGGCTGGTCGTCATCGTGGCGGGCTATCCCGAGCCGATGGAGGCGTTCCTGCTCAGCAACCCCGGCTTGAGTTCGAGATTCGCGGGTCGGATTCCATTTCCCGATTATCCGAATGCCGAATTGGGGCAAATATTGGCAAATCTGGCTATTAATGAAGGATATATCCTGCCGGAGGCGGTCAAGCAGAAAGCCTCTCAGTATCTCGAAATGCTTCGTCATACAGAAGACCTTTTTGGCAACGGACGGACTGTACGCACTTTGTTTGAGGAAATGAAGATGCGCCTGGCCCGCAGATTGATGACGGATTTCGATTCAGCACAATCACAGGTGATGGACAAGGAGAAAATGGTTACTTTCGATATCGGGGATGTGCCCGGTTCGGATTCAATCGAAATTCTCCCGTTTACAACTCACCCCCATGTGGATAGCCGAAAAACATATACCCTCGAAACCGCTGATAACAGCACCTCGAAACCGAACCAAAAAGAGCAAATTCGGAAGATAGTCGCCAATTTACAAGGCACAATCTAGGTAAGCATATGGAAATTAGTGAGCGCTTAATATTTTCGCAGCCGCTAATGCGAGCATTGGATAAATATGAGGCCAAACTCTTACTGCAAAAGAGATTGTTCCCTCAACATTACTTAGGAAGGTAAGAGAACTGAAGAGCCGCCGAAGAACCGATGTGGATGGTTTATCTGAGGAAATTTCTTTTTTTAAATCATCTATTAGCTTTATATACCAACTTAACTTGTCGGTTGCTAATTCCGTTCTGACTACGTCTAGCAATTCATTTCCCAGTTTATCCATCTGCGCCGCTAATTGTTGAGGGTCAGTCACTATTTGTCTTACATCGGATTGATTACTTAAGCCAATTGCCTGAACATCTCCTCCCTGCATCTCATTAATTATTGCTCCAATATTGAGTTGAGCAGAGGGCTTTTCATTTACACGAAAATCATTCTTTATAGCGTCGTATCCAGCCTGTTTTACCATATAGGTTTTGTTGCCGTGGTTATCATATGTGAAGCTCATCAAGTCGCAATCACACAAAGCATCAAGATTTCCAGGAAGATTGGGGCTAAATTTTTCCTCAATTCCTATTATTTCACATTCGGTAAATGAGCAGGAGATTATGATTGGTTCCTCAATAAAACCATTTTCTAGGTAATGTATTATTGTATGTAATATATATTTTTGTTGGTTAGTGAGGTTGTAAGTTTTCATGCCAACCGCCCGCTTTAGAGATCTCCGATTGCTCCACATTGGTCGAAAATGTATAAACTAGAGTCGATGAATATCATTGCCACCAAAAAGTATATCATAAAAGTACTTTCGAATGACTTCAGCAATTCACTAAACATATCGTTTTCCTATTTCGCTTTGGGCTTCGGTCGTGGCACATCAGTAATTACAACTTGCCCAATAACAGAGTGCGTAGTATTACACGCCGGTTGATATACCATTTCTTACGTTGCTGCTCATTTGCTTTATCTGCCCACGACCTTAATTCCTCGAACTCGTCGACACAACGTCGCCAATCAATAGTAGCCTGATTGTGTTTGGTGGAGTCCATCCATTCTACTGCCCCCAGCATACAACGGGCCACTACCTGTTTGTGCTTGTTCCCAATACCCGGCGAGAAATCCACAACCGCTCTTTTCAACAATTCGATGGCGGCCGGGATGTTTCCCATCTGATAGGCAGTCAGGCCGCATTCCAGAAATACCTCCGCCCTTTCATAGTCTTCCTTGCTCCACTTGTTGACCTCCTGCAGGTCCCGAATCATGGCATATACATCGGGGTATGCCCGCTGGCGTATCTTTTCCTGAACTGCTTCCACGACCTGTCTCGAGGGCGGGGACAGTTTGGATTCCTCGAAGCGGTTGAGCCATGTATATATTTCCTCGGGTTTGCCCGCGAGTTCGATCTCCATCAACCATAGTTTTTCCTCGTACCAGCCTCTCTCGTTCGGTGAATGGCGAAAGAATCTCAGCCGCCGGGCAAATAGTTTCCTCGCTCCGTCCCAGTTGCTGTATGCACTATGGTTCTGGAGTCTTTCCCATTGAGCCATCCCCATCAGCCAGCGGGCGACAGCGCGCCGATGATCGTCGGCCCGATACGCACCACCCGCTTCCTTCGCATGACGAATGGCGCGGACATACATCCCGCGCCAGATCTCCACCGCCGCGCAATGCAATGAAATCTCAGCCGCTTCGAGCGGATCCCCGGAGGCCTGCCGAATTGCCTCGAGCCGTGCAATGATCCGCTCCACGCCCGCGTCCGAACGGCGGACATCGCGCGCCGCCCGCGTCAACGCCCTGGCATCCCTACTGAGATGCAAACGATCGAATTGATTCAGCCAGTTGAGAACCTCGAAACTATCGAGCATGGGGAGGCCTCCTCCTGTCTTTATCCTTGCCGTCCCGCAGGGCTTCAAGGATCTGGGCCGTCCGCGTCAGGAAGGTGCGGCGCAGGGTTTCAGCCCCGTTTGCCCCAAAGTCCACATTGCGCAGGGCGTCGGTGATCGCCATGATCATTTCCGCCTGCGCCTCCGCCCGCCCGATTTCCTGAAACGCGAGGCGGACGCCCTCTCCATAAGAACGGACCGTTTTCGCATCACCGACCCAGCGCGCGGCCCACAGATTCGTCCGCGTACTATCCACGGGATCTTGAGTCTTGTCCTCCCCCATCGGGTCAATGTCGAAAAACCCGATATCCATCCAGTGCAGTTCCGCGCCGACCTTCCGCAATTCCCCCTGCAGGGCTGGAGCAAAGAGTTCGAGCCGCAGTTCGCGGCGGGGATTCTTTCCGTCCTGCCGCGGCGCCGTCAAATAGTCCAGGTCGTGGGTGCCGATGAAGCCGAGCAATGCGCCGTTCAGCACGCGTCTCACGCCCTGGTGCCAGGGTTCGAGTCCCTTATCTGTCACGGCAAGGGAATAGGCGATTGTTTCCATGGCAGATATAGAATAGGGATATGGGACTTGCCGCGCCCGGGGAGCGGCTCTTTCCCCGCGCGGCCTTTTGTTCGAGGCAGTCTCTACGTATTTTTCATCGGACAAAATACAAAAGCGGTAATCTATGTTTTTCAGGCGAACCCGTATCCCGTCCCGCGTGACCGCCGCGACTTCGTCAATATGACCGTGCTGGTCCTCGAGATTGGCTGCCCGCGCGATCATCTCGAAGGGGCGCATGAAATGGCGGCGGTCAGACTGAACGCTCAACGCGCCGCGCCAGTCTCGAAATGCCACCGCGTTGCCCGGCCGGATGTATGCAAAGCCGGGTCCCCCTATCGCCACTAGGAGATTCCGGTCTTCCAGGTCCTCATTGTCATCCGGGTCGGCCCCGTCCACGCGTCCGCCCTCGACTTGTATGTGCGGGTAGAAGATGGCGAACAGGGAGGAAATCACATAGTGCAGTCCACGATCCACCGAAGGGAGATGATAGATGTCTCGCACATAAAACGCGCTCCCCAACAGAATTGTCGAGAATGGTGCCCAAGGCGCGATCATGTAACGAAAATACTCCCACTTTTGAAAGGGAACGAGAGAAAGCCAGAATATGCTTGGGATCCACGCCAGCCTGGGAGGCGCGCTCTGTCTGATCTGCTCTGCAATTTGCCAGACATCTGCTCCTTCCAATCGGTGAATGCACACCAAGGCAAATATAAGGGTGGAGCCTATCAGGAGAAAAACCAGGCGCGATAAACCCGTAACCGTTTCATAAAGATAGGGGCGCCTCAGGCTGAAATTACGGGCCGGGGGAAAGAAGCGCAACATGTTTCTCAAGCCCTCGTACTGCTTCCCGAATCCTCGGGCAATAACCAGTCGTGGATGTTGTTCAGAAGGGTGATCGTATCTTCCGGGAGCAATTGGCGGGTTTTGGGGTCGGCCGCCGCGGTTTCCAGCGCCTGCAACACTCTGAGCGCCAGGATTTCCCTGGTGGTCTGCGCCGTTTGGAAGGGCTGCGCCAGGCGTTCCACAAATTCCCGTTGGGCATGGATGCGCGCCCGGGTGCGGGCTCTGACGGATTCGACATCCAGGCCGGCCGCGGTCTCCTCGGTCTCCCGATCCCACCCCGCGCTCCAGAGATTCAAACGCTGTTTGTAGATCCTTTCATCCACCTTCAAATCGCCAAAGCCGGAAGCCATAATGCGTATGCCCCTGTCCCTCAGGACCTTGGGGGATCTCAACAACAATGCCTGCGAAGCTGGCACGGTGAGTAAATCCTGCGCCGGGTATCTTCTTCCCTCTTCGAGGGGAGCGCCAGAGACGTGAAGCAGGGGGCGGCAGGAGAGCATCCCGCTGTTTCGCATCCGCGCATTCAACTTGCCGCGGGCGGTGCCGACCGTCTCTGGATCACAAAGCTCATTGTAATTGTGGCGAGAGATGATTTCCCTGAACAGGTCCACCGCGACATGAACAGGCAGTTCCACCCACGGAATGATTTCATCTGCCCCGCCCAATCCCAAATGGTGGCGCGCACGCGCATAGACGGCTGAAAAGACGCGGCCGGCATTGAAGATGGGCAGGAGCGGAGGGGACGGCGGATTCGCATAAATCGTCCATGCGGTGATCGTATTGAAATGAGTATGAATTTCGAGGCGATCCTGTGGGTCGAGTTCATCCGGGTCACTGCTGATGGACTGGACTCGAAACAAATCCGTTTGCCCGCTCACCTTTTTGAGCGATACCACGCGCAAGTTCCTCGGTTCTCGGTCACCGACGTAGGTAACATTCAATGGGAAATAAGGGACAGGCTCCTGGCCAAGGTTGGCCATCACCCACACATTGGACTCAACTTCGATGCCGTCCCGCGTATATGCAAAGACGTTCATCGTAAAGCGCTTTGATAACTTGTGGGGCTGCCTTCCACTAAGTCGAAATTGGTTGCGCAGATCAACCACGCCGACGATGCGATCCATCCAGGTGCGGTCCTCCGGGGTGATCGGGTGGGTCAACAGGTCGTTCACGCCGCGGATTCGCTCATCAGGCAGGGTGAAGACCACTTTTGCATTGTGGATGCGCACAGGCGGTAGATTGACCCCAACTATTCGCAACAAGCCCCGCAACAATGTAGTAAAGAGGCGAGTCAACAGGCCTCGGACGGGAATCCGCTCGGTGACCAGGGCGCTGTTGAAATCCACGATGGCCGTGCCGGGCCGCATCAGTTGAAGTTCCTCGACGTATGCTTTGATCCTCCCGTTTCGCACATACACCGCCATGCCATGCAGACCAAGTGTATGGAACAGCATGTAAATGGCAGTCAAAAACACCTGCGACAGCCGGGCGGACGGGAACACGGCCTGGGCGGAAACGGTCAACAGCCAGAAAACATATAAAATTACATAAGCCAGTAAATTGACAGCCAGCACCAGCAGGGAATGGCGCACTTCATCAGGCAGAGGCTCCACACCCGCCAGCCATTGCCTGGCATCAGCAATTTCCCCACGGAAACTAATATAAAATATAAGAAACAGAAATAGCGGAATCAACCTGAGAAGATTCCGCTGTCTCCCTAGGAACTCTACATCCATCTTGGCCCGCCTTTTGGTTCATACATGGCATTTCTGTAATGAGTATATACGTTGTTTTTGCGGTTTGTCAACGGACAAATATCACTTCCGGGAGGCCGAATTCTTTGTGATTCGCCCGACTTGTTATACAATGAAGCCGTCATGAAAACAGGGCATACAAACAGAAAAGATTTATACACATTACAGGGATCCTCCCCCCTCCTCGCCCTCGAATCGACCGTCATCACGCACGGACTGCCGCGGCCGCAGAACCTGGAGCTGGCGCGGGCCATGGAGGCGGAGGTACGACGCGGCGGCGCGACGCCCGCCACGATTGCCGTGCTCGATGGAAAGATTCGTGTTGGCCTGACGGATGAGGAACTGGTGCGCCTGGCCGAGGCGGACTCCCCGCTCAAGATCAGCCGGCGCGACTTCGCCACGGCCATCGCCAAGAAAGCCAGCGGCGGGACGACCGTGGCAGGCACCATGTTCGCCGCGCACAAGGCAGGCATCCGTGTCTTTGCCACGGGCGGGATCGGCGGCGTGCACAGGGAAAGCCGCTTCGACGTTTCCACCGACATGCAGGCCCTGGCCGACACGCCCATGGTCGTGGTCTGCGCGGGAGCCAAATCCATCCTCGACCTGCCCGCCACGCTGGAGACCCTCGAAACGCTGAGCGTGCCCGTCGTCGGCTACGGCACGGACGAGTTCCCCGCCTTCTTCAGCCGTTCGAGCGGACTGCCCGTCAGCGCGCGGCTTGACACGCCGCAGGAGGTGGCTGCGTTCGCAAACGCCCATTGGGACATCGGCATGGAGTCCGCCGTGCTGGTCTGCCAGCCGATTTCACTCGAAGATGAAATTCCCAGAGAAGAGATTGACCCCGCTGAAGAGCAGGCCTCGCGCGAGGCCGTCGAACAGGGGATCAGCGGACAAAGGCTCACGCCGTTCCTGCTCCAGCGCGTCAATGAATTGACCTCGAGCCGTTCCCTGCGCGCCAATCTGTCCCTCCTGCTCAACAACGCCCGCCTTGCGGCGCAGATCGCCAAGGCCCTGTCGCCACGCAAGACTCGCGCAGTATAATCGAAGCATGAGCAAAAACGAATTCACCCTCTCCATCGTCCTGCACGCCACGCCGCACGAGTTGTACAACGCGTGGCTCTCCAGCGAAGGTCACAGCGCGTTGACCGGGAGCCCGGCCAAAGTCGAGGGAGGAATCGGCGGGACGTTCAGCGCGTGGGACGGCTACATCACCGGCGCGACCCTCGAACTGGAACCGCTGCGAATCGTCCAATCCTGGCGCACGACGGAATTCCCCGCGTCCGCCCCGGACTCGCGGCTGGAACTCCACTTCGAGGCCGTCGAGGCAGGGACGCGGCTCACACTGATCCACAGCGAACTCCCCGAAGGCCAGGCCGATTCGTACAAGCAGGGCTGGGAGGATTTTTACTTCAAGCCGATGAGGGAATATTTTGGAGGCTGAGATTAAGGAGCCTGGTTTCTCGAAGAAACCAGGCTCCTGTTTTATTTCAGCAAGTCTGTGACCAATTGCTCCGGCACCTGCACCGCGACCACCTCCCCGCGCACGGTGATGACGCCTTCCACAACGATCCATTCCTCGACGACCACCTTGCGGCCCTTGACCTCCTTGATGCGGCCGCGCACTTCGAGGGTCGGGCCGAGAGGCGTGGGCTTAAGATAATCCACATGGAGGGACGCGGTGAGAAAGCGCAGAGGCGGCTCGGTATCCATGGCGCGGCCTTCGGCGCGATAAGCGGCCGCGGCGGCCGTGCCCGTCCCGTGACAATCAATCAACGAGGCCAGCAGACCGCCGTACACATAGCCGGGGATGGCTGTGTGATACGGCTGGGGCGTGAAATGCGCGACAGTTTCCTCGCCGTCCCAATGACTCTTGATCTGATGGCCGAGTTCGTTGAGACTGCCGCATCCGTAACAATGAGCAAAGTAATCGGGATAGTAATCCTGGAAGGCCTTATCGGTCATTTGTCACCTACGGGGTCGAGGGTGGTGTTGGCGTCGCCGAGGGGACAGGCGTCGGCGTCGGCTCAAGAGTCGGCGGTGGAGTCAGGCTGGGGGTCGCGGTGGGCGCTTCGCCTTCGATGACGAAGATGCCGACCTTCTTCAATTCCTGTCCGACGAACAAAGCAACCTGATAATTGCCCGGGAGCCACTGGTCCGCGGGCGGGCCCCAGTCGGTGAATCCGTATCCGCCCGTGCCGCCGTCCCAGGGCTTGGTCTCGTGGAATACGTAAACGCCGTCGCGGTACCAGATCGCGGTCCATTGCGCGCCGGGCAGCATGTCGGTGTACGTGAAGACGCCGTACATGTGCTGGATGGGATTGCGGAAAAACGTGCCCGGGCTGACCGCCTCGATGATGCCGTTGGACACGTCAATGTTGATGACGGTTGAGAATTGCAAGGGGCTGAAGTTGGCGTTGGGATTCGGCGTGACCAGGCTGGTGAACTGGGCCTCGACTGCGGGTGGCAGGTAGGGGGTCGGCGTGATCGTGGAGGTCTCGGTCACGGCGGGCGTATCCGTCACGGAGGGAGTCAGCGTGATGGAGGGCGTGAGGGTGATGGTCGGGATGAGGGACGGGGTGACCGTCAACGTGGGACTGGGTGAGGGAGGAAAATAATGATAGGCCACCGGTTCACCCCAGAACCCCAGCGCGGCCGCGAGGCCGAGGAGGAGGACCGCCAGCCCGATCAACCGCCAGCCGGCAATCGTCCGCCCGCGGCGCAACTTGAAGAAGGTGAGTTTGCGGGCAGACTGAATGGCGCGCAGACCGGCGCGAAGCCCGAAGAACGCACCGATCAGGGCTAGAACAACCGCGGCAATGATCCCAGCGCGAATATCCATGGGGAAGATTATAGCACGCAGGCGGAATGGCCGTTCGTCACGGGCGAGGCGTGGAAGTAGCCGTCGGCAGGACGGGGAAATGCACGATACGCGGTTCCACCCACAGGGCGCGGTCGTTGGAGGCCTGGCCAATCGAAAGGATGGTCAGCACGAATTTGACATTCTGCCCGGCCAACGGACTCAGGTCCAGGTCGACGCTGAATGAATTGCCCTCGTATCGTTCGCCGAACGCCCAGAACTCGCGGATGAATCCGCCTTCCATTTGATAGTCCACTCGGAACAACACAAAGCAGCCGGTTGCCTTGTTCTCGCAGCCGATCACCGCCTGGAAGCGGTCGCCTTTCTGCACTGCGTAGGAAGGATACACGGCACGGATGTAACCGTTGTCCACATTCTGCGGGACGGTCAGCAGGGCCGGTCGATTCTGCGTTGACCCATTCTCGAGGACGGGACTGGTCAGTTTCAGGACGTAGCCGTTCGCGTCGCCGTCCCTGCCCGGACAGTTCAGGTTGCCCGCGCCGCTGAACCACTTCGCCGAACAGGCATTGGCGACAAGGTCGTAGGTTGTTCCCTGCAAAGGCGCGCCCGCCACCAGAATCGAAACCCAGAACGGGCGGTTGGCCGTGGAGGCCGTCCCGAAAATCTCACCAGATTCATTCATCAACTGCCAGTTGCCGCGGTAACTTCCCTCCGACAGGGGTGCAACCAGATTAATCGCCAGGTCAATGGTCTGGCCGGGGGCGACAGCGGCCGGGAGCGGCAGTTGCTGGACTCCGCCCATGATGTCGCCGCTGACAAAGACTATCTTGTAGGTTGTCTTCCACGTGCAGGTGCCGACATTCTTCAAACGCCAGATCTTGGTGAAGGTTGTGCCGGGCGAGAAGGTCGAGCCATCGGGGACGGTGATGTCGGCGACGAATTCGGCTCGGTCACAGCCGCGATTCGGGGTGGGCGTATTCGTCCTGAGAACGGGAGTGGGCGTCCTGCTGGAGGTCGGTGTGCGGCTGGGCGTGCGCGAAGGCGTGCGGGTGAATGTAGGCGTCCGCGTTGGCGTGTTTGAGGGCGTCAGGGTCGGCGTAGGAGTCCTGGTTGGGGTTCGTGAGGGAGTCAATGTTGGCGTGCGGGTAAAGGTTGCAGTGTAAGTCGGCGTGGGTGTGCGCGTGGGACGCGGCGTCTCGGTTGGGATGGGTGTCCGCGTTGGGCGCGGTGTGTCAGTCGGAATCGGAGTGCGCGTCCGCGTGTTCGTTGGTGTGCGCGAGGGCGTGAAGGTGACTGTCGGCGTCCAGGTTGAAGTGAAGGTCGGCGTCGGCGTGCGCGTAGGACGCGGCGTTTCAGTCGGGATGGGTGTCCGCGTTGGGCGCGGTGTGTCAGTCGGGGTGTGAGTCCGCGTTGGCGTGTTCGTCGGTGTGCGCGAAGGAGTGAAAGTAATCGTCGGCGTCCACGTTGACGTGAATGTCGCGGTCGGCGTGCGCGTAGGACGCGGCGTTTCGGTTGGGATTGGTGTCCGCGTCGGGCGCGGCGTTTCGGTCGGCGTGTGAGTCCGTGTGGGTGTGTTTGTTGGAGTCCGCGAAGGTGTGAAAGTAATCGTCGGCGTCCATGTTGACGTGAACGTCGCGGTCGGCGTGCGCGTCGGACGCGGCGTTTCGGTTGGGATTGGCGTGCGCGTTGGGCGTGGCGTTTCGGTTGGAGTGTGAGTCCGCGTGGGCGTGTTCGTTGGAGTCCGCGAAGGTGTGAAGGTGACTGTCGGCGTCCAGGTTGACGTGAAAGTCGGCGTCGGCGTGCGCGTGGGACGCGGCGTTTCAGTCGGGATGGGTGTCCGTGTCGGTCGCGGTGTGTCAGTCGGAATCGGTGTCCGCGTCGGCGTATTCGTCGGTGTGCGCGAGGGTGTGAAGGTCAAGGACGGCGTAAAAGTTGCCGTGAACGTCGAGGTTGGAGTACGCGTGTTGGTCGGTGTTTCGGTCGGCCGCGGTGTGCGCGTGGGACGCGGCGTTTCGGTGGGAATCGGCGTCCGCGTTGGGCGCGGCGTTTCTGTTGGAGTGTGAGTTCGCGTGGGTGTGTTCGTTGGAGTTCGCGAAGGAGTGAAGGTGATCGTCGGCGTCCAGGTTGAAGTGAATGTCGCGGTCGGCGTGCGCGTGGGGCGCGGCGTCTCGGTTGGGATGGGTGTCCGCGTCGGTCGTGGCGTTTCTGTTGGAATTGGCGTACGCGTGGGTGTATTTGTCGGTGTGTGCGAGGGGGTGAAAGTAATCGTCGGCGTCCACGTTGACGTGAACGTCGCGGTCGGCGTGCGCGTCGGACGCGGCGTCTCGGTTGGGATCGGCGTCCGCGTTGGACGCGGCGTTTCGGTTGGAGTATGAGTCCGAGTGGGTGTGTTGGTCGGCGTGCGCGAAGGCGTGAAGGTGACCGTTGGAGTCCAGGTTGACGTGAATGTCGCGGTCGGCGTGCGCGTGAACGTCGGCGTTTCGGTCGGCCGCGGTGTGCGCGTGGGACGCGGCGTCTCGGTTGGAATGGGTGTCCGCGTTGGGCGCGGTGTGTCGGTTGGAGTGTGAGTCCGCGTGGGCGTGTTTGTTGGAGTCCGCGACGGCGTGAAGGTCACCGTCGGCGTCCAGGTTGAAGTGAAGGTCGCGGTCGGCGTGCGCGTCGGGCGTGGGGTTTCGGTTGGGATGGGTGTCCGCGTTGGACGCGGTGTGTCGGTTGGAGTGTGAGTCCGCGTTGGCGTGTTCGTTGGTGTGCGCGATGGTGTGAAGGTCAAGGACGGCGTAAAAGTTGCCGTGAACGTCGAGGTCGGTGTACGCGTGTTGGTCGGTGCTTCAGTCGGCCGCGGTGTGCGCGTCAGGCGCGGCGTCTCGGTTGGAATGGGTGTCCGCGTCGGGCGCGGTGTCTCAGTCGGAATCGGTGTGCGCGTCGGCGTGTTCGTTAGAGTTCGCGAAGGTGTGAAGGTGACTGTCGGCGTCCAGGTTGAGGTGAAGGTCGCGGTCGGCGTACGCGTGGGACGCGGCGTCTCGGTTGGAATGGGTGTCCGCGTCGGGCGCGGTGTGTCGGTTGGAGTGTGAGTCCGAGTTGGCGTGTTCGTTGGTGTGCGCGATGGTGTGAAGGTCAAGGACGGCGTAAAAGTTGCCGTGAACGTCGAGGTCGGTGTACGCGTGTTGGTCGGTGCTTCAGTCGGCCGCGGTGTGCGCGTCGGGC
>JBFMCC010000033.1:0-98103 GCA_040754535.1 Chloroflexota bacterium
CTGACGAATATCAGCGCGCGCGTGCCGCGCGTCTTTGTGACCGAGTAGGGTACAATGGGCGGGCATTTCAAGCAGACGAGGTGAATTGTTGAAGCGATTTCGCGGATATGTGTTTCTGTTTGGCGTGGCGGGCCTGATCGTCGCGCTCGATCAATGGACGAAGTGGCTGGTGCGAACGAATCTGCCCGAAGGCGGAACCTGGTCGCCCGAATGGCTGGGCTGGCTCAGTCCCTATGCCCGCGTCATTCACTGGTATAACAGCGGCGCGGCCTTTGGTATGTTCCAGGGCGCCAGCACGGTGTTTGCCGTCCTTGCGTTTATCGTGGTGGGGGCCATCCTGTATTACTATCCGCGCGTGGAGCAGGGTGATTGGACCCTGCGCCTGGCAATGGCAATGCAACTGGCGGGTGCGCTGGGCAACCTGATTGACCGTCTCCTGTTCAAAGGCCTGGTGACCGATTTCATTTCGGTCGGAACGTTTCCCGTGTTCAACGTGGCAGACGCAAGTATTTCCGTGGGCGTGGTCGTTTTGCTGCTGGGCGCGTGGGTCAGGGAACGAAAAGAGAAACAGGAGGCGGGAGAGGACAATGCACAGTCGTCGGTGACTGGCAACAGCGAGACGTGATCGTTGACGGCGGTGGCGTGTGAGCGAACGGGTCGAGGAGTTTCAATATACGGGAAAGGGCGCGGCGCGCCTGGACAAATTCCTTGTGGAGCGCCTGCCTGAATTCTCGCGGGCGCGCTTGCAGGGATTGATCGCCGACGGCTTCGTACTGGTGGACGGCGCGCCTGCAAAAAAATCGGGGCAGATGATCGAGGCGGGAACGCGCGTGAACGTACGCATCCCGCCGTCCGCGCCGGGCGGGTTGACCGGTGAGCAAATTCCATTAGATATTATCTTTGAAAACGACGACCTGCTGGTCGTCAACAAGCCCGCCGGGATGGTGGTGCATCCCGCTGTGGGCCACGGTTCGGGGACGCTGGTCAACGCGGTGCTGGGATACGACCCCGATATGGAGGGCATCGGTGGCGAGGAACGCCCGGGCCTCGTCCATCGGCTCGATAAGGAGACCTCGGGCCTGATCATGCTGGCGAAGAACGATTCCGCCCACCGCTGGTTGCAGGATCAGTTTCGCCTGCGAAAGGTGGAAAAAACGTATCTGGCTCTTGTGGACGGCGCGCCGCCCACGCCCGCGGGCCGCGTGGAAGCGCCCATCGGCCGCGATCCGAGCCATCGGAAGAAAATGTCCATCCTGCCGCCGGGCAGGGGGCGCGAGGCGGTCAGTGAATACAAAACGCTGGAGCAATTCGCCAAACATGCGCTGCTGGAATTCCATCCGTTGACCGGGCGGACGCATCAAATCAGACTGCACTGCGCATTCCTGGGTTGTCCGATCACGGGGGATACGTTGTATGGGCATCGAAAGAAATCGGTCGAGATTGACCGTCATTTTCTACACGCTTTTCGTTTGAAAATCGCTCTTCCAGGAGAGAAGAACCCGACGCTCTTCGAGGTCGGCCTGCCCGTTGAACTTGAATCTGTCCTGTCCGCTCTGCGCGGATAGGAAGGAGAGAATCATGGAATTCGTTGATTTGCGTTCCGACACGGTCACGCGGCCTACGCCCGAAATGCGCGCCGCAATGGCAAACGCCGAAGTCGGCGACGACGTATACGGCGACGATCCTACCGTCAACAGACTTCAGAAGATGAGCGCTGACATGCTTGGCAAAGAGGACGCCCTCTTCGTCGCCTCCGGCACGATGGGAAACCTGCTGGCCCTGCTCGTTCACTGCCAGCGCGGCGACGAGGTCATTGTGGGAAACCTGTCGCACATCTACCTGAACGAGGCGGGCGGGATGTCTGCACTGGGAGGGATTCAACCGTGCCCGATTCCGAACCAGCCCGACGGCACCCTCGCGCCGGACGACATCCTCGCCTCCATTCGGACCGAGGATGTGCATCATCCCATCACGCGTCTCGTCTGCCTCGAGAATACCCAGAACATCTGCGGCGGGATTCCGTTGAGCGCGGAGTATACGCGCCGGGTAGGCGAACTGGCCCATCGAAACGGCCTGTCCCTGCATATTGACGGGGCGCGCATTTTCAACGCGGCGGTGGCGCAGAACGTATTTGCGAAGGAACTCGCCGCGCCGGCCGATTCGGTCATGTTTTGTTTGAGCAAGGGATTGTCGTCGCCGGTCGGTTCCATGCTGGCGGGGACGAGGAAATTCATTGCCCGCGCGCGTCACCTGAGGAAGATGCTGGGCGGCGGGATGCGGCAGGTGGGCGTCCTTGCGGCGGCGGGAATCGTTTCACTGGAGACGATGATCGAGCGGCTGGACGACGATCACACCCGGGCGAGGAAACTGGCCGATGGCCTGAAGCGGGTCAGGGGTCTGGTTGTGGATGCGGGCTCGCCGTTTACGAACATGGTGTATCTCAATCTGTCCGATGAGGTCGCGCTGGACGCGGCGCAAATTGTGGCCAGGATGAAAGAACGCGGCATCCTGGTGGACAACGAGTCGCCGCGGCGTTTTCGCCTGGTGACACATTGCTGGATTGACGATGCGGGGGTGGAGAAGGTTGTACGGGCGTTTGCGGAATTGCTTGCCAATTAGATTGAGCGCGCGGGGAATTGATCCCAGTATGACGGATCGGGTTCGACCTGGTTTCGGCCGCGTCCTTTGGCAATGTAGAGACGCTGGTCGGCCAGGTCAATCAATTTGAAAATCTCATCCGCCTCCTGTGGAAAAACGGCAATGCCCTGACTGATCGTCGGCGCGGGGAGTGCCTTCTGGTTTTCGTGATTGATCTTGAACTCGGCGATTGTCTGGCGGATTCGGTCAGCGACCTGCCGGGCCTGCGCGCCGGTGGTGTTGGGCAGGCAGATTACAAATTCTTCGCCGCCCCAGCGCCCGACGATATCGGTATTCTTGATGTAACTGCGGATGGTGTTGCAGAGTGCGGTGAGAATTTCGTCGCCTATTAGATGACCGTAGGTATCGTTGTATTGTTTGAAATGGTCGATATCCAGCATGATCAAGCTGAGAGGGGCGCCGTTCAAAAGGGCGTGGTCTGCATTTTCTCTCAGCAGGTGCAGGAAATATCCGTGGTTGTACACCCTGGTCAGGCTGTCGAGGCGGGATTCCTCCTCCACCTGGGCGTGATGATAGGTGTTGTCCAGCGCCTGCGCGGCGTGCTGGGCGAGGTTGGCCAGCAGTTCGATGTCGCTGCGGTCGAAGGCGTTGGGCTGGTAGGAAGCCAGGGCGATGACACCCTTCACGTGCTGGGTGGTCATCGGCACGCCAATCCAGGAGAGACTGGTCTTGTTCTTACCGATGATGACGAGCTCAATGCCTTCCATGTCCACTCCCTGGCGAAGATCGGGAAGGAACAATTCTTTCTGGTTTGCGATGATCCAGCCAGCCAGTGTCCCCTGAATTTTCCTGTGCACATTGTTGAAGTATTCCCCGTCGTCATAGAACAGGCCCAGCCTGATTTCATCGTCCTCTTGAAAGCCGACGAAATAGGAATCGGCCTCGAGGGCATCCTGAATAGCCGCGTTCAACAGCGCCAGCACCTGCTCCTTGTCCAGCGAGAGGGTGATCTGGCGGCTGAATTTATTGACGATCTCGAGGCGGTTGATCTGCTCGCGCGGGATGGCCTGCAGGCGGTGCATGGTCTCGACGGTGATACCGGCAAGGAGCGGTATGCTGATTTGCTCCAGCGCGTAGATCACATCCCCGTAGGCCGGGAAGTGCTTGATAACATTGAATGTAGTGCTGATCCCGATAATTGTGAACGCAGGCATCCTGCCAAAGGATATGACGGCGGCTATGGTCGATAGGAGCAAAAGGATATCGTAAAGGATTGTCAGCGTATCGGGCGCGGTCGCCACCAGAATCCCGAGGCCGAGGCCGGTGATGCCCGCATGCTGCCATTTGACTTTTTGGCGGTACTTTTCGTCCGGGATCAACTTGAAACCCAGAACGTATACGTAGATTATTCCTGCCAGAGCGTATAAGATCAGGAAGATTCCAAAACGGTCACCTCCCAAAAAAACCTCGGGATGGAAGGCGATGTAAAAAACGATGAGAAAAACAAAAAACACCAGGCCCGCGTATGCCGTCGGCCTTACAAACCTGCGGTATTCATGCGAGGTGAAATCGCGGGCGGGCAATTTGCTCTTCATTCCGACACCGCCGCGTCCGGGATTTGCCCCTCGGCCGCGACCTGGGAAAAGACTTCCACGACCTGGGGATCGAACAGGCTTCCGCTCTGTTCCCGAATGTATTGGATCGCGTCCTCCGAGGAAAGTCGCTGGCGGTAGGGACGGTCGCTGGTGAGGGCGTCGAATGTATCGGCGACCGCAAAGATTCGCGCCAGCAAAGGGATGTCCTTGCCGCTCATCCCGATGGGATACCCGCTGCCGTCCCAGCGTTCCTGATGATAGCGGACAACGGTGAGCGTCTCTTGCAGGAAGGGAATGCCCTCGACGATGCGCGCGCCGATGTCGGGATGCTGGCGCATGATCTTCCACTCGTCCTCGGTCAACGGACCGGGTTTGTGGAGGATCGTATCGCTGATGCCGATCTTGCCGATATCGTGCAGGAGCGCGCCGCGTTCCAGCGCTTTGATGGGCGCTTCGCCCAGTCCCATAGCCACGCCGAGTTGTCTCGAGATCTGGCTGACGCGCGTGCTATGGCCTTCCGTCTCCCGGTCCCGGGCATCCAGCGCGGACATCAGCGCGGCCAGTGTGTGATCGTAAGTGAATTCCAATTCCTCGTAAGCGGCTTCGATTTCTTTGGCCTGCTTTCGCGATTCGACCAAAAGGATGGACCTTTCCAGCGCGATGGCCGCCTGGTTGGCAAGCGTCTGCAGGTTTGTGGCATAGCGCGTGCCCTGCCCGTTCGGAATGTTCAGCCACAGCGCGCCATAGTTTCGCCGCGGCGTCTGAAGAGGCAGGCAGACGTGCGAGACGTTATTTTCCGCGACGGTAAAGAAACTCCGCCCGCTGGCCACGGTCTGTTCGATCCGTTCCATGGGATGCTGTCCACCCGTATATGCCCCGCGCGCGTCCATTTGCACCTCGGTCTCGATTTTTCGGTCGGGTGTGAACAGGACGATGCCGGTCGAATCTGCATTTGTCACTTTATGGGCGGTTTCCGCCACGAAGCGGGCCGCCTCGTTCAACTGCTCGGCCTGGATGACGTTGTAGCTCAATTGATACAGTTGTGTGGTGATGTGAAGCGTCGAACGGACTTCCTGGACCAGCCACGCGCTCTCGATTGCCGCCGCGGCCTGCGAGGCGAGCAGGTTCGCCAGCGCCTCGTCGTTTTCCGTGAAAAAGACTTCGCCCTGCTTGCCGAATGCCAGGATGGCGCCGACGCTCAACCTGTGCATGCGAATCGGGATGCCGATCATACTGCGGAGTCCGCCATGATCGAGGTTGAGGCGCGACGAACGGCCGTATTTGCGGATGTCGCGCACGCGGAATGGCCGCAGCGCGGTCAACGCGGCCTGCGTCAGCGGTTCGTCCTGCGGGTTGAGACCGAGAGACTTGAGCAGGCGCGGCGCGTGTCCCACGGAGGCGCTGCGCGAGTAGTTGCCTTCCTGGTCGAGGAGTGTGACGTATGTAAAGCGCGCCCGCAAGGTCTGACGGGCCACCGCCGCCACTTCCTGGACCGCGGCCTGAGGCTCCAAAAGAGTCGTTAGCGAAATCCCGGCCTGGATCAGGTCCATCAGCCGCTGGTGATAATCCGATTGCCCCCAGGCGTGGGTCAGTTCACTGGCTACGGCCTCGGCGGTCTGTACGTCGACGCTGGTGAACGCATCGGCGCGGTCGTCGCTGGCTTCCAGAATCCCTTTCAGGTAGCCGTGATCGATCAATGGGACGATGATCGAAGAGAGCGTGGTTTCACTCTCCAGCCGCAGGAAGTCCGCTTCGAGGCGCGTGTCGTTGATCACCTGGGTCTTTCGCAGGCGGGCCGCGCGGCCGAGCAAGCCGGTGTTGATTCCCTGCCGGTAGCCCGGCGGCAGTCCGCTGACTTTTGTGCCCGCCGCGGCCAGCGCCACCAGTTCACGCCTCTCCGGCTCGTTGACGTAAACGGCCACCATCGAGCATTCGAGGGCGCGGTGCAGGGTGTTCACGGCCAGTTGCGCCGCGACCGGTTCGTCCAGCTGGTTTTCCAGCTGCAGGCTGAGTTCTGTGAGCAGCGTCAGTTGGGTGCTGCGGTGTTTTTCGACGATCAGTTGGTTCGTCAGCGCGGCGACCTGCTGGGATTGCATTTCGAGTTGCGTACGCAGGTATTTCTGGGAGGAGGTAAACGGCTTGATGAGGCGCGCCACGCGCTCGTCCCAGGATGGATGCGACAGATCTGCCTGCGGGGTTGACGGGGGGGCCGTTGTCCCGAACTCGGCCATCAACCCGTTCACGGTCAGCACGACCGACATCAACCCGTATATCACCATCCCCATGGTGCCCAGATAGAGCAGAAAAAGAATGTCGTTTGCAAGCCGGGTTGGTTCGCCCGGCCCGTCGCCCAGGCTGACGCGGTACTGGGTGAGGAGGGTGAACAGGCCCAGGAAGGACACTTGAACGACGGATGTCACCATCAGCAGGCGATGACCGATGATATCCGCTTCGGGCAGGAGCAGGCGCGTCCAGGGAATTTCGCTGGCGAAGATCAGGATGAAGGCGAGCCACGTTGACGGGATCAGGCTGGGCAGGTTCGCGTCGAATGCGGCGATCAGGCCCCACGCCAGCCAGGGGATGGAAATCGATTTCGCCAGAAGTTCGAGACCCCGTTTTGGCGGCTTGAAGAAGGCAACTCCGCCGGCGGGGGCCGTCACCAGGAAGAGTCCCGCCAGGATCAAACGATATGGAGCAAAAGCCTGGTATTGCGGGTTGAGGAAGACCTCCCCCCACGCCAGCAAGAGGACGCCAAAGCCTAAATTGAAGAGCGAAACGAATCCAATCAACAGGCCGCGCGGCGCTTCGCGCTTGAATTGCAGGCCGAGAGTGCGGGAAAGGTGCGCGGCGCTCAACGCGGCCAGCAGCGCTCCCTCGACGTAAAGCCCGGTTTTGATATACAGGGAACTGACGCCCGCCAGCGCCAGCATGGCGGCCGACTGGACCAGGCTTTCCTGCCAGGGCTGGCGGAGAAGGGTGATCGAGGCGAAACAATTCAGTGCAACGACGAAGAATAGAAATCCCAGCAACAAAACGAGCGCGCGGGGAATGCCATCGATCAGGACCGCCTGCCTGGATGGAATCAACAAAATGCTCTGGGCAATCAGGAAGAGGATTCCTGCCGTGAGCAGGTTAAGATGGTTCGTGATGCGGTGCTGCATGATCTCGTATACAAGAATTGCGCGGAACGACTCGTTTGACGTTTCTTATGAGTCAACCAGCCGTTACTGGATACAACACTTGCGAAGAAATTTGGAGCCTCTGCGGGCGGTTTGAATCTCTGATATAATTTTCACAACCGGGAGGGCTGTGAGGCGGGATAAAGGCCTTGATTCGGTAGACCACGTAACGAGAAGACGATGCACATTACAATTACCCTTGAACAGATAGACGAAGTGACGGCGGCTATTCGCGGCGTCAGCCAGGCAAAACCGCGTGTTGCCATGATACTCGGCTCCGGTCTGAACGGGCTGGCCGACGCGGTACAGGATGCTCAGATTATACCCTTTGGCGACCTGCCTCACTGGCCGGTCTCCACAGTTCAGGGACATTCGGGGCGATTGGTGCTTGGAACATTGGAAGGCCAGCCGGTCTTTGTGATGCAGGGACGCGTCCATTTTTATGAGGGTTACAGCATGTCGCAGGTGACGCTCCCGATCCGCGTCATGCAGAGACTTGGGGTGGAGGCCGTTATCGTGACCAACGCGGCCGGGGGAGTGAATCCCGATTTCACGCCCGGCGATGTAATGCTGATTACCGACCATCTCAACCTGATGGGGATGACGGGCCTGAATCCGCTCATCGGCCCCAACCTGGATGAATTCGGCACCCGCTTCCCAGATATGAGTCAAGCCTATGACCGCGCCCTGGCCGACCTGGCGCGCCGGGCTGCCAAAGAGCAGGGCATCCTCCTGCGCGAAGGCGTCTATGCCGGGTTGAGCGGCCCTTCGTTCGAAACGCCCGCCGACCTGCGCTTCCTGCGGGCCGTTGGTGTGGACGCGGTGGGTATGTCCACTGTGCCGGAGGTGACCGTGGCGCGCCACGGCGGGACGCGCGTGCTGGGCCTCTCGGGCATCAGCAACAAGGCCAACCTGGACGGCTCGACGCTTACCACCCACGAAGAAGTGATCGAAGCAGGCAGGGTTATTACACCGAAGGTCGAGAAAATCATTCGCGGCGTTCTGCGGTCGATCTAACGGGATTCGGATGGAAGTCTTTTTTCGATTCCTTGCGGATTATGAAATCCTGATTTATCTGTTGCTTGCGCTGGGCGGACTGTTTTCATTCCGTTGGGTGTGGCGTTCGTGGAGGGAGTGGCGCAACGCTTACTTCGGCCTGGAGCGCGAGTTTGCCGTTCGGCGGCTGGGGCAGGCAGTGGGAGCCTCCACACTGATCCTCGCGCTGGCCTGCGGGGTGTTCATCGTGGTGTCATTTGTCGTGCCCGGCCTGCCTGCTTCTGCGTTGCTGGGCACTCCCACCGTTGACCTGCTAGCCAGTCCGCTGGGCACGCTTGTCCCGGATTCGGCCACGGCGCTGGGCGTGTCCCAGGCGGCCGCGCCGGCCGCGGGTCAGGGCGGATGCGTCCCCGGTCAATTGGAGATCACTTCGCCCAGGTCCGGTGACGAGGTCAGCGGGAACGTGGAAATCATCGGCACGGTCAATCTTCCCAATTTTGGCTTTTACAAATACGAAATTGCCCCGGCGGGGAGTGAGAATTGGGCCACGATCCTGGCGGACCGCAAGACCGGCGTCGGGATCAAACTTGGGGACTGGTCCACGACCGCGCTGACGCCGGGCGATTACCTGTTCCGCCTGGTCGTGACCGACAACCAGGGACAGTTATTGCCGCCCTGTATCATTTCCGTTCGCGTGAAAGGACAATAGTTTCATCGTGGCCGTTCATATCCGTCCTGCAATCTCGTCCGATTTTCCCCGTTTGATGGGCATGGATCATTCCTGTCTGAGCGATGCCGTCTGGCAGTTGGATTTGCGCCGGGAGGCCGGGCAGGTCACCGCCACTTTGCGCGAGACGCGCCTGCCGCGGCCGACGCGCGTCGAGTATCCGCGCAACCCGTTTTCGCTGGCCGATGAATGGCAGAGGAAGGCCGCCCTGCTGGTGGCGGCCGAAGGAACCGATCCGTTCGGTTACGCCGTCGTGAGCGAACAAGGGGCCGCCACAGTGGCCTGGGTCACGGACATTGTCGTCGTCCCGGACCAGCGGCGGCGCGGCATCGGGTCGGCTTTGCTGTTGGCCGCCGAGGAGTGGGCGCGCAAACGCGGCAGCCGCATGATGATCTTCGAGATGCAGGCCAAGAATCAGCCCTCCGTCCGGCTGGCACAGAAACTCGGATTCGAGTTCTGCGGGTATAATGACCATTATTACGCCAACCAGGACGTTGCCCTGTTTTTTGGAAGGACCTTGAGGTAGTATCACGCTCGTTGCGAAACCTGTCCGCTTGAATTCCTTGCAACGGGTCGGGAAGGCCTATGTTTAACGGTTGGACCGAAAGTTTACTGGCGGGGATCCAGGTCATCAATCAAATTCTCACGGCCGGTATCGCTATCACGGCCTTTTCGTTGTTTCTCTATGCCCTGTCGTTCAACCTGCGCGACCGGGTGGCGCGCTCGTTTGCCATTATCCTGCTCTGCGTGGTGGCCGTTTTCACCGCCGAGGCGTTGCTCAACAAGAATTACCCGGCTTGGGGGATAGACCTGCTCCTGCGCCTGCAATGGTTCGGGATCGTTTTCCTGCCCGCCGCCTATCTACATCTCTCGGACGCGCTGATGGTAACCGCCGGGCGCCCCTCGCGTGGACGCCGTCGCGTAGCCGTCAGATTGGTGTACGCCGCCTCGGCCGGATTCCTGCTCCTGCACGGCGCGGGGTATTTGCTCGGCCCGCTCGTGCCGGACGGCCAGCCGGCGCCTCATCTCCAGCGGACTCTGTACACCGAGCTTTTCACCGTCTTCTACGTGGCCGCCATGGTCTGGGCGTGGATTAATTTCGCGCGCGCCTACGGGCGGATGCTGACCCGCTCCGGCCGCCGCCGCATGTTCTATCTCATGGCCGGGGCGACCGCGCCCGCGCTCGGTTCGTATCCCTACCTTATGTACGGATTCTCGATTGCGGCGCGTTATCCGCTCCTCTTCTGGAGTGCGGCGACGGTCATCAACCTGCTGGTCGGCGCGCTGGTGATCGTCATGGCATACGCGGTGGCTTTCTTCGGCGTCTCCTGGCCGGACCGTCTCGTGAAGAGCCGCCTCTTCAAATGGATCATGCGCGGACCGGTTGTGGCCTCCGCGACTCTGGGATTGATGACGGTCGTCCGCCGCGGCGGCGCGTTGTTTGGGCAGGAGTACTCGGTCTTCGTGCCGTTTGTCGTTGTGTTCTCGGTTCTTTTTCTCGAACATCTCATCACGCTGATCGCACCCATCTGGGAACGCTGGTTGTTCTTCGGCCGCGACCGCGCCGAACTGCAACTCCTGCAGAATATCGAAGAACGCCTGTTGACGCGCGGCGACCTCCAGCAATTCCTCGAGAGCGTGCTTGCGGCGGTGCGCGATCACCTGCAGGCCTCGTCCGCCTTCGTGGCCGCGCTGGACAGGGACGACCTGTCCCTGCTCGTGGCGGCGGGGAATCGCAGTCTGCTGGACCAGGAAGACCTGCCCGAGGTGCTGGAGGCCGCGGAACGACACAATGGCGACGGCAGACATCGCGAATTCATCTGGGGTGATTTCTGGGTCTTGCCTCTCCATCAGCGCAAACGCTCCGATATGGACACGGACGAGATCCCGCCTCTGCTCGGCCTGCTGGGAGTCTCCCGACGCGCCGATCAGGCGATGGACAGGGATCAGCGCGATGCCCTCTGGCTGTTGGCGGAACGCGCCGCGCTGGCACTGGAAGACCGCCAACTGCAACAGCGCGTCTTCCGCTCGCTGGAGGACATCCAGCCGCAGGTTGAAATGATCCAGCGCATGCGCGCCTTTGCCCGTTACGACAGCCGCGCCAACCTGCTCGCAGAGGAACTGCCTCCCGAATCCGACCTTGCCAACTGGGTGAAGGACGCTCTCACGCATTACTGGGGCGGGCCGAAACTCACCCAGAGTCCGCTCATGCGTTTGCGGATCGTTCGGGACATGGCGGAGGAATATGACGGGAACGCGCCCAACGCCCTGCGCGCCCTGTTGCGCAAGGCCGTGGATCAGGTCAAGCCGGAGGGGGAGCGCCGTTTCACAACCGAATGGATTCTCTTCAATATTCTCGAAATGAAGTTCATCGAAGGCCGCAAAGTGCGCGAGGTGGCCTCGCGCCTGGCCATGTCTGAAGCCGACCTCTACCGCAAACAGCGCGTCGCGGTCGAGGCGGTTGCCAAGGCGCTCCTGGAAATGGAAGCCGGTCTGCAGCAGGAGCGATTGTGAACCTGGAATCCTGCAGGAGAGTCACGCGCTCTTCTGCTACATTTTTTCTGAGGTTGGGAAGGAGGTCTTAATGGTCGTCTATAAAAAGACTGCCGAAAATCCGATGCCGGCCATTGACGAGGGGTGGTGGGCTTCGGTGCTGGCCGAGGAGGGGAATCAGATCCGTCCACTCGCGCGCCCGGCGAAGGTCGAGAAGGCCGCGGAGCGCGTCGAAAAGCCCGCCAGCGCGTCCAAGCCCGCGGCGGACTGGTCCCTGATCAAGGACCTGTATCACAGGGACGAGATCGTCGCGCTGACCGTCACCGGTCATAACCGCGGCGGCCTGCTGGTGGAGGGCGAAGGGCTATACGGTTTCGTACCGTTCTCGCACCTGATCGAACTGGCCGGGCACGATCCCGCCGACCGCGACCGGTCGCTTTCCGCGTACACCGGCAGGACGTTGCGGCTCAAGGTGATCGAGTGCGCCCCGGAAGACGGACGCATTGTCTTTTCCGAGCGCGCCGCGCAGGCCGAACCGGGCAAGCGCGCCGAGATCTTCCAAAACATTCATTCGGGCCAGCGGGTCGAAGGCGTCGTCACTAATGTCACCGACTTCGGCGTATTCGTGGACCTGGGCGGCGTGGAGGGATTGATCCATATCTCGGAACTCTCCTGGGGACGCGTGATTCATCCGAGCCACATTGCCCAGTTGGGGCGGAAGATCGAAGTGCTGGTCCTGGATGTGGCCGCCGAGCGTTGCCGCGTCGCGCTCAGCCTGAAGCGCCTGCTGCCCAACCCGTGGGAGGTCGCCTCCGGCTTTTCTGTTGACCAGGTTGTCCCGGCCACGATTACCAGCATCGTCTCGTATGGCGCGTTCGCCCGCCTGGATATCGGCGTCGAAGGCCTCATCCATGCCTCCGAGATGCCGCTCGACCCGGGCATGTCGGTGAAGGATATTCTCGACGAGGGCGAGCAGGTGGACGTGCGCATCCTGCACGTTGACGCCGCGCACCAGCGCATGGGTCTCAGCCTGCGCCTCAAAGCCTGATGCCCGAGACCTTCCGCCGCACGCCGCGCAAATACCGGCAGGATGAACCTCCCGGCGACTGGCTCGACCGCCTGGCTCGTTTCAACCTGCATTTCGGCCGGTTTGCGCGCGACGCGGCGGGCGTCGTGCTCGTCGCGCTGGCGGTCATGTCCCTGCTGGCGTTGTGGAATGTGACGGGAGGCTTTTTACTTACACCCTGGGCGGCGTCGCTCCGATTGTGGTTCGGCTGGGGCGCGTACCTCATGGTCGCGGCGATTGGACTTGGCGGACTCTTTCTCCTGCGCCGCGAGGCCGGATCGTTATCCTGGGGGAGGCTGGTCGCCCTCGAACTCGCCTCACTTCTGACCCTGGGCCTGCTTGCCGCGATCGGGGGCCGCGAACTGGCCCGCGCCGAACTTGGCCTGGACGGCGGACGCCTCGGCTGGGGACTCATCAATTTCTTTGCCCTCTTTGGCGGCCCGGTCTGGGGCGCATTGATTCTGACCCTTCTCTGGCTGCTGGCCGTCATGGGCGGATTCAACCTGTGGGCGCGCCTGGAATCCTGGCTGATGCAATTGGCCGGGCAGGCACCCCCTCCCGAACTTGCGCCGCCGGATGAGGAGGAAAAACCCCGCGCCCGGAAATCGCGTACCGCTTCCCAGAAGAAGAAATCCGCGCACCTGCCGCCTGAATTCCGCAAGTCCCTGCCCATGCCGGACCGGGCCGACGAGCGCCCGGTGAAACCGCCACCGCGCGGACAGCGGCTCCCCCCGCTCAATCTCCTTGTGGGGGAACAGTCCAGCCGCCCGGACGAGCGCACCATCAACCAGACGGCCGGCATGATCGAAAAGACCCTGTCCGAGTTCGGCATCCCGGCGCAGGTGATCGGATTCAAGGTCGGGCCGTCGGTCACGCAGTTCGCGGTCCAGCCGGGATTCATCAGGAAGCCGGGGACCAACGAAGAAGACGTCCAACAAATGAAGGTGCGCGTAGCGCAGATCGCCGCCCTGCAAAAGGACCTGACCCTGGCGCTTTCGGCCGAGCGCCTGCGCATCGAAGCGCCGGTGCCGGGCAAGCCGTACGTCGGCATCGAGGTACCCAACCCGCGCGCCTCGGTCGTGCGCCTGCGGCCGATCCTCGAAACGGACGCGTTCTACCGCGTCAGTTCGCCGCTGGCGATTGCCCTCGGTCGTGACGTGTCGGGCCAGCCCGTTGTGGCGGACCTGGCGCGCATGCCGCACCTGCTCATCGCCGGTGCGACGGGTTCGGGAAAGTCCGTTTGCATCACCTCGATTGCGGCCTGCCTCGCCATGAACAACGCGCCGGAGGACCTGCGGCTGGTGATGATCGATTCCAAAATGGTCGAGTTACTGCGCTACAACGGACTGCCGCATTTATACGGCAAGGTCGAAACGGATATTGACCGTATCATGGGCGTTTTGCGCTGGGTGGTGGTCGAAATGGAACACCGCTATCGCCTGCTCGAGGCCGCCCGCGCCCGCGACCTCGACGCCTACAATCGCAAACTTGCCCGCCGCAAGGAAGGCGTCACGCCGCTGCCGCGCATCGTCGTCATCATTGACGAACTGGCCGACCTGATGATGTCTGCGCCCGATCAGACCGAGCATAATCTGGTACGGCTGGCGCAGATGGCGCGCGCCACGGGTATCCACCTGGTAGTTGCCACCCAGCGCCCGAGCACGGACGTGGTCACGGGACTCATCAAGGCCAACTTCCCGGCGCGGCTCGCGTTTTCGGTCGCCTCGTCCGTTGACTCGCGCGTGATCCTCGACGCCACCGGCGCGGAGACCCTGCTCGGCCGCGGCGACATGCTCTTCCTCAACCCGGAGGTCGGCAATCCTTTGCGCGCTCAGGGCGTGATGGTCACCGATCAGGAGATCGAGCGGCTCATCGGTCACTGGCAGAAGATGACGGTCTATTCAGAAGAGAATCCGCCCTGGGAAAGGCTCCTGACGGAACCTGCCGAGGACGAAGATGGCGGTCTGATCGAGCAGGCGGTTTCCATTGTCCGAAGCACGCAAAGGGCATCCGCTTCGTTACTACAGCGCCGACTGCGCATCGGTTATCCGCGCGCCGCGCGCCTGCTGGATCAACTCGAAGAGATGGGGGTGGTGGGACCGTCGCAGGGCGGCGGCCGCGAGCGCGAGGTCCTGGTGGACCCGGACGACGAGGATGAGGTCGAATCCGAGGACGAATAGTCCGCCTTGCTATTTTGACAGTTGGCTTCTGAATCGAATGTTGTGTAGTATGATTGCCCAGTCTCGCGTGGAGAATGATACGTGTCAACTCAATCGAATGGTCAGCCTGCGATGACATTATCCGATCACATGCGCCGCATCTTCAAGGGCGTGCTCGACCCGATTGCAGGATTCCTGAATCGCCTCGGCCTGACTCCCAACATGGTCACCTTTCTCGGGCTGGCCGGGTCGTGTGTCGGGGCGCTCTTCATTGCTCGCGGCGAGATGACGATTGCTGGCTTCGTCATCCTGCTGGCCGGGCCCATTGATGCTCTGGACGGCGCGATGGCGCGCCTGCGCGGCGAGCCAAGCGACTTCGGCGGTTTCATAGACTCGGTCACCGACCGTTATTCCGAACTGCTCATCTTCGGCGGACTGGTCTATTACTTCTTTCAACAAAACGATCTTCTCGCTGTAATGCTCACCTTTACCGCCGCGGCCGGATCGGTCTTGGTCTCTTACGTTAAGGCCCGCGCCGAGGGTCTCGGCTTTCAGGCCAAAGTCGGGATGTTGACGCGCCTGGAGCGCTACATCGTCCTGATTCCGTCACTGGTCTTTAACGTCCCAATCGTTGCCATGTGGATCATGGCGGTCTTCACCAATTTCACCGCGCTCCAGCGCATTTTGCACGTCCGCGCGCAGGCGCACAGGGAGATGAAAACGGGACGCGGTTGAACGCGAACCCATTTCCGTGTCGGAGACTACATGCCCGAAGGTTTTTACATCGGTTCCTTGTTCGTCCGTTTTTACGGTATCCTGCTCATGCTCGGCGCGGTGGCGGGCGGCTGGCTCGCGTTCCGCGAGGTGAAGCGCCGCGGACACGACCCCGAGATTGTGTGGGACTTATTGATCTACCTTATCGTCGGCGGCGTGATCGGCGCGCGCCTGTGGCACATCTTTACGCCGCCTCCGTCTTCAATCGAGCAGGGCATTACAACCGCCTGGTATCTCACGCATCCGCTCGACGCGCTGGCAGTCTGGGAGGGCGGGCTGGGCATCCCGGGCGCGGTCATCGGCGGGGCGGCGGCGTTGTATTTTTACGCGCGCAAGCACGGACTGAGCTTCGCCGAATGGGCCGACATCGGCGCGCCCAGCCTGGCACTCGGGCAGGCCATCGGCCGCTGGGGAAATTACTTCAACCAGGAACTGTACGGCGCGCCCACCGGCCTGCCGTGGAAAATTTACATTGACCCTTTACACCGAGTCCGCGGCTTCGAGACGGTGGAATATTTTCATCCCCTGTTTCTGTACGAATCTCTGCTAAGCCTTGCGAATATGTTCCTCCTGCTCTGGCTGGGAAGGCGCTTTGCCGGTGCGCTCAAAGCGGGCGATTTGTTTTTGGCCTACCTCGTCCTGTATCCAGCCGAACGCTTCTTTCTGGATTTCCTGCGCCTCGACGCGTCCCTGGTCGGCGGCGTCAACGCCAATCAGACGGTCATGGCCGGGATCGCGCTGGCCGCGGCCGCCGCGCTGTTTCTGCGCCATCGCCGCGCTTCGTGAGCGGCGGGACTGTTGTCTTATTGTGACCATCGCCTCTGCCGTGCTATGCTGGGTAAAACATGATTGAAACGAACGATCTGACCAAGTATTTCGGCGACTTCAAAGCCGTGGAAGGCGTCACCCTGACCGTCCACCCGGGGCAGATTCTTGCCATCCTCGGACAGAACGGCGCGGGCAAGACCACCACCGTGCGGATGCTCACGGCGCTTCTCACCCCGACCCGCGGCTGGGCGCGCGTGGCGGGATACGACGTCGCCGCCCGCGGCGCGGACGTGCGCGCCTCCATCGGCGTGCTGACCGAACAAC
The DNA here is from genome assembly GCA_040754535.1 of Chloroflexota bacterium. GTDB lineage: Bacteria > Chloroflexota > Anaerolineae > Anaerolineales > Villigracilaceae > JBFMCC01. Next base: position 16,680 of record JBFMCC010000033.1, read on the forward strand.
ACGGGCTGTACGTCCGCATGACGGGCAGTGAATACCTGGATTTCTTCGGCGCGGTCTACAGCCTGAGCGCTGAGACCTGTGCCAGGCGCAAGGCGTATCTCCTCGACTATTTCGGCCTCACCGAGTCGGTCAACCGCCGTATCGGCGAATACTCGAAGGGCATGAAGCAGAAACTGGCGCTGGCGCGGGCATTGATGCATGAGCCGCCCGTCCTGCTTTTGGACGAGCCGACTTCCGCGATGGACCCCGAGTCCGCGCGGCTGGTGCGGGACGAGATCGCCAGCCTGCGTTCCTCCCAACGGACGATTGTCATTTGCACGCACAACCTGGCCGAGGCCGAGGCGCTTGCCGATGTGGTGGCGATCATTTATCGCGGCCGTATCCTGCTCAGCGGGACGATGGATGCGCTCAAACAAAAGATACTCGGCCCGCGCGAGTACGAAGTGCTGTTTTCACAGCCGTGGGAAATGAACGGCTTGCAGCTGCCTGAGGGCATCGCCCTCAGCGGACGCGAGGCGACGCGCATCCGTTTTCGGGTGGACGAGCCTCAGGCGGCGAACCCGCTCCTCGTCCATGAATTGACGCGGCGCGGCGCGCCTGTCATGGCGATGCAGGAGGTGCCGCGCAGTCTGGAGCAGGTCTATCTCAAGGTCATGGCCGAGGCGCAGGCGGTGGTGCAATGATGCGGCACGACTTTTCACTCGTCTGGCTGATCAGCCGCCGCGAACTGCGCGACCAGTTGCGCGACTGGCGCGTGCTGTTCCCGTTGATTGTGCTCACGCTGATCTTCCCGTTCCTGATGAATGAGGTGGCGCGGCAGGCGGTCGAATACGCCAATCAATACGGCGGCAACCTGATCATCGACCGGCTGGTGCCGTTTTCGATTTTGATCATCGGATTTTTCCCCATCACCGTTTCGCTGGTGGTGGCGCTCGAATCGTTCGTGGGCGAAAAGGAGCGCGGGACCATCGAACCCCTGCTGAGTACACCTCTGTACGATTATCAGTTGTATTTTGGCAAGTTGATCGTTGGAATCATTACCCCGCTCGTCGCGAGTTTCGCTGCCATTGGACTGTATCTGATCATCGTCTCGCGGCAGGATATTGCCATGCCCGACCCCGCCGTGATGGCGCAGTTGATCCTGCTGACGATTTCACACGCCGTGCTGATGGTCAGCGCCGCGATCGTCTTCTCGGTGCAGTCCACGTCGGTCAAGGCGGCGAACCTGTTGGCGTCTTTCATTGTCATTCCTGTTGCCATCCTCATGCAGGGCGAGACGGTGCTCTTGTTCTGGGGCAATAACCAGGTGCTCTGGCTGGCTGTGGTGGCAGTGCTCATTCTGGCGGGACTGTTGATTCGCGTCGGGCTGGCGCATTTCCAACGCGAGTATCTGCTCGGACGCGAGATCGACATGTTGAACCTGCGCTGGATGGCGCGTTCGTTCTGGCAGGCCTTCAAGGGCGACGCGCACTCGCTGGGCGGATGGTATCGCCACTCGGTCGGCGGCACGGTTCGGAAAATGAGTCCGTCCATTCTCGTGCTGGCAGCCCTGGCGGTGGCGAGTTTCTTCTGGGGATTGGAATGGACGAACAGGAACGTGGGCGAGGTGCTTGCGAAGGCCAGCCCTGAACAGGTGGCCGACATTCGTGAGGAGATCGGCGAGACCATCACGCTGGGCGAGTTCAATCTCAATATCAGCGCGCCCGCCCTCTTCCTGCATAATCTGCGGGCTGTGCTCACCATCGGCCTGCTGGGCCTGTTCTCGTTCAGCGTGCTCGGCATGATCGCGTATCTTATCAACATCGGTGTGGTCGGCGCATTGCTTGGATTGTTCGACCTGATGGGACAATCGCCCTGGTTGATGCTGGTCGCAGGGATTTTGCCGCATGGCGTCTTCGAGATCCCCGCGCTTGTGTTGTCGAGCGCGGCGGTCCTGCAGTTGGGCGTGGTGCTGGTCGCGCCGCAGATGGGCAAGACCATCGGCGAGGTCCTGATCGAGGCGGTCGCGCACTGGGCGCGCGTCATCGTCGGTTTGGTGGTCCCCTTGCTGGCGGTGGCGGCCGTCATCGAGGTGTACGTCACACCGCATTTGCTGGAATATGTCATCGGTTAAAAGGGGACGCCCCATGGCCAAAGTCATTATCCTCGGTTCCTCGAACGCCATCCCTCACAAGAACCACGAGAACACTCACATGGTCGTCGTGGGCGAACGGCGCACGGTGATGATCGACTGCGTCAGCACGCCGGTGTTGCGGCTGGAGCAGGCGGGCGTGGATTTCAACGATCTCACGGATTTAATACTGACCCATTTCCACCCCGATCACGTCTCCGGTGTACCGTTGCTTTTGATGGACATGTGGCTGATGGGACGCAAGCGTCCTCTCAACATCTACGGCCTGCACCACACACTCGACCGGGTCGAAGACCTGATGGGTTTCTACGATTGGGAAAGCTGGCCCGATTTCTTCCCCGTCTCGTTCACGCGCCTGCCGGCGGCCGAGATGACCCCCGTGCTGGATTGCGATGAGTTCGGCTTTTATTCTTCCCCTGTGCGGCACCTCGTGCCGACCATTGGCCTCAGGGTGGTATTCAAGCAGAACAAAAAGGTCATGGCGTACTCGTGCGATACCGAGCCTTGCGAGGAAGTCATCCGACTCGCGGAAGGCGCGGATGTGCTGATCCACGAATCTTCGGGCGCCTCGCGCGGACATTCGTCGCCCGCGCAGGCGGGCGAAGTCGCCTCGCAGGCGGAGGTCGGCAGGCTGTACCTGATCCACTACCCGAACGGTTCGTTTCGGACCCAGGACCTGGTGACCGAGGCGAAAAAGAACTTTCAGGGCGAGATCGCCCTGGCCGAAGATTTCATGACGCTGGAGTTTTGAATCAAAAAAGCCGCTTCCTTCGAGGAAACGGCTTTTCTTACCAGCCTTCGATAAACGGCAGCCACTCCTGATACTCGTTCATGTGGCGGCCAAAAATGTACGCCGCGTTCGCAGGCGGCTCTCTTGGAATCCGCAGAAGCGACATGTGCACTTCCTCGGGCTTCCGTCCGCCCTTGCGGTGGTTGCAGGCGGGACAGGCCGCCACCACGTTGGTCCACACGTGCTCGCCCCCCAGGTGCCGCGGATGGACGTGGTCCACGGTCAGGCTTCCATCCCGGCGTCCGCAGTACTGACAGGTATAATTGTCGCGGCGGAAGACTTCGCGTCGGGTCAGTTTGACGCGCGGCCGCGGGCGGTGGATCATGAACTCGAGGCGGATGACCGACGGACGCGGCAGAGACAGGCTCACGGTCTGGATGTGGCCGCGGCCGTTCACGACCATGTCGGCTTTCCCCGCCAGAATCAGCCCGATGGCCCGCCGGGTGTTGCATACGTTGATTGGCTCGAAGTTCGCATTGAGCACGAGAACAGGCTCGTTCATGGAGCCTCCACAAGGGCTGATTATACTGCTGGTTGCTTAAACTCGTAAACCGTGACTTTCGTAACGACCATGGAGATTCTGGGATGAAAGTGTTGATTGCCGGTGGGAGCGGCCTGATCGGCCGGGCGTTGACCCGTTCGCTGCTTGCCGACGGGCACCGCGTATGGATTTTGACGCGGTCGCCGTCGAAGGCGCGCCTGCCCGAAGGCGCGATTGCCGTCGGCTGGGACGCGCGTACGACGCGCGGTTGGGGGGAACTGGTCAATGAGTTGGATGTGGTCGTTAATCTGGCTGGCGAGATTCTGGCAAACTGGCCGTGGACGGAGGCAAAGAAACAGAAGTTCATGAACAGCCGCGTGGACGCCTCGCGGGCGGTCACCGAGGCGATCCGCGCCGCGTCGCCGCGACCGAAGGTTTTCGTTCAAGGCTCGGCCATGGGGTTTTACGGCCCACATTCTTCCGAGGAACGCGTGACAGAGGACTTTCCACCTGCGGATGATTTCGGCGCGCGCGTTTGCAGGAACAACGAGGCCGCATCGGATTCGGTCGAGGAGATGGGCGTGCGACGGGTAATTCTGCGGACATCCATCGCGCTCTCGCGGCAGAACTTGATCCTGATTCTGATGGCTTTGCCCGCGCAGTTGTTCGTTGGCGGAAAGTTGGGGGACGGGACGCAGGGTTTCTCGTGGATTCACATTGACGATCATATTGCGGCGATCCGCTTTTTGATGGAGAACGAAAAGGCGCGCGGCGCGTTCAACCTGGCCGCGCCGAATCCGGTCAGCAGCGAAGAATTTCTCCGCACGATTGCGAAGGTGCTCAGGCGTCCGTTCTGGTTTCCTGTTCCCGCGTTTTTGTTGAGGTTCGTGCTGGGCGAAATGAGTTCGCTGGTTCTCGAAGGCCAGTATGTCGCGCCGAAACGATTGCAGGAAATGGGATTCAAATTCAAGTTCGAGCAGGCCGAGTCCGCCTTGCGGGATTTATACAAAAGGCAAGTGATATAATGCACGCCATGTCGAATGGCCGCGAGTTCCGTCCCGAAATACTCCCTCGCCGCGGGGAATTGACCGCGTGGGGATTGAGTGTCGGCCTGACCGTTTTGATGTTGATCGTCAACAGTCTTTGGGGCGCGGTGCCCGGCTTTGTGTGGGCGTTCCTGACCTTCCTTTTGTTTTCCGCTTCCAGCATCTCGCTGGGAAACTGGGTGGACCGACGCACGGTCATCCGTCTGGAGGCGGGCGGGATTCACTTCGAGAACGGACTCCGCTCGGTGTCGCTGACATGGCCCGAGGTCCAGAATGTGGCGGTGGTCGCCTCGCGCGCGGGCAAGCGGGTGCAAGTCCAGGGTGAATCGTCTCACTTTACGTTCAAGTTGTACAGCGAAACCCGCCTGCTCGGCCAGACGATGCGTTCGGGATTCGAAGGCGGCCAGGAGATCCTGGATACGGTGCTGAAGTCGAGCAACCTGGTATTGCAGGGCGAAACCCAGGGCGTGTATTATTATGGGCGGGCTTGAGGCGCGTTTTACGTCTGCCAGTGACGCATCACGGGAGCGTAAAACGTGATGCGTAATTTTTTGTAACGCAAGAATAATCTTACGTTACGGTGATGAGGTTGTCATGAACATTGACGAGCAAGTGGAACTGTTGATGCAGGGAACCGAATACGGCGACGAGGACTTGAAGAAGGCCATGACCGCCGAACTGCGCGAACGCCTCCTTCTCTCGCAGAAGGATGGCAGGCCCCTGCGCGTCTATTGCGGCTACGACCCGACCTCCACCGATCTGCATCTGGGTCACACCATCACGATGCGCAAACTGCGCCAGTTCCAGGACCTCGGCCACGAAGTGACTTTCCTCATCGGGAGTTACACCGCGCTGGTTGGCGATCCCTCCGATAAGAACAAGGCGCGTCCCGTCCTGACCCTGGAGCAGGTGGAGGCCAACGCGAAGACGTACGCCGACCAGGCCTTTCGCGTGCTCGAGCGTGCAAGGACGAAAGTGCGCTACAACGGCGAATGGCTCTCTGAACTTTCGCTGGTGGATTTGATCAAACTGGGGGAGAACTTCACCGTGCAACAATTCCTGGCGCGCGAGAACTTCGCCAACCGCCTCGAAAAGGGCGAGCCGATCTTCCTGCACGAGACGTTCTACGCGTTGATGCAGGGCTACGACGCGGTCGCCATGCAGACTGACGTGCAGGTGGGCGGGACGGACCAGTTGTTCAACATCATCGTGGCGGGACGCAAGTTGCAGGAGGCGCTCGGGCAGAAGCCGCTGGTGGGAGTCATCACGGGCATCCTGCCCGGCACCGACGGCATCCAGCGCATGTCCAAGTCCACAGGCAACGTCATCCCGATCAACACCACGGCGGATGACATGTACGGCAAGGTGATGTCCGTGCCCGACGTTGCGATGGGAACTTACTATCGTCTTGTAACGCGTTTCTCGCCGCACGAGATCGCCGAGATCGAGAAGAAAGTCAACGATGGTTCTATGCATCCGCGCGACGCGAAGATGAAACTGGCGCGCGAGATTACCAGCATCTTCTATGGCGATTCGTCGGCGGACGCGGCGCAGGAGGCGTTCGTCAAAACCTTCCAGCAGAAAGAGGTTCCCGACGAGATGCCCGAATACAGTCTCAAGCCGGGGCAGACCGTGCTGGACGTGTTGCTCGACGCGAAACTGGCGGAGAGCAAGAGCAAAGCGCGCGCCCTGATAGACCAGAAGGGTGTCCGCCTCGACGGCGAGACATTGGAACGCGGCGACGCGCCTTTCCCGCGCCCCGGCGTTCTACAGGTTGGCAGGCGTCGCTTCCTGCGCGTGAAGTGACCCAGCATATGCAGACCGTCCCGAAGGTTCCCTTTCAAACCTTCGGGACGATGCGTAACATCAACCAAGCGTATCAAAGTAGGACAGGCCTCAGACCTGTCCTACTCGCTTTTCTTCTTCGATCAGTTCGAAGAAAACTTCCACGACCAGGGGGTCGAAATGTGTCCCGGTTTCCTTCCTGATATATTCGAGGGTCTCCTCGCGGCTCCAGGGTCCGCGATAGGGGCGTTCGGAGAGCAGGGCGTCCCACACGTCCACGACCGCGAAGATGCGCGCCGCGAGCGGAATCTCCTCGCCCGAGAGTCCGCGCGGGTAGCCTTTGCCGTCCCAGCGTTCGTGGTGGCAGTAGGGGATGTCCAGCGCGGGGCGAAGATACGCGATGGGGTAGAGCAGGTCGTAGGCGTATTGCGGATGCCTGCGCATCTCGTATCGCTCCTCCTCGTTCAACGCTCCCGGCTTGTTCAGGATGTGGTCCGGGACGCCCATCTTGCCGATGTCGTGCAGGAGGACGCCGCGGCGGATGTGGGTCAGTTCTGAATCGCCGATGCCGAGGCGGCGCGCCAGTTTCAGGGTCATGTCGGTGACGCGGCGGGTATGTCCCTGGGTCTCCCTGTCGCGCAGTTCGAGCGCTTTTCCCCAGCCTTCCAGTGTCGTATCATAGGCCAGGTACAGTTCCTGGTTCGAGCGTTGCAGGTTCTCGAAGAGCTGGGAGTTGTCAATGGCGATGGCGGCCTGCCCGGCCAGTGTGTGCAGGAATTCCATCCAGCCCGGCGTGGGCGAAAACTCGGACCGCGTGAAGACCTCGAGCACGCCCTTCACCTGTCCCTTGCCGAGCAGGGGAACGCCCACGTACGAGGCGAATCCTTCGCTGGCCAGCCACTCCAGGCGCGGGTATTCGGGGGCCTGTTTCAGGTCGTAGATGTGGAGCGGACGGCGGCTGAGGGTCACTTTCCCGGCCAGGCTGTCGCTGATGCGAATCTGTCCGGATGGGCCGCCGGCGGTTCGGAACCCGACACTTCTGATTACGGTGAGGTGTTGCAGTCCCTGGTTGTAAAGCAGGATGTCAATGGCGCCGGCGTTGAGCTGGGTCAGGGCGTGATCGAGCAGGATGTTGAGTGTCACGCGCAGGTCGAGGCTGGAGGCGATGGCCATGTCCACGTCGCGCAGGGCCGTCAGGCGACTCACCTGCTCCTGGCTGTTTTCGAGCAGGCGCGTATTCTCGATTGCAACAGCGGCCTGGTTGGCAAAGGCGCTTACCAGCCGGGCGTGTTCTTCGTTAAAATGATTCGGCTCGATGCTGTCCACGGCGAGCATGCCGATCACCTGGTTTTGGGCGATCAGCGGCACACCCAGCCAGGATTTGATATGGGCGTGCGGCTTTTCGTTGAAGGGTGCATATGCCCGGGCGGTGTCGTTCACAATATGCGGGCGCCGCTCTTGAATGACCACGGTGTTCGGGTTGTCGCCCGGCACGGGGAATTTTATCCCCAAAACTGCACGCGGATCGGCCCAGCCGCGTCCGCCGACGATTTCAAGGAATCCGTCTTTCAGGAGCAGGACCGAGGCGCTGTCGTAGGGGACGACGCGGGCCAGCTGGTTCAGGATCAATTGAATAGCCTGTCCCGTGTCCATGGTGGTGGTGATGATCGCGCCCGCCTCCCGCAGTGTCTCGGCCTCCTGGCGGCGGCGCTGTTCGCGTTCGAACGAGCGCGCGTTCTGGACGGCGATTGCGGCCTGGTTGGCGAACGCCATCAATCGTTCCGCATGGGCGGCGGTGAAAAACCCCGGCTGGTTGTGGTCGAGGTCAATGAACCCAATCACGGTATCCTCTCCCTTGATGGGGGCGATCAGCGCGGAGCGGATCCAAGCCGTCGGCGGGAAACGAATCCATGCAGGATCGGTCTCGGTGTCCGAGACCAGCAGCGGCTTTCCCGTATCAATGACGATTTGCAGGCTGGGGATCTTGGAGCACTCGAGTTCGAGGGATTCGATCCATTCCTTGAGACCGCGTTCCTGGAATCCGCGGTGGCGATGGAAGCGGGCGATGCCGTCGTTGATCAGCATGATGCTGGCGGTCTCGCTGGGCAGGACCCTGCCGAGCGTTTCCAGAATGGAATCCATGACCTTGTCCAGATCGAGACTGCTGGTGAGGATCACGCCCGTATCGCGCAGGGCCTCGGCCAGGACGCGCTGTTCGTGTTCCGCCTGCTGGCTGCGGAGCCGCTCGATGGCGGTTCCGAGTTGTCCTGCAATGGTAACGAGCAGGCGCTCGTCCTCCTCGGTGAAGAACGCGGGGGTCTTGCTCTCAGCGTTGATCACGCCGATGACGCGTTCCGCGACGATCATCGGGACGCACAATTCCGAGCGCGTCTCTGGATTGATTTCGATATAATTTTCGAGCGTCCTGACATCGGGGACGCGCATGGGTTTTGCTGTTGCCGCCACCTGCCCGGCCACGCCCTCGCCGATTAGATAACTGTGGATGCGATCCTTGCGGATGATGCCGCGATACGAGGCGTGCGGGTAGAACGATTGCCCATCCTCGGTTATGAGCAGAAAGCCCAGGATGTCGGGGAAAAGGGCGTTGCCGATGATTTCTGTGGCCTTTTCGACCAGCGCGTCCACGCTTTCTGCCCGGGAACTGGCGGTTGCCAGTTCGTGCAAAACGGTCAATTCCCTGAGTTGGCGTTCCCTGGCATCCTGCGCGTTGCGGCGTTCGGTGATGTCCTGGGCAATGGCGAAGACCACTTCTTGTCCGAAGTAGGTTCCTTTGTAGAGACGCACGTCCTTTGGAAAAATTTCACCGTTACTGCGCTTTCCCCAGAATTCGAACTGCTGGGGGATTCCCTGGAAGGCGCGCTGGACTGCCCTCTTCACCTCTTCTACGTTGTTCTTCCCGGGTGCGCTCAGGACCTCGGGCGTCTTCCCGATAAAGAACTCACGCGGATACCCGTACATTTTGACCGCGCCCTCGTTGACGTTTAGAAATTCCCCTTTCTCGTTTTGAATATAAATCGCCTCCGTGATGCTATTGAACATGCCCTCATACGTTTCGGCAGTCCGGCGCAGTGTTTCGCGCGCCTCCTTCTCTTTGCTCACATCGTAAAACAGTGAAAGGACGCAGGCCTCGCCGCCGAGTTCGATCTGTTCGTGAAACGCAATCGTATCGAGGACATTGCCCGACGCAGTGATAAAAGGCGATTCGAGGCTGCGAATGGATTTTTCCCTGAGCAGCCGGTCGACCCATTCCTGTCGTTCCTCCTCGGTCCTCCACATTTTCAGTTCGAGGGCCGTGCGGCCGATCAACTCCTCGCGGTCGTAGCCCGATAGTTGAATGTAGGCGTCGTTAACGTCTATAAAACGGCCGTCTTTCAGGTTGGTGATGCAGATTGCCACCGGGCTGGATTGGAACGTCTTACGGAATCGATCCTCGCTGAAACGCAGGGACTTCTCCACCTTGATGCGCTCCGTGATGTCAACCGATGTCGAAACGACGCGCTTTTCGCCTCCAATGTCAATTACGTCTGCCCATAGGGACGCGTACCCGATCTCCCCTGTTTTTTTACGGAACGAGTATCCATAGTCGTGGACGAACCCCTTCCGTTCCAGGAGTTTGCCAATTTCATCCCTTTCCGTCGGGTTGACCCAGAGATGCAAGTCGCGTGTGCGTAACCCAACCACTTCGTCCCGGCTGTATCCGGTCACTTTTTCGAATGAGGTATTGACGTCCAGTATGCCGCCATCCAGGTCGCTGATTACCATGACGACCGGGCTGGAGTGGAAGATCTGGCTGAATCGGGCCTCGCTCTCGCGTAAAGCCCGTTCGGTCGTCTTTTGTTGTGTGATATCAATGAGCACCCCCTGCCAGTATTTGGGCGCGCCGTCCTCGTCGCGAATCAGCCGCGCATCGTCACGAATCCACACCACCTCCCCGTCTTTCCTTATCATCCGGTATTCCGTATTGAAATTGCCGGTTTTGTTGCTCGTTCTGTGCTCTTCCAGAACGCGCTCGCGGTCCTCCGGATGAAGAATTTTGGCCCACAGTCCGTAATCAGCCAGCCATTCCTCCGGTGTGTATCCGGTCAACGCCTCGCTCTGCGGGCTGGCATAAATGGTCATGCTGCTTTCGTCCGCCAGATCCACGTAGACGGCGGTGGGGAGTTGTTCCACGAGCGTGCGATAGCGCGTTTCGCTCTCGGTCAGCGCCAATTCGGACTTCTTCTGCGACGTGATGTCAACGATGATTCCCTGCCAGAATAACGGGTCCCCATTTTCGTTTCGCACCAGGACTGTGTCCTCTTTGACCCAGACCACGCGCCCGTCGCGCGTGACCATGCGGTATTCGCAGTGGAAAGACACTCCGTTGACGTTGGTACGCCTGTCCTCGGCGACGACTCGATCTCGATCGTCGGGGTGGATGGAAGGCGTCCACATATCTGCCGCCATCCATTCTTCGGGCGTATAGCCGGTCAGTGTCTCGATCTGAGGGCCGATATAGAGCGTCGTCTGTGCCTCATCGACATCGTCCAGAAATGCAACCAGAGGCAGGTTCTCGACCAGGGCGCGGTATCTGGCCTCGCTCACGCGCAGGGATTCCTCGGCCCGCTTGCGGGCGGTAATGTCTGTGACGAAGCCTTCGTAGTAAAGCGCCTTGCCGCGGCTGTCGCGCACGACATGGGCGTTGGTGGAAGTCCAGATGATGCTTCCATCCTTCTTGTAGTTGCGCGCCTCGAATCCTTCCACGACGCTGTGTTCCTCGAGTGCGTGAATGAAGTGTTCCCTGGAATCGGCGTCTACATGGACCTGTGTTGAAATGTTCTTGACCGAGGCGATCATATCCTCCGGCGATTTGTACCCGTAAATGCGCGCCATGGCCGGGTTTACCCTCCTGTAGCGGCCATCCGGGGTGGACTGAAACACCCCCTCGACCGTACGTTCCAGCAGATCCTCGAACTCCCGCTCTGCCACCTCTGGCGGCACGACGATGCGGTTGAGAGCGAGGAACAGCACCAATGTGCTCGCCAGGACGAAAAACCACCCTTTGTAGGTTTGGAACTCGGTCAGGGCTAAGATATTGGGAAATAGCTGGACGGCGATCTGGTCGGTGAACAGAATCCATATGCTCCCCGCCAGAAGGTAAAGAAGGGCAACTCGAAAAGCAAGGTTTGATCGAAAGCGTCTCACAGGGCGAATTCCTAGATTTTCATCCAAATTATAGGCTTTTTCCCCTTCACAATTCATTGCGACATCGTACAAAACAAAAACGAGCCGGAAGGCTCGCTCGGGAGGATATTTCGGCGAGAATTCGCATCGTTCCCCCTGCGGGAAACCCCGTGGTGTTTAAAGAAAAGACGCCTTTCGGCGTCAATCGTAAATCCACAATGGAAAATCTGAAATTGAAAGAGGCGTCAACGGGATTCGCATCGTCCCCCCTGCGGGGAACCCCGAGGTGTTAAAGAAAAGACGCCTTTCGGCGTCAATCGTAAATCCACAATGGAAAATCTGAAATTGAAAGAGGCGTCGACGGGATTCGAACCCGTGGTGAGGGTTTTGCAGACCCTTGCCTTACCACTTGGCCACGACGCCGTGAGATTATTGTAGCATATTGAGGATTGCCGATTCCCCGTCAATCTGCAATCCTCAATCGTTGAGCGGGCGATGGGATTCGAACCCACGACCTTCTCCTTGGCAAGGAGACGTTCTACCACTGAACCACGCCCGCGCTTTCGGCCTTGCAACCTGGCCGAGAGTGCCGAGACCCAGGATCGAACTGGGGACACCGCGATTTTCAGTCGCGTGCTCTACCAACTGAGCTATCTCGGCTAGACTTATTCGGTTGTTAAGCGTACGGGATTTTACTAGGTGATATAGGGATTGTCAAGCAAGGTATTTTCAGCGCGCTGAGCGGAGTGCAACGGAGACGAAGCGCATCCTTTCTTGACCCTCGGCCCGTTCCCGACTACAATCCAGAAGCCAGGTTTCTTTGAGAAACCTGGCTTCTGGTGTCTTCCATGTTTGAATCCCTCACCTCCCGCCTCAACCAGGTCTTCGACCAACTCCGTCGCCGCGGAAAACTCTCCGAAGCGGACGTGGACGCGGCGATGCGCGAAGTGCGCCTGGCCCTGCTCGAAGCGGACGTGCATTTCAGCGTGGTCAAAGCGTTCGTTGCCCGCGTGCGCGAACGCGCGGTCGGCGCGGAAGTGTCGAAGGCGTTGGCTCCGGGTCAGCAGGTCATCAAGATCGTCAACGAGGAACTGATTCAGTTATTGGGCGAACCGGCGCCGTTGAATCTTTCCGGTCCCAAACCGCGCGTGGTGATGATGGTCGGTTTGCAGGGATCGGGCAAGACGACGGGCGCGGGGAAGTTGGCGAAGATGCTCCGTTCGAGGGGGGAGCGGGTACTGCTCGTCGCAGGCGACCCATATCGCCCCGCGGCGGTGACCCAGTTGCAGCAACTCGGCGAGCGGATTGGCGTCCCCGTGGAGGCGGATTTGAAGCTCAAGCCGCCAGAACTTGTCAAGCGCGCGTTCGAGAAGGCTGAAAAGGGCGGATTCGGCGTCATGATCGTGGATACAGCCGGTCGGTCGCAGTTGGACGCGCAGTTGATGGACGAGTTAAAGGCCATCGTGGCGAAAGTCCCGCCGGTGGAAATCCTGCTCGTGGTCGACTCGATGATCGGTCAGGAAGCGTTGAACATCGCGCAGGGATTCCGCGATAACGTCTCGATCACGGGTCTGATGATGACGAAAATGGACGGCGATGCGCGCGGCGGCGCGGCAATCTCCATCCGTTCGGTGACGGGCGTGCCGATCAAGTTCATCGGCACGGGCGAGAAACTCGACGCACTCGAAGCGTACGACCCAGCGCGCTTGTCGTCGCGGATTTTGGGCATGGGCGATGTGATCGGTTTGATCGAAAAAGCCGAAGCCGCCTTCGATCAGGAGGTCGCGCAAAAATCCGCCGAGCGCATGATGAAGGGACAGTTCTCTCTCGAAGACTGGCTCGACCAGATGAAGCAGATGAAAAAGATGGGCCCGCTCGCGCAGATCATGGACATGCTGCCCGGGCAGATGGGACAGGCCGCGCGTCAGATTGACCCGAAGGACATCGAGCGGAATTTCAAACAGAGTGAAGCGATCATCAATTCGATGACGTTGAAAGAACGCCGCGACCCTGACATTTTGAACGCCTCACGCAGACGACGAATCGCGGCTGGCTCTGGCATGGAAGTGCAGGACGTGAACCGCCTGATCAAGCAATTCCGCGAAGCGCAAAAGATGATGAAAATGTTGCAGAAGACGGGAGGAAAGGGGTTGGGGAGGTTGTTTGGGTAAGTCAAATCGAGGTGGGTGGAACCGCTTAGGCTGGTCAATTTCTCTGGTAAAATATGCCCCTGTGGATTTCGGACTTGCGAGTGCGTCCTTTCACGCCCCCCTCTCTCGCCTGCCTGAACCTGCAACCTAAAACTTGCAACTTTCAACCTAATAAGGAGTTAGTGTTCGATGGTTCGTATTCGTTTTCGCCGCGTTGGCCTCAAGGGCCAGCCGTCTTACCGCATCGTGGCCGCCGATAAGGAATCTCCCCGCGACGGGCGTTTCCTCGAGATTTTGGGTTTCTATAACCCGCGCACCCAGCCCGCGACCGTTACGGTCAAAGAGGACCGCGTCTACCATTGGATGAAGAACGGCGCCCTGCCGACCGAATCCGTGGAAAAGGTCTTCAAGACCGCGGGCGTGATGGATCGCTTCGAGCGTTTCAAGGCTGGCGAGTCGGTCGAGAAACTGATGGCCGAGGCCGCCGCGTCCCCATCCAAAGCCGCCGCCGAGTAGTCCGATCCTGTTGCTGCAACAAATCAAGTGAGGCAAGATGAAAGACCTCATTGAATACATCGCCAAATCGCTGGTGGATCATCCCGAACAGGTGGAAGTCCGCGAGTACGGCGGCGGGAGCCGACTTCGCCTCGAGTTGAGCGTGGCCAAAGACGACATGGGCCGCGTCATCGGCAAGAGCGGACGGGTCGCCAACGCCATCCGCACCCTCTTGCGGGTCGCCGCCGACCGAAGCGGCAAGCAGGCCACCCTCGACGTGATGGAACCCTGATGCCCCGCAAGAAAGTTCCAGCCAGTGCTGGTTCAGGCTCGCCGACCGGCGAGCCTGTCTATTTGGCGGTGGGATTTCTCCGCCGCCCGCACGGCGTTCACGGTGAAATTATCATGGACGTTCACACAGACTTCCCCGAGCGTCTGACCGCGCGGACGAAGGTTTTTGTGGGCGAAGATTATCAACCGATTAGAATCACCTCCACGCGTCCGCACGGGACCGCGATGCTGGTCTCGTTTAATGGGCTGACCACCCCTGAGGCGGTCGGACTTTATCGCAACCAGTGGGTGTACGTCCGGGCCGCGGACCGTCCGCCGCTGGCGAAGGGCGAGTATTACCAGCATCAACTCATCGGCCTGCGCGTCGTCACGGACGAGGGACGCGAACTCGGCGCATTGACCGAAATCATGCAAACGGGCGCGAATGACGTGTACGTCGTCCGCGCGGAGGACGGCAAAGAGATTCTTTTGCCCGCCATCCCTGACGTGTTGCTTGGGGTTGATTTGCCCAAAAAAGAAATCCACGTGCATCTGCTCGAAGGGCTGTAGGACAAACTGGCAGTTTGTCCTACCGAACAGGAATGAACGAAAAAATTTATTGGGTCGGCTTCAATCTGGTGAAAGGCATCGGCGCGGTGCGCCTGCGCGCGCTGATCGCGCATTTCGGGAGCGTGGAGGCGGCCTGGGCCGCGTCCACGGACGATTTGCGCGCGGCAGGCCTGGGTCCCAAAGCGACCGAGGGATTGGAGAAAGTCCGCCGCGAAGTGGACCTGGCGCGGGTGTGGAGTCAGATCGAAAAGCAAAATGTCCAAATCCTGACGTGGGATGATGAGTTATATCCCTCGCGTCTGAAAGAAATTGACCAGCCGCCGCCCGTGTTGTACGTGCGCGGCGAATGGACCGCGGAGGATGAATTCGCGGTGGCGATTGTGGGCACGCGGCGCGTCACGCCATACGGACGGCAAATTACCGAAGAGCTGGCTGCGTTCCTGGCTGGAAATGGGATTACGGTTGTGTCGGGACTGGCGCGCGGTGTGGACGCGGTGGCGCATCAGGCCGCGTTGCGCGCGGGTGGACGGACGGTTGCAGTACTCGGCTCCGGCGTGGACAAAATCTATCCGCCTGAGCATCGCCAGCTGGCCGAGCAGATGATGAAGCAGGGCGCGCTGGTCAGCGACTACGCGCCGGGCACACCGCCCGAGGCGGCCAATTTTCCGCCGCGCAACCGCATCATCTCCGGGCTTTCGATGGCGGCGGTGGTCGTCGAGGCGGGCGAGACCAGCGGCGCGCTCATCACTGCCGAGTTCGCGGCCGAGCAGGGACGCGAGGTCTTTGCCGTGCCGGGCAGTATCCTCGCACCGCAGAGCAAAGGCACGAATAAACTCATCCAACAGGGAGCACAGCCGTTATTGAGCGTGAACGACATCATGCAGGCGCTCAACCTGACGCGCGTGGGCGCACAAAAGGCGGCGCGCAAGGCCCTGCCGGCGGACGCGGTGGAGGCGCAGTTATTGAGCGCACTGGGAGACCAACCCGTCCACGTGGACGAATTGCGGAATCAGACCGGCTTGCCAATTGAGAAAGTCTCCGCTACACTTACGCTCATGGAATTAAAAGGAATGGTGCGTCAGGTCGGCGGGATGAACTACGTCTCGGTCCGCGAATCGCAGGCGGATTACCTGGCATGATAAATTTGTGCACCGAAGTCCAATGTCTCCAGACGTTGGATTTCGGATATTTCCGAAGTCTGGAGACTTCGGATTCCGTGTAGAAAATGACCGATATTCTTGATCATACCTATGCAGTCATCATGGCAGGCGGAGGCGGGACACGCCTGTGGCCTGTCTCGCGGCGCGGCCGCCCAAAGCAGATGCTTCCGTTGCTCGAGGAGCATCGTACTTTGTTCCAAACGACCGTTGACAGGCTGAAGGGATTGCTTCCGCCCGAGCGTATTCTGGTCGTGACCGTGGAAGACCAGGTCGAAGGATTGCAGGAACAGGCTCCTGAGATTCCAAAGGAAAATTATCTGATCGAGCCGCAGCCGCGCGGGACGGCGTCTGTCGTCGGGCTGGCGGCGGTCGCGGCTCTTCAACGCGATCCGCAAGCGGTGATGGCGGTCCTGCCCGCCGATCATTTCATCCGAAATCGCGACCTGTTTCACTTGTTAATTCGAGTGGCAGTGGACGTGGCCGAGAAGGGATACCTGGTCACTCTCGGCGTCTCTCCCACTTATGCGGCCACCGGCTATGGGTACATCCAGCGCGGCGAGCCGATCCCGGAGCGCGTTGTGTATCCCGTCTATCGCGTCTCCAAATTCAAGGAGAAGCCTGCCGAGCCGCAGGCCCGCGAAATGCTTTCCACGGGCGACCATTCATGGAACTCCGGCATATTCGTCTGGCAGGCAGAAGCCATCCTGGGCGAGATTGGCAGACAGATGCCCGGGCTGAAATCCGCCCTGGACGGGATCGCGGCGGAATGGGCGTCCGCGCGGCGCGAGGAAGTGATCCAGCGCGTCTGGCCGGACCTCGAGACGGTCACCGTGGACTATGGCATCATGGAGCGCGCCGACAAGGTGGCCGTCATGCCCGCGGGCGGGCTGGAGTGGAGCGACGTGGGCTCGTGGGATTCACTCTTCGACGTGCTCCTGCCCGACAAGGACGGCAACATCGTGTTCGCAGGACAGCACATTGCGGAAGATACGCACAATACGCTGGTGTACGGCAACCGCGACGACCGCCTGGTTGTGACCATCGGCGTGGACGACCTGATTGTGGTGGACAGCGGCGATGTGTTGCTGGTCTGTCATAAAGATCAGACGCAGAAAGTCCGCAACATCGTGGATGGTTTGAAGAACTCGGATCGCGAACATTACACTTAACCTCTCTCAACCCCACCCGAAACCTTCCCTTCTCTCTCCCGCCGGGAGAGAGAAGGGAAGGGCGCCGCACAGCGGCGGGAGGGGATAAGTGAGGTCGGAGGTAGCATGGAAGCCTATTGCATGAAATGTAAAACGAAACGGGAGATAAAGGACCCCGTCCCATCGTTCAACGCCCGCGGTTCGGCGGTGACAGTCGGTGTGTGCCCGGTATGCGGGACGAAGTTATATCGCACGGGCAAGACGCCTGCGCACGAAGGCATGACGCCGCCGGAGCGAAAAGATACTCGCGAAGGTAAACTTGTGATCGTCGAGTCGCCCGCCAAAGCCAGGACCGTGGGACGTTTCCTCGGCAAGGGCTACACGGTCAAGGCCTCGGTGGGACACATCCGCGACCTGTTGCGCTCGCAACTCTCGGTGGATGTGGAGAATAACTTCGAGCCGAAATATCGCGTGCCGAACGAAAAAAAGGAAGTCGTAAAGGAACTGAAGCAACTGGCGAAAGGGGCCGAGGAAATCTACCTCGCCACCGACCCCGACCGAGAGGGCGAGGCCATTTCGTGGCATCTGCTCGAGGCCGCGCAAATTGACGCCTCGCGGGCGCGGCGCGTCGTGTTCCACGAGATCACCGAACCCGCCATCAACGAGGCCTTCGCGCATCCGCGCGGCATCAACATGGACCTGGTCAATGCCCAGCAGGCGCGGCGCGTGCTGGACCGCCTCGTCGGTTACAGCATCAGCCCCATCCTGTGGGAGAAGGTGCGGAGCCGTCTCTCGGCGGGACGCGTCCAATCGGTGGCGCTGCGGCTCATCGTCGAGCGCGAGCGCGAGATCGAGGCCTTCGTCCCCGTCGAATATTGGACCATCGGCGCGGAGTTCAAGCCCGAAGGCCTGAAGCAAACCTTCCTCACGAAACTGGC
The DNA here is from genome assembly GCA_040754535.1 of Chloroflexota bacterium. GTDB lineage: Bacteria > Chloroflexota > Anaerolineae > Anaerolineales > Villigracilaceae > JBFMCC01. The sequence continues at coordinate 34,828 of JBFMCC010000033.1, forward strand.
GCGCATTGACGATAAGGAACCAGAACTTGGAAGTGAGGAAATCGTCAAGCCAATTTTGGTGGACATGGAAACCGCCGCGTACGCGATCACCAAAGTCAAGCGCGGCGAACGGAAGCGCAGGCCGTCTGCGCCGTTCACCACGTCCACGTTACAGCAGGAGGCCTCGCGCAAACTTGGGTTCACGGCCAAGCGCACGATGGGCCTCGCACAGGGACTCTACGAAGGCCAGGATGTGGGCGAGGGCGGCACGACCGGTCTCATCACCTACATGCGCACCGACTCGACCAATGTCTCCGAACTGGCGCAGAAGGAAGCGCGCGAGTACGTGACGGGAAAATACGGCGGGGACTTCCTGCCGTCCGAGCCGCCCATCTACAAAACCAAATCCGCGGGCGCTCAGGAGGCGCACGAAGCCGTGCGTCCCACTTCGGTCATGCGCGACCCCGAAAAGGTCAAGCCGTTCCTCGAGCCTGCCATGTTCAAGTTGTATCAACTCATCTGGCAGAGATTTGTGGCTTCACAGATGGAAGCCGCAGTGTATGACACGCTGCAAGTCGAGGTGACAGGTACAACTTCGACACATTCGTACCTCTTGCGCGCCTCGGGGTCGGCGGTCAAATTCCCTGGATTCCTCGTTGTATATGAAGAAGCCAAAAACGAGGACGTCAAATCGGAAGAGGGCGACGAGAACGTCCGCATCCCCGCGGGCGTGGCCGAGGGACAAAAGCAGGAACTGATTCGTCTCATCCCCGAACAACATTTCACGCAACCGCCGCCGCGGTACAGCGAAGCGTCCCTGGTGGCGACGCTCGAAGAAAACGGGATCGGCCGCCCGTCCACGTACGCGCCGACGATCTCCACCATCCAGCAGCGCGGCTACGTCGAGCGCGTCGACCGCCGCCTCTTCCCGACCGAGACGGGCATCCTGGTCAACGACCTGATGATGCAATATTTCCCCGACATCGTGGACTATCATTTCACGGCGCGCATGGAGGAAGACCTCGATAAGATCGCGGCGGGGAACGAAGAATGGGTGCGCGTGATGAACGCGTTCTGGGGGCCGTTCTCCGTCAAGGTGGCGAAGGCGCAGGCCGAGATGCCGGTCACCAAGTCCGGGCCCGAACCGATTGGCCGCGCCTGTCCCGAGTGCGGGCGCGAACTCGTCATCCGCTATGGCCGCTACGGCAAGTTCATCTCGTGCAGTGGTTTCCCCGAATGCCGTCATACCGAGCCGTGGCTGGAGAAGATCGGCGTCACCTGCCCGAAAGACGGCGGCGACGTGGTCGAACGCAAGACGCGCAAGGGCCGAATCTTTTATGGCTGTATGAATTACCCCAACTGCGATTTCACTTCGTGGAAACGTCCGCTGGCGCAACCCTGCCCGAAATGCGGCGGCCTGCTGGTGATCGCCAACAAACGCGAGGCGCAGTGTACCGCCTGCCAGGAGAGTTTCCTGCTGGACGAAGTGATTCCTGAAAGCGCCCGCTAATTTAATCTTCTGGAGATAACATGCTTTTCTTGACAAATCCCCTGCTCGATGTTCTGGGCGCGCCGCCCGCTTATCTCGATCCCGGCTCCGGCAGTTTTCTGATTCAACTGTTGCTGGCCGCGGCTCTGGGGATTGGCGTAGCCGTGCGCGCTTCATGGGGCAAGATCAAGGGCTGGTTTGGAATCAAGTCCAGGGAAGAGGGGACTGACGCCGACGATGCCGACGAGAAATAACGAGGGGCTCGGCGCGTCTTTTCGGGACCCGAACGGATTCCTGTTTTCCCGCGGCGGGATTCTCTACCGACAGGTCAACCGCGCCTACGCGGACGATTACGCGCGTTTGATGGAGTCGGGCCTGTACGAGAAACTGGTCAAAGCGGGCCTGCTTGTCCCTCACACCGAAGTGGACGAGAAACCCCCTGATCCCTCATTAGCTTTCAAAGTCATCCAGCCTCTGCGTTTGCCGTTCATTTCATATCCGTACGAATGGTCGTTCGACCAGTTGAAGGATGCCGCGCTGGCGACGTTGTCCATTCAGAAGCGCGCCCTCAAACTCAGAATGTCGCTCAAGGATGCCAGTGCCTACAATATCCAATTCCTGGATGGTAAACCGATTTTAATTGACACACTCTCCTTCGAGGTCTACCGCGAGGGCGAGCCGTGGGTAGCCTATCGGCAGTTTTGCCAGCACTTCCTCGCGCCATTGTCATTGATGACGCACTGCGACGTCCGCCTCAGTCAGTTAATGCGCGTCTACATTGACGGCGTCCCGCTCGACCTCGCCAGCCGCCTGCTTCCTGCGCGCACGAAATTCAATTTCGGTCTCGGAACTCACATTCATTTGCACGCGCGTGCCCAGACCCGCTACGCCGATGCGAACGTGAAGCAGGAACGCATCAAACGGCAAATGAGCAAAAACGCTTTCATCGGTCTCATCGAGAGTCTCGAAGGGACGGTCCGCAAACTGGAGTGGATACCCGCCGGCACCGAATGGGGCAATTACTACGATATCACCAATTACAGCGACTCGGCCTTCATCCACAAGAAGGAGATCATCGCGGGCTGGCTGGAAAAGATCAAGCCCGCCTCCGTCTGGGATCTGGGCGCGAACAACGGCGAATTCAGCCGCCTGGCGAGTGGTATCGGCATTCCAACGGTCGCGTTCGATATAGACCCCGCGGCGGTGGAGCAGAACTATCAGAAGATCAAATCGGCAAAAGAACAGAATTTGTTGCCGTTGGTGCTGGATTTGACCAACCCGAGTCCCGCGCTGGGCTGGGCAAACGAGGAACGCGATTCTTTCGCGCAACGCGGCCCCGTGGACGCGGTCTTTGCGCTGGCGTTGATCCATCATCTGGCGATCTCCAACAATGTCCCGTTGCCGCGGCTGGCCGAGTTCTTCCACGGCCTGGGCAAATGGCTGATCATCGAGTTCGTGCCCAAGGGCGATTCACAGGTGGATAAACTTCTCCGCTCCCGTGAGGATATTTTTCCCGATTACACCCGCGAGGGTTTCGAGCGCGCCTTCGGAGACCGGTTCTCGATCCGAGAAGCCGTGGATGTTCGAGAGTCCATGAGACGTATGTACTTGCTGGAAAGCAGGTAGGCAGACTGCCCGCGTGTTGCTGTATAATAAGGTATCGCCTTCGACCGTTCGTACCCTGTGAGCCTGGAAGGATTCAGTATGCGACTGACCGCCTTGTTAAAAAGCCCCCTTGTCGTTGGCATTCTTGCCGGGATCCTCGGCCTTGTGCTCGGCCTGGTCTACGCGTGGTATGTTGATCCCCTCAAAGTGACCGATACCACGCCGGAACTCCTGCGGGCCGACTTGCAGGAGGACTACCTGCGGATGGCCATCGACTCCTTCATCCTCGACCCGCAAAACACGAATGCGGCAATAGACCGCTGGATGAATCTCGGCCCAAATGCGCCGGTCCTGCTGGCGAAGATCCAGGCCAATCCCGGGACACAGGATCCCGGTGCGATTCTCGCCTATCGGACCGTGATCGAATCGGTTCTCGGACCGATCGGCGCGGAGCCCATTCAGCCGGTATCCACGACCTCCACGTTTAACGTCATTTTGATCGGCGCGGCGGTGCTTGCGGTGGCGGCGGTCGCCGTTGTCGGAGCGTTCGTCTTCTTCCGCGGCATCCTACGCGGACGCGCACCGCGCACGGGTGAGGTCAGCGCGGCGATGCAGGCGCAGGAGATCAACCGTTCCGTCGAGCGCACTGATTTCCAGGCGCTGGGACTGCAGACACCCATCACGCAGACCATGACCACGTATGTGCTCGGCGACGACCTCTATGACGAATCCTTCAGCATCGACTCGCCCGCAGGCGAATTCCTCGGCGAATACGGCGTCGGCGTTTCCGAGACGATTGGCGTGGGCGAGCCAAAGAAAGTGACCGCCATCGAAATCTGGCTGTTCGACAAGAATGACATCAAGACCGCCACCAAGGTGTTGATGAGCCCGCACGCATTCAACGACCCGGCCATCCGCTCCCGCCTCGAGGCCAAGGGTGAACTGGTCCCGATCCAGCCGCAGGGACAGATCGTCCTCGAGACGGCCACCCTGCAACTGCTGGCGACCGTGGTGGACCTCGAATACGGTCAGGGGGCCATGCCGGTCAACAGTTTCTTCGAGCGCATCACGCTCGAACTGGCCATCTGGCCGAAGCAGAAATAATGCAAGAGACGCCCGAAAGGGCGTCTCTGATTTTCAGGCTGGTTCATTCGATCTTCAAAATCTTGAACTTGGACTTCCCGCCGGGGGTTTCCACATCCACCACATCTCCGGCGCGGCGGTCGAGCAGAGCGCGGCCGATGGGGGATTCGTGCGAGATCTTCCCGTTGCGCGGATCGGCCTCCTGCGGGCCGACCAGGTGATAGGTCTCGGGCGGAAACGATTCCTCCTGAATCGTCACGTGCGCGCCGACGGACACCGTATCGTTGTTCGCGCTCTTTTCGATGACGACTGCATTCTTGAGGATGTATTCCAACTCCTGGATGCGGCCCTCGAGGAAAGCCTGGTCTTCCTTGGCTTTGTGGTAGTCGGCGTTTTCGGAGAGGTCGCCCATTTGAATGGCGGAACGCAGGCGCGCGGCCAGCGCATCGCGGCGCGGGCCTTTGAGTTCTTCGAGTTCGGCTTTCAATCGGGCCAGGCCTTCGGCGGTCAAATATGTATCGGCCATAGCTGCCTCTAAGGTTTCTCCAACGGGTTGAATAGTTTCTGGTGTTCCTCGGTCGCGTAGCGGTCGGTCATGCCGGCGATGTAATCGCAGATGGTGCGTTCGAGGCCGCGCGTCGGAATCAGTTTCTGGACGTGCTCGGGCAGGGAGGCGGGCTCGGCGCGGTAGGCGGCGAACAGGTCCGAGAGGATGCGCTCGGCCTTGACCTGCATCCGCACCACGCGGTGATGACGGTACATGTTGGCGTACAGGAAGTCCTTCAGTTCGCGGTTGCGCCTCTGCATGTCTTCGCCGAAGCCGATTACGTTGTATTTGAGTTTTTGCACGTCCAACGCGGACCTGGCCTTGCTCTCGCGCAGGCGGGCGTCGGTGGCGGTCACGAGGTCGGTGACCTCCATCCCGATCAACTGGCGGATCATGCGATGGCGGGCGAGGTCTTCGAGGTCGGGGCCGCGCCACTGGGTGTTTTCGGCCAGGATTTCCCACAGCGCGATGCCTTCTAGCATTTTTGTGGTGATCATGCCCGAGCGCAGGCCGTCGTCGAGGTCGTGGGCGGTGTAGGCCAGTTCATCGGCCACGTTGCAGATCTGGGTCTCGAGGTTGCCGCGCAGGTCGGGGTTGAAGGCCGAGGCATCCGAGATGTCGTATTCCGATTCGTGCTTGACGATTCCCTCGCGCACTTCCCAGGTGAGATTCAGGCCGGGGAATTCGGGGTAGCGTTGTTCCAGTTCGGTGACGATGCGCAGGGACTGCTTGTTGTGGTCGAAGCCGCCGAAGTCTTTCATCAGACGCGCCAGTGCGGATTCACCTGAATGGCCGAAGGGCGGGTGTCCCACATCGTGGACGAGGCAGATGGCCTCCACCAAATCTTCGTTCGCGCCGAGCGCGCGCGCGATGGTGCGTCCAATTTGCGCGACTTCGAGGGTATGCGTGAGGCGCGTGCGGAAGTAATCGCCCTCGTAGTTGACGAAGACCTGTGTCTTGTATTCGAGGCGGCGGAAGGCGGTGGTGTGCAGGATGCGGTCGCGGTCGCGCTGGAAGGCGGTGCGGTACTCAGGCTCGGTGTCCAGGTAGGCGCGGCCTTTGGTCTCGCGGCTGCGCATGGCGTAGGGCGCGAGACTCTTGTCTTCGATCTCTTCGAGTTTCTGACGTGTGTAAAACATATCTTTTATCAACCGCGAAGAAAATAAGACCGCGAAGCTACCTTCGAGCCGCGAAGGATTCTTCGCGGACTTCGCTCCTTCGCGGTAAAACGTGATGGGGCGAGTGGGACTTGAACCCACACGGGCTTGCGCCCAGCGGTTTTTAAGACCGCTGCGTCTGCCGATTCCGCCATCGCCCCGGTGGCATCATTTTACCCGAACGGAGGATTCCGTCAAGCAAGCCCGCGTCGGTCCTTGACCGCGAAGGGCAGGTACAGCAACAAGCAGGTGGCGAGGCCGATGAGTTCCATGTGGATGATGTAGTACGGCCAATCGGGGAGCAGGTCCAACAGGCTGGTCGTGGCGGGCTTGGCGTTGATCATCAGGTAGTTACTGCCAATCGCCGAGTTGATCAAGTAGACTGGAATCATGTAAAGGTTTATCCCGACCACTACACGGAGCAGTGACTTCCACGTCGGGCGCATGCCTTCGACAGCGGTCAGGTAGATCGGGCAGGTGAGCAGTAGTCCGTGTGTGGTGAAGGTCTGAAAGAAACGAAAGTGGGGAAAGCCATAAATGCCGAGGTCGGGTGTGGCGAGATACTGAATCGCGCCGCCGATGCCCAGAAAATAGGTAAACTCGTAGAGGTATTGATTCTTCGTAATAAGCAAAATACCTGTCAGCCAGATGAGCACACTGCACAGGTGTAGTGGCAGGACGGTCTGAATGGACCAAAGGCCGTTGAATATGTTCCAGAGGTGCCAGGTAATTTCAGCGCCCCACATGGCGCTGAGGAGAATCCAGCGCACGGTCCGCTTTGCATGTTCGCCAGCGGACCTGAATTGTAAGAGGAAGAAGTTGAGAATCAAAAGCGCGCCCAGCGCCCCGAAGTGCGCGGGACCGAAAAGTTGAAACGGCGCGCCGTGATAATCGGCAGTGAAGTATTGCTCCATACGATTTGTTGCGTGGATTATAGATGCGTTGTCGTTCAGTTGTAAACATCAACATTGCCTGCGCTCAGGGCGATGGTTGGAATGTGCAACCTTAAACAAAAAAATCGGCCTCATCCGCGCCGATTTTTTCTCGCATGTCTGGCGGTCCCGACGGGATTCGAACCCGCGATCTCGGCCTTGACAGGGCCGCATGTTAGGCCGCTACACCACGGGACCATTGTTAACAGCGGGCGAGAGTTTACCACACGCAGGAATGAGTGTCAATACGCGCCGCCGGTGTACAGGGCGGGATCGGTGGGAGTCTGCCCGGAGGGATCGTGGACGTAGACCCAATCGCCCTCGACGGCCCAGTTAAACAGCCAGTGCGAATCGCCGACCGAGAGATTGACGCATCCGTGCGACTGGGGGTAGCCGAAGCGCGTGCGCCAGTAGGCTCCGTGCAGAGCGCGTGCGCCGTCGAAATACATTGTGTAAGGCACGTTATCCAGATAGTAAAAATCGGACGGGTCGTTGTTGCGCATCGTCTCGGTCTCTTTTTTCTGGAAGACCTGGAACAGGCCGGGGCGCGTCCAGAAAGGCTCCAGTCCGCTGGCGATCATCGTGGCGAAGACCATTTCATTATTTTCATAGACTGCAAGGGTCTGCTCGGCGAGATTGACCTCGATCCAGCGTCCGTTGGTCACGCCCTCCGGCGGCGTCGTGTCCGGCGTGACTTTGGCGACTTTGCGCGCCTCCACCCACTGGTCCGGGCCGATGAGGTCCCAGTCCACGCCGTCGGCCTGGACCGTACCATAGACCTGGACGATCTCGAACGGATAAATCACCTCGCCGGTCTCGGGCGTGTTATAGCCCGGCGCGCGCTTGACCGGGATTTGCTCGAAGGCCCAGGCAAAGGCGTTGCGCGGCGTGGAGCGAAGAATGAGGCCCTGGAAGTTGGATATTTCGGACACGCGCGCTCCCTTGCCGGGAATCCAGCCGCCGGACTGCAGGAGGTAATAGATACCGTGACCGGTGTCCACGCGGTTAATATACGACACGTATACGAAGCCCGGCATGAAGGCCTGCGCACCGCTGGTCTCGCCGGGCGCGCTGACGATGGGCACGGTGTCATTGTCGAGGTGAAAATAGAAATAGGGAAGCAAGGTGAGGGACGAGTCGGGTCTGGCGTATGGAAGCGGACGGATGGGCAGTGTCAGACCGAACTGGGCCAGCCGCGTGTAATACGCGGACGGTCCGAGCGGCAGGCAGTCGTCCGGCGGGGTGAGATAAGCGCCCGGGGAACAGACGACGGCCCCATCGTCCGGCTCGGAGGCGGGCTGAGGATCCTGCGCGGCGGCGGGAGATGAGGTCAGGGATACTGCAAGGATGAGGAGTAGTGGAAGTAATCGTTGCATATTCTTTTCGAGTTCGAGATTATAGCATGTCCGCTTTACGGTTTTGTAAATGAGGGGATTTGCCGCAGTTCCTGGTCAACTTGACACATTGACATGCCTGTGCTAAATTAGCATGACTAAAAATCTTGCTCATTCGGCTCGGCCGGGTCGGGCATTCTTCGAGGAGGGCAGCCTTGTCCAAGTCACGCACACAACAGATGGTGGACCGCCTGCGGGAACTCCAGGCTTCTTCTCCCGATATCGAAGCGTCCGCCGTCGTCAGCGTTGATGGGTTGAGCATTGCGTCGGCCCTGCCGCAGGGCGTGGAGGAAGACCGCGTATCGGCGATGTCGGCGGCCATGCTCTCGCTGGGCGAGCGAATCGCGACCGAATTGGGACGCGGCTCACTGGAGCAGGTTTACATCAAGGGCGAGAAGGGTTACGTTGTGCTGATGTCGGTCGGCCAGGAGGCCGTTCTCACCGCCCTGGCGCGTGAGCAGGCCAAGCTCGGTTTGATCTTTCTGGATATGCGCCGGGCCGCCGAAGATCTCACGAAACTGATCTAGTGGAGTCTGTATGAGTCCCATACAAAAAAGCGGTTCGGCCTATCCCAATAAGTTTGGTGTGATCATGCTGCGCGCCCTGGAAGAGGTGATGGGCCGCAACGGATTGAACGCGATCCTGAACCTGGCCGGGTTGGGCCAGTATATCGAGAGCCCCATGCCCGACAACCTCGAGAAGGGGTTCGATTTTGCGGAAGTGGCCGCCATCAACATGGCGCTCGAAGAGATGTACGGTCCGCGCGGCGGACGCGGCCTTTCCCTGCGCGTGGGACGCGCCCTTTTCGCGGACGGTCTGCGCAACTTCGGCGCGCTGGCGGGCGTGGGCGACCTGGCATTCAAGGTCCTGCCCCTTCAGGCGAAACTGCGCATCGGCCTGCCGGCCGAGGCGAAGATCTTCTCCCAAATCAGCGACCAGCACAGCACGGTGGAGGAGCGGGAGAATGAGTTCGTCTACACCATCCACAAGTGTTCGGAATGCACCGGGCGGCACGGGCTGGACAAGCCGGTCTGTTTCATCGCCACCGGCATCTTGCAGGAAAGCCTCAAATGGGTTTCGGGCGGCAACGAGTTCCGCGTAAACGAATCCAAGTGCATCGCCATGGGCGATAACGTCTGCGAGTACGTCATCCAGAAAGAACCGCTTTCCTGATCGGGGGGATCGTGACCAGCGCCAAGCCGAAAATCCTTGTAGTTGAGGACGATCTCGACGTTGCAGAAATGCTGAACGCGTATTTCCGCGTCCAGGGCTATGACGTGTTCACCGTCAACTGGGGCGAGGACGGCGTGCGCAACTGCCAGACGATCCACCCCGACCTGGTCATCCTCGACATCCGCCTGCCCGACATTGACGGCTACGAGGTGGCCCGCCGCCTGCGCAGTGACCGCCGCACCGCGGATGTGCCGATCATCTTCCTGACCGAAAAGCGCGAGCGCGAGGACCGATTGCAGGGTCTCGAACTGGGCGCGGACGATTACATCACCAAACCCTTCGACGTGCAGGAACTGCGCCTGCGCGTGCGCAACGCGCTCAAGCGCATGAGCCAGGGTTCGCTCACCAACCCGGTCAGCGGACTGCCCGAGGGCGCGCTGGTGGACGAACGCCTGAAGGACGCGCTCGAAAAGCACGAATCCGCCATCCTGCTGGTCTCGTTCGAGAACCTGGACACCTTCCGCGAATCCTACGGCTTCGTCGCCTCGGACGACGTCCTGCGGGCGGTCAGCATGATGATTCAAAACGCCCTGCGCGAAACCGAGGGTGGCGACGATTTCCTGGGCCACATTGGGACCTCGGAGTTCGTGATGGTGCTCGATCCGTCCCGCGCCGTGGAAATGGAGCCGCGCGTGCGCGGCCGCCTCGAGCAGTCGGTGGATTATTTCTATCCCATCAAAGATCGCGAGCAGGCAAGGAAGGACCCGAAGCGGTTGGCGGTCAAGACTGCTTCGATGGCGCTCAAGCCGGGAAATCTCGATGCCGTTGACAAACTCAAGATGGAGCTTCTGCGGCTGAAACATTAGGAGCCAGTTGCACATCACGGTCATTACCCCAACCTATAACGAAGCGGAGAACCTGCCCCGGCTGGTCTCCGCTTTATTTGCGCTTCCGCTCGATTTGAGCCTGCTGGTCGTGGACGACAACAGCCCCGACGGCACAGGTCAGGTCGCCGAGGAACTGGCGCGCGAGCATCGCGGGCGGATCTCGGTCCTGCACCGCGAGGGCAAACTTGGGTTGCGCACCGCCTACCTGAATGGATTTGCCGAGGCCTTGAAGACGAAGACCGACGCGCTGGCGCAGATGGACGCGGACTTTTCGCATGACCCGTCCGCCCTCGTGGAGATGGCCTCCCGCCTCGCCTCCTGCGACGTGGTGATCGGCTCCCGTTATGTGAGCGGGGGCGCGGTGGACGAGCGCTGGCCGCGCTGGCGCAAGGGACTCTCCGCCTTCGGCAATTTCTACGCGCGCACCATTCTCGGCTTCCCCCTGCGCGATGTGACCACGGGCTACCGTCTCTGGCGGCGCGAGACAATCGAGGGGATGCCGTCGCATCGCATCCAGGCCAATGGCTACGTCTTTCTGGTGGAGATGGCTTATATCGCGTATTGTCTCGGTTACAAGATCATCGAGTCCCCGATTTACTTTGCCGACCGCCGCTGGGGCAAATCCAAGATGTCGTTTCGCATTCAAGCCGAGGCGGCCCTGCACGTCTGGCGCGTGCTGTGGGAGTGCCGCGATTTGAGGAAAATGGGAGAAAAGGCGCGCGTGCGTTGATAAGACAGGAGGCAAAACATGAAAACGCAAATTGTCATTGCGCAATTAGCCATCATATTGGGGGCTTGCGCACCTTTGGTAACGCCTCTGCCAGCCGAAATATTTATCCCAACGGGTGTTTCGCCAACAGCCACTATTGTTTATCCCACGCCCTCGCCAATATCAACACTGCCGCCTCCTCCCATCTTTACACCCGATGCAATTCAAGTTGAAAGATGGCAGGAATATCAGACAGAATTAATAAAGGCTGTCCTTTCCGGATATGATCCTGCTTTATATAAATATTCTTTGTGCGAATGGGATATTTTAGGGCGATCAGGTCAAGAAGTGTATGTGTGGGCATATTGTGCTACTCTGGGAGGAGGGAGTGAAAATCTCCCTGCTGTCATCCACCTTGAGGTGGATGGATCTATTCAAAATGTAGAGGTTCCCATGCGTGGCTCGACATGGGATTCAAATATTCAAAGGATGTTTCCAGTAGATGTGCGAGAGAAAATTGAATTGTACTATTCTCCCACATATCCTTATGAAGGAAGACCAGAAGAACTGAGAGTACATCTTCACTATAGGCGAGCGCATCCAGAGGAACCGCCACTCGTTGTTCTTTCAGCCATGCCACCTGTAACTCCAGCACCATGAACTGCCTCCGGTGCCGTCGGGACAACTTCCCTCAACGGCGCTTTTTTCTGCGCCAATAAAAATCTTTTGCGAGACTCCGTTTACGCCCGGAGTCCAATTTACAATCATGCTCGTCCCCGAGATTCTCAAGGATATGTTCGTCGGGGCGGTTGCGTTGCACGAGGGGCAGGCTATACATTCGTTCATGGCGCACCAGTATTTCGGAGCCCCGTCGGCGGTCCAACCGCATTGCCCCCGTCTTTTGGAAGGATTGCAGGATTTTTTGCACTCGGTCCAGTTTCTCGCCCCGCACGGGCACCCGCCTCCCCCGCCTCCCCCACCGCCATCCGGCTTCACACAGCACTTAGCCACACACTGATATTCCGCCCCCCAATCACTACAATCCTTCCCAGGCACACCACACTCCGGCGGCTCGCAGGCTGCATCTGCATTATCTGCGTAGAAAGTTAAACTTAACAGGAGTATTGAGAGTAGCGAGGCCAGGAACAAAAGCAACTTTACCTTAATTTTCTCATCTAACTCAATCATCCTAATTTAGGATAGCATAAAGAAGTGGAAAGGTTAAGGGTATACTTCTAGTTCTCCGTCTACCAAAAGTCTTTTTAATTCATTATCTTCGCTACCATATCCTGAAACTGAACCGCCAGTATTCCGAATCAACCACCAGGGAATGCCGCTAAGCCCGCTGGCTATGCTTTTTTCACCATAATATCCGGCATATACAGTCCCATATATGTAGAGAGTATTTGTTTCTGGATCCAAGTTTGTCCCATATCCTCCTCCTTCACTGTTCATAACGGTGACGTTTTTAACCGCCTTACCGCTTACAAGAGCAATAGAGAAATTTTCGATTCCCATTACTCTACTAAGGGCCTGGCCGGAGAACATCGGCCAGATTGTGTAGGGCCTCTGTTCGTATCCTTTCCCATCAGCCAGATCATTAGCCCAGATGTCTTTTATCTCAACTACCCTCCAATCCTCCGGCAACCCGCTTTCCTGTGCCTTTGCCCAGGCTGCCATATATTCTTCAAAAGTGAGTTCTCCTCCCCTACCCTTCCAGACTTCATAAAAGGTTTTGGCGATAAACTCCGCGTAGGTAGCGTCGTCTATTGTCACTTTTTTAATTATAGGGTCAAGGGATTTGTCGGTTATAAGGCTGGCGTTAATTTGAACGCCCATGAATTCTTGTGACACGGCCTGCTCATAGGCCGGGTTTAAATCATGTTCGTCTATGGCAGGCGCTTCGGGGGTGGGGGAGAGGGTCTGTGTCGGCGCGGGGACGGGGGTAAACGTGGCGGAGGGGACGGGCGAGGGTGTGGGAGAAGGAGGAACAGCCGCGCAGGCGGCGAGGAGGAAACTAAAGAGCAAGAGAGTACAAACGATGCTTTTCATCTTGAACCTCCGTTTTTACTTTTGTCTCACACAGTTCAGTCAGTTATTTTAACCGCGCCGTCAGCTCTCTCCACTCATCGAGGCTGAGAGTCTCAGCGCGGCGCTGGGGATCTATGCCCGCGGCGCGCAGGGTGGCTTCGATTTCGGCAGGGGATTTTTTCAATCCGCTGGCGAGTGAATTGCGCAATTGTTTGCGCCGCTGACCGAAGCCTGCTTTTGCCAACGCGAAGAAAGTATCCAAAAGAGAATAAGGGACGAAAGGGGAGGGGAAGAGGTCAATACGCACCACAGCCGAGTCCACTTTGGGGACGGGATGGAACGCGCCCGCGGGAATCTTCGCGGCGATGCTCGGCCGTCCGTACACCTGCACACTGAGCGCAAGCAGGCTCAGGTCGCCGGGCGCGGCGCAGATGCGCTCCGCGACCTCCTTTTGCACGGTCAATACCACGCGGCGCGGGCGCGGCTTATTCTCCAGCAGGTGCCGCAGTAGTGCGGACGTGATGTAGTAGGGAATGTTCGCGACAACGAGATAATCGGAAACGCTCAAAATTTCAGCGGGTGAAATTTTGAGCATATCGCCCTGGATGAGGCGGATGTTGTCAAAGGGCCGCGTCACTTCCTCGAAGGCAGGGACCAGCCTCCCGTCCAGCTCGACCGCAACGACCTCCTTCGCGGCGGCGGCCAAATGGCAGGTGAGGCTTCCAAGCCCGGGACCGATCTCCAGCACGGTGTCCGTCGGCAAGACTTCCGCGGCCTGGACGATCTTCGCCAGCGCGGCCGGGTCCTGCAAGAAATTCTGGCCGAGGGATTTATCGGCGCGCAAATTGTATTTCCGCAGCAGCGCGGCGGCATTGACGGGCGGAAGCGGAGTGGCAAAACGGCGCGGCATTACGGGCAGACGCTGATGGGCTGGTCTTCGTCGCTGGCGTCGCCGGGCGGCTCGGCCGTGGGCCACGTGCCCGCGTTGAACTGGCGCACGTACTCGCGCAGGATGTTGAAGTCCACGTCCCAGACGAAGACGCGGCCTTTGAAGACGGGATCGTACACGCGGGCTTGCGTGAACAACTCGGACGGGAACGCGGCAAAGACGATGTCCTCGGGCGACATCTGCGTTCCGAGACAGGCCAGTTGGCTGATCTGCTCGGGGCTGAGATCGGTCTGGACGTTATCCTGAAAAGAGGCGATCAGTTCGGGGATGTCGCCGACGACGCTTGGGCTGGTGAGTTTGTCGCGCAGGGCGCACAGTACCAGGTTCTGCGCGTCGGTGCGCTCGAACACGCCGTCAATGCGGATGCGCGCCAGTTGCAGGGCCTGTTGTCCGTTCAGGTGATGCGGACCTTCCACGAAGAGCAGGCTTCTGCGCGTATCGTCGGCGGTGCGTCCGTCAATGGTGTAGGGCAGGTCGATGTCTATGCCGCCGACGGCGTTGACGATGTTTTCGAACGTGCGCATGTTGACCGCGACGTAATGGTCGGGGCGGACGCCGAAGTTGAGATCGAGCGTGCGCGCCATCAGGCCGGGACCCTGCGCGGGATCGTCCGTATAACCGAAGCCTGGATTTCCATACAGATAAGATTGATTCAATTTTTCGTGATCCTGCCCGTTGATGTTGTCGGCGATGTCGGGAATCTCCACCCACAGGTCGCGCGGGAACTCGAGGATGGTCACGCGGCGCGCCACGAAGTCGGCGCGCACGATGCGGATCACGTCGCCCAGTCCGTAGTTGTAACTGTCGGAGCGCGCGTCCGAGCCAACGACCAGCAGGGTCATCAGAGGCGGTCCGCCGCAGGCCGCGAACGCGGGCGCCTCGACGGGAACGGTTGGAAGAGACGTCGGGACACCCCCTGTCCCCCCCAAGGGGGTGGAGGCAAGTGGAATCAAAGTGGGCGTCGCAGTGAAGACGATGGAAACGGGCTGGGATTGGAACGGGGTCTCGGTCGGTGGGACGGAGGCGAGTCCCGGCGTGTACGTCGGGAGGGAGAGCGCGGGACCCAGCGGCTGGGTCCACGTGGAGTGATAGGCGTCCATCGCTAGGAAGCCCACCGCGACCAGCAGGCAGGAGGCGATCAGGCCGAGACAACCGAGGATGATTTTTTGTGTGTTGGTCATAACACGGTCTCCAGCCGCGGCTCCGCGGGATTCACCGCGAAGAGAGGAAGAAGCGAAGTTTTATTCAACCTTCGCGAAGTTGATTCTCTTGGCGGTCTTCGTTTCTTCGCGGTTTCTATTGCAGGACCCATGGGATACTCGCGGGCGCGGGAGCCAGGAAATAAACCGTGACCCATCCGCTCCATACTTCATAATCGTCGTCGCTGAAGCCGAGGTCAATCCACGCGCGGCCGTCGGGGAAGCCGCCGCCGAGATCGGCGATCACCGCGCGGCCGTAGCCGGGCACATACACTTCCATTCCCTGCATGGCATTGAACCAGTCGCGGTACATGGCCACCACGCCTTTTTGCACGGGCAGTCCGCTGGCCGTGCCGGTGAAGCATTGTCCCTCCACGCCCGAACGGCAGGGCGAATACGATGTGGCATACATTTGCATCACGTACCAATATTGGATGTTGACGCCGTCCACGGTGGTGCTGGTCAGTGTGACCTGCGTGCCGGTGTTGACGATGCGCGTCTGTGGGGGGCGGACGACGCTTTCGCTTTCGGTGATTCGGGAGACCTCGCGTCCATCCTCGTATCGAATCCGCACACGGCTGATCGCCAGTCCCGCCTGCCCCGGCTGGACCACTTCCTGAACGCCGAACGCGACTTCGGGCGATTGAATTGTTTCGGTTGTGAACGGGATGGACTCGAGCGCCAGCGTAAGCGATTCGGAGACCTGAACCACGCGGATCTGCCCGTCGGCCGGGAGCGGCTCATTCTCGGACGGGAGGCTGTAGTCCAGCCCGATCAGTGGAATCCCCGCCTCGGCCAATGCCTGCCCCACCGTCGCGGCGGACGAGCGGATTTGCACGACGCGCCCGTTGACGGCCACGGACAGGTCGCGCGCGGGCGCGTAGGTCACGGTCAACGCGCCGCGAATGGGCGTATCCGCGGGTGGGTCGAGCCGGTCCGCCGCGCCGACGCGGATGCCCGCCTCGTTCAACGCCTCGCCGACGGTGAATGCCGCGGTCCGTAGAACGTGACTCTGCCCGTCGGGTGTCAACAGCGTGAGCGAAACAGCGCGTCGGATTTGCAGGACGCGGACCGAATCCAGCGGCTGGTCGAGCGCGACCGGCTGTCCGTCCGCGAGGACGCGGTCCGCGGGGGAGAGGCTCAAGCCAGCCCGGGACAGCAAGTCGGCGGCCGTCCCACTGGCGAAACTCACAGTTTGGACCCGGTCGCCGTCGAGGATGGTGATGGATCGAGTCGTTGCTGGTTGACAGGCAGTCAGGAAAGCGACAATTGCCAGCCAGGCGAATTTCCGCATGGCGTGATTGTAATCCATCTTTCCGCGCGGCAGGAACGGCCCGGCTCTTTGAGGAAATTCGACCATGTTGTCGAAATTATCTTGTCGAATTGTGAAGATTAATGTAACATCTTCGCATTCCAAAGGAGACGATTTATGAAAAAGTTGTTGTCCGTTCTGCTTTTGAGCCTGTCGTTTGTCCTGGCGGCCTGCGGTGCAGGCGGTCCCTCCACGACCATTGATGTCGAGTTCACCGACTTCCAGTTCGTCCCGGCCGATTTCGTCATACCGGCCGGTCAGGAGATCACGGTCAATGCCAGGAACAGCGGCGCGGTCGTGCATGAATTCGTCATCATGAAGCTCGGCACAACCGTGGGCGAAGACTTCGGCGACGAGGACGAAGAGAACATTTATTGGGAAGTCGAGGTCGGGCCCGGAGAGTCCGCCACTGCCACGTTCACCGCACCCGGCGAGCCAGGCGAGTATCAACTGGTATGCGGCACGGCGGGACACTTTATTGCCGGCATGGTCGGCTCGCTGACCGTCGTCGCTCCATGACGATGCCCTGAACCCCGTTGCAAAACGGGGTTCTTTTTTCGGATACAATCGAAGCGTGGATTCGACTCCTCTCATCACCAGCCTGTCCAATCCGCTTGTCAAGCAGGCGCGCGGACTGCGCCAGCGCAAAATCCGCGCCGAGACCGGCTTGTTCCTCGTGGAGGGCATCCATCACGTGGGCGAGGCGCATGAAGCAAACTGGGAGATCGAGGCGGTTTTGTATGCGCCTGACCTGTTGACCAGCGATTTTGCGCACAGTTTAATCGCTCATCTTCGGCAACATGACCGACGTGTGACGGCGGTCTCGAATCAAGTCATGGAATCGCTGGCGGACAAAGACAACCCGCAGGGAATCGTTGCCATCGTGCGCCAACGCGCGTCGACTTTGGATGGGCTCCGCGACATGAACATTCGCCGCGCCGCCGCGCTGGTCTCGCCGCAGGACCCGGGCAACGTCGGCTCGATTCTGCGCACGCTGGACGCGGTCGGCGCGGACGCGCTGTTCGTGCTCGACGGCGGCGTGGACATTTACCATCCGTCCGCGGTCAGAGCCAGCATGGGAATGTTATTTTGGAAGCCCGTTGTGCAGGCGTCGTTCGATGAGTTCGTGGGATGGGCGCGGCGCAGCGGATTTACCTTGATCGGCGCCTCCGCTCACGCCGCGGCCGATTACCGCGCCGCGCATCCCTCCGAGCCGTGGATTCTCGTGCTGGGCAGTGAGCAAAAGGGACTCTCCCCCGGGCAGTCCGCGGCCTGTGACATGATGATCTCCCTGCCCATGCGCGGCCGCGCCAGTTCGTTGAATCTGTCCGTTGCGGCGGGGGTGTTGTTGTATTCGATGACGGGACAGAAATAAAAACGGGACCCACCAACGGGTCCCGCGTGAGACGCAAGGTCTAGATCTCGTCCTCTTCCTCGTCCAGCCAGAGTTCGTCTTCGTCCTCTTCGTCGTCCTCCCATTCTTCCACTTCTTCTTCCTCGTCCCAGTCCTCCGAGGCGGCCTCCGCCTCGGAGGGAGAATAGGTGGCGCACCCCGTATCGGGGTCAATTTCGACTGCCGCGGCGCTGCAAAAGCCTTCGTCGAGGAACACGCAGTCCGCGTAATGGCAACGGATTCGGGCCATGATTTACTCCTGAGAGGGTTGTTGGATGACTCGGATCAGTGAGATGACAAATACGATGGTCATTGTAACTTGCGAGGCGATGCAGAACGGACACAGTGCTTTGATCAGAGCGATCTCCACGTAAATGAGATAGACGGTGAACAGGAACCCGGTCAACGCCATGCCGAAGATGAGCAGGGCAGCGTTTTGTTTGAAGAACGCGCCGCGGTTTTCGAGAAAATGGACGACCAGGATGGCCGTGTACCCGACGATGCCCAGCACCGCCACCGGGATGCCGTACACTTCCGAATACCTGCTGGCGTTGACGGTCGAACAATCGCCGCTTCCCAGGCACATGGCGTCGTTGGAGGTAAGTTTATAAACGGTCATGTAAATCGAGACCAACAGGCCGACGATGACGAGCGCGACAGAGATTCGGACGAGCCATTTATCCATGAATGTCCTCGATTTACAAAAGCCAGGCTTCCACTTCCCTTCCAGCAGGCAGCGATTTTACCCCAGCGGGCACAATAAGTAAAGCGTTTGCCTGAACCAGCGACAGCAGGTTCGCGGAACCCTGGTGGCCCGTCAAGCGGGCGGTCAGGACCTCATTTACTTGATGGACGACCGCGCGTAAATACGATTCGCGCCCGTCGGACTCGACCGCCTCTTCCAGACGGACGCGGGCGCGCGGCCTCGAGGCGGCGCTCATCCCCGACAACTTTTCGATGGCGGCGCGGGCGAACACCTCGAAGGTGACAAAGGCCGAGACCGGGTTGCCCGGCAGGCCAAAGAACGGAATGCCGCGATAATTTCCAAAGGCCAGCGGTTTGCCCGGGCGCATGTTCACGCGCCAGAAATCCAGGTTTCCGTGCGCCTCCACCGCCTCCCTGACGAAATCGTACGCGCCGACCGAAACCCCCGCAGACGAGAGAATCAGATCCGCGTCCGCGGCCTGTTCCAGCAGGGACTCGATTGCGGCGCGCGCGTCGGCGGCGATGCCGAGGCGGATGCATTCCGCGCCCGCGCTTTCGATTTGCGCCGCGAGCGCGTACGAATTCGAATCGTGCACCTTGCCGGCCGCGAGCGGCTGTTCGACCGGGAGCAATTCGTCCCCGCTGGAGAGCAGGGCTACGCGCGGCTTTCGATAAACTGAGACATTCGCCGCCCCCAGCATTGCCATCAGGCCGATATCCTGCGGGCGCAGGCGATGGCCTTTGGAAAGTACGACCTGCCCGGCGCGCGCGTCCATGCCGCGCGGACGGACGAAGCCTCCCGCCTCGGCCGGTTGGAAAACCTGAACCTGGGCGGGCGCGGGTGTCCCCGGAGCGCGGTCGTTGAAGTCCGTGTCTTCGACGGGCACGACCGCGTCCGCGCCCTCGGGCAGGGGCGCGCCGGTCATGATGCGGGCGGCCTCGCCGGGCGCGAGATGCACATCTGGGGCCGCGCCCGCGGCGATGTCGGCGACCACGCGCAGGGTCCGCGGGGAGGCGGGCGAGGCGGCGGCTACGTCCGCGGCGCGGACGGCGAATCCGTCCATCGCTGAATTGTCAAAAGGGGGGAGGTCGGTCGCGGCGGCGATGTCCTGCGCGAGCACGCGGCTGGCGCACTCGGTCAGAGGCAGGTTTACCGTCTCGACCGGTTCGAGGGATGAAAGAATACGTTCCTGCGCCGCCTGAACGCTCAACAGGGTCATTGAACCTCGCATTGGGACGGCGGCATTATACTTGATTTTGGGTGTTCAAGTTGGAGTCCGTCTGTTCACCCCGGCTTGACCCTCTGCGCTTCGAGCACGTTGGGAATGTTTTCGATGCGGGTGAGCACGCGGCTCAACTGGGAAATGTCCTTCACTTCGAGGATCAATTTCAGGTCGGCCAGGTTCTGGTTGACCTTCACGCCGACATCCAGAATGTTCACCCCCTCGTTGGTGAGCAGGTTGGAGATGTCGCCCATCAACCCCTGCCGGTCGTAGGCGGTGATGCGGATGGGCACGGGGTAGGTGCGCACGTGCTCGCCCCACGAAACGCGCACCAGCCGCTCGCGGTCGCGGATGCGCAGGATGTTGGGACAGTCCTGGCGGTGGATGGTGGCGCCGCGCCCGCGCGTGATGTAGCCGATGATCTCGTCGCCGGGCGTCGGGTTGCAACATTTGCCCATCGTGGTCAGCAGGCCCTTCAGGCCGACGACGTTGATGGCCTCGGTGCTGGTCGGCGCGCTGGAGGGCGAGGCGACCGAGGTGAGCAGGTCCGCGTTTTCCTCCGTCTCGGAGAGTTCCTTGACGATTCGGCTGACCGATAGATCGCCGGTGCCCAGCGCCACGAAGAGTTCGTCGGGCGAACGGAAGCCCATCCTGCGCGCCAGGGTCTCGAAGTTCGTCTCCGGCAGGCCGAGGCGCGTGAGTTCTCGTTCCAGAAGTTCGCGGCCCGAGGCCAGGTTCTGCTCGTAATCCTGTTTCTTGAACCAGATGCGGATCTTGGAACGGGCGCGCTGAGTGCGGACCAGTCCCAGGTTGACGTTGAGCCAGTCGCGGCTGGGGCCGCCTCGCTTCGCGGTCAGGATTTCGACCTGGTCGCCGGTCTTCAGTTCGTGGTCCAGCGGGACGAGTTTCCCGCTCACGCGCGCCCCGCGGCAGCGGTGACCGATGTCCGTGTGGACGTGGTAGGCGAAGTCAATCGGCGTGGATCCGGCCGGCAGGTCAATGATGTCGCCGCGCGGCGTGAAGACGTAGACGCGGTCCTTGAACACGTCCGACTTCATCCCGTCCACGAACTCCTGCGCGTCGTCCACGTCCTGCTTCCAGTCCATCATGGCGCGCAGCCAGGTGACGTGCTGTTCGAAAGCCGAATCGCGCGCCTTGCCCTCCTTGTAACGCCAGTGCGCGGCGATGCCCAGTTCGGCGTTCTGGTGCATCTCCGGCGTGCGGATCTGCACTTCGAGCGGCTTGCCGTCGTCGTAAATGACGGCGGTGTGCAGGGACTGGTAGAAGTTGTCCTTGGGCGCGGCGATGTAGTCGTCGAACTCGCCGGGGATGGGCCGCCAGCGGGTGTGGATCAGGCCGAGGGTGGCGTAGCAGGCCGGGATGTCCGGTACGATGAGGCGCACGGCGCGCACGTCGCGCACCAGTTCGAAGGGCTTGCCCTTTTCCACCATCTTCTTGTAGATCGAGTAGATGTGTTTGGGGCGTCCGCTGGCCTCGACCTTGATGTTGTTGTCGGCCAGCAGTTGGCGCAGGCGGCCGACAATGGCGTTGACGCTGGCTTCGCGGTCAGGACGGCGTTCGGCTAGTTGTTCGGCGATCTCTTTGTATTTTTCAGGCTGGACGTAACGGAGAGAGAGGTCTTCCAATTCCCACTTGATCTGCCAGATGCCGAGGCGGTTGGCGAGCGGAGCGAAAATGTCGAGGGTCTGCTGGGCGATGCGCTTGCGTTTGGTTTCGGCCATAAAGCCGAGGGTGCGCATGTTGTGCAGGCGGTCGGCCAGTTTGATGAGCACCACGCGCACGTCTTCCCCCATGGCGAGGAAGGTCTTGCGCAGGGTCTCCGAGACCAGGTCCTGTTTGCGGCCGAGCAGGTTGGAAGTCTCCTCTGCGGGCTCTGCGCCGTTGCCGTTGGACTTGTCGGCGTGCTGGTCGCCGCGGGAAACGCGCGGCAGGTTGGTCAGTTTGGTGACGCCGTCCACGAGCACGGCCACCGTGTCGCCGAAGTCGCGGCGGACGTCCTGCAGGGTCGTCGAGGTGTCCTCGACCGTATCGTGCAAAAGTCCCGCCGCAACGACTTCGGGCGGGACGCGCAGGTCGGCCAGGATGCCTGCCACGGCGACGCAATGGGTAATGTAAGGTTCGCCCGAGGCGCGTTTCTGTCCCCGATGGGCTTCCTCGGCCACGCGGTAAGCGCGCTGGATCAGTTCGCGGTCCGCGAGCGAGTACGAATCGGGGAGCGAATCCAGCAATTGCTGGATGCCTTCTGCGGCCTTGACGGTTTTCATACCGATAATTGTACTGCGAAATCAACTTGTCGCTTCCGCCGCCGGGGACGGCGCTCAGAGCAGGCTCCAGTTGTCCGAAGGGCGGCTATTTTATGTTGTCCCTGATCCGGTCGCGCAGGTCCAACGAGTTGCCTGTGACCACTCCGAAGATGATGAACACGAGCGTCAGCCCCGCCCCGACGAGGAATGCCCAGGGCGAAGCCCACAGGTTTGGAAGGACGGCCGTGATGACTATTCCGATCACGAGGCCGTAGAAAGGCGATTTGACGATGTGCGGTAATTCCCCCCAGGCTTTCGTGAGGGAGAAGGGCTTTCTCATACGCCTCTCCTTGACCGCGCTGTCGTGCTGGAACTTGCGCTGTTTGACCAGCGGATCGCGGGCGACCAGTTGTCGGTCGCGCAGGCGCCTCAATCTTTCCTGTTCCTGTTTGGACATACGGACCTCCTTTGTGCATATAATTGTACAGGAATTGGATGAGAAAATGACCATCAAAAACAACGTCACCAGATTCCTGGATGCGCACCGGGTCCAATATGCCGTGTACGAATTTCCCGCCGAAAAACTGGGCGCGGTGGAAGTGGCGCAACTGTTGAGCGTCCCGCCTGAACGGGTCTTCAAGACGATTGTGATCACGCGGGAGAAACCGAAGAAGCCGCTCCTGGCGGTCGTGCCCGGATCCTCGGCCGTTGATCTGAAACTCCTGGCCGCGTTCCTCGGCGAGAAGAAGGTTCATTTGCCCACCGAGCGCGAGGCCGAGCAATTGACCGGCCTGCAGGCAGGCGGTATCTCTCCGCTGGCATTGATCAACAAGGGATTTCAGGTGGTGATCGATTCTGCCGCGCGGAAATTCGAAGGAATCTATATCTCGGGCGGTCAGCGCGGACTGAATATCAAACTGCCCGTCGCGGCGCTGGCGGGACTGGTCAATGCGCGCTTTGGGGCCATCAGCCGAAACGAATAAGAGCCGGTAAACCGGCTCCATTAAGAATCCAACAATCCAATCGCGTCGAGCGGAGGGGGTATGTTCGTTGCCTCCCCGTAGACGAGACGCAAGTTGCCTCGAAGCCCTGCGCTTCGTCTCTGCGACGCTTCGTTCAGCGCGATGTTCTTGTGCGCGTTATGCATCGAATTCCGCAACCTGCTCCTCATTGACCCAGACCGTATAGTGCCCTGACGGGAAACTGCCCAGGTTGATATTCTGCTCGAACGGCTGGAGCACCATCACACAGACCGCGTCTGGTTGCGCAACAGAATAGACCTCCAGATTGATTTTGTTTTCACTATCTGGCTCGTGATAGACCACGCGAAGTTCATGACAGGGCGTAGGCAGGTTGCCTTTGAGCATCAAGGCAAACTGCGGCGGGTAACTTTCCATGACCAGCATATCGGTCGAATCGAGATAGACTCCGTCGCGCATCATTTGGTCGTCGCCGGGGCGCGGCGCATAGGTGGGCGGCAATCCGTTCGGCGGCGTGTTACTGTCCACAGGCATATCGGGGTATTCGGGCGTTGCCGTCGGCGCGCAGGCTGACAACAAGGCAAAAATCAAAATGAACAACAAGCGTTTCATGGAAACCTCCAGCGATTTCTTCTTCCATGACGACCATGAAACAGGAAAGTTCCTCGATCATCCCTTGACGACCGCCACTGGTCTCAGCCGCGCCACTTTCTTCGCAATGCCCGCCGCGCTGACCGTTTCCACGACCGCGTCCACGTCCTTGTAGGCCTGCGGCGCTTCCTCGGCGAGACCGGACAATGACCCCGCGCGGACCTCGATTCCCCGCGACTGCAACTCCTGCCTGAGCGCGTCGCCGCGGACCTCGTGTTTGGCGCGCGACCGCGACATGACCCTCCCCGCGCCGTGACACGACGAGCCGAACGACCGCGCCATGCTGTCCGCCGTACCGACCAGCACCCACGAGGCCGTCCCCATGCTCCCCGGAATGATGACGGGTTGGCCGATAGCCTGGTATTCGGGCGGCAGTTCGGGCGAGCCCGGCCCGAAGGCGCGCGTCGCTCCTTTGCGGTGCACGCAGACCTTGATCCGCTCGCCGTCAATCTCGTGCGTCTCGATCTTGCCCATGTTGTGCGTGATGTCGTAGACCTGGTGCAGGTATGCCTCGCGCACTTTGAACGTCTCATCGAAAGCGCGGCGGGCGTTGAACGCCAGCAGTTGACGATTGGCAAACGCGAAGTTGGCCGCGGCGCGCATCGCGCCGAGATAGGCCTGTCCTTCAGGCGTGTCCATCGGCGCGCAGACCAGTTCGCGGTCGGGCAGTTCGATGCCGTATTTCTTCACAGCGCTTTGGAATTGCTGGACGAAATCGGTGCAGACCTGGTGGCCGAGTCCGCGCGAGCCGCAGTGGATTTGAACCGTCAGGTTGCCTTTGCGGATACCCATCACATTCGCAGCGTTTTCGTCGAAGACCTCGTCCACCACGTCCACTTCGATGAAGTGATTACCCGCGCCGAGCGATCCGATCTGCTCGCGGCCGCGGGCTTTTGCGCGGTCGCTTACCTTGTCGGGGTCCGCTTTTTCGAGGCAGCCGCCCTCCTCGGTCCGCGTCAGATCCGCTTCGCTGGCGAATCCGTTTTTCAGCGCCCAGCGCGCGCCGTCACGCAGGACCTGATCCAGTTCCTTCACACTGACCGTCACCGCGCCTTCTTTGCCAACTCCGCTTGGGCAATATTTGTCGAGGAGAGTTGCCAGCGTGTCCATGTGCGACTTCACGGAATCGAATTCGAGATTCGATGCCAGCAGTCTCACGCCGCAGTTGATGTCGTAACCGATTGCGCCGGGCGAGACCACGCCCTGTGGGAAGCGGGTGGCGGCCACGCCGCCGATGGGGAAGCCGTAGCCCTGGTGCATGTCGGGCATGACGATCACTCGGCCGACCAGCCCGGGCAGGGTGGCCGCGTTCATCGCCTGGTCGAGGGATTTATCGCCTGCAATCTGTTCGAGCAGTTCGCGCGTGGCGAACAGCCGCACCGGCACGCGCATGTCGTGACGGACGTGCGTCGGGATTTCCCATTCGTAATCGCTGATCTGGAGGATGTTTTCGATGTTCATACTTCGATCCTATCTCCCCTTCCCTCTCCGTTCAGGAGAGGGAAGGGGAGACGCGCCGCAGGCGCAAAGAGGATGGGTGAGGTCACACATCCAACACAATCTCCGCTTCCAGGCCTCGCGTTGTTTTTTCGATCTTCAGATTGTGATACGTCACTGCCTTGACGGCCTTGTCCATTTTCTGGATCGGCGCGCCTTCCATGACGGCTTTCAACTTAGAACCTTCGATGTCCAGCCGAAATTGATCGAACGCCAGATGTTCCTGCTCCTGCTGAAAGATGAGTTCCGATAAAAACGCGACCAACAGGGATTCCGCATCGGGCGCATCCGCTGTGAGGTACCGCGTGAGGCGTTCCTCTTCGACGAGACGGATGCCCGCGAGGGCATTCATCGCTCGCGCGGATTCAACCAGCAGTCCCGCGAGATCGTCCGCCCAGACGCGCACGGCCCAATCGGCGGTGTGGGGAACCTCCTGCCAGCCCATCAGTCCTTGAACTCCACGCCCTCCACCAATTTGGCGGGGACGTAGATGCCGCGTCCCTCCACGGCGAGGGTCCCATCGGGGAGATAGATCTCACTGCGCGTGTACAGTTTGCGCGCACCGCGGCGCGTGATGCGCGCCCGCACCATCACCTTTTGGCCAAGCGGGACGGGCTTGCGATAATCAATCTCCAGGTTGACGGCCATCACGCGCAGGCCCGCGCCCCAGACCGCCGCGCCCATCGCCTCGTCCAGGATGGCCGCGGACGCGCCGCCGTGGACATGGCCGGGCGGCCCCTGCTGGGCTTCGGTCAGCGTGAACTCGGAGAAAATCCTCCCATCCTCGATGAACCAGGTCATGCCGATGCCGCGCGGGTTGTCCCCGCACACGAAACAAGTCCCGTGCCCCGGTAGTTTTTGCATACACTCTCCTTGCCTGTATTGTACTCTCGGTGCAGGAATTTATCGAACTGCGCCGCTCATTCGCCGAACAGCGTCTTGAGATCGCTCGCGGTCGCGATGTACTTGCGGTAGGCGGCCGTCTCGTTCAATATTCCTTTCAATGCCACGAGCAACTCCGCCTGCAGGTACGGATTCTTTTCCCGCCTCTCTTTGGACAATGTGATGTTTCCATCTCGAATATCTATCGCCAAATGTCCGCCCGCCGCGAGCCATTCCAGTCCGATCTGGATTGCGCTTTCCCGCGCCGCCAGGGCTGCGGCCAATTTCTGAATTGTCGCCTGCCCGTCGCGCCGATTGAGCGCGTACTTGCACAGACCCGCGAGGCGGTTCAGGAATTCTTCGGGCTTTTCCTCCGCGGGCGGGACTGCATAAACGTAAATCGTTCCCGGTTTGACGGTCTCCAGCGTCCTCCGCAATTCAGCAGGGGAGGGAGGAGTTGTGTAAATGGCTAACTCATCGGCTCGATGCAACTCGAAACGCGACTTACCCTTCGATTTTTCCGCGCCCTCGGCCCAGACCAGCGTCTCGACGTTCAAACTTTCCAACTTGCGAACGTTCAACCGATGATCAACGATTTCCAATTTCGTTGGTCTTAGTTCAACGGGCTTTTCTTTGAGGGCCCTGAATTCCTCGAACTGCAACGTGACCTGTCTCTGCCCGCGATAGCTGCTGGCGCGCAGGGAATAGGCGATGTCGAATCGGCTTCCCGCTTCGGGCAATTCTCCGCCCGCGCCGCCCCACCACAGAAGGCTTTGCACGTCTCCATTCTCGTCTTCGATGTTCAGGCGAAGGTGTTCTTTTGTTTTTCCAATTTCGGTTGCGGACTTCAACGTCACATTCCGCGTAGCCAAAACCAGTTCGGGATTTCCCGCGCCGAAGGGAGCCAGCATTTCCAGCGCGTCCGCCAGTTCGATATTGATTTCGTTCAAGGCAAGCCAGGCGTCAATTTGAAGCGTCGGCTCCTCGCGGACGATTTCGCCAAGTTGATTTTCGATGGCCCTGCCGAGCCCTCTGCGAAATGACGTCAAATTGTCTTTTTGGAACGAAAGTCCCGCCGCCATGGGATGGCCGCCGAAGCCGAGCAGGATGTCTTTTTGCGATGCAATCGCTTCGGTGATGTGCAGCCCCTCGACCGAGCGCGCCGACCCGCGCAAGAGACCATCCTCCGATTCGGTCAACAGGATCGCGGGTTTGTGATACCGCTCGACGAGTTTGTTCGCCACGATGCCCACCACGCCGCCAGGCCAATTGGGATGCGAGAGGACAATTGCTGGCTCGGTGAGCAGGTCGGGGTACGCGCGTAGCTGCGCTTCCGCGGCTTCGTAAACTTGCGATGTCAATAATCGCCGTTGTGCATTGAGTCCTTCGATTTGCGCGGCCAGCACGCGCGCCCGCGCCGCGTCCTGCGTGAGCAACAATTCCACGGCGGGGTTCGCATCGCTCAACCGCCCCAGCGCGTTCAGGCGCGGCGCGAAGGTGAAGCCGATGGTCTCCTCGGTCAGCGTTTCGAGCGACGCGCCCGCGAGTTCGGCCATCACTTTCAGTCCGAGCCGATCCGTCTCGCGCAGTTTTTGGATTCCCCTTTTCGCAAGCGAGCGCGTTTCGCCGCGGAGCAGGGCAACGTCCGCGATGAGGCCGAGGGCGACCAGGTCGAGCAGATCGTCGGACGACGGGCGACGGACGACGGACAACGCCTCCTCAGCGGCCTGTTGTTCGTCGTCGAGCAGTGCTTCCGCGAGTTTGTAGGCAACGCCCACACCCGCCAGGTTTCGCAACGGATGATCTTCAGTCAATAACTTTGGATTGACGATTGCCTTCGCATTCGGAAGCGTTTCACCCAAATCGTGATGATCGGTGACGACCACGTCCGCGCCGCGCGAGTCGGCGTAGTCAATGGCTTCGTGCGCGGTGATACCCGTATCGCACGTGACGATGAGCCTGATCCCGTTATCGAGAATGGGTTTCAAACTTTCGATGTGAACGCCGTGACTCTCCCTGCCGCGAATCGGGATGTAGTAAATGACATTTGCGCCAATCGCCTGCAGGGTTTGGACCAGCAGGGCGGTGGAGGTCTGTCCGTCCACGTCGAAATCGCCCCAAACGCAAACCCTCTCATTGCTGCGTATAGCCAATTTGATGATTTCGACTGCTTTTTCTATTTCGGGAAAAGGTGTGGATTGGATTTCGTCCGGGTACAGGAACGCACGCGCGGATTCAACGTCCGTGAGGCCGCGGCGGACGAGAGTCCGCGCGATGAGCGGAGGCAGGTTGAGGGTCGAGAACGAAGCGGGGATGTCAACGGGATGAGGGTCGAGCCAGCGGGTCATGCCCCAAGTTTAACCGCGAAGAGGCTAAGAGCGCGAAGTTCTTTTTTCTTCGTGCCCCTTGTCTCTTCGCGGTGAGGATCTAAAGCGGCTCGAAGCGCGCGGTGAAATGGCGTAACAGTTCGGGCGCGTAGATGAATTTATAGCCGCGCACTTTCCCCGCGCGGGATTTGATCTTCGCCGCGCAGTCCGCGACGTAATCGAGATGGCTTTGTGTGTAGGTCCTTCTGGGAATCGCGAGGCGAAGTAATCCGAGTTTGGGATAGATCATTTTCCCCGAATCGGGGTCGGGATGCGCAAACATGACCGATCCGATCTCCACGCCGCGGATGGCGCCCTCGCGATAGAGTTCGACGCAAAGCGCCTGCGCGGGGAACTCCTGCTGCGGGATGTGCGGCAGGACCGCGCGCGCATCAATGTAGACCGCGTGCCCGCCCGCGGGCTGGATGGTGGGAATGTCCGCCTGGTTGAGGCGCGCCGCGAGGTATGCAGTCTGCGCGAGACGATAGGCGAGATAGGTTTCGTCGAGGCCTTCGTAGAGTCCCACCGCCATCGCGTCGAGGTCGCGGCCCGCGAGTCCGCCGTAGGTGGGGAAGCCCTCGCGCAGGATCAATTCGTTCTTCACGCGCTCGAAGAGCGCCTCGTCGTTCACGCACAGCAGGCCGCCGATGTTGACGATGGCGTCCTTCTTGGCGGACATGCACATCCCGTCCGCGAGGGCGAACATCTCGCGCGCGATCTCTTTAATGGACTTCGACTCGTAGCCGCGCTCGCGCTCCCTGATGAAGAAACAGTTTTCGGCGTAACGCGCCGCGTCGATGAAGAACGGGATTCCATGCTCGTGGTAGACCTCCGCAATGGCTTTGAGATTCTCCATCGAGACGGGCTGTCCGCCGCCCGCGTTGTTCGTGACCGTCACCATGCCGAAGGGAATCTTCTCCACGCCGACCTTCTGGATGAAGGCGCGCAGTTTGGCGATGTCCATATTGCCCTTGAACGGATGCGGCTGCGCGGGATCGAAGGCCTCGTCAATGACGAGGTTGGTCGGGCGCCCGCCGCGGGCGCGGATGTTGGCGTCGGTGGTGTCGAAATGCATGTTGCTGGGAATGTACATCCCAGGCTTGACGAGGCACGCGGACAAAATGTTTTCCGCGGCGCGTCCCTGATGCGTGGGGACGAAGTACTTGAAGTCGAAAATATCCTCCACCGCGGACTTGAGGCGATGATACGAGCGCGCCCCCGCGTACGACTCGTCGCCGCGCATGATGGCGGCCCACTGATCCTGGCTCATCGCGCCCGTGCCCGAGTCGGTCAGCAGGTCAATGAAGATATCTTCGGCTTTGACGGCGAACAGGTTGTAGCCCGCTTCCCTGAGCGCGGCTTCTCTTGCCTCGGGCGAGATGAGACGGATGGGTTCGGTCACTTTGATGCGGAAGGGTTCGGGAGGGTAATGCATGGAGGCTCCAGGTTTCAGTCATCAGTGATCAGTTTTCAGTGAACAGTTGGGAATGGATGGGCGTAATTAAAACGGCGCACTTGGGTGTACGCCGTTTTGATATTCTATTCACTCTTTGGCTTCGATGGGAATACTCTTCAATACCTTGATCAACATCGGCAAGTCATCGTTTATCGTTTGCCAGACCACTTCCATGTTGACGCCAAAATAATGATGCACGAGTTTGTTTCTCATCCCTCTGACCTCGCGCCAGGGGATGACGGGATATTGGGAACGAACTTTCTCTGGAATATTTGCGGCGGCTTCCCCGATGATTTCAACCGCGCGAATGACAGCATAGACTGTTTTCTCGTCTTTGGAGAAGGATTTGTAATCCATGCCTTCTGTAAACCGAATGGCGCGCTGGGCATTTTCAAGCATGTCACGGAAGAAATCGGCATATTCGCGGTTCATATGGAAAGCGCCTCGCGCAAGATGTGTTTTCCAATGGCGGGCTTGAGCGAATCCTTCATCACCAAATCCACTTTCACCCCCAATGTGTCGGAGAGGTGGTTTTCGAGGCGGACGAATTTGAACAAACTCGGCGGCTTGTCGAATGTGACCAGAATGTCAAGGTCGCTATCCTTGCGTTGCTCATGGCGCACATATGAACCGAAGATTTCCAGCGTGGCAACGTTGTATTGCTCCGCGAGCATGGGGCGCTGTTGGCGGAGAATTTCCATGAACTTTTGTAAACGGGTTTGCCTTGGCATGACTTAATTATACAGCAAAGGGGAATTTTAAAATTGATACCCCCTGCCTTTCCAATACTGCCAGTCTTCGGCGGCTTGTTTTGTGTCTTTATCTGTTTTCAGCGGTTTGAGTTGCGCGAGCGGAACGCCCATTTTGCGTCCCATCCACTCGATGCGGACAAAGAAATCGCCGCCGAGATTTTCATCCGCATCTATCAGTTCAAGAACGGTTACTTTCTCGCCCTTTTGAAGCAGGGAAATTTTCATTTCCTCGATACACTCCGCCTCGAACGGACAGGCAAGGTTATCTTGAAGGTAGGTCAGCCAGCCGACCATGACTTCTTCGCTGTCGTAGGCGTCCACGGTCACTTCGTTAGCAATTCGTTCTTCACGCGCTTTGTCTTCTGGTATCTCTTTCATTCTGCCTTCATCCTTCATCATTCATCCTTGCTCTTTCGATCTCTGCCGGCATTTCCTGCTGAGGGTTAACCGTCCACGAATAACACACGAATACTCGAATGGACGTCTCGCGTTCGGGAGTAGTCTTTGCATGTCTTTACTCCTTGATCGCGTTGTCCCGTCCAATTCGTTGGACAGGTTTCATGTCTTTGCCGGGGAAGACACGCCGATATTCCAGCCTTCTGCGCCCAAAGTTGAAAAGCAACGCGACAGGCGCGCCTGTGGCTTTCAGGTAATTGATGACCTGCGCCAGTTCATCATTGGTCAGTTGGTGGCTGAACGCCTTGATTTCCACAACCACCTGCTGGTTTGGAAATAGATCCAAATAGAAGGTCGCAACCCGTTCGCCTTCGAAATCAACGCAAACTTCGAACTGGCGGTTTGGCTCAATCCCGGCATGGTTGAGTTTGA
The DNA here is from genome assembly GCA_040754535.1 of Chloroflexota bacterium. GTDB lineage: Bacteria > Chloroflexota > Anaerolineae > Anaerolineales > Villigracilaceae > JBFMCC01. The sequence continues at coordinate 66,271 of JBFMCC010000033.1, forward strand.
CTTCCAGGGCTTTCTCGTACACTTCCTCTTTGAAGCCATGACCAAGTTCGTTGTGAACCTCCATCGCCAGGCCGATGAGTTTATAGGTCAGGTCGTTTCCAGTCGAGTCAACTACGAGGGGCATTGGGTCTCCGTTATCTGAAAATACCGTCCACGAATATTTCACGAATGCACGAATACGCCGACCTCCATTCGTGAATTCGTGGCTTCATTCGTGGACGGCCTTCTCGATCTCCCCCAGCGTTTCCTGCGCGGACTGCAAATCTGGATGGCGCAGGCGCGTGTAAATCTCGACGGCGCGGCGGGAGAGGGGGAGGGCTTCCTGTAAGGCGGATTGCCAATCCGCCCCACGACCCTTTTTGAGCAGGGCTTGGGCGAGAACGTGACAATCGTGGGCAATCAACTCTAGCCGCCCGACTTTTTCTGCCAGCGCGAGGGCTTCGCGGGCGAGCCCTTCGGCTTCTGCCCACTGCTCGCGGTCGAGGGCGAGTGATGCCAGATCACCAGTATACCAATCAATACCTTCCTGATAATCAGTTATCTTCGCAATGCGCAGGGCTTCATGATAGTCGCGCTCGGCGGCGGGATAGTCTTTATTAGCTTGTTCCACATTTGCCAGATCGTTCAAGATTCTGGCGACTTCATAACTTTCGAGAGAAATAGAACGGTAGATTTCCAGTGCTTCACCGTAGGCGGCGATGGCGGCGGGGTAGTCTTTGTTCAGTTTGTGACCGAGCCCACGTAGGCGGATTGCATTTGCTTTGTTGCGAGGAGTGCTATCTTGCCAGTGTTCGGCGGCGCGGGCGGCGCACGCCAGAACTTCGGCGGGTTGACGGCGGCGGTTATAGACCCATCCTGCCGAATATGTCCGCCAACCCGCGTTCTCTTTATCGTTGGCGGCGATGGCATGCGCTTCGGCTTGTTCATCAATCCACAGATGTTCATCCCATCTGCCTGTGTAATCGAGGAAATGTTCGAGTCGATTACACACTGTTTGCAAATGGCGGTTGTCGCCTGTTAGCAGGCGCGGTAGGGCGGCGGAGATGAAGTCCCATTCGGCGTCCAGCATGGGGAAGCCTTCGTAGTTGGTGTATCCGCCGTATTGCAGGGCGAGGGCGTAGGCGCGTTGAGTGAGGGCGTCGCCCGTTTGGGTCACGGCTTCGGGGCGGCGTGCCCGTATGAATTTCGCTGTCAGCGGGGGTAAAAAGTAGGTTTGGGCAGACAGGTCAGAGGTCAGGATGGAGCGGTCAGTCAGGTCTTCGAGGGCGGTTTCGGCTTGGCGTTCGGGCAGGTCGGTCATGTCCGCGATCCACTTGAGTTTGGCGGGCAGAGTGAAATACGTCAGCGCGGCGAGGACTTTCGTCTCGTCTTCGGTGAAGGTCTCCAGCAGGTCGCCGAAGATGTATTCGAGCGGGTCGTTTCCTTTGGGGGCTTTGTCAATGAAGGCGCAGGCTTCGGCGATGGTGCGGCACTGCGAGCCATCGCGCCCCAACTGCCCCGCGATCCAGCGGATGAAGAGCGGGTTGCCCTGTGTGATCTCGTACAGGTCTTCGCGCTCTTTTTGGGTGGCGCGGGCGAGGCGCGAATATTTGGCGGCGAGTTCGGCGATGAGTTGCAGGGCTTCGTCGCGCGAGAGGCGGTCGAGGCGCACGATGCGCGCGTCCACGTCGGTGCGGCGGCGGGAGGTGACGATGGCTTTGTTGCCTTCAGGCAGGCGCGAGAGGAATTGGTACAGGCGCGTGCGTTCTTCTTCTGGCAGGGTTTCCAAATTGTCGAAAATGATCAACGCCTTTTTGCCCGCCAGCGCAAGGCGCAGTTCGTTGGGACGCTCATCGGGCGCGAGTTTTTCGAGTCCGTCTGCGCCCAATTCCTTGCCCAGTTCGTCCAGCATGGCGAGGTAGGTGGGGCGGGTGAAGTCGGTTAGTTTGGCTTCACCTTCGGCGGTCAGTTCACGCACTTTGGCGGTGATGAAGATCTTGCGCTCGAAGAGTTCCGCGGGCGCGTCGTGCGCGGCTTTGATGGCGAGGGCGGTCTTGCCGATGCCGCCAGGTCCGTCAATCAGCGCGCCCCAGGTGCGGGAGTCAGGGGAGAGGGCGGATTTGATGATGTCGAGTTCTTTTTCGCGGCCAACGAAGTAACCTTGTTGAGGAAGGGTATTGCCTGTAGGTTTGGGAGGTTGGTAGATTGGGACTTGGGAATCGGGAATGGGTTTGGGAGCAATTTTCTTGGCAAGTCGGCCAACGGATGCGACAACTTTCGATGCCAAGTTATCGGGTGAATTGAAATATTCGGGTGTATGTTCTTTTGTGGCTTTCGACTTGAATTTATTGATCTTGGCCAGGCTTTTATCCATTGACTTCGGCGGCCAAGGATGACCTTCGTCCACCACAAAAACCAGAATTGGGATTCCCGTCTTGGTTGCGTGAAGATATTCTTGTTCAGTAACAGAAGTTTTCGAGCCTGTGGGTACTGTGCCATAGCGATAGGCATAAACTCCAACAAGAACATGGCATTGATCGAGTTCTTCCAAAGACGCTTTGGTCGGCTCTTCGTCGCGCGCGCCAAAGATTTCCATGTGATCAATTTCCTCGCCCATGGTGCGAAGAGCGTTAACAACTGCTTTTCGATGTTCGATCAAATCAAGGTAGGTGGAACTGAGGAAGACTTTCATAGTTTACCCTCCTCTGGAAATCCTTATGATTTTCGAATTCGGATGCCGCGTGGTGTAACGACCGTGATTGTCCCCGCGAGATCTTCCAGCTTGGATGATTTCAAGACCTGTTGTAGCAGCGCCAGCACAGGGCGGATGCCGTCCTCGTCAGGGCGCAAAAGCAGAACGCCCGCGTGTTGTCCCGGGGGATGCGCTCGAATATCTGCAAAGCCTTTATCGGCCGTTACGAGCAATCGTTTTTCCTCCTGAATGGCGCTCCAAAGCAAAGGGTCTTTCCAGCCGCCCATGTTCTGATCAACGACGTTTGCTGTGTCGTACCCTTGCTCACGCAGAAGACTTACAGCCGAACGCGGCAGGTCTTCATCCACCTTAATGGAGAATGCCATGGTGGCTATCCTGCCAACGGGAGGAGAATGTCCTGGCGAACTACTTCGGCGGCGTAGGCCAGCGCCGCTTGTACCGCCTCACGCGTGATCTGTGGATATTCCTTTGTCACTTCTTCGATGGTCATGCCGTCTGCAATGCTTCCGACCAGCATGGCAACGGGCACGCGCGTCCCTTTGATGCACGGTTCACCGTGATGGATTTCAGGATCAACGGCTACGAAATTCTTCCAATTGATGCGAGACATGGTTCATGCTCCTGTTGCTGAAATTGTAGCACAAATAGCCTTTTTATCCTTACCTCCTCGCATGCCTCACAAAGAACTCCCAGAACAGATCCGCCGCGTCCAGGTCGTAGCGGTTGTTGTCCACGCTGGGATAGACGTGTCCCATGTTCTCCACCATCAGGAAGATGTACTCGTTGTCCGCGCCGACGGTGCTGTGCTCGAACAGGAAGCGCGTGTAGGCGTTCTCGCTTTCCACCTGGTACTGGGCGGGGTCGAGTGAGAGCAGGACCGCAGTGTTCGTTAATGTCGGGCCGAATAGATCGTCGGCCAGGATGGCGTCCGCTTCGAGTGGGAAGGGACGCGGATGCCCCGTCCCTTCGGCGATCTTCTCGTCGTTCGTCCCCATGATGGTATACAAGGACGCCGCCACGCTCTCCGGCATGTTTTCGGTTAATTCCTCGCGGCCCGCCTTGACGCCCGAACCGCAGATGGCAAACGCCGCGAACACGTCGCTCATCTCGAAGACCAGGCGCGAAGAGACGAACGAGCCGCCGTTCGAGAAGCCCGTTGCGAAGACGCGCGTTTCATCCACGTTGAACGTCGCCTCGAGGCGCGCTAGCATCTCGCGCACGAACTTCACGTCGTCCTTCAATTCCGTCCCCGGCTCGACGATGGCGAACAGGGTTACGTCGTTCCATTTCTCGTGCCTGCCGCTCTCGCCGATCAGCGGATATTTCCAGGCCGTCGGGAACACGACGATGAGATTTTCCTCGTCTGCTTTTTCTTTCCACTTTGTGTTTTCGTACATCAGCGGCCCGCCCTGATTGCTCCCGTGGAACATGAAGACCAGGGGCGTCGGCTGGCTCGCGTCGTAGCCTGCGGGGATGTACACAAGGAACTCGCGCGGCGTATCGTCCACGGTGATGACGTAATCGTTGCGTCCCGCCTGAAACGTGAGCGTCTCCACCTGCGGGGTCGCGGTGGGCGCGGACGTCGAGGTCGTCGCCGCGGTTGTGGGTTGGGTCTCCTGCGCGGGCGGGGACTGCCCGTCCCTGAGGCCGAGCCGGCAACTCGTCAACGCCAGACTGGTCAGCAGAAGAACAACAAGATACCTGTAAAGAAATCCGCTTTTCATTCTCTCTCCTTTGGGCGATGGAATTGCTCCATTCTACAACGGAAATTCCCATTGGCCTTAATTCAACTTTAACTCCATCGAAACAGCGGGTTAACCCAACGCGCCGAAGTCCGGCATACACTTCCTGCGTGAAATTCTACTTCGCGGTCGTCATCCTTCTCAAACTGGCGCTCGCCACGGTTCAAAGGAACAGGAACAAGGCGGCCTTTCTGCGTTATCTGTGGGGGCAATTCCTGCTGGGGCGTGTATAATCGGGGCATGAAACGCGCCCTACGCCTGGCCGCCGCGCTGGCGATTCTGGCGGTATCCCTTGCCCTGCTGGTCTGGAGTCTCTGGCCTGCGGCGCGCGAGACGCTCATCGTGCCCATCCCGCCGGGCGGGTTGCAACTGCCCACGCCTTCCAGTTTCATCTTTTATTGGATATGAAACCGCGTCGACTCTGGCTTCTCGTGTGTGGACTCATCCTGATCGCGGCGAGTCTCGCCTGCGGACTTGGGGCTGGCGCGCCGCCCGAAGACGGATACGCGCCCCCGGCCGAGCCCGCCGCCACCCAGGCCGCCCAGCCGATCCCGCCGGGCTCCGAGGCGATTCCGGACGGCGGTGGAGGGCCGGAGCCCGCCGCGGTCATCCCTGAGGCGCGCCGCGTGACGCTGGAATACCCGTCCGCGATCCGAGCGGGCGATTCGGATGTGATCCGCCTGACCCTCGAAGTGGATGACCTCGGAAACGTCACGCCCACCGCGGTCATTGGCGGGAATGTGGTCAAGAGCGAGGTCATCGAAATCCCGAACTTGTATGAAACGCACAACGTCGTTGCCGAGGCGCGGCTGGACCTGGCGGGTGTGGAGGTGCGGCCCGAGGGCGTAGTCAACGCGCCGCTGGAGCAGGGGCAATCGGCCACGTTCTTCTGGAGCGTGCGCCCATCGGAGGCGGGGACGTTCCGCGGCACGGTCTGGCTCTACCTGCTCTTTATCCCGAAGGCGGGCGGGGAGGAGACGCGTCTGCCGGTATCCGCCCAATTGATCGAGATCAACTCCACGTCCCTGTTCGGACTCGGCGGCAACGCGGCGCGCGCGGTCGGCGCGATCGGGTCCTTGATCGGCAGTGTGCTCGGCTTCCCGTTTTTCGGCGACATCGTCCGATTTCTCTGGAAGCGGCGCAGGAAGAAGTAGCCGGGTGTCAATGCGAGGAGGGCCGGCGGTCGAGTAGCGAAGCGTATCGAGACCCGACCCGACGAAGAAATCTCCGCGTCGGCGAGGAGATTTCTTCGCCCCTGCTTCGGCCTCCGCTCCCCAGAAAAGCACAAGGACTTCGCAGCGCGGTGGGGCTCGCAATCACATTCATTGGCGGGGAATATGTGACATACATCACCTAAAAAATAGACATGGGTAACAACTGCCATATTTGCTCTTTATGGTACAATTTCGCAACTCTTGCAACAAATTGCACTTTTTGAGGTGTTCATGCACACGGAATGGCTCATCATCGGTCTGTTCCTGCTGGTCGGCGCGGCGGTGCCGGGCGCGGCAATCCTGACCGCACGAATCATCGCCCCGCGCAAGCCCAATCCCATCAAACAGAGTACGTATGAGTGCGGCATCGAGACCGTCGGCGAGAACTGGGTGCAGTTCAAGGCCCAGTATTACATCTTCGCGCTGGTCTTTCTCGTCTTCGATGTGGAGACCGTGTTTCTCTTTCCGTGGGCGGTCACGTTGAACGCCCTGCCGTTGTTCGCGGTCGTGGAAGGCGTCATCTTCATCCTCATCCTCGTCGCCGGACTGGTGTATGCCTGGCGCAAGGGGATGCTGGAGTGGGCGTAAGGATCGGTTATTAAAACAGAAAGGCTGAAAGGAATCCCTTTTCAGCCTTTTCTTTCTGAATCAGGAGCGCGTTTATGGAATTTTGGAGCAACCCAATCAAGGCGGCCGCGGACTGGCTGACGGGCGTCTTCACCGGCTGGGGCATGCCAGCCTCCGCGTCGAACGTGGTGGTGAGTCTGATCGGTGTGGTGGCGCTGATCGTGGTCGTGATGGTGCTGGACATCATGCTGGTCTGGCTGGAGCGCAAGATCGTGGCGCGCTTCCAAGACCGCCTCGGGCCGAACCGCCTCGGACCCTTCGGTTTGATCCAGCCGTTCGCGGACATTATCAAACTCCTCATCAAAGAGGACACGACGCCTTCGGGCGCGGACCGCGTGGTCTACAATGTCGCGCCCATCCTGGCGATGATGGCGGTCCTGCTGTTGTGGGCCGTGCTCCCCGTCGCGCCGATCATCTTCGGCGTGGACATCAACGTCGGCGCGCTGTACGTCATCGCGGTCGGCGCGATTGGCACGCTGGCGATCATCACCGCGGGCTGGGCGTCCAATAACAAGTATGCCCTGCTCGGCGCGTTCCGTCAGGTGGCGGTGATGATTTCCTATGAAATCCCGATGGTGGTGGCCATTCTCATCCCGACCATGCTGGCGGGGACGATGGGCATCAACAGCATCGTGGAGGCGCAGAACGTCTGGTATTTCTGGCTGGCGCCGCTGGCGGCGGTGCTGTTCCTGGTCAGCGCGATGGCCGAATTGGGACGCGCTCCCTTTGACCTGGCCGAGGCCGAATCGGAACTCGTCGCGGGTCATCACATCGAGTATTCGGGAATGAAGTTTGGCATGTTCTACGCGGCCGAGTTGCTCCACGCCTTCACCTTCGGCGGTTTCATGGCGGCCTTCTTCTTCGGCGGCTGGCGCGGACCGGGCGTGGCGCAGTTCCCTCTCCTGGGCTTGTTCTGGTTCATGCTCAAGGCGTTGATCGGTTACTGGGTCTTCGGCTGGATCAAGTACACCATGCCGCGCATCCGCATTGACCACATGCTGGCGTTGAACTGGAAGTTCCTCGTGCCCGTTTCGTTTGTGCTGCTGATGGTTGTCGCGTTGATGAATTCCCTCTTACGCGGCTCGGATTACTACGTGATTGGCATGTTCCTGTCGAATGTGGTTGTCGGCTGGGGCGCGCTGGAGATTGTACGCGCCAGTGCCCGCCGCCAGCGCAAGGAAATCGAAACGCCCGCGCAGACTGCGAGCGCACATCATTAATTTCACCCCCGGCCCTTCTCTTCGCTTCGGCTTCGCTGACGCTCCACTCAGCGCGAAGGGGAGAGGGGAGGAGTAATTATGACCGCTTTACAAATCATTTTTCTCATAACCGCAGGAGTCATTCTGGCGTCGGCAGTGATGGTCGTGACGACGCGCAACATGATCCATGCCGCGCTATGGCTGATCGTCACGTTGTTCGGCGCGGCGGTGCTGTTCGCCCTGCTCGACGCGGGCTTCATCGCCGTCGTGCAGGTGGTGGTCTACATCGGCGCGATTGCCATCCTGTTCATCTTCGCGGTGATGCTGACCCGCAGGGAAATGCGCGACCGCGGCGCGCAGTTGAACAGTGAATGGTGGCTTTCGGCGGTCGTCGCCGCGTTGACCTTCGGCGGGCTGTTCTTCCTCCTCAGCGGGTGGAGCGGCTTCTCGGCTCACGCCCCCGGTCTCTCGTCTGGCACGGATACGGTGCAGTTGCTCGGCGCCGCGCTGGTCTCGCCCGACGCGTACGTCCTGCCGTTCGAGGTCGCGTCCGTCCTGCTTCTCGCGGCGCTGGTCGGCGCGGTGTACGTCGCATTCCAGAAGAAAGGGGAGGAGTAAATGATCCCGCTTTCGTGGTATCTCGTTCTTTCGGCGGCGTTGTTCAGCGTCGGCCTGTTCGGCGTGCTGGCGCGCAGGAACGCGGTCGCCATCCTGCTCGGCATTGAGTTGATGCTTAATTCCGTAAACATCAACCTGGTGGCCTTCTGGCGTTATCTCGACCCAACGCGCATTGACGGACAGGTGTTCGCTATCATCGTCTTCGCGGTCGCGGCCGCGGAAGTTGCGGTCGGCCTGGCGCTGGTGATCTCGGTCTACCGCCGGCGCAACACGGTGGTGGCCGAAGAAATCGACATGTTGAAGTGGTAGGGAAATTATGACGACTGAATTGTTGATCTGGCTTATTCCCCTTCCGCCCGTGCTGGCTTTCTTCCTGATCGTGTTGTTCACGAACAGGAACAAGGCATTGAGCCACACCATCGGCGTCGGCGCGGCGGGACTCTCGTGGCTGGGCTCGATGGTCGTGTTTGCCCGCGCGCTGGGCGCGGAGCGTCTGGCCGAGCATCCGTTTCATTCTGCAATCCCCTGGCTCCCAACTGGCGACACGTGGTTCAATATCGGCGTGTTGATCGATCCGTTCGGCGCGGCGGTGTTGTTCTTCGTGGCGTGGACGATCTTCATGATCTTCCTGTACAGCGTCGGCTATCACAACTTCGGCCAGCCCAAGGGTGACCACGACCGCGCGGGCCTGCCTCCGCACGGCGCAACCGTGGCCGACGAGAAGACGGGACACAAACACATGGTGCCGTCCGTTGAGCCGATGTACTCGCGCTTCTTCGCATTCCTCGGTTTGTTCGCCTTCGGCATGTACGTTCTCGTGGTCTCCGATAACCTGTTGACGATGTTCGTCGGCTGGGAGATCATGGGGCTTTGCTCATACTTGCTGATCGGCTTCTGGTACGGAAAAGAATCGGCGCGCAACGCGGCAGTCAAGGCCTTTATGACCACCCGCGTTGGCGACGTGTTCATGCTGCTCGGTATCGCATTTCTATATTCCGCAACTGGCACTCTGTCGTTCCGCGAAATTTTTACGGAAGAGGTTTTGCACGTCCTCGCGACGACTGCAACGCCTGTCCTGGGACTCTCCGCGGCGGGGTTGATCGGCCTCCTGCTTTTCATCGGGACGGTCGGTAAATCGGCGCAGTGGCCGCTCCACGTCTGGCTGCCCGACGCGATGGAAGGCCCGACCCCGGTCAGCGCGATGATCCATGCCGCGACCATGGTCTCGGCGGGCGTGTACGCGGTCATCCGTATGTTCCCGCTCCTCAGCCTCGACGCCTCCACGATGACGGTCGTCGCGTTCATCGGCACGTTCACTGCCATCTTCGCCGCGAGCATCGCCGTCGCGCAAAACGACATCAAGCGCGTTCTCGCCTACTCCACGATCTCGCAACTGGGCTTCATGATCGCCGCGCTCGGCATCGGCGCGTACGTGGCGGCCGCGTTCCATCTCATCACGCACGCCTTCTTCAAGGCCCTGCTCTTCCTCGGCTCTGGCTCCGTCATCCATGGCATGGAGCACGGCGTCCTTCACACGGGGGACCATCACGTTGATCCGCAAGACATGTTCAACATGGGCGGCCTGCGCAAGAAAATGCCCATCACCTTCTGGACCTTCCTCATCGGCGGCTTCGCGCTTTCGGGCTTCCCGCTCGTCACCGCGGGCTTCTGGTCGAAGGATGAAATTCTCGCCGACGCGTTCGGTCACGGTCACATGGCGGTTTTTATCACCCTCGCCATCGCCGCGTTCATGACCGCCTTCTACACCATGCGCCAGATCACGCTGACTTTCCTCGGCGAACCCCGCACGAAGGAAGCCGAACACGCCCAGGAGACTCCCTGGACGATGACCGTCCCGCTGATGGTTCTGGCGTTCTTCGCTGTGACCTATGGCTGGGTCGGCATTCCCGAGCATTTCCCCGGCCTGGGCGGACTCGTCCCGAACTGGTTCCACGATTTCGTCGGCCACACGCTGGAGCACGTCCCCGAAGCGCCTGAGTTCAGCTGGGTTCCCCTGCTGACATCCCTCGGCGTCGCCCTCGGCGGGCTTTTCTTCGGCTGGCTATACTATCGCAACGTCAAATCGGCGAAGGAAGATGTCTTCCAAATCGGTGTGTTGAAAAACAAGTGGTACTTCGACGAAGCCTACAATTTCCTCTTTATCAAACCCGTCTATTGGATTTCTGAAACCCTCGTTTACAAGTGGATGGATCAGACGGTGATTGACGGCATCCTGCATACCTTCGGCAAAGTCACGGACTGGCTGGGCAATAAAATCCGCAACTGGATCGACCTGCCCGTCATCAACGGCTTCGGCGATTTCGTCGGCTTCCGCACCGCGGACCTGGGCGGGGCAATGCGTCCGATCCAGACGGGCCGCGTCCAGCAATACATGTTGCTGGCCATGTTCCTGCTTTTGATAGTCGGCGGCCTGCTCTTCTATTTCCTAGTCATGGCGTAACAGGAGCGGAAAATGGATTTCATCAACTCTCATCTCCTGAGCCTCATCCTCTTCCTGCCAACCGTCGCGGCGCTGGTCATCTTCTTCCTCCCGAAGGACGAGGTCAAACTTATCCGCTGGATGGCGCTTACCGCAAGCCTCATCCCGTTTGCGCTCTCCGTCGTTGTGTGGGTCAACTTCAAGTCCGACGCGAGCGGCTTTCAGTTCGAGGAAAATTATCCCTGGTACGAGGCGATTCACTCATCCCTGCACCTCGGCGTGGACGGTCTGTCCCTGACGATGGTGGTGCTGACCACGCTCCTGACCCCGCTGGCCATCCTGGCTTCGTTCAGCATCACGGACCGCGTCAAGCCGTACATGATGCTCTTCCTCATGCTGGAAACGGGTATGCTGGGCGTCTTCATGGCGCTCGATTTGCTGATCTTCTTCGTCTTCTGGGAGATCGGCCTCGTCCCGATGTACTTCCTGATCAATCAGTGGGGGAGCGTCAACCGCAACTACGCCTCGCTCAAGTTCATGATCTACACGATGGGAGGTTCGCTCGGACTCCTGCTCGGCATTCAGTTGCTCGGGGTCCTGTTCAAGACTTTCGATTTGCAGACCATCGTTGAGGGCTGGACATCGCTTTCCTCGAGCGATACCTTCGGGCAGACGTTCTTTACGGTTGGACAGGTCAAGGCTGTGGCCTTCTGGGCGTTCGTGGTTGCCTTCGCCATCAAAGTCCCCGTCTGGCCGTTCCACACCTGGCTTCCCGACGCGCACACCGAAGCGCCGACGGCTGGCTCGATGATCCTGGCGGGCGTGCTGTTGAAACTCGGCGCGTACGGCTTTCTGCGACTCGTCCTGCCGCTGTATCCCGAACAGGCGCAATTCTACGCGGGCGCGCTGGCCTTCCTCGCGGTGGCCGCCATCGTCTTCGGCGCGTTCGCGTCTTATGGACAAACTGATTTCAAGCGCCTGGTCGCGTACTCATCCGTGAATCACATGGGCTTCGTCTTGCTCGGGATCGCCGCGGCCGCCAAGGCGTCCGGCACGCTCGACGCGACGATTGCCCTTAACGGCGCGGTCCTGCAGATGTTCAATCACGGACTTTCCGCGGCGGGCATGTTCTTCCTCGTCGGTGTGATCTACGAACGGACGCACACCCGCAACCTCAACGACTTCGGCGGTCTGTTCCCGCTCGTGCCCATCTACGGCGGCATCCTCATCTTCACTTCGATGGCATCCCTCGGCCTGCCTGGACTCAACGGCTTCATCTCCGAGTTCCTGGTCGTGCGAGGCTCATGGCCGATTTTGACGGTCTACACCGCGATTGCCATGCTCGGACTGCTCTTCACGGGCGCATACATCCTGAAGGGAATCAAGAGCGTCCTGCACGGACCTCTCAACGAACACTGGGCTCACGGCGAGCACGAACTGACTGAAATTAACACGCGCGAAATTCTCGTCATGGCCCCGTTGATGGCGCTCATCCTCGTCATCGGCATTTGGCCCGCGTGGATACTCGATGTGATTAACAAGGCAATGGTGATGTTGTTTTAGTCTGCTAGTCCGCTCGTCTGCTAGTCCACTTGTCGACTAATCCGCCGAAAGGCGGCTGGGCGACATAGCAACAGAGAGGCTAGGCTAGAAGACCAGGCGGCTAGAAGACCAGGAGACTATATGAACTTTCCAGTTCTCAGCGTCATTGTTTTCACTCCCATGGTGGCGGCGGTTGCGATATTGCTCATGCCTGCTGAAAAGCGCAATGAGACGCGCAGCCTTGCGCTGGCTGCGGCCACGGGCGCGCTCATCCTTTCGACGTGGATGTACGTGACCTATCTGGTCAATGGGTTGACAGGCTATCAGTTTGTCGAAGAATACAACTGGCTCCCCGCGCTGGGCATGAGACTCATCTTCGGCGTGGACGGCATGAGCGCGCCGCTCGTCCTGCTGACGGGCATCGTCATGTTCACGGGCGTGCTCATCTCGTGGGGCATTGACGACGAACACGCGCCGACCGGCATCCAGGACCGTCCGCGCGAGTTCTTCGCCTTCCTGTTCATCCTGGCCTCGGGCGTGTTCGGTGTGTTCGCCTCGCTCGACCTGTTCATGTTGTTCTTCTTCTACGAGATCGCCGTCTTCCCGATGTACCTGCTCATTGCCATCTGGGGCTGGGTCAAGACCCGCGAGTACGCGGCAATGAAACTAACCCTGTATCTCTTCATCGGTTCGGTCATTTCTCTTATCGGCGCGCTGGCAATGTACTTCAAGGCAGGCTTCAATTCCTTCGACATGCGCCTGCTCGAACAGGCCAACTTTCCTGCCGATTTCCAGATTGCCTGGTTCCTGCCGGTCTTTTTCGGCTTTGCGGTGCTGGGCGGCATCTGGCCGTTCCACAACTGGTCGCCGGACGGCCACGTCGCGGCGCCGACCGCCGTCTCCATGTTCCATGCCGGCGTATTGATGAAACTGGGCGCGTTTGCGGCCCTGCGCGTCGGTATCATGCTCCTGCCCGAGGGCGCGAAGTACTGGTCATGGCTCATCATGACATTTGCCGCGATTGCCGTGGTCTATGGCGCATACATCGCCTTTGTGCAGACTGATTTCAAATATATGGTCGGTTTCTCGTCCGTCTCGCACATGGGACTGGTCATGCTCGGTTTCTCCACTCTCAACAAACAGGGCCTGCTCGGTTCGGGCGTGCAAATGTTCTCGCACGGCGTGATGACGGCCCTCTTCTTTGCCGTGGTCGGCATGGTCTACGACCGCGCACATACGCGCGAAATTCCCGAGTTGGGCGGCATGGGGAAGATCCTGCCGTTCGCGTCCATCGGCTTCATCATCGGCGGCCTGGTTTCGATGGGCATGCCCGGTTTCTCCGGCTTTATCGCAGAATTTCCGATCTTCCTCGGCGTATGGGGCAGGCAATGGCTGGTGGCGGTCATTGCGAGCATTTCGATAGTCATCACCGCGGCCTACATCATGCGCAACATCCGCATGGTCTTCTTCGGGAACATGCCCGAGAAATTCGAAGGCCATATATCCGCCCTGACCGTGCTCGATAAAGTTGCCATCGTGACCCTGTGCGCGTTCATGATCGGCATCGGTTTGTTCCCGTCCCTCATGGTGCCGATGGTGCAGACTGGCGTTGATAATATTCTGCGCCTGTTGGGAGGTGCATAAGTGAATTCCTTCGCTCCAATTCTCCCCGAGATTCTCCTGCTGGCAATCGGCCTGCTCATCCTGCTGGTCGAGCCGTTCTGGAAGCGCGAACAGCGCCGCAACCTCGGATGGCTTACGGCGGGCGGGCTGGTCCTATCCATGGTGGTCTGTCTGTTGGTTGGCCGCCCCGGCGAACCGGTCATGGCGCTGGGCGGTATGGTGCGCTTCGACTGGCTGGGTTTCTTCTTCAAGATGCTCTTCCTGGCCGCCTCGGCCGCGACCGCCCTGTTCATGATGGACGTGGAGAAACTCAACCGCCGTGGCGAGGCCTACCTGCTCCTGCTGGCCTCGACGATGGGGATGACTCTGATGGCCTCCTCGGCCAACCTGGTGATGCTCTATCTTGCGATCGAGACCACCTCGATTCCTCTCTACGTTTTGGCCGGGTTCATGCTCGAGGACAAAGCCTCCACGGAGGCGGGATTCAAGTACCTGCTCTTCGGCGCGCTGACCTCCACAGTGATGCTCTACGGTTTCTCCCTGCTCTACGGCTTCACGGGCACGACCGACATTTACAAACTGGCGGCCATGTTCCAGGCGGGACAACTCTCGATGGGTGTGATCGTCGGCGTGATCTTCCTGCTCGTGGTGGGACTCGGGTTCAAGGTCTCGATTGTGCCGTTCCACTTCTGGGCGCCCGATGTGTACGAAGGCTCGCCCACGCCGATTGCGGGCTTTCTGTCCACGGCGTCCAAGGCCGCCGGCTTTGCCGTCCTGGCGCGGCTGTTCGTGGTCGCCTTTCCGAATCTGGCCTCCTCCTGGGCGACAATTCTGGCTGTGCTGTCGGCCATCACCATGACGGTCGGCAACCTGCTCGCGATCCGACAATCCAACATCAAGCGCCTGCTGGCGTATTCGTCAGTGGCGCACGCGGGTTATGCATTGATCGGCGTCGCCGCGGCCTCGCGGCTGGGTGTGGCCAGCGTCGTGTTCTATCTGATTGCGTACATCGTGACCAACCTGGCCGCCTTCGGGATTGTGGTGGCTTACGCTCGCGTCAGCGGCTCGGATGAGATTGCCGCCTACGACGGCCTCAGCCGCCGTTCGCCCGGGCTGGCGCTGGCCCTGCTGGTGGCTTTCCTTTCACTGGCGGGCATGCCTCCGTTTGGCGGATTCATCGCCAAGGTCCTGGTTTTTGCCGCGGCGGTGGAATCGGGCCTGGTCTGGCTGGCGGTGGTCGGAATCGTCAATGCCATCATCGGCTTGTACTACTACCTGGTGGTGCTCAAGCACGTCTATCTCTTCCGCAACGAAGCGGCCGAGAGCCAGCCCCTGCCGGTGACGCGGCCCTACATGATCGCGTTGGTAGCCCTGAGCATTGGCGTTATCCTGGTTGGGACGGTCTTTGCACCCTGGTTTGGTCTCTCCGACGCGGCCGCGTTGAACCTGTTCTAGCCTTGAATTGACAGCCGTTCACCCTGTCAGTTATAATCGTGCGGCATGGCGCAATCGGAACGAGATCGTCGGAATATTATCAACACAGTCCTGACTGTGATGATTGGTCAGGTCGGGTGCCTGACGCTGGTCGTCATCCTTGCTTCGGTGTTCGGCGGCCTGTGGCTGGATGAGAGGTTCGATACAAAGCCGCTGTTTACGTTGATCCTGTTGTTCGCGGGCATCCCCCTGTCGGTGATCCTGATGCTTGTAGTGGCGCGCAAGACGATTGCGAAAATCAAATCGAAATCCGAGATGGATAATAAAGAAGGAACTGGTTAGGAGGCGCGGGTTGGAAACTGAAAAACGAACTCCCTGGCGGCGTTGGGTCGTCCTGGTGCTGATGATCGCAGGCTTTATCCTGGGTGGGATTTTCGTCCCTGTCCAGCCTGAGATCACGGTTGCGGCGGAGAGAATCATCGAGGAGCCGCTGGTCGAAGATTTGTTCGGGCTTGGCCCGTTCTATCTCGTGAACACTTTGCCCACCCTGGCGGTGACGGTCGTCCTGCTGGTGTTGCTTGCATACTTCACCAATCGGTCGCTCAAGAAGAGCAGGCAGACCGACCTGGTGCCGCGCGGCGTCGGCAACATCATGGAAGCCTTCTCTGAAATGCTTTACAACCTGACCGAAGGTTCTGCAGGCCCCAAATACGCCCGCATCATCTTTCCTTGGTTTGCCACCATCATGATCTACGTGCTCTTCGCAAACCTGCTCAAACTGATTCCCGGTTTCGAGTCGATCGGGGTTTTGCATCATGCACACGGCGAAGGGCACGCCATTGAAGAGTTGGGCGGCGGATGGGCGAACATCCTCCCCGAAAAACTGGAGGAGGGCGGTTACATCCTCGCCCCGTTCTTCCGCGGCGTCTCGGTTGATTTGAACTTCACCGTCTCGCTGGCGTTGATCGCCGTGGTTATGATCCAAATCGTCGGCATCCGCGCCCAGGGATTTGGTTATTTCAGCAAGTTCTTCAACACGCGCAGAATGTTCAAGGTCCCGTTCTTCGGCGCGATGGACTTTCTCGTGGGTCTGCTCGAGTTGATCTCGGAACTCTCCAAGATCCTCTCGTTTGCCTTCCGTCTATTCGGCAATATGTTCGCGGGCGTGGTGCTGGTGGCGGTCGTTGCGTCGTTGCTGGGCAGGATCAGTATCCTGCCCTCGATGATTATGATGTTCGAATTGTTTGTGGGCATCATCCAGGCGTTCGTGTTCGGTATGTTGACCATGGTCTTCATGGCCCAGGCTACGCAGGGTCACGGCGAGGAACACGCCGAAGAGCACGCCGACCTGCCTGCGGAAGAACCACATCCGATCTAATCATTACTCCAAGGAGATAAGGACATGGAAGAAAGTATCGTTTTGCTGGGTCGTTTCGTCGGGGCGGGACTCGCCATGATCGGGGCGGCGGGCGCGGGGGTCGGGATCGGCTTGAGCGTTCAGGGCGCTTTGGGCGGGATGGCGCGCAACCCGGACGCCTACGGTAACCTGCTCACCAATATGATCCTCGGCATCGCCTTCTCGGAAGCCATCGCGATCTATTGTCTGGTCATCGCCTTCCTGATGCTCTTCAAGGTCGTGTAGGTTCGAAAGGAGCAATGCATGGAAGCACTTGGGATCAATCTCGGCCTTCTCATCGTTCAGATCATCGCGTTTACCATCGTCTTCCTGACGCTGAATGCCTGGGTCTACAAGCCGTTGTTGAATATGCTCCAGACCCGCCGCGAAAAGATCGCGCAGGGGCTGGAAGACGCCCGCATTGCCGCGGAAGCCCGCTCGGACGCGGAAAAGGACGCGGCGCGCATCCTGGCCGATGCGCAGGCGCAGGCGAACAAGGTCGTTCAGGACGCCACCGTGCGCGCCGAATCCGCCGCGAAGGACGTGCGCGCGGCGGCCGAGGCGGTTGCCGTGAAGACCCGCGAGGCGGCGCTGGCTGAGGCCGAACAGGAGCGCAATCGTATTCTCGGCGACCTGCGCAGTCAGGTCGCGGCGCTTGCCATTGCCGCGGCGCAGAAACTGATCGGCGAGGCTCTCGATGAAAAACGGCAGCATGCCTTGCTGGATGAGTTCTTCTCCGGCGTCAGGCAGGGCAAGGTCGTGGTGATGAGCGAGGCTGAATTCAAAGGCGCCTCGGCCGAAGTCGTCAGCGCCCTGCCGTTGACGAAGGATGAGGAAGCGACGGTCAAGAAGGATATTCTTGCCAGGGTCGGCGCGCAGGCTGTGTCCTTCCGCGTAGACCCCGGTATCCTCGGCGGCCTGGTCATCAAGGTCGGCGACAAGGTATTGGACGGCTCGGTCTCCGGCAAGCTGGAAGGCCTTCGGCAAAACCTGAAGTAGAGTTAATCTATGCAAAGGTCCCGGTCATACACACCGGGACCTTTTTGATTCATCAAGGCATTCGATCCTGTGGGGATTTGCCTGAATTTTCACCAATGCAGTAAATTAGGCCTTGATTGTCTGATACTTTTCTCTTACAATTGCGATTGAAAAAATCATAATTCCTGGCGAGGCTAATCAGCATGGACGAGAAGCGAATCCAGCAGGTGCTAGAGATAGAAAAGCAGGCGCAGGAAATTCATGAGACAGCAATACGCAAGGCGCAGGAGTTGCCGGTTCTGGCGGAACGAGAGGCGCAAGCCCTCGTCGACAAGGCGCGAGCAGACGCGCAGGATGAGGCCCGCCGGCTGATCGCTGCGGCGCAAGCAGAGGAGGAGAGCGCGCGTATTGTGGCCGAGGCTGAAAAGGAAAACAAAAGAACGGAGGCCCTCGCGATGAGCAATTTCGACCGCGCGGTCGCCTACGTCATCGAACGGGTTGTCGGCAGGGATTAGACGCTTATGCCCAGCGGCGGCGTTTCGGGTTATGCGGCTATCCATGCGAGGGTGCGGGCGATGTATTCGACCCTGCTCAGCCCCCAGGATTTCGTCCGCCTGACCGAGGCGGCGGATTTCCCCGCCCTCCTTGGCTTGCTCAAATCCACAATTTACGGGACGTATCTCGAAATCCAGAAGGAGAAGGAACTCACCCCGCGGCGGGCGTTGTTGCAGATCAAGAGGCGGCTGGCGGACGCGTATTACAGCGTGATTCACATGGCGCCGGAACGCGCCCGTCCGTTGTTGATTCAACTTTACAGATACTTCGAGGTGGGAAATCTGAAGGCAATCCTGCGCGGCGTCGTGACGAGTCCGACGCGGGAAGAGGAGACGCCGCAGTGGGAACGGATGCATGACATCCTTTTTCCGCTGGGTTCCATGACCGTCCTGCCGGCCCAGGCAATGGTGGAATCGGGAAATATCCCTGCGGCGGTCGAGTTGCTGCGCGGTACGCGTTACGAAGAGCCTCTTTCCTTTGCCATGAAACGCTACAGCGCCGAACAGAATATCTTTCCGCTCGAGGTGGCGTTGGATTTGCATTACTGGCGTCAGTTGTGGCACGAGGCGAGACGCCTCTCCGGCATGGACCGGGATTACGCGTTGCGCGTCATCGGCTCTCTCCTGGACATGAACAATCTGATGTGGGCTATTCGGTATCGCGTCTATCATAAACTTTCCGAAGAAGAGTTGATCAACTACACCCTGCCGTTCGGCTACCGCGTCCGCGACGAGGACATACGCGCCATCGCCGCGGGAGCGGAAATCGCATCCGTGATCCAGCGAATCTATCCCGGCCTGACGGACGTCAACGCCCTGCTCGAAAATCCCCAAAGCGGACTGCCCCAACTCGAGTCGCGGTTGAAACGGTATATCGTCAGGCAGTGCATGGCCGCCTTCACAGGGAATCCGTTCCATATCGGGATCCCGCTCGCGTTCCTGATCCTGACCGACCTCGAGATTCAGGACCTGACGGTTCTGATCGAGGCCAAGTCGTCGCAACTGGCCGTCGAAGAGTTTCATCCATTTCTGCTGAGGGCGGCTGCCGCCTGACGAAACCAGAGGAGACCTCATGTTCTTCCCCAAAGCAATGACGGAGATCGAACTGATCGTCCCATCCAAGGACCTCCTGGCGGTGACGAAGATCTTGAGCCGGCACGGCGTTTTCCACCAAACGGACAGCAACTACGCGGGGGTGGATTCCGGGTCGGCCAGCGCCTGGCAGGACAACGCGGCCGCTTACGCCGCGCTGGAGCGCCGCGTCCAGGCGGTGATGCAGGCGTTGGATGTCGAGGAGGGCCCGCCCCCGTCGGCCGAATTCGAGTCGATGGTCGAGCTGGACGCGGTTCGGCCTGTCGTGGACCGGCTCGAGGAGGAGGTCAAAAAGACGAGCGATGAACTTGTCGGCGAGAAAAAGCGGCTGGAACAACTGGAGAGCACGCTCCATCAGCTTGAACCTGTGGCCGAAGTCGAGATCAATATCAGCGCGTTGAGAAAATCCAACTACCTGTACTCGGTGCTTGGATTGATTCCCGCCGCGAATGTGGACCGGTTGAAGACCAGCCTGGCGCGGGTGCCATATGTTTTCCTGGTTCTGCGCCCCGATTCCCAGAAGCCTGTCGTGTGGCTGGCGGGACCCAGGGGAAATTCGGATGTGCTGGATCGCGCCACGCGCAGTGCGTATCTCAATCCGCTGGTGCTGCCGGAGGAATACGATGGCACGCCGGCGGAGGTCATCAAGTCTCTTCGGGATGAGATGGAAAAGACGCGGCAGCGGATTTCGGAGTTGCAGACGGTGCTGGCTCAATTTGGCGAGTCGCGCAAAGAGCAATTGCGCAACCTGCTGTGGGAAGTGCATGCCAGCCGACTGCTGGCCGAGGCGATTGTGCGGTTCGGGCAGTTGCGCCACACCTACGTGATCGTGGGCTGGGTGCCGGCCGACGACCTGGAAACCCTGACCCAGCGGCTTAAATATGTCTCTAAGGAGATATTGATCGAGGCGCTGCCCATCTCTCGCACGGGTCACAATCAGCATGTCCCTGTGGCCCTGCTCAACAATAAATACCTCAAACCGTTTCAGATGCTGGTCAACACTTACGCGCGGCCTCGTTATGGCGAGTTGGATCCAACCATCATTGTGGCGTTCACTTTTCCCATCCTTTATGGTGCGATGTTTGGTGATATTGGCCAGGGACTTGTGCTTGCATTGTTCGGTTGGTTACTTGCAAGTAAGAAGATAAAGAAGTTGAGCGGGATGGCCGGGTTAGGTGGGGTGATCATGGCCGTTGGTATCATGGCAGCCCTGTTTGGAATTCTCTACGGTAGTTTTTTCGCGTTCGAAGGCGAATTAGCCGAAAAATATCTTGGCTTCGCCATACATCCACTCTGGCTTAGCCCCATCCACGAGATTCTGCCTGTTCTTAGCTTGTCAATCGATGTTGGTATTGTCCTCTTGCTTGCTGGATTTGTTTTGAGTATCTTCAACCAAGCGCGGGCAAGGGATTTGCCTCATCTGATATTTGGACATACTGGCCTTGTGAGTCTCATTTTCTACATTTGGTTCTTGGGCATCATGGGCATAATCCTTGGTAAAACACAGATTGCACCGCGGATTGCGGTCGCGGTGGCTTCTTTGCCAGATTCTGTCATTTTCTTCTTCGCCGGTGTTTTTGCTATCCTAGTGATGTTCTCGGGTTTCTTCAGAAATCTGATGGGAGGTCATCGTCCACTCATCGAAGGCAATATTGGCACGTACATATTTGGTTCCTTTATGGAGCTATTTGAAGTTGCCATCAGTATGATCAGCAACACACTTTCATATGTGCGCGTTGGTGCCTTCGCGGTGGCGCATGGGGGCTTAAGTCTAGCCTTCTTCAAGATCGCGGGCGAAGAACCCAACTTGGGCTTCTGGATAACGATCCTTGCTGCAAATGCGTTTTTTGTAATAATCGAAGCATTGATAGTCGGTATTCAAACCATGCGTCTCCATTACTATGAATTCCTGGGCAAGTTCTTCACGGGCGGCGGTATGCGCTTCGAGCCGCTTACGATCACTCCTGCAAAAGAGGAGGGATAAAGAATTTGCCAGCAATTCGAGGTCTGCATTTTCAGGCACGATGAAGAATCAATCCATAAGGAGAAAAATAAAATGTTTGTGCTTTTCGCTGTTCTCGTCGGTTTGATCCCGGTCATCCCTGCCGTCATCTTCGTGATTCGGAATGGAAAGGTCAGTCCTGCGAAGGCAGTTTCCCGCGTGGTGAGCGGTTTGAACGGATTTAACTTTCTGGTGGGCCTGATGGGGGCCGGGCTTCTTGTCGTCTGGCTGGCTACTCCGTCCTCTGTGCTGGCCTCGGGAATGACTCAGGAAGGCGGCGCTGTGGACCAGTATGCAACCCTCGCCGCTGCCCTTTCCACCGGCCTGGCCTGTATCGGCGCAGGAATTGCAGTGGGCGGTTCCGGCGCGGCGGCCGTGGGTGCAACGGCGGAGAAGCCAGAGTCCTTCGGGCGTTCCCTGATCTTCGTCGGTTTGTCCGAAGGAATCGCCATCTACGGTCTGATCATTTCCTTTTTGGTTTTGCCTTAAAGGATTCCATGAAAGTCTTGGTCATCGGACATCCGGAGGCGGTGCTGGGCTTCTCGCTGGCCGGGGTGCACGGTCGAGCCGCCGCCACGGCCGCCGAGGTCAACCAGGCGCTGGACGACGCCCTGAAGGCCAGGGACGTCGGCATCGTCCTCGTCACGCAGGACGTGGCCGACACGATCCGTGCCCGGATGGACGACTTGAAATTGCACAGCACGGTTCCGCTGGTGGTGGAGGTTCCGGGTCCGCAGGGTGTGCCGGCCGGACAGCCGTCCCTCGGCGACATGGTGCTCCGCGCAATCGGCATCAAATTGTGATGTGTTCCTGCCTCGAACGGATTCGGGGCAGGGGAAACGGATTGGGCAGTCGAATTATGAAATCTGAAACGGAAAACATTGGACTGCTGGAGCGGGCCATTCTCGAGGAAGCCCGCGCAGAAGCCGGGCAAATTCAGGACGAGGCCCGGGTGAAAGCCGACGAAATTCGACGCCGCGCCCAGGAACAGGCGCAGGTCGAGCGTGAAGCGATCCTGGCGCGCGCCGGCCAGGATGCGGAGCGGCTCCGCAGGCAGGCTGTCGCTACGGCCCAGCTCAAGGCGCGCACGCTGCAACTGGAACATCGCGAGAAACTGCTGGATCAGGTATTCGAGGCGGCCAGGGCAAAACTGCCCGCCATCCGGGACCGCCGCGACTACAACCAGATCGCGATCAGATTGCTCCGCGAGGCCCTGAATCAATTGAAGGTTAGCGAGGCTCAGATCCGCGCCGATGAGGCCACCCAAAAGGTATTAAAAGACGGCGCGCTGAAAAAGGTCTCGAAGGATGCCGAGGCGCGCCTGACGTTGGGAAAAGCGCTGACGGACGGCAACGGGCTGATCGTTGACGCTTCGGACGGACATTTGCATTACGACAACACATTCGAAACCCGCCTGAGCCGCTTGCAGAGCGCATTGCGTTCAGCGGTGTATCAGGTGCTGATGGGAGAGAAGTTATGAGCGAGCAGGTTGCAACCGTCACCTGGATCAACGGCCCGGTCGTGCGGGCGCGCGGCTCTCGTCATGTGAGCATGTTGGAATTGGTCGAGGTCGGGGAGGAGCGCCTCGTCGGCGAAGTGATCGGACTGGACGGCGATATCATCACCGCGCAAGTCTATGAGGAGACCGCGGGTATGCAGCCGGGCGCGCCCATGTTCGGCACCGGTCTGCCCCTTTCAGTGGAATTGGGTCCCGGCCTTTTGAAGAGCATTTTCGACGGCGTCCAGCGCCCGTTGCCTCTGATCGAAATGCAGTCGGGCTCGTTCATCGGCCGCGGCATGAGGCTGGACCCTCTCTATCGAAAAGATAGTTGGAAGTTTACGCCAAAAGCCAGCGTCGGGGACGCGGTAAGCGGCGGCGCGATCCTCGGCGTCGTCATGGAAACCGAAACCTTCGAGCATCGCATCATGGTTCCGCCGAATCTGGCGGGCGACGTGACGTGGATCGCCGCTCCCGGCGAATACACTATCGAGGAGCCGATTGCCCGTCTGCGCGTCGGCAAAGAGGAAAGAGAATTGACGATGTTGCAACGCTGGCCCGTGCGCCAGCCGCGGCCGTACAGGACGCGCCTGGGCCAGTCCATTCCGCTGATCACGGGACAGCGCGTGCTTGACACGTTCTTCCCCGTCGCCAAAGGCGGCGCGGCGGGCATCCCCGGCCCTTTCGGGTCCGGGAAGACCGTGACCCAGCACAGCATCGCCAAGTGGGCCGACGCGCAGGTCATCGTCTACATCGGATGCGGCGAACGCGGCAACGAAATGACCGAGGTGTTGCAGGAGTTCCCGCATCTCGTGGACCCGCGGTCTGGTCGCCCTTTAATGGAACGCACCGTGCTGATCGCGAACACCTCCAACATGCCGGTGGCGGCGCGCGAAGCCAGCATCTACACCGGCATCACGATTGCCGAATACTACCGCGACATGGGCTATCACGTGGCGCTGATGGCGGACTCGACTTCCCGCTGGGCCGAGGCCCTGCGCGAGGTCTCCGGCCGCCTGGAGGAAATGCCCGCCGAGGAGGGCTATCCCGCCTATCTGGCCGGACGCCTGGCCGAATTCTACGAACGCGCGGGCAACGTCGAGACCTTGAGCGGCGGCAACGGATCGGTCAGCATCGTCGGCGCGGTGTCCCCGCCCGGCGGCGATTTCTCCGAGCCGGTCACGCAGCACACGAAGCGATTCATCCGCTGTTTCTGGGCGCTGGATAAGTCCCTGGCCTCCGCCCGTCACTTCCCGTCCATCAACTGGCTGGACAGTTACAGCGAGTATCTGGAGGACGTCGCGGGCTGGTGGCGCGACCAGGTCGGCGCGGACTGGCTCGGCATGCGCAATTTTGCGATGGAAATCCTGAGCGAGGAAAGCCGCCTGTCGCAGATCGTCAAACTTGTGGGCCCCGACGCGCTGCCCGATGAAGAGCGCCTCGTCCTGGAGACCGCCCGCCTCATCCGCGAGGGATTCCTCCAGCAGAACGCGATGGACAAGGTGGACGCGTACTCGACGGTCCAGAAACAGATTCGCATGCTGGGTCTCATCCTGCATTTCCACCAGCGCGCCCTGCGGATCGTCAAACACGGCGCGCCGATCTCCCTCATCCATAATCTGCCCATCGTGGATACGTTGATCCGCATGAAGACCGCGGTGGGTAACGAGGAACTTGCGAAGATGGACGATATCCAAAGCGCAATTGACGGGCAGATGAGTCAATTGGATACGGAGTATAGATGAGCGACGTAACTTTGCGAGGCGGACAGGAAGTCGTTGGCGTGAGCCGCATCGAAGGCCCGATCATGGTCGTCGAAGGGGCGGCCAACGTCAGTTACGACGAAGTGGTCGAGATTCAGGATTCGCAGGGACGCATGCGCCGCGGCCGCGTTCTGGAAGTCGGTGAAAAGATGGCCGTCATCCAGGTGTTTGCGGGCTCGACCGGTCTTTCGATTGACGGGACGCGCGTCCGCTTTCTGGGCGGCACCCTGCACATCCCCGTCGCCGAGGAGATGCTGGGACGCGTCTTCGACGGCCTGGGCCAGCCCCTCGACGGCGGCCCCCAGCCGCTGACCGATCGTTACGCGGACGTGAACGGCCAGCCCATCAACCCGACCGCGCGCGTCTATCCCCGCGATTACATCCAGACCGGCATCTCGGCCATTGACGGGATGAACACGCTCCTGCGCGGCCAGAAACTCCCCATTTTCTCCGGCGCGGGCATGCCGCACGATCAACTGGCGGCGCAGATCGTCCGCCAGGCCACCCTGGGCGCGCCCGCGGGCCAGCCGCCCTCCGAATCGGAGCAATTCGCCATCGTGTTCGCCGCCATGGGCGTCAAGCACGACGTGGCGGACTTCTTCCGCCGCTCGTTCATGGAAAGCGGCGCGTTGACGCGCGTGGCGATGTTCCTCAACCTGGCCGACGACCCGCCGGTCGAACGCCTCGTCACGCCGCGCGCCGCGTTGACCCTCGCGGAATACCTGGCCTACGAACGCCAGATGCACGTTCTGGTCATCCTGACCGACATGACCAATTATTGCGAGGCCCTGCGCCAGATTTCCAATATCCGCGGCGAAGTCCCCAGCCGCAAGGGCTACCCCGGCTACCTCTACAGCGACCTGGCCTCCATGTACGAACGCACGGGACGCATCCGCACCAGCGAGGGCTCGATCACGCAGATTCCCATCCTGACCATGCCCAACGACGACATCACGCATCCCGTCCCCGACCTGACCGGGTACATCACCGAGGGGCAGATCACGCTCGGACGCGAACTCTACTACGCGGGTGTATATCCGCCCATCACTGTCCTGCCCAGCCTGTCGCGCCTGATGAAAGACGGCATTGGCGGTCCCGTGGCGGTCATGCACGGCGACACGGCGGGCGGCAGTCAATCGCGCCTGATGGATAAAGGCACGGGCAGGGATCGCACCCGCGCCGACCATCCGCACCTCGCGGCCCAGCTTTATGCGGCTTACGCGCACAATCAGGACGTGCGCGCCCTCGCCTCGGTCATCGGCGAGGAGGAACTGGGCGAGGTGGACCAGAAATACCTAAAGTTTGGCCGGGCCTTCGAGAGGGAATTCGTCAATCAATCATTGACCGAAAACCGTTCCATCGAGCAGACCCTGGAAATCGGCTGGAAGTTGATCTCCATGCTGCCGAAGGAAGAACTCACCCGCGTCAGCCTCGACGAGATCAAGCAGTACTACAAGGGCGAAGATGGCGGCCACTAACGTCGCTCCCACCCGCAGCAACCTGATCCGCATCAAGAAGGAACTGCGGTTCGCGCGGGAGGGCTACGAGATCCTCGACCGAAAGCGCGAAGTGCTGACGACCGAACTCGTCCGCGTGGCGCACGAGGCCGACGTCCTCCAGCAGGAGGTATGGAAACTGCTGGAGACCGCCTACGCCGCCATGGAGAAGGCGCGCCTCGTCATGGGCAGCGACCACGTGGAATGGGCCGCCCTCGCCGCGAACAAGACCGTGGACGTCCACGTCAAACTGCGCGGCATTATGGGCGTGACCATCCCGGTGATCGAAGCGCGCGGCGAACCGCAGAAACTGCTCTACAGTCCCGCGGATACGACGGCCGCGCTGGACGAGGCCGCCGCCGCTTTTCGCGAAGTGCTGATCAAAACGCCGCAACTGTCCATGCTGGTGACCACCGTCTGGCGGCTGGCGGGCGAACTGCGCAAGACACAGCGGCGCGTCAACGCCCTCCAGCACATCTTCATTCCCGCCTACGAAGCAACCGTGGCGTTCATCGTCAGTTCGCTCGAAGAACGCGAGCGCGAGGAGACCTTCCGCCTGAAATGGCTGAAGACGAAGATGACCCGTCGGGCCGCCTAGAAGCATCCATGCTCGAAGTTTTATGATAGACTCTGCCCTGTGCCGCGGCCGAACGTCGAGCGACTCTTCGGCCGTTCAATCTCACATCTAAAAGAGGAATCAATATGAAAATCGGCATCCTGGGTTCGGGAATCGTAGGACAGACCATTGGTTCCAAACTGGTTCAACTCGGCCACGACGTGATGATGGGCTCGCGGGATGCGGCCAATCCCAGGGCCATTGCCTGGGCGAAGGAGGAGGGGCATAACGCCCTGTTCGGCACTTTTGCGGAAGCCGCCGCGTTCGGCGACATTCTCTTCAATTGCACGCTGGGCTCCGCCTCCCTGGAAGCCCTGCACATGGCCGGGGCCGGGAACATGAACGGGAAGATCCTGATTGACACGGCCAATCCCCTGGACTATTCGGGAGAGCACTGGACCCTCACCGTCTGCAACACCGATTCGCTGGGCGAGCAGATCCAGCGTGCTTTTCCCAGCGTGCGCGTCGTGAAAGCGTTGAGCACCATCAACTGCAACGTGATGGTGGACCCGTCCAAACTGGTGGAGCGTACGCACGTCTTCGTCAGCGGGAACAGCGCCGACGCCAAGGCCACCGTCATCGGCATCCTGCGCGACTGGTTCGGCTGGAAAGCCATTATGGACCTCGGCGACATCACCACCTCCCGCGGCGTGGAGATGTACGTGATCTTCTGGCAGGCTGTACAGAACGCGGTCGTCTCTCATCAGTTCAACATCAAGGTCGTCACCCCATAGCCCTCGCAACCCGCTGAATCTCAATAGAACCTGATGGGCTATGTGAGCCTGTCAGGTTCTATGTTAGTATGGTTGTAATAATGGACATCTCCGATCTGCTTCTCTCCGCCTCCCTCGGGACCTCGACCACGCTCCCGTTAAACCCGACCGTGACGGCCATCACGTCCGATTCCCGCAAGGTGACTCCGGGCAGTCTCTTCGTCGCGCTGACCGGCGAAGTCACGGATGGGCATAAATATATCCCCGACGCCCTCGATAAGGGCGCGGTAGCCATCGTCGGGGAGGCCGACATGCTCGGCGTCAACATCCCCTACATCCGAGTGCGCAACTCTCATCACGCACTGGCCCTGCTGGCGGCCGCCTTCCACGATTGGCCCGCCCGCAAGTTGACCGTGATCGGTGTGACCGGCACGGACGGGAAGACCACCACCAGCAACCTGATCTACCATATCCTGCTGGCGGCCGGGATCAGGGCGGGCATGATCACCACCGTCAACGCCGTGATCGGCGACGAGGTGCTGGATACCGGCTTCCACGTCACCACGCCCGAGTCCCCCGATGTGCAGGCTTACCTGGCAAAAATGGTCGAGGCGGGCCTGACCCACGTGGTGCTGGAGGCCACCTCGCATGGACTGGCGCAATATCGCGTGGACGCCTGTGAGTTCGACATCGGCGTGGTCACCAATATCACCCACGAACACCTGGATTATCACGGCTCCTACGAGAATTATCGCGCCGCCAAGACGCGGCTCTTTCTGGGGCTGACCGAGACGCGGGAGAAGCCGCAGGGCAATCCGCGCCTGGCCGTGTTGAACCGCGACGACAGCTCATTCGCATTCCTGGATCGCGTCACGGAAGTCCGCAGGGTCTCATATGGGATGGATGAGGAGGCTGAGTTTCGGGCGGGCGATATTTCCCTCGACCGGTCGGGACTGAAGTTCGCGATCCAATACAAGGATATTTGCGCGGAAGTCCAGAGCAATCTCGTGGGCAAATACAACGTCTCGAATTGCCTCGCCGCGCTGGCGGCCACGGTGGTCGGCCTGGGCATAGACCCGCAGGTCGCGGCGCGCGGCGTCGCATCCCTGCCCGGCGTGCCCGGCCGCATGGAGCGCATCTACATGGGGCAGGGATTTGCGGCCATTGTGGATTTTGCCCATACGCCCAATGCTCTTAAGTCTGTCATCGAGACCGCCCGCCAGATGCTGGCGCTGGACGAGGCGGAGAATGAAAAGAGGGAATCCCTGCTTTCCGCGATCACCGTGCCTCGCATCATAACGGTCTTCGGTTCGGCGGGCCTGCGGGATAAGGAGAAGCGCTGCCTGATGGCCGAAATCTCGGAAGAACTGGCCGACCTGACCATCCTGACCGCCGAGGACCCGCGCACCGAGTCCCTGGATGGGATCCTCGAGGAAATGGCGGCCGGCGCGAGGTCCAAGCACGGACGCGAGGGTGTGACGTTCTGGCGCATCCCCGACCGCGGCGCTGCGATCCGGTTCGCGGCGGAACTGGCGCGTCCGGGTGATATTGTCCTCTTCTGTGGGAAAGGCCACGAGCAGTCCATGTGTTTCGGCGCGCGCGAGTTCCCGTGGGACGACCGCACCGCCGTGCGCGCCGCGCTGGCGGGCCTGCTGGGTGTGGACGGCCCCCAGATGCCTTACCTTCCCACGCAGGATACTCCCGAGTCCGAATGGTTGAACTGGAAGTAAATCCCGTCGTGCTGCTTGGAAAACAAGTGCGCCTCGTCCCGATGGAGGAGGCGCACGTCCCTGCGCTGGCCGAGATCGGCGTCGGCCAGCCCTTTTGGGGTTTCATGCTGTATGGCCGCATGGACCGCGAGGCCGACATGTGGAACTGGGTGCGGGAGATTCTGGCGCGCGCCGAAAAGGGGACCGACCTGCCGTTCGTGGTCGTTCACCTCGCCTCGGGGCGGATCGCCGGGGCGACGCGTTATCTGAACATCGTACCCCGGGACCGCGGGCTGGAGATCGGCGGGACGTGGTACGGCGTCGAGTTCCAGCGCACGGGCGTCAACACCGAATGCAAGTACCTGCTATTGCGGTATGCCTTCGAGATTCTGGGCGCGATCCGAGTCCAGTTGAAGACCGACTTGCGCAACGAGCGCTCCCAGCGCGCCATCGAGCGCATCGGCGCGGTGAAGGAGGGCATCCTGCGCAATCATATGATCCTGCCCGACGGCACGGTCCGCAATTCGGTGTTCTACAGCATCATCGATTCGGAGTGGCTCGCAGTCAAGGCGCGGCTGGAGGCGTTGATGAGGAAGTTCGAGGAAGGGGAACCGCGCGCAATGTCAGGCGGGCGTTGAGGCGGCCGATTTGCGGGCGAGGAACATCATATTGAGGGAGAGGTGCGGCCAGAGGGGTGTGAAAAGATACAGGCAGACGCCGCCGTCCAGCATGAACTCACCGAAGAGGCGGGTATCGGGCAGGCCCGCTTTTTGAAAAGCCTTGCGCCAGGTGGCGACCTTGTAGGTGGATCGGTGCGTCCGGTCGAAATGGTTCGTGATGGCGGTGTGAACGGAGCCAAGCAGGCTCGCGTTGCACGGAACGGAGCCGACCAGGATGCCGTCGGGGGCGAGGGCCTGGCGGATTTTGCGGATGGTCGCCAGGGGCCTGCGGAGGTGTTCCAGCACATTGAAGGCGGTCACGACGTCGTAGGGTGGATTCGGTATCGCTTCGCTCTCGACATCCCCGATTGTTACGCGCTCCTTGAGAGACGGGCTTAGCCGGGAGGCGGCATACGGTGATACGTCCATGGACCAGGCATCGAACTTCGATGCGGCAAGCTGGAGGAATTCACCCCCGCCGCTGCCGATTTCCAGCAGCCTGCCCTGCGGCTTGTGGGTCAGGATGAGTTGGAGCCGCTTCACGTTCCTGCGCGAGCGGGGATGAGATCGGTAGATGAAGGAGTCGAAGTAGGCCTGGTCGTACTGTCGTCTTGTGATGGGCATGTGGTTTGGTAGAGGAGTTAATGATTGGCGCTCGTGGCGGGTGTTATGACGCGGATCTTGCTTGGGAGCAGGGAAAACTCGAAGCCAGCCTGCCCTGGTGTTCAACCAGGGAAAAATGCTTGCGCGAAGCGTGCCGCACGCCCTATGGGCAGTCCCACACTGCCTGCCCTGAGCCTGTCGAAGGGTCAGGTGCATGCTGTGTTGGGCGGCTTGCAACACTTGAACTATTCTCCCCAGGGTCGAACTTGAGGTATTTGTAGCCAACTCGCCCATTGTTTGATTAATAATGTACTCAATGCCATAACTATTGTAAATGTGACCATCCTGACAGAAAGACCTTTATCCAGTCCGTCAATAGTTTTGACGTGCAAGAAGTTTACCGCAGAGTTGGTCAGTGTGTGGGCAATCCAACATGCCCATAGATTATTGGTTTTCAAATATAGGTATCCCCAGACAACTCCTAATACGAGTTGGGGAATAAAGTTGCTTATAATCCCGAAAGCAATGTCGCCTGTTGTTTTTAATTCGCCTGTTTGATAACCTTTCAACACCCAGGGCAGATGCCATGATGCGAATAAAAAGGCTTGAAGCCAATTGGCTTCCGATAGAGAAAGCGCGCGCCCAAGCAAGCGAATCATTACGCCGCGAAATAACCCTTCTTCCATGAAAGAATTGATAACATTCCCGCCTAAAAGCCACACTGCAAAGAAAACACCACCTGAAACGAAGGTTTTAGGGTCAATAGCCGCAAATAGTAATGTTGGGTGAGTATTACGCTGGTTTTGCAAAATAAATTCAATGCCATATCCGAGAGCCAATGCTGTTGCCGTAATCCCTGCTCCGATAAGAATGCTGTAACCAATGAACTGAGAATGTAACCCAATATCCTTCAAATGGTATCCTGTACCCCAAACAAAAAGTAGAACCAAAATGAATCCGAGCGATTTGGAGAGAATGATTTCGCCTAATCTTTCATCGAGGCGTAATACAAAAATATCAAAAAGTCTGAAAGCAAGAGCGATAATCAGGAGACTCAAACTTACAAGAATCGGATTCGCCAATGACAGTTTTTGTAATGTAATCAAGGCTTGAAACTCCCATCTCGGTTTTGTGGGTACAGCCGCCGAACGGTTTGCGTTACCTGCGTGTGGGCGGGCGTGGACAATGCTTGGGAGCAGGGAAAACTCGAAGCCAGAAAAATGCTCCTAAACCGCGCAGACTCCCACACGTCCACTGCACGCTGTGTTGGACGGCGTTTGGATGCCTTACTACGCTCCAACCACATTTATAACACTATGTAAAAGGGCTAAGCCTGCAATGTTGCTAGTACGATGCATTATCACATTGAACACCCAACCCCAAAGAAAAAGTATACCCAGGTCAACGACTAGTTCTGTAACCGTGGATTTGTTGAACAACCGTTGGGGTATATGTACTAACGCGAACATGAGTGCTGTAAATAGTTCTGCTGTGTTTCGTTTGAAGTATGTTGAGAAACGCAATAGTAAATAGCCGCGAAAAATTGCTTCTTCACTCAATCCTACACCGAGTTGAGCAATGAAGAGAAACGCTGTTGAAGCAGATAGCCAAAACTGTAGCGAT
>JBFMCC010000034.1:0-93800 GCA_040754535.1 Chloroflexota bacterium
CTTATGCACTCGCCTCTACACCAAACTGGCTGCACATACGCTGTGCATTTACATCAACCGATTGCTCGGTAAGCCGGCCTTCCTGCAAATCAAGGCGCTGGCTTTTCCGATTTAGCATAAGACCCTATTTGAGTCAAATTTGATTACGATAAAACCAGTTATAGATTTACTCGGTTGCGATTTGACAGAATCTCTGCTTGATAATGCAAATTTGGTTGAAGCAGAAATCAAAGGGGCATATTTCAATGGTTCGAGCTTTAAGAAAGCAAATTTGTCTAGAACGAGTCTATTCGGTTGTGATTTATCAAGCACAGATTTTGAAGGCGCGAAATTATCAGAGGCAAATTTGTCATACGCCAATCTTAGAAACTCAAAACTGAGAAATGTGGACTTAACAAACACGAATCTAGAATGGGCAGATTTAGAAGGAGCAGACCTAACGGGAGCAAAAATCAAACAGGAACAACTAAGAAGAATTATGTCAACAAAAGGGGCTAAACTACCCGACGAGTTAAGGAAGATGAGGAAAGAATAATGAGCGAAAAAGACTGTTCATATTGCAACGGTGCAAAAACAATAGAATGCCCAGTTTGCAAGGGGCATGGAACCATAAAATCAACGGAAAGCAATGCGAGCAAATCCTTTGAAAACAAAGGGTGGGTAAATTGCCCCAGATGTGATGGGGATCGCAATATTACGTGTCCGCAATGCCGAGGTACTGGTAAAGAAAAGGAATAGGATTCGATTTCATTATTTCCTCCAGTCATGACCCGTTCAAATTAATACACTGGCAAACTGGTATCCACTTCTTTTGCCCAGGCATTGATTCCACCCTTCAGGTTCTTCACCTTCCTGAACCCCGCGCTGACCAATAGTTCCAGCGCGCGCGCCGAGCGCGTCCCCGCTTTGCAGAATAGGACCATCTCCTTCGCCGAGTCCAGTTCGGCAAGACGCGCGGCCAGTTGACCGAGCGGAATGTTGACCGCGTCCGGTAAAGCGGAAATCTCCAGTTCGTGAGGCTCGCGTACATCGAGCAGGATCAGGCCCGGGTCCCGCGCGAGGCGGGTGGAGAGGTCGAGCGCGCCGATGTCCCAGTCTGCCCCGGCCGAACCTTCGTCATGATCGTGGCCGGGCACGCCGCAGAACTCCTCGTAGTCAATCAACGCCTTCACGTCCGCGTTCGCACCGCATACGCGGCAGTTGGGATTCTTCTTAAGTTTGACGAACTCGAAGGACATGTCCAGCGCGTTGTAAAGCAGGAGTTTGCCGATTAACGGCTCGCCGATGCCGAGCAGGACCTTCAACGCTTCCGTGGCCTGGATGGTGCCAATCGTGCCGGGCAGGACGCCCAGGACGCCGCCCTCCGCGCACGAAGGGACGAGACCGGGCGGGGGCGGCTCGGGGAAGAGACAGCGATAGCACGGTCCCTCTTTGGCGTAAAAGACACTCACCTGCCCGTCGAAGCGGAAGATCGAGCCATACACGTTCGGCTTGCCGAGGAACACGCTCACGTCGTTGGTGAGGTAGCGGGTTGGGAAGTTGTCCGTGCCGTCGATCAGGATGTCGTATTTCTCCGCGATCTGCATGGCATTCTCGGATGTGAATGGCTCGTTGTAAATCTCGACTTCCACATCGGGGTTCAAGTCCAGCATACGCACCTTGGCGCTTTCGACTTTCAACATCCCAATGGTCGATGTGCCGTGGATCACCTGCCGCTGCAGATTCGACGAGTCGACCACGTCGTAATCCACCAGTCCGATGCGGCCGACGCCCGCCGCGGCGAGGTATAGCGCGACCGGCGAGCCGAGTCCGCCCGTGCCGATGACCAGCGCGGACGATCCCTTCAGTTTGCGCTGGCCCTCCAGGCCCACTTCGGGGATCAGCAGGTGGCGCGAGTAGCGCAGGATTTCATCACGGGTGAGTCCGGGCAACATACTCTTCTCTCATCAAAGTCGGCGCTTCGTCTGCGGGTCTCGGTACGTCCTCTGGACTACTCGACCCTGCGCTCAGCGCGAAGACATCAACCGCCCGCAACGGACGGAATCAAACGCACGAGCGCATCTTCCGCGAGCGGCGTGTCCAGGCCCTGCAAGTCGCGGATGTTGTCCTCGCCGACGAACAGGTTGACGAAAGCGCGCAGTTTGCCGCCAGAGTCGTACAGATGCGGCTTCAGCGACGGGAACTGCTCAACCAGACTGCCCATGGCCTCATGGACGGTCGCGCCGCGCACCGGCACATCGGCCTGCCCGTTGGTGTAATAGCGCAGGGGCGATGGGATTTTCAGTGTTGGCATGTCGGTATTCTAATCCTCATCCTTTAAGATTTCAACCGGCCGCGGGCACTGGGTCACAGCCCTCGCGCTCCACAACCGCCTCGCAGGTGGAAGCAGGCAGGATCTCCACCGAGCCCGCCATGGCAAACGGTTGCATGAAATTCTCGATGTACTGCCTGTCCTCCGCCTCGACGATCAACACGAACGTATGCTGGCCGTCAATCACGGCGTCGCCGAGAATGTCCACGCCGAACTTGCGGGCATTCTTCCTGTCAACATGCTGAACGAGCATCTGTCCCATTTCGGGGTTCTTGGCCGGGCAGGCCTCGGCCGCGTGCTGGTGACGAACGAAATACAGAGACATGGGTTCCTCCAAAACTAAGATGTGATTTCGAGACTTTCCTCGATAAACTGCGAGCGGTCCTCGACCAGACGCCATGAACGGCTCTCCACTGCCCTGCCCGATTGCACGCTCGTGATGAGATACGAGAAGAACGGCTGGGCCTGCTCGAGATCGTATTCAGACGGACGATTCGGATGGTCGGGATGCGAATGGAACGCGCCGATCAGACTCAGCCCGCGGCGGTCCGCCGCGTCCTCGGCCTTCCTATAATCGTCGAGCGCGATCAGGTAACGGTTATGCCGCGCGGACTCCTCGCGCGCGTTGGGAAGCGGCAGGATGTCCACCACGCGTCCCTCCAACCCGAGCAGGAATCCCGCGCCCTCTTCGGGATAGGCCTGCTCGCCGTGCGCGTGGATTCTGGCGAGGAGTTCGGCGGAAATCTGCAATGTGCTCATCCACCGCTCCACAGGGACTTGTCGCTCAGGTACTTGTAGCCCGCGTCGGGGAAGACGGTCACGACAACGCCCTCGTCGAGTCCACTCGCCACTTGCAGCGCGGCCACCGCCGCCGCGCCCGATGAAATACCGACAAACAGACCTTCCTCACGCGCCAGCCGACGAGTCATCTCGTACGCGGCCTCGGTCTCGACAGTCAAGGTCTGGTCCGCGATGGTTTCGTCGTAGATGGCGGGCTTGATGGCAGTGGGCATGTGCTTGAGTCCCTCCAGGCCATGAAAGGCATCGTTCGGTTGGAAGGCAATAATCTTTACGGACGGCAGTATCTCGCGCAGATACCGCGCCGTGCCCACCAGCGTGCCAGATGTGCCCAGGCCGGCCACGAAATGCGTGACGCGTCCCTGCGTTTGGGCAACGATCTCCGGGCCGGTCGTCCGGTAATGCGCCTGCCAGTTGACGGGGTTGTCGTATTGATTGGCGTACCAGTATCGGTCGGGCTGTTCGGCGGCCAGTTTGCGCGCCAGGCGGATGGCCCCATCCGAGCCTTCGAGGCCATCGGACGGGATCAATTCCGCGCCCAGGGCGCGCAGGATGGAGATGCGCTCCGGGCTGGCGTTATCGGGCACAACCAACGTGACCGGGACTCCGAGCGCCGCGCCGAAGGTGGCATAGGCAATGCCGGTGTTGCCAGAGGTCGAGTCAAGCAATCGTCTGCCATGCCTCAGGATTCCCTCGGAGAGCCCAGTCTGGATGATGTACAGGGCGGGCCGATCCTTGACCGAGCCGCCCGGGTTGAACCATTCGGCCTTGGCAAAGACCCGGACTCGCGGCGACAAGACACGGGTCACGCGGCGAAGCGGAAGCAGGGGCGTATTCCCCACGTGCGCGCTCAAATCCGAGGGCTGCGAAATCGGCGATGTGTAAATTGTTTTTTGTAGAAGTGCCATGGCATTAAACCAAAGAACGGCCAACAGGAAAACAAAAGACGGCGAACGAACGCCTGCGAAACAAATGTCGCATGCGGGACCGTTCCACCGTCTCTGGCTGTTGACCGTTCTATCTGCGCCGGGCGGTGGCTACGAGCCCCGCCCCATACACAAGCAATGGTTCACGGAAATCTCCATCGGATATATCAAAAAATCTTGACAAATATTATCTGCATTGCGAAAACCTGTCAAGACAAAAATAGTCCGCCGCGAGCATAAGTCCGCCCGCGATGATTCAGTACCGCAATCCGCTACTTGAAACAGACGCGCCGTGCGCAACTTTTCAACACATCCAATTCTTCAGGTTTCAGATGCACTGTTCCATCCGCGCGGCAATTTCCCTTATAATCCATTCGTGCCCAAACCGCCCCTCGTCATCCTTGTCGGACCCACCGCGGTCGGCAAGACCGAATTCGCCATCCAACTGGCCGAGCGCCTGGGCGGCGAGATCGTCTCGGCCGATTCGCGGCTGTTCTATCGCGGCATGGACATCGGCACGGCCAAACCGTCCGCGGCGGAGCGCGCCCGCGTCCCGCATCACCTGATCAATATTGCCAACCCAGACGACACCATCAGCCTGGCTGTTTTTCAACAAATGTCGCAGGGCGTCATCGCGGAAGTCTATGGGCGCGGCGGACTGCCGTTCCTCGTCGGCGGGACGGGACAATACGTACGCGCCGTGACCCAGGGCTGGAGTCCGCCGGAAGTCAAGCCGGACGAGCGCCTGAGGCAGCATCTGGAAAAAATGGAAAAAGAAAAAGGCAGGGACTGGCTGCACACGGCACTGCGGGACCTCGACCCGGAAGCCGCGGCGCAAATCGACGCGCGCAACGTGCGGCGGGTGATTCGGGCGCTCGAAGTGATCTTTACCACCGGCTATAAATTCTCCGCCCAGCGCATACAGGGCGAATCGCCGTATGACTTGATTACCATTGGGCTGAAACGTCCGCGGGCGGAGATTTTCGAGCGCGTGGACGCGCGCATCGAGTCCATGTTCGCGGCGGGATTCCTGGACGAAGTCAAAGCATTATTGGGAAAGGGTTACCCCCCCTCCCTGCCGGCCATGTCCGCGATTGGGTATCGCGAGTGCGCCGCGGTCCTGCGCGGCGAAATGAGCCTGGAGGAGGCGAAGGCGCAGATCAAACGCGCCACGCGGGTCTTCGTCCGCAGGCAGGCCAACTGGTTCAAGGAGGGCGATCCGAACATTGCCTGGTTCGAGGCGGGCGCGGCGGATGCGCTGTCGGCGGCGAAGAAGTTCATCGAAAGCAGAGTCGAGCCGAGGTCCTGAAGGAGGCGGAAAATGCGACAATCGCCTGGTGCCCGGCGGAAGCGTCTCGCGAAGGTGACTGTCACATTTTGATTGACTTTTCGATTTTTCCTGTATATACTATTTATACCAATTGGAAACACCTATCCAAAGGAGGCGAGGCTGACATGAAGGATCGTCCGTGGGTCAAGAATTACGACAAGGGGGTGCCGGCGACAATCGAATATCCCAGCGGGCCGCTGTTCCAGTTCCTGGAAAAGTCCGCCCAGAAGTATCCCGACCGCGCCTGTACGATTTTTAAGGGCGCGGTCGTGACGTACAAGGAGATGAACGAGATCACCGACCGCATCGCCGGGGCGCTGACGAAGATGGGCGTGAAGAAAGGCGACCGGGTGGGCATCTTCATGCCGAACACGCCGCAGTTCGTGATGGCCTATTTCGGCATCTTGAAGGCGGGCGGCGTGGTGGTGGCGACCAACCCGCTTTACACGCCCACCGAGATCGAATACCAGGCGAGCGACGCAGGCATCGAGGTCATGTTCGTGATGACCAACTTCTACAAGACGATCAAGACCGCCCAGCCGAAGACAAAGATCAAAAAGTTGATCGTCACCAACCTGAAGGAGACCCTGCCGCCGCTTCTGCGATTCCTGTTCACGGTGGCGCGCGAGAAAAAGGGCGGATTCCGCATCGAGGGCGGACTGGGCGCGGGCGATGTCTGGATGAAGGACCTGATCGCCGAGACCCCGCCATCGGCGCGCCCCAAACTGGATCTCGACTCGGACGACTTGGCGCTGTTCCAGTACAGCGGCGGCACGACCGGCATCTCGAAGGGCGCGGTGGCCCTGCATCGCAACGTGATCGCCAACACCCTGCAAATCAAATCCTGGATGACCGGGCTGGACGAGGGCAAGGAAGTCGTGCTCATGGCCATCCCGCTGTTCCATGTCTATGGCATGGTGGCGGGGATGCACTTCGCCATGGCCGCGGGCGCAAGCATGGTGATGATTCCCAATGCGCGCGACATCCCCGATGTGTTGGAAAACATCCACAAATACAACCCGACCATCTTCCCCGGCGTGCCCGCGCTGTACAACGCCATCAATAACCGTCCCGAAGTGCAGGCAGGGAAGGTCAGCCTGCGCTCCATCAAGGCCTGCATCTCAGGTTCCGCGCCTCTGATGCGTGAAACCAAGGAGACCTTCGAACGGTTGAGCGGCGGTAAAGTCTTCGAGGGCTACGGTCTCTCCGAGGCGCCGACCGCCACACACTGCAACCCGCTGGTGGGCGTGAACAAGACCGGCTCGATCGGCATGCCCCTTCCCGACGTGGATGTGAAAATCATCAACCTCGACGACGGCGAGACGGAACTGGCCCAGGGCGAGATTGGCGAGATCGTCGTGCGCGGCCCGCAGGTGATGAAGGGCTATCACAACATGCCGACCGAAACCACCAACACCCTGCGCCAACTCAAAGACGGCAATACGTGGCTGTTCACCGGCGACATCGGCCGCATGGATGAAGACGGCTACTTCTACATCGTGGACCGCAAGAAGGAACTGATCAAGCCGGGCGGATTCCAGGTGTGGCCGCGCGAAGTGGAGGAAGTGCTGGCGGCGCATCCCAAGGTGCTCGAAGTGGGCGTGGCCGGCATCCCGGACCCGTACCGCGGCGAGACGGTCAAGGCGTGGATCGTGCTCAAACCCGGCGAAACCGCAGCGGAAGAGGAACTCAAAGCGTTCTGCAAGGAGCGCCTCGCGGCATATAAAGTGCCCACGCACTACGAGTTCCGTTCGGAATTGCCGAAGACGACCGTCGGAAAGATTCTGCGACGCGAGTTGGTGAGGCAACACAAGGAAGCAAACCCGTCGTAAAGAAAAAAGCGTAAAACGTGAAGAGGCCCTCCATTTCGGAGAGCCTCTTTTTTGTTTACGACATCTTGCATTAATTACGCCGGTTGCGGCGTGCCGCTTTTCTTGGGGAACGGCGGTGGGAAGATGGTCTCGAACTCCTCCCGCGTAATGGACTCGACCTCGAGCAGTTTCGCGGCGACCGCGTCCAACTGCTTGCGGTACTTCTTCAATAACGCCTTTGCCTGCTGGTAGGCTTCATCCACCAGCTTGCGGACTTCGCGGTCGATCTGCTCGGCCACCGCCTCGGAATAATCGCGTTGTTCCGAAATTTCGCGGCCGAGGAAGATCAACTCCTCCTTCTGGCCATAGACCATGTTGCCCATCTCGCTGCTCATCCCCAGCCGGGTGACCATGGCCCTTGCCATTCTCGTCACCTGCTCGATGTCGTTGGATGCGCCGGAGGTAATGTCGTCGAAGATCAACTCTTCGGCGGCGCGGCCGCCGAGGGCCATGGTCAGCGTGGCGAGCAACTTCTTGCGCGACATCAACAGGCGGTCCTCGTCGGGACGGAACCAGGTGACTCCCCCGGCCTGTCCGCGGCCAACGATGGTCACTTTCTGGACGGGATCGGCTTCGGAGATGGCGTTCGCCACCACCGCGTGACCCGCCTCATGGTAGGCGATGATGCGCTTCTCTTCATCCGAGATCAGGCGGGACTTGCGTTCGGGCCCCATCACAACGCGCTCGATTGCCTCTTCGAGGTCGGCCTGGCCAATGGCCTTCTTGTTGCGCCGGGCGGCGAGGATCGCTCCTTCATTGACGAGATTCTCCAGGTCCGCGCCGACAAAGCCCGGCGTGCCGCGCGCCAGCGAAGACAGGTCCACGGCTGGCTCCAGCGGCTTGCCCTTGACATGCACTTTTAAAATCGCCTCGCGGCCTTTTACGTCCGGGCGGTCCAGCGTCACGCGGCGGTCGAAGCGGCCGGGGCGCAGGAGCGCGGGATCAAGAATGTCCGGGCGGTTGGTGGCGGCCATGATAATGATATTCGTATCGGTGTCGAAGCCGTCCATCTCCACCAGCATTTGGTTGAGGGTCTGCTCGCGCTCGTCGTGCGAGCCGCCCAGGCCCGCGCCGCGCTGGCGGCCGACCGCGTCGATTTCATCCACAAAGATAATGCACGGCGAATGGCGGCGCGCCTGGTCGAACAGGTCGCGCACGCGGCTGGCGCCCACGCCCACGAACATCTCGACGAACTCCGAGCCGGAGATGGAGAAGAACGGCACGCCCGCTTCGCCGGAGACGGCCTTGGCCAGCAGGGTCTTGCCCGTTCCGGGCGGACCGACCAGCAGGACGCCTTTCGGGATACGCGCGCCCAACTGGATGAACTTCTGCGGTTCTTTCAGGAACTCGACGACTTCCTTGAGTTCTTCTTTCGACTCGTCCACCCCGGCCACGTCTTCAAACGTGACCGTAGGGTGGTCCCCGCTAAACATGCGGGCGCGGCTCTTGCCGAACGACATGGCGGCGTTGTTCGATCCCTGCGCCTGGCGGAAGATGAACCACAACACGCCGGCCATGAAAATGACAGGCAGGATGTAGACCGCCGCGCTCAAGACGCCCGCCCAGGAGGAGGGCGCCTCGACTTCGATCTTGACATTCTCGGCGGAAAGTTGTTCGGTGCTTACGCCCAGGCTGATCAGTTGGTCCACCAGTGTGGTGACGGGTTCTTTGCGGGAAAGTCTTTCTTCCCCGGATGCATAGATCACCCGCAAACGGTCGTCGTTTTCCACAACGATGCGGGCGATGTCGCCATTCTGAATGGCAAGCGCCACTTCGTTGATCGTCAAATTTTTCTGGTCGCCCGAATCCTGCTGTAAGGCCATATAGACCATGGCCAGAGCTGCCACGATAAGCAGAAACGTCACAAGGAATGATTGGCTGCGCGGTGAATTCAAAGGAGCCTCCGTATAATTGCACCAACATTATACCAATCCGGGCGCGCTGAGAGTAGCCCGGTGGAATTATTTATATGATTCTCTAATAAATTTCTGTCAAGGCCAATCCGCATTAAAAATACTGTAATGCGATCTGCAATTCCACCGGGCAATGGTCCGAACCGGGCACGTTCTCGTGAATGACCACATCCCTGACCCGCGAAGCCAGTT
The DNA here is from genome assembly GCA_040754535.1 of Chloroflexota bacterium. Lineage (GTDB taxonomy): Bacteria > Chloroflexota > Anaerolineae > Anaerolineales > Villigracilaceae > JBFMCC01. The sequence goes on from JBFMCC010000034.1 coordinate 9,342, forward strand.
TTTCAGAGACGAGGAAATAATCCAGCCGCCAGCCGATGCCGCGCTCGCGCGCCGCGAGACGGTAGGTCCACCAGGTGTATTGAACTCTTTCGGGATAAAGATGGCGATACACATCCACAAAACCGTGGTCGAGGAACTTTTGCACCCATTCCCGCTCTTCGGGCAGGAAACCTGAAGTTTTTGTATTCTCTTTGGGACGCGCAAGGTCTATCGGCATGTGCGCGGTATTGAAGTCGCCCGTGATAATGAGGTTCTCCCCTGCCGCGTGCAGGGCGTCGCATTTTTCGAGCAGGTGGGCATAGAAGTCCAGTTTGAAGCTGACCCGTTCCATGCCGCGCTGACCGCTCGGGAAGTAAACGTTGTAGAGCAGAAAATCGGGGTGGCGGGTGCGGATGACGCGTCCCTCGGGATCAAAGCGCGGGTCGGAGAGGCCCAGTTCAAAGTCCAGGGGCGAAGCGGAGAGAAAGGTTGCCACCCCGCTGTAGCCGGGACGCCCGGCCGGGTTCCAGATCGCTTCGTAACCGGGAACCGTCCGCTGTGCCTCTGTCAGCTGATCGGGGCGCGCTTTGATTTCCTGCAGGCACAGCACATCCGGCTCTTGCCGAAACGCCCAGCCCAATGCCCCTTTTGCCAGCACGGCGCGCAGTCCGTTCACATTCCACGTGATAATTTTCAAGCCGTTCGTCTCCCGTCGCAAACGCAACGCGAAAGCAATGATTTCCCATCCGTCGTCAAGTTGATTTATGGTAAACTTACCTTGCAAAAAGGAAAGGCATGAGCGACAAGAGCATCAAACATATCCTCTGCATCGAAGACGAACCAGAGATGGTCGACCTGATCCGCCTCATTTTGAGCCGCCGAGGCTTCGAAGTGGAAGGGGCCGCAGGCGGAACAGACGGGCTGAAGAAAGTACGCGAGAAACGGCCCGATTTGGTTTTGCTCGACCTGATGATGCCCGACATGGACGGGTGGGAAGTATACCAGCAAATGAAAGCCGACGAGGCCACCCGCCACATCCCGGTCATCGTCGTCACCGCCAAGGCGCAGAGCATAGATAAAGTCCTGGGCCTGCACATCGCCAAGGTGGACGACTACATCGCCAAGCCGTTCAGTCCGCAGGAACTGCTGAACAGCGTCGAAAAGGTGTTCAGTGGAAGACCGGTTTCCTCCTGACCCTGGAACTCGAAACGGGGCGCCTCCCAAGATTGAGGCGCCCCGTCTTTCTGTAACAAGACCATGCCGCGTATCGTTCTGATTCAAAACACGACCCACCCGCTCGTGTCACCTGCGCGCGTGACGTATTGCACCTCGTTCCTGTGCCGATTGCGCGGCCTGACGTTCCGCCCGCCTCTTGCCCCGGACGAGGGCCTGTTGCTCGTCTTCGGACGCGACAGCCGCCTCGACTCGTCCATCCACATGCTGGGGGTCGGCTTCGACCTGGCCGTGTTCTGGATCAACTCGGACATGAAGGTGGTGGACAAAGTGCTCGCCAAAGCGTGGAAGCCCGCCTATCTGTCGAAGGAACCGGCGAAGTACGTCCTTGAAATCCACGCCGGAAGGTTCGACGATTACGCGGTTGGGGATACGGTACAATTCGAGAATGCGTAAGTTCCTTCTGCTCTTCCTGGCATTGACATTGATGGTATTTCCACAGCACGCGGCCGCGCAAGCCGCCGGGCCGGTTTACATCGTCCAGCCGGGCGACACGCTTTCGTCCATTGCGGCGCGCTTCAATGTGACTGTCGAAGAACTCATCGCCGCCAATGGAACCACCGACCCCAACCTGCTCGCCGCCGGGCAACAACTGATCATCCCCGGCCTCGAAGGCGTAACGGGCATTCTCAATACGAAAGTGATCAACTTCGGCGATTCGTTCCGCGCCATCAGCCGACAGACCCAGGTGCCGGTTGCATTGTTGCAAAAACTCAACCGGCTCGTCAGCCCTACCGAACTTTACATTGGCGCCAGTTTGATCGTCCCACAGGATGAGGGCGAGACCGGCCTGACCGCGCATTTCACGCCACAGCCGGGCGAGACCCTGCTGGAAATGGCCGTCCGCCAAAACAGCGACGTGTGGACACTCGCCTCGCTCAACGCGCTGACCGGCGGTTGGTCCGCGTTGCCCGGCGATGTGCTATACGCCCCGGGCGGCGCGGGCGGCCAGTCTGCCAGCGGGTTGCCCCCGGCTTTCGTCAGCGCCGAGGTGACCACCCTGCCCGTCAAGCAGGGCGGCACAGCCGTGATCGTCGTCGAACCGGCGAGGCAGGACATTGTCCTGGGCGGCATCCTCGTGGACATGCCTCTGCACTTTTTCCCGCTGGGCGACGGGCGGCAAGTGGCCTTGCAGGGAGTCCATGCCCTGCTGGAGCCGGGTGTTTACCCACTTCGCCTGGATGCAACATTCCCGGACGCCAGCGTGCAGTCCTTCGAGCAGAACATCCTCGTCGTCTCCGGCAATTACCTGACCGACCCCGATTTATACGTCCCCGCGGAAACCATTGACCCGGTCAATACCGCGCCGGAACAAAACCAGGTGGTCAGCATCGTTTCAGGCGCAACGCCTCAACGATTCTGGCAGGGGCCGTTTACCACGCCCGCATCCCTCTATGCCGAATCCACCTATTTCACGTCGAGGTTTGGCAGTCGGAGGCTGTACATCGGTCAGGGCACGGATTTGAAGATACAAAGTTTTCATACCGGCGTGGACTTCGGCGGCGGGACAGGTCTGCCCATCACTGCGCCGGCCCCGGGCGTCGTCGTCTTTACCGGACCCCTGACCGTGCGCGGCAATGCGACGATCATTGACCACGGCTGGGGCGTGTACAGCGGATTCTGGCACCAGAGCGAGTTCAAGGTCCAGGTGGGAGACGTGGTGGAACAAGGTCAGATCATCGGCCTGGTGGGCGGGACCGGCCGCGTCACCGGCGCGCACCTGCATTGGGAGTTGTGGGTGAACGGCGTCCAGGTCGAACCGCTGGACTGGCTGAACAGGCAATACCCCTGACTTCAGGAAAATCAATATAACTAAAAATCGTGAATAATGTCAGTTGCATCGGGCCAGCGTTTATGCTACACTTTTTCGCAGCGAGGCAGACATGGCCACAGGCTCTTTGATCAACTTTCTGAAACAGAGCGACATTTTCTATCAATTTACGCCGACCCAACTGGAACTCGTGGCCAACCTGTGTCAGGAAACGATCTTCCAGTCAGGTGATACGATCTTCCGGGAAAACAACGACAGCAAGGAACTGTACGTGATCGCCCAGGGGGAAGTGGATATCCTGATCAACCCGGCGCTGGTCGGGGGTCCCGCGAGCAGCGAATCGAAGGAAGCGCGCATCGCCACCCTGCGGCGCGGTCAGTCGTTTGGCGAGGTCGCGTTGGTGGACGAGGGTCTACGGTCGGCGACCGCGCGCGCCGCCCAGAAGGACACGCGTCTGTTGGTCATCCCGCGCGACAAGTTGATTATGCTGTGCGAGACGTACCCTCAATTGGGTTATCGGCTTATGCATAACCTGGCCGCCGACCTTGCCATGAAAATCCGCAACACCGATTTGCGGATCCGGGAGCAGTTGCTGTACAAACCACAGCCAAAATGACTTGTCAAACAAACTGCCCCTTGACCGTGATACTGATTTGTTTTACCATTGCATGAATCTACTGGACAGGGTTATAGGTTTTGCACCGGCCGCGAGAAATTGCACCACAAGCATGTTTCTCCGGCTTTCTTTATAAGAAATCGCCGAAAGGAGGTGATGCCGACATATTTGCATGGTCAGCCAATGACGTCGGGCCCTGAAATGGGCGCCAAGATTCACCTAACATAATTCGGAGGAGCAAGAAAATGTCCAAGCGTTTGTTTGCTTTAATGGCCGTCCTGGTCGTGGCCAGCATGGTGCTGGCGGCCTGCGGCGGCGGCGGTGGCGGCGGAGCCACCCTGAAAATCGTCTCGTCCCTGCCGATGACCGGCGCGTCGCTAACCCAGACGCAGACCATCGTCAACGCCATGCAGTTGCGCCTCGAGCAGGCCGGCGGCAAGGCCTGCGGCGGCAAATACACAGTGGTTTACGAAGCGTGGGACGATGCTTCGGCCGCCCTCGGCAAGTGGGATCCCGCGGTCGAGACCGAAAACGCCAACAAGGCCGCTGCCGACCCCACCATCGTGGCTTACCTCGGCACCTTCAACTCTGGCGCTGCAGCGCTGTCCATCCCGATCCTGAACCAGGCTGGCCCGCTGGCCATGATCTCGCCGGCCAACACCTATCCCGGCCTGACTCACGCGGCCGAAGGCCTGACGGCTGATAACGAACCGGGCGTCTACTATCCGACCGGCACTCGCAACTACGCCCGCGTGGCTGCGACCGATGACCTGCAGGGTTCCGTGATCGCGAATCTGATGGTTGACCTGGGCATTCAGACCCTTTACATCCTAGACGACCAGGAAGTGTACGGAAAGGGCGTGGCGGATTCCGTCAACCAGGCCGCAACCGCCAAGGGCATCACCGTGATTGCGCAGGAAGGGTACGATCCAAAGGCCGCTGACTACAAGGCCCTGATGACCAAGATCTCCACCAGCAACGCTGGCGGCCCGCCGGATGCGATCTTCCTGGGCGCAGTCGTTGACAACAACTCCGCGCAGGTCGTGAAGGACAAGGTCGCCATCATGGGCGACAACGATACGGTCAAGTTCATCGGTCCCGATGGCCTGTACACCGCCGCCCTGATCGAAGGCGGTGGCGCAGCCGCCGAGGGCGTCTACGCGACCACCCCGGGCCTGGCCCTCAAGGACCTCGGCGAGAAAGGCTTGCAGTTCCGCGCCGATTACGAGGCCAAGTTCGGCCCGCTGACCGAACCCTACGCGGTCTTGGGTTACGATGCCATGAGCGCTGCACTCAAGGCGATTGAGGATGTCTGCGCGGCTGGCGGCGATCCCACCGACCGCGCCGCAGTGAACGCCGCGGTCTTCGCCATCAAGGACTTCGACGGCGCGCTGGGCACCTGGTCGTTCGACGCGAACGGCGACATTACTCTGCCTTACTACCTGGCCGGTCACATTGAAGGCGGCAAGTTCGTGGAGTTCGGAACCTTCACCCCGTAAATTTTGCACCACCCATTGGGGGGCAGGTCACTGCCCCCCATTTCGGTATTTTTATGTGCACCTACACCCGCCATTACATGGAAGTATTCCCATGAAACCAACCTACATGCGGTTCATTCGCCCTTTGATTGCCATCCTTGTAATTTATCTGGTCCTGCTCATCGGGCCGATTGCCAGTCTTGATTTCCCTAATATCTACGCCAGCATCAAGGCCAATCCCGTTCAACTTATACAGTTTCTTATCATTGGCCTTGCCAATGGTGCGATCGTCGCAATTATTGCCCTCGGATACACGATGGTGTATGGCATCATCGAGTTGATCAACTTCGCGCACGGCGATGTCTATATGATCGGCGTATTCACTGCGCTTACAACGCTTTCGCTCACCGGATCGCTTACCACCACCGACCCTGGTCATATAGCAATTGGAATTTTTGTGGCGCTCCTCGTGGCAATCGCCTTTACTGCTGCTCTTAATGCAGCAATCGAACGCCTGGCTTACCGACGCCTGCGCAACGCTCCTCGTCTCGCACCCTTGATTTCGGCCATCGGCATGTCATTCATCGTCGAAAACATCGGCTTGATCTGGGCCGCCCAGTCGTGGCTGGTGCCGTCCTTCGGCACGACCGGCGGCGGGGCGCAAAAAGAATTTCCCGACCTGCTCAGCCGCATATTTGTCTCCCTGGGTTGGGACCCAAACCTTCTGGCTAGCACCGGCTGGGGCCTGCGCTTCACCGTCAAGGATTTGCTGGTGATCGTGCTTGCCGGGGTATTGATGATCGGCCTGCGGCTGTTCATTCAAAATACACGCCTCGGCAAAGCCATGCGCGCTACCGCCCAAAACCGCGACGCGGCCAAGATGCTCGGAATCGATATTGACCGCGTCATCACCGCCACCTTCCTCATCGGCGGCGGTCTGGCGGGCGCGGCCGGCTTGATGGCCGGACTTTACAATAACAACGCCTGGTGGTTCATGGGCTTCCGCGCCGGCTTGCAATCCTTCACTGCGGCCGTATTGGGCGGCATCGGAAATATTACCGGCGCCATGCTGGGCGGCTTCCTGATCGGCCTGCTGGCCGCCTTCAGCGACGGCTACCTCAACGCCCGCTGGACGAACATGTGGGTCTTCGCGACGCTCGTACTCATTCTGCTCTTCCGCCCGACCGGCCTGCTGGGTGAACAAGTCGGCCAGAAAGCGTAGAGGTGGAGATGAAACCAGAACTGAAATCCGCATTGATCACCGGTATGCTGGGAGGGCTCGTCGTTTTCCTTTTCGGTGGATGGTCCGTATCCGTCCTGGGCATACTTATCGGTATCGTCATCGGCCTTTCCAACGGCAGCCGCTATAATCGCAACGATGGTTTTATCAGGATATTCAAGCAGGCGCTGCCTAATGCACTTTGGACGGCTTTGATTTTTATCGCCGTCAGCCTGCTGGAAAACTATGTCGTCGCACCTGCTGCCGGAAAAAGACCCAGCCCGTTCGGTATCATGCTGGCCGCCAATCTGGTAGGCACCCTGGGCCTCGTATTGTTTGCATCGGTCGTAACCGCCTTGCACGGACTCACACCCCGCTGGGAAAGGATCGGCAAGATTATCCTGCTGGCTGTGATGGTTGTAGTCTTCCCGTTCATTGACGAATGGACCGGTCTGCGCTGGACTTCGAACGTCATTTTCGCCCTGATCTTCGTGATCCTTGGCCTGGGACTGAACATCGTGGTTGGATTCGCCGGTCTGCTGGACCTCGGTTACGCGGCCTTCTTCGCCATCGGGGCATACACCACCGGTATTCTTTCGTCGCCCCAACACGACATCTACCTCAACTTCTGGCTCGTGATCTGGCTGGCGGCAGGCATGGCCGCCATTTGGGGACTCATCCTGGGCGCTCCAACCCTGCCCCTGCGCGGCGACTACCTCGCCATTGTCACTCTCGGCTTCGGCGAAATCATACCGGTCATATTCAAGAATCTGATCGATGTGACCATTAAAGAGCCGCTGACCTGCTGGGTCATACCCGGCATCCAAAGCCTGTTCGGGGCCACCTCGAATCTAAAGTGCATCGTACTGGCAGAGCATCTGGACCTGACTGCGGGCGAACGGGGCATCAAACCCATCGGCCGTCCGAGCCTGCCAATCATCGGCGACTTCCAGTCGGACAACCCCATTCCCTGGTTTTTCCTCATTATCGGGATCATTCTGCTCTCCGTGTTCCTGATCCGCCGTATGCACGACAGCCGCCTGGGCCGCGCCTGGATGGCCATTCGCGAAGACGAACTGGCGGCGGCACAAATGGGCATCGATCCCGTCCGCACCAAACTGGCCGCCTTTTCGATGGGCGCCACCTTCTCCGGCTTCGCGGGCGCATTCTACGCCGCATACATCGCGGGCATCTTCCCCAGCGTGTTCGACTTCAGCGCCTCGATCATCATTCTATGCGTGGTCGTCCTCGGCGGACTTGGCAACATCAACGGCGTAATCGTCGGCGGGTTGATCATCATGACAGCCGACCGCCTCTTCCTGCCGGCGCTAAAAGACCTGCTGACAGGACTGATGCGTACAACGATCCTGCCGGGACTGGAAGCCTGGCCGGGCGTTCAGGACGCGGTGGCGCAAAACGCAAACCCAATCCTGTACCGCTTCCTGCTCTTCGGGTTGACACTGGTCATCATGATGGCCATCCGCCCCGAGGGCCTATTACCCAGCGCCGAAGTGCGCGCCGAATTGCATGCAGCCGAGGAACAGGCAGGGCCCATCGAGAACGGAAGCGGTCCTGCGTCCGACAGTGCAGCGGGCGGAAAGGCCTAGGAGGCAGCCATGGGATTCTTCGAAGCCCGCGAAATCACAATGCGCTTCGGCGGCCTCACCGCCGTCAACAAGGTCAATTTCACGATCGACAAGGGCATGATCGCCAGCCTGATTGGGCCGAACGGCGCCGGTAAGACCACCTTCTTCAACGTAATGACCGGTATTTATTCACCCACCAGCGGTGAAATGACCTTCGAGGACACGGTCATCACCGGCCTCAAGCCTTTCAAGATCACGGCCCTGGGCTTTGCGCGAACATTCCAGAACATTCGCCTGTTCGGCAACATGACCGCGCTGGAGAATGTGATGGTCGGCGAGCATTGCCGCCTGCATTCGACACTGATTGGCCAAATCCTGCGCACGCCCCAGACAATGAAGGAGGAAGCCAACGCACGCGCCAAGGCGCTCGACCTGCTCGAGTTCGTCGGCCTGAAGCGCTCGGACGCCGACGTGACCGCCAAGAACCTGCCATACGGTCTTCAACGCCGCCTCGAGATTGCGCGCGCCCTGGCTACCGACCCTAAATTGCTCCTGCTCGATGAGCCGACCGCCGGCATGAACCCCAACGAGACCCTCGACCTGACCAACTTCATCCAGCGCTTACGCAAGGAACTCGGCCTGACGATTCTGCTGATCGAACACCATATGCGTGTGGTCATGTCCATCTCCGACCGCGTATCGGTCCTCGATTACGGCGAGAAGATTTCCGAAGGCACCCCCTCAGAGGTCCAACGCGACCCGCGCGTGATCGAGGCTTATCTCGGCAAGGGCAGCGCCGCGCAGGGAAAATAAGGCTGGTGAACCATGCTTGAACTCAAAGATGTACACACCTACTACGGCAATATCCATGCGCTGAAGGGCGTCTCCCTGACCGTTAACGACGGCGAGATCGTCACCCTGATCGGCTCGAACGGGGCTGGCAAGAGCACCACCTTGCGGACCATCCAGGGTCTGATCAAGCCGCGCACGGGCAACATCACTCTGGACGGCGAGGAGCTACACAGACTGCCCGGCCACGAGATTGCCGCCCGCGGAGTGGCGCAAAGCCCCGAGGGCCGCATGATCTTCCCGCGCATGACCGTGCTCGAAAACCTGGAAATGGGCGCTTACGTCCGCAAGGAACGGACGGGATTCGATCAGGACCTGGAGCGCGTTTTCACCCTTTTCCCCCGATTGAAGGAACGCATCAAACAAAAGGGCGGAACGCTCTCCGGCGGCGAACAGCAGATGCTGGCCATGGGGCGCGCCCTGATGGCGCATCCGCGCATCCTCCTGCTCGACGAACCGTCCATGGGCCTGGCCCCCATCCTGGTGGACTTGATCTTCGAGACCATCGTCCAGATCAACAAGGAAGGCACGACCATCCTGTTGGTGGAGCAGAACGCCCTGATGGCTCTCTCGGTCGCTCACCGCGGCTACGTCATTCAAACCGGCGAGATCGTCCTGACCGATACAGCCGCCAACCTCAAGCAAAACGAGATGGTGCAAAAATCGTATCTGGGCGTCGAATAGACTCAATTGTCGTCCAACTCAAGAAACCCGTTTTCCTGTGAAAACGGGTTTCTTGCAAGTAAATGCCAATGTAACACAACCCGCGTAATTCAAGAGTAAAATTCACATCAGCAATTGAGATGTGGAGAATTCGAATGAAAAAAACGATACACTGGATGGCGGTCACTGGCTTTCTGCTGGCCGCTTGTGGAGGCGGCATAGGGTACGAATGCACCGACCCGCTGGGCTGTGTTGTAGTGGAAAGCGGCGCGCCAATTAAAATCGCCATAGCATTGACCCTGACCGGCCCGGACAGTCCCTACGGAATTGACGCCCTGCGCGGCGTGGAAATCGCCATTGCCGACCGCGGCAATCGCTTGTTAAGCCGCGAGATCGAACTGGTGCGCGCCGATGAACGCTGTGAAGAGCAGGGTGGACTGGAAGCGGCTACCGCGCTGGTTGCCGATCCGCAAATCGTGGGCGTGATCGGCACTACCTGCTCCAACGCGGCTGTGCCGGCCGCAAAGATCATCAGCGAGGCGGGCATGGTGCTCATCTCACCCGCCAGCACCGCCCCATCCCTGACCAGCGCCGAGGGCCACCAGGCAGGCTTCCTGCGGACCATCTACAACGACAAGAGTCAGGGGCAGGCCGTGGCCGAGTTCGCATACGAAGCGCTCGGCGTGCGGACCATGGTCACCCTGCACGACGGTACGCCTTACTCGATGGAACTCCAGCAGGCGGCTTGCGAATCCTTCGAGCAACTGGGCGGCGAATGTCTTGCGCAGGTTGAAATAGAAAGCGGCGAGGACCCGGAACTCGATCTGGTGCGGATCGCCTCACTGGAACCACAAGCCCTATACTATCCACTCTACACGACGGACGGGGTAGCGGTCACCAAACTGGCTTCGCGGTTGATGACGGACGTGGCGCTGATCAGTTCGGACGGCCTCCTGAGCGCCGATTTCGTCAGCCAGGTGCGCAACCCGGCACAGGGCATGTACTTGTCCGGCCCGGCCTTGCTCGAAATTGACCCTTCATTCCTGGTAAAGTACAAGACCGTCTACGGAGAAGCCCCGATTGCCGTTTACCACGCTGCCGCCTACGACGCCGTCAACCTGCTTTTTTCCGCCATCGAAAAGGTGGTCACTCGCAACGGCTCGACTCTGTACATCCCCCGCCAGGCCCTGCGCGATGCCCTGTTCGAAACGCGCAACCTGCCCGGCCTGGGCGGAACGCTCACCTGCTCGACGCTGGGCGACTGCGCCGAGCCGAACATCGTCATCTACCAGGTGCGGGGCGAAATCTTCACTCCCATCTATCCGTAAAAAATGCCCTCCGCTGAAATCATCACCATCGGCACAGAGATCCTGCTCGGCGAGATCGTGGATACCAACACCCGCTTCATCGCCCGCGAACTGCGCGGCCTGGGCGTGGATCTGTACCGCACCATCACGATCGGCGACAACACCGCCCGTATCGCCGACGCCATCCGCGATTCGATGAGCCGCGCCGAGATCGTCATCACCACAGGCGGGCTCGGCCCCACCGTGGACGACCCCACGCGCGAGGCGGTCGCGCGCGCAGTCGGAGTGGAGACCGAATTCCGCGAGGAACTCTGGGAACAGGTGGTGGCGGTCATCCGCAAGTACGGGCGCGAGCCCAACGAAAATCAAAAGCGGCAGGCTTACGTCCCGCGCGGGGCGATTGCGATCCCCAACCCCGTCGGCACCGCACCCGCCTTCGTCGTTGAATTTCACCGCGAAGGAGAAAAGCCCGCGAAGAACGATGAACTTCGCGGAAGGAATGTGTCTTCGCGCCCTTCGGTTCTTCGCGGTAAAAAAACGGGAGCCGTTATTTCTCTGCCCGGCGTGCCGAAGGAGATGGAATACCTCATGCACGCCTCGGTCATTCCATATCTTCAAAAGCGATTCGATCTACGCGAGTTCATCAAAGTCCGACTCCTGCACACATCGGGAATGAGCGAAGCGATGATTGACGAACAGGTCGGCGAATTCGAACGGCTGGCAAATCCCACCGTCGGGCTGGCGGCGCATTCGGGCGTGGTGGACATCCGCATCGCGGCCAAGGCGGAGAACGAGTCCGAGGCGGAACGCCTGATCGCCTCCGCGGAAGGCCCCATCCGCCAGCGCCTCGGGGAGGTCATCTTTGGCGCGGACGATGATACACTGGAGGCCGTGACACTGCGAAAAACGGCCGAACGCGGCTGGACACTTGTGGTACTCGAATCAGGCCTGGACGGAGGCCTGTCGCGCCGCCTTACGTCTTTGGATCATCCCGCGCTTTTATCCGTTGAATCCCTCGAGGTCGCGGAGGGTGCGCTGGCTGAATCCACGCGCGCCGCGCGGGAAAGGGTCTCCGCCCGCGCCGCGCTGGGCGTGGCATTGTATTCATCCGAGGCGCAGGTCAATATTGACCTGTGCCTGATCACTCCCGTCCGTGAACATTCGCGCCGCATCACGTACGGCGGTCCGCCGCGCAACGCGCCGCGCTGGGCCGTCAATGCCGCCCTCAACTGGTTGAGACAGACCGTCTCCGCCCGCGACTCATGACACGCCGCCGAAAACACTCCACTCTCCTCGAAGTCTTCGCATGGGGACTGAACATCGCAGGCGTACTCGGCCTGCTGGCCGTCGTCCTCGTTTACCTGGCGGGACAGCCGAACAGCGCCATTGCCGCGCCTCCCGACCCGCGTTCGGAAACCGCGCTGCCTACAACAACCGCTTACCCCCTGCCCTATTATCTGCCGACCATCACACCCAACCCATTGACGACGCGCATCGCGCCCGTCACCTCCACGCCGTTTGTGCTGGCTTCCGGGCGGCACGGCGCGGTGATTGGTTTCTCGGTGTCAGGACGGCCTATCGAGGTCTACACCTTCGGCGACGGGCCGAAGGAACGCATGATCGTAGCGGGCATCCACGGCGGCTATGAATGGAACACCATCGCGCTGGCCGAGCAATTGATCGAATACCTGGATGAACACGAAGAGGATGTCATCCCGAACGATGTGACCCTCTACATCGTACCCAACATGAACCCCGACGGCGAGGCGCGCGGCCACGACATTTACGGCCGCGTCAACGACCACGGCGTGGACCTGAACCGCAACTTCCCCGCCAACTGGGTCGCCGAATGGGACCGCGACGGTTGCTGGGACCTGACCGCCACCACTGGAGGCGTCGGTCCCGGCTCGGAGCCCGAAACGCGCGCCATCATGAATTTCATCGAGACGCACGACATCGAGGCGCTGATCAGTTATCACAGCGCCGCGCTGGGCATCTTCCCCGGTGGCGTCCCGTGGGAGGAGAACTCCAAAGACCTGGCCATCGCCATCAAACGCGTCAGCACCTACCCCTATCCGCCCATTGACACGGGCTGTGAATACACCGGCACGCTGGCCGATTACGCCGTCGAACAGGGCGCGGCCGCCGTGGACATGGAACTCACCAACCACCGCGACACGGATTTCGACATGAACGTGAAGGTGCTGGGCGTCTTCCTGAACTGGGAACCCGACAAGAAAAAATAAGCCGCGCGGCTTATATCGCGCCGCCGCGCCTGAGCCTTTCTATTTCGACATCCTCATAACCCAACGATTGCAACACCTCCCGCGTGTGCTCGCCCAGCAGGGGCGGATGCCGCTGAATGTGCGCCGCGGAAGCCGAAAACTTCGCCACCGGGCGGACCAGTTGAATCTCTCCCGCGGTCGGATGCGGCACGGACTGAACCATACCGCGCGCGCTTGCCTGCGGATGCGCCAGCGCCTGCGGAATTGAATTGATCGGCGCGTGCGGGACCCCGGCCTGCTCCAGCAACCCGAGCCATTCCTCGCTCCCGCGCTGATGGAACACTGCTTCCAGGCGTGCAACCAATTCGGCGCGGTGTTGCACGCGGCCTGGGTTGGTTTGAAAGCGCGCTTCGGCCCAAATCTCGTCACAGCCCGCTACTTCGCAAAAGCGGCGGAACTGTGCGTCGTTGCCGATGCCGACTGCAAGCCAGCCGTCCTTTGTGGCGAAGGCCTGATACGGAACGATGTTCGCGTGGGCATTGCCATATCGCTTCGGCGCCTCGCGGCTGACCAGGTAATTTTGCGCCACATTCGCCAGCCAGCCCAATTGACTGTCGAACAACGATATGTCAATGAACTGGCCTTCACCGGTCGTTTCGCGATGATGCAGGGCGACCAGGATGGCGTTGCAGGCGAACATGCCCGCCATGATGTCCGCAATGGCGACGCCTACTTTCATCGGCGGGCCTTCGGGCTCGCCCGTAATGGACATAATCCCGCCCTCGGCCTGAATGACGAAGTCGTAGCCCGGGCGGTCGCGGTACGGACCGTCCTGCCCGTAACCGGTGATACTGCAATAGACGAGTCGCGGGTTGACGGCGTGGACCCGCTCGAAGTCCAGGCCGAAGCAGGCCATGCCTCCCACTTCGAAGTTCTCCACCAGCACATCTGACTCTTCCAGCAGGCGGCGAATGATCGCGACACCGTCCGCGTGCTTGAGGTTCACAGTAATGCTTCGTTTATTGCGATTGACCGACAGGTAATAGGCGCTCTCGCCGCCCGCCCACGGCGGACCCCACTGGCGCGTATCGTCGCCGCGCCCCGGCGCCTCGACCTTGATCACGTCCGCGCCGTAATCGCCGAGCAACATGGTACAGTACGGACCTGCCAGCACGCGCGTGAGATCGAGCACGCGAATTCCCTGCAATGGACTGTTCGACACACGGCCTCCTTTGGTTTTGTGGTAGTATAAAGACAACCGTTTGCCCGGTCAATCTGCCTTCCGAAGCCGCGTGCTTCGGAAGTTTGTAAAGGTTTCAAGGAGACTGAATGACCCAATCCGTTGATGTCCTCTTCGTCAACGCGCTCGTCCTGACCATGGACGAGAAACTGACCCAGCATGCCCCCGGCGCGGTGGCCGTAAAAGCCGACAGCATTCTCGCGGTCGGACCTGAGGACGAGATCAAGAAGGAATTCAAGGCGGCAGAAACTTTCGACTGCGGCGGCAAGGTGCTCATGCCCGGGCTGGTCAACGCGCACACGCACGTGCCGATGACCCTCCTGCGCGGCCTGGCCGACGACCTGCGGCTCGACGTGTGGCTGATGGGCTATATGATGCCGGTCGAGCGCGAGTTCGTCTCGCCCGAATTCGTCCGCATCGGCACATTGCTGGCCTGCGCCGAACAGATCCGCAGCGGGGTGACCACCTTCAATGACATGTATTATTTCGAGGACGACGTGGCGCAGGCCGCTGCCGAAGCGGGCGTGCGCGCCGTCTGCGGGCAGACCGTAATGAAGTACCCCGCGCCGGACGCGCCCGCCTACGAAGATTCGTTCGCGCGTGCGCGTGAGTTCATCAAGAAGTGGAAAGGCCACCCGCTGATTGTTCCCTCGGTCGCGCCGCACGCCCCCTACACCACCACGCCCGAAATCCTGCGCGAGACCGCCCTGCTCGCCAAAGAATTCGACGTGCCCCTGCACATTCACATCTCCGAGACAGCGCTCGAAGTGGATAACATGCGCCGCGAAAACAACATGCCCGTCGTGCCCTACGTCAAGAAGCAGGGGCTGTTCGAGGCCAAGGTCATCGCCGCGCATTGCGTGCACATCGACCCGGGAGAGATCCACACCCTGAAGAATCACGGCGCGGGCGTTTCGCACAACCCGTCGTCCAACCTGAAACTCGCCTCAGGACTCGCACCGGTACAAAAGATGCTGGACGCTGGATTGAACGTGGGCATCGGCACCGACGGCCCCGCCTCCAACAACGACCTCGACATGTTCGAGGAAGTGCGCCTCGCCTCGTTTGTAGCCAAGACCGTCGCCAACGACCCGACCGCCGTCCCCGCGCAGACCGCGCTGGCCATGGCGACGCGCCTCGGCGCGCGGGCGCTTCATCTCGGACACCTGACCGGTTCCGTGGAAGCGGGCAAGCGCGCCGACCTGATCCTGGTGGACATCAGCCCTGCGCACAACGCCCCGCGCTTCCAGCGCGACCCCCACAATGCCTACGCCCAGATCGTGTACGCGGCCAAGTCCACGGACGTGAGCGACGTGATGGTCAACGGCAAGTGGCTGATGCGTGACCATAAACTGCTGACGTTGAACGAAGAGGAATTACTGGCCCAGGCGCGCGAGATTGCCAGAAAGATAGACGCCTTCCTGATCGAGCGTGAGCAGTCCGTGCTCTCCAAACTGATCGCGCTGGGCGGATCGAGCGAGCAGGAATCGTTCGAGGTGCAGGTCAAAGTGCGGCTGGCGGACCCGGCCAGCGTCCAGAAGGGACTCGAGGGCCCGTCCATCGAGATCGTCCGCCTGCGGCATTACCAGCAACACGATATCTATTTCTTTTTCGAAGATCCATCCCAGGGACGCCTGCGTTATCGCGAGGATGAATTCCTCGACGAGAAGGGCAACGTCACCGGCGTGCGCCCGCGCCTGACGCTGGTGGGACAGAAACGCGAAGGGGCGTTCGAGCACGAGGTACTGCTCTCACGCAGCCGCTTCCTCGCTCCTGCCACACAGACGCCGCGCTTCTACCGCGAATACTTCAAGCCGAAGCGCGAGGTGGAACTACAAAAGGATCGCCTGCGCTGGTTGATCAAATACAAGGATACGGAATTCTTCGTCAACCTGGACGCCGTGCAGAAGCCCGAACTTGGCTACTTCCTGGAGGTCAAGAGCCGCACGTGGAGCCGCAAGGATGCCGAGCATAAGGCCGAACTGGTGAACGAACTGCTGTCCCTGCTGGGCGCGTCGGTCGGCGATACGGTCACCGAGGATTACATCGAACTGGTGCAGGTGAATTAAATCCTTCCCAACCGAGCCGTTTCTGGACGAAGCAAGCAACGGGTTTTCATAAAGAGGTGCCGCCATGAAGGAGTTCTTCGACGGGTTCCTGAAATTTTTCGCCGTTTTATTCGCGATCCTTTTCGTTGCGACCGCGGTGCTGGCGCTGCTGCTGTTCAACGTCGAACGGCGCGTGTTCAACGAAGCCCTGTATCTGACCGCGCTGGAAAAGCAGGGGTTCTTCGAGCGCCTGCCCGCCATCCTGGGCGAGACGTTGGGCAATTCCGCCAGCCTCAATCCATGCGAAACCAATCCCATCGCCTGCCAGCTGGAGAATCGTTCCCCCGAGGCGACGGCTTGCTTTGAGTCGGTGCTGGGCAAGGAGGCTTACGAAGCGCTTTCCAGCAACAAGCGGACTCCCACCGCGGACGAACTGCAACTCGCCCAGCCGTGCATCGACCAATATCAGGCGGTGGAACAAGCCGAAGGCGGTCCGCCCGCCTACCTGGTAAACCTGGACGCGGCGGACTGGGAGATGTTCATTTCGACCCTGCTTCCACCCGAAGACTTGAAGGCCATGACCGAGCAGGGTCTCGCCAGCGTCTTCGATTACCTGGACGGTGAGACGAACGCCGCCACAGTCTCCCTCGTTGCGCTCAAAGAGCGCATGGCGGGACCGGCCGGCGTGCAGGCCGCAATGACCTTGATGCGCGTCCAGCCGCCGTGCACCCTCGAACAGATCGCGGCCATGACCGCCTCGTTTGTGAGCGGCGAGATCCAGATCACCATATGCAATCCCTCGGAAGAACTGCTGGCAGTCATCCAGCCAATGATCGAAACGCAACTCGATCTTGTTGCGGCCGGGATACCCGATGAAGCGACGTTGATCTCCGCCCCTCCGCCGGGCGCGGAAGATCCCCTTGGCGGGCTGAAAACCGTCCGCTTCGCCATGCGGCTCAGTCCGCTCATCCCGCTTCTCTTCCTTGTGCTCATCGCCATCTTTGCAGTGGGAAGCCTCAAAGGCTGGCTTCGCTGGTGGGGCATCCCCATGCTCATCGCCGGACTGTTCGGCCTGATCCCGGCCGCGTCGGCCTCGCCGCTGTACCGGTGGGCGTTCGACAATTTCATCCTGGAGCGATTCCCGCGCGGCATGCCTGCGGTCGTCACGGACCTGGCTCGCAGTGTGAGCGCGGAAATCGTCTCTGGAATCGCCACCCCCATCCTCATTCAGTCGCTGGTATTGTTCCTGACCGGGACAGGGATGGTCGCCGTCGCGCACTTCTATCTGAGAGACAGAGTCGCCAAGACCTGACAACTCCAGCAATCAAGGAGGATCGTATGAGCAACTCCCCGCAACAACCGAATACCCTCGGCAACGCCAGCCTCGCGCTGGGCATCGCCTCGGCCGCCCTGGTCTTCGGCATCGGACTGTGCGCGCTCACAGGCATCAGCCAGCGCTGGATCCAACTGGCGGGCACGCCGCTTTTCGTCTGCGGCGGCGCGAGCGCCTTCCTCGGATTCCTGGCCGCCATCCTCGGCGCGGCGGGTCTGTTCGGAGCCAACCGCACGCGTTCCACGGCCATCGCAGGACTGGTGCTCGGCTTGCTCGGCGCGTGCATGTTCTTATTTTTCCTTACCGCCATTTCGCGCAGCGGCTAAACCCTCTCCCAGCAAGAGAGGGATGGAACGAGGGGTCCCATGCAACTTTTCACATCCCACCTCTGTACTAAATTATAGAAATGTCTTCCGCAGACGACCTCGCCCTGGCACGCCTCGCCGCACAGGGCGACCGCGATGCCTTTGGAGAGATCGTCCGCCGCCACCAGTCGGCCGTGTTCAACGCCGCCTGGCGCGTGCTCGGCAACGTCCACGAGGCGGAAGACGCCGCGCAGGAGACTTTTATCCGCGCCTACCAGTTCTTTGACAGATTCGATCCCGACCGTCCGCTCGGCCCGTGGCTGAGACGCATCGCCGTCAACGTGTGCCTGAACCGCCTCGAGGCGCGCAAACCCGCCTCCAGCCTGGACGAAGACCTGGTCGCCGCGCCCGACGCGGGTCCCGGCCCCGAAGCGCAGACCGCGCACCGCGAACTCGGTCAGCGTATCCGATCCGAAATGCTGAAACTGCCGCCGCGCCAGCGCGCCGTCATCGAATTGCGTCACTTTCAGGAACTGAGTTACGAAGAGATCGCCGAGGCGCTGGGCCGCCCGTTGAGCGACGTGAAAAGCGACCTGTTTCGCGCCCGCAAGACTCTCGCCGAACGATTGAAGGACTTACGCCATGACCGTGCATTTGAGCGATGACCAATTCAACGAAATCCTCGACGACCGCGCCGGCGAAGTCGCGCGCCGCCACCTCGACGCGTGTGCCGAGTGCCGCGCCCGCCTCGCCGAATTGCAGGTCGTCTTCACCGCGCTGGAGACGTTGCCCGAACAGTCCCTGCGCCGGGACCTGACCGCGTCCGTGCTGGCGCGCCTGCCAGAAAAAAGACGCGCCCGCGCCTGGTCGTGGACGCTTGCGATTCAATCCGCGCTGGCCGTGTTTCTGCTGGCTTTCCTGGCGCGCGAGTTCGGGTTCTCAACCGACGCGCTTCTGCCTCAATTGACGAATTGGCTTTCCGTGATTCAAATCCCGACTTTCGCCCTGCCTTCCTTCAATTTCATGATGATCGATTTTCAATTGCCGTCTTTCGATTTTGAACTCTCCTCTTTCAATCTGACTATCCTGTTCGCTTCCGCCGCGCTGCTCTGGCTGGTCGGCAACTTCAGCCTGTTGCGCGGGAACGGCTTGAGGACTCGAAAATGAAACACACCATCCTTCGCTTGCACTCTTGCTCATTTGCTCGTTTGTTTATTTGTTTATTTGCTCTTTTGCTTGCCACCGCCTGCGGATCGTCCGCGCCCACCGCCCTCCCCGCGCCAGTGGACCGCCTGTCCGTCATCCCCGCGGACTCGGTCAAGATCACCCCCGAAACGGATGTGTACCCGGTCAAATCTGAAACGGACGAGTACGCCGATCCCGTGCCCCTGCCCGCCCCGCTTAACACGCGCGGCGCGGAGGACTCAGCCTTCGTCGTGCCTGACGGGGAAACGATCTACATCTGGTTCACTCCCTCGCCGAGCATTCCCGTCGAAAAGCAGCTCTTCGACGGCGTGACCGGCATCTATGTGTTCCAAAAGACGAATGACGGATGGAGCGACGCGCAGCGAATCTGGTTGCAAGACCCGGGCAAACTCGCACTGGATGGATGCGAGTTCGTGCATGGCAACATGATGTGGTTCTGTTCGGCGCGCGAGGGCTACACCGGCATGAACTGGTTCACCGCCGAATTCGTGAATGGAAAGTGGCAGAACTGGAAGGACGCAGACTTCAACGCCGAATACGAAGTGGGCGAACTGCACATCACCGCCGATGGGAAGGAACTCTACTTCCACTCACCCCGCGCCGGCGGGCTGGGCGGATTGGACATCTGGGTTTCGCAAAACGTTGGCGGGGTCTGGCAGGAACCTGTCAACCTCCAAATCGTCAACTCGACCTACTCCGAAGGCTGGCCTTTCATCACGCAGGACGGCTCGGAACTATGGCTCACGCGTTCCGTCGGCGCGCCCGAATTATGGCGTTCGCTCAAGGTCAACGGTCAGTGGACAGACCCGCAAAAGATGTTTGGTCCCTTCGCGGGGGAAGCCTCGCTCGACAACGACGGCAATGTCTATTTCACCCACCACTTCTACAAAGATAACGTCATGCTCGAAGCCGACATTTACATAGCATACAGGACGCCTCAATGAAAAGAATAATCCTTGCCTTGTTGGTTCTCGCATTTGCAACTCTCGCCTGCGAAGGCGGGGCCTCGACGCCCTTCCCTACGCCCGAAAGTTCCGTCTTCGACTCTGGCCGTACCGTGTACGGATTCTTCCCCTCGCCGCCCGAAGTCTCGCTCGAAAGCATCATTCAACACTTCAAAGACATGGGCGAACACGGCGACTTTGTCCTCATCCAACAAAACACTGATTGGGCGGGGTTCGCCAATGGAGTGGACGGCGAATCGCAATCACGCACTGACCTTAAGAATCAAGTCACATTGGCGCGGCAAAACAACATCGGCTGCATCTTCGTCCTCGACCCGCTCAACGGCTTGAACCGCCGCGAGTTCGTCAACCTGCCAGCAGGCTGGGACGCGAATTTCGCCAACCCCGACATCCGCTCCGCGCATAAAAACTACGCCTTGTGGATCATAAGGAATTTCCACCCGCGTTATCTCGGTCTCGCATCCGAGATCAACACCTACATGGACGCCCACCCCGACGACGCCCAAAACTTCATCAGCCTCTACAACGAGATCTACGCCCTCGTCAAAGCCGAAGCCCCCGAAATACAAATCTTCGTCACCTTTCAATGGGACGACCTGAACAACATGTGGACCCAGCCCGAAGAGGGAGACTGGCAGCGCCTCTCCCCGAACTGGGAGCAGGTCGAAGCCTTCGAGCCGAACCTCGACCTGTGGGCGATCTCGACTTACCCATACTTCGTGTTCACCGATGGGAATATCCCCGCGGACTATTACACCCCGCTTCTCTCGCGGACCTCAAAGCCACTTGCCGTTGCCGAGGGCGGATTCTCCACCCAAGCCGTGGGTCCCATCAACGGCTCGCCCGATGCGCAGGTTGCATATCTCAATGCCATCCACGACCAACTGGGACCGCGCCTCGTCTTCTGGGTCAACCTTCTGCTGACCGATTTCAACCTGCAATCCTACGCCGAATACCTGCCGAGCAAAGGGCAAAGCGAACGCGATCTTGAAACCCTCGGCTACTTTGCCTACACGGGCCTGCGTCAATTCGACGGCACGCCCAAGCCCGCCCTCGAAATATGGGATTCGTATCGCAGCGAAAATTAACCTGAAAAAGGAGAACTTGTCATGGATAACGCATTCGGTATGGTTTTGTTTATTCTATTCAGCGGCGCGGGGTTGATCTCGCTCCTGGCCGCGGTCAACCTGCTCTTCCCCGCTCCCGTTCAACGTACGCGTGAGGCGCTGGAGGCGTCAATGGGCCGCGCCTTCCTGCTGGGACTCGTCAACGGGCTGTTCCTCCTCGTCGTAGGCGCGTTGCTCCTGCGGCTTGGCGAGGGCGCGGGTGGAGTGATTGGAGCGATTTTGATCCTTCTGCTCCTGTGCCTCATCCTCGGACTGGTCATCTTCGTAACCGTCGGTCTCGCCGCGTTCACGAGGTTGACCGGCGAGCGGATGGGCGCGGGCAAAAGCGTATTTGGGAATCATCTGCGCGGCGGCGCGTTGATCGTTCTCGCCGGGCTGACACCCTATCTCGGCTGGTTCGTATTCACCCCGTTCGTTCTGTTTGCCGGGCTGGGCGCAGCCATCCAGGCCGCGATCCGCAGGAAACCAGCACCGGTCGGGTAGGAAGTGGTATCATTCGGCGGAGGAGATTCGCCGATGAACCAGAAATCCATCATTGCGTTGTCCATCCTGTTGCTGGCAACATTCGCCTGCGGTTTTCCCGGAGCCAGCGCGCCGACACCGACCACGGCGGTGACCCAGATCATCGTCGTGATCGAAAACACACCCACTGTCACCGTCGAGCCGAGCGCGACCTCGACGGAGTCGCCGACGCAAACCCCGTCCCCCACCGCGACCCTCGCCCCGAGCAACACGCCGGCGCCCAATTATCCCTATGCGACCTTCATCAAAAACGCCAACTGCCGTTCGGGTCCCAGCCAGACGTATGAGGTGGTCACATCGTTTCTTGCAGGCCAGACTGTGGAAATCGTTGGCCGCAACCCTGACTATGACAATACCTGGTGGCAAGTGAAAATCCCCAACTCCAACACAAAGTGCTGGGTCTCTCTGACCACCGCCCAGGCTTACGGCGATTTCGATGCAATCCCAACAGTCTCGCCGCCGTACTAATCGCGACTATCGAGACACATTCGTGCAGGATGGGAAATTCCCGTCCTGCATTTTTATTGACAGCCGTTGGAGATATGCTCCTCGAACGTCTCGGCAAAGACATGATAACCCGAATCATCACAGCGGGCGCGGAAATAGTAATACGGCGTCTCGGCAGGGAAAGCGACGGCGCGCAACGCGCTCAGGCCGGGATTGGCAATCGGCGCGGGCGGCAGGCCCGCGTATTTGTATGTGTTGAACGGGGAATCAACCTCCAGGTCCGCGAGCGAAAGCGGATTCGGCCACCACACAGGATCGTACCCAATTGCATATTGAACCGTCGGGTCACTGTCCAGTTTCATTCCCAGTGCGAGGCGATTCAAAAACACGGAGGCGATGAGCGGCTTCTCCTCGTCAATCACTGCTTCACGCTCGACCATCGAAGCCAATGTGACCGCCTGATAGACTGTCAGCCCCTGACGGTCGAACCCCGCGCGCAGGTCGTTGGTGAGATGCAAAGCAAAGTTGCGGAGGAGGGCCTCCACGAGTTGTTCGGCGTTCGTCTCGCGAGGCAGGATGTAGGCATCGGGATAAAGAAAGCCCTCGTTGGTCTGCGCGTCGAACAGGGAATCGAATGAAAACGGATCGCGCACAACGGCAAGGAACTGTTCGGGCGCGACGGCCAGACCCGAGGTCGGGAGCGAGGCGGCGATCTCTTCCATCCGCCAGCCGGGCAGGACGACGAAGGTCACCTGCGAGGGGGTTGCATCCTGCAATTCGCGGGCGATGTCCACAATGGACATGGCGGGCGATAATTCAAAGGCGCCCGCTTGAATGGACGTGTCGAGGCCTGTGTAAATCAGGTAATCGAGGAAGGCGTCTGCATCGAGGGTCAGCCCCTCCTGCTCGAGGCGCAACGCAACCGAGACGACAGGCTCGCCTTCATTGACGATGAAGGATTGGCTCGCGCCGTTCGGGTCGCGCGGCGTGACCAGTATGCCGTCATGCCAGAGCAGGCGCGCCGAATAGTTGAGCAAATCCATCGGGCCGAGGGTGGGACTGGCAGGCCCATAAATGTTATCGGCCTGCACAAGGATGAAAACGGCCGCGGCGATCAACAGCGCGACAATGACGATAGTGATGAAGAGGGTTCGGCGCATGGTTCGTTTTACGATTTGCGATTTACGATTTGTGCATCCAGGTAGGATTGCAGGATGACGGCCGCGGCCAAATCGTCGAGGTGGCCGCCGCGGCGTTTGCGCGACGCGCCCGAGCGCAGGCGGATCTCGCGTGCGTCCTGCGTGCTGAGGGATTCGTCCCATAATTCGACAGGGAGGGATGTCTGTGCGCGCAGAGCCTCGGCGAAGCGCGCCGCGCGGCGTCCCGCCGCGTTGGGTCGGCCTTCTTCATCAAACGATTGGCCCACGATGATCAAGCCCGCTTCGTGGTCGGCGGCCAGCGCAGCCACCTGCGCGGCATCTACCGCGCGTGAGACGTGCTCGATCACTTTCAGCGGGCTGGCGAGAGTCGCGGTCGGGTCGCTGAGGGCCAAGCCGATGCGCTTCTCGCCATGGTCAACGGCAAGGATTTTCATTTGAGGATTGAACCGCGAAGAGAGGAAGAGCGCGAAGAGGAATTAACTTCGCGAAGAAAAGAAAATCTTCGCATCTTCGCGGCGAAATTCACTGCATCACCACGTCGATCTGGAACGGCGCGATGGGAAGCCACGGCCACCAGGAGGGGCTGACTGTGATCTGCGGCTCATCTTCCCAATCGAAGGCCGCGAGCAGGCTCTGGCGCGCGGATTCAGGAGAACGGCCCAGCATCAGTTGCAAGACCCGCGAAAGATTCACTTGTCTCAACAGACGCCGTTCGAGCGGCATCTGCCAACGCGTGATACCGTCCTCGTCGGTGACCGGCGCGGCCAGCGAAGATGGAACCCGATATTCTGCACGCACGGGGATGAAGCCCTCGGGCAAAGAAGCGCTCAACGCCAGGTCGGCCAAGTGATTCAAATCCTCCGCCGACGCGTACGAAACGGTGACATCGGCGCGCAGGGTGAGCGTCAACCGCGTCGCGGCCTGGCCCGCGGGAGGGTCGTAGGTTTCTTCGAGGATATTGTTGATCACGACCGAATCGGGAAAGACCAGGTCGCCGATTTGCAACTCGCCGCGCGCCTCGTCAACCGCAAGTAGGTTCAACTCGGCCAGGGTCGCCTCGCGCAGGTCGGCGCGGTCCTCCTCGGACGGCGCGGGGGATTTCGTCCCGCTTCCGCCCGTCGTCGGCTCAGGGTTGGTCACAGCCAGCAAAAGACCAAGACTGCCTTCGATGGCCTGGATCTGGTCCGCGTCCAGGTTGCCCGCCGCGCCCTGTCCCAGTGACTGGATTGGGATATCCACCGTCTCGCCAATCCCCTCGGGCGTCGCGCCGCCGTCCGTCGTCACGAACCGCACGGGCGGCGAACCCTGCGTCCGCACGATGGTGCCTGCGGGAATGGGAACAGACGCCTCGGTCAGGTTGCGGAAGCGGACCAGGCCCTCGGCTTCGCTCTGCGGCACGGACAGCGATCCCGTCACTGCGCCGGCGCGCGCGAGAATCACTTCGAGATTGATTCGGCGCGAGGGAATCGTGCCCGTGATGAAGACGGACGAGACCGACGGGTCTGCAACAACGGGGATGACGATGCTTTGCGTCTGAGATTCGGGGAAGAGCGCCACGCGTCCGCGCGGGACGAAGAGGCCTGCCACCGTTAGAACGGCCAGCCCCCCCAGCGCGAACGCGCCGATGCGGACGAGAGGGCTGGCGCGCCAACCCGATTCGCCGACCTGCGCCTCGGCGCGCCGGGCGCGAAGTTCAGCGGGATCAGACTTCCGAAGTCTCAAAGATTTCGGGAGTCTGACGGGCCATTCCTCCCTTTGAGCCGCGCCCGTGGATTCGAAGATGGGAATGTTCAGCGCGGCGGCCTCGCGGCGGATGCGGTCATCGCGCGTTACCAGTCCGAGTTCCGCGCCCAGCGACGCGGCGTGACGCTGGAGGATTTTCAGGTCAATGGGGCGAAGCGCGATCTTCCGTCCCTTCGGCCAGACGAGCAGAATGCGCGGCGTCTTGGCCCACGACATGCGGTCGCGGACCGATACGAGATCGTCGTGCGCCTCGAGCGCCAGCAAGTGGGTATTCATGCAGGGGTATTATACAAGAACCAGGTTGCTTTGCGAAACCTGGTTCTTGTATGCGAGGGTTTACGGATCGCTTACTGGAGCGCCAGCCACACAACCACGCCCCCTTCGGCCGGTGTGATCGTGATCGTCAGTGACTGCCCGTTTTTGGTATAAAACAGGACAGGTGTAACTTCGGGCGCAACGAACTCCTCGTTCCAGCCCAGCGGCGGCAGTTGGGCGGTATAGAAGGCGGTTGCCTCTTCAGCGGTCGCGCTGGCCTTGAAACTGTACAGCCCCTGGATTTCCTGTCCCGCCACAGCCTGTGGCATGATCGGAATCTCGTTCCACACCGCGGCCGGCGCGCCCTGCGGATCCAACATGTTTCCAATGTCGCCGGGGATATCGGGCAGGGCAGACGGGTTGGCGATCAAAGTCTCCAGCGGGGCGGCCTGCGTCGCCAACTGCACGGCCTGGGTCCCCAGGGCCGCGGCCGTGGCGGCGACGTTTTTGGCGTCGTCAATCGGTCCGGTGATCAACCCGCACGCGAGGACAAAAACGAGAAGCGGAATCAACACTAAAGTCTTTCGAGCGGTGGACATAGGGTCTCCTTTCCTTTGGCTGGCCCGATTATACAAAAGAACGGGCCTGACGGAGAGGGACATCTGTCAGGCCTGTTCGCGTCACCAATCGGCCGCGGAGTTCAGTCCTTTATATCACGCGCCAATCCCATCAGTTCCACCAGTTCATCCATCGCTTCCTCGCGATGGAGCAGTTCGCTCACGTACTGCGCCTCCCTGTAAACATCCGATAGCGAGCTCCCTTCGGCCCAGTAACTCTCCTTCAGAATTTCGGCATACTCGGCGACGATTACAGCCCGCTGGAAGTACGGATCGGCCTCGCGAAACTCGGCGGCAAATTCGAAGGATTCAAAATCCCTGGACATTTCAATCACTTCGTGCGTATCGGGATCTTCCCAGCGCAAATAGACCGTCGCGACACGGCCGTAGGCATCGGGATAGAGTTTGATCTCGTACAACGCCGTCACCGAATGCCCTGCACCGATCTCGCCCGCGTCCACCGCGTTATCGCGGAAATCGTCATCGGCGACGGCGCGGTTCTCGTATCCGACCAGCCGGTAGCGCGACACGACCTCGGGGTTGAACTCCACCTGCACTTTGGCATCCAAGGCAATGGTCTGGAGGGTACTGGTCAACCGATCTGCAAACAAGCGGCTGGCCTCGTCCAAATCATCGATGTAGGCATAGAAACCGTTGCCGTCGTCGGCTAACTGCTCCATGAGCGTATCGTTGTAGTTATCCATGCCAAAGCCAAAGGTGGCGAGCGTGACGCCCTCCTCCACATAGCCGCGCACTTCGGCAAGAATCACATCCGCCTCGGTATTGCCAACATTGGCAACGCCATCCGAACACAGGATCACGCGATTGATGCCCTCGGGGTTGTAGGCCTCCATTGCCATGCGATATCCAAGCCGCAATCCCGCTTCGGCATTTGTGGAGCCCTCGGGATGCAGACCGTAGATCGCGGAGAGGATCTCTCCCTTATCAGAACCAGATGTTGGTTCAAGGACGACGCGCGCATCCGATCCGTAGACGACAATCGAGACGGTATCCGTTGGGCGCAACCGCTCAACGAGAATTTCCAGGGAGCGTTTGACCAAGCCGAGACGATTGTCCATATCCATCGAACCTGAGACGTCGATCACGAAGGTGAGCGATGCGTCCTTGCGCTCCTCGTCAGGGATTTGATAACCCTGTATGCCGATTCTCAGCATCTGATATCGATCCGTTTGGGTGAAAGGGGAGGGCGCGCCGTCCACATAGATACCAAACGCCTGATGCGCGGGCGGGTTGGGATAACCCTGCTCGAAATAGTTGATGTACTCTTCGACGCGCACAGATTCGGGCGGTGGCAGGTTGCCCTCCTCCAGATAACTGCGCATCACAGTATACGAGCCCGTGTCCACATCCAGTGCGAAAGTGGACAGATTATCGTCCTCGGTGTCTATGGATGGATTGACTCCATAGTCCTCGAAAAACATGTCATACGGCTCATCGTTTGAATTGGGATATTGGGAACCGGGCGCGCCCTGCGGGGCCGAAAAAGCGGGGGGTTCGGTTGCAGCGGGCGCTTCGGTAGAGGGTGCTTCTGTCGCGGCAGGTGCCTTCGTTGCGGCAGGCGCGCCGCAGGCGGTTCCCAGCAGCAACACGAATAGAACACCAAGGCCAATGGCCTTGCGTAAGGATAACATTTTCTCTTCTCCTTGGAAATATTTTAGAACGCGGCGAAAGGAACAGCGGGCGGCGTCCCGCCGTTCCTCAAAGATCAAGTCGCGTCATAGGCCCTCCTTTCGTCAAAGAACTCTCTTCAGATAGTCAATAGATTAACGTGCCGATGGACAGGAAAGTTCCCACCGAGTCAACCTACATCCACAAACAAACTTCCGAAGTCCTGAAGACTTCGGAAGTCAAGGCTTTTATTTCAATTTTTCTTCCACCACTTTTCTGACCCTATTCAACGCCTCGCCAACCCTCGACGCATCTGGCAGGCTTCCCTGCGCCATGTTGGGACGCCCGCCGCCCTTGCCGCCGATGGCGGTGATGAGATCGCCCGCTTTCAATCCTTTCTTAACGAGATCCTCGGTCAACACCGCGATGACGGTTGTCCCCGTTGCCAGGACCGCCGCGCCGCCCTTTGGATTTTTCTCGCGGAACTTGTCGGCGAGCATGCGTAGGGTATCCACGTCTGCATTGGGGATTTCGATAGCCAGCACATGAACATCGTTCACGGTTTGAAGGTTGAGCAATTGCAGGTTGAAAGTCGAAAGCGCTTGTTGCGCGCGCAGGGATGCAAGTTCCTTTTTGAGATCGGAGACTTCATCCTGCACCGCCTCAACCTTCGCGGGCACTTCGTCCACGGAAGATTTCAACATCGCGGCGGCGTGCTTCAACGTCCTGAAGCGCTTCGCAATCAGGTCATACGCGCCGCGGCCCGTGACCGCTTCGATGCGGCGAATCCCCGCCGCGGCCGACCCTTCACTGACGATGATGAACGCGCCGACATCCGAGGTGCGGTCAAGGTGTGTGCCGCCGCAGAGTTCGTAGGAGTAACTCTCGTCGTGCTCGTCAAGAGCAATCGTCATCGTGCGGACGGTCTCGCCGTATTTCTCGCCGAAGAGCGCCATCGCGCCTTCTTTGATAGCCTCTTCACGCGGTTTGAGTCTCGGCATGACCGCCATGTCCGCCGCGACCGCGTCGTTGACGATGCGCTCGACGCGCTCGATCTGTTCGGAGGTCATCGCCTCGGGATGAGTGAAATCGAAGCGCAGACGGTCGGGCGCGACCAGCGAACCCGCCTGACGCGCGTGCTCGCCGAGGACGGTGTGAAGCGCCTTGTGAAGCAGATGCGTCGCGGTGTGGTTGCGCATGATGTCGTGACGGCGCTGTGCATCCACGCGGGCCAGGATTTTATCTCCCACTTTCGGCACGCCGTACGAGACCGTCCCCACATGGACAATCCCGCCCGCGGCAGGCTTGCGCATGTCCGTGATGTCTATCGCCCAGGCGATGTCGCCCTTCTTGTCGGGTTTTGCCATGATGATGCCCGTATCCGAAACCTGTCCACCCGACTCGACGTAGAAGCCCGTCTCGGGAAGCAGGACTTCGACATAGTCATCGGGATAAACTTCGTCGAAGAACTTTCCGCCGTTGTACAAGGCAAGGACAGTCCCTTCAACTTCGAGTAATTGATATGGATCGTAACGGACGCCCTCGGCGGGCAGTTTCTTCTCTTTCTGCAATTTCTTGATCTCGTTCGACCAGATCTCCGCGTCCTCGCCCCCAAGCGGACCCATGGCCTTGCCTCCGCCCGAGGCGACGCGGTGATCATCCATGGCGGCGCGGAAGCCAGCCTCGTCCACATCGAGTCCCTGCTCGCGGGCGATATCGCGGGAGATTTCGAAGGGCAGGCCGTAGGTCGCGTAGAGGTCGAAGGCGCGGTGACCGTCGAGGACAAGGTCGCGCTTCGTCTCCGCTCCGCTCCGTTCAGCGCGATGAGTTTGGGCGCGGAGGTCGGAGAGGAGATTCTCCAGTTGCGCGGTGCCCGCCTCGACCGTCCGCGCGAAGCGGATTTCCTCCCGCGTTAGATTATCCAGAATCGTCGCCTGGTTCTTTTTCAGTTCGGGATAGAAGTCGCCATACTCCGCGATAACGGCCTCGGCCACTTTGGCGAGGAACGGTTCGTGCAGTCCGATCTTGGTGCCGAAGCGCGCCGCGCGGCGGATGATCATGCGCGTGACGTAATTGCGGCCCGCGTTGCCCGGGACGACGCCGTCGGCGATGAGGAACGCCGCAGAGCGGACGTGGTCGCAGATGACGCGGTAGGGCGTGAAGTCGGCGAGTATCTCTTTTTCAGAATGACCGGTGAGGCCGCGCAAGACTTCGAGCGAACCGGTGAAGAGGTCGGTTTTGTAGTTCGAATCCACGCCCTGCAAAACAGAGACGATGCGTTCGAAGCCCATGCCCGTGTCCACGTGCTTGGCGGGGAGCGGCTCGAGGCGGCCGTCGTCGAAGAGGTTGTATTGGATGAAGACGTTGTTCCACAGTTCGAGGAAACGCGTACATTCGCCGTTCACGCCGCACTTGTGAGGCTGGCCGCGCAGGTTGTCGAATTCCTCCCCGCGGTCCAGGTGGATTTCCGAACACGGACCGCACGGCCCGGTCTCCGCCATCTGCCAGAAGTTGTCCTTGCGGCCAAAGAACAGCACATGCGAAGGATCGAAGCCGGGCTGGGCGCGCCAGGCGTCGGCGGCCTCGTCGTCGCGCGGGACATTGCCCTTATCGTCCTCGAAACAGGTGGCATAGATCTTGTCTTTGGGCAGACCCCAGACTTCGGTGAGCAACTGCCATGACCAGGCGATGGCTTCCTTTTTGTAGTAGTCGCCAAAGGACCAGTTGCCGAGCATTTCGAAGAAGGTGTGATGCGTGTCGTCGCGGCCTACGTCGTCGAGGTCGTTGTGCTTGCCTGCCACGCGCATGCACTTCTGGGAGTCCACGGCGCGGGTGTAGGGACGCTTGTCCGTGCCGAGGAACACGTCCTTGAACTGCACCATGCCTGAGTTAGTAAAGAGCAGAGTGGCGTCCCCGCCCGGGACGAGGGACATGGAGGGCACGAGGGTGTGTCCGTGCTCGACGAAGAAGTCAATGAAGGTCTGGCGGATCTGATTGCCGGTGAGTTTTTTGGTCATTCGGACTCCGATGAAATCTAATTCGTGGCGGGTATTATACCAAGACGGCGGGAGGTACGAAAAATCCCGGCCAATCGAGCCGGGATTCGGATATGAGAAACAGGAAAGGTCATGCCATGACCGGCTCAATGGACAAAAAGTGGAATGCCCCGGCGTTTCCAGCCGGGCGGGCAGCGGAGGCATGAGCAGTGTGAGACTTGAGGTTCATTGCAGGGCATTATAACGCAATTTCAGATTTTTCTAAATCCGCTTGACAGGGGTGCTATACTATTGGTAACCAACCCTTCGCGCAGGAGGAAGCCATGTCCCCACAAGCCACCCGCAGAAAGACAAAACTAGCGCCTCACACCGCCCTGGTGTATTTCCACGGCATGGGCGACCAGAAGCGGTTCGAGGAAGTCAGCCGCATCGTGGACGCCCTGGACCGTTACGATCACCTGACATTCGGGGAAAACAAGAAAATGGTGGGCATCCATGCAAAACTGGAAAAGCCGCTCACGGACCTCAAGCGCGAGGTGGGTTACATCAGCCTGATCTACAAACACGAACAGGACAAGAAATGGGAACGGCGGGAGCACCGCTTCTACGAGGCGTACTGGGCGAACATCACCGCGGGAGGCGTCCCCGTCACCGCGGTGCTCGGCTGGATCCTGAAGCAGGCCGCGATCCCGCTCAGGGCACTGACCGCGCCCTGGCGCGACCTGGCGCGGCTGAAGCGCTCCGCCCTGCTGGAGGCCTGGCCGCGCCTGCAAAAGAAGCGGGACGACCTGACGAAAAGCGACCTGAAGAACCTGCTCGAAGCCTACGACGAGTTCGAAGGCTGGGAGGCGCGCCGCAGTTTCCCAAAAGGCGGAGGCAACCAGTTCGTCAAATACATCGGCGAGACGCACAAGGACCAGGAAAACGCGGAGCGATTGGACTGGGCCGCGCGTCAATGGCGGGCGCATTACACGCGGAGTCACCTGCTCAACTTCTTCATCATCGTGACCTTCCTGCTGGCCATCGGTCTCGTTTTGGCGGGACTGGTCCTTGCTGTGGCATCCCTCCTGCAATTGACCACGCAGGCCCTTCCGGGCTGGTTCCTGACATGGATCGGCGAGGACACGTTGAAGCCCACATACGGCAACGTCACCATGGTCCTCCTGATGCTGTTTTCCGCCATCGGCGGGTCGTTCTTCCTGCGGGAATATCTGGGCGACGTGTACTTCTGGTGTTCGTATGAGGAAACCACGGAGAAATACCAGAAGCGGCGCGACATCCTGAAATATTGCAGCGAGTTTCTCACCCACGTCCTGAAGAATCCCGCCTGCGAACGCGTGGTCGTGGTGGCGCACAGCCTCGGCACGACCATCGCCTACGATACGATTCTCGAACTGGCGCGCAAGAATCGGGCGCGGGATCCGAACGACCTCGCAGCCGGAGAAGAGATTCCGTTGCACAAGATCCAGCACTTCATCACACTGGCCAGCCCGATTGACAAGGTGCATTACTTCTTCGAGAACCAGCGGAGCAAATACCACCGCTACAACCGCGTGGTGGAGGAGGTCCGCGGCGACATCGGCTCCGAACCGTTCAGCAAGACGGGCGGTCCGTGGGCGCACTGGATCAATTTCTGGGACCAGGCCGACATCATCAGCGGTTCGCTCCAAACCCCGGCCGATCGGAAAAACCCCAGCCTGCGAGTGGATAACCACGAGGTCGGCAGTTTCGCGTTCCCCGAACCGGGCGGGGCGCACAGCGCCTACTTCGAGAACAGGGATGTCATCGAGACCATTTACCGCTGTACCTTCGGGAACGAATTCAATTTCTCCGTCATTCGGAACAGCAGAAGTAAAGGCGATAAAGAGACAAGATACGCACAGGCGTTTCTCGGCTCAGGCAAGGGCTGGGCAGGTACAAAGCCTTTCCAGGGAGTGGTCATGTCGCTCCCCTGGCTGGGACTGGCCTACGCGGTGCTTCATCTGGCAAAGATCGAAGCGGGGAGGTTGGTCGCCTTGTACGCGCTGGGCGTCGTATTTGCCGTCGCAGCGCTTGGAGCCGTCGTCGGCTTGAGCCGCGGACACCTGAGGGCGCTCAAGTAAGAGAGAGACTCGCGGGCCGTCCTTGCGGGCGCGTCCCGGCCGGAGTTAAAGCGCCGAAACGCGTTCGAATCCACCCGTCGTTTTGCGCTACAATCGGGGGCATGTCCCCGGCCTTCGCAAAACTGCTGACAACCCTGCTCCCGGTCGCGCTCGGACTTTCAGCCTGTTCCTCCCAACCCGAAACCATGCCGCTCCCCGCGGCGACTCCCGCCGCACGTTCGGGGCGTACCCAATGATGAATCGAACGATCGGCATCCTGCTCATCGCAGTCTCCGCGGCCTCGTTTGGAACGCTGGCGATCTTCGGGCGGCTCGCCTTCGAAAACGGACTCGACACCTTCACCCTGCTCTTCCTGCGGTTTACAATTGCCGCAGTTATCATGGCGATTCTGCTCGCCTTCCGCCGCGAATCCCTGCCGCGCGGACAAACGCTTGCGCAACTGATCGGCATGGGCGCGCTGGGCTACGTCGGGCAATCGTTCTCGTACCTGACCGCCATCCAGTTCGCCTCGGCAGGACTGGTCGCGCTGCTGCTCTATCTTTATCCGATGTTCGTAGCCGTTCTTTCGGTCCTCTTCCTGAAAGAGAAACTCGACTCCGCCAAAGTCGCAGCGCTCGTCCTTGCCACCCTCGGCGCGGCGTTGACCGCCAACCCCGAGGGCGGACAATGGCAGGGCATCGCGCTGGCTATCGCCGCGGCCGCGATCTATTCGGTCTACATCATCGTCGGCGCGGGCGTGCTCAAGCGCGTCACCGCGTTCCAATCGTCCACGGTGATCTTTGCCTCCGCGGGGCTGGTCTATGGCGGGCTGACCGCCGTCCGCGGGGCGCACTTCCCGCAAACGGGAACAGCCTGGGGCGTGGTGGCCGCGATTGTCTTGCTCGCGACCATCATCCCCGTGGTCACCTTTCTGGCTGGTTTGCAACGCATCGGGCCCACGAACGCGTCCCTGCTTTCGACGCTGGAGCCTGTAGTCACGGTATTATTGGCCGCGTGGGTGTTCGGCGAAATCCTGCATCCCGTGATTCTGTTCGGCGGCGCGTTGATTCTGATCGCCGTGATCCTGTTGACGCGCAGTGAGTTGAGGCAGGAGGCGGCATGAATCCGATTGAAGCAATCCTCGCATCCCATCCCGTGATGATTCTCGACGGCGCGCTGGCGACCGAACTCGAGCGCCGCGGCTGTGACCTGAACGATCCGCTCTGGTCAGCCAAGGTGTTGATCGAACAGCCTGAACTGATTCGACAAGTCCATTACGATTATTTCGCGGCAGGCGCGGACTGCGCCACCACCGCCAGTTATCAGGCCAGCATCGAGGGTTTCGCGCGGCGCGGGCTGAGTGAGATAGAAGCCATTGCTTTGATGAAAAAGTCCATCGAACTGGCACAGCAGGCGCGCGATGAATTCTGGGCCGATGAGAAGAATCGTATCGGGCGGCCGCGTCCCATTGTGGCGGGATCGGTCGGGCCGTACGGCGCGTATCTCGCGGACGGCTCGGAATATCGCGGGGAGTATGGACTGGGCAAATCGGAACTGATTCAGTTCCATCGTCCAAGAATGGAAGCGCTCGTCACTGCGGGCGCGGACATCCTGGCCTGCGAGACCATCCCCAATTTTCTCGAAGCCCAGGCGCTGGTCGAGTTACTGCACGAGTTTCCAGAAATGTATGCGTGGTTCAGTTTCACGGCGCGCGACGAGGCCCACATCTCCGAAGGGGATTCTTTTGTGGAGTGCGCCGCGTGGCTGGACCAGTTCCCGCAGGTGGCCGCGGTCGGGATCAATTGCAGTGCGCCGCGATTCGTCTCCGCGCTGATTCGCGCCGCGAAGAGTGTAACCAGCAAGCCCATTCTGGCCTATCCCAATTCAGGCGAGACGTACGACGCGGCCACCAACTCGTGGAGCGGCATCGCCTCGTGCGAGGCTTACGGCGCGGAGTCGCAGAAATGGTACGCAGAGGGCGCGCGCCTCATCGGCGGATGCTGCCGCACCACGCCCGACGATATTCACGCCATAGCGGACTGGGCCAGAGTGTGAGAAAATTTATCGGTATTTACAAGAGCCAAAGGAGAAGCCAAATGGATCTGCACATCGAGGAGTACGTTGACCTGGGAAAAGACAATGGCAAGGGCAACCTGCTGGGAATCGAACCGTATCTCCTGGCCACGGATTACGCCACCGCCGCGGCCTTCGAGGCCAAACTGGGCGGCTACCTGGAAGAGGCCCAAAAGAAGGGATGGCTGAACGAGAAGACGGTTGTCATTTATCCCGAATACATCGGCGCGTGGCTGGCCTTCAACGGGGAACGCGAGTCCGCGCTGAAAGCGCCGACGCTCAAACGCGCCATGCTGACTCTGGTCTTCGATCACCTTCTGACCTTCCTCTGGTATTTCATCACGTCGAAAGAGAAAGGCAGGCTGGAGGCCGCGCTCTTCCGCACGCGCGTGCAGGCCATCGTGGACGGATACAATTCGACGTTCTCGAATCTTGCTCGTAAATACAAAGTGACCATCGTCGGCGCCTCGACCGTCCTGCCTGCGCCTCAAGTCGTGGACGGGAGGGTGGTCGCGGGCAAAGGGCTTTTATACAACATCTCGGCCTTGTTCGGTCCCGACGGACGCGCCTATCCCGCGCTGACACACAAAGTGTATCCGACCAATTCCGAATTGCCCTTCACCCAGCCCGCGCCTGTTACGGACCTGCCCGCCTACGATACCCCCGCTGGCAAACTCGCCACATTGATCTGCGCCGATTCGTGGTTCCCCGACTGTTACGCACAACTCAAGAAACTCGGCGTCGAGATCATCGCCGTACCCTCCGGCGGCGGAGACCCGAAAGAGTGGACCGCGCCCTGGGGCGGTTACGACGGCTGGCCGCCTCCGAAAGATGTTGACACCGGCGACATCGGCGTGCTCACGGAAGGCCAGGCCTGGAAGAAATACGCCCTGGCCGGGCGCATCCACGAATCGAATGCCCGTTACGGCTCGAACGTCTTCACCCGCGGTCAACTCTGGGACCAGGAACTGGGAGCGGGCCGCGCCACACTGATAGACAGGAATCAACTGCTGCGCGAGAAGATGCTTCCGGGCGCGACGATCATCAACCTGTGGTTGTAGGGCAGATAGTACTTTTCACCCGCCCCGGCTCAATCGGCGCTTGCTACAATGAGCCTGAGGCAGAGTGACGTGAAGCGTTTCGTCCTTCCGGTCGTATTCGTCGCTTTTCTGGCGCTCGCGCTGACCGTCCCCGCGCGGGGCGTCACAGCGCCGCCAGCCGAGCGTCCCACGCGCACCGCGACCATCGTCCCCTCGCGCCTGCCGTCGAAGACTCCCACGCCCTCGCCGACCCCCACGCCATCCGTCACCTCCACGCATACCGCCACATTGACGCGTACGCCGTCCTTTACTCCGTCCCAAACATTCACCCCATCCCTGACGCCCAGCAAGACGCTCACTCCCACCCGGACCGCAACACGCACGCGGACGCCTACGCGCACACCGACCTTCACGCGCACTCCGTCGAAAACCCGCACACCGACCTATACCCGCACCCCCACCAACACGCGCACCCCCACGCGGACCAGAACACCCACTCCCACGCGCACGCCCACTTTTACGGCCACGCCACTGCCAAACATCACCTGGCCAGAATTGACCCTGACGACCTTCGCCAGCGGATTCTCCAGCCCGGTCTTCGTGACCCACGCGGGCGATGGAAGCGGACGCGTGTTCGTCGTCGAGAAGTGCGGGACGATCAAGATCGTCCAGGGCGGGGTTGTGCTGGGGGCAAACTTCCTGAACATTTCAGGGCGGCTGAGTTGCACAGGCGAACGCGGCCTGTTGAGCATGGCCTTCCCGCCCGATTACGCCGGCAAAAATTACTTCTACGTTTTCTACACCAACACCGGCGGCGCGCTGACCGTCTCGCGCTTCCACGTCCCGCCCGCGACGCCGAACACGGCTGATCCCAACAGTGAAGAGATCATCCTCACCATCGCGCATCCCAACACGAATCACAACGGCGGACAACTGGCCTTCGGCAACGACGGTTATCTTTACATCAGCACGGGCGACGGCGGCGGGAGCGGCGACCCGAACAACAACGGACAGAATCCGAACACCCTGCTCGGCAAGATTCTGAGAATAGACGTGGAAAGCGGCGCCGCGCCCTACGCGATTCCGCCCGACAATCCCTTCGTCGGCATGAGCGGACGCCGCGGCGAGATCTGGGCCTGGGGACTGCGCAATCCCTGGCGCTTCTCCTTCGACCGCCTGACCCATGATCTTTACACCGCGGACGTCGGCCAGAGTTCGTGGGAGGAAGTGGATTTCCAGCCTGCCTCCGGCGCGGGCGGACAGAACTACGGCTGGCGCATCCTCGAAGGAAATCATTGCTACAGTCCCTCGTCGGGATGTGTGCCGCCCCCAGGTTACGCCGCGCCCATTTTCGAATACAGTCACAGCCTCGGCTGTTCGGTCACGGGTGGATATGTCTATCGCGGCAGTGAATTCCCGTCCATGCAGGGATTCTATTTCGTCAGCGATTACTGCTCCGGGCGCATCTGGGCAGTGAGGCAACAAAACGGAAACTGGTATAACCAGATGGTGCTCGACAGCCCGCACAGTGTTTCCACGTTCGGCGAGGACGAGGCGGGCAACATGTATCTCGCGAATCTCAGCACGGGCGTCGTCTACAAACTCGGCGCGCAGGCCACCGCCGCGAGCGGACCCAGTCTGGCAGGCTGTCCCATCTTCCCCGCGGACAACGTCTGGAATGCGCGCGTGGACAACCTCCCCGTCCACGCGCGCTCGGCGCAGTGGATCGCCAGCATCGGCGGGAGCGATCCGTTCCACATGGACTTCGGGTCGGGCACCTGGGACGGCGGGCCGATTGGCATCCCATTCAATGTGGTCTCAGGCTCTGCGGTCACGAACTACACGGTTGACTTCTATTATCCCGACGAATCGGACGCGGGTCCCTATCCGATCCCGACGAATCCGAACATGGAATACGGCTCCGACCACCACATCCTCACATTGGACACCGACGATTGCACATTGTATGAAATCTACGACGCGTCGTTCAGCGGCGGACAATGGAGCAGCGGTTCGGGCGCGGTCTGGGACCTGAACTCGCATACCCTGCGCCCCGACGGCTGGACCTCCGCCGACGCGGCGGGGCTGCCCATCCTGCCCGGGCTGGTGCGATACGACGAGGTCGAGGCGGGCGCGATCCATCACGCCCTGCGCTTCACCGTCAACAACACCAACAGTTACATCTGGCCTGCGCGGCATCTCACCAGCGGCAGTCCCGGCGCGCTGACCAGCGTCCCGCCGATGGGCGCGCGCTTCCGCTTGAAGGCCTCGTATGACATTTCAGGCTTCCCGCCGGAGATGCAGGTCATCCTGCAAGCCATGAAAACCTACGGCATCATCCTGGCCGATAACGGCTCGGACTGGTACGTGAGCGGCGTCCCCGACGAACGCTGGGACAATGACATGCTTCATCTGCTGGATGTTCTCTCGGGAAACGACTTCGAGGCGGTGGATACGTCCAGCCTGATGATGAATTACGACTCGGGTCAAACGCCGTAAGACTCCGTTCGGCCGCGTCCCGCCTGTATAATTCCAGCATGGGAAAACTCATCGCCATCGTTGGCTCGAGCGGCGTGGGCAAGACCACGCTCCTGGGCGCGCTCAATGCCCAAAACGATTTCGCCGTCGGCCTCGAAGGACACGCCGAGCGCCCGTTCCAGTCCCTCTTCAAGCGCGATCCCCGCTACGCGCTCGCCAATCAAATAGATTACCTGCTTCACCGCGCTGAACAGGAGAAAATCCTGCGCGCCGACCCGCGCCCCGCGCTGACCGACGGCGGCCTCGACCTGGACTTTTACGGGTTCACGCGCCTCTTCCACACCCGCGGCTGGCTGACGGACGCCGAGTTCGACCTGTGCCGCCGCTTCCACGCGTGGACCCGCAGTCTGCTCCCGCCGCCGGACCTGGTCGTCGCCCTGAGCGCCTCGCGTCAAGTCATCCGCCAGAGACTGGCCTCTCGAAACCGAATCAATCTCGCGTCCGAGGCGGACGCGGAATTATTGGATTCCTTCGTCTCGGAATGGCTGTCTACACTCTCGCCTGAATCCGTCCTGCGGCTCGACGTCTCGGATGAAGACATCCGTTACGCGAGAGGCACGGCGCTGATTCGGGAGAGGCTGTTTGGACTATAATAAGTGCGTAGGAAAAAGCGGAAAGGGAAATCCATGCCTGCCTTCTCGAAACCGTCACGACTGATAGCGCCGTTTGCCCTGCTGGCCGCGATCCTTGCCTGCTCGATCTTCGCCTCGCCAACCCCGACCTCTGAATCAATTCCATCCACGTCTCCCACAGTCGAGCCACCCTCGACACCGACGGAATCCCCCACCGCCGCGCCGACCGAGTCCCCCACGCCCTCCCCCACTGTCACGCCTCCATCGCCTGCCCCCACCGCAGGCGCGACGCGCCTCGAGGGGCCGCAGATTTCGTTCAACGGCGTGAGTTTTGACCTGTACCTGGCCGAGGCAGTTTACGTCCATCTGCCCGACGACCAGTGGGACGTGGACGGACACACGACCTTCGCCTTCGCCCCGCAGGGACTGTGCCGCGAGGTCGGCTGTGTGGAGGTCTATCCCGTGGCTTCTTTTGCGGGACAAATCCCCGGCGGGGAGGCCATCATGCTCAACCTGTGGGACGCGGTCAACGGCGATCCTTCGAGTTACTTCCCAACCTGGGGCGCGGCCATCCTGATTCAATCCAACACGGTCAAACTGCAATTCGAAGGGATGCAGGGACTGCGCGCCGTCGTCATGCGCGGACAGGCGACCTATCCCGCCGTCCACAACAGCCTCATCTATGAGTTCAACGGCCTGACCGTGGATGGTCGCTATTATGTAGTCGTCACAGTCCCATTGGATATTCCAATCCTTGGCGATGGACCCGTTCTACCATCCGACCCTGCAGAACAAGAGCAGTTCGTTCTTGAATACAACAGTATAGTGGAGGCGCAGTTGAACGAACTGCCCTCTTCGGATTTTTTCCCAGACCTGCAATCCTGCGACGCGCTGGCTGAATCCGTGCGGATTGGGAACTATGTCGAAGTGCCAGCACCGTGATTATGCCGAAGTAGAATTTCTCCAAGGCATTTCTTCATTTCAGTGCACATACAAATAGGAGGTGAAAAATGAAAACCATTAACAAGGTAACGATCCCCTTATTTCTGGCTGTAATGCTATTGGCATCTTGTAGTGGTTCATGGTCAGCGCCTACAACGATTCAAACAGAGGTCGCAGAAACAGCTTTATCAATATTGGGAACCATGGCAGTTGAGACCCGGGCCGCGCAATCGGCCCCTACAGCATCTCCGACATACAATTTGACGCCTACCGCCATCCCAGGGCCATACACTGTGTTCCCTCCCAATCCCGACCAACAAGTTTACATTGACCCCGATGGGTGGTATGCGGTCAATATCCCCGCCGACATGCAACCTACGGACACACCGAATTACTTTTTACGAGAGGGCGGCTTCTTTGAAACTGGCTATCTTCCCGAAATGGGATATATGTCCAGCGCCCTAAATGTCTGTACTTGGCTGGCGAACATTGAATCGGAACCAGAGGAAAATTCCATTAGTTGGTATTCTTATTACTCGCCTCAACCAAATTTGGGTTGCTCCGTGTCAACCAAGGAAGGCGATTGGGATAGTATTGTCTATGAAATAATCGAGAATCCTGCGGCGGACCCCGAACACCGTTTTATCTATATAATAACCGGCAGGGGTTATCCATGGGCTGAACCCATTGGAATCACTTTTTCATGGCTAAAGCCCGTCTATGATTTAAAACCTGGACCCGACCTGACGCCATTAAGCACCGAGGAAGCCGCGTTTTGGGAAAACGTATCGTCCATGCCATCTGACATTTCGGTCACTGAGTATAGTTTGCCGCCGGAGGCACAAGCAGGGCCAACAGAGGAAATACTATTGGGTTTAGTGCCTGAAGAGGCGCTTCCCGATTGGGCAACAGAGCAGAACACTTCTATATCGAACAAAAAGCCCACTGTTGAAGAACAACTGAAGTCTCTTGGATATGAACTGAGAGGCGATATAACAAAAGGTGAGGGACTGCAATTATTTCGCAACGGCAGGATTCTATTTGATCATGTTACGAGAGTTTCAAATGTTTACACTTTCTCGACCGATTCTGGCCTAATCACTGCCTTTATTGTTAATACCATTGGCACAGGGGGAGAGTTTCAACACAGCTTCTTAATCCAAAACGACGTAATCTCCGTCTGGGATAACAGCTCCATGGACCCAGGATTTGCTCCCATTTTATATCAAGGGGAGTTGCTATGGGCAAAAGTAAATCAGGATTCCCGCGTAGAGATAAAGAAGAGCAATCGAGGCGTTATCTTTACCTTTGAGACGTATTTCGCCGCAAGCCTCCCTCCAATTCACCTTAGAGCCTGGAATGGTCATTGGATCCTGGAAGTAGGCGACTTCCTGATTCAGGATGGGAAAATCCTCAATACAGAATTGGGCTTCCAGGAAATATTTGGCTGGAGTCTGGTCAAAGACAAGCCCACCTATTTTTTCCGCAAAGGACCATGGATCGGACTCTCTTATGATGGACAGATTCTCCCAGTTCAATACCAAGATGTAGCACATGGTCTTTGTTGCGGGTTCGCCGTTAATAACCCATCTATAGGCAGTGACGCCGCGTACTTCTTCGGCAAGCGAGACGGTATTTGGTATTACGTGGTGGTGGAGTTTAAGTAATACCCCTCCCCTCCACCTCATCTTACTGGCATGACCAACTCCCGACCCATTACCCAGATCATCGAACCACAATACGTCATCGAAGGCGCGGGCGTCTTACTGCGGCGCTCCATCGCCCCGCGCCAGTCCAACGAACACGATCCCTTCCTGCTCTTCGATCACTTCGCCTTCAACGATCCCGTCGAAGGTCCCATCCGCGGCTTCCCCATGCACCCGCACCGCGGCATCGAAACCGTCACCTACATGCTCGAAGGCTCGGTGCATCACCGCGATAGCCTCGGCAACAGCGGGCTCATCGGCGCGGGAGACGTGCAGTGGATGACCAGCGGCCGCGGCATCCTGCACGAGGAAATGCCGCGCCGCAGTGAAAGCGGCAACATCTATGGATTCCAACTGTGGGTGAACCTGCCCGCCGCGCAGAAGATGGGACAGCCGCGCTATCAGGAAGTCAGCGCGGAGACCATCCCGTCCGTGACAAAGGACGGCGCGACGGTGCGCGTCGTGGCGGGAGACTGGGCGGGGACCCGCGGTCCCGTCACCGATATCGCCGCCTCGCCTCTTTACATGGACGTGAGCCTGAGTCCCGCTTCGAGATTCGTCTGCCCCATCCTGCGCGGACACACCGCGCTGGCCTACGTCTTCGAAGGCAAGGGAAAGTTCGCAAACGAATCGGTGGAAGCCGTCCGCATGATCGCGTTCGGTGACGGCGACCAGATCGAGGTCCAGGCTGAAGCGGATTCTCCCGTCCGCTTTATGCTGATCGCGGGTGCGCCGTTCAAAGAGCCGATTGTCCCCTACGGGCCGTTCGTCATGAACACCGTCGAGGAAATCCAACAGACTC
The DNA here is from genome assembly GCA_040754535.1 of Chloroflexota bacterium. GTDB lineage: Bacteria > Chloroflexota > Anaerolineae > Anaerolineales > Villigracilaceae > JBFMCC01. The sequence goes on from JBFMCC010000034.1 coordinate 51,615, forward strand.
TGATGGAATTGCGCAACGGGACATTCATAAAATCGTAAGGGCACAGCGAAGCCGCGAAAGGCCTCGACGATCATCGCCATGCTGTGCCCCTACTACAATCACCGGAGGGAAAATGACCCAAACCCTGTACGGCGAACGGCTTGGAAAAGAAGGCGCGTTGCGGCTGGGATGCTCGGCCGCCATTTTCGATTCCGAGGGTCGCGTCCTGCTCACGCGCCGCGCCGACAACGGTCAGTGGTGCCTGCCCAGCGGCGGGATGGAGCCGGGCGAATCGGCGGAGGAGGCCTGCATCCGCGAGGTCTTCGAGGAGACGGGCCTGCGCGTCCGGCTCACTCGATTGGTCGGTGTGTACAGCAATCCGCATCAACTGGTGATTTACAAAGATGGCACGAAGGTGCAGATCGTAGCCCTGCATTTCGAGGCGGAGATCACGGGCGGTGAATTATCCCTGAGCGACGAGACTACGGATTACGGCTATTTCGCGTTGGACGAGATCGAAGGGCTGGACGTGCTCGGCAAACACAAGGACCGTATCGCCGATACGCTCGCGCAAAAGGCAGAGGCGTTTATCAAATAACGCGTCTGCAAAAAGCAACCCGCCGCGCCGCGCGGGGTTTTCCCTTCAAACCAACTTGATTCGGAGGCAATATGATCGGGAAAATTTCGAGCAGGTTCCATGCGTGGGCGAACGGCTGGCTCGTCCTCGTTCTGTTCGTGCTGGACGGATTCCTCGCAGGCTTCGTCCTGCCGATGGCCGAGGCGCTGATGAAAGGCGACTCGGGCGGCGCGGGGCCGATTGATTTGCAATTCTTCTCCACGCCGGAGAAAATCTACGGGATGGTGGAGTCCTACGGCGAGTACGGCCGCGCCTTCTACCGCAATATCGAACTGACGGTGGACATCATCTATCCGATCGTCTACACCCTGTTCTTCGGCCTGCTCATCTCGTGGCTGTTCCAGCGCGGCTTCAAGCCCGACAGCAACATGCAAAAATGGAACGCGGCGCCCGTCGGCGCGTGGCTGTTCGACCTGCTGGAAAATCTCGGCATCGTGAGCATGCTCTCGATCTTTCCATCCACGCCCGCCATCCTTGCCTGGTTGACGGCGATCTTTACCATGGTCAAGTGGCTGTTCGCCGGTGCGAGCATTTTACTGGTGCTGGTCGGGTTGGTGGCGGCGACCAGAAACAGATTCAAGAAAAGCACATAGCAAAGATATGCTAAACTTGGACGCATGAATTCGCTTTCCCCCTCCGCCCAAAAAATCCAGGACCTGCTGAATGAGCAGGGTTATCGAATCACCGTCATCGAATACGCCGAGTCGACGCGCACCGCGCAGGAGGCCGCCGACCGCGCAGGGTGCACGCTCGGGCAGATCACCAAGTCGCTGATTTTCAAAGGACAGCAAACCGGCAAACCGATCCTCGTACTGACCAGCGGCGCGAACCGCGTGGACGAGAAGCGCATCGCCGGGTACGCGGGCGAACCCATCGGCCGCGCCGACGCGGACTTCGTGCGCGCGGTGACGGGCTTCGCCATCGGCGGTGTGCCCCCGCTCGGCCATGCACAGAAAATGGAAACGTATCTCGACGAGGATCTCCTGCAATATGAAACTGTCTGGGCCGCGGCGGGGACTCCCAACGCCATCTTCGAGTTAACTCCCGCCGACCTGCAACAGATGACGGGCGGGAAGGCAGTGCGCGTGAAATGAGACATGCCGCGTTTGTATTTCTCATCCTGCCATTCATCTTGCTGGCCTGCACGCGCAAAATATCTCAGGTCACGGATCCAACACTCACGTTGACCGTGGACGGCCTCGAACGGTCGTATATTCTCCACGTGCCAGATTCGTACGATGGAAGCCAGCCCATCCCCCTCGTGCTCAATTTTCACGGCGGCGGAGGCGACGCGGGGAATCAGTGGCGCGTGAGCGGCTTCAACCAAGTGTCCGACGAAGAGGGCTTCATCGTCGTCTATCCCAACGGGACGGGGCGGCTCGAAGATAAAGTGTTGACCTGGAACGGCGGCACGTGTTGCGGCTACGCCATGACGAACAACATTGACGACGTGGCCTTCGTCCGCGCCCTGGTTGCAGAATTACAGGCCAGTCACAACATTGACCCGAAGCGCATCTACGCGACGGGACTGTCGAATGGCGGAATCATGTCCTATCGTCTCGCGTGCGAGGCCTCGGACATCTTCGCGGCCATCGGCCCAGTCGCGGGAACGTTGAACTACAAACGATGCGAGCCGAGCCAGCCCGTTTCGGTCATTCACTTTCACGGAACGGACGACACGCACCTGCCTTATGACGGCGGCTATGGACCCGACTCCGTCGCTGGCGTCTTGTTCGCTTCAGTGAAAGAATCAGTTGACTTTTGGCTTGCTTTTAATCAATGTTCTTCGACGTCACAAACGGATTTATTCGCGGATATCCAGCACGACATATACAACTGTGCGCAAGGAACTGCCGTGGAGTTGTACACGATCATCGGCGGGAAACATGCCTGGCCCGGCAGTGAAGGTCCCGCCTGGCCGGGCGGTGACGAGCCGACCCAGACCATCTCGGCCACGCAATTGATGTGGGAGTTCTTTGCCAGCCACCCCAAGCCCTGATTTTCACACAAAACATGCAGTCTATTACACTTTCATCAACAACGCATCCCCGTCCACGCGATCATAACCACGGAAGAGGGCGCGCGGCGGACGATTGTAGATCGGGTAGGGACTCTTGAAAAGAATCAGACTTGGTTCTTGTTGCGAAAGTTCTTCTGGTGCACATTCTTCGCACACCTTCCCATTTGAGCTAAAACCCTGGTGCAAGCGATAACGCGCGGACGGTATCGGGTGGTCGCTTTCGGTGAAATGAGTGTGATAGATCACTTTTTTTCTGGCGACCTTGGTTTTCTTTTCCTCTTCTTCAGCCGAGAACAGTTCCGCAACAAAATCTACGAGCCAGTCGGACCAATCAGACGCTTTCTGATCAAGTAGATAAATCCCGCCTTCCGTGCGACCACCGCAGCCACGTCCCGGTTCATATGGAAGATTGGCGGGATCAAAATACTCGAATAGCTTTTCGACTGCCTCCTTGGCTAGTTCTTTCAGCAATGCCCCCCAGAGCTCTTCGAGCAATTCGTCTATGACATCCCCTTTCTTCCGCCGCCTCAAGGTAATGTAACGCTCGGTGACCAGCCAGCGGCGAAATTGACGTCGGATTGTCGGCTCTGAAGGATGGGACACGCCTCTTCGCCAAACTGGATGCCAGTTGCTTGGAATCCTATCTTTGAACGGATCGGAGCCAATGACTTGTATCCTCCCCAGAAGATAATAGCCAAACAGCACGCCCCTAGAACTGTTTGGTCTTTGATCTCCCTGATGGGCCAGAAATACACGCGTCGCGCCCGGTTGCACCCACTCCGGCAAGTCGGGCATGCGGCGACAACAACCGCGACTGTTTGCCTCTTCTATATAATCATCTACGGTAGGGTAAGTTTCACTACCAACCCATGTTACGAGATCGGTCAGTGAGTAGATAGGACGACTCATTTCAACCATCCTTTCTGCCGTCCCTGCGGCCCAATACCCATCCCAATATTGCCGACACTTATATTATGACACCTTTTAATTTAATTTCAAGCGCCAATTAAAGACGTGTTCGTAACATTCCCGGTTGGTGAGTTTAAAGCTCCCACTCGGGTCATGATTTTTTCCTGCACGATCAAGTTTTCACCCACTGGAACTCCACATCGGCCTAGATTTTCGACTATTGAAAAGGTTGCTCTACCACCAAAACTAAAACCCACCGCCTATGTTACAGAGTCTTAAAGACAGACCTGAAAAAAACTGCCAAGAAAGAGGCGCATTTACTTTGTCCTGCGTAACGCTCTACCCATGACGGCGTTTTAATGTTCGGCATCTTTGCCAAAGGAGCATCTGATGGGAGAATATTTCGCCTACGACTACCACGGCGCGCCGTTCGATTTATTCGGCACGGCTCACCTGATCGCGCTGGGAATCATCGCCTGCGCGGGGCTTGCAATTCCCTGGCTTCGAAACGTCCTGGGAGAACGCGGACAAAAGACGTTCCGCTTCACGGTGGGGATAGTGCTCGTCCTTTCGGAGCTGAGTTATCACATCTGGGCGGTGTATTGGGGCGTATGGACCGTCCAGACCATGCTTCCACTCCACCTGTGCAGCGTGTTCGTCTGGCTGACGGCTTCCATGCTCTTCACGCGCAATTATGCCATCTATGAACTGGCCTATTTCCTCGGCATTGGCGGCGCGTTGCAGGCTCTCCTCACACCCGACGCCAATCAGTATGGCTTCCCTCACTATCGCGCCGTGCAGACCTTCTTCGCGCACGGACTGCTCGTGCTGATTCCGATATACATGACCGTGGTCGAAGGCTTCCGCCCGACGCTTCAGTCATTCAAGCGCGTCGTGATCTGGACCAATATCTACATGATTTTTGTCTTTTTCCTCAACCTGGCGATTGGCAGCAATTACCTGTTCATCGCTCACAAACCTGAGTTCCCCACCCTGCTCGATGCGCTGGCTCCCTGGCCGTGGTACATCCTGGAACTGGAAATCATTGGCCTGGCAATTCTTTTTCCGCTTTACATTCCCTTCCTGATCAAAGACTGGCGCGCCAAACGCCAGACGGTCACGACCTGAGGCTGGAAGGCTCCAAAGGCAATACGCTTTTGGAGCCTTTTTTGTTTGCAATCCGACCTTTCTTATCGTAAAATCTGCCCAGACCTATCCAAAGGAGGAGCCATGGCAACAACCGCTCCAAAAACCGAATCCCGTCCGATCACCGAAGAAGCCGATTTCCTGCAAATCAAGTCCGTGGACCACGTCCACTTTTACGTGGGCAACGCCAAACATGCCATGCATTACTGGTGGAAGGCGTTTGGATTCAAACCCGTCGCCTATTCGGGACTGGAAACGGGCAATCGCGAGTTCGCCTCGTACGTGCTCGAATCGGGCCAGGCGCGCTTCGTCGTGTCCGCGCCCTACGGCCCGTCCAGCCCGCTGGCCGCGCACCACATGGTACACGGCGACGGCGTCAAGGTCATCGCCCTCGAAGTGGACGATGTGGAAAAGGCATGGAAGGAAACCACCTCGCGCGGCGGCAAGTCCGCGTGGAGTCCGCGCGAGGAAAAGGATGACCACGGCATCTTCCGCACCTCCGCCATTTACACGTACGGCGAAACCCTGCACGTCTTCGTGGACCGCGCCGATTACAAGGGCGCCTTCGCGCCGACCTACAAGCCCATCGAGAAAGAGACCGAATCCACAGGTCTGGCCGCGGTGGATCACATCGTTGGCAACGTGCAACTCGGCAAGATGAATCAATGGGTCAATTTCTACCATCAAGTGATGGGCTTCCGCCTCCTGCGCCACTTCGACGACAAGGACATCTCCACCGAGTATTCCGCCCTCATGTCCAAGGTCGTGCAGAACGGCAACGGCCGCGTCAAATTTCCCATCAACGAACCCGCCGAGGGCAAACGCAAGAGCCAGATCGAAGAATATCTCGATTACTACCTCACGCCCGGCGCGCAGCACATCGCGCTTCTCACCGGCGACATCCTCAAGACCGTCGAACAACTCCGCAGGAACGGCGTCGAATTTCTGCGCGTACCCGACACCTATTATGAAATGCTTCCCGGCCGCGTCGGCAAGATTGACGAGGACTACAAGGCCATCCAGGAACTCGGCATCCTCGCCGACCGCGATGACGAAGGCTATCTCCTGCAAATCTTCACCCGGCCCATTCAGGACCGCCCGACCATGTTCATCGAGGTGATTCAGCGGCACGGCTCGCAGAGTTTCGGCAAGGGCAATTTCAAGGCGCTGTTCGAGTCGATTGAACTGGAACAGGAAAGGCGCGGCAACCTGTAATGCGCTTCGCGACCTTCTCCACGCCTCGCGCGGGACCCGCGCCCGCCCTCGTTAAAAACGGACGCGTCCACCCCCTGCCCTATCCCGACATGCGCGCCGTGATCGAAGCCGGCGCGGACGAGGCCGCGCGCCGCGCCTCGGAGGCCTCCTTCGGGCTCGACGAGGTCAAACTGTTCGCGCCGTTGCGTCCCACCACCCTGCGCGACGGTTACGCCTTCGAACAACACGTCAAGACCGCCAACGCCAACCGCGGCCGCGAAGTGCCCGAAGAGTGGTATAAGTTCCCTGTCTTCTATTTCACCAACCCGAACGCGGTCTTTGGCCCGCAGGACGAGATTCCGATTCCGCACTATACTCGCGCGATGGATTACGAACTGGAGATCGCGGTCATCATCGGCAGGGGCAGCCGCGACATCCGACCCGAGGACGCGCCGAACCACATCTTCGGCTTCACCCTCTTCAACGACTGGTCCGCCCGCGACGTTCAGCGCGAGGAAATGAAGGTCGGACTCGGTCCCGCCAAAGGCAAGGACTTCGCCTCCTCCTTCGGCCCGGTCATCGTCACGCCCGACGAACTGGCGGACCGCGCGACAGGCAGGCCGGGCGTCTACGACCTGGCGCTGTCGGCCCGCGTCAACGGAGAGACGCGCTCGCAGGGCAACTTCAAGGACATGTACTGGTCATTCGGAGACCTGATCGCCCGCGCCTCCGATTCGACGGAACTCCTGCCAGGCGACGTCATCGGCTCGGGAACGGTCGGAACGGGCTGTCTGTTGGAATTGACGCGGGCGCAGGGTCCCTGGCTGAAACCCGGAGATGTGGTAGAACTGGAAGCAGAACGGATCGGAATTCTGAAAAACACAGTGAGAGCATGAACAGAAAAATCGTCGTTTTCGCAAGCATTCTGATGGTCACGCTGGCTTGTGGACTGGGGACACCCACCGCCCCACCCACTCCCCTCGATACCGGCGCAATCGTCGCCGCCACCATCCAGGCATTGACCGCCCAGGCGCTCACCGCCGCGCCCCCGCTCCCAACCGAGGCGCCGCCCACCGCCGCGCCGACCGCCGAACCCCTCCCCTTCGTCCTGCCCGAGGCGCTGGGGACCGGTGCAAAAATCGAGCACATCCCGGAAGTCAGCGGCGCCGACCTCCCACCCTGGGTAATCTTTCCAGCCCACACCCGATATATCCTGCAAGGGTACCCGCTGGAGGACATGTTTTTCGATCCGCAGATTTTGATCTACCCCGCGGATGGATTAACCCGCCTCAACGAGGGCGCGGGGATTCAAATCATCCAGTTGACTGCACTGCTGAATTCGCCGGGCACCGCGCTCCCCGAACACATGCCGTTCATCCCCATTTTCAATGCAGGGCAGGTCTTCTACGCCCACGCGCTGAGGATACAATTCCCGAACGGCGCTGGATTCAGGTATCTCACCCAATATGGGCAGGCGCCCCACCCGGTCAACAACCAGGAATTGTTCTACACCTTCCAGGGCCTGACCGGCGACGGGAGGTATTACGTCGCGGCCATCCTGCCGGTGAACGCGCCCTTCCTGGTGGCCGACGCCGACCCCGAGGCGGCGCTTCCCGAAGGCGGCATTCCCTTCGACTGGACCAATTTCGATACGATGACCGCGTACCTGGACTCCATCACCATCAAAATCAACACCACCGACCACAACACATTCGTTCCTGCTCTGCCTCTTCTGGACACACTGATACAATCCATTCAAATTACCAATCCGTGATTTGACCTGCGCGAAGGCCGTCCGCGGCCGCCCGGGAAAGGAGCGCTCATGGAATCTCGACGCCAGCTCGCCAGCAAGACCGGCCTGTACACCCTGGATGTTTTCATCGTCCTGCTCAATTACGAGATCGCCCGCATGAATCGCTACCCGGGCCCGCTGACGCTTTTGCAGATCACCCTCGCCATGGAGGGCCAGGCCGCCGACATCAGGAAACTGGCCAAAGAAGTGATGACCCGCCAGTTAGCCAGCACCCTGCGCATCTCCGACGTGCCCGCGCATTACAACGACGACTTTCTCGTCCTCCTGCCCGCCACGGACGAAAACGGGGGCCGCGCCGTGGCGGAGCGCATCCTCAGCAACTTCCGCACCACACAAAGCCTCGCCACCGGCAGGTTGAAGAAAAAGAACGCCTACGTCGGAGTTACTTCGCGGAACAGCGGCTCGACCGTCACCGTGGAGGAACTGATGGCCGAAGCCGCCGTCGCCATGAACGAAGGCCGCGCCCGCGACTCGTACACCTGCGTCGTCTTTTCGGAACTCGATATCGGACTCCCAAAACGCGAATGAACCTTGGAGGTACTCATGCCTTTCTATCATAAACTCGGACAGGTCCCCCACAAACGCCACGTCCAGTTTCGCAAGCCCGGCGGCGAACTCTATCGCGAGGAACTGATGGGGCTGGAGGGATTTTCCTCGCTCCAATCCATCCTGTATCACCACTTCCTTCCGCCGCGCGTGAAGAAGACCGAGGACCTCGGTCCGCTCAAACCCCAGACGGTGGACTTCGGCCCGATCCGCCACCGCGCCTTCAAAACGGATCAGGCCCCGCTTGGGGCTGATCCTGTTTCGGCGCGCATTCCCCTCCTCGGCAACAACGACGTCATCCTCGGCGTGGCGCGCGCCTCCAAAAGCATGGACTATTTCTATCGAAACGCGCAATCCTACGAGACCTGGTGGGTGCACGAGGGAAGCGGCACATTGAAAAGCCAGTTTGGGAATCTCAAGTTCCGCAAGGGAGATTACGTCGTCATACCTTTCGGCACAACCTGGCAGATGCACATTGACGGGAACGAGGCGCGCTTCTTCACCATCGAAAACCCGTCGCAGATCGAGCCGCCCAAGCGCTACCGCAACGAGTTCGGCCAGATGCTCGAACACGCGCCCTACTGCGAGCGCGACATCCGAGTCCCCGAAGAGTTGGAAACGCACACCGAGCGCGGCGAGTTCGAGGTCCGCGTGAAGGTGCGAGACCGCCTGAGCCGCCACGTGCTGGACTATCATCCCTTCGACGTGGTCGGCTGGGACGGCTATCTCTATCCGTGGATCTTCAACATCGAGGATTTCGAGCCGATCACGGGCCGCGTCCACCAGCCCCCGCCCGTGCACCAGACCTTCCAGGCGCACAACTTCGTGGTATGCTCTTTCGTGCCGCGCCTGTTCGATTATCACCCCGATGCCATCCCCGCGCCGTATAATCACTCCAACATCAACTCGGACGAGGTGATCTATTACGCCGAGGGCAACTTCATGAGCCGCAAGGGCATTGACCGCTGTGACATCAGCCTGCATCCTTACGGCCTGCCGCACGGGCCCCAGCCCGGCATGACGGAGGCCTCGATTGGCAAGAAAGAGACCGCCGAACTGGCCGTGATGGTGGATACGTTCTACCCGTTGCACCTGACCACGCACGCGCTCGAATTCGAGAAGCCTGAGTACATGGATTCGTGGATGGAAGGTAACGGAGAGTAGGACAAGATTCATCTTGTCCGAAAGCGCACACGTGGAGGCATCCTCGCCGCCGAGGACGGCGGCGGGAGCGTTGTTTAGAGACTCAACTACAAAAATTCTCACGCTGAGCGGAGGGTTGAGTAGGGCGAAGCCCGTATCGAAACCCGAAGACGAAGCGCGTTACATGAAAATCCTGCGTCTCGTCTCCGCTTTGCTCCGCTCGACGCGAGGGATGCGCGCTTCGCCTGCATCTCGTCTGCGGCCTCCGGCGAACCCGAAAGCCTCCGCTTGACGCGATACTATGTTATGAGGTCAATTCAAAAATCATGCCCACTTCAAATCCCTTCGATCAACTCTGCAAGTTCACCAAAGCCTACATGAAACAGGCGCACGTCCCCGGCGCGGTCATCGGCGTGCTCCACCGCGGACGCGAGTCCGTCGCCGCGTTCGGTGTGACCAGCATCGAGCAGAACATCCCCGTCACGGAGGATACGCTCTTTCAGATCGGCTCGAACACCAAGCCGATGGTCGCCACCGCCGCGATGCGCCTCGTGGAACAGGGCAAACTGAACCTGGACATACCCATCCGCACCTACCTGCCGTCGTTTAGGATGAAAGACAAATCCGCCGCGGCAAACGTAACCATGCGGCAGTTGCTCACCCACGTGGCGGGCTGGCAGGGCGATTACTTCAACAACTTCGGCGCGGGTGACGACGCCCTGGATCGAATGGTCAAAGACATGCGGCGGCTGAAACAGGAAGCCCCGCTGGGCAAGGTCTATTCATACAACAACGCCGGTTTCTACGTCGCGGGCCGCGTGCTGGAGGTCGTTACCGGCAAGCCGTTCGAGAATGTGATCCGCGAACTGGTCTTCGAGCCGCTGGGCATGACGCGCTCCTTCTTCTTTCCCGACGACGAACTCTTCGTGCAACGGCTCGCGGCGGGACACGACCGAATCAAAGGCAGGAACAAAGTCTCGCGTCCCTGGGGGCTCTCGCGCGCCGACGCGCCCGCAGGCGGCGTGCTGTCTCGCGCGCACGACATGCTGACCTTCGCCCGCTTCCACATGGGCAACGGGAAGGCCAACGGCAAACGCGTGCTCAAGGCCGCGTCCCTGCGGCACATGCAGACGCCGCGCCTGCATGCCACAGGTCTGGACTGGCTCGGACTCTCCTGGTTCATGAGGAATACCGCGAAGGGATCGAAGGTCGTCCTCCACGGCGGCGCGACCGCCGGTCAAAACTCTGGCTTCTGGTTCATCCCCGAAAAGAAGTTCGCCCTGATCGTGCTGACCAACTCCAGCGAGACGGTCACGTCCAATATCTTCAACGCCGCGCTCAAGTATTACTTCGGCGATTCCATTCCATTGCCCAAGCCAATCAAAACGCCGAAGGCTGAATTGCGTGAATACACGGGCGTATATGAGAACATCGAAGAGGTCTACAAGGTCACGCTCAAGCGGGAGGGACTCGTTCTGAGCATCACGCCCAAGGGCGGATTCCCCACGCCCGACGCCCCGCCCCTGCCCGCGCCGCCTCCCATGCGCTTCGCGTTCTACGAGAAGGATAAATACATCGTCCTGGATACCGCGCTCAAAGGCCGCCTCGGCGAGTTCCTGCGCGACGAACGGGGCAGGCTCCAATACATGCGATTGAGCCGCATTCACACAAAGCACGAATGAAAAAGATTCTCGCCCTCTCCTTCCTGCTGGCCTTCGCGTTCTCCGCCTGCAACTTCCCCACCCCAACGGACAATGCGCCGGCATTCAACGACCAGGCCGCGACCATCGTCGCGCAAACGCTGACGGGCGCGCCGCTCGCCACACCGACCGCGCCGGGGACGCCCCAAACGCCGCTGGCCAGTCCCCTCGCGCCGGGGACTCCCTCCCCCACCGCCACGCTGACGCCGACGATCACGCCCACGTATTCCACGCCCTTCCTGCGGATCAACGAGAGCACGAACTGCCGCACGGGTCCGGGGCAGGAATATGAAATCGTCTTCACCTTTTTACCGGGCGCGAGCACCGAGATCGTGGCGCATTACCCGGCCGACAATTACTGGGTGGTGAAACTGCCGAACAGCAATAACACCTGCTGGGTGTGGGGTGAATACGCCACGCCATCGGGCAGTTACTGGGCCGTCCCTTCCACGACTCCGCCGCCGACCGCGACCGCGGTCCCGCCCGCCGCGCCGCGAGGCTTGACCTACTCCTACCTCTGCACCTACAACGGCGTCAACATCGACGCGACCACCACCCTCACCTGGAAGGACATGGCCGATAACGAGACGGGTTACCGCGTGTTGCGTCTCGGAACGGGGATCGTCGAATTACCCGCCAACTCCACCACCTACACCGATACATACGCTGTGAACGCGGGCGACACCATCACCTACAGCATCGTCGCGTTCAACAGTTCGGGCTCGTCGCAATCGGGGACGATCAGTTTTTCGTGCCAGTAAACATGATGTAACAAAGTAACAGCCACCTCACAAGGGTGGCTGTTACTTGATTTTCTACTCTTCCAGTAATTCTTTCGCCTTCTTGCTCTGCTTGCCGCGCTCCTCAGTATCGAGGATGCGCTTACGGATGCGGAAATTTTCGGGGGTGACTTCGAGCAGTTCGTCGTCCGCAAGATATTCGATGGCTTCATCCAGCGACATCGCACGTGGGGGCGTGAGGCGGATTTCCATATCGCCGCGCGAGGAGCGCATGTTGGTCAGATGCTTCTTTTTGCAGACGTTGATCGGCAGGTCGAGGCCGCGCGCGCTCTCGCCCACGACCATGCCCTCGTACACGTCCACGCCGGGACCGACAAATAACGTGCCGCGTTCCTCGGCGTTCTGCAACGCGTAGGCAGTGGTCGTCCCCGCTTCCATCGCGACGATGGAGCCTGTGTTGCGCGTGGACATCGGCCCCGCCATTTCGTCGTAGCCGTGGAAGATGGTGTGCATGACGCCCATGCCGCGCGTGGATGTGAGGAACTGGTAGCGGAATCCCAGCAGTCCGCGCGTCGGGGCGATGAAGACCATGCGCGTCGCGCCCTGGCCCGTGTCGTGCATCTCCATCATTTTGCCGCGGCGGCTCCCGAGCATTTCCACCACAACGCCAATGGTGTCGTTGCTGGTCTCCACATGGACTTCTTCGTAAGGCTCAAGAGTCGCACCGTCGTCCGCTTTGTGGAAGATGACCTCGGGGCGCGAGACTTGAAATTCATAACCTTCGCGGCGCATCGTTTCAATGAGGATACCCAGATGCAATTCGCCGCGCCCGCTGACGAGGAAATTCTCGGCGGAGTCGGTCTCCTCGACGCGCAATGCCACATTGGTGCGGAGTTCGTCGAAGAGACGTTCGCGCAGTTTACGCGAGGTGCTCCACTTGCCCTCGCGTCCTGTGAACGGCGAAGTGTTGACACCAAACGTCATGCGGACGGTCGGCTCTTCGACTTTGATGGTGGGCAACGCAACGGGATTCGCGGGATCGGCTAGCGTCTCGCCGATGGCAATGCCTTCGAGTCCCGCGAGGGAGACGATGTCGCCTGCAGAGACTTCGTCCACTTCGATTTTGTTGAGTCCTTGAAAAGTGTAGAGATAGCGTGCGGTTTCGGGGAGAATCTCGCCGTTGGTTTGGATGCGCGCCAGTTTTTGTCCCGCGCGGATGCATCCCGCGTGGACGCGTCCGACCGCGGTGACGCCGCGATAGTCGTCGTAGCCGAGGGCGGTGACGAGCAGTTGCAGGGGCGCGTCGGGATTCACTTTGGGCGCGGGGATGTGGCGCAGGATCACGTCAAAGAGTGGACTCAGATCGGGGCCAAGATCAGGCGTCAGTCCCGCGCGCTGCGTGGTGGCAACGGCGTAGATGACGGGGAAGTCAGCCTGTTCCTCGGTCGCGCCCAATTCGATGAAGAGGTCGAATGTGTCGTTTAGAACACGGGCGGGTTCGGCGTCCTTGCGATCCACCTTGTTGATGACGACGACGGCCTTGTGTCCCATCTGGAGCGCCTTCTTGAGCACGAAGCGGGTCTGCGGCATGGGGCCCTCGGCCGCGTCCACGAGCAGCAGGACGCCGTCCACCATGTTCATGACGCGCTCCACCTCGCCGCCGAAATCGGCATGGCCTGGCGTGTCCACGATGTTGATCTTGACCTGCTCACCCGTAACAGGATCGGGCATGTGGATGGCGGTATTCTTGGCAAGGATGGTGATACCGCGCTCGCGTTCGAGGTCGTTGGAATCCATGACGCGCTCCGCGACCTGTTGATTGTCGCGGAAGGTGTGCGATTGGCGCAGGAGGCCGTCCACGAGGGTGGTCTTGCCGTGGTCCACGTGGGCGATGATGGCGATGTTGCGGAGGTCAGTTCGTTCGGTAAGCATTTCAGTTCCTGGCAGGGGCACAGCGGGGTTCTAAACGGTTCTGACGATTATCCGTCCCGCTGTGCCCCTACAAATTTATACACATACAAAAACCCCGACCGAGGGGGCCGAGGCTTTCTGGTTACAGCATAGAATCGGCGTGCGGGCGGTATTGTATCAGAGATTCATAGACTTCGGAAGTCTGGCGCATCATTCCGAACGGGCACAACGGAAACCAAGGCTGTAACTCGTTACATCAGGGAGGTGTGAGCCGCGAAAAGCAGATTGGACAAAGTTCTCATAGGTTAGGCTATTCCATGCACCGCCTCGAATCACGCGATAGCCACCACTAGCAGGGCCTGTGGGATTTGACATTAACGAACTAGCATAAAAAGATTCGCCATACCAATCATAAACCCATTCCCATACGTTACCCGCCATATCCAGCGCACTATAAGGACTGGCACCGGCTGAGTACCTACCGACTTCGGCTGTGTCACCAAAATCACTGTCGAAATTTAGTAGATTTGCATTTGGGCTAGAATCCCCCCACGGATAGACTCTGCCATCAGCACCGCGGGCAGCCTTTTCCCATTCGGCTTCAGTCGGCAATCTGCGACTAGCCCATTCGCAATAAGTCCTAGCATCATACCAATCAACAAAGACAACAGGGTGGTTTTCAAATTCTGGGTTGTTATAATAACTCCAGCGGGTAAATGACTTGCCTGAACGCGGTTGCTTGCACTTCCCAGCCTGCACACATTGGGCATACATTGCATTGGTGACTTCGGTTTGATCGATCCAAAAGGCATCAAGATATATGGTATGAACTGGCTGCTCATCTTTTTCCCCACTGTCACTACCCATCTCGAACTCGCCTTCAGGCACATAAACCATCACCATACCATCTTTTGGAGAAACCATTGTACTGCCGGTGCCGAACGTCGGAGTGGCGGTTGGAGGAGGTCTGCGAGTAGGCGTTGGCATTGAAGTTGGAGCATTAGTTGATATCAATAGGGTGGGGGTTATTTGTGGCGACGTTTCCGATGGCATAGGACTCGATTGTTGCAAGGGCGGAGGCTCAGTTAGCACTATTGAAGTTGGCTTGCTTATCACTGCTGCTGCCAATTGAAAACAACCACTTATTATCACTCCAATTAAACCGAGAACCGCGATGACAAATGCTGCTTGAACGGCAGAATTTTGTCTTTCAAACCAGTAGAAAAATGATTGAAGAAATCTTCTTCCCATATTTAGTCTCCAATCACGTAACCAAATCATCCACACCTTCTACAACAGATTCTCTTGCGTCGCTCCTTTCCTCTTCACCTTCTCCGCCTGCTTCGTCATCCCGCTTTCTCTTCACCGCCAGCAGCGTAATATCATCAAACTGGTTCGCGCCGCCGATGTATTGACGCAAATCCGATTCGATGGCTTTCAGCGTTTCTCCCGCAGAGCGATCTTCTCTCAAAATCTCATGCAATCGTTCGCGGCCGAAGAATTCGCCGCGCGGGTTCTGGCAATCGGGGACGCCATCCGTAAATGCGAAGAAAAGGTCGCCAGGGCCAACCTGTGTTTCAAGAATCTCAAAACGGCCATTCGCGAGTATGCCCACGGCAGGACCTGTCTTGCAGAGCGACTCGCGCACCGCGCCCGCCCGGACGATGAGCGGGGATTCGTGTCCGCCGTTGATGTAGATGAGTTTGCCATCGCGCGGGTCGAGGATGCCGAAGAACAGCGTGGCGAACATGCCGCTTTCGCCGTGCGTCTCGGCAATGTAGTTATTAGTCAACAAAATGGCGCGCTTCAGGCGCTCGGCAGCGGAATGAGGCGAATTTACACGTTCGGTATTTTCGAAATAGTCCAGGTTGGCCGCGGCGCGGATGAGACTGCGGAACAAGGTCATGAACAGCGCCGCGCCCACGCCCTTATCGCACACGTCCGCGATGACGAGGCCGAGAGTCCCATCGGGCAATTCGAACGCGTCGTAGAAATCGCCCGCGACCTCGCGCGCCGACATGAGCGAGGCGGCGATCTCCCAGCCTTCGATGACGGGAAGCGCCTCGGGCAGGAATCCCTGCTGGATCTCGCGCCCGATCTCCAATTCACGTTGAAGCGCCTTGCGGAACATCTTCTCCTGCTCCCACAGCCGCGCGTTGTCCAATGCGACGCTCATGCTGTTGGCAAGCGTCGCAAGGAGGCGCACATCCGATTCACTGAACGCGTTCTCCCGATCAATGTTGTGGAGGGTGATTGCTCCTTTTACTTCATTTCCTACAATCAGCGGCACGGATACCAACGACTTGGCGGGATGCGCCAACCCCGGAGTTTCTTCCATGCCAAACTCGAATTTGCGCCGTTCCATATCCTGGTTGATCCAAACAGGCTGTCGCGAGCGAATTAAATACTCTGCGATACCGCTGAACGGAATCACCGCGGGAAAGTCGAGCCGCTGGCCGTTTTCGATCCCATAGTGAAAATGCGTCAACCGATTCACGTGATCGAAAGTGCCAATCCCTATCACTTGAGCATCGAAAATCTCATGTATCTTGTCGCCAACCAGATTGTAGATCGCCTGCATCTCCAACTTGGAAGCCAATCCCTCCTGTACACTGTTGATGATGGCGAGTTCGGCGTTGCGCTGCTGGGTCTCATCGAAGAGACGCGCGTTTTCGAGCGCGATGCTCATTGCATTCGCAAGGGTTTCGAGCAAACGGACATCCGAGGCGGAAAAGAACCTCGCACCATCTACATCCTCCAGGATCAGGTAAACTGACAGGTCGGCTTCCCTTTTTCGAGGAACGGGAACGAACACCCCGGACTTGGGAAGTTCACCCACTGGAACTTTATAATCTTCGAATTGCGCCGCAAATTCGGAGACATTGCCGTTAAAAACAAAAGTCTTGTTCGCCGCCACAATATATTCGTACAGCGAGTTCATCGGGATGCTGATCCGCTCGAATTTCCGTCCCTTTTCAAAGGCGTACTCAATCGTCACCGTGCGTGTTTTAAAATCGGCAGAGTAGACGCCTGCGTCTTGATAATTGAAGATCTCGCGCAGTTTTTCGCCGACCGCCTTGTAAATGCCGTGCATATCCAACTGCGCGGCGAGCGCGGCTTGGACGCTATTGATGATGGCGAGTTCGGAATTCCGCTGGCGCGTCTCCTCGATGGCGCGGGCGCGGGTCAACGCAAGGGAAATATGCTGCGCCACAAAGTTCATGATTTCCACGTGCTTCAAATTGTATTTGATCTCGTCCCTGTAACTTTGGATCAGCAACACGCCCACCGTTTTCCCGTCGCTTTTTAGCGGAACGCCGATGGCGTCGGAGACCGTCCCTGTTTGTTCCGCCTCCCCATGCTCGATAATGTACGATACAGTGCCCTCCGCATGAGACAAAGTCCTCCCCGTCCGCAGAATCCAGCCCGTGCCGCCGTGCTGTTCTTTGAGCGGTATCGGCTCGGGCTGTTCGATGTCCACCGTGTCCACGTAATACGGCCAGGTGATCAGGTCGGTTTGCGGATCGTGCAATGCGATGAAGAAGTTCTCGGCGTACATCAATGTCCCCACAATCTCGTGCAACCGCCTGTAAAACGACTGCATGTCCGTCACCGCGCTGGCGGCGTCTGCAATCTGATAGAGCGCGGTCTGAATCTTTGCAGAAGAGGCCTGTTGCGGCCTGCGGGCCAATCTGGCTGACTTACCACTGGGATCCTTTTTGACGGCCACGGAGACCTCCACATCTGCCAAATGGAAAAAAAGAAATTCGCGCTAAATTCCCAACTCCCCTTGCCTCCCCTCTTTCTTCTTCACCTTCTCCGCCTGCTTGAAGGTCTGGCCTGACGAATACGGCGGCATGTCAATCCCTTTGCCGTCCAGCAGTTCCTTGACGGTCAGGATTTGGACGCGGGGATAGTCCTTCTGCCACAGGTTGGAGTGATAGAAGCCCCCTGACACGGCCTCGGTGACCATGTCCTTGCTCGGTTCTTCGAGCGTGACAAAGACTCCGATAGCGGCTTCTTCGCGTTCGACCGCGCCGCGCAGGTCGCGGACGTCGCCGCTTTTGACGTGTCCGCTCTTGACCTGAATCAGGACGCGCTGGAGTTTGCTTTTTTCGTCCACGAAGTTGATCGCGCCGTCAATGCCTTTGTCCGAACCCTTTTTGCCTTCCCTGCCTTCGCCGCCGACAGGCTTGGCCTGCACCAGCGACAGCGCCCACCACTGGAATTGATAACGGTCGTCCTTCGCCAGTTGACGCGCACTGCCGAGGCTTTCAGGCTCGCCGATCACGCCGTAATCCTTCTTCTCGACCAGCCCGAAGGAATCCTTCAGGCGGTATTTCATCAGCGAAATGGACAGGTGCGTGATGTCAATGCCGATCCATTTGCGGTTGAGTTTTTGCGCGGCGGCAATGGCTGTGCCGCAACCGCAGAAGGGATCGAGAACCACATCGCCTTCGTTGCTGGAGGCCTGGATGATGCGCTCCAAAAGGGCAAGGGGTTTTTGGGTGGGATAGCCGAGGCGTTCCTGGGCTTGTGCGCCTATTGGGTCAATATCAACGAAAATATCCTGCAATGCAATGCCAGCGACTTCATCCAAGAATCTTTTATATCGCGGCATTCCACCCGAAGGAGGCCAGTAGATACGCCCTTCTTTGTCAAGCTCGTCTAGCTTCCCCACCGTGAATTTCCAATGATTGCCTTTTGCCGTTACGTCAATCCCATGCCACGATTTTCCTGATTCGCCATGCCGAATGCCAGCGGCAGTTAGATCACTTAATGTGTAACGTCTTCCTTTCTCATCTGCGTGCCGATAGAATTTGTCAAGGTATTCGTCGTCATGTGGAGTAAATTGCGGATTCCAAATAAAGTTCTGTGATCTTGAAAAGTATAAGATAATGTCGTGAACTGGCCCATATCGTTTAGCCGAACTATGGGCCGATGTTCGCTTCCAAACAATCTCATTCTGAAAGTTCTCGAACCCAAAAATTGTATCCATCACCACTTTGAGGTAATGGCTTGCGGTCGGGTCGCAATGCAGGTAAATGCTCCCCGTCGGCTTCAAGACACGGTGCAACTCGATCAAGCGCGCAGTCATCATCACCAGGTAGGCCATCATCTGGTTCTCGCCGATGAACTCGCGCAACGCGCCCAGCATGGTCGCCACATTGGTCGGCGCGTTCTGGATGAGTTCGTGATACGTCCGTTCGGCGTCCGCGCCCCAGTGCCAGGTGTCCTCGAAGGCGGTAATCTGCGCGTCTGATTCCTGTCCGCTCTCGTCTTTGAACAGCACATTGTACGAACGGCTGGAATTGAACGGCGGGTCGAGATAGATCAGGTCCACCGATTCGTCGGGGACGTACTCGCGCAGAATCGGCAGGTTATCGCCGTAGAAGAGGGTGTTTCGGGTGATGGGTTTGGGCATGAGGAACCCCTTGGAAGTATGGGGGAATCACCAGATAACTTCTACCAATCCGGTTTCAGTGATGGTTTCATCTCTGGTAATCAGGGCTGCCTGATGAGTAATAGCGCTGGCAACGATCATGCGATCGTGCATTTCAGGAATTTCGGTCAACTCTCGCAATTTAAGTGCAGACTGCAAATCAAAGTCCACAAATTCGACATTAGGACTGGCATCAAGCTTGTCAAGAATCTTATCCAGGTCTGCGCGAATTGGCTTGTTCTCAATCGTAAAAATCAATTCAGCCAGGACAATCACAGGAATCAACAACTCGGCGTCGCCGTTTCCAACTTCATCGAAAACCCGACGGGCTTCTTGTCCTAACTTGCGAGGGGACATAAAAGCCCAAAGCAAGCTGTGAGTATCTGTCATATAAACTGCCATGACCTATACCCTTCACTATCGCTTTCCAGAAAGTTTTTTCAGCCTCGCCTTTGTCCGCTTGCGCACATTGGCAAGAGACCTTTCAATCTCTTTCCGTTCAGAAGCAGGTAAATTCTCCCAGATGCCAATCAGGGAGCCGAAAGCGCCTCGATTTAGAGTCTTGGCATTCTTAACCTTGATTTCCACAAGGCTGTGCTCCGGCAGATTCAGTTTTTTCCTCGGTTTTAGAACACCTTTCTCATATACCGCTTGAACCGTAATTGTCTCCATGACAGCCTCCACGCCAATTATACGCCACAATCAAAAGGCCTGACGGGGATGGACTTCGGAGGTCCTTGCGAAGCATCCCACAGGGATGGGGGCTCCGAGGGCCAGGTCCTCCTCCGCCCTTTCCGCAGTTACTATGGACGATTCCCCCTGAAAAAACAGGGGGAAAATCCTCTTCGTTTAACTTCTTTTAATCTCTAGAATCAACTCAGGGATCCCGGTGCAAGAGCCGCTGAAGGGTTCCCGCCAAGCAGGACGCATTGGCTTCGAATCACCCCAACAAGGAGAATGACATGTCGCGAAAAACATTCCTGCTCACCGCAGGCATCGTACTGGTCATGATCGCCCTGGCCTCGTGTGCAGGCCCTGCCGGCCCGCAGGGTCCGCAGGGAGAGCCGGGTCCGCAAGGCCCCGCCGGCCCGGCCGGGGCGGCGCAGGGCGCGGAATACGTCGGCTCCGCCGCCTGCGCGGAATGCCACCAGGCCACGTACGATACCTTCATGATGTCCGGCCACCCCTGGAAACTAAACAAGGTGGTGGACGGCAAACAGCCCGACTATCCCTTCGCCGAGGAGAACGGCGACCTGCAACTGCCGGAAGGTTATACCTGGGATGACATTTCCTACGTCATCGGCGGCTACAAGTGGAAAGCCCGCTTCATGGACCAGAACGGCTACATCATCACCGCGCCCAAGGGCGAAGCCCCGGATGCGGAAAAGCACAAGGACTATCTCAACCAGTGGAACTATGCCAACGATTACGTCGGCAAGGACGCCGGTTGGGTGACCTACAACTCCGGCAAGACCACCAAAGACCAGCCCGGCCTGGTGTACGACTGCGGCACGTGCCACACCACCGGCTATTCGTCCTGGCCGCCGGAATCGCACCAGGACGACCTGCCCGGCATCAAAGGCACCTGGGCCGAGCCCGGCGTCCAATGCGAGGCGTGCCACGGGCCGGCCAGCCTCCACGCGGAGAATCCGCAGGGGTATGGTCTCGAGGTCGAGCGTTCCTCCGCGCTGTGCGGCGAGTGCCACGACCGCGGCGCACAGGAATTCGTGGACGCCTCGAAAGGCTTTATCGAGCATCACGAACAATACGAGGAACTATTCCAATCCAAGCACATCACCATTGACTGCGTCGTCTGCCATGACCCGCACGCGGGCGTGGAGCAACTGCGGCAGGCCGACAAACCCACCACGCGCACGCAATGCGAGAACTGCCACTTCAAGGAGGCGCAGAATCGCTCGAGCATGGAAAGCCTGGCCTGCGTGGACTGCCATATGCCCTTCGTCGGCAAGAGTGCCTGGGGTAACGCCGATACCTTCCGCGGCGACGTGCGCACGCACCTGATGGCGATTGACGTCACCACCTTCGAGCAGTTCTACACGGTCACCCTGGCGGACGGGACGGAGAAGACCTATGCCCTCTCGCAGCTCGGCCTGAACTTTGCCTGCAAATCCTGCCATGGCCCGTCGGGCATCCTGCCGCTGGACGACGCCGCGCTCCAGGAGGAGGCAAGCGGATACCATACTCCTTCGCCCTAACCCGCCCGAATTCGACACCGCCAAACGCGTCCAGGCTTGAAAGACAGGCAGGCCCCGGAGCAATTGCTCCGGGGCCTGTTCTCATTCCTTGCGGCCAAAACGCTCGAATAAATTATGTTCGTACGCGTAGGCCGCCAGTTCGATGCGATTCTTCAGCCCCAGTTTGTCGAGCATATTGCCCACGTAGTTTTCCACCGTCTTTTCGCTCAGGTTCAGGAGTCTTCCGATCTCGCCGTTGGTTTTGCCGCGCGCCAGGGGAATCAGCACATCCATCTCGCGGACGGTGAGATCGCGGAACGCGTCCTCGTCGGCCTTGCGCTCGGCCTCGCGGACGCGCGACAGCAGCCGCGCGGTCGTGGACGGATCGAGCAGCGCTTCGCCCCGCGCCGCGGCCCGAATCGCCCGAATCAGTTCCTCGTTCCCGACTTGTTTGAGCACGTAACCCACCGCGCCGGCGCGGATGGCGCGCACCACCAGCTCGTCGTCCGCGAAGGAAGTGAGCATGACCACCTTGCAGTTCGAGAATTTGCCGCAAATCTGCCGCGCCGCCTCGATGCCGCCCTCGCCCGGCAGGCGGATGTCCATCAACACCACGTCGGGACGCAGCCGCTCTACGGCCTTCATCGCCTCGCCCGTGGTGCTGGCCTCTCCCACCACTTCCATATCGGGCTGGTCGTTGAGCAGGGTCATCAAACCCAACCGCACGATGGCGTGATCGTCCACGAGCAGGATGCGCGTTTTGGGCATGACTAATCCTCCCACGGAACGTCAAGTGTGACGAGGGTGCCCCCGTCGCGGACGAAGTCAATCGTGCCGTTCAGCAGGCGGGCACGGTCGCGCATGTTCCGCAGGCCGTAACCGTTTTTGGCGTTCGGGGGTATCCCGATTCCATCGTCTCGAATAACGACTTTGAGACGCTCGCCCAGGTCGCGCGCCTCGATCCACACATTCTGTGCATGGGCATGGCGGACCGTGTTGGAGAGCGCCTCGTTGGCGATGGCCAGCACGTGACTGGAACGGGCCGGGGACAGCGCCTTTGATTCGGTCAGTTCCAATGCAAGGGACACGTTGACGAGAGAGTTGTAGTGAGGGTTCTGCGCGAGTCCCGCCAGCAATTGCGGCAGAGGCTCTGTTTGGATCGCAGTTTGACCGTGTAATTCGGCGAGATTGCGGCGCAGGTCCGCGATGCTGTCGTTGAGTACGACGACGGCTTGTTGCAGGCGCGCGCCGACCTCGCTTTCGCGCTCCGCCAGCCGCGAGGCGGATTCCACGAGCAGGCCCGCCGTGTACACTTTTTGGATCGCGCCGTCGTGCAATTCACGCGCCAGTCGTTCGCGCTCGGCGTTGAGAATCTGCTGCTGTTCCAGTTCCTCGATGCGGCGCTGGGTCTCCACGTCGAAGATTTCCAGCGCGCGGATGAGAGTCACCGCGATCACGGCCGCGATGGCTGAACGAAAGACCCAGGGCGGCGCGCCGATCCAACCGGTGAACGTTTCGGTATTGAGCAGGTTGCCCGGGAAAAATGCAACGGGCGGTGGAACGAGGCCGCCGAACAGCGCATAGAATCCGAATGCGATACCCGCCACGCGGAAAGTCTGCACGATCTTCGGCACGTTCAAGGGCTGGATGCGTTCCAGAGTGTGGACGCGCAGTCCGTACGCGGCGAGCAGGCCGCCGGGAAAGCCGATGAAGTAACGGGCGAGCGCGTTGGCGGTGTGCCGCCACAAATGCTCGTCGGGCATGAACGGAAACAACACCCCGAAACTGACAACCAGCCACGCGCCGAACAAAGCCAGCGAGATCCAATGGAGTCGAAGCCCGCGCGGTCGCAAGACAGCCAGCCCGAACTCGAACAGGCAGACGAAGGAGATCGCCAGCAGGAGCAGGTGCAGGATAAAAAGCATTTGCATCGTCGCGGCGTTGAGGTATTCCGCCTGGAGCGGGATGAATAAATCGCCCCACTCGTGAAACCCGTGTGTGATGCCGAACGCCGCCAGCCAGCGCAGACTGCGCGCCAGTTCCAGCCGCGACGACCGCCGCGTCTGCAAAATAATGGCAAGGCCGAGAACGAAGAACACCAGCCCATAGACAAAGAGAATGAGTTGGTGATTGATCTCGAAGAATTCGGAGAGGGTAATCACGGGTCAGGAATTTTAGCATGACTTGTGGAATCCCTGTAAAAGACAAACGCATCGGACGTTCCTCGGAGAAGTCGGCGAGCCCCCTCCCTGGCCTGTGGTACAATCGCAATAAGCAAGCGGGTTCTTATGAAAATGGGAGAATTTATGAAACCCAAACTCTTACGCCATTCAATCATGCTGATGGCGGGCCTGATTCTGGTTTCCTGTAATCCAGTCGCGGGAGGATCAGCCTCAACGCCAACCGCGACGCCAATCCCTGCCACGCCAACTATCACGCTCACTCCCGCGCCGCCGACCATCCTCATCGGATCAAAGACCGACTGCTTCGGCGGGCCGGGAGCGGATTATCGTCTCATCGCCTCCTTCGAAGCCGGTGACGAGGTGAAGGTGGTCGGCAAGGACGATTACGGGGAATACTGGATCGTGGTTGACCCGAAAAGCGGGAGAGGTTGTTGGATCCGAAGGGAGGGAACCACCGCGCAGGGCATCACCGACTACCTGCCCAACCTCCTTCCGCCTCCCACGCCGCTCCCGGATCCGCCCGCTGCGCCCACCAACCTGGCCGCCCGCTACGATTGCGCCCGTGTCACCCCTCCTTCCACTTATCAAAACCACCCAGATATGATGAATTTGACCATTGACGTGACCTGGGAGGACAAGGCCGACAACGAAACCTCCTATCGCGTGTACGTCAACGGAAACCTGCAAGATTCGCTCGACGCAAACGCCACAGCCTACCGGCTGGCTTTCCAGGTCAAGGTTGACCAGACCGGCGCGGTTCTCTTCGGGGTCGAAGCCTATAACACGATCAGCGGAACGTCGGAGCGCGCCGAGATCACCGTCTCTTACTCATGCCAATGAGGTCTATGAACACACGAATTCTTTTCCAAACGGGCTGGATACTCTGCCTCTTCCTCGCGGCCTGTAACCCTGCCCCAAACGCCAGCGCCACCCCGCAGGCCGCCGCGACCAGCACGGTCCCACCGGTCACGCCAACGCCGTCGCCCACCCTCGTTCCCGTCGCCTATGTGGGGGGAACGGTGCCATGCTATTCGGGCCCCGAAAGATTCGAGGTCGTCACAACAGTCGAGATCACCGACGAAATTCGGATTCTCGGAAAAGACGAGACCGGAGAGTATTGGATTGTCACCAAAGAAGAGACGGCCATTCAATGCTGGCTGGAAACCCGCTTCGTCACCGCCGAAGGGGAACTCGCCAGCGTCCCTTTTCTCGCCCCCACAGCAACGCCTATTCCGCCCATACCGGCACCTCCTCAAAATATAGCTTGGGAGGTATATTGCGGTAGATGGTGGGAGGAGCGTACAGTTACCTTCACATGGGATGACACGGATTACGAAAGCGGGTACAGAATTTATGAAGAAGGCAATCTGGTCGCTGAAGTGCCCGGCGATGTAACCAGCCACAACCTTACCATTTACTCGACCAGAAAGAATACAGCATCTGTTATTTATGGCATTGAAGCATTTAATGCGATGGGCATATCGGATCGAGTTCAGATAGTTGTAACCTATTACTGCGCAAATTAATAAAAGGTATCCAATGCTTACGAAACAGCCTCGCGAATCACTCCGCGAGGCTGTTTACCCTTTCGTGCACGATGTCCTAAATCGTCAATTCAAAATCGAAAATTGGTTTACGTCCCCTCTTCCCACGAGTTCAGGTATTTCACCTGCTCCTCGGTCAGCACGTCGATCTTCACGCCCATGCCTTCGAGTTTGATGCGGGCGATCTCGCGATCAATCTCCTCGGGCACCGAATACACGCGCTTCTCCAGTTTGTCGGCGTTCTTCGCCATGTACTCGGCCGAAAGCGCCTGGTTGGCGAAGGACATGTCCATCACCGAGGCGGGATGTCCCTCGGCGGAGGCCAGGTTGATCAGACGCCCCTCGCCCAGAATGTTGATCTTGCGTCCATCCTTCGTCTCATACTGCTGGACGAACGGGCGCACAAGCGACGGCTCGCCCTTGCTCATCTTCTCCAGCGCGGGGATGTTGATCTCGACGTTGAAGTGCCCGCTGTTGGCGACGATGGCGCCGTCTTTCATGACCTCGAAGTGGTGGCCGTCAATGACGTTCAGGTCGCCGGTGACGGTGCAGAAGATGTCGCCGAACCTGGCGGCGTCGGTCATCGGCGCGACCTCGTACCCGTCCATGACCGCTTCGAGCGCCTTCAATGGATCAATTTCCGTAACGACGACGCGCGCGCCCATGCCGCGCGCCCGCATGGCGAGGCCGCGTCCACACCAGCCGTATCCCGCCACGACGAAGACCTTGCCCGCCAGCAGAACGTTGGTGGCGCGTACAATTCCGTCAATGGTGGATTGCCCCGTGCCGTAGCGGTTATCGAAGAAGTGCTTGGTCTGCGCGTCGTTCACGGCGACGACCGGGAAATTGAGCATCTTGTCCGCGGCCATGGCGCGCAGGCGGATGACGCCCGTGGTGGTCTCTTCGGTGCCGCCGATCACGTTCGGAAGCAGGTCGCGGCGGTTCTTGTGCAGTTCCGACACCAGGTCCGCGCCGTCGTCCATGGTCATGTGCGGCTTGTGGTCGAGCGCCGCGCCGAGGTGCTTGTAATACGTCACGTTGTCCTCGCCCTTGATGGCGAAGACGGGAATCTCGTACTGGTTGACCAGCGCCGCGGCCACGTCGTCCTGCGTGGACAACGGGTTGGATGCCGTTAAAACGACGTCCGCGCCGCCCTCGTGCAGGGTGCGCATCAGGTTGCCGGTCTCGGCGGTGACGTGCAGGCAGGCCGAGAGGCGCAGTCCCTTGAGCGGTTTCTCTTTGGAGAAGCGCTCGCGGATCTGCCGCAGGACGGGCATCTCGCGCTCGGCCCAGTCAATACGGCGGCGTCCGCCCTCGGCCTGGTTCAGGTCTTTGATATCGTAATTGCTCATAACTACTCCTTTATTTGTGGCATCGGTGGTCGAGTAGTCCTGAGCGAAGCGCAGCGAAGTCGAAGGACATATCGAGACCACCTTGAATGAGGATAATTTCTACGTATTCAACATGTTGGTCTCGATACGCCCCTCGAAGAACGCTCGGAGCCACTCGACCAACGAATTCACTATAACAACACATCCAATTTTCCGCCATCGTCGAAATGCCTGCGGAAGCGCTCCACAAATTCCCTGCGCGTGTACGCGTGACTCTGCGGCCCGACGTTTTCGAGGCAATACACCGCCGCCAGCGAACCGATTTCGCCGCACAATTTCCAGTCGAAGCCGCGGCTGTAACCTGCGAGGAAACCGCCGCGGAAGGCGTCGCCCACGCCGGTCGGGTCAACGATTTTCTCCTCGGGCACGGGCGGGATGAAGATCTCATCGCCGTTCGTGTAGAGCGTCGCGCCGTCCCTGCCGCGCGTGACGACCAGCACCTTGACGTGCTGGAGCATCTGCTTCAAATCCCAGCCTGTCTTTTTGGAGATCAATCCAAACTCGTAATCGTTGCAGAACAGGAAATACGCGCCTTCCATGTCGCGCGCCAGTTCCGCGCCTTCGAGCCGCAGGACCTGCTGGCTGGGATCGTACAAATACGGAATGGACAGTTCGCGGCATTCGGCGGGGAATTTCATCATCGCGTCCGGCGCGTTGGGCGAGACCACAACCAGATCAGGCTTTGGATTCAACTCCCTGATGGACTGCGATGCGGCGCGTCCCATCGCCCCGGGGTAGAACGAGGCGATTTGCGCGGAGGCCCGGTCCGTGGTCGCGAAGAACGAAGCGGTGAACTCGCCGGGCACCACCATCATCAGGGTCGTGTCAATACCCTTCGCTTCGAGCCAGGCGCGGTAATCCCCGAAGTCCTCGCCCACCGTCGCCATCACGCGCGGACGTTCGCCCAGCAGGGCCATCGAATACGCGATGTTGGGCGCGATGCCGCCGCGCTGTTTAGACATCGAGTCCACGAGGAAGGACAGGCTGATGGAGGCCAGCCGTTCGGGAAGGATCTGTTCCTTAAACAGGCCGGGAAAGGTCATCAAGTAATCGTAAGCGACGGAACCGGTGAGCAGGGTATCCATGTGTGGGCGCACCTTTTGGTTGGCAGTAAAAGGCGCTCTCCGTGAGAGCGCCGATGAACGGGGGCTAGTTTAACATGGGAATGCGGGATTGTAAAGAAAACAAGAGCGGCAAATGCCGCGGGCCTTTCACTACAGAGAGTGCGGAGATTCGTGATCATTTTCCTCCGTGCGCTCTGTATCCTCT
Organism: Chloroflexota bacterium; assembly: GCA_040754535.1. Taxonomy (GTDB): domain Bacteria; phylum Chloroflexota; class Anaerolineae; order Anaerolineales; family Villigracilaceae; genus JBFMCC01. The sequence continues at coordinate 79,378 of JBFMCC010000034.1, forward strand.
GTGGTGAACGGTTTTTCAGCCCATCCTTTTATCCGCCTCCATGCGGAAAAGGACTAAAATCACATGACACAGGGACAAAAATATGCAATAATTCTATCGAATCGCAGTAGGCGTCGCGAGGAAAAATCCCTGACTCTGCAAGGAGGAGTAAATGTCCAGAATATCCAAAAAGGCCATGTCGGTGGTCGGCATCCTGGCCGCTTTGAGCATGGTCCTGGCCGCCTGCGGGGGCGGCGGTCCTTCCGCTGGCGGGGGCGACACGATCGTGATCGTCATTCCCGAAGACCCGCCTTCGTTCAATCCAGCCATCGCCGACGCCGGGTACGATTACCTGGTCATGGAACTGGTCATGCTGGGCCTGGCGGACATGGATCCCCAGGGCAACGTCTTTCCCGAACTGGCGGCGGAACTTCCCACAATCGAGAACGGCGGCGTCGTGATTGACGAGGAAAACTGGACCATGTCCGCCACCTGGAAACTGCGCCAGGACGTGAAATGGTCCGACGGGACGCCGCTTACCGCCGACGATGTGATCTTCACCTACGAAGCCATCGTGGACCCGGAGACCGGCGGCTGGGTGCCGGGCATTGACTACGTGGACAGCATGGAGAAGGTGGATGACTACACCTTCACGGTCAACTTCAACACCATTTACCCCGGATACTTGTTGTTGTTCGGCGGCGAGCAGGCTGTGATCTGGCCTGCCCACTATTGCGACGCCTCCCAGGGATTCATCAGCTGGGATTGCGGACGCCAGCCGTTGAGCAGCGGCCCGTACGTCTTGCAGGAATGGGTCAACGGCGACCACATGACCTTCGTGCGCAACGAGAACTACTTCGAGCCGGGCAAACCCGCCATCGAAACCATCGTCGTACGCATCGTGCCGGACGAATCCGTCCGCAAGACCATGCTGATCAACGGCGACGCCGACCTGGACATGTGGACGACCGAGGCCGTGATCGCCGACCTGCAGGGCGAGCCGAATGTGGTCGTCGAGCCCAGCCAGACCAATCGCTGGGTGATGCGCATCTTCTTCAACCTGGCGGCCAAAGGGACAACCGACCCCGAGGCGACCCCCCACCCCATCCTGTCGGACGTGCGCGTACGACGCGCCATCCGCATGGCGATTGACGTGGATACCATCTCGGAGGAATTCTTCCTCGGCTTTGCGCAACCGGTCTGGACGGAGTTCTTCCGCGAGCCGTACAAGTGCGATATCCCGCGCCCGGAGTTCGACCCGGAGGGGGCAAAAGCCCTGCTCGAATCCGCGGGCTGGACCGACACCGACGGCGACGGAATCCGTGAATGTCACGGCTGTGAGACCGCCGAAGAAGGCTATGTGATGGAGATGGAATTCATCACGTATTCCGATTACGGCGAACCCCTCAACCTCACCCAGCAATTCATCGCCGAGGAAATGCTTGCCATCGGAATCAAACTCAACCTGAGTTCTGTGGAAGGCACCGTGCTGTGGGCCTACTCCGCCGACGGCGGCATCGAACAGAGCGGCAACTTCGACATGGACATCTGGGACGACGGTTATTCGGGAACCGACCCGAACGACTATCTGTGGTCCTACTACTATTCCGAAGCCGCGACGCCCGATACCGGCTACAACTATGGCCGCTGGATCAACGCCGATTTCGACGCCCTGATGGATGAAGCCTACACGCTGGACGAGGAGTACCGCAAGGAACTTTTCTGCCAGATGGCTGAAATCCTCGAGGACGAACTTCCCGAGGCGCCGCTCTTCACCACCGTCAACGCCGACGCGCATTCGGTCCGCTTGCAGGGCGTGCAATCCAGCACCAATGACATCGTGACCTGGAACGTCGCAGACTGGACCATCGCCGAATAGCATGACAACCTACGTCGCCCGGCGCCTGCTTCAGACCGTTGGTCTGCTTTTCCTGCTTAGCGTGATTCTGTTCGCGCTGGTGAATCTGGCGCCGGGTGGCCCATTGGCGGGTCAGGGCCAGAGCCGCCACATTGACCCGGAGAAGGTCGAACTCCTCAAGCGGCAATTCGGCCTGGACAAGCCCCTGCCAACCCAGTATCTCATCTGGCTGATCGGCAACGACTGGATGAAAGTGGATATTGACGGAGACGGAGTCGCCGAAGGCTACGGTACGCGGAAAGGCGTCCTGCGCGGCGACTTCGGTTTCTCCTTCCGCACCCGCAAGCCCGTCCTGGAGGAGATCGGCGGGAGACTTCCCAACACAATCTACCTGATGACGGTCACCATGCTGGCGGCGATTCTGATTGCCATCCCAATCGGCATCCTCTCCGCCATGCGGCAGTATTCCGCCTTCGACATCACCGTCACAACGTTTTCGTTCGCCGGGCAGGCCATACCCGAATTCTGGCTGGGACTGCTCCTGATCCTCATCTTCTACGCCTGGTTGAAAAACCCGGTTACCGGGGATTCGCTTTTGCCTTCCGGCGGCATGACCTCCGTCGGCGCAGTGGGCTTCGACCTGGGGGACCGCGTCGTGCACCTCATCCTGCCGGTCGCGACCGGCGGCCTGGGCTGGATCGCGTGGTATTCACGTTTCCTGCGCTCCAGCATGTTGGACGTCATCCATCAGGACTACCTACGCACGGCCCGCGCCAAGGGACTGCCAAACCGCCTTGTCATCTACAAACACGCCTTGCGCAACGCCCTCATCCCTCTCATCACCCTGCTGGCATTGGACCTGCCCTACATTTTCAGCGGTGCGATCTTCGTGGAAATCCTATTCTCCTGGCCCGGCATGGGACGGCTGTATTACCAGGCCGCGTTGCAGCGCGATTATCCCGTCCTGCTAGCCGTCCTGATCATCGGCGCGGCCTTCATCATCCTCTCGAACCTGCTGGCCGACCTGTTGTACGCGTATCTCGATCCGCGCGTGCGGTACGATCAATCATGAACTCGAACCTCGCCGCGTTTCCCACGGATGAAACCAGACCTTCCGCGGTCACTGCCGGGACCTCCAGCCTGGGCGCCGCGGTCTGGAAGCGATTCCGCAAACATCCGGGCGCGATCGGCGGCTCGATCGTCCTTGCCCTGCTGGTCCTGCTGATCGCCTTCGCGCCCCTCTCACCCTACGACCCCGAATTGTCCAGCATGGAGGTGCGCTATCAGCCGCCTTCCGCGCAACACATCATGGGAACGGACGCGCTCGGCCGCGACCTGTTCACGCGCATCCTCTACGGCGGGCGCATCTCGCTGACCGTCGGGATTCTGGTAGTCGTCATTTCATTGGCTCTCGGCGTCCCGGTCGGCGCGCTAGCCGGTTATTACGGAGGCAGAATCGAAAGCCTCCTGATGCGCATCACAGATACTTTCCTCTCGCTACCTCCCTTCCTCGTTTTAATTCTGTTGAGCGCCATCCTGCGCGAGGTGGAACTTCCGATCTTCGAACGCAACAACGTGCTGACCATCGCGTTCGTCATCGGCATTCTCTCCTGGATGACCTTCGCGCGCATCGTCCGCGCAACCATTCTCACGCTCCGCGAACTGGACTTTGTGACTGCCACCCGCGCCCTGGGCGGATCGGACTTGCGCATCATCGTCACACACATCCTGCCCAATTCCATCGGCCCCATCATCGTCGAAGCCACGCTGGAACTGGGTTACGCCATCATCGAAGAGTCAGGCTTGAGTTTCCTGGGCTTCGGCATCCAACAGCCCACACCCTCCTGGGGCAACCTGCTGAGCAACGCGCAGGATCACCTGACCAAATATCCCTGGCTGGCGATCTTCCCCGGCCTGATGATCTTCCTGACCATCATCTCGGTCAACTACATCGGGGACGGCCTGCGAGACGCCTTCGATCCATACAAAGTGCTGGAAAAAGTCGGCGAATAACAAGGAGAACAACATGACCCATTCATATCCGCAACTCGAACCGTTACGTCCCGCCTATCGAATCCAGTATCTCACCGACGAACAACTGGAGCAACTCAAGGAGGCCACGCTCGAAATCCTGGAAAACGTCGGCGTGAAGTTCCCGTCCGAAAAAGCGCTGGCCGTCCTCGACGGGCACGGCGCGCGGATAGAAAAATCCACACAGGTGGTCAAATTCCCGCGCGAACTTGTCCTCAAGGCCATGCAGACCGTGCCGCGCTACTTCGTCATGGGCGCGCGCATCCCTGAATATCACTTGAACTTGCAAGATGGAGTCACCTACTTCACCACGGACGGGTGCGGCGTCCAGGTGGTGGACCTCGACAGCCAGACCGAACGCGCCTCCCGCAAAAGCGACATCGCCATGATGGCGCACATCTCCGATTACCTGCCCTCGATTGCGTTCCTCTGGCCGATGGTCAGCGCGCAGGATTTTGGCCGCGCCGCGCCCCTGCACGAGATCGACGCGTGCTGGAACAATTCCGTCAAACACGTCCAGTCCGAGACCATCATGGGTGAACGCGAGTGTCAGTACGCCGTCGAAATGGCGACCGTTATTGCAGGCGGCAGGGAGGAACTGCGCAAGCACCCGCCGCTCTCGCTGGTCGTCTGCACGATCGCGCCGCTGATGCAGGATCATCCCGGCATCGAGGGCGCCATGGTCATGGCCGAAGCGGGCATCCCCATCGGCTTTCTGGCCATGCCCACGCTCGGCACCACCGCGCCCGCTACTTTGGCCGGAGCCTTCGCAATGGGCAACGCGGAGGTCGTCAGCGCCGCGGTGTTGATGCAACTGGTTGCACCCGGCGCGCCGGTCTTCCACTCGCTGATGCAGGCCTGGGCCGACCCGCGCACCGGCGGTTACGTCAGTTACCCGCGCGATGCGCGCGGACGTTACGGCGCGGTCGAGATGGCGCACCACTGGGGTATGCCCTCGCTCGGCGCCTGCTACGGCACAGACTCCATCGAAGCGGGCACCTGGCAATCCGCCGCCGAACCGGCGCTGGATCCTTTCCTGGCCGGACTGACCAGCCCGGAGATCGTCACCGGCATGGGGTTGGCGCGCACCTACACCCGCCTGTATCCCGAACAGATTATCCTCGACGACGACCTGTACCAGCGCGCCCGCACCTACTTGATGCAGATGGACGTCAACGACGAAACGCTCGCGCTGGAAGCCATCCATAGCGTCGGCCCCGGCGGGCATTTCCTCGGCCAGAAGCACACCCGCACGCACATCCGCACCTCCCTGGTGCGATGCGTCACGCACGAATTGGACGAGAACAACAAATACCGCGCCCCGCGCGACGTGGCGCGCGAACGCGTCCGCTGGATCCTGGAGAATCACCAACCCGAGCCGCTGGAAAAAGCCAAACAGGACGAACTCACCCGCATTCTGGCCGCGGCAGAAAAAGAATTGGAATAAAAGTCAAAACGATGGAGAGTCCAAAGTCTGGAGACTTTGGACTCTCCTCGAAAGAGGCCTCATGTACTCCGAAACGCCTCCGCTCGAACCCATCCGCCCCACCGGGCACTTTCACCTCCTCGACGAGGAACAGGTCCGCGCCCTCGCGGATGGGACGCTCGAAATCCTGTCCGAGACCGGCGTGCATTGTCCCTCCGCGAAATGCCTGAACATCTGTGCCGAACACGGCGCACAGGTGGACTTCGACAAACGAATCGTGCGCATCCCCGCGGACCTCGTGCTGGCGTCCCTTAAAACCGCGCCGCGCTTCTACACGATGGGCGCGCGTTCCCCCGCCCACGACCTCAGCCTCGACGGGAAGACGATGTACTGCGCCACGGACGGATGCGGCGTGGAGACCATTGACTTCGTCACACGCGAACGCCGCGCCTCCCGCAAAGAGGATGTGGCGACCATGGCGCGCGTCAGCGACGCGCTCTCCTCCATCGGTTTCTACTGGCCTATCGTCAGCGCGGCCGACCATCCCGCCACCGCGCCCCTGCACGAACTGGACGCCTCGTTCAACAACACCGTCAAGCACGTGCAATCGGAGACGGTCATGGGTGAGGCGTTGGGACGCTACGCCGTCGAGATGGTGCGCGTGATCGCGGGAAGCGACGAGACCATGCGCAGGCGCCCGCCTCTTTCCCTGCTGGTCTGCTGCATCGCCCCACTCGGCCAGGACAAGGAAGGCATGGAATCGGCCTTGCTCTTCGCCGAAGCGGGCCTGCCGGTCGGCTTCATGTCCATGGCGAATGTCGGCTCGACCGGCCCGGCTACATTGGCAGGCACGGTCGTTGCGGGGGACGCGGAGATCGTCTCGGCGATGGTATTGATTCAGATGGCATATCCCGGCGCGCCGGTCTTTCACTCGTTCATGCCGGGCGTGATGCACCCGCGCACCGGCGCGTATCTCAGTTCCACTCTTGAAGGCAGTATGCTCTATCCCGTCGGCGTGGAGATGGCGCATCACTGGGGCGTGCCGACTCTGGCGGGAATCTTCGGCACCGACGCCATGGTGCCCGGCTGGGAATCGGCCGCCGAGGCCGCATCCTCCCTCCTGCTCTGCGCGCTGGCCGGCGCGGAGACCGGCTCCGGGCTGGGGCTGGTCGAATCCTGCACATTGCTTTACCCCGAGGCTGTCGTAGTTGACAGCGACCTCTATCACCGCGTCCGCCTCGAAGCCGCCGGGCTGGATACCAGCCGCGAGGCGCTCGCGCTGGACGTCATCCGCGAGGTCGGTCCGCGCGGACTGTTCCTCAAGCAGCGTCACACGCGCGAACACCTGAGGGAGAGAAAATTCTCCGATTTGACCGCGCAAGCCGGCGGGTCCGGGACGATGCGGGACCCGGTCGAGGCGGCGCGCGAAAAGGTAGAGTCCATCATCCGGGACCATCATCCAATGCCGTTGGAAGAATCCCAGCAGGCCGAACTCACGCGCATCCTGGCCGCGGCCGACCGGGAGATCGGAGGCAGGAATGAATGATTTGCCTCTTTCTCCAGGAGCGGGCGGCTGAAGTTCCCTCGCACGACCCCTCCTGGCGCAAGAGATTTTGGCGGACAATTCAACCGCCGCTCGCATCGACTCTCTGACAAGTATTTGTGAGTGAAGTGTGTATTGCATTTCACTCGCGCCCGCGAAATAGAAAGGATGCAGGTTTCTTATGGAAACCGCCTTACGCGTTCTATCGGATAACGAGATCGAACAAGTGCACGAGCGAACGTCGTCCATGCTTGCCACCACCGGCGTGCGGGTGGACACGGAACGCGGCCGCAGGATTCTGAAAAAAGCCGGGGCGGATGTGGATAATAAAACGGGCGTGGTGCGTTTCCCGCGCTCCCTGGTGGAGGAATGCCTGCGGCTCGCGCCGAAAAATTTCACGCTGGGCGGAAGGCGCGCGGACTGGAAGTACACCGTCAACAACAACGAGTGCACGCTCCTGGCCGACGGGGCGGCGGTGCACGTGATAGACAGCCCGACCGGCGACCGGCGGCCCGCCACCTTCGACGACTGGCTGAAGGCCACGCGCCTGATCGACGCGCTGGACGAGGTCGGCGTGTACTGGTCCATGGTCGAGCCGACCTTCTTTCAAAAAACTCCCGCCGATTTCGTGCGTTACTGCCACGAGATGATCGCCAACTTCTCGAAACACTTGCAGGACTGCTCGTACACCGTCGAGGAATCGCGCTGGCTGCTGGAAGTGCTGGGAACGGCCTTTGGCGGCAAGGAGGGGGTCAAAAAACTGAATCCGTTCTCGTTCCTGCTGACCCCCGTCTCGCCGCTGGTGATCGAGGCCGAACACACCGACGCATACCTGGAGACCATCGAATGGGGACTCCCGGTCGCCATCATGCCCATGCCGCTGATGGGCGGAACGGCTCCGGCCAGCCTGATCTCGACTCTCCTGCTCGCCAATTGCGAGACGCTGGCCATGCTTTGCCTGGTGCAGGCCGCGGCGCCCGGCACGCCAACGATCTACGCCGCCGCGCCGTCCATCATGGACCCGGTCACGGGTCGCTTCACTGGCTCGGAAGTGGAGCATGGCCTGCTGGGCGCGGCCGTGACCGAGATCGCGCGTCATTACGGGCTTCCCGTCGAGGCGTCCGCCGGGAGTTCGAGTCACTACATGCCCGGCATCCGCACCGGCTACGAGCGCGCCCTGATCTGGGCCATGTCCAGCCTCTCGTGGCCGGACCTGTTGGTGGGGCCGGGTCAACTGGGAGGCTCGATGTTCCTCAGCCTGGAGCAATTGATGATTGACGTGGAAATCTTCCGCCGCTGTGACCGCCTCTCGGACGGAATCAACACCAGCGTCGAGGAGTGGCTCGAGGTGGAACTGGCGGCCGTCGGTCACGGAGGCAACTTCCTCGGTCGGCGTTCGACGCGGGACGCCCTGCGAAGCGGCGAGGTCTATGTCAGCGACTTCGACGCGCGCGAAACCTACGAGGCCTGGTCCGCGTCCGGCAAGCCGACTCTGGTGAAGGAGGTGCAGGAACTGATCGAAGACACGCTTGCCTCCCACAAGACTCTGCCCCTGGACGAAGATATCGAGCGTGAACTGAATGCCATCGAAGAGCGCGCCCGAAAGGACCCGCAGGCCGTGCGCCCCAAAGGATAAGCCATGCGATTCCAATGCCGATTGCTCTCCGACGCCGAGAAAGAGAAGATTCACGAGGACGCGTTGCGCGTCCTGTGGGAAGCAGGGGTGAGATTCTACAGCCGGAAGGCGCTTCAACTGCTGGAGAAGAACGGCGCGCGCGTGGACCACGAGACAAAAATCGCCCGCATCCCGAAGGAACTGGTGGAACAGGCGCTGGCGGCCTCGCCCAAATCGTTCGTCCTGGGCGCGCGCAATCCTGCCCACGATTATCCCCTGCCCTCCCCGGTATCGCGTTATGCCATGGACGGCACCGCCGCGTTCGCACAGGACTTCCACAGCGGCCAGCGCCGCTACGGCACCGACCGCGACAACGAATCCGCCATGCGCGTCTTCCAGAAAATGGACATGGGCGTCATGGCCTGGCCTGCGGTCTCGTCGGAAGACCGCCCGGCGCAGTCGCGCCCATTGTATGAGTGGTTCAGTATGTTCAAATACTGCTCTAAACACGGCCAGCACGAACTGCACACGGCGGAGCAGGCCTCTTATCTGGCCAAGGGATTAATCGCCGTCATGGGCGGTGAGGATAAAGTTCGCGCACGGCACGCGTACTCGCTCATCTATTGCCCGGTCGCGCCGCTCATGCATGACGGTCCCATGATGGACGCCTACTTTGAATTGGGCGATCTGGACCTGCCCGTGATGATTCTGCCCATGCCGGTCACTGGCACCACCGGGCCGGCCAGCCTGTTCTCGAACATCTGCCTCGCCGCCGCGGAAGGGCTGTCGTCCATCGTCGCCTATCAGCTGGCGCATCCTGGACGCCCGATGATCTTCAGCAGCGCCACCGGCTCGATGGACCTGCGCAACGGCGCGTTCCTGGGAGGGACACCGGAAATGGGATTGATGTCCGCCGCGCTGGTGGAGATGGGACGCTTCTACGGTCTTCCCGCGACCTCGGCCGGATGCACCGCCGACGCGCGTGGACCCGGCCCGGACGCGGTGATGGAAAAATTGATCACCTCCATCACACCCGTGCTTGTCGGTTCGGACATTCTCGTCGGTTTCGGCTCCGTGGAAAGCGACCAACTGCTCGTGCTGGAACAGATTGTGGTGGATAACGAAATCGCCCACATCTGCGAGCGGATCGTTCAGGGCGTGGACTCAAGCCCGGAGAAATCGCTGGCCGAGGACATCGTCCAGGTTGGCCCCGGAGGCAATTTCCTCAAACGCAAGTCCACCCGCAGGCTGGCGCGCAGCGGCGAGACCTATCTGCCTTTCCTGCTCGACCGTCATACCCTGGATCAGTGGGAAGAACTCGGACGACCGGGTATGTATACCAATGCGCGGCAGAAAGTGGAGGAGATTCTGTCCGCGCCGGTGGAGGACCCGTTACCGGAGGATGTCGTTTCAAAACTGGATGAAATTTTGGCTAGAGCAGACCGGGAACTCGAGGAATGATCGTTGACATCCCCTCATCATTTTTCAACAAGGAGAATCATCATGTCAGAAGAACTCTTCAAACAAATGGCCCAAAGCATCGTGGACGGCGAGGAGGAAACCGCCGCCGAACTGGCGAAAAAGGCGCTGGAGGCGGGCGTTGATCCGCTGAAAGCCATCACCGACGGTTACGTCCCCGGTGTCAACGAGGTCGGCGATTCCTTCGCCTGCGGCGATGCCTTCCTGCCGGAACTGGTGATGGCTGGCGAAGCCATGAAGTCCGCCATTGCTGTGCTCGAGCCGGCGATGAAGGCCGCCGGGGCTACACGCCAGATCCTGGGCAGGGTCGTGCTCGCGACCGTGGAGGGCGACATCCACGAAATCGGCAAGTCGCTCGTTGGGACGATGCTCACCTCGTCCGGGTTCGAGGTGCACGACCTGGGCGTGGACGTGCCTTCGGACAAGATTCTCGCAAAAGCGGAGGAAGTCGGCGCGGACATCATCGGCCTGAGCGCCCTGCTCACGACCACCATGATCAGGCAGAAGGAGGTGATCGAGCAGGTCGCCCGCCGCGGGATGAAAGTCAAGGTAATGGTCGGCGGCGCGCCCGTGACCCGCGAGTGGGTGCAAAAGATCGAAGCGGACGGCTACGCGGAAGACGCCATCGGCGCGGTGAACGTCGCCAAAGAACTGGTGGGAGCGAAATAGTTGTCTGCCGACAGGATGGCCTGACAGCGCCCAAATGGGCGCTGTCATTTTCTTCACGGAGTTACGTTCAAATAGAATGTCCAGCGGCCAATTTCTCCATACGGGTAATCTGAGAGACCATCATTGATGGTTTCATCAGTTATCATTAAAAATTCAAACACGTGTTGTCCCTCCGGCCAGGAGCGAACAATGCCGGAGTAACTGCGACAATACAATCCCCTGTCATCTTGAAAATCGGATATTCGAAACCTGCTTGAGGGTATTGGTTTTTCATCGAAAGCAAACGATATCGTAATATGTTCCCAATTCTGTTCGAGGATTTCCTGTGTAGTCGTGCACCATCCCCAAGTGACAACCACATCTTGATTCATAGAAATATCAATATTGAGTCGCTCATCCGCCAGAGAACGTATAGTTGGGATATCTCCTCGGTCTTCCAGATTGATTGGCTCCACCACAATGCCGCTCAGACTGGTTGGGACGGAAGTCGGCCGTTGCATAGTGGGAGTTGGCTCTTGCGGTGGTGGTAATGTAGGAACTTCCGCTCGTGGCTGTTCAACTGCCGGTGGATTAGATTTTCCTGGACGGCTAAATGCCAGAAAGGCAAACACTGCGACGATGACAACTAATCCACCAATAAGGCCCCAGGCCCAGCCGGGCATCCTTGCACGTGCAGTCGGAGACGGCATGACCTGTTGCAGAACAGGGGTCGGCGGGGCAGGCTGTGGCAGCTGAACGGGTTGGGAAACAGGTTGCACTGGCTGAGGTGCCGGCGGCAGAGGCTGTACTGGCATCGGAGGCGGCGCGGTCTGTTGTGGAACAGGAGCCGGCACCACCGGCTCTGATGGCTGAACGGATTGGGGAACAGGCTGCACCGGTTGAGGCGCTGGCGGCGGGGGCTGGACCGGCACCGGAGGCGGCGCGGGCTGGCGCAACCGCGTCCCACAGTAACCACACACATTGGCGGTATCGGGGACGGTGCTATGGCAGTTGGGGCATTGCATGAGGTCCTCCTGTTATGGACATCCTGGTCGGATGAGGAAGTGCATTTCGGGGGTGGTGTCGTACGCGCTGGTGGACATCAACACCTCACCCTGGCCAAAGAAGAAGAGGAAGCGCGCATCGAAAACTTGCAGGTTGAGCGAGAGCGAGGCGAAGTTGCCCGCGCCGTCGTTCTTGTAGAAGAGCGGACGGTCGGCTCCCAGGATGTGCGCTACGAGGTCGAGATGACTGTCCGCGTCGAGGTCCACCAGGTCGAGGAAGGTGATCCACGGCTGGTTGTTGGCCGATTGCGGGAGACGCTGGGAGGTCTCGTCGCGGAAGGTGCTGTCGCTGTTGTTGATCAGAATTTGGATGTAGCGACCCCGATAGTCCACTTTGGTGTAAACGAGAAGCAGGTCGAGGTTGGAGTCGCCGTTGAGGTCCGTGGCCTGGATGTCAAGGGCAATGTCGGTGGATGCCATCGGCTTGGACGGCAGGTTCTGGATGCTCAGGAAATATCCCCTCCCGTCGTTGAGCAGGAGGAGGGAGGCGGCCGATTGGTCGCCGCCCAGGATCAGGTCGGGGAAGGAGTCGTGGTTCACGTCCGCGAACAGGCTGGCGGTGTAGACGGATTGCATTGTGATGAGACGGTCGGGTAGCCGTCCGAACACCGCCGTTAATTTTCCTGTGCCGTCATTCAAGAGGATTTGCGGAGGGATCTGCCGCCCGCCATAGATGTTGCCGACGTACAGGTCGAGGTCGTCGTCTCGGTCAATGTCGGCTGTTGCGGCTGAATGGGTGAAATCGGATTGTAACGGCAGGCTTGAGGTGGCGTTGGTCATCTTGCCGTCGGGCGTGGATAGGACGAGCGTATTCTGGTAGCCGGGGAAGGGTGACGTATCTTGCCCGTGGTCTGCGATGAAGAAATCGTCGCGGCCGTCGTTATTGAAATCCGCCACGACGATCTCGCGCGGGTGCTGGGTTTTCGGGATGTCGCCGCCGAGCAGATCGTCGGTGGCGCGGACGAAATCGCGGTTTCCCTGATTGAGCAGGATGTCGATCGGAAAGGTTTTCGCGGTCTGGAAGACGAGGCGCGCCGCCACGAAATCGGTCAGGCTGTCGCCGTTGAAATCACCCGGAGCCATCTGGTCAAGGTTTCCATCAGTCTGGATGGAAAGTACCGTCATTGGTTCGCGGAACTTGAGCGAGCAATCTCGCGTGGGCGGGACCGATGTTGGAGCGGGTCGCGTCTCAGCCGGGAGAATGACCGGCGGTGCGTTCGTCGGCGCGGGGACCGCGGCTGTTGGATTCTGCTTGTTCCCAAGAATCCAGACCGCGGCTAGTCCGATTCCCGCAACGGCCACGACGACAGCCGCCATCGCCCCTCCCACAATACGACCCTTTCTGGCGGGCGCAGGCAATCGGTTCCCGCAGTTCTCACAGAAGCGGATGCCGGGACGGTTGGAGAAGGAACAGGAGGGGCAAATCATGATTCCTTTCAAAAGTTGATGAAATTTCCAGCCACGCACCTATGGTTGCACATAGATCCACAATTCGGCAAATTCCAAAAAGATATCTGACGGATAGCCGGGCTGGTAAAGTTCGAGGCGAAATGCCTCATACCCGGTCGGCGATGAAATAGTACCACCAAGACAGTGTGTCCCTTCATCTGCATCGCCGCTGGCCAAAAGCTGATGGGGGCCACTGGTATTCACACCATCTGATCCGGGTGAGGCGGGTTGGAAGTCATACAAGTAGAATTCATAAACGCCTCCCTCTCCGAAATAGGTATCCGTAAATGTGTAGCAGAGTTGGACAGACTCCCCAACCCTATGAGTACTGCCATGACCTCCGGAGAAGGACAGCGAGACATGGGACGCAAATCGTTGCGGTGGGAACTCCAACGACTCCGATTGGTATTCGCACTCCAGATCGAAGGGATATGTGTTGCTGACATTGCCTGCCGCGTCGTACAGTTTGATACGTAGCGTGTCGCTGAACGATGAGGATTCCGTGCAGAAATAGTAAAAACTTAGTGTGCCGCTGTATTGATCGCCCGAATCCAGTGAAAGAGGAGGTCCCGAATCAATGCGGTCCCACCTGCCATTATCAGAGGTGACCACCAGTCGGTTGACATCTCCATCGGCGTCTGTGAAACTCAAGCGGAAGTAGTGACGTTCGCTGTCAGCGGGGATTGATGACGGGCCGCTTACCGAGGTAATGACTGGCGCGTACGTTATCGGAGTGAGGGCAGTACAGGACAGGGCAAAGGTATAAGGTTCGCTCACATTTCCAGCGGAGTCATAGAGCAATATCTGAAGGGTATCGCTGAACGATGAACTACCGGTGTTGCAACGATACGAGAATGTGGTTGTACCCGAGTAGCCGTTACCGGATTCCAAATAGTTCATGGGATTGAAATCTATCGTGTCCCAAATTCCGTTCAGTCCATTGACGACCAACCGGTTGACATCGCCGCCTTCATCTGAGAAACGCACAGTGAAAGAATACTCCTGCCCATCAGCGGGAATTGACGAGGGGCCCGTAACCGACTCGATAACCGGGATGGTTGGCGCGGCAGGCTGCCCCTCAATCGGAATATTCCCACCGATGACTATGACGGCGTAACGGCCGGTCGTGTTTTGGAGCGCCTCGATCACGAATTCGCGTTCCCCTGTTGCACCCTTTAGGTCCAAATTCAGGTAAGAATCTGTGGGATGGCCAAAATACGTTCCCAGGCTGGTGACCATGGAAAATCCTGTCATACTCGACTCGTCATCACTCGAATGCCCGCTTGTGGGGTTCGAAAGATATAGATCCAGACTGTCATCCTCCGAAATCA